>NZ_JBJDPC010000001.1:0-1221229 GCF_044901345.1 Qipengyuania sp. NPDC077563 | reverse complement strand
TCCAAAGACAACGGTACCGCGGGGTGGAGCAGTCCGGTAGCTCGTCAGGCTCATAACCTGAAGGTCGTTGGTTCAAATCCAACCCCCGCAACCAAACATTATCCCAAAATCACAATACTGTACGGTGGCTCATACGCCGCAAATGGCGACCAACCGACGCTGCTAGGCTGCGGGGGCGACTAATGGTCGGGCCCGAGACCTTCTCGAACTACCACTCTATCTCTCGGTGGTGCTTTCGGCATCAAGGTATTGAATGCCGAGATAGCTTGCACTGACCAGCGGGTAACTCTTGCAATGCCGTTCCTTTTTGCGATGGTAGCGCAAATAGGGGAGGGGCATGTGCGACTAATTGCGGCAATGGCCGGCGCAGTATTGGCTTTTCTGTATGCGCCTCATGTATCGTCGCAGGCACCACATTTCCGGCAGGGTTCAGCTCACACAGCCTTCATCGTGGATGGTGAACCATTTCTGGCGCTGGCGGTGCAGGCCAACAATTCTTCCAACTATCCAGAGATGCTGGAAACCGTGTGGCCGGTGGTGAACCGGGTTCATGCAAACACCTTGCTGATGCCGATCGCGTGGGAGCAGGTGGAGCCTGTGGAAGGCCAGTTCGACTTCAACTTCCTCGATAGACTAGTGGCCGAGGCGCGTGCGCATGACAAACGCTTGGTGTTGCTATGGTACGGAGCCTTCAAGAATACTGCGCCCGCTTATGCGCCCTCCTGGGTCAAGGCTGACGGGTTGCGTTTTCCCAGGATGCGGCGGCAGGATGGTTCTGCGCATTACGCGCTATCCCCTCATGGCGCGGCGACGATGGCGGCCGATGCGAGGGCCTTCGCAATGGTGATGCGGCATCTGGCAGAGATCGACCGGCAGCATACCGTCGTCATGGTGCAGGTCGAGAACGAAACTGGCAGCTATCGCCTCGCCCGCGACCATGCGGATGGCCCTAAAAGCGTGTTCGAACAGCCAATACCGGAGCAGCTGGCCGAGGGCCTCGGTATCGCTCGTCAAACGTGGGTCGAGGCATTCGGTTCGCGCGCCGAGCAGTTTTTCATGAGCTGGTACATGGCCCGCTATGTCGAAGGGGTAACGCTCGCAGGTCAGGCCGAATGGATCTTCCGGTCATGGTCAATGCGGCGCTGGGTGATGCCTTCACCGATGAGGGAGGGCATGTAGGACCCTCGGGCGGGCCCAATTGGAACGCATTACCGATCTGGCGGATCGCCGCGCCCAGTATCGATGCTTACGGCCCCGATATCTATACGAGCGACGCTAAATCCGTGCATCGCTATCTCGATCGCTATGGGGAAGGAAAGTGGCCGCTCGTGGTTCCAGAGATTGGCAATGCACGGGAATATGCACGCTTCGTCTGGCCCACACTCGGCCGCGGCGGTGTGATGTTCAGCCCGGTCGGAATGGACGCATCGGGCTTTTCCAATCATCCGCTCGGTGCAGCCGAACTGGATGAGGAAACCCTGGAAGCTTTCGCTGCTCCATACCGTCTTTTGGCGCCGGCCGCGCGCGACTGGGCACGCATCGCGATGGACCATCCGACTTGGGGCACAGCTCGCGGTCCGGAAGGCGCAGACCAAGCCCACACCATGGGTCGCTGGCGAGTAACTGCACAATACGGGCGCTGGATGTTTGGTGAGGACGACTGGAGCTTTGCCGGTCAGAAGGACCATCCGCTGAAAGATGAACCGACGGGCGGCGCCATGCTGGCGCAACTGGAGGACGATACCTTCCTCCTCACCGGGCGCAATGTGCGGGTGCGTCTCGCACTCAGCAATCCGAGCGCAGGTGAGCACGAGCAGATTATCGAAGCGCAGGAAGGTCGCTTCGAAGGCGGTGAGTGGGTGATGCGCCGCCGTTGGAACGGTGATCAGGTGGATTACGGATTCAATTTCGGAGAGCAGCCAGTCTGGCTCCGAGTGGAAATGGGGACTTACCGATGAAATTCGCACTTGGCGTGACCGCCAGCTTTCTGGCGATGACGACGTCAGCCTTGGGGGGAGAGGCCGTTCCGGTCGAGCATGGGATGCTGGTGACGACGGACGCAGGGGAGGAAGTCCGCGTCCTCGCCTTTACCGATGGTGCGTTCCGCGTAACGGTGGCGCAGGATGTCGATGATGCGGGGGAAAGCCTCATGGTGATTGCCGACGCCGATGGCGTGCCCGCGTTCTCTCAGAAGGACGGTTGGGCGAGCTTGGTTTCCACCGGAGGGACGGCAAATGTGCACCTGACCGACGGACGCCTGGTCGTGTACGGCCGCGACGGAGAGCTGCTGCTCGACGAAAACGCCGCGGCCCGTAGGATAACGCCGACTGAGCTGGAAGGGCAGGACTGGTTTGCCACCCGCGTCCAGTTCAACCGCGGTACGGACGAAGGGCTCTATGGTCTCGGCCAGCACCAGAACCGCCAGATGAACTACAATGGCGAAGACGTGGAGCTTGCCCAGCACAATATGGCGATCAGCATTCCCTACCTCGTCTCGACACGCGGGTATGGGCTGCTGTGGGATAATAACTCGATTACCCGCGTGGGTGACCCACAGCCATACGAGAAGCTGAGACTCTCGCCGGTGGTCATGTCAGGCAGCGGCTACCATGGGGCTCAGGAGAGCTGGAAGGCGGACTATTATCTCGGCGAGGAACTGGTTGTGTCCCGCCGGGAACCGAGCATTGACTATCAATACATCCAGGATCAGGCGCGCTGGCCGGCAGAAGCCACCGCGGCAGTTGAAGCGGCCACCACAGGGCAGAACACGGGCGGGAATTCGGTTGAACCACAGCGGGTCGTCTGGACGGGCTCCTTCACCCCAGAGACCAGCGGCACGCACAAGTTCCGCCTTTACTCTTCAAGCTATGTGACCGTGAGCGCGGATGGGGAGGAAGTGCTGAACCGCTGGCGCCAGAACTGGAACCCCTGGTATCACAACTTCGAGCTCGAACTGACAGCCGGAAAGCCGGTCCAGCTGAAAGTCGATTGGGAGCCGAACCAAGGCTATATCGCGCTGGAACATGCCGATCCTCTGCCGCAGCAAGATCGCCACTCGGTCAGCTTCGCAAGTGAGGCGGGTAGGGCGATCGATTACTACGTCGTTCCTGCACCGACCATGGACGAGGTCATTGCCGGATATCGCCGGTTGACGGGGCAGGCGCCGATGATGCCCAAATGGGCGTTCGGTTTCTGGCAATCGCGCCAGCGTTACAACACGCAGGCTGAACTGCTGGATGTGGTGAAGCAATATCGCGACGCTCGCATCCCGATCGACAATATCGTGCAGGATTGGTTTTATTGGCCGGAAGACAAATGGGGCTGCCACTGCTTCGATGAGCAGCGTTTTCCCGATCCTGCTGCCATGGTGCGCGAGGTCCACGATCAGGACGTTCGGATCATGATCTCCGTCTGGCCCAAATTCTATCCGGACACAGCTCATGCGCAGGAACTGGCCGCGGGAGGGTATCTTTATCCGCGGCCGCTGGAAGCGGGCCAGCTCGACTGGGTCGGACGCGGGTATGCCAACACCTTTTACGATCCCTATACTGCCGAGGCGCGCGGGATCTACTGGCGCCAGATGCGCGACTCATTGCTGCCGCTGGGTTTCGATGCTTGGTGGATGGATGCGACCGAGCCGGACTGGCATTCCAACCTTTCGGTTGAAGAACGCAAATATCAGATGACCAGTCCTGCCACCGGCGTGCCCGGAGCAGCGATCTTCAATTCCTACCCGTTGCCTCACGCAGAAGGCGTGGCCGAGGGGCTGCGCGCGGCGCGGCCCGATACGCGGCCCTTCATCCTTACTCGAAGCGGATTCGGCGGCATACAGCGGGCAAGTGCAGCTCTCTGGTCAGGCGACGTCGCAGCGCGGTGGGACGATCTGCGCGACCAGATCAGCGCCGGGCTTAATCTCAGCCTCGCGGGTGTGCCACACTGGACTCACGATATTGGCGGCTTCTCGCTTGAAAGCCGGTTCAGCCAGGAAGATCCGGAGCACCTGCCCGAATGGCGCGAGCTCTACACCCGATGGTTCCAGTTCGGCGCTTTCAGCCCGTTGTTCCGCAGTCATGGTGAATATCCGCAGCGCGAGTCGCCGATCATCGCGTCTGGCGATCCTGCGATGATGGAGAGCCTCACCTATTACCATCGCCTGCGCTACGCGCTGATGCCCTATATTTACACAGTGGCGGCGAGCACGCATTTCGATGACGGCACGATAATGCGGCCGCTGGTGATGGATTTCAAAACTGTTCGTGCGACCTGGGAAATCGACGATCAGTATCTGTTCGGTCCGGCGCTACTCGTGGCGCCAGTCACGCAGTTCGAAGCGCGCGAGCGCGCGGTCTACCTCCCTTCGGGAGCGCAGTGGGTGGACGTCAGTAACGGGCAGCGCCTGGAGGGCGGGCAGACAATCGTGGCGAAGGCGCCGCGGGAACGGATGCCCTTATTCGTACGCGCCGGTTCCATCGTGCCCAGCGGCCCGGCGATCAAGTCAACTGCGCAGGACACCGGGGGCGCGCTGACCGTTCATGTCTTCGCCGGCTCCGATGGCAGCTTCACCCTTTACGAGGATGAAGGGACCGACATGGGTTATGAAAGGGGCGAGTTCGCCCGTATTCCTATGGCATGGGACGAAACTAGCAGAATTCTGACGATCGGCGCGCGGGCGGGGACTTATCCCGGAATGCATTCTGAGCGGCAGATCGGTATCGTTTTCCACGATGGAAATGGTGCTGCGCCGGTATTCTCGGAAGAGCCGATCAGGACACTGATCTATGATGGCGCAGAACTGCGTGTTTCGTTGCCATTATAGGCCGACAATGGCGTTTCCGAAGGCTTGGCGCTATTCGGTAACGGCGAGAAGGCAGGCCTTCATTGTGCCCACCACGGTCTCCAATTGAGCCTGGCTGGTGGAACTCAGCTTCATACCCACGAACGCCAGGTGCAGCATCTCGCCGATCCCCTTCGCTGTCATGCCCCGGGAACTAAGCTGTCTTTCATAAGGGCTGAAGAATTCGCAAAGATTTGTCGCGGCTTCCTCATGGATGTCTGCAATCCGCTCGCGCATCGTAGTGTCGATCTCGAGTTCCAGCTCGTCGGCATGAGGCATGGCCTGCATGGATTCCCAAGATCTCACCACAAGGCGATCAAGAAGAATCGCAATCCGTTCTTCGCGATTTTCGACTTGATCGACCGCTTCGCTGATCTCGTTCCACTTGTGCCAAAAATGATAGCGGATAACACCGTGCAACAACTCTTCCCTGTTAGGAAAGATATTGTAAACAGTCTGACGTGAAACGCCTGCAGCTTGCGCAATATCGTTCATCGTGGCGCGGCGTATTCCATAGCGGCTAATCACTTCGTAGCCCGCCTCCGCGATCATGCATGCCCGTTCTTCCATAACAATCTTTTCTACAAATGATGCAAAAATGTCAATTTACAGTTGTACTAAAATTGTCAAAAGGCCGATCCATATGAATGGCGGGTGAAACCGTGGGATTTTCCGCAAGGATATATGATGCAGCTTTTTCGAACTTTCCTGTTTTTGGTTCTCGGGGCCTTGGTCGCGGCATGTTCCTCAGCCGAAGCTCCTCCGCAGGATCAGGCTATTCCTGTGCGCACGGTGACCGTCGGAAAGACCAGTCTGGATAATGTCATCGAACTCCCCGGCCGGGTGGAACCGGTTCGTGTGGCCGAAGTCAGGGCGCGCGTGACCGGCATCGTTCAGGACCGCATGTACGAAGAAGGTACCGATGTGGGCAAAGGGCAGGCGCTCTTTCGCATCGATCCTGCCGAACTTCGGGCGAGCTATGCTCAGACGCAGGCAAGCCTCGAGCGGGCTCGGGCGACGGCCGCCAATGCCAATGCGGTGGTAAAGCGCTATCGGCCGCTTCTGGAAGAAAACGCCATCAGCGGGCAGGAGTTTGACGCTGCACAGGCCGCTGCACGCGAAGCCAATGCGAATGTGGCCCAGATCCAGGCGCAGCTGCGAGCGGCCTCGCTTCAGCTCGGCTATACCACTGTCCGTGCCCCGATTTCGGGTCGTGCGGGCCGCGCCGCGGTCACCGAAGGCGCGCTCGTGTCGCAGCCCGAAGGCACCCTGATGACGCGGATCGAACAGATTTCGCCAATTTATGTATCCTTCGCACAGTCGGCGACGGAGGTGCTCAAAATTCGGCGGGCCATCGCCGATGGACAGCTCGATCTGTCCCCCGGCGATGCAGTGGAGGTTCGCCTGCTGTTTGCGGACGGAACCGAGTATGATTTGCCTGGCGTGATCGAATTCCTCGACTTCTCTGTCGACGAGGCAACCGGCACCGTGCAGCTGCGCGCCGAATTCCCCAATCCTGACGGTCTTCTTCTGTCGGGCGAATTCGTCAACGCCCGCATCTATGCCGGCAAGGTCAGTAACGTCGTTGCCATTCCGCAGCGCGCAATCACCGTCACGGATGGCGGCGGAACCGTTATGATCGTCGACAAGGAAGGCAAGGCGGCGCCTCGCCCGGTCAAGCTGGGCCAATTGATTGGCGACGACTGGGTGGTTGAAAGCGGGCTTAATCCTGGGGACCAGGTAATCGTGTCCAACCTTCAGAAACTGCAGCCGGGAATGCCGGTAAAAGTCGCGAACACGCGGACCGGCCAGCAGGCGCCCGCCAAACCCGCAGCAAAGGCCAAGTAAATGGCGCGCTTTTTTATCGATCGCCCCATCTTCGCATGGGTGATTTCGCTCGGCATCTTGCTGTCGGGCTTCATTGCTCTGCGCGCGCTGCCCATCGAACAATATCCCGAAGTTGCGCCGCCGTCGCTGGCAATCAATGTCGTCTATCCGGGTGCCGATGCCGAGACGCTCGAACAGAACGTGACGCAGGTGATCGAGCAACAGCTGAATGGGGTGGAGGGCTTCCTCTACATGTCCTCATCCAGTCGCTCGAACGGTTCGGCAGCGATTACGCTGACCTTCGAAGCCGGGACCGACATCGATATCGCCCAAACCGAAGTCCAGAACCGGCTGAGCACCGTCGAAGCGCGCCTGCCAGAGGAAGTTCGCCGCCAAGGTATCACGGTGCGGCAGGCCAATGCCGGCTTCCTGCTCATCGTGGCACTGACTTCCAAATCGGGTAATCTTGATACCACCGACCTCGGCAACATCGCATCGACCCAGGTGGTGGACGAATTGCGCCGCGTAGCAGGCGTCGGTGACGTGACGCTGTTCGGCTCCGAATATGCCATGCGCATCTGGCTCGATCCGGAAAAG
This sequence comes from Qipengyuania sp. NPDC077563, assembly GCF_044901345.1. Taxonomy (NCBI): domain Bacteria; kingdom Pseudomonadati; phylum Pseudomonadota; class Alphaproteobacteria; order Sphingomonadales; family Erythrobacteraceae; genus Qipengyuania; species Qipengyuania sp. NPDC077563. The sequence continues at coordinate 1,213,971 of NZ_JBJDPC010000001.1, read as the reverse complement.
CTTGCGTCCTACAATCTTTCGCCAAGCGCGGTCGTGGCGGCCATTCGTGAACAGAATGCGCAGACCGCAGGTGGCTCGATCGGCGCACTTCCGCTTCAGGAAGGGCAGGAAATCACCGCGACGATCACGACCGAAAACCGTTTCGCGACCGAAGACGAGTTCCGCCGCATCATCCTGCGGACCGACGAAGGCGGTGCCAGTGTTCGCCTTGGCGATGTGGCCCGGGTCGAAATCGGGGCGCAAAGCTATGCCACCTCAACCACGCTGAACGGCCAGCCCATGGCCGGAATGGCAATCCAGCTAGCTACCGGCGCCAACGCCCTCTCGACGGCAGAAGGCGTCAAGGAACGGATGGAGGAAATCGGAGCGGGCCTGCCGCAGGATGTCGCTTGGTCCGTTCCCTACGACACTACTCCCTTTGTCGAAATTTCGGTCGAAGAGGTCGTCAAAACGCTGGTCGAGGCGATGGTCCTCGTGTTCCTTGTGATGTTCCTGTTCCTCCAGAACTGGCGCGCAACTCTCATTCCCACTCTGGTGGTGCCTATTGCACTTGCCGGCGCATGTCTCGGCCTGTGGCTGTTCGGCTTCTCGATCAATGTGCTTTCGCTGTTCGGAATGGTTCTGGCGATCGGTATCCTGGTCGATGACGCGATTGTCGTTATCGAGAATGTGGAGCGGATCATGCGCGAAGAGGGCCTTGGCCCGCTACAGGCCACCCGCAAGGCCATGGATCAGATTACCGGTGCCATCATCGGTATCACGCTTGTCCTGATCGCGGTCTTCATCCCCATGGCGTTCTTCCCGGGCTCGACTGGCGGCATCTACCGCCAGTTCTCGGTTACACTGGCCATTTCGATCTTCTTCTCCGCCGTGCTTGCGCTGTCGCTTACGCCGGCCCTCTGCGCGACATTCCTGCGTAAGGAAGACGTGCAGGGACATGACGAAGAAGCGCCTTCAGATGACGAAGCCGACAGGCCTGTACCGAACGGATGGCGTGGCACGGTCGAGAAGGGGCGCCGTTCGATGGGCCGCTTCTTCGGACGCTTCAATCGCTGGTTCGGGCGAATGACCGATCGATATGGCAAGACGAACGAGCGGATCCTCAACCGGCCGATGCGCGGCTTCGCTGTATTCCTTTTGCTCGCCGGCCTTACCGGCCTGCTCTTCTTCCGCCTGCCCGGCGGGTTCCTTCCCACCGAAGACCAGGGCTATGTCATCTCCGTCGTCCAGTCACCGGCCGGTTCGACACGTGAACGCCTGGACGAGGCGCTGGCACCGGTCGAGGAATTCTGGGCGGCCCAGGAAGAGGTCGAGGATCGCGTTGTCGTAAGGGGCTTCAGCTTCTTCGGCCAAGGACAAAATCACGCCATCATTTTCACCCCGCTCGAAGATTGGGGTGAACGAAGCGGCGATGGAAGCTCGGCGGAAGGTCTCGTCGGGCGCGCCATGGGCACATTCATGGGGCTCGACAATGCCCTTGCCTTCGCGATCCAGCCCCCGGCGATCCAGTCGCTTGGACAGGCCAGCGGTTTCACTATGAAGCTGCAGGACCGTGCAGGGCTGGGGCGCGAAGCGCTTACTGCCGCTCGCGATCAGCTGCTTGGCATGGCGATGCAAAGTCCGACGCTGGCCAATATCCGGCCCGAAGACGAGGCACCTGCCCCCCAGCTTCATGTCGAAGTTGACCGGGTAAACGCCCGGGCGATGGGCCTGTCGATGACTGACGTAAACAATGCACTGTCGATCAATTTCGGGTCTGCCTATGCGAACGACTTCAACCGGCAGGGGCGCGTTCTTCAAGTCCTCGTTCAGGCGGATGCACCGCACCGGATGACTCCTGAGGATGTTCTTTCCCTCCGCATTCCCAACGCGCAAGGTGCGCTGGTGCCATTTAGTGCGTTCGCCACGGCGGAATGGACCGCCGGTCCGCCCGCAGTTGCACGTTACAACGGCTATCCGGCGATGACGCTGTCGGGCACCGCTGCTCCGGGCCAATCCTCGGGCGCCGCGATTGCCGAGATGGAACAGCTTGCAAGCCAGCTTCCCGAAGGGATCGGCTTCGAATGGACCGGCATCAGCTATGAAGAAAAGCAGGCCGGCGGCCAGATCGGCCTCCTGCTAGGCCTGTCCACTGTCATCGTCTTCCTTGTGCTTGCAGCGCTTTACGAAAGCTGGGTGGTTCCACTTTCCGTTTTGCTGATCGTGCCGATGGGTGTTCTTGGTGCCGTGGTATTCACCATGCTGCGCGGCTTGTCGGCCGATATCTACTTCAACGTGGGTCTCATTACGATCATCGGTCTTGCTGCCAAGAATGCAATCTTGATCGTCGAATTCGCGATCGAGGAAGAAGCCGAAGGCAAGAGCCCGATGGAGGCGGTGAAGGCGGCAGCAAGGTTGCGGCTGCGGCCAATCATCATGACTTCGCTTGCCTTCATCCTGGGCATGGTGCCGCTGGTCCTGTCTTCGGGGGCAGGCGCTGCCAGCCGGATCGCGGTGGGGACGGGCGTGATGGGAGGCATGATTGCCGCGACGGCGATCGGCATCTTCATCATCCCGCTGCTTTATCTTCTGGTGCGGACCAGGCTGGGCGGCCGCAAGCCAACGCCCGCCGGCCACCTCGACGGAGAAACCGAATGAGACGCCTGTTAACCGTCAGCCTGTCGGCCCTGGTTCTTTCGGGATGCGTCAACATGGCGCCCGATCACGGGCGTCCTGAGCTTGCCACGCTTCCAACCTATGATGCCGATTACCGACCCGACGGAACGGTCGTGGCGAGCACTCTGTCTTATGGAGAATGGTTTGCCGATCAGCGGCTAGTTGCGCTGATCGAGACTGCGGTCGCCAACAATCGGGATCTCGTTGCGGCGACGGCGCGGATCGAACAGGCCCGTGCGCAGTACCGGATCGAGGACAGCCGCCGTTTGCCGACCACTGTAGCAAACGCCTCCGCCACGCGGTCCCGCACTCCGGTGGGCACGGTTCAGCCGGGTGCCGACGGATCGATAACCAGCGATCGTTTCAACGTCGGCGTAGGCGTCTCGGCTTTCGAACTGGATTTCTGGGGCAGGGTAGCCAATCTCTCCGAAGCAGCGCGTGCGCAATATCTGGCGGTCGAAGCCAATCAGCGTGCCTTCTATCTGTCGCTCATTGCCGATACCGCATCGACCTATTTCGAACTGCTCGAAACGGAAGCTCAGATCCGTCTGGCGCAGGCGACGCTGGAAAGCAGGCAGGAAGGATTGCGCATCGCTCAGCGTCGTCTCGATGCCGGTGTGACTTCGGCCCTGCCTTTCAGACAGGCGGAAACGCTTCTGACGACTGCGGAGCAGCAGCTGGCCGCAGAACGACTCGCCGAAGCACGACTGCGGAACCAGCTGGCCGTTCTGGTCGGCGGTGCGATCCCGGCGAACCTCCCGCAATCTCTGCCGATGACGGCGCAGAACAATGGCATGACGCTTGATGCCGGAACGCCGTCAGATCTGCTGCTGGTCCGTCCCGACATCCAGGCAGCCGAAGAGCAATTGCGCGCCGCGCGGGCGAATATCGGCGCGGCACGGGCAGCTTTCTTCCCCACGATTTCGCTCACCGGCAATGCAGGACTCGCATCCAGCGATCTGGGGGATCTGTTCGGCTCGGACGGGTTTTCCTGGTCTTTCGGCCCATCGATCTCGCTTCCCATTTTCGACTGGGGCGCGCGCGAAGCCAATCTCGATCTTGCCAAGGCCCGCGAGGTCGAACAGATCGCGATCTATGACAAGACCGTCCAGACCGCGTTTCGCGAGGTCTCCGACGGGCTTGCCGGGAGGCGCTGGCTGGCGGAACAGGTGACGGCGCTGGAGAAGGGCGTTGCCGCGCAGGAGCGGCTCGCCCGGCTGGCGCGCCTCAGGTACCGTGAGGGCGTAGCCGATTACCTCGAAGTGCTGGATGCGGAACGCAATCTGTTTTCAGCCCAGCAGCAATTGCTGACCACCCGTCGGGCCTATCTCCAGAATGGCACGACGCTGTTCGTGGCGCTGGGCGGCGGACTGGGAGGGGCGCGCTAGGCTTCGGCTTGGCGCACCACCGCGAGCACTGAGGCGATCAGATGCCGGCGTACCATTGGTAGCCGGCACGATCCTCCCAATAGCCGCCCTTACCTTCGCCGATCCCCTCGAGGCTTTCGACCAGTTCGATCCCCGTCAGATATTTCGCGTGCTTGTAGCCTAATTGGCGTTCGAGCCGCAGCCGCACCGGTGCACCATTGCGTTCGGGCAGCGGCTCTCCATTGAGCTGGTGAGCAAGAATTGTCTGGGGATGGAAGGCATCGTCCAGATCGCAGCTTTCGTAATAATCGCCTCCATTCAGGTTGTCGGCGCAGCGAAAGACCGCGAACCGCGCCTCAGGCCGCACGCCAGCCGCATCGAGAATCGTCGACAGCTGCGGGCCCGTCCATTCGCCGATGGCGCTCCACCCTTCCACGCAATCGTGGCGGGTGATCTGCGTGCGCTGCGGCAGGCCGCGCAGGTTTTCCATCGAGAGCTCAAGCGGGTGCTCGACCAGGCCCGAGACCGTGACGGTCCAATTGGCGAAGCCATCTTCCATGGCGGCGCGATAGGTCCCGGTGTCGATACTTTGCGTACCATTGCCGCGAAAGAAGGGTGAGATTGCGGAGCGGCTGAACTCGGGCGCCATGGCAATCCGGCCGCCGCCCAGCGCCCGGTGCAGTCCGCGGTGCCAGTTTTGCGCCCTGTCCACGACTTTGCCGAACCAGCTGCTGTCTCCGACGGCATCGCATCCCGCAACGACGCTTGCCCCCAGGGCTACGAGAAAGTTACGCCTGCGCATCGGCGCCTCCGCTTGTGTCCAGGCGGCCGCCGAACAGCATGCCGCGCAGCTGGGTGATCGGACCTGCAAGCAGGACCAACACCACGTGGAGAATAAGAAAGGCTGCGAGAGCGAAAGCGCTCAGAAAATGGATCGAGCGTGCGCTTTGCCGGCCGCCGAACATTTCGCTGAGCCACGGCCATGCGGCTTCCATCCCCGGGCTCATTGCCATGCCGGTGAAGATCATCGCTGGCAGCAGGATGAAGATCACCAGCGCATAGGTTAGCTTCTGCAGCACGTTGTATTTGCCGTTGCCGTGCTCGAAATCGAGCCACAGATGCGCCTTCACATCGCGCCAGATGCTCTGCGGCCGCCATTCCGCCGCGCGTAGCAGCAGATCGCGCCTGATGTGACCGTTGATCAGGGCAATCACCATGAAGGCCAGGAGGCCGAAGGCGAAGACCAGCGAGAACACCACATGCCAGTCACGCGCCGCGGCCAGGCTGTAATAGCTCGGGATGGTGATCCAGCCGGGAAAGTCCGGCAGCGACAGCCAAGCTTCGGACGGCAGGAACCCCCGATCACCCCAATACAGGCGAGGGTGGGCGTTCGATATATTGAGGCCGCTCATGAACAGCACGAGAAGGCACAGGGCGTTTATCCAGTGCCAGAGACGTGTGGAGAGGGCGTGGCGCTTCTTCAATGACGATCCCCTTTGATGACCGGCCTATACCGCAGCCGATGAAGCCAGCGCAACGGCGGGTATTTCCCATCAAACAAATGCGCATTCATCTGCAACCTCGGATGGGCCGCAGCCTCGCGGAAAGTTGCGTGAGTCGCCTTCGCAGAGCAGACTTCGCTTGAAGCGGATAGCGCGCAGGAATACGGGCGATTCGATGATTTCCTCAGCCTATCCCGTCCGCGCGCTTCTGATCGCGATCTTCGTTCTCATGGCGGGTAGTGGATTTCTGTCCACGCTGATTGCGATTCGGCTGGAACTGGCAGGCGCTTCGGCTGGTGTTATCGGCCTTGTCGGGACCAGCTATTTCGGCGGCCTGATGCTGGGATCGCTCCGCGTCCAGAAGGTCATCGAACGAACCGGCCACATCCGCGCCTTTGCCGCTTTCGTGACGATCTATTCGGCAAGCAGCCTGACCTATGCCATTTTCGAATCTCCGGTTGTCTGGACAGTTCTGCGATTTATCGACGGGCTGGCCATGGCAGGTGTCTTCGTCTGCCTTGAAAGTTGGCTCAACCAGCAGGCAAGCCCCAAGAATCGCAGCGCCATGCTCGCGGCTTACATGATCGCACTCTATTGCGGACAGGCGGCAGGCCAGTTCCTGCTCAATCTCGGCGACGAGGCTCCGGATCTGCCCTTCATGCTTTCCGCGATCCTGCTGTCGATCGCGCTGCTTCCTGTCCTCCTCACGCGCATGGATCAGCCGGTCATCGAGACTGTTGCGCCCTTTTCCTTGCGCCGCCTTTACAAGGTCTCTCCGCTCGGCATCGTCGGCACGCTCGTAACGGGAGCCATTCTGGGGGCATTCTATGCGCTGGGCGCGGTATATATCCAGCGGATCGGAATGGGATTGTCGCAGGTGGCGCTGTTCACCTCATGCGTCATCGCCGGCGGGGTCGCTCTGCAATATCCGCTTGGACTGCTTTCGGATCGGTTCGACCGGCGTCTGATTGTGATCGCGAGCTTCCTGGCGACTTTCGCCGTATCGCTGCCCATTTTCCTGATGGAGCTCGCCCCTGTGGCAGTGATCGGGCTGGGCAGCCTCTTTGGCGGCTTCGCCTTTGCCCTCTATCCGCTCTGCGTGGCGCATTCGAACGACCATCTGTCCGAAGAGGAGCGGATCGGAGCAAGCAGCGGCCTTGTCCTCACCTATTCGGCAGGCGCGGTTGCCGGGCCCATGCTGGGCTCGATCGGCATGGGCGCTCTGGGCCCTGGCGGGCTTTTCGCCGTGACGGGCGGGCTTGCGATACTCGGCGGGCTGTTCGGCATCTGGCGGACCTTCGCCCGGCCTTCGGTCCCTGCCGAGGACCAGCAGGCGTTCCAGAGTCTGCCGCGTACCACCGCCATGGCCGCCATTTTCGAAGCAGCGGACGAGCAGCAGCCTGACAGTTGATCGCCCCGCCTTGACTTGCACGGTCGGCGCAGGCTCATGGCTGGCCAACCACAGACAACAAGCGAGATTCCTTCGTGACGACTTCTCCCAGCCTTCCGCCCCGGCATCGCAGCTGGCTGTTCGCCCCCGGCGACAGCGAGAAGAAAATGACGAAGGCGGCGCAGGGCGAAGCCGATATCGTCATCTTCGATCTTGAAGACGCGGTGGCGGAAGAGGCGAAACCGGCCGCGCGCGAGGGGATCGCCGCATTTCTTGCCGCGCGTGATGACAGCGAAAGGGCCAGATTATGGGTCCGGGTGAACCCGCTCGATGGACCGCACACGGCGGATGACCTGGCCGCCATCATGCACACCCGTCCCGGCGGGATCATGCTGCCCAAGGCGAGAGGGCGCCATGATGTGGAAGAACTCGACCGCCTTCTCACCCCGCTGGAAATGGAGCTTGGAATTGCGCCTGGCTCGACACCCGTCATTGCGCTGGTCACCGAGACTGCCGCTGCCATGTTCACCACGGGCGATTACGCCGATGCGCCGCGCCTCGCCGCGATGACATGGGGGGCGGAAGACCTGGCCGATTCAATCGGCGCGATGTCCAATCGCCTGGACAATGGCGAATATGCCTTCACCTATGAACTGGCCCGCAGCCTGACCCTGCTTGGTGCGGCCGCAGCCAGTGTGCCCGCGATCGAGACGATCGACGGTGATTTTCGCAATCTGGAAGGTCTGAAAGCCCGCGCGGAAAAGGTGCGGCGCGACGGCTATCGCGGGATGCTGGCGATCCACCCGGCGCAGGTGCCGGTGATCAACGAAGCATTCAGCCCGGGCGAGGACGAAATCGCCGAAGCGCGCGAGATCGTGGCGCTGTTCGAAGCCAATCCGCAGGCCGGGACCATCGGCCATAACGGCAAGATGCTGGACCGCCCGCACCTCAGCCGGGCGCGGCAGCTTCTGGCGCAGGTGGATTGCTAGGCACTGAGCTTGCCGACTTCGGCGAGAACGCGCTCGCTCCACTCTGGGCGGCAAATGAGCAGGTCCGGCATGTAGGTGTCCTGCTGGTTATAGATCAGCGGGCTCCCATCGATCCGGCTGGCATGGAGTCCGTGCGCCAGCGCGACCGCCACGGGGGCCGCACTGTCCCATTCATATTGCCCGCCGGTGTGCAGGTAGATTTCCGCTTCGCCCCTGACCACGGCCATGGCCTTGGCTCCGGCCGAACCCATGGGCACCAGTTCCGCGCCGATCGTATCAGCCACCGCTACGGCTTCGCTGGCGGGCCGCGTGCGGCTTACCAGCATACGCGGGGTTTGCGCGGCCGGGGGTAGGGCACCGGGCGTATCGCTGCGGAGCACTTCCCCCAGGCCGGGCAGGGCCACCGCGCCCGTCTCCGGCCTGCCATCGACGCACAGTGCCACATGCACGGCCCAGTCGCTGCGTTCTTCGCCATATTCACGGGTGCCGTCGACCGGGTCGACGATCCATACGCGTTTTTTGGAGAGGCGTTCGGCTGTGTCCTTGCTTTCTTCCGAAAGAAGGCCGTCATCGGGGCGCTGGGCGCGAACTGCGTGGCAGAGAAACTGATTGGCGGTCTGGTCGCCTGCCTTGCCGAGGCTCTTGCCCTCGAACATGCCGCTCGCACGGACTTCCAGCAGGATCCGGCCAGCGACCTGAGCGAGATGGGCGGCGAGTTCGGCGTCGGTCATTGGGTTCTCGCGGATTTCTAAAGAAGTAGGGGCCCGCATGGCAGACCTGCGCCGCCTTGCGAACCCCCACGGTGTTTAGAAATTCTGCGGTCAGGCGACGGCAGGTTTTCTCGCGAAGATGCCGAAGCCGGCGATGATCGCATAGCAGATGATGGGCAGGATCAACGCCGTTCCGAGGCTGCCGCTTGCATCGGCCAGCATCCCGGTGAGCAGCGGGATCACGGCACCGCCGAAAATAGCAATGTTGATGATACCCGAGCCGTCTGCTGCCTTCATGCCGAGTTTCTCACAGGCAAGCGAGAAGATGGTAGGGAACATGATAGAGTTCATAAGGCCGACTGCGAGCAAGCTGTAGCCTGCAGCGGTGCCGGTGGTGCTGGTCGAGAAAAGCACAAGCGCAATTGCGCCTAATGCCACACCAGTCAGTACCAGACCTGGGCTAGCATAGCGCAACACCAGCGAGCCAATGATGCGTCCGACCAGCGCGCCGCCCCAGTACAGGAAGATCATGTCGCCCGCAGCACGTTCTGTGAGACCAAGTACGCTTTCCTGCATCAGGTAGTTCACGATTAGTGAACCGATCGCAACTTCCGCACCTACATAGAGGAAGATACAAGCGGCTCCGTAAGAGAAGCGGGCTCGGCCGAGCAGGCTGTTACCCCACAGCCAAATCGCCGGTCCGACGATCAAAAGAATGATCCCGGGTATTTCATTGCCGCGGATTACAAGCCAACCGCCGAGTGCGATCGGCACGATACCGATGAGGTAGCGAGTGAAGGAGGTCAGGGCGGTGCCCTGCATGGCTGCTGCGTCGTGCGGGAGTTTGTTGCGATTGATCCACACCACCAGTGCGATCACCGCGAGGGCAGCCGCAAGACCCAGATAGGTCGATACGATCGCTGCACTTTCCGCGGTGCGATAGGCCGCCAATTCGGAACCCGATAATTCTGCAGCCGAAACACCGGCAAGACCGCCAAGAATAAGCGCCGATCCTACGCGCGGGAAAATCGTTGTGCCGAGGCTGTTGAAGGCCTGAGCAAAAGTAAGGCGGCTGTGGACGGTCTTTTGCGGGCCCAGAAGCGAAATAAGCGGATTGGTGACAACTTGAACGATCACCACGCCGCTAGCCAAGATGAAGAGCGCACCAAGGAAAATACCGTAGGTCGCAGTCTGACTGGCGGGAATGAATAACAAGCAACCCGCCATCATTATCAGAAGGCCAGCCACAGCACCGCGCATATAGCCGATCCGCTTGACCAATTCGGCACCTGGAATGCCAATCATCAAATAGGCGGTGAAGAAGCAGAATTGCACCAGCATGGCTTCGGTGTAGTTGAGCGTAAAAAGCTCCTTCAACTTCGGCAGGATAACGTCATTGAGTGACGTGATACCGCCGAAGATGAAGAATAGCGCGAAGACGAAATACTGGAGTCCCGGCGCGTTAACATGCGCGCCGTCCTCAGTAAGAGTCGCCGGGTCGGTGCTCGACGCGACATCTGGTGCGAGTGCCATTCAGTATTCCTCCCAAGTGCCGACGAACTTCACGAACCGGCGTTGATCTTGCGTCACGCTATGTGCCAGCCTTGTCGGGCAGCACAAAGCGAATACGATTTCGCGCGCTCAGAACGAGCAGGCCGTTCCTTCGGCAACATCTTCGCGCACCACGCTGGCGATGCGGAAAGTGACCTCGGCTTCGGTTTCGAACCGGATGCGGTTGCCAAGTCCGGGCGCGCACTGATCGGTGATCAGCATTTCGCGCCAGCCCTTGCCATGCGCCACCGCGAAGGGCTGGGTCAGGTCGACCAACGCGTCTTCGCCTACACGCAGCTTGATCGGAGCGGTCGGCCGCGTGACCACTTCGTAGGTGATGCGATAGGCGCCGCCGGTATCGGGCGTCTGCGACAGGCCGAAACGCGAGTTGGCACGCATGGTGATCTCGCGCGCATCTTCCTGTGCATTGCGGTCGTAACCGCGAACCAGAACGCCGGAATCGGTGAGATCGCCCCGCATCTGGGCGAGATATTCGCCCACGCCTTCGACATTCGGTTTGACCGCAAATGCGACTACGCCATCGGCCAGGCGGCCGGATTCGAACAGGGCGCGTGACGGACCTTCGAGCAGCGGGGCGCAGTTTTCGTCGAGCTGCGGAGTGGGTGAGGTGTCGGTCAGCGCGCGGCCGTATCCGACGGCAAACAGAGCACCCTTGGGGCCGTTGAGCGGACCGGCATCGCAGGTGGCGGGCCAGCTGAAGCCGAGTTTTCCGGTGGCGGGCATCGCGCCGGTCAGGACATCCGCCACGCCTGCGCCTTCGCTACCCGGGAGCCAGGATGCAACGAAAGCATCGGCCAGGTTCATTTCGCGGTTTACCCACATAGGGCGGCCCGAGAGGAACACGGCGACCGTGGGCACGCCGTCCGCCTTGAACTTGCGGAGCAGGGTCAGCCCTTCCTCGTCGGTGAAGCCGAGGTGCTTGCGGTCGCCCGCAAACTCCGCATAGGGCTCCTCGCCGAAGACGACCACGGCCACATCCGGTTTGGCCGTGTAGGTGCCATCGGCCGACAGCACGGCCTTGCCGCCGCTTTCCTTCGCCGCGGTTTCCAGCCCCTTCCAGATCGAGGTCGCGCCCGGGAAATAGCTGTTGTCGAGATCGCCGCCACCCTGCCAGGTCAGCGTCCAGCCGCCGGCGGCCTGCGCGATATCGTCAGCCGCGCTGCCTGCAACGAGGATGTTCGCCCCGGCCTTCAGCGGCAGTACGCCGTTGTTCTTGAGCAGTACCTGCGATTTGGCGACCGCCTCGCGCGCGATGGCGCGGTGTTCGGGTGAACCGAGCAGATCGTACTTGCCTGCATTGGGGCGGCCCGACGGCTGAACGAATTCATCCAGCAGCCCGGCGCGGTATTTCACGCGCAGCACGCGGCTCACGGCTTCGTCGAGGCGGGCCATGGGGATCGTGCCGTCCTTGACCTGCGCAACGGTGGTTTCGAGCAGGCCCTTCCAGTCGTCCGGAACCATGTAGATGTCGAGCCCGGCGAGCAGGGATTGCGGACAGTCGGTATTGGTGCAGCCTGCGACCTGCCCGTGGCCGTTCCAGTCGCCGACGACGAGGCCGTCGAAGCCCAGTTCGTTGCGAAGCACGCCGGTCAGCAGCGCTTCATTGCCGTGCATCTTGCGGCCGTTGATCGAGTTGAAGCTGGCCATCACCGCTTCCACCCCGGCGCCGATCGCGGCGGGGTACGGGGCAGCGTGGATCTTCTTCAGCTTCTCGATATCGCCTGTGACCTCGCCCTGGTCGACGCCCTGGTCGGTCCCGCCGTCACCGAAGAAGTGCTTGGCAGTGGCGATGACATGCCCCGCGCCCAGGCGGTTGGGATCGCCCTTGCGGCCTTGCAGCCCTTCGACCAGCGCGGCGCCCAGCGGGGCGACGATCTTCGGATCCTCGGAATAGCTCTCATAGGTGCGGCCCCACCGGTCGTCCTGTGCCACGGCGATGGTGGGCGAGAAATTCCAGTCGATCCCGGTCACTTCGATCTCGGTCGCGGTCGCTTCGCCGATGCGGCGCACGAGGTCGGCATCGCGCGTGGCGCCAAGGCCGATATTGTGCGGGAAGATCGTCGCCTTCATCACATTGGTATGGCCATGCACGGCATCGGTGCCCCACATGGTGGGGACGGTCGGCTGGCCATCGGCCTGCGGCGCGATCGAGGCGAGATACATCTCGTCGGCGAGCTTCAGCCATTCGCTGGCTTCGGCATATTCATCGCCGTAAGGGCCGCCATTACCGCCGTTGAGATAGCTGCCGAAACGGTAGCGGCGCATGTCTTCGGCGGTGAAGCTATTGATCTGCGGCTGGATCAGCTGGGCGACCTTGCGCTCCACACTCATGCGGGCGAGCAGGTCGGCGACGCGGGCATCTTCGGCGGCGCGCGCGGTACTGGCGGCAGGTGTCTCCATATCGCCCGGAACAGTGGTGCACCCCGCAAGTGTGATTGCCGCGGCCGTGGCCATCCAAAACGCTTTCATATCGATCATCACTCTCCGCGCTCCCTTTTTGAGAACGTTATCAATTGCGGGGATTGGCACGCTCGGTGCGCAAAATCAAGCGGCTACTTCGCAGGGGTGAGGGTGAGCAGCAGCGCTGTCCCGATCGCGACAAGGGCCGCCAGCGCAAAGAACAGCGCGCTGAACCCGAACACCGGCACCAGCGCCAGCGTCAGCCAGGGCATGATCATGCTGGGCACGGTGTTGGTCAGGTTGAAAATGCCGAGATCCCGGCCCCGGCGCGAAGGGCGGGGCAGCACGCGCAGCGTCTGGCTGGTATGCAGCGCGAGGAACACGCTCGACGACAGGCCGAAGACGACATAGCCCGCGATGGCACCGCCAAGGCTGTCCGACAGCGCCATGACCAGCAGGCCGACTGCGCCGATGGCGGACCCCAGCACCAGCGGCAGGATGGGGCGTTCGCGCCGGTCGGACCAGCGCCCCGCCAGCATCGCCAGCGGCACCGACAGCGGCAGGACAATCGAGAAGACCCGCGCCGTATCGCTGTCGGTGAAAGACGGATCGATGCTGGTGAACCAGATGAGCAGATAGGTGAACAGCGCCGCTTCCGCGATCTGCACCAGCAGCCGCGCCAGCCACATCCGGGCGGCAGCGCTGCGCTTGGCGTGGCGGGCCTCTTCGTCGGGATTTCTGTCGTCCAGCATGAGCTGCGGCATCGCCCGCGGGTTTCCGAACAGCAGCACGGGAAGCACCATGGCCGCAACGAGGCCCGCCACCAGCACCAGCCGGTGATCGGCACCGGCGAGGCCGGGAAGCGTCACGATGGCCCCCGATGCCGCGCCGAGCGCAGGCGCAAAGGCCAGCAATCCGCCCAGAAATCCCTTCTGCCTGTCAGGCACGGCGTCACCCGCCCATGCGCCGAGCGGCCCCAGCATCATGTTGAGCGCAAGCTGCCAGACCACGATAAGGCCCAGCAATTGCGCCGGCGTGCCGGTGGCGCGGACACTCACCAGCAGGCTGCAGGACAGCACCAGCCCGGTCGCGATCCAGGGCTTGCGGGTCCGGGTGAGATCGCTCAGCCAGCCGAACAGCACATTGCCCGCGCTGGCCGCGATCGCGCCGGAAAAGGCGATATAGGCGAGCAGGTCGATCCGCGCCTCGCCCGCCATTTCAGTGGCGCGCAGCGGCAGCAGGAGGGTAAGGAACGGAACATAGGACACCGCGCCCCCCGCCACCGCCAGCGCGTACAGCCACATGAAGCGCAGCGATTGCCGCCCGTGATCCGGCCCCTCAGCCTGCGTCATGCTTCGGGGCGCGCGCGGTCGAGCTGCGGACGATCACTTCGCCGGGTACGGCGGTCGGGCCATCGGGCAGTTTCCCGGACTGCGCTTCGATCAGCAGTTCGACGACCCGCGAAATGGTTGCTGCAATCGGCTGGTCGACGGCGGTCAGGGCCGGCTGGGTGAAGCGCACGATGGGCGAATTGTCGAAGCTGACCAGCGACAGGTCCTCGGGCACGCGGAGCCCGCGTTTGCGGGCGACGGCCAGCGCCGCCAGCGTCATCTGGTCGCTGCTGGCGATGATGGCCGTGGGCGCGGGTACGAGAGACAGCAGTTTCTCCGCCGCGGCAGCGCCGCTTTCGAAGCCGAAATCCCCGCGCTGGCACAGGTCCTCGGTGGACAGGCCGGCGCGTTCCATGGCCGCTTCCCACCCGGCGATACGGCGATTGGCCAGGCTGAATTCCTCAGGCCCGGCGATGAAGCCGATCCGTTCGTGCCCCAGTTCGATCAGGTGATCGGTGGCCAGCCCGGCGTTGAACTTGTCGCCCATGGTGACCGCGATGCCCGGCCCGGCTTGCATGGATCCGATCCGCGCAAACGGAATGCCGCGCGTGGCCAGCAGGCCGGTGATCAGGTCGTTTTCCGAATGGGGCGGGGTGAGGATCACGCCGTCGGGCTGGAGCGCGGCGATGGCTGCGCTCAGTTCGCGTTCGACATGGTCGTTATGCGTATCGACCAGCTCGATCATCATCCGGTACCCATGCTCGGCACAGGTCAGCATGCCGCCCAGCAGCATCTGGTCGATCCAGTCGCGCCCCTCGCGCGCGCGCCAGTCCGCAATTGTGCGGTCGCGATCGTTGATGGCCAGGATGATGTAGGACCGCGAACCGCTCATGCGCTGGGCGGCGATGCTGGGCACATAACCCAGCTTGTCGATGCTGGCCTGCACGCGCTCTTTCATCGCGGGCCGCACATTGGGCTCGTTGTTGATGACGCGGCTGACGGTCTGCAGGGAAACCCCCGCATCGGCAGCAACATGCTTGATTGTCACCGACTGGCGCCGCCGACCCATTAAGACATCCCCCTAAACGTATCTCTCGCTAACGCAGCAAAACCGTCTTCGCCAGCACATTGAAACCGCTTGGGTCGAGTTTCCAGTCGGTTTGTCTATTCGGCGAGGATAAGTGTGGCACTGCGCAATGGCGGAATGACCGGGTTGGGGCCGGTTGCAGACTGGCAGGTTACAGCTAACGAAGTTGGCAAGGCCGCCGTTGCAATGGCAACTAGTCGCTCGGCAAGTCAGAACGTCTATTTGTTGGGCTGATCGTTCTCACCAGCACGTTTCGCGCGCATGCTCTCTACCCAATCGAGGACGCCATCGAACACTTCGTCCTTGATCAAGATCCAACCATGTGTCCGCACATGGGCAATGAGCTTCTCTAACGTTTGGACAAACGCGTCGTGGGACGCGAAGCGATGGGTGAGCGCATGAAAGGAGTGATAATCCATCACGATGCCACCTCCGGAAAGCCCCGCCATTTTTTTGCATGCCGCAACGTAGGCGGCGCCTTCGTCGTCGAAGAGCTCCTTGACGATCGCGAGGCCGATGACGCGCCGTGTGCTGATGTCGACATCGATATCCCGACCGGCAACTACCAGCTTCGCGACGCTTTCACGTTTGAGGTAGCGGGCGGCGCCGTTGATTTGCCGTATCGCCGCATCGATCTGGCTGTGAGTTGCTAGTCGCTTGCGGTGGAGAGTGCGAGTTATCCCGGCTTCCGTCGTCGGGCTGTCCTTTGCCTGAACGAGAATTGCTAACTCTTCGGTTAGGACCAGGTGATCGAGGATTTCCTTATGATTATCCTTCCGCCTAGGGTTCATCATGATCTGCCCGGGCTCGAAGACCCGTGACAAGCATGACGAAATGTCCCGCTCCTGATAATAACCGGGGTCGGTTCTCGTTAGGGTGTCGTGGCGGAAACCGGAGCCCCCCTGATAGCTGTTCATCTCCGGCGTCATATCGAAGACAAAGAGGTCGCTCGGCGAAAGTGATTCTTTGAAAATGGCGTTGATCGCACGCTCGTCATCCTCGGCCGTCCGAGCACCAAACCAGTCGTTCAGCACGGTATGGACGGACTTTGCCGTTTCGGGATGGTAGCTGAGCAGGTGGATGTCCTCGTCGCCGACGAGGCAGCTTCCGTTATCCTTCAAATCCGCACGGAAGCTGATCCACTCGTAATTGTGTTCGTCGAAGAAATAGACGCTGACTTCGTCATATTTCAGGATCTCGATAATGTCTTGCGAGAAGGCATCATCGCCGAACAGCGGGGTGCGAATGGTGAGGGGCTCGTCGTCGTCATCGAAGAACGCGGTGATGAGCGAGGTGGTTGTGCATGAGGACGATGGTAGCGCTGGCAGGTAAAAGGCGAAACCCCTGTGCATCTGGACCGCAAGGATCGCCTCTTTCTGTGTTTTAACGACGAGGGAAAGCTGCTCATCGTCGCCAAGACGAACAGGCATTAGCCCACCGGCGAATTGGGCGATCTGAGCCTTCACTTCTGGGTAGACGACCGTCAGGCGCATGTTGTTAGATCAATCGCGGAGGGAAAGGGCAGATTCGTGGCCACTTGACGCTGCTTTGTCGAACATAAATCCGCTGATGACGGCCTAGTTCCAATCCCGGCACGCATTGCGGATGGACCGCGTCGTCAATCCTGACGAAGCGACCGATCCACTCGCACCACCTACGCGGCCTCGGTCTGTCTCGCACCGCAATAGCGTTTCACGAAGGCATGGTGTTCGGGCAGGCCCGCCACGGTCCGGCTTACATTGCTGCGCAGCGTGCCGAGGAAGCGGTCGAGTTCTTCGCTGCTCATCTTGGTGGCGACGGGGTGATAGGTTTCGGGCATCAGCCCCTGTCCCATCATTACCTGGACCCAGCTGTTTTCCGCGAACAGTTCCTCGTTCTTGCGGAACACGCGGCCGGTTTCGCGGAAGAGCTCGATCTTCTGCGTCAGGCTGTCGGGGATTTCCATGTCGGCGCACTGGCGCCAGAAGGGCGAATCCCGCCTCTGGGTGACCTTGTAGTGCAGGATCAGGAAATCCCTGATCTGGTCCATGTCGGTCAGCTGCTGGTCGTTGAATTCGTCGATATCGCGCTGGCTCACGCGCTCGCCCGCAGGCAGCATGCGGATCAGCCGCAGGACGGCGCGCTGGATCAGGTGGATGCTGGTCGATTCCAGCGGTTCCATGAACCCGCTCGACAGGCCCACGGCCACGCAGTTGCGATGCCATTGCTTGCGCCGCGTGCCAGTGGTGAAGCGCAGGCGGTTAGGGGTGGAGCAGGTGGCGCCTTCGACCGTGGACAGCAGCCGCGCCTCGGCCTCGTCATCCGACATGTAGCGGCTGCAATAGACGATGCCGTTGCCCTGCCGGTGCTGCAGCGGGATGCGCCATTGCCAGCCCGCCTCATGCGCGATGGCGCGGGTGAAGGGCACCGGATCGCGGATGCTTTCGGTCTGGACCGCGATGGCGCGGTCATTGGGCAGGTAATGGCTCCAGTCGTCATAACCGACATGCAGCGCGCCTTCGATCAGCAGCGCGCGAAAGCCGGTGCAATCGAGGAACAGATCGCCTTCGATCCGCTCCCCGCTTTCCAGCGTCAGGGCCGCAATATCGCCGCTTTCGCTGTCGAGCTCGACCGCGGCAATCTTGCCCTCGCGGCGCGTGGCTCCGAAGCTTTCCGCCTTGCGGCGCAGGAAGCGGGCATAGGCCGTCGCGTCGAGCTGGTAGGCATAGTTGATGCGGTTGTCGGGAAGGATGGCGAATTTGCCCGCATGCGCGGCGGCAAGCTCCAGGCAGTAATCGTCATAGCTGTGCTCGTGCCCCTGCGTGAGGCCGTGCATCCAGAAGTGCTGGAAGCCGGCCGACCAGTGATCCTTGCCCGTCGCGCCGAAGGAATGGAAATAGCTCTCGCCGTCGTTCTTCCAGTTCTCGAACTCGATGCCCAGCTTGAAGGTCGCATTGGTCTCGCGCATGAACTCGGCTTCGTCGATGCCGGTCAGCTGGTTGTATTTGACCAGCGGCGGGATGGTGCTTTCGCCCACGCCTACCGTACCGATCGCATCCGATTCCACCAGCGTCAGCTCGATCGTGTCGCCCATGGTCCGGGCCAGGGCGGCGGCGGCCATCCAGCCCGATGTGCCGCCTCCGGCGATGACGATGCGGCGGGGTGTGGTTGCGGTTCTCATTGGTTGAGTGCCCTCAGCAGAAAAGATCGGATGCGGCTCGCCGCCTCGGGCGTCAGCGGATCCAGAACGCCGCGTTTGCCTTCCGGTATATGTTCGGTCACGTTCGGGCCGTGTTCGAACACATAATGGTCGAACATCCGCTTCCAGATCGCCCGGTCTTCCGGAGGCAGGTCGCGAATGGCCAGGATGGCGTGGTTGAGCGCGTCCTGCGGCTGGCCGAGCCATTTCGGCGTCTCGCGCCACCAGTAATTCACCAGCACGTTGAACGGTGCCAGTCCTTCGACATGATGCCACCACATGGACGGGATGAAGACCGCGTCGCCCGGCTCCAGCTCGGTGGTCAGGGCGGTTTCCAGCGCGGCTTCGAAGCGGGGGTGGGCGGCGAAATCGGGCTGGTGGAAATCGACCATGCTCACCGCGCGCCCCGCGGGCGTATTGTCGATCGGGCCGAGATAGAGGTTCTCGAATTGCTCGGGCGGGAACAGGATGAAGCGGCGGCGGCCGACCGCGCAGCAGGCCAGATTGTCGGGAAAATCGTTATGCGCGGCGATCCTGGTGGGGGTGCCGATCCAGATGCTCTCGCGCGGCTTGTGCTGGGCCACCGGGCTGGGGTTCGCCTCGGTCAAGCCATTGAAATATCGGTTCATATCGACCGAAGGTACATAGGCGGTGGGGGGCTTGTCCTCGCCCTCGTATCGCTCGAAGCCGCCGAAGATGTCGGCCAGCTTGCCGGTCCCCTCGCGGAAGTTCATCTGCATGTCGTCGGCATAGAACATGCGCCCGCCGTGCCCCGATGGGCCGATGGCCACGGTGAAGGGCATGGCCCGCGCATGGGCCAGCAGGTGCTCGCGCGCCTTGGCAGCGGATTCCAGCCCCGCGCGCACCAGCGGCCAGTCCGCCACCAGCCCCCGCACCACGAAGGGCTCGCGCGTCCCCTCGATCAGCTCCGCCAGACCGCCGAAATCCGCCACCTCGCGGTCCGCGATATGGGTGAGCTTGGAAAAGATAGGAGTGCCCGCGTCAGCCATTGCTCAATGCGGCATCCTTGCGCTCGACCAAGGTGGAGAAGTGGGAGAGCGAGGCCACTGCCATGAATATGGGGAGCAGAAAGCCCTGGCCGTGAAGGTCTCCCAGCGCATCACTATCGAGCTGCTGGAGCCTGTCTTCCTTGATGATGTGGAACCCGACGAGCGATTGCTTCGAACCGTCAGACAGCGGTACCTCGAGCGTGAAGGCTTCGAGCAGTTCGTAGCGCTCCAAAGCCTCAATGAAGACTGCCGTCCCCTGATAGCCCACATGAAGCTCCCCCAGTTGCCCGGCGATCTGTTCGAGGTAGGGAGTTGTACCACCATCCTCGTCGAACACGCGGACGCCCTCGCCAGAGGTGGAGATGCGAGGGTGATCGATGTTGATGTGAACCTGCCCTTCGCTGCCCTCGTCTGTCGGGGCGCCGATCAGGAATGGCTGGATCGCCAGCGAGAGCGGGCGGTAGCGCGCCTGCCATCGGCCATCACTCAGAAAGAGGTTTTCTCCGTTTTCAAATCCGAACAGCGCCAGAGGCACGAAGGTCTCGCCCTCCTGAGTGCGGCGAAATACGATGGGGAATTCGCTTTGAACACGGCGGAATTCTTCCGGAATGATCAACGTCGCCATCACTCCGTCGCCCAGCTCGACGCCAGGTTCGGTAAGGATGCGAAGGTCCCGATGATCTTCGGGGGTCAAGGTCTGATGGTTTGCCATTTAAGCGAGTTCTCCCTCCCGCGGATCGGCGGGTTGCGTTGCTCTCAGAGCATCTAAATAGGTGCGGTTCGTAGGCAAAGCCGCCGAGAGGGCGCGTGCTTTTTCCCGTACTCTTGCGACTTCTCCCTGTACCATTCCGAGATCGCCGATGGATCCGCTGCGCGGTGGCGGGTAGCCCATTCCGTAAAGCACATATTGCTGGCTGGCAGCGGAAAACAGTTCGTCCGCATGCGGAAAGTCCAATTGCGTCGGCGGGTAGTCCCGCCAAATCTGCAATTGACGAGCGAGCGAGGCGGGAATGGTCTCAGGACGTCGTTGTGCCTGCCAATAGGGCTCTTCGCGCTCGCTGAGGACATAGTGCAGCTTGAGGAAATCGACGATCCGCTCCCACCGGTAATGGAAGAGCCTGTCAAACCGCTCCGCATAAGCTGGCAGCGCTTCGCGGGTTGCAGGAAAGCTATCTGCAAGCGCTTTTAGCGAGAGCTCCACCAAAACGATCGCGGACGCTTCTAGGGGCTCGATGAAGCCTGCAGACAGTCCGATGGCCAAGCAATTGCCCCGCCAGAAGCTCTCTCGATAACCTGTCCTGAAGCTGATCATGCGCGGCTGGAGCGCTTCGACATCCTGTTCGGGTACACAGGCGGAGACATAGTCCAGAAGCGTTCGCCTGGCTGCATCTTCATCGGTGAACCGGGAGGAGTAAATGCACCCGATCCCTCTCCGGGTCGGCAGGGCAATATCCCAAAGCCACCCAGCTTCATGCGCTGTGCCGACGGTTTGCGAGGCCACTGGGCTGGCGGGCAGGGTATCGACCTGAACGGCCAGTGCTCTGTCATTGAAGAGGACATCGGAACGGTCGATCCAGGTCGAACCGCAATGCTCACCGATCAGACGCGCTGCCATCCCAGTGCAATCCAGAAAGAAATCGCCGTCGAGATGGTCGCCTCCGCGAAGCGACACCGCTTCGATCCATTCGGCGGAGGCAGCACGAATTCCCGTAACCTCGTCTTTGATGTGGGTGACACCAAGCTTTTGAACCGCGTGGCGCGACAGAAGTTTGGCGAATTTCCCCGCATCGAAATGGTAGCCATAATTCAGTGCGCCGGCATAATCAGGCATGCTTCGCTGGCGCGGGACCAGATCACGCGCGCAAATGGCGGCTTGCGGAGAAACTACATCGGCAAAGCTCCCCAACTCACCTTCAGCACCAAGGGCAAGCAGGTCGGAGATGCTGCCGGGTAGGGGAGGAGTGAAGGGGTGCAAATAGCTGTCGTCTTTCCCGCCCGTTCGCCAGCCATCGAAACGGGAGCCCTGTTTGAAACTCGCATCGCATTCGAGCAGGAACCGGCTTTCGGAGATGCCGATAATCTGAAGAGTTTCGCGCAGGGTCGGCCAGCTTCCCTCGCCGACCCCGATCGTGGGAATATCCGGCGCCTCCACCAATGTAATCCGAAGCTTCGGAAGGCGAGCGGCGAGATAGGCGGCCGAAAGCCATCCTGCGGTTCCTCCGCCCACGATCACCAGCTTTTGGAAATCTCTCGCCATCTCAATTCGACATTCCATACAGGCTTGGCAGCCAACACCAAAGAAAAGGGCCACGCCGCGACACTGCAGCGTGGCCCTCTCTGTTTCTAAGGCAAGGAGCGATAGGACACTGACCGCTCCTGATGCCAATTACCAGCTGAAGCGAAGGCCCGCAGCGTAACGCGCATACCCAGGCGCCGCGAAATACACAGCTTGGTCCGCACGGCGATGGCCGCGGCGGTCAGCATTCGTCACATTGATGCCTTCAGCGAAGATCGAAAGGCCATTATCGAACTCGTAGCTGGCGCTCACGTCAAACTGGCCATAATCTTCAACGAAGAATGGATCGGTTCCATAGGCCGCCAGGAACTCGTCGCGCCAGTTATAGGCGACGCGAGCTTGGAAGCCGTAGTTCTCGTAGTAAAGAACGGCATTGGCGCTGTCCGATACTCCGTTGATTGCAGTCTGAGGCTCCGGATCGAAACCCGGGCGAAGCAAGTCGTATTCGAGGTCACTGTTAACGACAGTGTAGTTCAGGATGGCACCAAAGCCCGTGTCCCAGAAGCTGTGCTGTATCGCAAACTCGAAGCCATCGACCGTCGCGGAATCTTCAAGGTTTACCGGACTGCTCAAATTGAAGCTGAGCAGTGGATCACCCGCTTGTCCAATGATGCCAAGGGGATTGCCGTCAGCATCGTATTGAACGGCGTTCGGGTAATTGGCTGCCGCGTAGTTCAGGATTTGTGCGAAACTGGCGTCGGAACCCAGCGCAGCGACAGCTTCGTTGAAGATTGCGCCATCGCTGGGATCGGGCAGATCAAACGGCGTGTCCCGACGATTGCGACCCCCAATGAAGTTGGAAACTTGCTTGTTGAAATAACCAACCGAAATGTAGCTGGACGGTCCATAATACCATTCAGCGGATAGATCGATGTTCTTCGATTTGTACGGCAAGAGGAATGGGTTGCCGCCGCCACCTGTGCTGCCGCCGTCCGGCCGCGCTGGGAAGTTAAGGTTAAAGCCCGCTTCGAGGTTGCCATAGCTTGGACGTGTAATCGTATGACTGTAAGAAGCGCGCAGAACGACGTCTTCGATTGGCGACATGTCGAAATCGACTGCAGGTAGCCAATTGTCGTAGGAATTTCTGTCTGTGCGGAATTGACGCCCAACTTCAAACAGCGTCATTTCATTGAAGGACAGCAACGATGCCCCGGAGTAGGTCGGCGTCAAAGCCGAGCTTACAAGATCCGTAATTTCATAGCGCAGGCCGAGAAGAAGATGCGCGTCGTCAGCCAGGATGTCGAAAGTATGCGATGACTGGATGTACGGAGCGATCGTCTTTTCCCGCAAACGACGGTCAGTCGTCAATTCCGCGATGCAACCTTCGCCCGACCAATCGCCGACTATCGAATTCGAACAAACGCCGAAGCGGCTTTCGAGGTCATTGATTAGTCGCACTGTATCGATGGTGAAGTAGCTACCGATGATCGCTGGATCCTGTGATCCCTCCATACCCTCAAGGTCGGCAGACAGATCACGTTCGGTGAAGATGTCGTCCGCTGGATCGTAGCGCTCGAAAATATCTGGATCGGGATTTACATCAATGCCGCCCCAGGTTTCGTTCTGAAGATTGCCATATGCGGTGCGGACCTTGTTATCGGTGTAAGTAACACCGAAATCCAGTGCGTCGATGAGACCGTCGTCGAAATCGTACCCGCCGGAGAGACGGAATTCTTGAATTCGATCTTTCATGTATCCAGTGCGGAAAGCGTTACCTGAGGCAACAATATTCGAAGCCTGAATTTCCGAACCAGGATACATGGCAACCGAGATGACCGGCATGTCGGAAGTGAAGTCGACTATTTGTTCCTGTACGCCGAAAATCGCACTGCCGACGGCGACACTGCTTCCGAATGGTGACGTCGGCTTCGATTCCGCGGTCGAATGGTGTGCGTCCAGCTCCCATCTGAAACCGCTCGGATGGTTCCATTTCAGGTTACCACCAATGGAATGGTTCACATTGCGGTTGGCCGCAACAGCGCCCGTAATGGCCAAGTCTTTCCCTTCGCCGGCACTGAAGCTTTCGCCGTAGAAATTCGGCCCTGAGATTGGTCCGTCGGTCCAACTGCTGGAGGTGTTACCGTGGTTGAACCAGACACCTATGCTGTTGGTTTGCGCATCGAGTGTGTACTGCGAATAGGTGTAGTCGATAGACGCTTCGAACTGGTCCGAAGGGGCCCACTGTAGAACGGCCTGGCCGTTGATCCGTTCGCGCTGGAAGTTCGTGAAATCATACGCCGCGTTCTGCGGGACCTGATAGATGTCGTCTGCACCGGGGCGGTTCTCGACACGGCCGCTGTCGGTCGGGGGGAGTGCGCCCCAAGCATCGGTGTTGCTTCCAAGAATACCTTCGCGCCATTCGCCCACGGAGAACGCGGCCGTGCTGCCTTCGCGCTTCTGATAGGCGCCATTGATCAGGATTCCCAACGTGTCGTTGGCGAAAGTCTTGCTGATGATGCCTGAAATTTCTGGTGTGATTTTGGTGTCCTCGAATGTGTTATCGAGGACTCCCTTGACACCGATGCTACCTTGAAAACCGGGACGGTCCAGCGGTTTGGGTGTGCGAATGTTGATTGTAGAACCGATGCCGCCAGTCGGCAGGGTCGCACGACCGGACTTGTAAACCTCGATCGATGCAACGCCTTCCGATGCGAGGTTGGCGAAGTCGAAGCTGCGCGTGGCGGGCGGCGAGGTGCCGGCAAGGCTCGACGCGGGCATCTGACGACCGTTAAGAAGGACCAGATTGAATTCGGGTCCAAAGCCGCGAACCGTTACATACTGACCTTCGCCATTGCTGCGATCGATTGAGACACCGGTGATACGCTGAATGGATTCCGCAAGGTTGGTATCGGGGAATTTCCCAATGTCTTCAGCCGAAATCGCATCAACAACACCTTGCGCGCCGCGCTTGAGATTCATTGAGTTTTCTAACGAAGCCCGAATGCCTGTGACGACAATGATATCTTCGTCCGCAGTGGTCGCTTCCTGAGCGCTCTCATCTGCGGGAATATCTGTCTGCGCCATGGCGGCGGTAGAGCTGATACCCAGTGCCATGACCGAGGCGCCCGCGAAATACTTGGCGAACGTGCGTGTACGTCCAAAAGCCATCAGTGATTCTCCTCCCAACACAAGGATCTGGCTCACCCAGAACCCCTTTTGTGAACGTTCACCTAATTGATAACGTTCACTCGGTCAACGCGTCCGAAACATGACCGTAACATATCGCGGCCGGAGTGTTGCATTACTGCCCAAATGTATTTGTTCATTGGTCGCGAGATCATAGGAAGGACGAGCTTGCGGATTGCTCTTGCTCGCCTCGGCGTTTAGCGCTGCGTGCAGCATGTTCGATCCAGTATCATTTCGCAGCGCGCTAGGTTCGTTTGCCACTGGCGTGACCATTGTCACTGCGCGTGACGCCGATGGTAGACCGGTTGGACTGACGGCAAATAGCTTCAATTCTGTCAGCCTCGATCCGCCGATGGTGCTTTGGAGCCTGTCACTGCAATCCAGCAGCCTCCCGGTCTTTCGCGATGCAGCTAGTTGGGCCGTCCACGTCCTTGCGGCCGACCAGAAGGCCATGTCCGATCGCTTTGCGACTCCCGGGGTCGATAAATTCGCCGGGCTCAATCTTTCCAACGGGCCGGAAGGCGCTCCCCTGATAGAGGGCTGCGCCGCTCGGTTCGGCTGCCGTGCGCAGTTCGAGTACGAAGGCGGTGACCATGCTATTTTCTTGGGCGAGGTGATCGATTTCGGCCGCCGTGAGGCAGAGCCACTCATTTATCACGGCGGGCGCTATGGCCGAATAATGCGCGAGCAATCCGGCGCCGATCTGGAGCGGGAAGGACTGGCTGAACAAGAAGACGGCAATCTCGTTCTGACAGAGCGTGGCTCTCAACTGCTGGAAGCTCTTAAAGACGTTGCGGGCCGCTAGACTCGAACTGCGCTGCCAGATACCCGGTTCACCACAGTAATTTGGGAGAGCCACAAATGAAGACCCGCATAACCGAAATGTTCGGTATCCAGCATCCGATCATCCAAGGTGGCATGCATTACGTCGGTTTCGCCGAGATGGCCGCCGCGGTGAGCAATGCGGGAGGCCTGGGCATCATAACCGGCCTTACTCAAGGCACTCCTCAGAAACTGGCTGACGAGATCGCCCGCTGCAAGGACATGACCAATAAGCCGTTTGGCGTGAACCTGACGTTTTTGCCGACTGTCAATGCGCCGGATTATCCGGGCCTGGTCCGAACCATCATTGAAGGCGGGGTGAAAATCGTCGAGACGGCAGGCAACAATCCCGCTCAGGTGCTGCCTTATTTCAAAGACGCTGGCGTCAAGGTCATCCACAAATGCACCAGCGTTCGACATAGCCTGAAGGCACAGTCGATCGGCTGCGATGCGGTGTCGGTCGATGGCTTCGAATGCGGCGGTCATCCGGGTGAGGACGACATCCCCAACATGATACTCCTTCCGCGAGCAGCGGACGAGCTGGAAATTCCCTTCGTCGCCAGTGGCGGCATGGCCGATGGACGCAGCTTGGTCGCGGCTCTGGCTATGGGTGCCGACGGAATGAACATGGGAACACGCTTTATCGCCACGAAAGAAGCGCCAGTTCATGAGAACGTCAAGCAGGCTATCGTCGCTGCAAGCGAGCTCGACACCCGCTTGGTCATGCGGCCGCTTCGCAACACCGAGCGGGTAATGACAAACAGCGCTGTGGAGGAGCTGCTCAAGATCGAGGAGGAAAAGGGCGCCGAACTGAAATTCGAGGACATCATCGAGCAGGTGGCGGGCGTTTATCCGCGCATCATGACCGAGGGCGAAATGGATGCCGGGGCGTGGTCATGCGGCATGGTGGCGGGCCTCATCGATGACATTCCCACCTGTCAGGAACTGATCGACCGCATCATGTCGGAAGCTGATGAAATCATCACCAGGCGACTTTCAAGTTTTCAGGCCGGATAGGAAGCGCGGTATGGAGTATGTCAATTTGGGGCCGAGCGGTCTCAAGGTCTCGCGGCTTTGCCTCGGATGCATGAGCTATGGTGATACGAGCAAGGGATGGCACGGCGACTGGGTCTTGAGCGAGGATGAAAGCCGACCATTCATTCGCGAGGCGGTGGAAGCGGGCATCAACTTCTTCGACACAGCTAACATGTACTCTAAAGGTGCTTCCGAGGAGGTGATCGGCAAGCTGCTGCCAGAATTCACTCATCGCGATGAGATCGTCGTCGCGACCAAGGCTTACCTACCGTGGCGCAACACGCCCAATGCGGGAGGTCTGTCACGCAAGAGCCTGCTGCAGGCCATCGATGACAGCCTCACCCGGCTCGACATGGAGTATGTCGACCTGTTCCAGATCCATCGCTGGGACGAAAGCACGCCGATCGAGGAAACAATGGAGGCGCTGCACGACATCGTGAAGGCAGGCAAGGCGCGCTATATTGGCGCATCGTCCATGGCAGCATGGCAATTTGCCAAAGCGCAGGAGGTGGCGCGCGTCCGCGGATGGACCACATTCGTGTCGATGCAGAACCATGTGAACCTGCTCTACCGCGAGGAAGAACGCGAGATGATCCCCTTGTGCAGGGGATCAGGGAGTAAGTTTGATCCCGTGGTCACCGCTTGCGCGTGGCCGGCTCGCGCGGGCGTGGGATGAAAGCACCGTGCGCAGCGAAACGGATAGTTTCGGTAAAACGCTGTACACCCAAAATACTGAAGCTGATCGTGAGGTGATCGAGGCCGTGGGAGTAATTGCGGATGAGCGCGGGGTTTCGCGCGCAACCATAGCCTTGGCCTGGCATTTCGCGAAAGGGATGACCGCACCTACCATTGGCGCTACCAAGCCGGGTCATATAGATGCCGCTGTCGAAGCGCTTAGCGTGACTTTGAGCAACGATGAACTGAACAGGCTGGAGAAACCTTATCGTCCCAAGATGCCGGTAGGTGTGGTTTCCACTGCTCCGGACTTCGGCCAAGTTACGCTGAAATCCAGTTCGTAGACAAAGTTACAAACGGCTGCCTGCGGTCACAAACCAGTCACATGAATGCGCCATTTCTGCCCCCGAATTAGGGGACGTGAAACGTGTGCGTGGCGTGATGAATATTCTAATGACTGCCGAAGAGGCTGGTGCGTACGATTCCTTTGACAACGGAGAGATACGGTACGTCTTCGATCATTTGACTTCGCGAGGGCCACAGCGACTTATCGAAGGACCGGTTTGCGCATTCGTCGACTGGGTTCTCGAAGAACTGTCCGGACTTGAGATGTGCCGCCGGTTGCGCGCAGACCCGCGGACAAGCGATGCTCATATTACGATGGTTCTCGAAAGCTGTGACGCAGATGACAAGCGGCGCGCTCTGGCTGCGGGGGCCGACGATTATGTCGTGGGCCCTGTTGATCGCACTGCAGTTCTCGATCGTGTGCTCGCGCTAGGGACGGGAAGAGTTGCCCAGGCCAGCGCGCAGCCATTCGTCCTTGGCGAATTGGAAATCGATCTGCCTGCGCTGCAGGCTCGATGGAAAACAAAACCCATCCCGCTGCGCCCGAACGAATTCAGACTCCTGCGCTTTTTCGCAGAAAACGCGGACCGCGTATTGGGACGGTCCGAACTGATCGACGGCCTGGGGAAACAGGATCCACCGATCGATGAAAGAACGGTTGATGTCTGGATTGGGCGGCTTCGCCGTGCGCTTCGACAGGTGGGCGCGGGCGACCCTATCCGTACTGTGCGCTCCCTAGGGTATGTCTACGACAGCCATTAGAGACTGCGGACTGCTGAAGCGGGCGGCGCCCGGCGCGAGCCCCCTCATAATCTTACCGTGAGGATGGTCGCTCTCGTGAGCGCGCGAGATGATGTGTCTGCTAGATTCCTTCCTGACGAAAAAAGGGGGCCGCCTCTCAGCGGCCCCCGTTCGAGTCTACCCTTGCAGGATCTTAAAATTTTAATGACGCACCGATAGAGAAGCTCTGGCCGACATCGTAACTGTTGATTTCGATACGCCGCTCGCCGTTGGTCTGGAACTCTTCGTGATCCTGACCCGTCAGATTGCGTGCTTCGAATTTCAATTCGATTTCATTGCCACCCAGTTCAACTCCTTGCCGCACGACAAAATCGAGTGACAGGCCAGGCTCTTCGATGATGTCTGGGAGAGGGCCGGCGCCGCGGCTGCTTACTCTCTTGCTCGCATATTTGAGGAGAAACGTGAATTGGCTGAGACGGTCGAGATCGTCGAGGCCCAGTTGCAAGTTCACAAGATGATCGGATTGTCCCGTGAGCGGCACTCCGTCATCAAAGAAATTGCTCGCCGGCTGATCCGCGAAAGGGAACACCTGCGCTATGTCATCGGAACCGACTTCGATATTCGACTGGGTGTAGGTATAGTTCGCCACCGCGACGAGCTGCTGACTGGCGAGCCAGCCCCCCATGTCCGAGAGATCGAAATTATACTGCAGTTCGGCTTCACCGCCGTACAGCTCCGCCTTGGGTGCATTGGCAAAGCCGCTTATGATGTCGTTATCCGAAAAGCTTGTGAAAATCTCGATCGGATTCTCGATTTCCTTGTAGAACCCCGCCACGCTGGCACGACCGCCGCCGGTATAATATTCGAGACGTGCTTCGTAATTTGTCAGGCGGCTGTCCACGAGGCGCGGGTTGCCGTTGAACTGGCGATTGGACTCAGGATCGAAATACGTCTGGTAAACCAATTCGCGGAACTGCGGCCGTGCGATGGTCTTCGACGCACTTGCGCGGAACTGCAAATTATCCGTCAACTCCCACGTCAGTGTTGCGCCGGGCAGCCAATAGTCGTTTTTGAGAAGGGTTCCGCTACCTGAATTGAGTGGTTCGGCAAAAACTTCGACCGGATCCACCGATTGTACGGCGTCCTCGTAGCGCACGCCGATATCGAGGGAGAGCCGATCCAGCGGCCGGATGTTTATTTTGCCATACCCTGCGTGGATGCGGAGCGCGGCTTCGAATGCCGGATCGGACTGGGTGGTTTCGAAAATGTTCAATTCATAGGGGCTGAGGCCGCCCGCAAGCTGCGCTTCACGATCAAATCCGAAGTCGATCAGTGCGTCCCCCAGCAGGTTATCGGGACGCAAGGCTCCGAAGGCATCGGGAAATGCGGAGGACGCACGGATATCAAACTCGCGCCGGGTCGAGAAACGCTCGGTGTCCGTATAAGCGTAGCCAACAGTGGCATTCAGCCAGTCGGTGACTTCGTAGCCCACATCGATACCTCCATACCAAAGGTCTTCGGTAAGGTCGGAGAAGCTTACGATTGCGCCGCCGCGCTGCGGATCGAGGGTGTTGAGATAGGTATCGCCAAAGGGATCGTTCGCGTTATTCGTCCGCACATATTCGAATTTCCATTCGAATGGCGCTTCTCGCTGGGTCTGTGCGTATCCGCCTCGTAGATCGATCGACATCTTGCCGAACTTGAGCTCGCCGACGAACTGGCTGTTGAGGAGTTGCCGTTCGAACCATGCCGTATTCTGAATCAGCTCGTCGTCACCGTCCTGAAAATCGGTTCCTTGCTCAAGCGACGTGCGTTTAAGAGTATCCCGGATGAAGAGATTGGTGAACCGGAACTTGTGTTCTCCGACCTCCAGCCCGAAGCCAAGCATACCATTGAAGAGCATGCGATTGTCCGTGGCGAGTTCGCGGAAATCGGTATCGAGTTCCAATTCCTCGTTCACCGCTGTTTGCTTGGTGATGAAGCGATTGCGCCATTTGTTGCTGAGTGAAGCGGTTGCGATGATCCCAAACCGGCCGTCCGAGAAGACGTCGAATGCCGTACCCGCTGTAAGGCCAGCGGAGAAATTGGCTGGCAAATCTCCGACTTTCTGCACCAGATAGAGGTTGGGATCATTGATGTCGTGCAGGATCGCGCGAGTGTCGACGCCTTCATCATTGATCCGTGCGCCGCTATCGAGAAAACCCTGCAGTGCACCGTAATTTTCTACGCTGCGGCGCCCTTGGTCGAAGCCGGTCCAATCGTAATCGCCACCGTAGTATGTGTAGCCGGGACTGAAGGTCGTCTCGGTATCGCCTGACAGCGAGCCGCTCACAGTTAGGAAGCTCTCGGTTGGGATTGCGCGCGTGGTCAGGTTGATGACGCCGCCGCCGAACTCACCTGGAAAGTTTGCTGAATATGTCTTCTGGACCAGGCTCGACGCGACCACACTGGTCGGAAAGATGTCGAGCGGCACGACACGAGACAGAGGCTGGGGTGAAGGAAGCGGTAGGCCATTGAGCAGTGCCAGCGAATAGCGATCGCCCAAGCCGCGGACGTAGACCAGCCCGTTCCCCTGCTGGGACAGGCCCGTAGTGCGACCTAGCGCACCGGCAATATCGCCTTCGCCGGTCCGGGCAATCGTAGCTGTATCGAGTACAGTCACGACCTGAGGCGAAGCGCGGGTTATATCCCGGTTGCGTCGCCCTGTTACGACGATTGTCCCGCCAGGAATGGAAATATCCGGCGTCGCCTGCTGATCGGCAATCTCGCCGGAGACACTGTCGTTCGCTGCATCGACACCCTGCGCGAGGGCTTCGTCGGGAACCTCTTCCTCGGTTGCAGGAGGGCCCTCGGCGCCCGTGCTCTGCGCGAGCGCAGCGGCGGGGAAAGTCAGGGCGGTGGAGAGCAGGAGCAGTGCAGAAAGCTGCTTGCCGGATGACATGTGAACGACCCCCTCAGATCAGGTCAAAAGCTTGGAAATGTTGAAATGCCGGGAGCGCGAAATAGCGCGCCCCCGGCGAATGCAATCGAGATCAGTCGTAGACGGGCAGGCTCGTGCAGGCCGTAACGCTGTTATCGAAGGAGATCGTGCTGGAATTACAGGTCCAGCCATTCACCCAGTCGCGATTTTCATCGTAGACTGCACCAATGTGTGCAGGATTTTCGAAGAAGTCGCTCCAGGTCGTCACATCGAATACCGGAACGCCGTTTTCGTTGCTGCCGTTGACGAAGAGAGCTTGAAGAGTGTTGGTGAAGTTCGAGTTGTTGTTCGCGCCATTGTCGAAAACGCTCTCGATCTCGGCAGCAGTTGCACCCGAACTATCGCGGAACGGTGTATCGCAATCCAGCGCGAAGCTGTCGAAGGTGACAGGGCCGGCTTCATCGATCGATCCGTTTGCGGCACGGAAAAGCTCTTCCTGCCCGTCGACGCGGAGGCAGGCCGTGCCTTGATTCGAAACGAGGACCGAGTTGGCGATTGAATAGTCGGCAAAGCCACGAATTCGGATCGCCTGATCGAGAGCGTTCTGGTGAACGAACGTCGCGTTCGAAATACGAGTTTGCTGACGGGGTGTGCTGTCGTTGAAAGCGTTGTCGCTGTCAGCTTCGATGATCGTGTCACCGGCGCCTGGCCGCTGAACCACCAGCACGTACTGCATATTCGCTTTCACGCCCGTGTCGGTATCGAGACCGTCGTCTTCTGCACCAACGACAATCAGGTTCTTCAGATTGACGAACCCGCCGAAGAATTCGACTCCATCGTCCGAGCTGTTGAAGCTCATGATGTGATCAAGTTCGGTGCCGGTGCCGGTACCGCCGGTCGTAAGCGATTGAAGTTCGCTATCGCCCGAAAGTACGAAGCCCGAATAACGGATCTGGACGTAAGACATGCTGCCCGAACTGTCATCGACTGTTTCGCCGCCGAAGATCGCAGGTTGAGCGGCGCCTTCCACCTGACGCTGACAATTCACGGTGCCGGGAGTTGCGCCAGAAGCGATGCAATCCGTGACAGGCGCGCGGCCTGAAAGGACGACGCCGCCCCACTGACCAGAAGAACTGTCGGTATTAAGCCCTTGCACGTTGTCGCGGCTCGTGAAGATGATCGGACGATCGGCAGTGCCGTTGGCTTCGATCGTGTTTCCGCGGTTGATGTTCAGGAAGCTCGATCCGGATGCATAAACGATCACGCCAGGTTCGATGGTCAGCTCGACATTCGTATCGGCGACACCGTCGCTGTTATCGGCTGCGGGGCCGCCATCTGTGCCGACATCAACGCGGCCGTTCATGCGATAAAGCAGGCCCTTGATGTAGGGCAGTGTCGAACTAGCAGTGAAACGTGCCGGCATGGTGCAGACGCGATATTCGCCTGTCGGACCCGAAATAGTGCCGTCGTCCGTAAGACCCGTCGGATCACTGATCGTCGGGCAGCCAGCTGCGGGAGTTACTTTTTCCGTGGTTGGCGGAGTCGGGGTCGGGGTTGGCGATCCACCAGCATTGCCGGGATTGATGATCACGTCGCCGCCTGTGCCGGGCGAAACGATTTCGTCGGCGCCGCAGCCAGCAAGAGCCAAGGCGGATGTGCCGATGATAAGCGAACGGTGGAGTGTCTTCACGGGTTCGGTCCCCTCAAAAAACCGGATGAGTCGAAATTCGAAGTGCGAATTCGTTGATCGCGACTCGCCAGCTAGGACGCCTGTGTGACAGTTTGTGTCGTTACGTGACCGTTATGTTGCACTTTTGCAAAGTGCGTGGCGCGACTTCCGCACATTGCAGAAATATGACAATGTTACGTTTTTATTGCAGGTGAGGTGCTGCTGTGGATAGAAAGCGCTCAGAAGTTTGGGAGAATGACAATGTCCATCGTAGCTGCAGCGGCGTTTCTCGTTTTGGCGGAGGGACCCGTTATGGTGGTTTCAGCGCCCGCTACCGATTACGACATCGGTTACCGCGAATTGGTTGTCGGTGAAAACCGCGCGGCCATCGAAGCCATTCAAGAATGTGACGAATTGCCTTCTACCGATCCTGCGAGGCAGATAAATCTCGCTGTGGCTCTGGCCCGGGTAGGGGAGTATGAGGCGGCAAAGGAGCGGTTCGACGCCGCTGCCAGAAATGCAGAACGCTATGAACTGGAAACAGCGAGCGGGGACTGGGTAGATTCCCGGGTTCTGGCGCGCCGCGGATTGGCTATGCTTGAAGTGGGAAAATTTGGATCGATGGAGGCACTGGCCGTACGCTAGTTCTCAAGCTCTAAGAGCTTACTCCGCCTTGGCCCGCGCTCTATTGAGAGGTTGCGGGCCAATTTCTTTTTGGAGAACGATACTTCGTATATTCAGCTTTTTGTCACCCCGTTGTCATGTAGAATAGCCACTGGGGCCGTACGGAGGGTGTACGAAATGATTCGCGCACACTGGGCGCTGCTGGCTTTTGTTGCTTGCATGGCGCTCACCGCTTTCCCGGTGAAGGCGGATGTCATGGAGATAAATTCGGAGGGTGCGCGCTGGATCGCTGGAGCGCACGCGACCGATGCTGCTTTCCCCAATTCGATGTCACGCGATACGGCCGCAATCGCTGATGTGCCGGCTGAAATCTATGTTCCTGACAATATCGTTGGCGATCCGTCCCGCCATGCGGCCCGCGTACCTGACGCTTATCGGGTCAAGGTCGCCGAACTCTCCGCGCGGTTCGATCTGTCCCCATCGCTGATCGAGGCAATGGTTTGGCAGGAAAGCCGGTGGAGACACGATGCCCGCTCTCCGGCAGGGGCGCAGGGTCTTGCTCAATTGATGCCGGGAACTGCACGCGAACTGGGAGTGGACCCAAGCGATCCGTTCGCCAACCTTGAGGGAGGAGCCCGATACCTGCGTCAGCAGCTTGATCGCTTTGATGGCGATCTTGAAAAGGCACTCGCGGCTTACAACGCTGGGCCTGGGCGTGTCGAGCGTGCCAACGGCATTCCGCGCATTCGCGAAACACAGCTTTACGTGGCCTCCATTCTGGGTCGCCTCGCAGATCACTCACGGGAGTAGAAGTTTGAAATCGTACCTTGCCAAGCTGGCTATAGTTGTTGCGCTCGTCAGTCCGTCAACTGCGATGGCTCAGGCCGTCCAGCAAGATCCGGCGGGATCCGGGCCAATAGTGAATGCCCTTGGCTGGCTGCAGGGCACATTGCTGGGCAATGTCGCAACCGCAGTCGCGGTGATGGCAGTTGCTGCAGTTGGCTTCATGATGCTGACAGGAAGGCTCAACTGGCGCTTCGGCGCGACCGTGATCATCGGTGTGTTTATCCTGTTCGGTGCAGCTTCCATTGTCGCGGGCATCCAGGGAGTGGCGGCCTGACATGACTGCCCTTGTTCGCCATCCCGTTCACAGAGCGCTGACGCGACCGCAGATGTTTGCGGGCGTCACGTTCAACTACTTCATCATCAACGGGGTGGTGACGACGGAGATTTTTCTGATCACCGGCAGTTTCTGGGCGCTGTTCGCCGCGCTCGTAATGCACGGCATCGGTTATTTTGCATGCCTGCGCGAGCCACGGATCTTTGACCTGTGGATGACCAAGGTATCGAAATGTCCGCGTGTCAAGAATTACAAGCGCTGGGGGTGCAATTCCTATGCCGCGTAAGACCAAGTGGCTCGGTCCCGCGGCGTGGGGTTCGAAAGAAGCCCGTGCGGGGGATCGGCTGCCCTATTCGCAGCTCGTAGACGAAAGCACGGTCCTGATGCGCGACGGCAGCCTCATGACTGCTATCCAAGTGCCCGGATTGCTTTTCGAGACCGAAGATAGCGATGCTCTCAACGCACATGCGGCCACCCGGGAAGTCATGCTTCGAAGCACTCTCGATGCTCGCTTCGTCATGTATCATCACGTCATTCGTCGCCGCGTTTCGGTGGAACTGGATGCCGAATTTCCTGATCCTATCAGTCGCCATATCGATGCGCGATGGAAAGAGCGGCTTGGGTCCGGTCAGCTTTTCGTCAACGACCAATTCATCACCTTGATCCGACGTCCGGCACGCGGAAAGGCGGGACTGGTGGAACGGATTTCGAAGAAGACGAAAGGTCGTAAGGACCGCTTGGAAGCCGATCCCAAGGACCTCAGGAGTTTGCGTGCGGCCTCGCAGGGCCTTGTCGCTTCGCTGACCGCTTACGGTGCGACAGTCTTGGGCGACTATGTCGGACCGCAAGGCAACGTGAATTCCGAGATGCTGGAATTGCTCTCGGCGCTGTACAATGGGGAAATGCGGCCCGTGCGCAGGCCTTCCGAAACCGTCGACCTAGGCATGATGCTACCTTACCGGCGCGTGAGCTTCGGTCTCGATGCAATCGAAATGCGCGGTTCCGGCTCGGCCGATTTCGGCGCGATCCTGGGATTGAAGGATTATCCGGAGGCCACGAGCCCGGGATTGCTCGACGGGCTGTTGCGCCTACCTTTCGAAATGGTCGTGTCCGAAAGCTATGCGCCAGCAGAACGCCAGACTGCGCGCGAGCGGATGGATTTGGCAATTCGCCGCCTGAAGAGTGCCGACGAAGAAGCCGCCGCGGAGCGATCCGACATGATGGCGGCACGTGATGCGCTCGGTAACGGTGCGGTCGGCTTCGGCGATCATCACCTCACCGTGATGGTAAAGGAAAGCAGCCTCGGCAGATTGGACGATGCGACCGCTGCCTGCGCTGCCGCCATCGCCGATACCGGGGCGATCGCAGTGCGCGAAGATACCAATCTCGAACCCGCTTTCTGGGGGCAGTTCCCGGGCAACGAGGGCTATCTCGTGCGGCGGGCGCTGATCTCGTCGGCAAATATGGCGAGTTTCGGTTCACTGCACGGGTTCGCACTGGGGCAGGCTCAAGGCAATCATTGGGGCGAGGCGGTGACGCTGCTCGAGACCACCAGCGCCACCCCATTTTTCTTCACCTTCCATCATGGGGACCTCGGCAACTTCTCGGTCATCGGGCCGAGCGGGTCGGGTAAGACGGTAGTGATGAACTTTCTGGCGGCTCAGGCCCAGAAGTTCAGTCCGCGGACGATCCTGTTTGACAAGGACCGCGGGGCGGAGCTGTTCGTGCGGGGCATCGGCGGCCGGTACGACAGTATTCGCGCGGGGGAACCCACGGGCTTCAATCCCATGGCGCTGCCGGACACGCCCGGCAACAAGGCGTTCCTGCGCGACTGGCTGTCTGTCCTGCTGAAGGCCGACGGTCCGGAAGAACATGCCACCATCGCCGCAGCAGTCGATGCAGCCTATGCCAATGATGCGTCGCTGCGCCGCCTGCGCCATTTCAGGGAATTGCTTTCGGGCACGCGCCGGCCGCAACCGGGAGACTTGGCGGACCGCCTTGCCGCATGGATCGGCGAGGGGGAGAACGCCTGGCTTTTCGACAATGCGGAGGACCGGCTCGATCTGACCGCACGCGTTCTCGGCTTCGACATGACGGCGCTGCTCGAGAATCCCAAGCTGCGCACGCCGACCATGATGTATCTTTTCCACCGGATCGAGGAGCGTCTGGACGGCAAGCCGACCATGATCCTTATCGACGAGGGGTGGAAAGCGCTCGACGATGAAATCTTCGCCGCCCGTATCCGCGACTGGCTGAAGACGCTGCGCAAGCGCAACGCGCTGGTCGGATTTGCCACGCAAAGCGCGCGCGATGCGCTGGAAAGCCGTATTTCCACCGCATTGGTCGAACAGACTGCCACCATGGTTTTCATGCCGAACAGCCGGGCGAGACCCGAAGATTACTGCGACGGGTTCGGCCTGACCAGCCATGAACTCGCGCTGATCCGGACATTGCCTGCACATAGCCGGTGCTTCCTGGTGCGGCAGCCCGATGCAAGCGTGGTCGTAAGGCTCGACCTTTCCGGCGCTCCGGAAGTACTCACCTTGCTTTCGGGCCGGGAGAGCTCGGTCCGCCGCCTCGACCTGCTGCGGCATGCAATGGGAGACGCTCCGGCCGACTGGTATCCTGCGCTCACCGGCACGGCGTGGCCGGGTGGACCCGACGATGCGCGTGGTGAAGACATTCAGATCGGTCAGGCTGCCGAATGACCAGTCAGGGATGCCAGCAAGCGGCCCAGGAGGTCGGTAACGGCGTCGCAGCAGCTCTGCGCGGCGTTGATTGTGTAGCGGGTGAAGCGAGCGCTCAGGCCTTCGGCAAGCTTTTCGCCCCGGGGGGCGCCTTGGGGACTACGCTGACGATCGTCCTTACGCTCTATATCGCCATCTTCGGTTTCCTCCTTCTGACCGGTCGCACGAATATCGGGGTGCGGGCCCTGGTCCCGCGAATGATGACCTTGGGTCTGGTCCTGACTTTTGCGACGAGCTGGGTCGCCTACCAGAGCGTGGTCTGGAACCTGGCGATCGGAACACCTGACTATTTGGCTGGAATTCTGACCGGAACTCAGGGATCGGCAACCGATGTTTTCGCGCAGAAGATCGACGTGGTTTTCATGGCGATCCAGGAAGCCAGCGGCAGCCAGAGCGACTTTTCCGCTTTTTCCCCGCAAGGCATGATGTGGCTGGGAGCGATGCTGTTCATGCTCGGTACCGTTGGCCTGCTGGTTACCACGAAGATCGCGCTCGGTATTCTTGTCGCGCTAGGGCCAATATTCGTTGTCCTCGCGCTGTTCAACGGCACGCGCGGGCTCTTTACCGGCTGGCTGAAGGGCGTTGTGATGTGCGCTCTCGCGCCGCTCTTCGCCGTTCTCGGCGGCTCGATCATGCTGGAGCTGTCCGTGCCAGTTCTTGGTGCCCTGACCGCCAATCCGGGTACAGTCCCCGCACAAGCAGGTATGGCATTCTTCATGATCGGGGCAGTCCATGTCGCGCTGATGATCATGGTGTTCAAAGTCGCTGCGGCGATGGTTTCGGGCTGGACTGTTTTCGGGCTTGTTCCATCGGGCGAAAAAGGCGAGGCCGCGTCACCCGCTGCTGGTCCCGTGCCCGCCGCTGCCTACCAACCTCTCGTTCAGGCCCAGGCCGCCACACAGGCGAGCGATCATGCCCGCCGCATCGACGTATCGGCGGTGACGACGGGAGCAGCGGCGAACGACCGCGGCGCCAGTGAAGCGGCGCGCACGACCAAGATTTATGCCACGGCCCCGGGTCGCGCTCAGGAGAGCGCTGCCGGTACCAGCCCAAGCCGAACGATGGGAATCGGCAGTCGCTTCAAAGCGGCAGCTCCCCGCAGTCTCGGTTCTACGGAGAAAAGCTCATGAAACGCGTAGCGCTTGCCGCGCTCTCCCTTTCGCTGCTCGCGACGCCGGCCCTTGCCGACACGCGGTTGAAGCAGGTCATGTATGATGAGATGCAGGTTTTTACATTGCCCGGCCGGGTCAATGTGCAGGCCAGCATCGTCTTCGGCGACGACGAGACGATCGAGAATGTCGCGATCGGCAATTCGCAAACCTGGCAGGTCACTCCCAACAAGCGGGCCAATATTCTCTTCGTGAAGCCACTCGAAGCGCGTGCCGCTACCAATCTGACGGTAGTCACCAGCAAGCGCACCTATCTCTTTGATCTGGTGGCCAGTCCAAATACGAAGCCGATCTATGTGCTGCGCTTCGATTATCCGGTCGACCCTGAAGAAGAGGCACGAAAGGCCGAACTGGCGCAGGCGGCAGAACCTGAAACCCCTATCGACCCATTTTCATCCGTCGATCCTGCGGATCTGAATTTCGCGTGGAATGGGGACGGCGCGCCTGCGCTCTTGCCCGAGCGCGCTTTCGACGATGGCGAAGCGACTTTCCTTACCTGGCCGGCGGGACGCGAGGTGCCTGCCATACTCGTAACCAATTCCAAGGGTGACGAAGGTCCCGTCAATTACACTGTGCGCGGTGATACCATAGTGATCGAAGGCGTGCCGCGCACCATCGTCCTGCGATCCGGCGAGGACAGCGCCTTGCTAATCAACGCCGGGCCCGAACGCGCTTCCGCCTCCACGACCACCAGCAGCAATCTCGCCCAGAGGGGTAACTGATCATGCGTCTTGCCAATCGCATCCCGCAATCGACGACAGTCGCTAACGATATCGATCCTCGCGATGACAGCGATGCCGAAATCATCGATCTTGCGCAGCGCAATGCATTCCCCGCGGTGGCACGGCCCGGCGGCAAGAGCGATGCCATGGGCATGGTGGCAGGAATTGCGATCGTTGCCGGGCTGGGGGCGATCACGCTCTGGAGCATGAGTTCCGCTCGCCTGCCGGATCAGGAGGGCGTCGGCGGTCAGCAGCAGGCCGTGATTCCTGCTCCGGCGCAGGTTGCTGCGCCGCAGCCGGTCAAGGTCGATCCGCCGACCGCGGCGCAGCAGACAGCCATGCGCGATCCGGCGCCATCGCCCGTCTATGCGGCGCCGCCTCAGGCACAGGCCCAGCCAATGGGCAATCCTTATAATAGCCCGACCGTGGTATTCGATGCCGGTTCCAGCAGCGCGGCGGCAGGACCGATGGAGGCTGCCGAAGCCGCTGCCGGCACCGCAACAGCGGCACCTGCCGGGTCGGCGAACGATTTTGCAAGCCGCGTGGGCGGCGTGGGCGGCGCCCCGGCGCAGGCCAAGGCCATGAGCAATCCGTCCACCACGGTGACGCAAGGCACGCTCATTCCGGCCATTCTCGAAACGGCCATCGACACCAATGTCCCGGGCTATGTCCGGGCGGTCGTCAGTCAAGATGTTCGTAGCTTCGATGGCACGAAAACGCTTGTCCCGCGCTCGAGCCGCCTGATCGGCCAATACCAGTCCGGAATGCAGAACGGCCAGAAGCGTGCTTACGTGATCTGGACGCGTCTGATCCGCCCCGATGGTGCCTCGGTGAACCTCGCTTCGCCGGCCATCGGCTTCGATGGTACCACCGGTCTAGAAGGCAAGGTCACCGGAGGCGGCTTCTTTAAACGCTTCGGGTCGGCAATGCTGCTGTCGGTTGTCGGCGGGCTGGGCTCGCTGGCGACGGGCGGGGCAGGGGGCGTGGTGCTGGGCGGTGCAAGCTCTTCGGCCGCGGCTTCGGCTGCCGAGCAGGACGGGAAACGCGGGCCTACCGTGCGCGTGCGCCAGGGTGAACCGATCCGCATCTTTACCGCACGCGATCTCGACTTCAGCCGGGTCAGCTGATCTGCCCATGGGCGCCGATATCCATCCATTTCATCCGGACGATTTCCCGGACGAAGACGCGCCGAATGTGGACCTGCATGGCGAACGCAGCGTCTATCTCGACGCCTATCTCAAGCCCTT
Organism: Qipengyuania sp. NPDC077563; assembly: GCF_044901345.1. NCBI lineage: Bacteria > Pseudomonadati > Pseudomonadota > Alphaproteobacteria > Sphingomonadales > Erythrobacteraceae > Qipengyuania > Qipengyuania sp. NPDC077563. The sequence goes on along the minus strand of NZ_JBJDPC010000001.1, from coordinate 1,173,522 downwards.
CGCCGAATGGCTTGAGCGCGACACCGTCACCGAAATACTGGTCAACCGCCCGGGTGAAGTGTGGGTGGAAGATGCCGCGGCTGGTGGGATGCAGAAAATCTCCCGGCCCGATATCGATGACCGCCTGATCCAGCGGCTGGCCGAACAGGTCGCCCGGGTTAGCCATCAAGGTATCAATCGCGAACACCCGCTTCTGGGTGCGACCTTGCCCGACGGTGCCCGCGTCCAGTTCTGCGGGCCGCCCGCTGCGCGCAAGCATTGGGCCATGGCAATTCGTCGGCACCGCCAGCTGGATCTACCGCTCGATGCCTATGACACCGGGCCACTAACCCCCCATAGTCGCGGCGAGATGCCCGACCCGCAGGCACAGCCCATCGCCTTTCTGCGCGAAGCCGTCAGGCAGCGTCGCACCATTCTCGTATCGGGGGGCACCAGCACCGGGAAGACCACTTTCCTCAACGCCATGCTCGGTGAAATTCCGCGACAGGAACGGGTTGTGCTTGTCGAGGACACGCCCGAACTCAAGCTGCCGGGCGAGAACGGGGTAGGGCTCGTCGCCGTCAAAGGTGAGCTGGGCGAAGCGAAGGTTACGGCCAATGAATTGCTGCAGGCCGCCCTGCGCCTCAGGCCCGACCGGATCGTGCTGGGTGAATTGCGCGGCGCGGAAAGCGTCAGCTTCCTGCGCGCGATCAACACGGGCCATCCGGGCAGCTTTTCGACGATTCACGCCAATTCGCTGCGCGGCGCGCTCGAACAGCTTTCGCTGATGGTGATGCAGACCGGTATCGGACTCACCCGCTCGGACACCATTGCCTATGCCGCCAGCGTGATCGATGTCGTGGTGCAGTTGAGCCGCGATGCGAACGGAAAACGAGGCATCGCCCACATCGCGGAAAGCGCGGAGTTGCTCGCCCAAGGCTTCTGAGAGCGGTGCGCTGTCGATCAGCGTGACGCGAAAGGAGAGAAATTGGTGTGCTCGTCGAAAATCTCGACGCGCTCTGCCCGCTTGAGCTTGCCCACGACGAGATAGGTTACGGGCGTCAGCAGCGCTTCCCACAGCGTCTTGATGAGCCATTGCGATAGAATGACCTGCCAGAGAAGGTCCACCGGCCACCCTGCAAGCCCCCAGAAAGCCAGAGGATAGAAGATCAGGCTGTCGAGGCCTTGGCCGACGATTGTCGAGCCGATCGTCCGCATCCAGAGATGACGGCCCGCTGTCCAGACTTTCATCTTGGCCAGGACGAAGCTGTTGGCAAACTCGCCGGCCCAGAACGCGACCATCGAGGCCAGCACGATGCGCCAGCTGTTCCCGAACACGAATTCATAGGCTTCCTGACCTGGCCAGCCTTCTGCAGCCGGAAGCGAGACCACGACCCAGGCCATGAACGCCATGAACAGCAGGGCTGCAAACCCTGTCCAGATGACGCGCCTTGCACGGGCATAACCATAGACCTCGGTCAGCACGTCGCCAATGATGTAGCTGACGGGAAAGAAGAGCACCCCGGCACCGAAGGACCATTGCCCGACGACCGGCAGGGTGATGTAGCTTGGCTTTGATGCGCCGATCAGATTGGAAAGCAGCAGGATGGTGACGAATGCCACCATGACGAGGTCGTAATATCGGAACGACAGCTGCTCCTGCCCGGCGGTGATGGCGCGATTTTCCATAGCTAAGCGGATATCGCCGATTGGCGCATCGGAAAACCCACGTTATGGGAACAGCGCAGCGCGCCCGTAGCTCATCTGGATAGAGCGCGAGACTTCTAATCTTGAGGCAGCAGGTTCGAGTCCTGCCGGGCGCGCCACTTTCGTAAAGCGTTGTGATTGAGAAACCCCATCGTGATGTAATCACAATGTTGAAGTGATCAGTTCATCGAAAAGCGTAGAAATTTTCAAAGCCGTACCGCACAGGTCTACTACTGGCTTTGTGAGCTAAATCTTCTCGTTCAATTGCCTTCGCCGAAATCCGACTTTTTCCATTGGCGCAATCAAAGCTGGTTACCAGTGTCTGCGACGCAAATCAGTCGGAACCGACCCCCACGTGGAAAGCCGTGTAGGCTTCGGCCAATGCAGCTTCGCTGTCGATGAGCGACTGCCGGCTTGCAATCAATTGGCGCTGTGCGTCCAATACATCAAAAAGCGACGCTAGCCCCTCGCGATAGAGAGCGTTTGACTGTGAAAGCGCGGTTTCGCTTTCTTCGATCGCCACCGACAGGGCGTCGCTGCGCTGGCGGTACGCTTCTATCGCAACCAACGCATTTTCGACTTCGCCCAGCGCGTTCAGGAAGATAGCGTTGTATTCCGCGAGCCTAGCTTGTGCTTCGAATTCGGCGGCAGCTACTTCCGCCCTGCGCCGGCCTCCGTCGAACAGCGGCAAATCGAGCGCTGCGCCGATACCGATCAGGAAATCGCCGAACAGTCCGTCAAACGTCCCGTCGCCGATGCCGAGTGTGCCTGGGATGGTCAGCGAAGGTCGCAGGTCCGCCCGTTCGATCCCGATAGTGGCCGCCGCTTGTGCCAGCCGCGCCTCCGCTGCGAGAATGTCGGTTCGCCGCCGTAACAGGTCTGCTGGAACACCCGCGGGTGGCCCCAGTCGGTAATCGGGTATGTCCGCTTCACCGGTATCGGGAACGGAAAAAGCGCCGGGCGGCTCGGCCAACAGGACTGCGAGAGCATTTTGCGCCTCGTTACGAGCTATTTCGATGAGGCCGCGCCGCGCCCGGGTCTGCGCAAGGTCCGCCGCTGCGCGCCTTACGTCCAGATTGGCGGCAAGACCGGCTTCGAAACGCAGTGTGACGATCCGGAGCGTCTGTTCCTGTAAATCGGTGGATTGCTCCAGCAATTCGAGCTGAGCACCGGTGCGGCGATATTCGATATATTGGCTGGCGATCGCCGCGGCCACGATGCGCCTCTGATCCGCGAGCAGATATTCGGCTTCGGCATAATCCGCCGCCGCTGCGCGCACTTCAGCTGCCAGCCTCCCGTTGATGTCGGGATTGAACAGTCCAAAGAGGCCTGCCGTTGTGGTAATCTCGCTGTCGCTCGACAGTGACACCCCGGCTTCTGTGGTGCCGTCCACCGACGGGACCAAATCGGACCGTTCGGCCCGCAGGAGCGCGGCAGCGGAACCGAGCCGATCAGAGGCCGCGTCAATATCGAGATTGGCAGCGAGCCCTTGCCGGATAATCGTATCGAGTACCGGGTCCTCGTAGCCTAGCCACCAATCCCGCTCGATACCGGATGGCGGAAGGTTCGTCGCATAGAGTGGCGGTGTCTCGACAAGCGGAATCATTACTTCGGGTTCGGTGCCAGCGCATCCCGCCAGCAAGATCGCCGCGCCGGTGACTGCCAATTGGCGTCTCATGCCGGGGCCATTGTCATGTCTTCGTCCACGTCCTCGATCTCGCGATGCAAGCGCTCCAGATCGACATCGCGCGGTTCGCCGAAGCGCGCGATGCCGAGATAGATGACCGGGGTCAGGAACAGGGTGAACACGCCGGCAATGCCAAGACCGCCGAAAATGACCCAGCCGATCGACTGGCGCGCTTCCGAACCTGCCCCGCTCGCCAGGATGAGCGGCAGCGCACCCAGCACGGTCGAGATAAGTGTCATCGCGATCGGGCGCAGGCGAATGGCGGCCGCTTCTTCGACCGCTTCGCGCACGCTGCGCCCCTGCTGGCGTAGCTGGTCGGCGAATTCGACAATAAGGATCCCGTTCTTCGCCATTAGACCGATCAGCATGACAAGGCCGATCTGAGAATAGATGTTAAGCGAGACGCCTGACAGGTACAGCGAGAAGATCGCCGCCGCGAGAGCGAAAGGCACGGTCAGCAATACGACGAGCGCGCTCGTCAAACTTTCGAACTGCGCGACTAGGACGAGAAAGACGATCACCAGCGCAAAGGCATAGGTCAGCAGCAGGTCATTCGACGTCTCTTCAAGACTTTCGGCCTCGCCCTGGAGCAGCATGTCGATGCCTGGACCTACCGCTTCCTGTGAAAGGCGTTCGATCTCTTCCACCGCATCGCGCAACGGCGTACCCGCTTCGATATTGGCGCTGACCTCGATCGCGCGCCGCTGTTCGGTCCGGTCGAGTTCGGCAGCGATTCCCTGCTCTTCGATCTGCGCGACGCTGGAGAGGGGGACCAGCGTGTCCTCGCCGCCTACAGTGCCGCGCACATAAAGATTGCGCAGGTCCGAGGGGTTGGTCACCGTCACCGCCTGCGCAGTCAGGAAGATCGGCACCGCCTGATCGCCAACGTTGAGGTCCACGAGATCGTCTCCGCCAACCATCGCGCGTAAAGTCTGCGAAAGATCGTCCAGGTCGACGCCAAGATCGGCAGCGCGTTGCCGATCAATTTGCACGGACAATTGCGGCTGCGTCGGCTGGTAGGAGATTTCGGCATTCGAAAGAATATCGGACCGGGTATCGATCGCAGTCGCGAGCGCTTGCGCGGAATCGTAGATCGTATCGTACTCCGCTCCGGTCAGTGCGACTTCGATACCGTTTCCGCCACCGCCGAAGCTCAACGTCCCGCGCCCGCGAGCATTGGTGCGCGAGCCTGGTATTTCCTGAAGCGGCTCGTTCAGTTCGTCCACGATCTCGGCCTGGCTCCGGTCGCGGTTATCCCAGTTGGCCAGCTGTGCGGTCACGCGCACGCGGTTGGGATCATAGCGGCCGACGATCGAGAATGTGCTCTCGATCTCGCCACTGTCGAGATAGGGCTGAAGCACCCTCTCCACCTCGTCGAGCTCACCATCCATGAAATCGATGCCAACCCCGTCAGGCCCGGTCGCATCGACAGTGATGACGCCGCGATCCTCGTCGGGCACCAGCTCATTATCGAGCTGCGAATATAGCAGGGCCGCCGCGACCGCGACGACGACGGACACGATACCGACCAGTTTGGGCCGGTCGAGGCAGCGCCGCAGAGCGCTTTCGTACCATGCGTTCGCCTTATGGCCCCAGCGCGACAGGCGCCCGCGCTTTGCTTCGTCCTCATCCTCCTTCGCGCTCGTCAGATCGAACTTTGCAGCGAGCGCGGGTACGAGCGAAAGCGCCACGAAGCTCGAGATGATGACTGCGACGGCGAGGACGAAGCCGAATTCGCGAAACAACCTTCCTGCTTCCGACGGAAGGAAACTGATCGGCACGAACACCGACACCAGCACCGCTGTTGTTGCGACAACAGCGAAGAACACCTGCCGGGTGCCCAGTACGGCTGCCGCGCGTCGCCCCAGCCCCTTGTTCTGCAAGCGCTGCGCATTTTCGAGCACGACTATGGCATCGTCCACGATGAGGCCTGTCGCCAGTACGAGGGCGAGCAGGGTCAGCAAATTGATTGAGAAACCCATCAGCCAGATGCCGGCGACCACGCCCACAAGCGCGACGGGAATGGTTGCGCTCGGCACCACGGTCGGCCGCCAGGCGCGGAAAAACATCAGCATTGTGCCGATCACGACAAGTATGGTGAAGCCGAGCGTGATGAGCACCTCGCGAACGGAGATGCGGATGAACTCGGCATCGTCGGATACGACGTCGATAGAAAGGTCGGAAAAGCGCTCGTTCAGTCGGTCCACGCCTTGCCGGATGCTATCCGAGATCTCGATCGTGTTAGAACTCGCTTGCCGCACGACACCAAGCCCCACGATAGGCCGCCCATCGAGGCGCACGAAGTTGGTGGCGTTGGCGGGCGCGAAATCCGCCTGCGCCACGTCACCCACGCGCGTAGTGCCGGAAATGACTACGTTTTCGATCAGAGCGGGGCTCGTAGCGCTCGCTTCGGCGCGCACCACCAGTTCCTGCGCGTCCGAACGGAACGAGCCGACCGGGACGTCGTAAGGCGCGTTCTGCAGCGCATCGGCGACGTCGGTCAGCGTCAGGCCGAAGCGGTTGAGCCGCGCCGGGTCGACCGACACGCGCATCTGGCGGGCACGGGTGCCGAACTGTTCGATGCTAGCCACCCCTTCGGCGGCCAGCAATTCGGGCACAATATCGTTCTCGACGACGCGCGTGAGCTCTGCCTGATCGTATTTTGTCGATTGGACCGCCAGCGTCATGATCGGCTGCGCATCCTGATCGGCCTTGACCACCGTCACCTGCTCCACCCGTTCGGGGAGATCGCGGTTCACTCGGCTGACAGCCTCGCGCACATCGGACGCGGCCGTGTCGAGATCGATGCCGGGGTTGAACTCGACCCGGATGCGCGAATTGTTCTCTTCGCTGGACGAGCTGATCTGGCGCACCCCGGAAACGCGCGCGACCGCGTCTTCCAGCAGACTGGTCACTTCGGAATCCATGGTTTCGGGAGCGGCGCCGGGCAGGCTCGCAGTGACCGACACGATCGGGCGGTCGACATTGGGAAGTTCGCGCACTTCCGCGCCAAGCAGAGCCGCGATCCCCGCAATGACGATGAGCAGATTGAGCACGCCGATCAGCAGCGGCCGCTTGACCGCCAGCATAGGCAGGTCGAACTTATTCTTCATCGGCTGCGGGTGGAGAGGCCGCCCCTTGCTGCTCGCGAATGCGGACTTGCTGTTCGCTCGCGCCGCCGCCGCGCACGATGCGGATATCCTGCCCATCGCGGACCTTCTGGACGCCTTCGACAATCACGCGGTCGGTGCGGCGAAGCGCTCCGTCGACAAACACACTTCCGTCGCGGCGGGAGGTAATAGTGACAGGGATGCGGACCGCTTTGCCTTCGCGGATCACGAATAGGTGGGAGCCTTCTCCGCCCCAGACGATCGCCTGTTCGGGCACGACGGGGCGCGCCTCCCCGGCACGGCTGAAGAGCACCCGGAAGCTCATGCCAGGCCGCAACCGGTCGTCCTCATTGCGGATCGCGGTGCGCACGATGAAATCGCGGCTGTCCTGAGATACGCGGCTATCGGTCGTCACCACCCGAGCATCGATGGTACGAGAGGGTTCTGAATAGGGTGTCACCTGAACCACCTGTCCAGGCCGGAGCGAATTGAAGACCGCTTCGGGCGCTGGAAAGTCGACGTAGAGGGTGCTTCGCTGATCGATCTGTGTGATCGGCGTCGTATCGTTCACCCGGTCGCCGGCGTCGATCTCCGTCAGGCCCACATGACCGCTGAAAGGCGCGCGAACCACCCGGTCCGACAATGCGGTTCGCGCCTGTTCCAATGCAACGCGCGCAGATGCGAGTGCGGTTTCGCCTGCCTCGATCTGGCTTTCGGAAATTGCTCCTGTATCCTCGATCCGTCGGTAGCGGCCGAGTAGCTGGTCGGCCTCGCGCACGTCGACCTGTGCAGCTTCCACCGCGAGCCGCTCCTGCCGGGCATCGAGGCGAATGAGCGCTTGCCCCTTCCTGACGAAATCGCCCGCATTAAACAGCACGTTTGTAACGCGACCATCTGTTTCGGCATAGATTTCTGCAGAAGTCGCAGCGCGAGCCGAACCGATCGCCTCGACCTCCACTTCTTCGGGAAGAACGCGAATTTCCTCGGCCACAACCGGAACGGCTTCACGTTCAGGTTCAGGTTCGGCTTCCCCACAAGCTGTGATGAGGAGGGATAGAGCAACTAAAGAAAATCGGAAGATCGATCGGGCCACTTGGAAGGCCTAACGAATAATATCGTCAGGGGGAAGCAGCGACAAAGCAGCCCAGGCCGATTAGTCGGCTGATCGGTAATCTTTGGAGCTGTCGACGGAGAAATGGAAGGTCTCGGTTTGATTAAGGTTTTTCGCAAAACAGTAAAATGGTTAAGATTTAGTGTAGAATTGTAAAGGAACTGAAAAAATTCTCAATAAAATTTTTCATTGAAAAATGCCGAGTATCCAAGCGAAGCCGAACAAAACGAGCGAAAATCCCCACATGATCATCAGCGAGTATTTGATATGCTCTCCCAGGCTGATCCCCGACAGGCCGAGGGCAAGCCACAAGGATGCAGAGAACGGACTGATGAACGTGCCGACGATGTTGCCGATCATCAATGCGTAGACGATGCTTTGGTCCGGCACCCCGAGCGGTTGCATCACTTCGATGACAACTGGCAGCAGGCCGAAGTAATAGGCATCGGTGGAAAGCACGAGTTCCAGTGGCAGGCCGAAGAAGCCGATCAGAATATGCAGGTGGGGCAGCAGCCATTCGGGCATCACGGCCACCAAATTGTCGGCCATGGCGCGCAGCATGCCCGATCCCTCCAGCACGCCAAGGAACACTCCTGCAGCAAGGATCACCGAAGCCAGCATCATGGCTGGACCGGCATGCGCGCTGATCCGTTCGAGCTGGATTTTCACGTTCGGATAGTTGAGCGTGAGAGCCACGGAAAAACCCAACATGAAGATCAGCCCGGCAGGCAGGATACCGATAATGAGGGCAACCATGACGGCGAAGAAGAGGACCGCGTTCGGCACCATATTACCGGGGCGCAGCAGCGTCTCGTCCAACACGGAACTTTCGGCCAGCGGTGAACGCAGGTCGCTGGAATCCGGCGCCGCTCCGCTGGCTGCTGCTGCGGCGACGCGGCGTCTTTCCCGCAGACCCAGGCCGACAGCCAGCAGTACCAAGGCGCCTGCGCCAAGTCCCTGGATCACGATCAGCGGACGCCAAAGCTCCGTAACGTCGAGATCCGTGACCGCCGAGGCCCTGCCGAGGGGGCCGGCCCACGGCAACATGTTGAAGATCCCAGCGCCGGTGACCAGCACCAGCAGCATGAGCAGCGGGCTCATATTCAGGCGTCTGTAAACCGGCAGCAGCGCCGGGATCGTCAGGAGGAATGTAGTGGCTCCCGCACCGTCGAGGTGCGCAAGCATACCTACCAGCGCGGTGCCGATCACCACCAGCACCACATTGCCCTTGGTCAGTCTTACGATCCCATCGATCATGGGCCGGAACAGCCCGGCATCCTGCAAAACGCCAAAGAACAGAATCGCGAAGATGAACATGATCGCGACGCCGGCGACCCGTTCGAGGCCGGATTCAAAGAAGCCGCTGATCTCCTCGGGCCCGAAACCAACCGCGAGTGAGGCCACTACTGGGACTGCGCACAGCGCCGCCACGGGCGTGACCTTGTTGAGTATGAGCAGCACCATCACGGTGATGATCGTTGCAAGTGCGGCTATGGTTAGCATGGCGGAGGTTCCTCTCGATTTTTTTCTTGTCGTTTGTGCAGGCGGCGAGCGCTTGGGCCGAGCATCGCCATCCGGTCAGCAGGTCAGAAGGTGACGCCGATGCGGGTTGCTATGGTTTCCCCGCCATCGGGGCCTGTGAAAGCACCCGATTGATTGTCGGTATTCCAGTGCACCCAGTTGAACTGGAGACGTGTGAAGTCGTTGAGATACCAGTTGGTGCCGATCGTCGCGGCCCAACCCTCGCCGCCCTTGACGAGGCTTGTGTAGTCGATGTTTTCGTAACGGGCTGTCAATTCGATCGCGCCCGGCCCGCCTTTGAAGACCGAATTCAAGACGTTCGGTTGACCAAAGTTGCCAGTGCGTGAACCGTAGGGCGGCAATTCACCCGTCACGAACCATCCGCCTGCCAGGCTCCATGCTTCGCTCAGGAAGTCGGACCGGCCTGCATCCAGTCTGGCGCGCCGCTCCCCAAATTCAGCCATTGCCCAGGCCGGGCCCGCAAAGGCACCCAATTCGGCGCCGAAGCCGGTGGTGCTGCGCCCGCCCGACAGGGCACCGGTGGAAACGCGTAGCGCATCGTTGAAGCGGCCGCCGATGGAGGTGTTGCGCGCAAGGTTGGTGGCGCCCGGTGACAGGTATTCGTCGAAGCCCCACAGGCCAATATGCATGAGAGCGCGATTGGACTTGACCGGGTTCCAATGGACCCGCGTCATCACGATGCGGCTGTCGCCGGTGTTCTGGTTTCCGTCGAGCCGGTCCCCAGTAACCGCCAAGGAGACGTGGCCGTTGTCCCAGAACAGGCGCGACATGGCCCCCATCCCGTAGGAACCGCGCTGCGGAATGATGGCTGTGGCGACCACCGACCGTTCCAAGAACGGTGTGGCATCTGACGACGTGCTGCCTTCGAAGCTCCGATCATTGAACACGTGGCCTACTCGTATGTCGTAGGCCATTTCGGAGCCGATCGAGTCGCGCCAGCCCAGGAATGCGCTTGCTACATCGATGTCGTTATCCGAAAAATCGGCTTCAAACTGATAGAAGAAGCGGCGTCCGACGCCGCCCTCCACACCCATCCTGAGGGCGCGCATTCCAGTCGCGGTATGATTGCGCGCGTCGTAGCGCGACCCGAAGGTTGAGCTGACATCAGCCAGGATGCGACCGCGCGGCTTGAAGGTGTAGGTGCCGTTGGCGGACCGAAACGTTGGCAGACCGTCGCCCCAGTCGGCGACCACTCCCGAAGCGCTGGTCTGCTCCGCGTCTGCTGCTGGGTCGATCTGCGCCATCTGCTGCGTTTCAGCATCGGCAGCCACACCGTCACGCTCGTGCTCCAGCCGGTCGAGCCGGACCCGCAGTTCCGCAATTTCGGCAGCCTGTTGGCGGACCAGTTCTTCGAGATCCGGCTCGGCCGGCGATTGCGCCAGCACGGGCGACGCGGCTAGCATTGCGACCGCGGAACAGGTGAAACGGAGCGTGTTCATGATGGATTTGAGCCTTCGGCAAGAAGTGCGCGCCATTCGGCAAGAAAGCGCTGGCGCTTGATGGAATCGAGGTGGACGAGAAGCTGGGGCCCGATCCGGATTGGTCGCTGCTGCTCCCGCGAGGGCATCCGATTGCCGATATCACTCCGTACGGGCGACAGCCCTTGCTGAGCGAGCAGCATCTGGCCGCTGCGCGACAACAGGAAGTCGAGAAAAAGCTGCGCCGCTGCGGGATGTCGAGCGTCGCGAGCGATAAAGGCAACCCGAGACGCGGTAATCGTATAGTCGCTCGGAAAGACCACCTGGATCCGCTCGTCGCGTTTAGCGCGGGCCAAAGCGTAAGAGCCCAGTACGTTATAGGCGATGGCTGCTCGTCCTTCCGCCACCGCATCCAGCATCTCCGCACTGGTGGAAGACAGCATGGGCCGGGTATCGGCAATGGCCTCGATCAGCGATTCTGTGTCGCGGGTGGTGGCATAATCTTCCGTCAGGTAGAGGTAGCCCGCATCCGCTTTCGCGGGGTCGTAGGTCGTGACCTTGCCCATGAAATCCTGGCGCCGATCGACCAGCAGCTGTTCGAACGCATCGTGCGTCTGCGGCACCTGCTCGGCAGGGACAAGCTGGCGATTGACGACGAAGACGATCGGCTCGGAAGTTAGGCCATAGCCCATGTCCTTCCAGACTGCGGTCGTGGGAAGCGCGGGCTTCTCGGGGCTACGATAGGCCTGCGCGTAACCGTCATTGATCAACTTTGTCTGCAGAGCCATTCCTGAAGACAGGACCAGATCGGCGCCGGGCTGACCAGTATCGCTCTCGCGAACCACCCGGTCGTAGACAGCGCGCGATTGCAGATCCTCGTAATCCACGGATATGCCTGGATAGGCCGCCTCAAAGCCGGAGATAGCAGGCTGCACCGCGGCCCTGTCGGTAGCGCCATAGACACGCACCATTCCCTCCTCGCGGGCCGACGCGATCAGCGTTTCATAGGATGGGGGATAGCCGGCCGGGCGTTGCGCATCCCGGCATCCTGATGCACCCACCACAAGCATCGCTATCGACAAAATCAGTAGTCGCATCGATCAGGTCCTCTCGCTTTCCGTCTCTAAGTTCGGATAAGCTTGCGACCGTGAGATATGTAAGCAACCTTTCATGCGCCTTTCACGGCTCCGCAGCATCATGCGAATCCTGATTGTCGAGGATGACGCGGCACTGGCCCGCGCCATCGTTCAGCTGTTGCGGGAGGCGGGGAACGCGGTCGATCATGTCTCAACCGGCGAGGATGCGCTGATGGTCGCTGCCGACGATGCCTATGCTCTCATCGTCCTCGATGTGGGCCTGCCCGACCTAGATGGCTTCGCGGTTCTCGAAACGATTCGGCGCAGTGGAAACCGAGTCCCGGTGCTGATGCTGACCGCTCGCGACGGGCTCGACGATCGCGTGCACGGGCTCGACCTCGGAGCGGACGACTACCTGCGCAAGCCTTTCGCGCCTGCGGAACTGGAAGCACGCATCCGTGCGCTCGGCAGGCGGCGCGGCGGTAATCCGACGCCGGAACTGAAAGTCGGCATGCTGGTGATGGACCGGTCGCGCGGCGAAGCGCGGGTCGGCGCGCGCGCGCTCGACCTTCGCCGGCGCGAATGGGCAGTGCTTGATGCACTGGCCACCCGTGCGGGCCAGATTGTATCGCGCGTGACGCTGCAGTCGGAGGTGTTCGGCTATGACGAGCCCGTCGGTCCGAATGCCATCGAGGTAAACATCGCGCGGCTCCGTACCAAGCTCTCATCGGACGGGCCGGTCATTCGCACGATCCGAGGCGTGGGTTACATGCTCGATGGCGACTGAGAACGCGCAAGAGACCACGCTTGCGCTGCGGACGCGGCTCCTCGCCACGATGCTGGCACCACTGCTGGTCATCGCCGCGCTGTTGGGGCTTGCCGGCGCAACGCTGATTGCGGACGTGGTCCGGCGCGGGAATGATCGCGTACTCGGCGGCGCACTGGAGGCGGTTGCCGAAACGGTTGAGGTCGAGCGGGGCCAGGTAACGCTCGACCTTCCGGAGGCCGCCTTCGGGATGCTGGAAAATAGCGAGCGCGACAATATCTATTACCGCATCGCGGTCGGCGAAAAGGCGTTAACCGGATACGCCGACCTGTCCGCACCCCTTATTGCCGACGTCCCCTTAGAAATGCCGCGCTTTCGTTATGAACGGTACAAGGATCAGGATATCCGCATTGCAGAAATGCGCCGTGAATTGCCCGGGATCGAAGCGCCGGTGATCGTGCAGCTTGCTGAAACACTCGACAGTCGGCGCGCTCTCCGGCGGAGGCTAATTGTGCTTTTGCTGCTGGGAGAGCTTATGCTGATCGGCGTGGCGATGGCGCTGATCCGACCGGCATTGGGCTGGAGCCTGCGGCCGCTGACACAGTTGGGTAACGCCGTGGCTGCCCGCGATACGCGCGCGATGCCCGATCTCTCTCCTCTGCAGTCCGGTCCTTTGCCGGCCGAGTTGCGTCCATTGGCAGACGCCTTCGACAGGCTTCTGGCGCGGCTGGACAGTGCAACGTCGGGCATTCGGCGCTTCACTGCCGACGCCTCGCATCAGATGCGTACGCCGCTTGCCGTGCTTAAGGTACAGGTTGCGCTCGCCCGTCGTGGCAATCCCGACGCGCTTGGGGAAATCGCCTCCGCAGCCGACCGGCTCGAACATCTCTTGACCCAGCTGCTGGCGCTGGCACGGGCAGAGGAAGAGGGTTTCACGCCAAGGCGCGAAACTGTCGATTTGGGCGAAGTCGCGGCTGCTGTCATCAACCGGCGAATCAATCAGGCGATTGGCGCTGGAATAGATATTCATCTTGAGGCACCGTTGCAGGCCACGGTGAAGAGCCATCGCACGCTAATCTTCGAGATCCTCTCCAATCTGCTAGACAATGCGATCCGTTACAATCGTCGCGGCGGGACCGTGTTGATAACCGTGGTAAGTGACGATGTTTGCGGCTCCTCGATCGCGGTCGAGGATGATGGTCCGGGATTATCCGAAGCTGAAATGGCGCGGATCGGCGAACGCTTCGCGAGGTTTTCGACCGCGCGAGGCAGCGAAGGCAGCGGCTTGGGCTTCGCCATCGTCCGCTCGGCCGCGGCTCGGCTCGGCGCCTCACTCAGGATCATGAACGCTAACCCGGGATTGCGAATCACGCTGACCTTTCCTCATGATTTGGAAACCACTAATTTCGGTAATAAAAGGTAGGGACTTTCTGACCGCGGATATACGAGGCAGGATTATTAGAACATAACGGCGATACTGGCGGAGAGGTTTCAGAAACTGATTTGAGGCCAGCTTAGAAGCCGGCAAATTTTGCAAATTTGACCTTCGTCTGCCCTTAAAAGCCTCTCATGTGTGTCGTTGAAGGCTTAAGCGGGAGGCGCAAGAATCGGCCAAAGCAGGACAGCTGAGGTGATCAAAAACCCCAGGGTTGCAGAGGCAAAGGCGTCACGGTGGGGGTGCCACCAAGGATCCCTATTCTTCGCCATTTTGGCCTCCAATGTCTTGCTGCCAGCCGCCGCCCAAGGCGCGAAACACCGCGATCTGATCTCGCGAGACGGCGGCGTCCTGCTCGGCGAGTTCGGCGCTCGCTTCAGCCAGCGTGCGCTCCGCGTCCAGCGTGTCGAGGGAATTGACCAGGCCTTCTCGGTTCTGGGCGCGGACGATCCGCGCGGCGCGTTCCGCGGATGCTACTGCTGCCACCAAAATACGCCGCCGTTCCAGCGCACGGGCGTAATTCGACAAGGCTGTCTCCGCCTCCTGGAGCGCCACGAGCACGGTTCCGTCGAAGGCGGCGAGCGATCCGGCGGCATTCGCCTCGGCCGCATCGATCCGGGCGTAAACCGGCTCGCGATTGGGAAAAGCCCAATCGATCAGCGGGCCAAGCACGAAGCCCAGCGGCCCTCCGGCAAACAGATCTCCCAGCTTTGTCGTATCCGATCCGATAGTCCCACCCAGCGTGATGCGCGGATAAAGGTCTGCACGGGCAATCCCGATCCGCGCTCCGTCGGCCAGCGCGCGCTGTTCGGCTGCCCGAACATCCGGGCGGCGCGCGAGCATCTGCGTGCCGTCCCCCACCGGCAGCGGCGCGGCGATTTCGAGCGGAACCGTTCGTGCGCCGATATCCGCCGGCAGCTCCGCAGGCGCCCGGCCTGTCAGAGTGGCCAATGCGAACAGGGCAGCGCGGCGCTCTGCCTCGATCGCGGGAATGGTGGCCATACGCTGTTCCACCAGACTTTCGATCCGCGCCACTGCCAGGCCATCGGTATAGCCTGCATCATGCCGCAACCGGGTCAGGCGGAGGCTGTCTTCGAGCAGGTCGACGATCGAGCGCGCCACGCGCAACCGGGCTGCCGCGCTGGCGGCATCGGCATAGGCGCTCGTGGTATCCGCCACCACCATCACCCTCACCGCTTCGGCATCGGCGCTGGCGGCGGCAACATCGCCGCGCGCGGCCGCGATACCGCTGCTCACCCGGCCGAACAGGTCGACTTCATAGGCGATATCGGCGGCGATCGAGAACTGACCACCGTCGCGGTCCTGCCCCGGCAGGGTCTGCGCTTCGGGCGTGCGTCCATAGCCAGCCGATGCGTCTAGCCCCACTTGCGGCAGTCGGTCCGCCCGCGCCCCCCGCAGCGCGGCACGGGCACGGTCGATGCGGGCGACGGCCTGCTCGATATCGGTGTTTGCGGCGAGTGCATCGGCCACCAATCCATCCAGAACGGGGTCGTCATACAGACGCCACCAATCCTGCGGGAGGGGCGCGGCGGATACGCTATCTGCCTCGGCTGAGAGGAAGGGGCCGGTTTCCACATCGCGGATGGGAAGGGACGCGATGTGGTCCGGCCCCGCCGCGCAGCCCGCCAGGGCCAACGCGGAAACGGCAGGGAAGAGAAATGTGCGAAAATTCATGAGCAAGGCTCCTATTCGGCGGGCTGCATGGCGGGGCGCACATCTGAGCTGCCCCGGGGGCCGCGCAGCGATACGAGCCGGTCGCCCAGAGCGCGGCAAACGACATAGAAAGTGGGCGTGAAGATCAGGCCGAAGCCGGTCACGCCAAGCATGCCGAAGCACACCGCCGTGCCCAGCGCCTGGCGCAGTTCCGCGCCCGCGCCGGTCGCGATCACCAGCGGGACCGAGCCGAGGATGAAGGCGAAGCTGGTCATCAGGATCGGGCGCAGGCGCGTGCGTGCCGCCTCCACCGCCGCATCGATTGGCGAGAGCCCATGCAGCGCCTCGCCCTGCCGGGCGAACTCCACGATTAGGATCGCGTTCTTGGCCGACAGCGCGATCAGCACGACCAGCCCGATCTGGGTGAGGACGTTGTTGTCCATGCCCATCAGATTGACCCCGATCATCGCCGCCAGCAGACACATCGGCACGATCAGGATGATCGCCAGCGGCATGATCAGGCTTTCGTATTGCGCCGCCAGCACCAGGAAGACGAGCAGCACGGCCAGCCCGAAGACATAGATCGCGGTGTTGCCGGTGCTGGCCTGCTGGAAGGCGATGCCGGTCCATTCGGTCGAATAGCCCTGCGGCACGGTTTCCGCCGCGACCTTCTCCATCGTCACCAGCGACTGCCCGGTCGAGCTTGTCGGCGCGGTGTCGCCGTCGATCGCCACTGCGGGCGCGAGGTTGTAGCGGCTGACGCGGTACGGGCCAGTGGTGTCGGTCACGGTCGCAACCGATCCCAGCGGCACCATCGCCCCGTTGCCGGACCGGGCGTACAGGTTGCCGATATCGCTGACATCGTCGCGATAGCTCGCATCCGCCTGCGCGGTGACACGGTAGGTCCGCCCCAGAAGGTTAAAGTCGTTGATGAAGGCGCTGCCCAGATAGACCGACAGCGTGTCGAAGATGTCGCTCGGCGAAACGCCCAGCATCTGCGCCTTTTCGCGGTCGATATCGGTCTTCACGCGCGGCGTGCCGGTGTCGAAGAAGGTATAGACGCCGGCCAGCCCTTCCTGCTGATTGGCCTGCGCGATGACGGCATTGGCCACGTCCTGCATCTGGCGATAGCCCTGCCCGGAATCGTCCTTCAGCATCATGCGGAAGCCGCCGGCGGAACCGATCCCCTGAATGACGGGCGGCTTGACGATCATCAGGCGCGCCTCGTTGATATCGGCGGTCGCCGCCTGCGCCTTGGCGATCAGTTCGTCGATCGACTGGCCATTGCCCTCACGGTGATGGAAATCGTCGAGCACCCAATAGGCGGCGGCCGAGCTGGCGGACTGGGTCTGCGTCGTGCCGTCGAAGCCGGACAGCATCACCGTGCCCGTGATCCCCTCGATCGGCAGCACACGCTCGGCGACCTTCTTCATTACCGCATCGGTGCGGGTCGTCGACGATCCCGGGGGAAGCTGGATGACCGAGACGAAATAGCCCTGGTCCTGCTGCGGCACGAAGCCGGTGGGCGTCATCGCCAATGCGACCCCGGTGAGGCCGATCAGCACGCCATAGGCGAGCATCATGCGCCGGGGCATCGCCACCAGCCGCCCGGTCAGGCGCGCATAGCTGTCGCTGAAGCGCTCGAACCCGGCGTTGAACTTGTCGCCCGCCCTCTCGATCGCCTTGCGCCAGCGCGGCGCGTTTTCGGGCAGGTGCTCGTGCGGCCGCAGAAGCAGCGCGGACAGCGCGGGTGAAAGCGTGAGCGACACGAACAGCGAGATGATGGTGGCGGCGGAGATCGTCACCGCGAACTGCTTGTAGAACTCGCCCGACAGGCCGCCCATGAATAGCGTCGGCACGAACACCGCGCACAGCACCAGCACGATCGCGATCAGCGCGCTGCCGACCTCGTCCATCGATCGCCGCGCGGCTTCCAGCCGGCTGTAGCCCGCCTCCAGATTGCGCTCGACATTCTCGACCACCACGATCGCGTCGTCGACCACGATCCCGATCGCGAGGACCAGCCCGAACAGCGAGAGGTTGTTGAGCGAATAGCCCAGCATCGCGAGCACCGCGAAGGTGCCGACGAGCGAGATCGGGATGGCGAGCACCGGGATGATCGAGGCGCGCGCCTTCTGCAGGAAGACGATGATCACCAGCACCACCAGCACCACCGCTTCAAGCAGGGTGTGCAGCACCGCATCGATGCTCTCGGCGATGAATTCGGTCGGGTTGTAGACGATCCGGTATTCGAGGCCCTGCGGGAAATCGGCCGCCAGCTCGTCCATCGTCGCCTTGACGCCTTCCGCCGCGGCGAGCGCGTTGGAGCCGGGCTTCTGGAAAACCGGCAGGATCACCGAATCCGTGTCGTTGAGGTAGGCCGAGGTCGCGTAGTCCGCCGCGCCGATCTCGACCCGCGCCACGTCGCTGACGTGGATCTGGCGGCCCTGGTCGTCGGTGCGGATCACCACCTCGCCGAACTGGTCCGGGCTGGTGAAGCGCCCCTGCGTCTCGACATTGAGCTGGAAGGCGGAATCGGGGCTCGGCTGCTGGCCGAGCGTACCGGCGGCTACCTGCACGTTCTGCGCCCTCAGCGCACGCACGACATCGCTGCCCGTCAGGCCTAGCGCGGCGGCGCGGCCCGGATCGATCCACACGCGCATCGCCAGCTCGCGCTGGCCGAACATCTGGACGTCGCCGACGCCCTCAAGCCGCGCGATCCGGTCCTTGATCCGGGTCTGCGCGTAGTTCGAGATATATTCCCGGTCGAGCGAACCGTCGGGCGAGATCAGGTTGACCACCATCAGGAAGTCGGGCGTGGTTTTGCGGGTGACGATGCCGAGACGCTGGACCTCTTCGGGCAGCCGCGCCTCGGCAATCGCGACGCGGTTCTGGACCAGCACCTGCGCCTCGTCGAGATCGGTGCCCGGAGCGAAGGTGACGGTGATCGTCATCCGCCCGTCGCCGGTGGATTCGCTCGACTGGTAGAGCATCCCGTCGACGCCGTTTATCTCCTGCTCGATCGGATTGGCGACGGTATCGGCCACCGTTTCGGCCGAGGCGCCTGGATAGACCGCATTCACGGTTACCGTCGGCGGGACGATGTCGGGATACTGGCTGACCGGCAGGAAGAAGTAGGAAATTGCACCGACCAGCGTCACCAGCACCGCGAGGACGCAGGCGAAGATCGGCCGATCGATGAAGAAGCGGGAAATGTTCATGGACGCACTCCGGGCGTGAAATGGGGGCGTTGGAGGTGGGGCGGGACGCGGAACGCGCCGCGTCTAGCTGGCGAGGCTGGCCGAGGAGGCAGGGGTCGCCATGGGCGCTTCCCTCGCCTTGTCGCCCGCCGGGGCGGAGGCGACGATACGGCCATTCTGCGCAGTGACCTTCTGTCCTGGCATTGGCATCTGCGTACCCTTGATGATCACCCGGTCGTTTGGCTTGAGACCTTCCTCGATCACTCTGAGGCCGCCCACGAGCGGGCCCAGTTCAACCGGGCGGTTCGCCACAGTCCCGTCGTTCTGCACTACCAGGACCAGCTTGCGCGTCTGGTCGGTCACGATGGCCGTGTCGGGAACGAGCAGCGCCTGGTGCGTGCCGCCGGCAGCGAGGCGCATGCGGCCGAATAGTCCGGGCGCAAGAAAGCCCTCGCCGTTGCGAACCACGGCTCGCGCACGGATGGTACCCGACTGGCTGTCGAGGCCATTGTCGGTAAAATCGAGCGTGCCATGCCAGCGATAATCGGTCTCGTCCTGCAGACGGATTTCGACCGGTGTGCCCTTGTCGAGCCCTTCGCGGCGCGCCTTGAGGAACAGCGCCTCGGAGCCGGTGAATTCGAAATAGACCGGGTCGACCGCATTAATTGTCGTCAAGAGCGTGGCCGCGCTTCCGCCCCCGCCGGATACGAGATTGCCCGCATCGATACGGCGGTCGGAAATCCGCCCTGAAATCGGCGCCCGCACCGTGGTGAAGCCAACATCGAGAGCGCGTGCGGATACTCTTGCCTTGGCGGCGGCGAGGATTGCGGCATCGTTTCTGACCTGGGCCTGGAGGCGGTCGATCTCGGTCCCGGCAATCGCATCATCGGAAATCAGCCGCTGCGCGCGTGCCAGATTATCGCGCGACAGGGCCAGCGCACTGTCGGCGCGCGCGACTTCGGCTTTCGCTTCGGCGAGCGCAGCGCGGTAAGCGCGAGAATCGATGGTGAAGAGCGGCGCACCCTGCTGCACGAACTGGCCGTCGATAAAGTGAATACGCGTAATCTCGCCGGTAACCTGGGGGCGAACTTCGACGCTGCGACTGGCTTCGAACCGGCCAACGAACTCATCCCATTCGGTGATTTCCTTCTGCAGCGGATGCGCGGCTGTCACCGCTGGCGGACCCGCCGCGGCAGTGGCGACAGGCTCATCTCCCGTTAGCCACCACGCCCCGCCCAATCCGGCTACGATGAGGGCGAAGGCGAGCCAGCGCCGCTTGGGCCGTGGCCGCGCAACCGGGCTGTCTGATCGATCCTCATCGTCCTGCTCGGGTTCGTCCAGAATTTCAGAAATGTGCTGAGCGCGGCGCTCTTCGGCGGCTTCATCTGCGTGGCGATCGAACGGTGTGTCGAACATGGAGTATACCTGACCTTATCGAGACGAGCGCTATCGCCTCCAAAAGCACGGGCTTTGGGAGCAAAACGCTGTGAATTCGGATTAACCGGAGGCTTGCGGCAACCAGCCGCCGCGCAGCGAAGCATCGCCATGCGACTATCTGTACCGATAAGTATTTAATCTGGTGTTCAGGTCAAGCGAAATTTATGTACCGCTAGGTATTTTTATTCTCAGATCGAGAAAATCTCAGCGTGAGGGCCAGGAAAGAAGCGCCGATTCAGTTACTTGCAAAAGTTCGGCGCGACTGGCGCCCGACTGGGCCTGAACCGACATGCCCTGCATCAGAGCCAGTAGGTAGCGCGTGATTGCCGTGGCATCGGTGGGGACAACGAACTCGCCGGCATCGATGGCGCGCTGCATCCGGTCGACGATCAACTGTTTCGCCGATTCCGCGCGCGCATTGACGTCGTCACGGATCGAAGGCTCGATACTCTGGCAACCGACGGACGCAATCACGCCCATGCAGCCGCGGCATTCGCCGCCGGTGGCCACGTCCACGGCGCCGAGCAACAGCGTCTCGGCAACAGCACGCGCGGTGGGCGCCTCGACCGCTTCGCCGATATAGGCAAGCTTGTCCTTTTCGTAGAGATCGAGCGCCAAGCTGAAGAGGTTTTCCTTGTTACCGAACGCTGCATAGAGGCTCGGACGGGTAATCCCCATGGCTTCGGTCAGATCGCTCAGCGATGTGCCTTCATAACCCTTTTGCCAGAACAGACGCAGCGCCTGGCCAAGCGCCTCGTCAGTATCAAATTCGCGCGGGCGACCTCGTGTTGCAACCTTTTCCATACCTTAAGGTATAGATCTTCGGCGAGAAAGATTCAACGCTTCGGTTGCTGGTGGACGTGTGTCCCCATGTGAAAGAGCGCTGATGATTGACCGGAGAGAATGGACTCTAGTCCATATGCCGATTGTTCGGCTTACTCAGTCACGAACAAGCAACAGAACGTCTGCCCCCTCCCAATGTAAGGTCCGCGTACAAGGCTGATGGCGGGCTGAGCGAGGCTCGACTTAATCCGTCGAGAAAAAGTGGGTAAGACGCTGTCGGCCGCTACAACCACCATTATTCAACGCCTATTGAATATAAAATTACGATCGCTTATGTTGCATCGCACAAGGAAAGGTGAATGACTGAGCGACGCGGGCGTGGACGCCCCAACAATACGGATACGGATACCGGCAGCGCGATCGCTCGCGCGGCGACGGATCGGTTCGCCGCGCAGGGTTTCGACGCGACCTCCATGCGCGAGATTGCGGCGGATGCGGGGGTCGACGTGGCGCTCATCTCGTATCATTTCGGGGGCAAGCAAGGGTTGTGGAAGGCGATCGTCGCGCAGGCGGGGCGCGAACTGCGCGCGGCGCTGGAGGCGGTGCTGGCCGATGCCGAAGAGATGGATGCGCAGGCCCGGCTCGACCGGTCGGCGCGGGCCTTCCTCGCCCATCTTCTCCAGCGCCCCGAAGTCCCCCGGCTGCTGCTGCGCGATATCACGTTCGACAGCGACCGGTCGCAATGGCTGCTCGAGACGCTGTCGCTGCCGCTGCACCGCCACTTCAACGAGCTGGCGCAAGCAGCCGCACAGGACCGTGCCGATCCGCCCGCCTATCTCCAGTTCCGCGTGGCCAATTTCATCTACTGCGCCGCCAGCTCTGTCGTGCGGCGTGAGCGTCTCGGCAAGCTTGTCGACGGGATTGCCGGCGATGCGGAGTTTGCCGCCGCGCTCGAGGCCACGCTGGTCGAAGGGGCGCTGGCGCTATGAGCGAGCACCCTCACTTCGTCGACACCGTGGGCGGCTATCGCTTCAAGCCCCACGAGATGCCGATCCTCCCGGGTTCTCCCGCCAATCCCGATCATCCGCACGCGCGCCGCGCAATCTATTTTGCGATCGGGATCTTCATGGGGCTGCTCGGCGGCTCGCAGAACGGCTTCCTGCTTGCCAATGCGCCCGCGCTGCAGGCCGAATTCGCGCTCACCCCGGTCGAGGCGGGATGGCTGACCGTGGCCTTCTACTCGACCTATGCGACGATGAGCATGCTGCTGTTCCGCGTCCGGCAGGAATTCGGCATCCAGCCCTTCGTGCGCTGGGCCATGCTGAGCCTGGTCGCTGCCAATTTCGTGCAGATGGTCGGCCCCGGTTACTATCCGGAACTGGCCGCGCGAGCAGTCGCGGGGGTGACGGCCGCGGGGCTGTCGGCACTCGCCATCTATTACCTGATGCAGGGCCTGCCGTCCGCCGTCCGCGTGGCAGGGCTGGTGATATCGCTCGGCCTGTCGCAGATTGCCTTCCCGCTTACGCGCGCGCTGTCGCCGGCCCTGATGGTCGACGGGAACATCACCCATGTGTTCCAGTTCCAGTTCGCGCTGTCGCTGGTCGGGCTCGCGCTGGTCTACGCGCTGCGCCTGCCGCCGGGTATCCGCAAGCCGACTTTCGAGAAGCTCGACATCCCGAGCATCGCGCTGTTCGTGATCGGGGTTGGCGCGCTGTGCACCTTCCTGATCCAGGGCCGCATCCAGTGGTGGGATACGCCGTGGCTCGGCTATGCGCTGGTGGTCGCGATCCTCGGGCTGGGCGGATGCTTTCTGATCGAAGCCCATCGGCAAAGCCCCATGCTCGACCTCAGCTGGCTGTCGAGCCGGTCGATCCTGGCGCTGGCGCTGATCGGGGCAACCGTGCGCGTCCTCGTCTCCGAACAGGGCTTCGGCGCGAGCGGACTGTTCTCGGCCCTCGGTTACGGCAGCGAGCAGCTGACGAGCTATTTCTGGATCCTGACCGGCGCGACAATTGCCGGAGTGGCGCTATCGGTGGTGCGGCTCGACCCGCGCGATCTCACGCGTCCGGTGCTGTTCGCGATTCTGGTGATCGGCGTCGCCGCCTTTGCCGATACGCGCAGCGGCGTGCTCACCCGCCCGCAGGACATGTATTGGACGCAGGCCGCAATCGCCTTTGCCGCCGTGTTCGCGATGGGGCCGATCATGATGGAAGGCATGCTGCGCGCGCTGGCCGCGGGGCCAAGCTATGTCATCAGCTTCATCGCGGTCTTCTCGCTGTCGCAATCGGTCGGCGGCCTTGCCGGGATCGGGCTGCTGTCCGCCTTCCACACGGTGCGCCTGAAAGCGCATCTCATCGATGCAGGCAGCACGTTGACGATGGCCAACCAGCAGCTCGCGCAGACGGTCGGCAATGCCGCGCGCAGGGTCGCATCGCTCCAAGGCGATCCCGCGCTGCAACAGCAGACCGCGATGGCAAACGTCACGCGAGAGATTAGCCGCGAAGCTGCCGTGCTGGCCTTCAACGACGTGTTTTTCCTCATCGCCACGCTGTCGGCGGTGACCTTTGCCGCGCTGTTCGTGCCGTGGCTCATCAACAAGATTCGCGGGCGCAATCCGCTCGCCAAGGAACTGGCCTTCATGGAGGCCATGCGCGCAAGGACGAAACAATGACGCAAGCAACCCCGGCGCAGGCCGATCTCGAAACGGACGCCGAAACCACAGCCGCTCCTGAACGCACGACGGGGTGGTCGCCCGACCCCTCGCGCCGCCGCATCGCGGTTGCCGTGCTGCTGCTGCTGGTCGGCGTGCTCGCCGCGCTCTACGCCTGGGGTCTGCCGCCTTTCGCAGGCGGCGACCAGACCACCGACAATGCCTATGTCCGCGGCCGCACCACGGCGGTGAGCCCGCAGGTCGGCGGCTATCTGGTCGAGGTGCCCGTGGTGGATTTCCAAAGGGTTGAAAAGGGCGATCTGCTGGCGCGGATCGACGATGCGCCGTTCCGCGAGAAGGTCCGGCAGGGCGCGGCCAATTCGGCGGCGCAGCGGGCCACGCTCGCCAACAGCGCGCAGAGCCAGCGTTCGGCGCAGGCGCAGCTCAAATTGCAAGATGCCGCAGTCGCTTCCGCACGCGCCGCTCTGCAGAAGGCGCAGGCCGACATGAACCGCATTGCTGAACTGGTCGATGAAGGCTCGGTGTCGCTGCGCGAGCGCGACCAGGCGCGCGCGGCACTGCAACAGGCGCAGGCCGGCGTGCAGCAGGCGCAGGCGCAGCGGGCCATCGCGGCGGAGAACCTGCGTTCGGTCAGCGTCGGCCGGGGCGCGCTCGAAGCGCAGGTCGCCGGGGCCGAGGCGTCGAGCGGACTGGCCGAGTTCGAACTTGCGCGCACCGAAATCCGTGCCCCGCGCGCGGGTCGGCTCAGCGAAGTGGCCGCGCGCGTCGGCCAGCTGGTCAACGCTGGCACGCAGCTCATGTTCATCGTGCCTGACGATCTGTGGGTGGTCGCCAATTTCAAGGAAACGCAGACCGCCGACATGGCGGTCGGCCAGCGCGCCACGCTGGAGGTGGACGCCCTCGGCGGAGTGGAGTTGACGGGCCGCGTCCAGAGCATCGCGCCTGCCGCCAGCAGCGAATTCAGCCTGGTGAAGCCCGATACGGGTGCGGGCAATTTCGTGAAAGTGCCGCAGCGCATCGCGGTGCGCATCGTGCTCGACAAGGGGCAGGCCGCCGCAAAGCGCCTTGGCCCCGGCATGTCGGTGGTCGCCACCGTGCATACGGAGGACTGATGGTGATGCGCCGTTCTCTCGCTCTTATCGCCAGCTCCGCTTTCGCCCTGAGCGCCTGTGCGCCCACGTTGCAGGACGCCCCTCCCGAAGCGGCTGTGTCCGCACCGGCGCAGTGGCGCACCCGGCTCGATGTCACCGCCCCGGTCGAACGCGACTGGTGGAATGGCTTCGGCGATCCGCAGCTCTCGCGCCTCGTCGAACAGGCGCAGCGCAACAATGCCGACGTGCAGATCGCGGCTGCCCGCGTGGAAGAAGCGCGCGCGACCGAGCTCGGCTCGCGCGGATACCTGCTCCCGACCCTCGGCGCGGGCGCGGAAGGTGCCTACCGCCGCGAAGTCTCGCCCTTCGGCCAGCCGCGCACCGTCGCGGTCGCGCAGCCTACGTTCCGTGCGTCCTACGAGCTCGACCTGTTCGGCAAGAACGCTGCGCGCGTGGATGCCGCCGAGGCAGGCGTCGCGGCGAGCGCGGCGGCGCAGGAGGCAGCGCGCCTCTCGGTCACCGCGGCGACCGCCAGTGGCTACATCACCCTGCTGGCGCTCGATCGGCGGCTCGCCATTCTGGAGGAAACGCTCCAGGCGCGGCAGGAGGCGGTGAAGTTCGCCCGCGACCGGGCTGAAGTGGGCTATACCTCGCAGCTGCCGCTGCGTCAGGCGGAGGCCGAATATCAGGCCGCCGTGCAACTGGTCCCGCAGCTGAAGAGTCAGATCGCGCGGCAGGAGAACGCTCTGTCCGTGCTGACCGGTGAGCTGCCGGGCGCCATCCTGCGCGGCGGGACTCTGGCGGACCTGCGTCAGCCTGCCGCTCCTGCGACCCTCCCGTCGGAACTGCTCCGCCGCCGCCCCGATGTCGCCGCCGCGGAGTACCGCATCGTTGCGGCCGACGCGAAGATGCGCGTGGCCCGCGCGGATTTCATGCCCTCGATCGACCTAGGGGCATCGGCCGGACTGGCCTTGTCCGACCTGCTAGCCGACCCGATCGGCGTCTGGTCGCTGGGCGGCAGCATTCTCGCGCCGATCTTCCAGGGCGGGAAGCTGCGGGCGCAGCTCGACGGCGCCACGGCGCAGCGCGATCAGGCGGCATGGGCCTATCACTCGGCCGTGCTCGACGCGTTTCGGGAAGTGGAGGACCGCAAGGCGGTGCTGGCCAATCTGAAAGATCAGGAGGCCGCGCTGGTGGCGCAGCGGGAGGCGGTGGCCGATGCGCTGCGCCACGCGCGCAACCGCTATCGCGCCGGCTACACGCCCTATATCGAACAGGTCGACGCCCAGCGCGCCCTGCTGGGCGTGGAGCTGTCGCTGGTGCAGGCGAAAGCCGACGAACTGACGGCGCTGGTCGGACTTTACCAGGCAGTAGGCGGAGCCCCGAAGTGACGAGGGGCCCGCGGCCTAGCTGAAAATTGTCGCATTTAGAGGGGCGCACAAGCGCGCCCCCCTAAATATCCAGGTTCGCCACGTTCAGGGCGTTTGCCTGGATGAATTCGCGGCGGGGTTCGACCACGTCGCCCATCAGGCGGGTGAAGATTTCGTCCGTAATGTCGGCGTCTTCCACCTTGACCTGCAGCAGGGCGCGGTTTTCGGGGTCGAGCGTGGTTTCCCACAATTGCTCGGCATCCATTTCGCCCAGGCCCTTGAAGCGGCTGACCTTGAGGCCCTTGCGGCCTGCGGCCATCACCGCGTCGACCAGCTGGCTCGGGAGGATCAGCGTGTCGTCGCCCGCGGCGGGCGCGGTGTTCGCATTGTCCCCAGCGTCCTCACCGTCCTCGACATCGTCGCTGTCGACCTGGTCTTCGGCGTCTTCCTCGGTGCCGCGCACGAGGCGGACGGGCGAGGTGTAGACCTCGGCGTTTTCCTGCGCCACGCGGTGCAGCTTGCGCGCTTCGGCGCTGTCGACGAACTTGCCCTCGATCTCGTGCACGTCGGTCACCCCGCGCCACACGCGGTGGAAGCGGACATGACCGTCCTCGCCGATTTCGGCGGACCATTTCGCGTCGGGATCGTTCATCTGCAGGTGGCTCGCCGCCTTGGCGAGCGCGGCCGAACGGTCGGCGCTGTCGGGATCGAGCGCGCCTGCCACGGCCATCGCCTCGACGATGTCGGCCTTGTACTTGCGCGGCACGAAATTCATGTGGTTGCGCACGCGCAGCGCGTGCTGGACCAGCGCTTCGAGATCGCCCGAGGCACGCGGCCCGCCCGCGGTTTCGAGATAGCGGCCCTGCAGGCCCGCATCGATCAGATAGCGATCGAAGGCGGGCTGGTCCTTCAGGTAAACCTCGGACTTGCCGCGCGTCACCTTATAGAGCGGCGGCTGCGCGATATAGAGATGCCCGGCCTTGACGATTTCCGGCATCTGGCGGTGGAAGAAGGTCAGCAGCAGCGTGCGGATATGCGCCCCGTCGACGTCGGCGTCGGTCATGATCACGACCTTGTGATACCGAAGCTTGTCGAGGTTGAATTCATCGCGCAGCCCGGTGCCCATCGCCTGGATCAGCGTGCCGACTTCCTTGGACGAGATGATCCGGTCGAAGCGCGCGCGTTCGACGTTGAGGATCTTGCCCTTGAGCGGAAGGATCGCCTGATACTGGCTGTCGCGCCCGTTCTTGGCCGATCCGCCTGCCGAATCACCCTCGACCAGGAAGAGTTCGGCCTTGGTCGCATCGCGCTCGCGGCAGTCGGACAGCTTGCCCGGCAGGCTGGCGACGCTCATCGCGCCCTTGCGGCTCATCTCGCGGGCGCGGCGTGCGGCTTCGCGGGCGGCGGCGGCGTCGATCACCTTCTGGATGATCTGCTTGGCGTCGTTGGGATTTTCTTCCAGCCATTCGCCCATCTTTTCGCCCATGAGCGATTCCAGCGGCTGGCGCACTTCGGAAGAAACCAGCTTGTCCTTGGTCTGCGATCCGAACTTGGGATCGGGCAGCTTGACCGACACGATGGCGGTCAGGCCTTCGCGCATGTCCTCGCCCGACAGCGACACCTTTTCCTTCTTCATCAGCCCCGAAGAGGTGGCGTAATTGTTGAGCGTGCGCGTCAGCGCCGCGCGGAAGGCGGCCAGATGGGTGCCGCCGTCACGCTGCGGGATGTTGTTGGTGAAGCACAGCACGTTCTCGTAATAGGAATCGTTCCATTCCAGCGCGACATCGATGCCGATGCCTTCCTTTTCCGCGCTGACCGAGATCGGTTCATTGACCAGCGGCTGCTTGTTGCGATCGAGATATTTGACGAAGGCCGCGATGCCGCCTTCATAGAACAGGTCATGCTCCAGCGGTTCCTCGTGGCGCTTGTCACGCAGCAGGATGTGCACGCCCGAATTGAGGAAGGCCAGCTCGCGGTAGCGGTGCTCCAGCTTGTCGAAATCGAACTCGGTCACGTTCTTGAAGGTGTCTTCCGATGCCTTGAAGGTGACGCGCGTGCCCTTCTTCAGCCCGTCCTCGTCGCCGTTGGAGGCAACCGGCGGGGCATCGCCCACGACGCGTAAGGATTCCACCGCATCGCCGTGCTCGAAGCGCATCCAATGTTCCTTGCCGTCGCGCCAGATGGTGAGTTCGAGCCATTCGGACAGCGCGTTGACCACCGAAACGCCCACGCCGTGCAGGCCGCCCGATACCTTGTAGGCATTGTCGTCGCTGGTGTTCTCGAACTTGCCGCCCGCATGGAGCTGGGTCATGATGACCTCGGCCGCCGAGACGCCTTCTTCCTTGTGCATGTCCACGGGAATGCCGCGGCCATTGTCTTCCACGCTGACGGAGCCATCGGAATTGAGTTCGATCAGGACGAGGTCGCAGTGCCCGGCCAGGGCTTCGTCGATGGCATTGTCCGAAACCTCGAACACCATGTGGTGGAGGCCCGATCCGTCATCGGTATCGCCGATATACATGCCGGGGCGCTTGCGAACCGCGTCGAGGCCCTTGAGGACCTTGATGGAATCGGAATCGTAGGCGTTCTTTTTACGGGCGGTTTCGCCGCTCTCGGGAATGTTCTCGTCCATGACCATCATATAGGCGCGAGGGGGCAAAAAACCAAAGATTTCGGCCCTGTTTTACCCACAGGTCAAAGCAAGGGCGGTTTCAGGTGATACCGGTTGATTTCACACGCTTTGGAGCGCATCTCCGCGCCCATGCTTTCGGTGCTGGATATCTTTCGCATAGGGATCGGTCCCTCCTCCTCGCATACGGTCGGGCCCATGCGCATCGCGCGGACTTTCGTGCGGGCGCTGGACAAGGCGGGCAAGCTTGACCGCGTCGCGCGCGTGGCGGTGGAATTGCAGGGGTCGCTCGCGCTGACCGGCGTGGGGCACGGCACGGTGGATGCCACCATGCTGGGGCTGATGGGCTTCGCGCCTGATCGCACCCATCCCGACGAGGCGGCCGAGGCGCTGGCGAAGCTGCGCGAGAGCAAGCGGCTGGCGCTGGGCGGCAAGCGCGACATCGCTTTCGATCCATCCACCGCGATCGATCTGGCCGGGCACATCATTCCCGATCTGCATCCCAACGGCATGCGACTGGCCGCCTATGACGAGGCGGGCGAGAAGCTTTCGGCGCGCACCTATTATTCCACCGGCGGCGGCTTCGTGGCCTCCGAAACGCAATTGAAACGCAAGCCCAAGGGCGACCGGATCAACACCGGCACCAGCGTGCCGCATGATTTCGGTTCGGCCGCCGAACTGCTGGCCGCCTGCAAGGACACCGGGCTGACCATCGCCGATCTGGTGCTGGAAAACGAAGACGCCTTTCGCCCGCGAGACAAGACCATGGAGGGCATCGACCGCGTGGCCCAGGCTATGGACCAGTGCATCCAACGCGGGCTGACGCAGCGCGGCATCCTGCCCGGCGGGCTGAAAGTGGAACGCCGCGCGCCCGATCTATGGGACAAGCTCTCCGCCAATCCGCAATCGAACGAGCGCGAACAATTGTTCGACTGGCTCAATTGCTATGCCATGGCCGTGAACGAGGAAAACGCCGCCGGGGGCCGCGTGGTCACCGCGCCCACCAATGGCGCGGCGGGGATCATCCCGGCGGTCATCCGCTTCTATTGCGTGACGGCGGGTGAAGAACCCTGCCGCGACAGCCGCCGCAAATTCCTGCTGACGGCAGGCGCGATCGGCCTCCTCTATAAACAGCGCGCGAGCATTTCAGGCGCGGAAATGGGCTGTCAGGGCGAAGTGGGCGTGGCCTGTTCGATGGCGGCGGGGGGGCTTGCGGCACTGTGGGGCGCATCGCCGGTGCAGATCGCCAGCGCGGCGGAAATCGGGATGGAGCACAATCTCGGCCTCACCTGCGATCCGGTGGGCGGGCTGGTGCAGGTGCCCTGCATCGAACGCAATGCCATCGGCGCGGTGAAGGCGGTCAATGCCGCGCGGCTCGCGCTGCACCGCACGGGCGCGGAAACGCTGGTCAGCCTCGACCAGGTGATCGAGACCATGCGCCAGACCGGGCTCGACATGAGCAACAAGTACAAGGAAACGAGCCAGGGCGGGCTCGCGGTGAATGTCATCGAATGCTGATGCTGCTCGCCGTGGTGCTGGTGGTCTCGGGCGCGCTGGTCGTCGGGGCTGCCTGGGGCATATACGGCAAGCTGCCTGAAAAGCTCGAAGGCTTTCTCGTCGCGCTGGCGGGCGGGGCCTTGCTGCTGTCGGTCACCAGCGAGCTGATCCAGCCCTCGATCGACACAAGCAGCGTGTTTCACGCCATGCTCGGCGTGGCGGCGGGGGCGATAACCTTCGCGGTCGCCGACTATCTGATCGACGAGAAATGGGGATCCGATTCGGGCGGCGGATTGCTGGCGGCGATCACGCTCGACGGGATTCCGGAAAACCTCGCGCTGGGCGTGGCGCTGATCGGCGCGGGCGGGCTGGAAGTGGCCGCGCTGGCGGGATCGATCCTGCTGTCGAACCTGCCCGAAGCGGCTGGCGGCGCGAAGGAAATGGCCGGGGGGCGGCACTCGCGCGCCAAGGTGCTGTGGCTGTGGATCGGCACGGCGGCGATCCTCTCGGCCGCGGCGGTTGCGGGCAATCTGCTGCTGACCGGCGCGGGCGAGGGCACGCTCGCCATCATCCGCTGCGTGGCGGCAGGCGCGGTGATCGCCAGCCTGGCGACCGAGGTCTTCCCCAAGGCCTACAAGGCCGAGGCGCATTGGGCCGGCGTCGCCACCGCGCTGGGCGCGATCCTGGCTTTCACCCTGTCGAGTTTTTCGGCCTAGTCGAGCTTGCAGGACAGGCGGATGACTTCCGCCTTACGGTCGAAGCTGAGCGAGGAACAGCGTTTCAGGCTGGCCGTGCCGACCGACAGCCGGGGCTCCGTTTTCGCCTTGCCGCCCGCCACGATGATCTCGTTGGGATCGCTGGCCTCGTCGGGGATCGCGGCGGTCGAGCCGGTGTCCTGTGAGCGTACGACCACATTCGTGACCGGTAGCTCGCCGAGGGTGAAGCCGTTCTGGAACACGAGGCTGCGCACGGGCCGCTCGATGCCGAATTCGATATGCAGGTCGCGGGCCTCCCCTTCCATCCGCGCACCGTAAGCCTGGGCGAGCATCGCGCCAGCGGCGGCATTGGCCATGGTTTCCTCGCGCTCGAAGGTGAAGAAGGTCGGAATGTAATCGTCGCCGATCGGCAGACGGATATAGAAGCCGCCGCGTTTGTGTTCGACCATCGGCAGGGTCACTTCGCGCTCGCCATCCTGCACATCGCGCAGACGATAGGTGATGACCGGGTCGGGCAGCGACACCGGCCCCAAAATGCCGTCGCCGCGATAGCGCCGGGCTTCGGTGTCGAAGAAGAAGGCTCGCCGTTTCTCGGGCTTGCCTTCGCCGAGATCGATCCTGACCAGATTGCTCTGGGCGCGTAATTTGGTGGTCCCGATCATGCGAACGCCGGCCACCATGCTGCCTTCGAGGCCTAGCCGCTCGGCAAATGCCGCGGAGAGCACGGGATTGCCGGGGGCATCGGGTGTCACTTCGAACGCGGCTTCCTGCCCGTCGACCGTGAAGGTCATCACCGGGTCATCGGCATCGATGATGCGTTCCTGCGCCTGCGCTGTACCGGTCCACAGCAGCATGGCGGCACCCATCAGGCCAAGCCTCGATTGCGTCATTCGATTACCCCCCCTTGTTTGGGCGGGGTTATGGCTGGCGACCTGTCGGCTGGATGAACGGGGTTGTAGTCGTCACCCGGGGGGCGATCGCACGGGAATCTGGAATACTGGTGAGAGGCGGGGCGCTTCCGGGCCGGTTCGGCACCGGGCAGGGGGGTGACCGGCTTAATTCCCGCCGATCAAGCGGGTGTTCGGGGCCTGCTTCGGAACACTGGAGGGGGATGCGCAGCAAAATGCGCCTCGCGGTATAGTTGCACGCAATCGAACACATGCCGCGCGGCCTTTTCGAGAAACTGCTGGTGGGCAGGCTTCGCGAACCGGCGGCGCGGCATGGGTCGAAGGACGGGGCGGACCCCGTCCGAAACAATGCTGTAATCAGAGGAACGCGGGCGAGAGAACGATGCTCGAGAACCCGGTCGCAAGGATGAGAAAGGCCAGGCGGCCAACTGCTGCGGTCATGATCTTTTCCTTCTTTTCTTGCGCATGCGGCGAGGCGAGTGGCCATGCGACTGCCACCCCCATTTACGGATGTACGGCAGGAGTTCGAGACGCGGCGCGGACACTTGGGGAGGGGGAGAGGAGGTGTCGGCGGCCGCGTCTCTACTCGCTGCCATATCGCCTCCGGGGGAGCGACGCCTGCACTAGGAGGAATGCAGTGTCATTCGACTGGGCCGCCGGCCCGGAGGAAGGCGACGACAGGCTCTTGGGAAGCGCTGCCGCCATCTCTTTGCCGGACGAGAAATTGCTTGGAGAGAGGTTCTCGCCCCGGCTGTGAGGCTTGTAATAAAGTTGCGGCCCCGTGAACTAAAGTGAGAAAAGGTCAGGGAGTGTTGCGTTTTGCGCAAGTTAATCCTGCCGCCCGCCAGCCCCAGTCTGGACAGCGCCCAAAACCCCCCGTAACCGCTCCCCATGGACGCATCCCACCACCCCGATTCCATCCTCATCGTCGACTTCGGCAGCCAGGTCACCCAGCTCATCGCGCGCCGTGTGCGCGAGGCCGGGGTGTACTCGGAAATCGCCCCGTTCTCTCAGGCGGAAGAGGCCTTCAAGCGGCTGAAACCCAAGGGTATTATTCTGTCGGGATCACCTGCCGGCGTGCCCGACGAAGGCAGTCCGCGCGCCCCGGAAATGCTGTTCGAGGCGGGCCTGCCGATCCTCGGCATCTGCTACGGTCAGCAGGTGATGACGCACCAGCTCGGCGGCGAAGTGCGCCCCGGGCACGAAACGGGTGAAGGCGGCGAATTCGGCCGCGCTTTCCTCACCGTCACCAAATCCTGTGCCCTGTTCGACGGGCTATGGAACGAGGGCGAGCGCCACCAGGTGTGGATGAGTCACGGCGACAAGGTGACCCGTTTTGCCGAAGGCTTTGAAATCGTGGCAGTATCCGACGGCGCGCCCTTCGCGGTGATCGCCGATGAAAGCCGCAAGTTCTACGGTACCCAGTTCCACCCCGAAGTGGTCCACACGCCCGACGGCGCCAAGCTGATCGCCAATTTCGCGCACAAGGTCTGCGGGCTGGCGGGCGACTGGACCATGGCCGAATACCGCGCGACCAAGATCGCCGAGATCCGCGAACAGGTCGGCGACGGCAAGGTCATCTGCGGCCTTTCCGGCGGGGTCGACAGCTCGGTCGCCGCGATCCTGATCCACGAGGCGATCGGCGAGCAGCTGACCTGCGTCTTCGTCGACCACGGCCTGCTGCGCATGAATGAGCGCGAACAGGTCGAGACCATGTTCCGCGACCATTACAACATCCCGCTGGTGGTGGTGGATGCCGAAGAGCGCTTCATGGCGGGCCTCGCCGGCCAGACCGATCCCGAAAAGAAGCGCAAGTTCATCGGCGCGGAATTTATCAACGTGTTCGAGGAAGAGGCCAACAAGCTCGGCGGGGCAGACTTTCTCGCGCAGGGCACGCTCTATCCCGACGTGATCGAATCGGTCTCCTTCACCGGCGGGCCGAGCGTCACGATCAAGAGCCACCACAATGTCGGCGGTCTGCCCGAACGCATGAACATGCAACTGGTCGAACCGTTGCGCGAACTGTTCAAGGACGAGGTGCGCGAACTGGGCCGCGAGCTGGGCCTGCCCGACATCTTCGTCGGCCGCCACCCGTTCCCCGGACCGGGCCTTGCCATCCGCATCCCCGGCGAAGTCACCAAGGACCGCTGCGACATCCTGCGCAAGGCCGACGCGATCTATCTCGAAGAGATCCGCAATGCGGGGCTCTACGACGCGATCTGGCAGGCATTCGCCGTGCTGCTGCCGGTCAAGACCGTCGGCGTCATGGGTGATTACCGCACCTATGACAGCGTATGCGGATTGCGCGCGGTGACCAGCACCGATGGTATGACGGCGGATGTCTATCCTTTCGACGGCGCGTTCCTGAGCAACGTCGCGACCCGCATCGTCAACGAGGTGCAGGGCATCAACCGCGTGGTTTACGACTATACGTCGAAGCCGCCCGGCACCATCGAATGGGAATGATTCAGGCCCATCCAAACGCCGCCGATTTTACGCTGCGGCACGTCCTAAGTCACTGAAAATAAAAATAAAACCATCCTATGCCTATCGATATCTATCGGTGGGCATAGATGGCGTTTGGCGGCCTCGCTGACGGGCCTCGCCCCCATTGATCAACCGGAAAAACGAAAGTACCGTCAGGAGCAATGAGGCTCATGACGGTACTTTCTTTGCTATAAGACGCTGAATTATAAGTGTTTTATACGCCATCGGCCTCCAAAAACCGCGTGACGGTACTTTTCCGCAAGGAGGCCCGAAATGTTGACCGATGCAGCACTCAAGTCTTTGAAACCAAAAGCCAAAATGTACAAGGTTTCGGATCGTGACGGCATGTATGTGCGCGTCGCGCCGTCGGGCGCCATCTCATTCAGGCTCGACTATCGGCTGAACGGCAGGCGCGAGACCGTATATCTCGGCAGATATGCCCGTGACGGAATATCGCTCGCCAGGGCTCGCGAGCTATGCATCGACGCGCGGCGCGCAATCACCG
This sequence comes from Qipengyuania sp. NPDC077563, assembly GCF_044901345.1. NCBI lineage: Bacteria > Pseudomonadati > Pseudomonadota > Alphaproteobacteria > Sphingomonadales > Erythrobacteraceae > Qipengyuania > Qipengyuania sp. NPDC077563. The sequence goes on along the minus strand of NZ_JBJDPC010000001.1, from coordinate 1,138,723 downwards.
AGGGGCGGTCTCCCGCCATCGAGAAGCAGCGCGAGAAGCGCCGGATCAAGGAAGCAAAGAGTTTCGGCCAGTTCGGCGAGAAGTGGCTGACCAATGCGACCATGGCCGACAGCACACGCGCGATGCGTCGCTCCATCTTCGAACGCGAACTCATGCCCGTCTGGCGAAATCGTCTCCTGACTGAGATCACACCGGATGATCTACGCACTCACTGCGGCAAGATCGTCGAACGGGGTGCGCCTGCAACTGCTATCCATGTGCGGGATATCCTGAAGCAGATCTACGGCTTTGCCATTCTGCACGGCGAGAAGGTCGCCAATCCGGCCGATGACGTCGGTCCAGCCTCGATCGCTACCTTTACGCCGAAGGACCGCGCGCTTTCGCCCGCAGAGATCCGCATCATGTTCAAGCAGCTCGAGCATGTTGCGACGTTGCCAACGATCCGCCTCGGTATGAAGCTCTACCTGCTCACCATGGTCCGGAAGAGCGAGTTGCAAGATGCAGTTTGGGACGAGATCGATTTCGACAACGCCGTCTGGACCATCCCGAAGGAAGGAGCGCATGAAGCGATCGAAACCGCACAACGTCTACCTGTGCCGACAGACGTTAGACATCATGATCGCGCTTAAGACTTGCTCCGGCAACTCTCGATATCTTTTGCCGTCCCGGTACGACGCGGATGCGCCAATGTCTCGCGCGACCTTCAATCGGATCACCTACGCTGTCGTCGAGCGAGCCAAGAAGGAGGGGCTGCCGCTGGAGCCATTCACGGTCCATGATCTGCGGCGGACGGGCTCGACGCTACTAAATGAGCTGGGCTTTAACAGCGACTGGATCGAAAAGTGCCTGGCGCACGAGGACGGGCGTTCGTCGCGCGGCGTCTATAACAAGGCCGAATATGAGGTGCAGCGTCGGCATATGATGCAGCAGTGGGCGGATACCGTGGACGCCTGGATCGACGGCCGGAAGTATGCCCCCACGCTTTTGCCGCAAGCTATGCCCTTGATGGAGCTTGATCCCGCCCTTTGACGGGGCGGGTTTTACGCTTGGTGACATCGGGGTGTTGGGCGCGCCGGATCGGCGCAGCCCGCCGGGCCATCAGCCAAGCCTCGACCTCGGCCAGGTCCCAAACGATACAACGTGGCGAGAGCGCAAACCGGCGGGGAAACTCGCCACGCTGCTCCATTTCGTAAATGGTGCTGTCGGCCATAGGCACCATCTCCCGCAACTGTTGTCGCCGGATTGTTCTCCGAATTTGCGTAGCTTCGATCTTTGCCATTCTCAAATCTCCTGCATTGCTCAGGCGATTGAGAATGATAGATGCTGGTACTGGAAGCCCCTTCGAAGCGCCGTGCGGCGTTTTCGGGCTATAGCGTACACATCGGCGGGTTCTTCTTGACTGCTAGGTGCAGCATACGGGCGAACAGGCGCTGATTGGTAAGCTCGAAACGTGTGGGGCTCGCTACGGGGGGACGCATTCAGTAAACGCGACTCCTTCAAAATCCGGAAATCCGGTTCCGCAAGGAGTGTCGGTTCGAGCCCGACCACCCGCACCACCTCCTTCGATCATGGTGTATCCGTCCTAGTTCAACGCTAGGCGCGTACTCGAATTGCTGCGCGATACGGACCTGATCGCTGCATTCCCGCAGAAATGTGATGAGCACGCCGCAGTGGCAGAACTGGTTTCCAAACCGCGCTCCATCTTCCTAGACGCGTTTGCCGCTTCACCTTGTCCGGCATAGCCGCACCGGCATGACCCCTGCCGTGATCTTGGTCGCGGAGGTCATGCGTAAGATCTTGCCGGACTTGCAGGATGGCTGCGTGGGCCGGGTCGGCCTTTTTCGATGCGCCTCTACCGTTCCGCCAGCGAGACGTTGCGTTCATATTGACGTACTCCCGCGTACAGCGCGAGCCGATTATCTCTTAAGCCGGAGATGCGCCTAGGTCGATGGTCGGCCGGTTCCGGTGCTTCCTCGCGGAGAAGGAGCTTTCGCCATGACAGATATCTGGTCCCCAATCATCGTAGGCCGCATGAGCCTGCCGCACCGGCTCGCAATGGCACCGATGACGCGCAGCCGCGCCCAGATCGACGGGACGCCCGGCGCTCTCGCAGCGCAATATTATCAGCAGCGTGCATCAATGGGCCTGCTGATCACTGAAGGCACTCAGCCTTCCGACGATGGTCAAGGCTATCTGACCACGCCCGGCATCTACACAGACGCCCATGTCAAAGGCTGGCGCCGGATTGCCGACGCGGTGCATGCTGAAGGCGGGAAGCTCGCGATCCAGCTGATGCATGTCGGCCGGATGTCGCACCCCAGCAACACGCCGCACGGCCGTCAGCCGGTCGCGCCGTCTGCCATCGCGCCCGGAGTCGAGATGTTCACGGCAACCGGCATGCTCGACATTCCGGTGCCTCGCGCGCTGGAAGCCGACGAAGTCACCCAGACCGTAGCCGACTTCGCCTACGCGGCACGGCGCGCCATCGAAGCCGGTGCCGACGCGGTCGAGATCCACGGCGCGAACGGCTATATCGTACATCAGTTCCTCGCGCCGAACGCGAATACCCGCACCGATGCCTACGGCGGCTCGGTCGAGAACCGCGCGCGTTTCGCCGTGGAGGTCGCCCAGGCGATCGCCGACGCGATCGGCGCCGATCGTACCGGCATCCGTCTCTCGCCCGGCGTCCCCATGGGGGGGATCGAGGAGGGCAGCGAGAACGACGAGGTCTATCGCTACCTTGCCGCGCAATTCGACCGGATAGGGCTCGCCTACATCCACCTGCTCCAAGGCGGAAATGAGCAGTTACTCGCCGACATTCGCGAGCGTTTCTCCGGTACGCTGATCGTCAACCGGCCCGGTCGAACCCGCGAACAGGTCGGCAGCGATGTCGACGCTGGTACGGCCGACATGGAATCGGTCGGCGTGATGAGCCTGTCGAATCCCGACCTCGTTGACCGCCTCAGGACTGGCGCTTCTCTCAACGAGGTGAAGTACGACAAATTCTACGGCGCCGGCGCCGAGGGCTACATCGACTATCCCACGCTTGAACAGGCCTGACACAGGCGGCGGAGTCGGGTTCGGCCTGGCTCCGCCTCAGGGCGCCCCGCGCGGTCGGATTTTCCCGTGCCAAGCCATCTGGGGCGGCAGACGATTTCTTCGCCCTACCAGTTCTCACCATAGGGCCGGACTTCGACCTCGAAGCTCCACGCCTGCCGGCCCTGCCTATGCAGCGACCAAGCGGTCTCCGCCAAGCCATCGGGCGACACGAAAAAGTCGTCGGGCTTGTCGCGCATTATGGAACGGGCGGCGGGCTGATCGACCACGCCATCGACGATCAGCAGGCCGACATGGATTCCCAGCGGCCAAAGCGACTTCGCCATGGATTGGGCGAGCGCGCGCTGTGCTGCCTTGGCCGGTGCGAAGGCGGCCGTTTTCTGGGATCCCCGCAACGACGCAGTCGCCCCAGTGATGATGATCGAGCCCGACCCTTTGTCGGTCATCGCCGGTATGACCTGCTGCGCGCACAGTAGAAGCCCCATAGCGTTGATCCGCCAGGACGCCTCGAATTCGTCCGGCGAGAGTTGCTGGACTGTTGTGAAGACACCCGAGCCGGCATTGTACAGCAGCGCCTCTACCGGTCCCATGTTCTCGCGGATGTGGGCGAAGGCGCGCGATATCGATGCGGCATCGGTGACATCGCAGGCGACAGCCTCCGAGTGCGCGATTTGCGACGCCATCGCCTCCAGCTTCTCAGTGCTGCGTGCCAGCAGCGCGACCTGATAGCCACCTTTGCTAAAGCGCTCGGCAAGCGCCGCGCCGTTCCCCGGACCAGCTCCGACCACCACGGCTACGGGTCTTTCGTCAATCGCCATGAGCGCTCTCCTTTTCTCGATGTGAACTCTTTTCGAGATGAGATCACTGAGACCCTTGACCTATCAGAAGTCACGTAACATTTAAAGTCTCATGAGACGAGATAGCAGATTGTCGGGTGTGCTGCATGTGCTGCTGCATATGGCCGAGCGGGACGAACCGGTCACGTCCGAGACGATGGCGACCATCATGGGCAGCAATCCCGCCGCGATGCGGCGGACGATGTCGGGGCTGCGCGAAGCCGGGCTGGTCCGATCGGAGAAGGGCCATGGTGGCGGCTGGACGATCGAGCGGGCGCTTTCCAAAATCACGCTGCGCGACATCTATGCCTCGTTGGACAGCCCTGAGCTTTTCGCCATGGGCAACCGGACCGATGCGCCCGGATGCCTGGTGGAGGAAGCGGTCAACGCGGCGCTGGGAAGCGCCTTCGAAGAAGCGCGGACCCTGCTCCTCGATCGGTTCGCTGCGGTGACGCTCGCCGAACTGAGTGCCGATTTCCACGGCCGCATGCTCGCGCGGGGAAAAACTGACAATCAGGAGATTTCCCATGAAGTATGACGCCGTCGTCATCGGCGGGAGCTATGCCGGCTTGTCCGCCGCGATCCACATCGCGCGGGCGCGCCGATCGGTCTGCGTCATCGACACCGCCTCGCCGCGCAACCGCTTCGCCAGCGCCTCTCACGGCTTCTTCGGCCAGGACGGCGCCGCTCCGGCGGCGATGATCGCCGGGGCCAAGGCACAGGTCGAGGCCTATCCCGGCGTGCGGATGATCGCGGACGCCGCGACCGATGTCGGTGGTGCGGACGGCGGCTTCGAGGTGACCCTCGCGGGCGGTGACAGAGTTGCGGGCAAAAAGCTGGTGCTGGCCTTCGGAATCTCCGACGTGCTTCCCGACATACCGGGCCTTTCCGAGCGTTGGGGCGATACCGTGCTGCATTGCCCGTACTGCCACGGCTACGAACATGGCGGCGGCACACTGTGGGTCTTGTGGACCGCGCCCCTGTCGGCGCATCAGGCGGCGCTCATCGCCGATTGGGGTGCAACCACGCTCTACCTCGACGGCAACGCCATGCCCGAGGGGGACGCGCGGACGCTGCTCGATCGGCGCGGGGTGACGATCGAACCGGTGCCGATCCGCTCGCTGCAGGGCGAGGACGGCACGCTGGCCTCGCTGCTCCTGGATGACGGCCGAGCGGTGGGAATCGACGCATTGTTCCTCGCCCCGCGTTCGCGATTGAACAGTCCGATTGCCGAGCGCCTCGGCTGCGTGCTCGACGAGGGGCCGTTCGGCCCGGTGGTTCGCACCGATGCGGCCAAGCTGACCAGCGTCGCTGGCGTCTATGCGGCCGGCGATATCGCCCGCGCGCCGCACAATGCCAGCTGGGCGGCCGCCGATGGTGTCACAGCCGGAATCTCGCTGCACCAATCTCTCGTGTTCGAGCCCACCACTACGGGACAATCTTGATGAGCATGGAGCTCTATGAACTCGCTTGGGGACTCTACCCCAGGCGCGTCGGCATCTATTTGGCAGAAAAAGGGATCACCGGCATTGACCGGGTGGCGTTCGATCTCATGGCCGGATGGCCCCCGCCCGAGCTGGAACGATTGAGCCCGCTCGCCACGGTGCCGATCCTTAGAACCGAGGACGGCACGCTGATCCGCTCCTCGATCGCGATCCTCGAATATCTGGAAGAACGCTTTCCATCGCCTAACATGCTGGGCCAAACGCCGGCGATGCGGGCACGGACGCGTGAGGTGATCGCTGTGATCGACGAAGCCGCGCTGCAATTTGGTATCTGGTGTCACAAGGGCAGCCCCGCATTTGCGGGGCGCGAACCGCAAAGCACCGAAGCCGCGACGTTCGCGGCCGATGCGTATCATCGCCGCTTGCGCCTGCTCGATACACTGGCTGGCCAGACGGAAGGATTATTCCTTGCTGGCGATCAGCCCACCATCGCCGATTGCATCGCGATGGCCACGTTGCAATTCGCCGAGGGGCTGTACGGCGTTCCCGTTCCTGAAGCATGCCCTGTGCTGATAGATTGGTACGCCGCCTTCAGCGAGCGGCCCAGCGCGGCGCCGGCAGAATTTCCCGCACCTCTACTGGCGGTAGCACAAGGGCTGCGGGAAGTCTGTCCGCCGTCGAGCGGATAAGGACCAAGTCCCGCACCAGGGATCGTCGATGTCGACGGCAAGGTGCGGGAACTTGCAGGCTTGGCTCAGAAGTGCCGCTTGAGGAACTCCGCGGTGCCGTCGAGCGCCTGGGCCGCCGCCTTCAGCATCGCGACGTTGGTCGGGAAGACATGGACCATGCCCTTCCATATGTGCGTTTCCACCTGACGCCCCGCTTCGCCCGCCAGCGCCTCGAAACGCAGCGAGTCGTCGAGCAGGATCTCGTCGTCGCCGACGTCGATCCGAACCGGCGGCAGCCTGGTGAAATCGCCCTTCAGCGCATTGACGCGGGGGTCGCTCGGGTCCGCACCGGCAAGATACTGCCGCGCGCCATCGGAGAGCGATCGTTCGTTGAGGATCGGATCGACGTCGGCACGGGTCTGGACGCTCGCGCCCTTGAGTGCGGGATCGGTCCACGGCGAATAGGCGACGATGGCAACCGGAGCGGGCGTTGCTTCGTCGCGGTTCATCGCCACCGAGAGCACCGCGCCGCCACCCGCGGAATCGCCCATCAGAGCAACCTTGCCACCGGTGGTGCGGGCAAGCTCGACATAGGCCTTGCTCACATCGTCATAGGCGGAGGGAAAAGGATTCTCAGGCGCGAGCGCATAGTCGATGACGAAGACCGGGCGACCAGCGCGTGAGGCGATCTGACTCGCCAGCCCGCGATAGGCCCCGGCGCTGCCGAGAACATAGCCGCCGCCGTGGACGTAGAGGATGGCGCCGTTCTCGGCGCGCGTGCCGGCGGGAATGACCCACCACCCGCTGACGCCGGCGACCTCACCTTGTGAGGTCTCGACGCCGTCGACGATCTTGGTGCGGGCGATCAATTGGTCATAGGCTTCGCGGGCGCCCGGCTCGATCGAGAAGCTGCCCGAGACGGCGATCATGGCGCGCATCGCCAGCATGGCGGCACGGTCGCGGAACGCCTCGTCGTGATGAATGATGCTCATGGTCGGTTCCTTTGATTGGTGACGGTCAGCAATCTAGCGTCCCGCAACACCGCTCGGCAGAGCATCAATCTGGACGCGCCGTCCCATCAGCGGGACGAAACGCACGCGAGCATCTCAGCGAACGAAGGCCGCCAGCTCGTCGGCTGATCCCGTCGGGAAAATGGCCTTGAGATGGGCTAGGAAGGCGGACACGCGCGAGCTCAGCAGGCGTCGGGAGGGATAGAGCGCCCAGAGTTCGGTCCGCGGCGCATCGAGTTCGCCCCACAGCACCAGGTTCCCGCGCTCAACCTCGTTATGGACGAGCGAATAGGGCAGCGCCGCCGCGGCGTCGGCATCGCGCAGGGCGTCGCGCACCATGACGAGCGAGGATAGCGAAAGGATTGGCTCGATATCGACCTTCTCGATTCCGTCGCCGCCATGACGCAGGCGCCAACTCGTCTGTTTCCAGTCGGTGCTGCGAACGATCGCGGGCACGGCCTTGCGCGCCGACGGCCGCTTGAGACCGGGGGGTGCGACGACGACCTGGTAATCACGCAGAAACACCCGGCCGACGAGGTTGGCGTCGGCGCTGGGATTGATCCGGATCACCAGATCGATGCCCTCTTCGACCATGTTCACCGCCCGGTCCTCCGTGATGACCTCGAGCTGCACTTCGGGATAGGCAGCGGCGAAGCGCGCGGCGACCTCGCCCATCGCGATCTGGCAGAACAGCAGCGGCGCACTGATCTTCATGTGCCCGCGCGGGGTCTCGCCGCCCGAAGCGATGGCCGTGACCGTCTCGTCGAGATCGGTCAGCAACTTCGCGCTACGCTCATACAGCGCGCGGCCTTCTTCGGTGAGCTTGAGATCGCGGCCGCCGCGCTCAAAGAGGCGCAGCCCCAGAGCTGCCTCGAATTCCGCGACACGGCGCGACAAGGTCGCCTTGGGACGATTGGCCTCCCGCGCCGCTTTGCTGAAGCCGCCATGGCGAGCGACGAGGTTGAAATCGGCAAGCGCGACGAGATCCATGTTCCACCTACAGGACGATTGGATGACAATCGTTATCTTCCGCCCCGATCGCGAAACAATCAACGTGTAATCTACGGGAGCGTACCCCTGCTACGCACGTGTCGCCGGGCAGCGGTGGCGCTGCCCGGTTTTCGTGAAGGTGTGTCGTAAGACGACGCGTCATGACTTGGCGAGGAAGGGGTTGATTGCGGCAACAGTCTCCTCGAAGCGGTCGTCCTTCTCGGCGCGGCGCATGAAGTCGACTTCCTCGACCAGCACCTCTGCCGGGGTGGGATCGCGCTGCAGCAGTTCGATGACCTGGTCGACGAAGACCTCGGGCGGCATGAAGCGCTCGTTGTTCTCCTGGCCCGGGGTCAGCGTGGTGCGCAGCGCCGGCGGGGCGATCTCGATCACCTCGACCTGGTCCTTGAGCACCGCACGCAGCGATACGGTGTAGTTGTGGATGGCCGCCTTTATCGCCGAATAGGTCGGCGCGAGCACCAGCGGAACGAAGGCGAGCCCCGAGGTCACGTTGATCAGCGCTGCGTCGTTCTGCGCGACCAGCTGGTCGATCAGTGCATTGGTGAGGCGGATCGGGCCAAGGAGGTTGTTGGTGACCGATTCCTCAGCGTCGGCAAGGTCGCGCCTGGAAGCGAGCGAGCCTTCCATGCGCATGATGCCGGCATTGTTGATGAGGACGTTCGCCTGCGGGAAGTCGTCGGCGATCCGCTTCGCGAAAGCCTCGATGCTCGCCGGATCGGACTGATCGAGTTCCAGCGCGTGGATATTGGGGTAGCCTTCGGCCGTGTTGGCGAGTGCAGCTATGTTGCGGCTCGCGATGATGACCGTGTTGCCGGCATCGTGCAGACGCTGCGCCATCAGACGCCCGATGCCCGAGCCGCCGCCGGTGAGGATGATGGTGTTGCCGCTGTTCTTCATTGTGCTTCTCCTTCATGGCTGGAGCCGGAAAAGCGTTTCCGTCTCTCCGTCATCGGAAATAGCTGTTCCGAGCTAAGCCTATAAGACACGACATTGGGACGTATCGTTCCATTCGTGGGACGCCAGCTCAGTCATACCTTCAGTCCGCCGTCCACATAAAGTTCCTCCCCATTGATGTAACTCGCCGCCTCGCTCGCAAAGAAGGCAACGACGTTGGCGACCTCTTCAGGTTTGCCTATGCGCCCGATAGGGCTGCGCTCGTTTAGCGCATCGATGGCGCTGTTCCCGTCACCTCCCAGAGCGTCACGCAACGACGGCGTGTCAATCGCTCCGGGGCTCACGACATTGATGCGGATGCCGCGGCCCTTGATGTCCTTGATCCATGTCTTGGCGAAGGCGCGCAGGCCCGCTTTGGTCGCACCATACACGCTCATGGTCGAGGGCGCCTCGAATGAGCCGGTCGATCCGATGAGTACGATAGAAGCGCCGGGCAAAAGCATCGGCAACGCCGATTGAACCGTGTTGAGAACACCTTTCAGATTCGTACTGATCACTTTTTCGAACTTTTGGTCATCGATCTCTCCTAGCGGCGCATTTGCGCCCACGCCGGCGTTGGCGACCACGATGTCTAGCTCGCCAAGTGTCTGTTGGATCCGTTGGACAACGCCATCCATCTCGCTTGCCTGCGTCACGTCGGCGACGAGCGGAATGCAATCCTCGCCAAGCGCGGTCGCTGCCTCTTCGATCGTATTCTGCTTGCGCCCGGTGATGACGACAGTCGCCCCGCTTTCGATCAGGCGCTTGGCGATGGCAAAGCCGATCCCCGAACTGGCTCCCGTCACTAGAGCGACTTTCGCCGTAAGATCGATTTGCATCGGAGCGTTCCTTTCAATTGTGAGGGACTGGCCCATGGTCGGTGATCCACCCCTCCCACGCTGCTTAATCCTGAGCCGTGGGGCGCACGACGATGCTTCCAACATCGACTTCAGGAGGTTGTTCGACGGCGAAAGCGATGGCCTTGGCGATCGCATCAGGGGAAAGGGCCAGCTCATCCATCCGGTGCTGCGTCGCGGACCGGGCGGCATCGTCCGTCATCGAAGAAGCAAGTTCGGTGGCTGTGAAGCCAGGCGAAATCTCGGTCACCCGCAACGTCGAACCTGCTTCCTGACGCAAGGCTTCAGTTACGGTCCTGACCGCATTCTTGGTCGCCGCGTACACCCCCATTGTGGGCACGATCCGGAGGCCAGCGGTCGAGACAACATTGACGATATGACCGCTTCCCTGGCGCGTGAAGAGCGTAAGCACGGCAGCGATACCGTACAGGACTCCGCGCAGGTTGACGTCGATCATCGCGTCCCAGTCGGCCACCCGGAGTGCGTCGAAACGGGACGTCGGGCTGATGCCGGCGTTATTGACCAGTACATCGACCCGCCCGAACCGCTCGCATGCAAAGCCTACGAGCGCATCGACATCCTCGCGTCGGGTGACGTCGGTCGCTCGCCAGGCAGCGGTTCCGCCGCGTCCCTCGATCTCCGCGACGGCTGCCGCTAATTGTTGCGAGCGCCGCCCGCCCAGGACGGGTATGGCGCCTGATGCCGCAAGGCGAAGAGCAGTGGCACGGCCGATGCCGCTCCCCGCCCCAGTGATCACGACGACTTTGCCTTCTACGCTCATTTTGATCTCCCTTGCGCAACAAGCTAGGCAGAGCACGGCGGATTAACTACATTCAAGATGCCATGATTTTGTCGAGAACCTCCAGAATTGCCCTTGATCCGCTATCCGATGCGCTGATCGCCTTCGGTACCGGCCCAGCGCAGGCAACGCGCCTCGAGGCAGCGGGCGACTGGTCGTTGCATTTCGGGTCGCGGGATCGGCTCAAGTTCATCGGCCTGGTACGCGGGACATGCTGTCTGTTGTTTCCGAACCAGGAACCCGCATGGTTGAAAGAGGGTGACGTGCTGTTGATCGGGCGCACCGACTACGTGGTGGCAAGCGACCCGCACCTGAAGCCGGCGGATGGATCAGAGCTTTACGCGCAAGGCGAGAAAGATACGTTGCGCCTCGGCGGTGATGATGTGCTGCTGATCGGCTCCAGCGTCGGACTGAATGACGCGGGCGCGGGCTTCGTGCTGGATGCGCTGCCGCCCTTCTATCGGATTGCCGGTGATCGCAGCGAAGCGGGGTCGATCTCTCGTCTGCTCGAGATCGTCGATTGTGAAGCACGGCTAGAGCGGCCGGGCAGCAGGCTCGCTGCCATGCGATTGGCCGAGCTGCTCCTGATCGAAGGCGTTCGCGTTTTCATCGCAGGGGAAGGAGCACTCTGCGTCGGATGGATCGGAGCGTTGGGTGACCGGCAGGTTGGTGAGGCGCTCACATTGATACATGCCGATCCGGCAGGGCAATGGACTGTCCCGCGTCTTGCGGCCGAGGTCGGTATGTCCCGATCGGGCTTCTCCGAGCGATTCTCACGCAAGGTGGGGCGCCCGCCGCTCGACTACCTGCGGCGTTGGCGGATGTTGCTTGCGCGGCAGCTCCTGGCCCGAAACGACATTAGTGTTGAGCAGGTTGCACGCCGGGTCGGCTATGCGTCCCAAAGCGCCTTCGGTTTCGCGTACAAAAGGACGTTCGGGAGTTCACCAATGCAATAAGGCTGAATACATGCAGAGTGCGTCACGCTTGATGGTCTCTCGCCGAGCATCGAGTCGATTACTCGCGCGCAAAATAGATCAGGCACAGCACCTGGCGTTGCTCCATACGGAAATGGCGCAGCGCGAGAAGTGGATATTGAAAAGGACAGGTTCAATGAGTTTTGAAGGTGGTTGCCGCTGCGGCGCGGTGCGATACGAGCTGGCGGTCGACGATCTCCCGCTGACTTATGCCTGCCATTGTGTCGATTGCCAGACCTGGAGCGGGTCCGCGTTCGCGCTGCACGCGATCGTGGCTGAGGACGCGCTTACTATCAGCGATGGCGCGCACGCGTTTCGTCTGCCCGAGGGACAGGAGGCCATGTCGTCCGACCATATTGGATGCGCCGCCTGCCTCACCCGGATAGCCAACCGCAATCCCGCACTGTCTAACTTGCTTGTGCTGCGCGTGGGCACGCTTGATCGCAGCAGCGAGGTTGCACCTGCCGTGCATATCTGGACCCGGCGAAAGCAGCCGTGGCTGACAATCGGAAATGACACACCCAGCTTCGAGGTTTCGCCGACGCCGCAGGAATTTGCGGCCGCACTCGCTGGCTAGGGAACGCACATGATCATGGCACGACCATCCGGATTACGTGCGGACGCGCGTCGCAGCGAGGAGGCGGTGATCGAAGCGGCCCGTACGCTGTTCGCGGCCGAAGGGATCGACGTGCCCAACCGGACAATTGCGGAGACCGCCGGTGTGGGCGTCGGCACGCTCTACCGGCGCTTCCCTACCCGCGCCGACCTTATCGCTGCGGTCTTCCGGCAGGAGATCGATGCCTGCGCGGCCGAGGCTGACGAGCTGGCAGCAACCCGAGCGCCCTTCGAAGCGCTGGCCGAATGGTTACGACGGTTCGCGGCCTTCATCGCGACCAAGCGCGGTTTCTCGGCCGCGCTTCATTCGGGCGATCCAGCCTATGCGGGATTGCCGGTCCATTTTGAGGAACGGTTTTATCCGGCCCTGGATCGGCTTCTGCACATCGCGCGCGAGGCAGGGGCGATCCGGGAGGGTCTGACGGCCGACGATCTGGTCAAGACAGTGGCTCGGCTCGTTTCGCCTCAGGATGAAGGGCTTGGAAAGCGGATGCTGGAGGTTCTGATCGATGGACTGCGGGCGGACTGACGCGCACGCTGTCAGCCCGCAGCACTGATCGTGGGGTCCCAGCCCACGCATGGTTCACTTCTGCTCGATCGTACCCTGCGACGCGGCGGCAGCGCTGATGTCGCTCACCGCCGACTTCCATGCGGCTTCCGAGCCCGACAATGTGCTGAGCAGGAAGGCGGTCGAGAGCTGCTGGACCGCGGCCACGCGCGCCGGATCCTCATCGGTGGTCTCTCGCGCTTCGTAGTTGGGAATACCGCCAAGCGAATGCTCTCCGCCCTCGACCTGGAACAGCGCCTTGGCACCAGGACTGAGATCGTAGGCTTCGCGCCACCATTCGGGTCCGCGCACCGTCATCGCGCCGTTGTCGTTGTCGCCAGCAACCACCAGCGTCGGGGTTTCCAGCCCCGAGAAGTCCGGATGCATGAACGGGAAGTTCTGCGCGGCGAACGCGCTCAGATTGTCTCCGCCGGTGCCGGGCACCGCGAACAGCAGGCCGGCCTTAACCCGCGCGTCGCGCAGCGAAACGGTCGAGCCGTCGTCGGGGTCGGGATGCGTGGCGCCGAGGAACATGCTGGCCGTCTGCGCGCCCCAGGAGTGGCCCGCCACCGCGATGCGGTCCCGGTCAATCCGACCCTTGACGAAGGGTACCGCCTCCTCGACCGCATCGAGATTGTCGAGCAGGGCGATGATGTCCTGCTCGCGGTGCCGCCAGAGCTGGGGCCGACGCGGATCATCGCTGGCGAGCGCGATCATCCGGGAATCGAGATGTGTCGGGTTGATCACCGCAAACCCGTGCGAGGCCCAATAATTGACGAGCGGACCGTAAGTGTAGAGCGATTGTCCGTTGCCGTGGGAGAACAGGATGATGGGAAGGCTGTCGCCTTCGGCAGGCGCGGTGACGCGATAGGTCAGATCCTCGCCGCGCCCTTTGATCGGCAGCGATAGAGGCCCCATGGACAGCGCGGGCGCGAGGTCCATGGCGGTTGAGCGAATGGTGGGATTGGCATGTGCTGGCATTGGGAACTCCTTGGCCCCGGCAACGGCGCCGAGCCATTGGGACGTAGATACGGAACATGGTTCCGTTTTCAAGGGGCTGATTTGTTCGACGGGTGGCACGCTTCTACAGAGAGCCGTCAGCGAGCATCTCTCTCGTTCGCTTAAGGGTCGACAGAAGTGCCGCCTTGTAGCCCTTGTCGCTGTCGAATTGCTTCTGTTCGGCCTGTTCTTCCGGTCCGTCAGGCTCTTTGCCGCGCAGGCCCAGATAGCAGTAGAATTTGAGCTGCAGCGCGCCTTCATCGTCCTCGAACAGCTCGTTGATGATCGCGCCTTCGCGCGGGCCGCTGGCCTGGAAGAATGTCACCTTGGACTGCGGCTCGAGTACAATGATCTCGCGCACATCTTCCTTCGCGATGGTCGCCTCGCGCACGAAGTGGGTAGCGCTTTCTTCGGTCACCTCGCAACGCGTACAGACGCCGGGCGGCAGGAACAGCCGCGCATCGCGCGCCTTGCGCTCGAGGCCTTTCCAGACCTGGTCGCGGGTCAGAGGAGTTTCGCCTTCGGAATTCACCGGGACGGTTGCGGTCGAATAGATCATGGCGTGCCCTTCGCGGTCGGAGTTTGGATCGCCCTCCAAGCTAAGGGTGCGCCGCGTTCGCACTAGCCGCGGATTTCGAACGCGCCGTTTCACCTGCGGAACGCTGACGACCTTAGGACCGTCTCCCTGGTGAGACGTTCAGTTCCAATCGTGCCTCTATTCGCCGTCCGGCAAGGACATAATCTCCAACGCAGAAACTGGAGATGCGCCATGACCCCCACTGCCGATCCCGCCCGCGATCCGAACGACGTTGCGGTAACGCGCGAGACTCTCGTTCCCGGCGCGACCCGCGACGTCTTCGACTTCGTCGCTGCCGAGAATGTCCTTCCGAAGATCCTTACCGGCTATGGTCTCTTGCCCGGAATCTCGCACACGTCCGACATCACCGGCCCATGGGATCAGCCGGGCTCGCGGCGGACGGTCCATCTGCTTGACGGAAGCCATGTGCAGGAGGGCGTGACCCATTACGACCGGCCGCAATACTTCGCCTACAGGGTTAGCGACCCGAGCTTCGCGCTGAAGCACCTGATGATCGAGGCCCGGGGCGAGTTTTGGTTTGCCGAGGCAGATCACGGCACCGAGGTTCGCTGGACCTACACCTTCCGCGCGAGAAATCGGCTCGCCAAGGTTCCGCTCCGTCTGTTCGTGAGCACGCAGTGGAAGGGCTACATGGACGTCTGCATGACGAACATCATCGCGCATTTTGCGGAGCGCCGAACGGCCGCTTTGTCGAGGCCATCGCTTGCCGCGCCCGCTCGAATTTGAACGACACGCCAAAAAAGGAGTCCATCGATGTCCAAGACCGTTCTCATCACAGGCGCATCCAGTGGTCTAGGTCGCGCGAGCGCCAAGCTGTTCCAGTCACAGGGCTAGAATGTGGTAGCCACCATGCGCTCACCTCACGCGGAAACCGAGTTGAATACGCTCGACAACGTCCTCGTCGCACGGCTCGACGTCGAGGAGCTATCGTCGATCACCAGCGCGATCACGGCCGGAATCGACGCCTTCGGACAGATCGACGTGCTGCTCAACAATGCGGGGTACGGCGCCTATGGGGTGCTGGAGGCGACGTCGTCCGACGAGATCCGCCGTCAGTTCGATGTGAACCTGTTCGGGATGATCGAGACGACGAAGGCGCTGCTCCCCCATTTCCGACACCATCGCTCGGGAACGATCGTCAACATCTCGTCGATGGGCGGCCGCGTCGCCTTCCCGCTTGGTACGCTGTACCACAGTTCGAAATATGCGGTCGAAGGCTTCTCGGAGGCACTTGCCTATGAGCTGGCGCCGATCGGCGTGCGCGTGAAGATCGTCGAGCCGGGACAGATCGCCACCGATTCCGCCGGACGGTCGCTTGCCTTCAGCAATGACGAAACGCTCGCCGAATATCAGCCCACCGTCGCGCAGGTGATGAAAGTGTTCGGTGAACTCACTGCGGGCGCGTCGCCTGCGGATGCCATCGCTGCGGTTGTCTACGCCGCTGCGACCGACACGACCGACCGACTGCGCTTCGAAGCGGGCGAGGACGCACAGCAACTGCTCGCCATTCGCCGCAAGACGGACGACGCGGCCTTCACAGCTTCAATCAATGAGCAGTTCGGCCTTCAGGCCTGAACGACACCGCGCGTACCAGGGTGACGGTTGTCACGGTCATCGTGCATGCAAAGGACCAGGTGAGATGACGATCGATAGAAAGACGTTCGAGAGCGACAGGCATCGTACCGCTTATCTTGAGGCAGGTCCCTCCGACGGCCCGTTGATGATCTTCGTTCATGGCTGGCCCGAGGCGCCGTTCGTCTGGATCCGTCAGATCGAATATTTCGCCGCGCAAGGCTGGCGCTGCATCGCACCCTGGATGCGCGGTTACGGGGCCTCGTCTGTCCCGAACAACGTCGTCGCCTACGCCAACCGCGAAACGGTCGCCGACCTTGTGGAGCTGCATGACAGCCTCGGCGGTGCGCCGGCAGTCTGGATGGGGCACGACTGGGGCAGCCCGGTGGTCTGGGCGCTTGCTGCGCACTATCCCGAGCGCTGTCGTGGCGTTGCGAGCGCAAGCATCCCCTATCTCGCGCGCGGCTTCGCGCTACCGGCGCTCGTTCCGCTGCTCGATCGCGAGATCTACCCGGCCGAGGACTTTCCTGTCGGTCAATGGGATTATTGGCTCGCTTTTCGCGAACACTTCACCCCCATCGCGCGCGCCATGGAAGCAGAGCCGGCAGGCATCCTGCGCCTCGTCTTTCAACCCAGCAAACCGCTGTCCGATACGCGTGGTCCGGCTTTTTCGGCGACAGCGCGGCAGCGCGGCGGCCTGTTCGGTGGCATCGATCTCGCGCACATTCCCCGCGACAACCTCCTGCTGGAGGATCAGCATGTCGAGGAAATGGCGCGCGACCTTGCCGCTAACGGCTTCTCGGGGCCAATCGCCTGGTATCTGAGCGACGATGCGAACATGGAATATGCGCGAGAGGCGCATGATTTCGGGCGTCTCGCGATGCCGGTCCTGTTCCTCCATGGCGGGCGCGACAATGTCTGCGAAACCGTGCGCAGCCGGCTTGCCCAACCTATGCGCGAGGACTGCAGCGATCTGACCGAGGTGATCATCGATGCCGGTCACCAACTCGCGCTTGAAGACCCCGACGGCACCAATCGCGCGATCGCTCAGTGGCTGATGGACAAATGTGTCTAAGGAATCTTCGTCCGGGCGGGTTGCCTGACTGTCTGCCCGGGCGAACGATCACGCTTCATCGCCGTCTGGCCGATCAGACCCCTGAACCAGCGCTGCGCGAGATTAGCATCGTTACGGCGGTGCCAGTTCATCGTGAACGGCGCGGAGGGCAGATCGAGCGGCGTCTTGGCGAGAACCACCCTGCCGGCTGATTGAAACTGAAGCGCGAGACCGGTCAGCATCGTGCACAGCGCGTCAGTTCGTTCGACGACGAGCGCCGCGGCGGTGGCATTCGGCACGGTCAGCACGAGTTTGCGCTTCAGGCCCAGCTTCTCGAGACGTTCGTCGACAATCCCGAACCGATCGTCCTCAGGCGAGAAGAGGATATGCGGCCAGGCGAGGAATACGGACCGGGTCAATGTGCTCGACGCTGCAGGGTGGCCGGCGCGCATCATCGTGACGAAGCCGTCCTCGAACAGCGGCCGCGAAAGGATCCGACCGGCCTTCTCGGTCGGCGGGACACCGATCGCGATGTCGACCACCCCGCTGTCAAGGAGCGCGATCGCCTCGTCCCGATCGTCGAACCCACGCACATGCATGGTGATCCCCGGCGCGGCTCGCGTCAGCTCCTCGAACAATGCGGGAAGGAGCGAGATCGTCGGCGGATTGGACATCGCGATGGTGAACGCCATCTCGGCGGTCTCCGGCACGAAGCGGTCGCGAAACGAGAACGCCGCCTCGATCTGCGCCAGCGCCTTGCCCACGGGTTCATGCAGTTCGAGCGCGCGGGGCGTGGGCTGAAGCCCGTCCGCCGTGCGGATGAAGAGTTCGTCCTCCATCAGCTCGCGTAGCCGGGCCAGCGTGCCGCTCATCGCCGGCTGCGTGCGTCCGACCCGTGCCGCGGCGCGGGTGACGTTGCGCTCGGCCATGAGCGCTTCGAAGCCGACAAGCAGATTAAGATCAATGCTGCTGAGATTCATGGCTCACAGTCCGCCTTCGTCAACTTGGCTATAACCAGCGCTGATAATGTCGTATCATGATTATCGACTTACGCAATGACGGGTGGCTTGCCACATTGATCGCATGATCAAGGAGCAAGTCATGATGAAGACCCTGGAATACCCCGACTATGGACAGGTGCCGGCCGTTGCCGAACGTCCTGTGCCACGGGTTGCAACGAACGAAGTGCTCGTCAAGGTCGCTGGCGCAGCGGTCAATCCGCTCGATACCAAGATCCATGCCGGCTACATGACAGACTTCTTTCCGGTGGCTTTTCCCTATGTGCCGGGCACCGACATCGCAGGCACGATCGAGACGGTCGGCGACGGTGTCTCGGGGTGGAAGACCGGCGACGAGGTCATCGCCAGGCTAGACCCTTCCAAGGGCGGCGCCTTTGCCGAGTTTGCCGTGGTCGCGGCCGATCAGCTAGTGCGCGCACCGACGTCGATGCCGCTCGCGGAGAGCGCGGGCCTCGTCACGATCGGCGGGACGGCCTGGCAGATCCTATTCGAGGAGTTTGCTGTAGCCCCGGGCCAGCGAGTGCTCGTTCATGGCGCAGCAGGCCCTGTCGGTGCCTTCGCTACACAGCTCGCCGTCCAGGCAGGCGCAGATGTGTTCGTCACCGCGTCGGGTGCCGATGCCGACTATGTCCGCAGCCTCGGCGCCACGAAGGTGATCGACTACCAGAAGCAGCGTTTCGAGGACGAACTGTCCGACATCGATCTGGTCATCGACACGGTCGGGGGTGATGTCGAGGAGCGCTCGCTGAAGGTGCTCAAGCAGGGCGGTACGCTCATCGCCACCCCGATGCCGCCGGACGAGGAACGCGCGCGCCAAGCCGGTGTCGAGGCGAAGTTCGTCTTTCACGTGTCCGATGCTGCCAAGCTCGGCCATGTCGCGGAGCGCGCCGATCACGGAGTGAAGGTGCGCCTCGACCGGATGGTCGGTCTCGAGAAGGGCGCGGAGGCTTTGGCCCGGCAGGCAGCCGGCGAGGCGAAGGGCAAGATCATCTTCAAGCCGCGGGGCTGAGCCGAGCGGACCAGACAATCTCGGTGTTTGCTCCGAACTCCAGACTCGAGGCGTTGCTAAGCCCCGTCCTGCTCTCGCTCCTGATGAGCGGTCTCGTGTCCTTCGTCGCGATCGTGAGAGTAGCTGGAGCGCTGCCCGCCTTCTGTGTCTGGATCTCGGGCTGGGCGAGCGCCTGGATCGTGGCGTTTCCGGCGCTCCTTATCGCCCAACCCATCGTCAATCGCGCCGTCACAACTCTGACCGGGCGCATATCCTTAAACGACATTCACAAGGAACACAGTCTTATGACCGCAACAACCATTACGAAGAATGCGGCGCAAGCCGCGCGTCTGGAAGCGCTCCGACGCTTCTACGGCGCGTTTTCCACCGGCGATGCGGCCCAGCTCGACCACGCGATCGCCGCCGACTGGGATGAGGAACCGCGTAACCAGGGGCAGGAACCGGGACGCGAGCCGATGAAGCAGTTCATCGCCGGCGTACGCCAAGCGCTTCCCGATCTCACGATCGAGATCAAGGACGTCGTCTTCGGCGACGAAAAGGCGGCGGTCCGCGCCGAAATGCGCGGCACGCACTCGCAAGATTTCTTCGGAGTAACCGCGACCGGCAAACCCTACGCCATTCGCCTGCACGAGTTCCACACCTTCCACGGCACGCAGATCGCCTACACCTGGCACATGGAGGACTGGTTCGGCTTCCTGAACCAGATCGGCGCCTGGCCCGTCACTTCCGAAGGAGACGAGAAATGAGCGGCGCGGGACAGGTCGCCATCGTCACCGGCGGTTCGGGCGGCATCGGTCGCGAGACCGTGCTCCGGCTCGCTGCGAGCGGCTACGATGTTGTCGCGAGCTATTCCTCGTCGGAGCAGGAGGCGCAGGCCCTCGTGGATGCAAGCGGGGATCTGCCGGGCACCGTCATCATCATGAAGACCAACGTTGCGGATGCTGGCGAGGTCGTGGCGCTATTCGACAAGGCGGAAGACCGGTTCGGCGGCGTCGACGTGCTGGTCACCGCCGCCGGCATCTTCAAGCCGGCGACTTTTACTGAAGCCGACGACGCGCACTTCGACCGCGAGATGGCGGTCAATCTGAAAGGGACTTTCCTATGCCTCGCCCAGGCAGCGAAGCGGCTGCGTGACGGCGGCCGGATCGTGGCGATCTCGACCACGACGCTCGCGCTGAAGCCTCCGGGCTACGGCATCTACAACGCCGCCAAGGGTGCGATCGAGGCAATGATCGCCGTCCTTGCCAAGGAAGTGGGCGGGCGCGGCATCACCGCCAACTGCGTCGCGCCGGGACCGGTGGAAACCGAGTTCTTCCTGAAAGGCAAGAGCAAGGACGAGATCGCCGCGCGTGCTGCGGGCTCACCTGCGGGGCGTTTGGGGCAACCCGACGACATCGCCGATGCCATCGAGCTGCTCGTCTCGGGCAAGGCACAGTGGATCAGCGGTCAGAGCGTGCGCGCCAATGGAGGCATGGCATGACTGCTCATAATGAAGAGCGCCAGGTGGCGCTGGTAACCGGCTCGGCCTCGGGGATCGGGCGCTCGGTGACCGAAGCGCTGCGCGACGCCGGCTACATCGTCTATGCTGGCATGCGCGGCGTCGAAGGTCACAATGCCGAAGCGGCCGGGTCGCTACGTGCCGAGGGCGGGGACCGCGTCCATCCGATCGAGATGGACGT
This sequence comes from Qipengyuania sp. NPDC077563, assembly GCF_044901345.1. Classification (NCBI taxonomy): domain Bacteria; kingdom Pseudomonadati; phylum Pseudomonadota; class Alphaproteobacteria; order Sphingomonadales; family Erythrobacteraceae; genus Qipengyuania; species Qipengyuania sp. NPDC077563. The sequence goes on along the minus strand of NZ_JBJDPC010000001.1, from coordinate 1,118,041 downwards.
CCTGTCCGAGGAGAGCTGCGTGGCGGCGGTCGAGGAGAGTCATCGCGCCGGCGGCAGGCTTGACGTGGTGGTCAACAACGCCGGCATGTTGATGAACGGCATGGCCGAGAGTTTCACGCCGGACCAGTTCCTGTCGATCCTTGACACCAACGCCGTGTCCTGGCTGCGGGTCAATCGCGCTGTCCTTCCGGTGCTGCGCGCTCAAGGTCACGGAACAATCGTGTATGTCGGCAGCACCACGACCTACATCCCCGAGCCCTTCATCGGCGTCTATGAGGCGAGCAAGGCTGCAGGCGATGCGCTTGCACGGGCCATGGCGCTGGAAGTTAGACCGTTCGGGATCGAGAGCCTGTTCCTGGTGCCCGGAGCCTTCCCGGTAGGCACCGACCATTTCGCCGATGCACACAGCGGGGACGATGCGGAGCGAACCGGCGCCTATGCTGCCTTGGCAGGCCGGCTTCCCGCGCTGACCAGGCGGATCGAAAGCATCGACCAGGAGGAAGGTCTCGGCCTGACGGTGCAAGCGGTGGGCGAACGTCTCGTGGCGGCTCTTCAACTGCCGCAAGGCAGGCAGCCCGATCATGTCTTCGTTGATGGGCAAGCGAAGGGCGCCGAGGCCATCGCCATGGCCGTCGGCCATGCGCAGGCTCGCTTCGTTGAACGGCTGGGCTTCAGTGATCTTCTTCCGCCCGACCGAACGGCGCGGCGCTGAGACATGGTCTCGGCCTCCGCGCAGGCAGCTTCTGAACATGAAAAGCTGATGTCTCTCAAATTACCCGCCTTTTGCTCACTCGAGGACGCCACTGCACGAGGTGTGGACGGTTTCAACCCGCGGCATCGAAGAGATTGGTGGCCGCACAGTGTCCCATGGCATTGGAAGGGCAGCGGTGAATCACTGCGCCTGGTCCAGCCGGTGGCGCGCGCATCAACTTCGCGCATTTGAATGCCCGATCTTGCTCTGGACTTAAGGTACTTGCGATACGCTCACCTGGTAGCGGAGTACGGGTCGTTTCGACGTGCGGCGCAAGCTATTGGCGTTAATCAATCGACCTTGACTCGCCGCGTGCAGTTGCTTGAGCGGCGTCTCGGTATCATCCTTTTTGAGCGCAAAAGGACGGGCGTTGCACTGACACCTCTCGGAAGTCATTTCCTCCAAGAGGCGCGTATAGGTGCGGAGCAACTCCACAGGGCCGTAAAGGAGCTGGCTTCGCTGCGTGCTGGCCATGAGGGTCAATTAAGGATCGGACTTATGGGCACTCTCGTCCAAGGGCCGCTTCCAGAGTTGCTCGCGAGCTTTCGAACAAGCTATCTAGGAGTCAAGATCCGCGTCGAGGAGGCCAGCTTTGACGACAACGTCGCAGGGATTTCGCGCGGCCGGCTCGACATAGCATTCGTCATCGGAGAGCCGCAGATTGAAGGCTGTGACGCCATTCGCATCTGGGAAGAGCCTCTACTCGTTGCGGCACCGGTCGAGCATCCCATTGCCAAAAACGCTGCTGTTCGGTGGCGCGACTTGGCCGACGAGACCTTCCTTGTCAGTTCGGATGCTTTCGGGATGAAGGTTGCTGAGGTGATCGGCGCGCAACTTCGGCGGTTCGGGCGCAAGCCGCACATTTCCCTTCAGCGCGTTGGACGGGATAACCTGATGTATCTTGTGGAGGAAGGGTTCGGCTTGACGCTGGCGGCAGAGTCGATGCTGGGCGCAACCTACCCAGGTTTGCAGCTCGTCTCCGTGCAGGCGGCGGACCAATTCTGCTGGAGCGCGATCTGGTCAAACAGCAGCACCAACCCGGCTGTGAAGAACCTCACGAGACAGCTGCGACAACAGTACCAGCCTAGCCCGCTACCTGGCGCCGGTACTTGGCGAACCCACGATCGGTGGCGATAAAGCGCTCAAGCATGGGGACTATCAAACGCACGGGCTCGATTGCTGGTCCGCCTCCCTCTTGCGCAAGTGCCTGAGCATAAGCGGACAAGTCTCGGTTAAGTTGTGCTGGGAGGTCAAGTGTCACTTTGACAGGCTTGTCGTCAGCGATAGGGCCAAGCTTCAAGTTCACCACCGTCATCCTCCGTAGGGTTCTAGCACGATGTCGCGGGTTACAATCACGCGAACGAGAAAACCCGGCCTGATCGTAAGAGTCGGGGCGACGTTGAGCTGACGCCGTACGATCTGTTGCCCGGCGTCATTGATCGTGTCCTGGCCGCCGTTGCGAATCGCTTGGATGAGGCGGTCATCATTGTCCACGGCGAGTTCGGCGCCAACGCTGAGCAGCGTGGATAGTCCGGCCGCCTTAGCGAGATCCCACCAGTGGTAATCGACGCCATCCTGCAGGCCGGCGTAGCCTTCGGCGTCGGCACCTGGCTGGCGCTCTAGAACGATCGACCGGCCGTTCGGAAAGATCAGCCGGTTCCATACCAACAACACGCGGCTTTGTCCGAACTGGACGTTGTTGTCGTACTGGCCGATGACGCGTGTACCTTGAGGCACGAGCAGGATGCGGCCCGTCGGGCTGTCGTAGATATTCTCGGTTACCTGGGCCGTGATCTGACCGGGAAGGTCTGATCGGATCCCAGTGATAAGCGCGGCGGAAATCACGGCGCCAGCCTGAAGGATGTTGGGCGACGCCGGGGCGGCGACGCGATCGGCAGCGACTGTGCGCCGATCGGCGGCCGCAGTGAGAAACGCGTTTTGCCGGTCCTGCGCCGTGGGCGTTGTCGGTGGCGGGGCCAACCCGAGGCTGGTGAGATCGGGTATCGGTTGCGCGGAAGGCGTTGTCTGGGACGGCGTTGCCGACGCCGTGCGGGTTTCGGTGGCGGCGAAAAGCCTCGCCGTGCGTGCCGATTCGAGTTCCTGAATGCGCCGCTGCTCTTCCGGACTGAGGCCGGGGTTGGGCGGGACCACGCCGGGTGTCGGTACGGGCTGGCCGCGATTCTGTGCGTCAAGGATGGGGCGGCCAAGGTCGCCCGGAAGCGGCGGGCCCAGCTGAGGCACACCGCTATAATCGCGCGGCAGGCCGGCGATGCCGTCGGCTGTCGGGCGGTTCTCGGTCGAGAAAAGTTCCTCGTTGGGCCGACCGCCATCGCGGGTTTGTAGCGCATAGATGAGCGCACTGCCGATCCCGACGCTCGCGACCAGGCCGAGACCGGCCAGCACCTTTCTCGACAGTCGAGTGACGCGCGGCGGTTCGGCGCGCAGCCGCATCTGCGCAGGACCGACGGGCTCGCCGGTCAACGGCCGAGCCTCCTCGTCCGGACCTTCCTCTTTCCGGGGCTCCGTCTGGCTCACGACGCCGGTCTCCCATCGGTGCGCACGATCCGAACGCGCTTCTGGCGATCGCCGGAGCCGTACCGCAACTCGGCGGCGGCGAAGAGCCTATCGACAATCATGTGATGGCCGCGAACCCGGTAGTTCACCAGTTCCGAGGTGTTACCCTCGGGACCAACCACGAACAGCGGCGGCATCTCGCCCTGACCAATGCCGCGCGGGAATTCGATGAAGACCTGGCGGCCATCGTCGAAGGCGCGCAGCGGCCGCCATGGCGCGCGGCCACCTTCGATCGCGTAGCGGAAGTTGACGTTGGCGAGGTCGACGCCGGCTGCGACCGGCTGCGCGGCTTCAGCCTGCTGGGTTTGCCGGCGCAATGCGATGAGCTGGTCCTGCGGATACTGCCAGGACACCGAGGCCATATAGGTCCGCTCGGCGGAGCGAAGCTCCATATGGTAGGTGCGCAGGTTGGTGTTGATGACGAGGTTCGTCATCAGATCAGGCCGCGTCGGTTTCACCAGGATATGGATCTGCCGTGTCGCCCCTGATCCGCTCTCGGTGTCGCCGATGATCCAGCGGACCGTGTCGCCGGCGGCGACAGGGCCGGAGCCGACGAGCTGCTCGCCGGGCTGCAGCGCAATGTCGGTGATCTGCCCGACGGCGGTGTAGACCTGATAGAGCGCTCCTTGCGTGAACGGGTAGACCTGCATCGAATTGATGAAGCCGTCGCGCACGGGTTGGATGCGGGCCGCGGCATTGGCCTGGTTTACCCGCGCGGTCGGATCTGTCGGCTCGGGCGCGCGTCGCGAAGGCTCCACGCGCTGCAACTGACCGGGCAGCGGCAGCGGTCGGGGCAGCTCGACCACGGTAACCGGCGCGGGCGGATCGACGGTTTGCACGGCGGGCGCCGCGTTATCATAGGAGATCTCGGGCGGCGGGTTGGTGGTCGCGCAGCCGGCGAGCGCGGTCGTCGCCAGCAGGACCGTCGGGATTGCGGCTCTCCGTAGAGCCGGGAATACAAGTGTGTGCGAAGCCGGGTTTCCGGCTTTACGGAAAGACGGCTTCATTGCCCAAGCTCCCGTGACCAGTTGATGGCGTTGACGTAGATGCCGAGCGGGTTCGCCCTCAGCCGATCGGCGTTGCGGGGGACCTGCACCACGATCGTCAGGATCGCGGTCCAGCGCGTGGTCTCGGCCAGCTGGCCGTTCTCGTAGCGGCGCTCGACCCAGGCGACGCGGAAACTGTCCGGAGAGGCGCGGATGACGCTGGAGACGTCGACGGCGACCTGTTGGCGGCCGACGCGCGTGAACGGGTCGTTGGAGCGGGCATAGTCGTTGAGTGCCATCGCGCCGCGATCGGTCGTGAAGTCATAGGCGCGCAGCCAGTTCTGGCGCACGATGATGGCGTCGGCCGGAATGCTGCGGACCTGCTCGATGAAGTGCGCCAGATGGAAAGCGATCTGCGGATCGGTCGGACGGTAATCCGCCTCGGCAGGTGCGACCGCCTGCGCCTGACCGAGCCGATCGACCTGCACCACCCACGGCACGATGGTTCCGCGCGCCGACTGCACGACGACCGCGGTCGCGAACCCGGCCGAGAGGATCAGCGAGCCGAACGCCATGAGACGCCAGTTCCGGGCCTGCACGCGCGAGGCGCCGATGCGCTCGTCCCAGACCTGGGCGGCGCGCTGGTATGGCGTTTCCGGCTCTGGGGCTTTGCCGTAGTGGGTGGAGGGTCGTTTGAACATCAGCGATCGCCTTCAGACAGGTTGACGGAAGAGCCGCCGCCATGGGCGTCACCGGAGCGGACGGCGTGGGCCGTCGCCTGGACGGCGTGGGTCATGCGTTGGGAGCGCCGCATCCGTTGTGCCCACGCCGGCGGGCTGCCGGCGCTTGCGGGCGCCACGCCGTCGCCGGCGGCGTCGCCACCGGTCGATCCCATGGTGGATGAGCCGCCCGTGGCTTCGAATGCGGCCTTGCTGCCAGCATTGAAGCTGGAGCGCATGCTCTCGGCGGCACGCGACGCGGCGCGACGCAGCGGCGAGACAGCAGCACTGCCGCCTGCGCGGGCGACACCGCCGAGGCCGGAAGCAACCCCGGCCGCGCCGGATTGGCCGGCTGCGCCGAGGCCGTAAGCGGTGGATGCACCTCCCGCGACGGCTGCGCCGCCGCGAGCGGCTGCGGCTGCGCCTCCGGCCAGAGCCGCGCCACCGGATGCAGCGGCGCCGACGAGGCCTGCCCCTGCCGCGACCATGCCGCCGGCGGCGAGGCCTGTTCCGACCGCCGCGCCCGCGCTGAGCTGCGGGCCGCCGGAGACGATGCCGCTGGCGATGCCGGGGCCGAAGATGCCGAGGCCGAGCAGCGACAGCGCGGCGAGCACGATCGACATCGCCTCGTCGATCGTCGGGTTCTGACCGCCGAAGCCCGATGTGAACTCGGAAAAGAGCGTTGAGCCGATGCCGATGATGACGGCGAGCACGAGAACCTTGATGCCGGACGAAATGACGTTGCCGAGCACACGCTCCGCCATGAAGGCGGACTTGCCGAAGAGGCCGAAGGGAATGAGCACGAAGCCGGCGAGCGTCGTCAGCTTGAATTCGATGAGGGTGACAAAGAGCTGGATGGCGAGGATGAAGAAGGCGAGCAGGACCAGCGCCCAGGCGAGGAACATGCAGGCGATCTGGATGAAGTTCTCGAAGAACGACCAATAGCCCATCAGGCTGGAGATGGAATCGAGCAGCGGTCGGCCGGCATCGAGGCCGGTCTGGGCGACCTTTCCGGGCCGCATGAGATCGGCGGTCGAGAAGCCGGTACCGCTCGCCTTCAGGCCGAGGCCGGCGAAGCTCTCGAAGACGATCCGGGCAAGATTGTTCCAGTTGCCGATGATGTAGGCGAAGACGCCGACGAACAAGGTCTTCTTGACCAGGCGCGCCATGATGTCGTCGTCGGCGCCCCAGCTCCAGAACAGCGCCGCGAGCGTCACGTCGATGACGATCAACGTTGTGGCGATGAAGACGACTTCGCCGCTGAGCAGGCCGAAGCCGCTGTCGATGTAGCGAGTGAAGACCTCAAGGAAGTGGTCGATGACGCCGGTGCCGCCCATGATGTTATCGCGCCTCGTCGAGCTGCGGAGTGTTCGGTGCGGAGGGCGTCGGGGCCGGTGCGTCGGTCCGCTGCGACTGAGGGGTGAGGCCATCGCGCGGTGCGGGCGGCATGTCCGGCAGCCGCTCGGCCGGACGGGCGCCGGGCGCGAGGAAGCGTTGGCGGTTCTCCGCCCAGGCACGGCGACATTCCGGATCGCGCGGTCCGTCTTCGCCGAGCGCCTGGCAACGGATCAATGCGTCCCGCAGGGGATCGGCCGGCGCCTCGATCGCGCGGCCGGACGGCCACCGTTCGGGCGCTTCCTCTTTCCGGGTCATCTCGATCGCGGTCGCGGTGACCGCGACAGCGACGAACACGACAGCGCCGAGTCGAGCGAGCATCTTCCCGTCCATCGCTATGCCCTCATTTGCCGTTCGGGAACATGCGGGCGTTGCCCGGTTGGTAGCCGCTGCCCGGTGTGAGGAAGCGGCGGCGCTGTTCGCGGCCTTGCTCGGCCGCTGCGGCCCGCTCGGCCTCGGACAAGCTCTGGGCGCGGCCATTGGCGGCGACGACGGCGGTGAGATCGGCAAGCTGCTGCGCCTGGAGCGCCAGGAGCTGATTGCCGGCCTGCGTCGCCTGCAGTGCGCCGGTCGCGCCCTGGCTCTGGCCGACCAGCTCCGACATCTCGCTGCGATCGGTGTCGATGTTGCCGACGACGCCAGCCTGGACACGCATCGCGTCCTGCAAGCCGCCGACGGTGTTCTGCCAGCGCTCGCGCGCCTGCGTGACGAGGGCCTGATCGGAGGCCGACATCGAGGCGTTGCCGTATGTGGTCTGAAACGCGCGGTCGATTTGCTGGACGTTAAGGGCAATGCCCTGCGCCTGTTGCAGAAGCTGCTGCGTGCGCTGGACGGACTGCTGGAGCTGCTGGAGCGAGGAGTACGGCAAGCTCGCCAGGTTGCGGGCCTGATTGATCAGCATGGTCGCTTCATTCTGAAGCTGGGTGATCTGCTGATTGACCTGTTGGAGCGTGCGCGCCGCGGTCAGCACGTTTTGCGCATAGTTAGTCGGGTCGTAGACGATCCACTGCGCGGCGGCAGGCGGCGTGAGGACAGGAGACAGAGCAAAAGGGGCCGCAAGAATTGCGGCCGTCATGCGCAGGGTGCGCGCGCGGCTTTGAAGGGAACGGGTCATGGACGTACCTCCGGTTGGTTTTGGGGGATGACATTGGTGAGGCCGGCGATGAGGTCGGCAGCCCAGTCGAGCCGGTTCGCCGCGAGCCACTCACGCAGGAACCCGTCCGTTCCGCTGCGGGCATGAACGTCGGCGATCATTGCCTGGTGCTGTTTCGACGAGGCCGCGCACAGCGCCAGGGCCACGTCCGACAGGCCCAGCTCGAACAGGCGGTTGCCGCGCCGCGACTGGCAGTAATAGTCGCGCTTGGGCATGGCCCGCGCGAGGATCTCGATCTGGCGATCGTTGAGACCGAAGCGGCGATAGATGGCGGTGATTTGCGGCTCGATCGCGCGCTCGTTCGGCAGAAGGATGCGCGTCTGGCAGCTCTCGATGATCGCCGGCGCGATCGCCGACCCGTCGATGTCGGACAGCGACTGGGTGGCGAAGATGACGCTGGCGTTCTTCTTGCGCAGCGTTTTCAGCCATTCGCGGAGCTGCCCGGCGAACCCTTCGTCGTCGAGGGCGAGCCAGCCTTCGTCGACGATCAGGAGCGTCGGCCGCCCGTCGAGGCGGTCCTCGATGCGATGGAAGAGATAGGCGAGCACGGCGGCGGCCGCGCCCGTGCCGATGAGCCCCTCGGTCTCGAAGGCTTGGACATTCGCCTCGCCGAGATGTTCGGACTCGGCATCGAGCAGCCGGCCATAGGGACCGCCGACACAATAGGGCCTGAGCGCCTGCTTCAGGTCGTTGGACTGGAGCAGGACGGAGAGGCCCGTCAGTGTGCGCTCCGCGACCGGCGCCGATGCCAGCGAGGATAGCGCTGACCAGAGATGCTCCTTGACCTCAGGCGTGACCTGTACGCTCTCGCGACCCAAAATCGCGATCAGCCAGTCCGAGGCCCAGGCGCGCTCGGCGACGTCGTCGATGCGGGCCAACGGCTGGAGCGACACGCTGTCGTCGGCGCCGTCGGTCAGCCCGCCGCCGAGATCATGCCAGTCGCCGCGCATGGCCAGTGCAGCCGCGCGGATCGATCCGCCGAAGTCGAAGGCGAAGACCTGGGATTGCGGATAACGCCGGAACTGAAGCGCCATCAGCGCGAGCAAAACCGATTTGCCGGCGCCGGTCGGCCCGACGATCAGCGTATGGCCAACATCGCCGACATGGATGGAAAGCCGGAACGGGGTCGAGCCCTCCGTTCTGCCGTAAAGCAGTGGGGGTGCATCGAAGTGCTCGTCCCGTTCCGGTCCCGCCCACACCGCCGACAGCGGGATCATGTGGGCGAGATTCAAAGTGCTGATGGGCGGCTGGCGGACATTGGCGTAGACGTGACCGGGCAGCGAGCCCAGCCACGCATCCACGGCATTGATGGTCTCGGCCATCGCCGTGAAGTCGCGCCCCTGGATGACCTTCTCCACCAGCCGCAGCTTCTCGGCGGCGATGCGGGGGTCATCATCCCAGACCGTGATCGTCGCCGTCACATAGGCCTGGCCGGCATAGTCGGCGCCTAGCTCCTGCAGCGCCATGTCGGCGTCGGCCGCCTTGTTGGCCGCGTCGGTGTCGACGAGCGCCGAGGCCTCGTTGGTCATCACCTCCTTGAGGACGGCGGCGATCGACTTGCGCTTGGCGAACCATTGCCGCCTGATCTTGGTCAGCAGCTTCGTCGCGTCGGTCTTGTCGAGGAGTACGGCGCGCGTCGACCAGCGATAGGGAAAGGCCAGGCGGTTCAGCTCGTCGAGGATGCCGGGCGTGGTCGCGGACGGGAAACCGACGATGGTGAGGACGCGCAGGTTCGCGTCACCCAGGCGCGGTTCGAGCCCGCCGGTGAGCGGCTGATCGGCGAGCAGCGCGTCAAGGTACATCGGCGTCTCAGGGACGCGGACGCGGTGCCGCTTCGTCGAGACGGTGGAATGCAGATAGGTCAGCGTCTCGCCGTCATCGAGCCATGCGCATTCCGGCATGAAGGCGTCGATGAGCTGGAGGATACGATCGGTCCGGTCTGCGAAGCCGCGCAGGATCTCGTGCGCATCGACCCCGGCGTGGTCGCGGCCCTCGTAGAGCCAGGTCTCGGCGCGCGCCGCGTCCTCGGCCGGCGGCAGGTAGAGGAAGGTGACGAAGTAGCTGGACTCGAAATGCGCGCCGGCTTCCTGGAAGTCGGCCTTGCGCTCGGCGTCGACCAGCGCGGAAGCGCTGTCGGCGAACATGCTGGCCGGATAGGTCGCGGCGCCGTGGCGCTGCGCCTCGACGAAGATCGCCCAGCCGGAGCCGAGACGCCGGAAGGCATTGTTGAGGCGGCCTGCGACAGCGACCAGCTCAGCCGGCACCGCACTGTCGAGGTCGGGGCCGCGGAAGCGCGCGGTGCGCTGCAGGCTGCCATCCTTGTTGAGGACCACGCCCTCGCCCGCAAGCGCGGCCCAGGGCAGGAAATCGGCAAGGCGGGTGTTGCGGTTGCGATATTCGGCGAGGTTCATCATCGCACCGCTCCTCAGACCGACAGGTGGCCGGGGATGCGCAGATGCTTGCGCACGACGTCGACGAACTGGGGGTCCCGCTTGGCCGCCCAGACGGCGGCGAAGTGGCCAACGGCCCAAAGCGCAAGGCCGACCAGCCACAGGCGAAGGCCGAGGCCGAGGGCGGCCGCCAGCGTACCGTTGAGAATGGCGATCGAGCGCGGCGCGCCGCCGAGCAGGATGTGCTCGGTCAGCGCCCGGTGGACGGGCACGGAAAAGCCCGGAACCTCGCCGCCATGATCCGCGCCGTCGGCCATCAGACGAGCGCCCCGCCGCCGAACGAGAAGAACGACAGGAAGAAGCTCGAAGCGGCGAAGGCGATCGACAGGCCGAACACGATCTGAATCAGGCGGCGTGCGCCGCCTGACGTATCGCCGAAGGCGAGCGTCAGGCCGGTGATGATGATGATCATCACGGCGATGATCTTGGCGACCGGCCCCTCGATGGATTCGAGGATCGACTGAAGCGGCGCTTCCCAGGGCATGGACGAGCCGGACGCATGGGCGGCTGGTGCGAGGGCGAGCGTCAGGAAGGTGACGGACACCGCCGTGGCGATGTGGCGGCGAATGCGCGAAGCATGCTTGATCATGACAGGTCTCCTGTGAGGGGCTGGCTTGCGGGGGTGACGCGGTAGTCGCCGTCGGGGCCGAGGCCCTCGATGCGCGCGAGTTCGGCGAGGCGGCGCGAGGCGCCGCGGCCGGAGAGCACTGCGACCAGATCGATCGTCTCGGCGATCAGCGCGCGCGGGACGGTGACGACAGCTTCCTGGATGAGCTGCTCCATGCGGCGCAACGCGCCGATCGCGGTACCGGCGTGGATGGTTCCCACGCCGCCGGGGTGGCCGGTGCCCCAGGCCTTCAGCAGGTCGAGCGCTTCCGAGCCGCGCACCTCGCCGATCGGAATGCGGTCGGGACGCAGGCGCAGCGATGAACGGACGAGATCGGAGAGCGAGGCGACGCCGTCCTTGGTCCGCATGGCGACGAGATTAGGCGCCGCGCATTGCAGCTCGCGGGTGTCCTCGATCAGGACGACGCGATCCGAGGTCTTGGAGACTTCGGCCAGCAGCGCGTTGGTGAGGGTGGTCTTGCCGGTCGAGGTGCCGCCGGCGACGAGAATGTTGCGCCGATCGGCGACGGCCTGACGTAGGATGTCCGCCTGCTCGGCCGACATGACGCCCGTGCAGACGTAGTCGTCGAGCGTAAAGACAGCGACGGCAGGCTTGCGGATGGCGAAGGCCGGGGCGGACACGACGGGGGGCAACAACCCCTCGAACCGCTCTCCCGTTTCGGGCAGCTCGGCCGAGACGCGTGGGGCGCCGGGATGGACCTCGGCACCGACATGGTGTGCGACGAGGCGGATGATCCGCTCACCGTCCGACGGCGACAGCAGCTCACCGGTATCGGAAAGCCCTTCGGAGAGACGGTCGACCCAGAGCCGCCCATCGGGGTTGAGCATCACCTCGACGATCGCGGCGTCGTCCAGAAACCGGGCGATGGCGGGGCCGAGCGCGGTGCGCAGCATGCGCGCGCCGCGAAGAATCGCCTCGGATTTCTGGCGAGTTGATGCCACGTCGTCCCCGTTCTCTTGCGGGTCCGCGAAGTGCGGCCCTGGATTGGGGATGAGTAGAACAGACAGAAATTATGGTCTGACAACAACCATCATGTGGTCGTCGTACTGTGGCGTACAAAGACAGGGAAACGGCGGAACGCGGGAATACTTGCGCCTTACGCCATCGTGATTAATCCGCGTCGCGCGCGGGCGCGATGTCTTCCGAAATCTCCTGCCTGAGCTTTGGTCCCTGCGCGAGTCGGCGGCCGAGCGCGGTCACGAAGGCCTCGTAGCGCTCCCCAGCCTTGGCGCGTGCTGCGATCTGGGCCGGTTCCGGCAGCGGCGGGTTGGAGGTCAGCCAGAAGCGGATGAACACGGCGAGCGTTTCGACCGATATGCCAAGGTCGCGCTCCATGCGTGCCATGCGGCGGTCGAGCTGATCGAGCCGCTTTGTCGTCGCCGCTTCCTGCCGTTCCGCGGCGTCTGGCGAGAGGAAAGACGCGATACCGGCCTCGGCAACTAGCGACAGCGAGAGATCGCGTCGCGCTGCATGGGCGGCGAGCGCCTTCATGACGTCCGGGTCGAGGTAGACGGATAGGCGCTGCTTCTTCGGCGTCTTGCTCACCGGCTACTCCTACAATTCGATGCCGTCGCCCGGATCGAGCGAGGCTTGGCGCGCGACCTGGCGCATCGTCTGCGTCATTCGGCTGAGGCGGGCGGCATCCTCGTCGGCGTCATCGCGGGGATCGATCTCGAACTCGTTTTCGATGATCGGCTTTCGCTCGACGGTCTTGGTGCGGCTCAGTTCGGGCTGATGCCGGCGCTCGGAATCCGTCGGATCATCATCGGCCGCATCATCCACGGCGACGGGCGTGTTCAGCACCGGCCGTTCGGGCAAAGCCAGCGTGCTCCAATCGTCCGCCCTTGCGCTCGCCGGCTTCGTCAGGCCGGGCGGCGTCAGAATGCGCTCCTGAAACCGCCGATCCTGATAGTAGCGGGCCTTCTTCGCGCGGATCGGCGGAACCCCGGCGACCATGACGATCTCGTCGGAGGGCGGGAGCTGCATGATCTCGCCGGGCGTCAGCAATTGCCGGGCGGTCTCCGAGCGCGACACCATCAAGTGACCGAGCCAGGGCGAAAGCCGATGGCCGGCATAGTTCTTCATTGCCTTCATCTCCGTGGCGGTGCCGAGCGCGTCCGAAACGCGTTTGGCGGTCCGCTCGTCATTGGTCGCGAAACTGACCCGGACGTGGCAGTTGTCGAGGATCGAGTTGTTCGGGCCATAGGCCTTCTCGATCTGGTTCAGCGACTGCGCGATGAGGAAGGCTTTCAGGCCATAGCCCGCCATGAAAGCCAGTGCGCTTTCGAAGAAGTCGAGGCGACCCAGCGCGGGAAACTCGTCGAGCATGAGCAGCAGCCGATGGCGGTTGCCCTTCGCCTGCAGGTCCTCGGTCAACCGCCGGCCGACCTGATTGAGGATCAGGCGGATCAGCGGCTTGGTCCGGTTGATGTCGGAGGGCGGCACCACGAGGTAGAGCGTGGTCGGATGCTTGCCGCCGACCAGGTCGGCGATGCGCCAGTCGCAGCGGCGCGTCACCTCGGCGACAACGGGATCTCGGTAGAGCCCCAGGAACGACATCGCAGTCGACAGCACGCCGGACCGCTCGTTGTCGGACTTGTTGAGGAGCTCGCGGGCCGCGCTGGCGATGACGGGATGAGGCCCTGCCTCGCCGAGATGGGCGGTCTTCATCATCGCCGCCAATGTGGACTCGATCGGCCGCTTCGGATCGGACAGGAAAGCGGCGACGCCGGCCAATGTCTTGTCTGCCTCGGCATAGAGGACGTGCAGGATCGCGCCGACCAGAAGCGCGTGCGACGTCTTCTCCCAGTGGTTCCGCTTTTCGAGCGAGCCTTCGGGGTCGACCAGGATGTCGGCGATGTTCTGCACGTCGCGGACTTCCCATTCGCCGCGGCGCACCTCGAGCAGCGGATTGTAGGCCGTCGACTTCGCATTCGTTGGATCGAACAGCAGCACGCGGCCGTGGCGGGCACGGTAGCCGGCGGTCAGCGTCCAGTTCTCGCCCTTGATGTCGTGAACGATTGCCGAGCCCGGCCAGGTCAAGAGCGAGGGCACGACCAGGCCCACGCCCTTGCCGGAACGTGTTGGCGCGAAACACAGGACATGCTCCGGACCGTCATGGCGAAGATACTCGCGCTCATGCTTGCCGAGCACGACGCCGTCCGGACCGAGCAGGCCGGCGGCCTTCACCTCTTCCGGCCGCGCCCAGCGGGCCGAGCCGTAGGTCTCCACGTTCTTCGCTTCGCGTGCCCGCCACACGGACATGCCAATGGCAACTGTGATGGAGATGAAGCCGCCCGACGCGGCCATATAGGCGCCCTCGATGAAGATCGGCGGGGCATAGGCGTCGTAGAAATACCACCACCAGAAGAAGGCCGGCGGATAGTAGATCGGCCAGCCCGCTAGCTCGAACCAGGGCTGCCCGAGCTGTGGCTGGAAGCCGAGCCGGTAGGCCGTCCATTGTGTCGCGCCCCAGGTCGTCATCAGCACGATCAGGAAGACGGTGAGGATCTGGCCCCAGAGGATTTTCGTCGCCGACATGGCGGGCACTCCTTTCTTGATTGGGCTACATGCCGAGGCCGCGATTGCGGCCGAAGCTCCAGTCGACGCCGCCGGGGCCGCGCGATACGCCTGAGACGTGCTGACCGAGCTGGCGTTCGAGGGACGGCGACCAGGGCACGAACTGGAAGCCGAGGCCGTCGTCGATCATGGCGAAGCGGCCCGAGGCGAGCGCGAAGCGCTGGCGGTAGGTGCCAGCCACATATTCGCCCGTTCCGGCCTTGGTGAACTGGCGCCCGGTTTCGGCGGCGAGCTTCGCACCCAGAGCTTCCACCTCACGCTGGCGCAGCTGGTCGATCAGCCCCGGCGCAAAACTGACACCTCGCGATTGCCGCTCGGCGAGGCCCTGGCTGACGAGATGGTCGGCCCGCCGGTCCATCGCCTGACGCACCTCCGCGCCGAAGCCGCCACCTCCAAGCGCGACGGGGTCGCGGGCGATCGCCTGCCGGTCGAGCCACGTAGCGCCGGCCGCACTGACCTGCCGTTCGATGTCGAGATCGGAGCGGACGGCGAGCGCCACGCGTCGCCGACCCTGCGCGTCATCGAACTTGCGCAGCTCGACGATCGAGCCCGGCGCGCTGTCGCCAGCGGCATCGAGGTCGGGCAGTTTGATGTGGTGGGTGCGCCCGTCCGTGCCGTCGACCACGGCATAGGCCGTGCCCTTCAGCTCATCGTCGAGACCACGATCAACGAGCCGACCGACTATAGGATCGTTGAGGCTCTCGCCGGCGAGTACATAACTCGCGGCGCCACGCTCGATGCCGCGTTCCGTCAGGCCGCGGTGGATGCGCTTGATGATCTCGCCACGCTCGCCGAGCGCGCGCAGCGTCGCCTCGGCATTCTCGGACACGACCCATTGGCCCGGTCCGATCTGATCGGCGAGGCCGAGCGTTTCCAGCTTGCGCAGCCGGCCGATTTTCAGCGCGTGGAATTCGTCGGGCTGGCGGTCCGGGTGCGGGGCGAGATCGACGACGCCGGTGCGATAGCTGTCGCGGGCGAGCTGGCGATCGAGATTGGTCCAGCGCTCCGCCTCGATCTGCCGTTCGAGATTGCGGCGGATCTCGTGATCAGTGCGCGGTCCCAGCTCCTGGGTGACGAGATCCTGCGCGCGGGCGCGCATGCCTTCCTTGATGTAGTCGCGCGAGATGACGAGGTCCTGGCCGTCGTCGGTGCGACCGCGCAGGATGATATGGACGTGAGGATTGTCGGTGTTCCAGTGATCGACGCCGACCCAGTGGAGCTTCGTACCGAGGTCCTTCTCCATCTGCCCCATCAGCTCGCGGGCATAGGTCTTGAGATCGGACATCTCGGTCGCGTCCTCGGGCGACACGATGAAGCGAAAGTGATGCCGATCGTCCTGGGTGCGCTCGGCGAAGGCCTTGGGATCGGCGTCCTCGGACTCCGGCCCGAAGAGCCTGGCCTTCTCACCATCTCGGGTGATGCCCTCGCGACGGAGATAGCTGAGGTGGGCGGAGAGCGGCGCGGCCCGCGCCGAACGGCGGACGACGCGTGTCTTGATGACCGTGTTGCGTGACCGGCTGGTCAGCAGCCGGTTGGCCTGCACGGTCGCGCGCTGACCGCGCCCGAACCGCGAGCGGTTGCCCGAGCTGATCTTGCCGGAGCGCGAGACGTTGCCGCCGGCGCGCTGGGCGGCCGCCAGCGCCTGGGCGATGAAGGGCCGGGCCTGCTGCGCGCGGGTCGAGCGGATGCGACCAGGTCGGATGCGGAAATCGTCCTCGCCGCTCATGGTCGAGGCCCCGCACATCGCGCAAAGCCCTGGAAAATCCCCAATAAATTGCGAGCGCGCAGGCTGCGCCGATCAGGCGCACCTCGCGCAAATGCTCTGTAAGTCCCTGAAAAAACACGACCGCACCAAGCCGCACCTCGCGCGCTTTTATCTCGCCATCGTGCGGTTGTGCTGACTGCTCCCCCTCTCCGGACCGCCATTTGCCCGCCAGACCACGCTTCAATGCGAACAGGTGCGAACGCGGTCATCGCGGGCCA
The DNA here is from genome assembly GCF_044901345.1 of Qipengyuania sp. NPDC077563. Taxonomy (NCBI): domain Bacteria; kingdom Pseudomonadati; phylum Pseudomonadota; class Alphaproteobacteria; order Sphingomonadales; family Erythrobacteraceae; genus Qipengyuania; species Qipengyuania sp. NPDC077563. The sequence continues at coordinate 1,101,823 of NZ_JBJDPC010000001.1, read as the reverse complement.
CCAGGCACATGGCGCGCGACGAAAAGGCCATCGGTGGGCGATGCCCTCGGGCCTTGATCGCGCGCCGGTGCAGCCGCCGTGCTGTCACCGGGCGCGCTTGCGGACTGCACGGGCGCGGCAGGTCCACTGCCAGCCGACTGCAAGACGAAGAGCGGCGCCCGCATCCAAGCGAGCGGATCGGCGGCCGCGACCACGACGGGGCCGGCGAGTTCACCGCCGCCGACAATGGGGGCGAGCGTCGCGACATAGGCGCGCGTCTCGGCCGGCAATGGGCGGCCGGCGAGATACTCTTCGTAGCGGCCGGGACCGGCATTGTAAGCCGCCAGGAAGCCGGGCGACCCGTAGCGATCGTGCATTTCGCGCAGATAGGCGGCGCCCGCCAGAATGTTGTCGCGCGGATCGTAGGGGTTGCCGCCGAGCCGATGGCGAACGCGCAGGTCGGCCCATGTGGCGGGCATGATCTGCATCAGGCTCATCGCGCCCGCTGACGAGATGGCGCGCACGTCACCCGCGCTTTCGACGCGCATGACGGCGCGTATCCAGGCTTCTGGAACGCCGAACCTCTGCGCGGCCTCGGCGATGAAGGCGCCGTAGGGATCACTGCGCGACGGCCGCTCGGCGGGCGCCTGCTGTGCGCTGGCCGGGCTCGCTCCCGGCGCGGCGAGGATCAGGCCGGAAAGGAGAAGGAGGGCAGCACGTCGGAGGGTGATCCGCCCCCCGACGGCACGCTGATGGCGCGCGGCGGGCATCGTTCAGTCCCGCTCGCCGCGCTTCGGCGGGCGATTCCAGTGCAGGCCCCAGGCGGACTTGTCGTCGGCCGACTGGAAGAGGTTGGCGCGGATCGGATGTTCGAAGGTCGGATCGTCGAGCTGCAGTGAGACATATTCGCCGGCCTTCTCGCCGGTGCGCTTCCAGCCCGCGCCGATCTCCGTGCCGGTCTCGTTCCTCATGGTGTCGAGCACATGGACGCGGTAGTCCGGAGCGTTCTCGGCATCGGACGGCTCGGCCGCGACGATGATGATGTCCTGATGCAAGGACAGCGTCGTCAGATGGCCGATGAAGCCATCATTCTCGCGCATGAATTGACCTATCACAGGCATGGGTCGTCTCCTTCGGATTGCGGTGGACAAGGTCATGGGCGGGCCGTCACCGCGTCGTCGCGCGCCAGACGAAGCGGCCATCGCCGTCCTCATCGGTGTAGAGAGGGATGGCCCGGCCGATCACGGCGGTGGCCGGAAGCGGGCCGAAGTAGCGGCCGTCTAGGCTGTCGCGGACCTGCCAGTTCATGAGGAACAGCTCGCCGTTCGCGACCAACCGGCAGCCCTGCCAGATCGGGAGAGGACGGCCGCGACGATCGCGGTCGAGGGCGTCGCCCATCGGCACGCCGTCGACGGTGATGGCGAGCCCGGTCCGGCAGACCCGTTGGCCCGGGAGCGCGGCGACGCGCTTCAACAGCGGCACGCCACGCGGCAGGTAACCGCCCTCGGACAGGAAGGTGGCGAGTGGTTCGGGGGCATCCACCGCGACCAGATCGGTCACGGCGACCGGCCCAAGTTCGTCGATCGTGTATAAGCCCACCGGCGTGCTGGCGGACGCGTTCCAGATCAGCTTCGGCGCGAACGATGCCACGGAGGCAATGCCGAGAAGCGACACGGCCACAGTCGTGACGATGGCGTAGGAGAGCCGGGTCATGCGCCGGTCTCCCGGCGCAGGAGAAAGGCGCGATGCTGCCGAAGACCATAAGCGCGCGGCGTTTCGCCGACCGTCATCCGGTTGTGGACGTGGCGCCAATGGTCCGGCGAAACCTCGATCGGGTCGATGTCGCGCGCCTCGATGGCGTCGATGAGCTGGAGCACGCGCTCAACCTTCGGCCAGCCATCGACATGCAGCAGAATCTCTGCGCCGGGCGTGACAGTCGGGACGGTCTGGCACGGTGCGTCGCGCTCGACGGTGCGTAGGATGTCGAGCCGCGAGAGAACGGTGCCGTGCTCGTTCGCCGCCCAGCGCACCAGCGCGAGGACGCTGCCGGGAGGGAAGAAGAGGATGCGACGGCGACGGTCGAGGATCTGCTCGCGCCGCTCGCGACCGAAGCGGACCCAGTGCTCCGTCTGCTTCTCGATCCAGACGAGTTCGACTTGGGTGAACGCTTCGGGCGGCGGCTCGGCGGCAGCACAGCCGACGCGTTCCGGCGCGGCGACAAGGCCGGTCATTGTCCTTCTCCTGACGGGGGTGGGAATTCACGCTCGAACAGCGCGCGCAGCACGTCTGCGACCGTCTGACCGCGCCGGAAGGCCGCGATCTTGATCCGCCCGCGCATGTCGGCGGTCACGTCGATGGTCAGCCTGGCCGAGAAGTCGTCGGCGAGTTGCAGGCGCTGCGTCTGGCGATCGGTCGCTTTGATCCAGCTCTCCGGATCGCCAGGCCGGGATGCGAAGCCGCGCTTGGGGGATCGTTCGCTCATGCGCCGATCCTCGCCACCTCGGCCGCGAACGCGGCGATCTCGCGCGCGCCCGGACAATCCTCGTCATGCTCGGCAGCGATCCGCCCGGTCTGCACGACATCGGCGAAGACGATGCGCTGGCCGATTGTCGTCGCGAGTAATGGCGGATCATGATCCGCGAGTGTCTCTGCGGTTTCGCGCGCCAAAACCGTGCGGGCCGCGCAGCGGTTCAGCACGAAGCGAGCGGCAAGCTGCGGGCGGTAGATGCGCGCTTCGCCGAGTAGCGCCAGCATCTCGGCCGAGGCCCAGCCATCGAGCGGCGACGGCTGCACCGGGATCAGCACGAGATCGGCGGCGAGCAGCGCCGAGCGCATCAGGCTGGCGACGCGTGGCGGTCCGTCGATGACGACATGGTCGGCGTCACGCGCCAGCTCCGGCGCTTCGCGATGCAGGGTGTCGCGCGCCAGGCCGACGACGCCGAACAGCCGCTGGAATCCCTCCCGGCTGCGTTGCTGCGACCAGTCGAGCGCCGAGCCCTGCGGATCGGCGTCGATCAGCGTGACGCGCTGTCCACGGCGAGCCCATTCACCGGCGAGATGCAGCGCCAGCGTCGTCTTGCCGACGCCGCCCTTCTGGTTGAGGAGCGCGACGATCATAACGGGCTCCCGGCGATCGGGGCCTCGTCCACACGGCACGAAAAAGCAGGTTCCGTTAGAAAGATTCCGAAGGAATCTAGGTTAGATAAGTTACGGGGCGCGCAAGAGACTGATTCAGCGCGATGAATCGGCGATTCCGGTCCCCGATAGCACGAGAGTCCGGTCCCCGATGGCACGACAGTGCCGGTCCCTGATAGCACGAGATGATTCACAGCTTATCCCCAGGGCGAGTTGACGAGCGGCGACGGCGGCGCGGGATGCCGAGCGCGTCGGGATCGGTTGGTACGAAGGACAGGATTTCTGGCCCGCCGAGGCATTGCTCGATGGTGAGCCGGTAGCCCGGCAGCGGTTGACGGCGGACGATGTCGCGCAGGTCGTAGGCGAAGTGCTTAAGTGGAGAGAGACTGCCGGATTTCGCGTGGAGGTGCGGGAAGTCGAAACTCCAGCCGAACTCCTGTTTGCCGCCGTGCTTGCGCACGAGGCGGTAAAGCCAGCGCTCAAGGCCACCAGTGAGATCGAAGTATTTGCGGTCGATCGTCAGCACGAGCGCATCGTCAAGCACCGCGCCATAGAACCAGTCGGGGAGGATCAGTTCGAGACCGAGCGGACGGCCGCGATGGTCGGCGCGTTCCTTCCATTCGTTGATCCAGGAGAAGCGGTGCATCCGCCGCTCGGTCGGCTGGCGGATCGAGGTCGCGACCGTGGTCGACTGCAATCGGTCGAGTGCCGCCTTGAGGCGGTCGTAGTCGCGCAGCGATACGCCGCGGCCGATGAAGTTCAGGACTTCATAGGGAGTGGTCGCCATCAGGCGCGATGGGCGCAAGCCGACATCGCGCGCCTCGACGATCTGAGAGGCCGCCCAGATCAGGACGTCCGCGTCCCAGATCGTCGCCATGCCATGTTCCGGCACCGCTTCGACACGGATCTTCACCGAGCCGGCCTTGAAGTCTATCGGCGCCAGACGCTTCGACTTGGCGAGCGAAAAGAACGGGTAGGCCATGAGGTCCTGCGCATCGCGGGGCGCGAGATCGCCGGGCAGTGCCCGAAACAGATCGAGTTGGGAGCGCTCATCGTATTGGGTGTGGCGGAACGACATGGCCGGTCGTCTCAGCGCGGGAAGCGTCCGCCGGCGGCGGTCGAGGCTGTTTGGCGCTTGGCCGGTAAAACAGTGCCGCCCCGTGGATCGGACGTGGAGGTGACGAGACCGCGATCCGCCCAGGCCTGAAGGTCGTCGACGGAATAGACTACGCGGCCGCCGAGCTTGCGGTAGATCGGACCGGTCCCGTAGGTCCGATGCTTCTCAAGGGTGCGTTCGGAAAGGCCGAGGAAGCGCGCCGCCTCCTGCGTTCTCAGGTAGCGTGGCGGTAAATTGGCGGCTCTTTCGGCCATGATCGCACCTCCGTGGTCTCGCGGGCGGCCGCTTCGAATAAGCGGCGGGTTGCGAGCACGGTGGCGCGAAGACGGCGCCCCGGACGATGTCGAAGTAAGATCCTAAAATCGACACGCGAGCGGGTATCAGCGATCCCGGCGTGGGCGGCGCAGCAATGTCCGATAGCCGCCGCGAACGAGCTTCATGCCGTCGCGGGCGAGACGGATGGTGGTCTCCCGGATCGGGTCGCCTACCCAGGATGCTGCGTCAATCTTGTGCTGGGGGAAGAGATGCTCGGCGACGGTGCGGTAGATGGCACCGCTCGCGCGCGCGTCGATGGCGCGCAGCATCTGGCGGGCGCGCTGACGTCTTTGTGGCGTCAGGCGTGGATCGGGCGGCACGCGCTTGCCGAACATCGCGTGCCAGAGGCGATCAACCGCGGTCAGTCGGTCGGGCGTCAGCTCATCGAATATGATGAACGCGCCAAGGGGGCGGGCATCATCGACGCCGATCAGGGCGACGTCGTGGGGTTCGCCGCGCAGTACGAGCCGGATCAGACCAGGATCATGCTCGATGATGGCGTGGGCGTGCAGATCCTCAACGCGGAGGCGGAGATGTCCCGCCGGGTTCGGTCCGACGATGAACGGCAGTGTCGCCGGATCGGTTTGCGGGATCCAGAAGATTGGCTGGACGAGCGCGGAGTTGCGAGGGTCGGCGACGAAATCGCAAGCCCCATTGCTCGGCGAACTCGCCCGCGACATCTTCGGTCAACCGCCCGACGGCTACCAGCTCCTGATAAGATTTTCTGTATTCAGGGTTGCGACGCAGGAACTCCCAGGCGAGATCGCCGGGGGTCAACTTGTCGATATAGTCATAGGCGGCTTCAGACCGCCAACTTTCATCCTCGGACATTCTCCACTGCCTCCGCGTAAGGTTGTGCAACGCGAGTTTTACAGTGGATACGATTCCGGGTTGAACGGAGCGCGGGAAGAACGAAGTGGCCGCAACGTGATGCGGTTTGCGCATCACCTCAGTGCAGGCGGCCCTGGAGCAACTCGCAAAAACCGCTCTTCGTCATCCATTTCGCGCGGTCGAGATGACTGGTGTAGATGCGCTGAGCGCGTTCCGGTTCGGCCTTGGCATCGAGGCCGAAGAGGACTTCGACGACTTCGCGCCAGTCGGCTTTTTCAGCGTCGGCATCCAGCAGCCGGACGTACAGCTTCAGATGCGCCTCGTCATAGGCGGTCAATGCCGCCCCAGCCGGCGGCTGGTCGAGAAAATCGTCTTTGGTCACAACATCCCCCGATGGCGAGATGTATCCAAACTAGAGGATATTGTTAACCGTGATTTGATCGGAACGATGACGCATGATCTTGACGCGAGACGAATTTGCAACGCCGCGACCTGTCGAACGTCAGGTTTCCATCTTCGCATCAACGAGCAGCACTCCCTTGCCCTGATCGGAGTTCAGGAAGACAATGCCGGCGCGTTCGAAAGCCCGTCTCACCTCATCGCGCGTGCTCTCAAAAACCTCGAGGCCACTGGTGGATTCGAGGCGTTTGAGCGCGGTCAATGAGACCCGGGCCTTGTCAGCGAGCGTCTCCTGTGTCCAACCCAGCAACGCACGTGCGGCCCGAAACTGTCGGGCGGTGATCATGCATGATCACCTCCCACACGGACCTACGCGTACGCCAAAACTACGACTATAATAGTCGTTCTTGGCAGCGCATTCCAGTCGGAAGTGCCTATTTTCCCTCTGTCAGGCCGCCGACATCGCAACTGATTCGGTCGTAGCAAAGTCGAGGCCCGGCCTTCCGGCCGGGGCCTCGCTCGGGGCCTCAGTCGCCGCGGCGCCCATTGGGACGGGACCAGATGAGCGAGAGGGTCTCGCCTTCCTCGTCGTCGAAGAGGTTAGCGTAGATCGGGGCGTTGAAGCTGGGATCGTCGAGCTTCAGGCCCAGATAGGCGCGCCCTTCGTTGGAGGTCTTGGACCAGGCGGCGCCGATCTCGGCGCGGCCGACGAACACGCGGTGGCTCGGGGCGTTCTCACCCGTAGCGCGGGCCTCGGGGACGATGCGGACATTCTTGGTCTGGACGCTGAGGGTGACGATTTCGCCGGTGAACTCGTTGTTGCCGGTCTTCTTGAAGGTGCCGATGGTCGCCATGGTAGTTCTCCTTGAACTCTGTTGCGAGCCCGCACCATTGCGGCCTCGATGGCGATCGAGAGGCCGGAGGCGATTGACGACGCACCCCGCAGGGGCCTGACAGCAAAGGAGAGGCTTTCTTGCCTCGCGAGGAATGACGGCGCAGCCGGCAGGGGAAGAAAGTTTCGACGCCGCTGTTGCGGCATAGGCGATCGAGGCGCAGCCGACCTTCGGCCAGATCAGCCCATTGAAGAGGCTGTTTTGGAGCGGTCGATATGACAGAGACGCATCACAGGAGAACGTGGCGACCATACCGACCAATGGACCCGTAGCGACGTCTGACACCGCGGGTCAAACCAGCTCCGCCAGACGCTACGTACCGCCGATTCCTGCCCGTCGCCCACGAGATCGCCCCCTCCCGGCACTCGCACCGTCTGCGCGCTGTCACGGCATTGCCACCGGCGCCGTCACCGATGGCATGGCGCGTCAGCTGGGTTAACCGTCGATCCGGTCAGCGCGATTGCAAGCGAGCCTGGCGACGAGGAAGGCGCGACCGCCAAGACATCAATTGACCATCCCGCCGCCGCCTGCACCGATGTCAGGTTCGCACGATGGTCTGCCCGGTTGGCCCGGGCGTGCCCATGGCCGTCACCCGGATCAGCGCCGTGACGCCAACGGCGATTGCGCCGATAACTGAGAAGATGAGCTGCCAGATGTCGGAGGGCATGGTGTGTTTCACGATGCCATGCGTCGCGTGGTAGCCGGCGAGCGCCGCGGGCGCGACGAAGGCGAGTGCGATCGTGAGCCGTATCCAGAGCGGACGGATGAAGGCGAGCAGGAACTGGCCGAGGCCGAGCGTCACTGCGGCGGCGGCGAGGCCGACGAGGATCGCTCCGAGCCAACCAGCGCCGCTGCTATAGGCCCAAGTCCCGGCGCTAACGCCCGCGAAAAACGGCAGCGCGAAGACAGCTAGTGTGAATAGAAGCCAGCACAGGACGCCGATCGCCGCGATGCCGGAGAGGATGCCGATGAAGACCATGGTGGTGTTCTCCGTGAGATAAAGATCTGACGGTCGCGCCTCCACCACCACCACGGCGCATTGATAGTATAGCCGAAGAGAAGGCAGGGCGGGAGCGGAAATCCCGTGGGACTTCCGCTTGCGGCCCTGTCGCCTTGCCCGCGATTAGCGGGCGAAGGGGTCGATCTCGTGAACGATGGCGGCGGCTTCGCCGTCATATTCGCCAGCGGGCATGACGCCCATGGTGCCGTCCCCGGCCTGGAAGATGACGATCGAGACCATGAGGGTGGCGGCGAGGCTGAAGGCGAAGGCGTGAGCTTGATTGAGGGACATATGACCGGCTCCTGTCTTGGAGGCGGGAGACCATCTCCCGCGCGACAGGCGTCCGATGTGTCCGGCCGATGGCCGCAATCACCGCGAAGGCGAAGCTGGAGCGGCGGCACGCTTTGCGTAGTCCGACCCTTTACGGGTTGATGGCGTCAGGCCAGCGGCTGGACCAAGGATTAGCGCAATGGAAGCGGGGGATGGTTTCTCGCTTCGACCGAGTGCTAGGATCGCCCCACAGCAATTCACTGCGTTGGATTCGAGCCGTGTCCTGGTCGTCCGCGTCGGAAGGCAGGAGGGCGCAAGCAAACGATGGCAGCCGGATTTCACATACCAGACGGCAACGACGCCCTTCGAGATGATCTTCCGGCAGTGGTCGAACTGATCGAGCGTACGGCCCGGTGGGTGAATCCGGAGACTTTCCGGCGTCTGCCGGTATGGGCGCCGCATACGGCTCGCGGCCGGCCTCTCTATGACGCTGCGTGGTCGCGCCGGTACACGAACACGAAAAAGGCGACCAAGATCACCGCTGAGAAGTTCGAGGGCAATGTCGCCGCGCTCAATGCACTCGTGGCGGCTCTGGGCGTCGCGGCGCCGAAGCCGAAGAACTGGACCGTGTGTCACATCTGGGGATACGACGATCCCTCGTTCGCTCAGCAAAGCAGCGTCGTCCAGGATCTGCGCTACTTCTCCTGCGTCGCCAATATGGTGTGGCTGCCGACCCCGCTCAAAGGCTTCACGGACACGATGCCTGAAATCAAGGCGATGCTGCGAGTGTGCGCTTTCCACCTTTACGGCTGGGCTTGCGAGCATCCATCGGTTGCCGAGCAATATGAGAAGGTCAAGAACGGCTGGATTCCCGAAGGCTATCCGAAGAGTTGGCCTTGTCCGGAGCGCCCTGGACTGCTTCCGCCGGGTACAGCGCCGTTCGGGGAGCGGATCGAGCGCGAAATTGCCAAGCGGAAGGGCAAGCTGAAGGCCGACCTCGCGAATGCGGCCTTTCTCCATTATCCGAAGGAGGAAGTGCTCGCGGTGCTGAAGTTCTGGGGCGTCGACCTGGGGTGACGGCGCTCACGCGCCGCCTCCCTTCGGGCGAAAGTCGAAGACCGGGACGCCGAGCTTTCTGGCCTTGTCGGCAAGGTTGTCCTGGATGCCGGTGCCGGGGAAGACGATGACCCCGATCGGCAGGACGTCGAGCATCTGATCGTTGCGCTTGAACGGCGCGGCCTTGGCATGTTTCGTCCAGTCGGGGGCGAAGCCGACCTGTGGCACCTTGCGGGTGTCGGCCCATTTGGCGGCGATCTTCTCGGCGCCCTTCGGCGACTTGCCGTGCAACAGCACCATGTCGGGGTGCTTGGCGTGGACCTGATCGAGCTTGGCCCAGATCAGGCGGTGATCGTTGAAATCGAGCCCGCCCGTGAAGACGATCTTCGGACCGGCGGGTAGCAGCACCTCGTTGTCGGCCCGCTTCCTGGCGGCGAGGAAGTCCCGGCTGTCGATCATCGCCGAGGTCAGGTTGCGGTGGTTGACCATCGATCCGCTGCGCGGTCGCCAGTTCGATCCGGTGTAGCGCTCGTAGTGCTCTGCGGCCTGGTCGCGCATCAGCTCGAAGGCGTTGCGCCGTTCGATCATGGTCTGGCCCTCTGCCGTCAGGCGTTCCAGCTCGACGGCCTTCACTTCGCTGCCGTCCTGTTCGCGCTGGCCGCGACGCTGCGCCTGCTCGTTGTCGTCCAGCTCGCGCTCGATCCGTTCGTTCGCCCGGTGGAAGACATTGACCGTCGACCAGAGGAGATCGTCGAGGTCGGGCTCGAGGCGAGTGTCCTCCAGGGTGGCGATCAGGGCATCGAAGATATCGGCGATGGCGCCGGTGACGCGGTCGCCCTCCGGTAGTGGTCGAGGATCGGGTTCATCCGTGAAAGGACGGTAGCCGTAAAGCTGGAGTTCGCTGAGAACATGGTCGGTGGGTGAAGAGGCGTGGTGCGGTTCGTAGTCGTCTTGCTGGCTCATGGGATGCTCCGTCGGTTCGACCGCGACCCTCGCGGCCTTCATGGCGACGAAAGCCGGCGGGCGGGGCGGACCTGCATCCGCAGCGAAGCGGAGGGCCGGAGCACAGCGGAGGATGACGAAGGCGGGCTATTTTGCCTCGCGATGGAAAGCGGCACTCGGCCGCGCCGGAAAATAGTCCGCCGCAGGCATTGCGGGTCCGGGCCGTTTGCTGGCCGATCGCCCTCTCGAAGGCCGGGGCGCGGTTCTCTCCGACTTGGGCATCATCCGAGCGATGCCGGCGACGCCGCTTCCGCCGCCTGCATTCTCCTGTCGGCCTATGCCACCAGTGCCATGAAGCGTGCGACGTCCTGGGGCACGATCTGCACACGGGCCGCTGCCCGGAGGCTGTCCAGACCTCCCAGGCGGAGATCCTCGTTGAAGTCGCCCAGTATTGGAGACACCACGACCGCCTCGATCCCGGCCGCGTTCGCCCGTTCGATCAGCGTCGCCATCGCACCGTCGCCGGCCGGATCATTGTCGCGGGCAACGTAGAGCCGGCGCAGCGTGTCGGGGAACAGGATGGCCGAGAGATGCGCCGCCGAAAGCGCCGCCGCCATCGGCATGTTGGGCAGCGCCATCCTGAGCGACAATATCGTCTCAATGCCTTCGCCCGCCGCCATTACGTCGCCAGCCACGCCGAAGCGAACGGAATGTCCCAGAAGGTCGCCCATCGCCCGTCTCGGCGTGTCGATCGGAGCCTTGTCCGAGCCGTCTGCAGCGAGCCAGGTGCGATGCGCGCCGGTTTGACGCCCGGCAAGATCGGTGACTGATGCGATCATCGCTGGCCAGGTCTCGGTCGGGGAATGTTCGTCAGGCCGGTAGTAGCAGCGGGGATGAAAGCGCAGGCTTCCGGTTCCGTGCAAATCCGTAATGCCGCGTGTATGGAGATATGTCCTTACGAGTGTGCCCGAAATCGGCTGCGCCATGGCGAACAGCCGCCGGGCCGCTTCCGGCGATCCGGTCGGCGCTGGTGACGTGCGCTCGCCACCATGTGGACGGTCCGGTTCGGGATGGGGCATCGACAGGAAGATGCGCGCCTCATCGGCGACATCCTTGAATTCGACCAGGCCGCAGCTCTCGCGGATGACGTCCAGCAGATCTCCATGCTCGCCGGTGGCCGCGTCGGTCCATTTGCCGGCGGCGCCCTTGCCGGTTTCACCGCCTTTCAGCCGCACGAACATCGAGCGGCCGGGCGTGTTGCGGACATCGCCGACCAGCCAGTAGCGCCCCTCGCGATGGCCGGAGGTGAGGTAGTGGCGGCACACCGCCTCGGCCTGCCGGCCGAGACGGATCGCCAGATCGGAGGCGTCATGCCGTGCCATCACGCCGCCTCCCGCTCACTGACGCGCTCGACGGGATAGCGCTCCAGCACCTTGGCCAGGATAGCGGCGCCGGTCGTATCGGTCGGCACGAACATCCGCAGCTTCCACGAGATGATCTCGTGAAACAGGCCATAGGCCCGCAGGCGATCGCGCATGGCGTCGGTGAAGCCCGACAGCTCGATGCGGTTGGCGCCCATGACCCGGACGCGGCGAAGTTGAAGACCCTCGGTCAGATCGAGGATGGTCTTGCCATCCATCAGCGCCATGAAGGCGTCGTCCGCTGTCAGGGTCGATGTGCCGGTGGCGAGCGCGCCGGCTACCCAGGCGGCGGAGACACGGCGGCCAACGATGCGCTCGCCGTCGTCGGTCTGGAGTCGATACACCCGCGTCGACTCGCTCGGGAGGCGTTTCCAGATCGGCAGCAACAGGCCGCTGACGACATGGATGGTGCTTTCGGCATACTCCGGCACCTCGGCTACCTCGGCGTTCCATGCCGCGGTGAAGCCCGCCCGGTCCGCGTCGACCCAATGGGTCTCATCCATCATCTTGATGGGGATGTTGTGCGCCTCCATCGGTCGGATCAACCGCACGCGCCGTTCGATCTCGCCATCGTCCAGCATGATGCTGGTGGTCGGGATCTGCACGGCGGCGCGGCCCGAACGCTCGTTGACCAGCAGCTTCGCGCCCGGATCATCGAGATGGTCGAGCGCCTCGGCCAGCGTCACGGGACGGTTTCGCTGGCGCTGGGTGATGGTCAGCAGCCGAGCCTCGGCCCCGGTGCCAGGATGGACGTGGATCGTTCGGCGGTCGGTGACGATGAAGCTCTCGGCCTGCAGTGTCTCTAGCCCGACGTCATAGCTGCCCGAGGCGATGGCGCCTTCGATCTTGGCGTTCAACAGCCGCTCGAACGCGGTGAACAGGACACCCTGGAGGTCGATGGTCAGTGCCAACAGCCTGTTCAGGAAGGTGGTGATCGTCGGCAGTTCGTCCTTGATGCCGGTGGAATCCATCAGCGAGAGGCCGGTGGCGTCCTCGAACATCTGGAGCGAGCAGCCGTCGACCTTGCCGCGCACCAACAGCAGGTACAGCTGCCGCAGGGCGTCGCGGGCGTAGTGCGATTCCAGATTATCCTCGGGCCGGAACAGGCCCTGGCCACCAGTCTGGCGCTGGCCGCGCGTGATTGCGCCGAGTGTGTCGAGGCGGCGGGCGATGGTCGACAGGAAGCGCTTTTCGGCCTTCACGTCGGTCGAGATCGGCCGGAACAGCGGCGGCTGCGCCTGGTTGGTCCGGTTGGTGCGGCCCAGGCCCTGAATGGCGGCGTCGGCTTTCCAGCCCGGCTCCAGCAGATAGTGAACGCGCAGCCGCTGGTTCCGAGCCGACAGGTCGGCGTGATAGCTGCGCCCGGTGCCGCCGGCGTCGGAGAAGATCAGAATGCGCTTCTGATCGTCCATGAAGGCCTGCGTTTCGGCCAGATTGGCCGAGCCGGCGCGGTTTTCCACCGCAAGCCGATCGATGCCGCCCGGTCTGGTCCTGCGGACGATGCGGCGCGAACGTCCCGTCACCTCCGCCACGACATCGGTGCCGAAGCGCTGCACGATCTGATCGAGCGCACCGGGGACGGGGGGCAGCGAGGCCAGCCTCTCGATCAGGTGGTCGCGGCGGGCGACGGCGTCGCGGCTCTCCACCGGCTGGCCGTCGCGAAACACCGGCCGCGACGACAGATTGCCCTCGCTGTCAGTGAACGGCTCGTAGAGCTGCACCGGGAAGGAATGGGCGAGGTAATCCAGAACATATTCGCGCGGGGTGATGTCCACCCGCACGTCGTTCCATTCCTCGGTGGGGATCTCCGCGAGACGGCGCTCCATCAGGGCTTCGCCAGTCGAAACGATCTGGATCACGGCGGCATGGCCGTCGACCAGGTCCTGCTCGATCGAGCGGATCAGGGTCGGCGTCTTCATCGAGGTCAGCAGATGGCCGAAGAAGCGCTGCTTGGCGGATTCGAAGGCCGAGCGGGCGGCGGACTTGGCCTGCCGGTTCAGCGTTCCCCCAGAACCATCAGGGCCGCCGGTGATGTTGGTGGCCTCCATTGCCGCATCGAGATTGTTATGGATGACGGCGAAGGCCCCGGCATAGACATCGTAAATGCCGGTCTGCTCAGGGGTGAGCTGGTGCTCGACCAGCTCGTATTCGACGCCGTCATAGGAGAGCGACCGGGCCGTGTAGAGGCCGAGCGAGCGCAGGTCGCGGGCCAGCACTTCCATCGCAGCGACCCCGCCATCTTCGATAGCCTCGACGAACTCGGCGCGGGTCGAGAACGGGAAGTCCTCGCCGCCCCAGAGGCCGAGGCGCTGGGCGTAGGCGAGATTGTGGACCGTGGTCGCGCCGGTTGCCGAGACATAGACGATGCGCGCATTCGGCAGGGCGTGCTGGAGCCGGAGGCCCGCGCGGCCCTGCTGCGAAGCGGCGACATCGCCGCGTTCACCCTTTCCGCCTGCGGCGTTCTGCATGGCGTGGCTCTCGTCGAAGATGATCACTCCATCGAAATCGGAGCCCAACCATTCGACGATCTGCTTGACGCGGGAAAGCTTACTCCCGCGGTCGTCGGACCGTAGCGTGGCATAGGTGGTGAATAGGATGGCTTGCGAGAGCGTGATGTCCTTGCCCTGCGGGAAACGCGACAGCGGCGTGACCAGCAGCCGCTCCATGCCGAGGGCCGACCAGTCGCGCTGGGCGTCCTCCAGCAGCTTGTCGGATTTGGAGATCCACACCGCTTTGCGGCGGCCCTGCATCCAGTTGTCGAGGATGATGCCGGCCGACTGGCGACCCTTGCCAGCGCCCGTGCCGTCGCCGAGCATGAAGCCCCTACGGAAGCGCACGGCGTTGGGTGCATTGTCGGGCGCAGCCGAGATGAGGTCGAAGGTGTCGTCGAGTGTCCACGAACCGGCCAAGAAGTCGGAATGCGCCTCGCCGGCGTAGATGACGGTTTCGAGCTGGGCGTCGGAAAGCAGACCATTCGGGACGATGTTTGCAGGCAGCCGGGGCCGGTAGCTCGGCCTGGGCGGCGCGACCGAGGCCATCGCGACGGATTGCACAAGCTTGGTCGGATGGGCCTGCGCCCCGGGAATACGGATCGCCTGCAATCCATATTCTTCATAGATCGCGTCGGTGATCCGGCCGTCTTCGGCGGGTGTCCATTCCATGGTTTCATAGGCGAGTTCGACGCCTTCCGGCTCGATGGACGCGGGCTTGGCGGGCGCGGCAGTGGTACGGGCGCGGTACCCGCGAATGGTGCGGGGCGACGCGGCGGACGCCGAGGTTTTCACTGGCGGCAGGGTTGCAGTCGGACGCGGCGGAACCTGTGTCGCGATCCAGCCGAGTAGCGTGGAGACGTCGGGCGCGATGCCGGACGAAGGGGGAAACGCCGAAGGATCCTCGGTCGACAGCTTGTCGATGACTGTCAGCCGCGTGTCGATGGTCGTGCCGTGCTTGGCATAGACCGAGCCGTCCACGGCTGCGGTGAAGACGACGCGGCCACGCTCCTGAAGCCGGACGAAGGCCGCTGCCCAAGCCGGGTGGTCGGGGCTGAAGTTGGCGCCGGTGATCGCCACCAGCCGCCCGCCATCGGCAAGCCGGGCCAGTGCTGAAGCGACATGGCGATAGGCGGCGTCGACCACGCGGCCGGAGACGTTCGCCATGACGGAGAATGGCGGGTTCATCAGCACGACTGTGGGGGTGGCGTCCGGCGCGAGGTGATCGTCGATCTGGGCCGCGTCGAAGCGGGTGACGGCAACGTCCCGAAACAGCGCAGCGAGCAGATCGGCGCGGGTTTCGGCCAGCTCGTTAAGGAGGAGCGTTCCGCCTGATATCTCGGACAGGATGGCGAGCAGGCCGGTGCCAGCCGACGGCTCCAGCACGATGTCGCCAGCAGCAATGGAGGCGGCCGCCACGGCGGCAAGGCCGAGTGGCACCGGCGTCGAGAACTGCTGGAGCGCCTGCGATTCTTCCGAGCGCCGGGTATGCGTCGGCAGGAGCCCGGCGATCTTTGAAAGAGCGGACAAACGTGCAGCCGGAGATGCGGCTTTGCGGAAAAGCGCCTTTCCGTATTTACGCAGGAAGAGGACTGTCGCGACCTCGCAGGCCTCATAGGCCGCCTTCCAGTCCCAGGCGCCGCTGGTGTCGGATGCGCCGAAGGCTGTTTCCATCGCTGCACGAAGGATCGCGGCATCGACGCGCTGGCCGCGTTCGAGATGTTCGAGAAGCTGTTGCGCCACGGCGAGGGTCTGGGACGCACGGGTGACGGGCGCGGCCGCAAGGGCCACGGGAGACAGAATGTTCATGGAAGGAACCTTGGGAGAGCGGAAGGGACAAGCTCGGTTGGCGCTCTCTCTCGACCGCCCGAACTCGACCCATCCCGGCCGTCCTCTTCCTCTTGTCCGCTGACATAAAAAAAGCGCCCGACCGTGAGGCCGGGCGCGCGCATGGTCGGGGATCATCGCATTCGGCTTTCGGCCAGCCAGCGGCCGGTACTGATCCATTCAATCGTGCGGCCTGTGCCGAGGTCGAGCAGATGGGCGCCGCCGGAGAAGCCGTCCACGACAGGGTCAGAAGCAATACCGGCCCACTGAAACCCCCAGGTACCGGTGAGTGCGAAGGTTTCGGCGCAGCGGGTGACGAAGGTGACCAGCAATTGCGGATCGGCGGTTCCGGGGTCGCGAAGCCAGAGGCGCGCCGCGCCGTGCTCGGGTGTCAGGGAGAGCAAGAACGGCTCGGCGGGCGGGTCCTCGCGACCGTTTTCGGCCATCAGCGCGGTGTAGATGTCGAAGGCCCGCGCGACATTGGCGACCGAGCCGACGTCGAGCAGGCAGGAGAAGCGGGTGAGATGTTCGGCCATATCAGGCTCCTGAAACGAAAACAGCCCGGCGCTGGGCCGGGCTCTGAGTGGATGGGATTGGAAGGTGCGGAGCGGCCGAAGCTGCCCCGCGAGCCGATCATTCGGCGGCGATGAGGTGACGTTCGTCGTCCTCGCCATCGGCCGGCGGTTCCGGCTCGTCGTCGGCGCTGAGGAAATCAGGCAGCTCGGCGCCCTCGGTTTTGCCATCGCCGTCCGCGTCCGGTGCGGAATCGCCGTCAACGCCGGCAAGTCGAAGCGGCTCGGGCAGCCAACCGCTATCGGCCAACAGACGCTCTGCCTCCTTGGCCATGTCGCCCTTTTTCAGATGGTCGATGAGCTGGGCTGCCCGTTCGCCGGCGCCTTCTCGGACGGCTTCGAGGATGCGCGGCTTGGTGACACGGTTGAGGTAGTTGCTGAAGGTCGGGCGCCAACCGGCTTCGACGATGTCGAGCCCGGTCGCCCGCGTCAGCCGGTCGGCGTGCGCAAGTCTCATATCGAGCGTGTGCTGCGATACGCCACCCGCGCTGTACGGATTCGGCCGCTCATAGAGCGCGTTGACCCCATAGCTGACGCAATGGGCCAGCAAAGCCATGCGGCTGGCATCATCAAGCGCGGTGAGCCAGTCCCAGAGGGTGTCGTCGTCCTTCGGGATGTCGGCGGCCCATGCGTCGTGACGCTCCTGCACGGCGCGGGCGGAAGGGCTGTCCTTCAGCGCCTCGTCCTGAACCGGGAAGAAGACGTGCTTCACCCCCGCTTCCATGGCGCCCGTGTACATGCGGGTCATGAAGGTGTCCGAGACCAGCTTGTGGAGAAGCGCCGTCATGGCGATGTGCGGATTTTCCGCCACGGCGTTGCGCAACGCGAGGCTGCGGTAGGCGGTCAGCTCGATGACAAGGCGTTCGGGCAACGGCTTGATCCCGTCGTCCTCATCGTCGTCATCGGACTCGGCAGGTTGGCCGCCGATGGTGATGACGGCGCGTTGCACCGGCGGGCGATCGGCGTCGACGGATTCGGTAACCGTCTCCGATCCATTCTCGCCATCGGTCCGGACCTGAGACACATCCTCGGGCCGGACGAAGCCGCGATCGACCGAAAGCGAACCGTCGGCGTCGATGCTGACGAACACGCCGGCGATGGCGATGTCGGCCGGGTCGAAGTGCTCGGGCCGGTCGTCGAAGGCTGCCAACGCCGTCTCGATCTCGCTAAGGCGCTCGTCGACCTCGTCGGGCAGTTCGTCGGCGACCTGATATTCCGCTTCGAGCCTGGCCTGCTCGGCGGTGAGCGCCTCGATGGTCGCCTGTTCCTCGGCCGACAGATCGATCGGCGTGCCGGAGACCTCGTGCAGGCCGCGAGTGGCATCGTAGGGGAAGCTGACCGCGACTTCGATCCACTTCCATCCTTCGCCGGCGATCGCCTCGGCTTCGGCCTTCAGCTTCTCGGCGACGAGGCGATCGAGAAGCCCGACATCCTGCAGCCAGCCGCCATCATCGGCCTGGAACAGATCGCGCATGACGATGCCGCCAGCCGCCTCATAGGCTTCGATGCCGAGGAAAACAGCGCGCTTGTCGGAGGCGCGCACCGTCGTCTCGGTCAGCATGCGCCGGATCTGATAGGGCTCCTTTGACCATGCGTCCTTGATCGCGTCCCAGACCTGCACCTGTCGCTCGTGGTCTTGGGAGACCGTGAAGGCCATGAGCTGCTCCAGCGTCATGCCGTCGTCGGCATAGACGTCGTGCAGCGCGGGCGAGACGGCCGCGAGGCGCAGCCGCTGCTTGACCACGTTGACGGGGACGAAGAAGGCCGCGGCGATCTCCTCCTCGGTCATGCCCTTGGTCAGCATGTCGTGGAAGGCACGGAACTGATCGAGCGGATGGAGCGGGGCACGCTCGGTATTCTCGGCCAGCGACACCTCCTCGGGGAGGATGGCGCCGTCGCGATCGCGGACCACGCAGGGCACAGGCGCGATCTTGGCGAGACGCTTTTGCTTTACCAGCAGTTCGAGCGCGCGGAAGCGGCGGCCGCCGGCGGGTACTTCGAACATGCCGGTCTCGTTGCCTTCGGCATCGACGACGGGAAAGACGCTGAGACTCTGGATCAGGCCGCGACGCGCGATCGAGGCCGCAAGGTCCTCGATCGAGACGCCGGCCTTCACGCGCCGGACGTTGGACTGGCTGAGCACCAGCTTGTTGAAGGGAATGTCGCGCGAGGACGACAGGATGATCTTCTGAACGGCAGTAGCCATCGGGATTTACTCCGCGACGGGCGGCCGAGAGACTCTCTCTCAACCTCCAACCCGTCACGAAGCGAAGCGCCGCCCTCTTCCTTTAAAGGGGGCAGTGCCACGAACCGGCAAACCTGAAAGGCACGGAAGCGCAAAGCCGGAGACGCGGAAAACCGCATCCCCGGCTTTGCGGAAATCAGGCGGCGCGATCGAGCAGCTTCTTGGCCTTGCCCTCCATGTCGAGGCGGGCGTCCTGATGCGGCTTGTCGCGCGCGACGGCGGTGATGCCCTGCACGAAATCGAAGATCGACTCGGGCGGGCGACCTTCCTCGGCCAGCACCCTGTCGATGATCTTGCCGGTCTCGGCCTTGGAGAAGCCGCGGCGACGCAGGAAGTCGGTGCGGTCTTCGTCCGTCCTAGCGACGATCCGCTCGCGGGCGGCCTTGATGCCGTTGACGAACGGTAGGGGCGAGGAGTTGGCGAAGTTCGCCAGCGCCGGGGCCGCCTCGTGCGCGAAGCGATTGGCGGCATATTTGGAGTGGCGGATGGTGATTTCCTCGAAATCCTCCACGCCCCACAAATTGCGATTCTGGCAGACCGCGCGCAGATAGAAGCTCGCCATGCCGAGCGTCTTGGCGCCAACCTCGGAATTCCAGCAATAGAAGCCGCGGAAATAGAGGTCGGGCGATCCGTCCGGCAGTCGGCCGGCCTCAATCGGGTTCAGGTCGTCGACCAGGAACAGGAAGACGTCGCGGTCGGAGGCATAGAGCGTGGTCGTATCCTTGGTGATGTCGACGCGCGGATTGTAGATGCCGGTCGACCAGTCGAGCACCCCCGGCACCTTCCAGCGGGTGTCGCCCGTGCCGTTGCCGGCAATGCGCTGCACCGCCTCGACCAGTTCGTGATCGTAGATGCGGCCATAGTCCGGGCCAGTGACGGCGCGCAGTTCGACACGGCCAGTATCGGTTTCGAGCGTCTTGATCTGCTCGGCCCGATTGGAGGTCAGGCCATATTGCAGGTTGATGGCGGCAAGTGCTGCGGGAAGCTGACGCAGATAGGCTGCCGGCGCGCCAACCAGGCTGGCGAGTTGTCCGAAGGACCAGTGCGTCGATGCGACGGCCGTGTCGGTGCCGGGCAGGATCAGGGCCAACCGCTCGGAATCGTTGCGGTTCGCCTCGACATGGATGAGCGCGCTCTCCACCACCCGCGTCCGGCTGCGGTCGGTGCGGTCGCGGACCGTGCGGGCCAACTCGGACAAGGAAAGGTAGCGCTCGTCGGCCGGACGCGAGAACCACTCTGACGAGACGCGGCCGATCCGTTCGCCACGGCCGACATCGACCTTGTAACCGCCGCTGGTGTCACGGCGCGCATCGAGGACCTGCATATTCATGGGACCAATCTCCATGACGGGCGTCAGAGACCTCTTCTCCAACCCTCAACCCGTCACGGAAAACCGGTCCACTCTCTCACTCTCAGCAGGGCGTTGCGGGGCAGCCGCCCCGCAGAAGGGGTCGGCCGAGACCGAATGCTCGGACGCAGGGGAAGGCTTTCCCCTCCCGGTGCGGATGTACAAGGTGACCCGGTGAGCAGTCGTCGCTGTTGGCTCAGGGGTCCGTTTGAGGCGAACGCGTTTCGTAAAACGGCGACCTCTTTGATCAGGCGTCTTTCTTTGCCCTACGAAGAATGATACAAATCCTCGGACAGTAAGTCCTATATTCCGGGTTTCCGTATCGTGCCGTCATCCATGTCCCAACGCCAGATTGCCCATACCGTGCTGACCGCGCGCGGCATTTCGCGCCTGGCAGAGCTGCGCGAGGCGGGCGTAACAGCCGCCACCATGAGCCGCATGGAACGCGACGGTGAGGTGCTTCGGCTCTCACGCGGACTTTATCAGCTTTCCGATGCGCCCCTCGACGTTCACCACAGTCTCGCAGAGACCGCCAAACGGATACCCAAGGGCGTCGTTTGCCTCGTTTCCGCCCTGGCGTTCCACGGGCTGACCGATCAACTGCCAAGGAAAGTTTGGCTCGCCGTGGGTCAGAAGGACTGGACCCCGAGACCCGAAGGCACGCCCATTCGGCTGGTACGTTTCACAGATCGTCTCCTGACCGAGGGGGTTGAGACCCACCCTGTCGAGAGGGTGCCTGTGAAGGTTTTCGGCGTCGCAAAGACGATTGCCGATTGCTTCCGCTATCGGAACAAGATTGGCCTGTCCGTGGCGATCGAAGGCCTTCAGGAGGCGCTGCGCCAGCGCAAGACGACGCCAAGCGAGATTGCCAGCCAGGCTGCACGAGGATCGGTCGCCACGGTCATTCGGCCCTATCTCGAGGCACTGACCGCCAATGGCTAAGGAAATCGAGATATCGGCGCATCAGTTCGCGCCCCGCCTGTCGCAGATCTGCAAAACGAGGCGATGGTGATCTTGGAGGCACCGACTGAAATTCTTGACCTATGAGCTAATTAGTCATATATGATCGATTTACCAGCGTTTTGCATCATATATGGATGATTGATATGGGTTCTCCCAAGGCGAAGCCAGCACTGGAAAGGCTGGGCCAGGATATCCGCAACGCGCGGCTGCGGCGTGGTATTGCCGTGGCGGATCTCGCCGTGCGTGCGGGAACCTCGCCAAGTTCCATCGCCCGCCTTGAACGGGGTGATCCGGGCGTTGCCATCGGAACGCTTGCCGACGTTCTCGTTGTGCTGGGCCTTTTGGAGCGGCTCGCTGACCTGGTCGATATCCGCAAGGACGATCTGGGGCTGGCGCTGGCAGCGGAGCACGGACCGCGCAGGGGCCGCTCCTTCGCGGCAAGGCTGAAAAAGCAGAAGACTCAGACGGAGGAGACACAGGATCGGCAGGACGTTGTGGACCCTGACGGGGCTTCCTTCTGATGGCCGATTTCGTTGTCCATGTCGCGCTTGGCGAAGGCCGAACATCGGTGGGCCAGTTGCGTTTCACCCATGCCGGGCCACGGCAATTCTCGACCTTCGCTTATAGTCCCGAATGGATCGAAAATCCGCGTGCCTTCGCCATACAGCCAGATTTCCCTCTTGAGACCGGCCCATTTCACACCTCGGGACAGCCCGGCAACATGCGCGACGCTTTGGCGGGCGTTTTCGCCGATGCGGCGCCGGACAGTTGGGGGCGCAGGCTGCTCGAACGCGCCTATGGCAATGGTCTCAACGAATTCGAATATCTGACGCTTTCCGACGATGCCTGCCGGCAAGGCGCGTTGCGTTTTCTGGATGACAAGGGCGAGGTCATTCGCGGCAAGGCAGCCGACGCCGTCCCTCGGCTGGTAGATCTCGAAACCATCACGGCAATCGCGCGCGCCTATGAGCAAGGCAAGGAGATCTCGCCCGAGGAGATGCAAGCTCTGGCCGGCGCTGGCGGCTCCGGCGGCGCTCGTCCCAAAGCAAATGTCAGGGACGGCGATGCGCTGTGGCTGGCGAAGTTCACCTCGGTCCACGATCAACAGCCGATCGAGCGCGTCGAGGTCGCAACCCTCCGCTTGGCGGCCGCCTGCGGTATCCGCACGCCCGAAACACGGCTGGAACTGGCCGACACGCCGTTCCCGGTCGCGCTGATCCAGCGGTTCGACCGGCGTGGGTCCGCACGGATTCCCTACATCTCCGCGCGCACCGCACTCGGCAAGACGGGGGTGGAGCTGGGGTCCTATACCGAGGTCGTCGATTTCATGCGGTCTTATTCATCCGACCCCATGGCCGACTTTCGCGAGCTCTATCGGCGTCTGATCTTCACCATCCTCGTGTCCAACAAGGACGATCACCTGAAGAACCATGGCTTCCTCTATGTGGGGGCGGGTCAGTGGCGCTTGTCGCCGGTGTTCGACGTGAACCCAGCACCGGATCGCAACCCCCATCTCGAGACGGCGATTCTTGAGGGCGGGGCCCATGATCGGTCGATCATCCTCGCACTCGAAGCCTGCGAATTTTTCGAGATTCCCGAGGCCGAGGCACGGGAGATCATCCGAACCATGGCGCAGCGCATTTCGGACGGATGGCGGGAAGCCTTCAGGCAAGTTGGCGTCTCTGGAGGGCTCGCACGCGATTATGAGGCTGCTTTCGTCGGCGACGAGATGGAAACAGCGCGCAAAGTTTAATTCATATATGACGATCAGTCTCTTATTATAAGTCAAATATGAGTATTTGAGAGGTATTGGCGTTCCGAATCACGACCGATCGTTGAGATGCGTTTGAAAGCGGGGCGTGGGAAATCCAGGGGTGAGCAGCTGCAAAGGGCCAAGCCGCCGCGTGTCGGGCAATCAGATTCAGCTTGAAGGGCTGTGCAGAAAAAATGAGCCCCGCAGCGTTCACTGCGGGGCTCATTCAAACTCAAGTTAAGTACATTAGGTCCGGTCGTGGACCTGGGCGAGCGGGGCAACCCTCTTTGCCGCATCGATGCCCGCCTGTGCGGACTGTTTGGAGGTGTAGACCTCGGAGTGGCACAGGGTTTCGCCGTTGGCACCCTTGAGGCGCCAGAAGTACCCGCCTGCGTTCGCGCGGAGGATTTCAAACATGTAGCTGGCCCTCCTTGGGCCGAAAATGAGACCCGTCCGAAGCGCCGGGTCATTGATTTCTGAGGATGGGCCAGCTAGGGTAATGGTGTTCAAGCATGCCTAGCGGGCTTCGGCCCAGGTATTCGGAAATCGGCTGGTTTACGAGACCAGTCGGTTTTCCATCCATTTTGCCTTCGGGGTGAGATACGGCCCCCTCGGCGGAAGTTCGTCTGGACTCACCGGCGGAACTTCAGGAAACCGCGTCCCATCCTTTACTTCAGCGATCCGGCCCTGATTGAGGCCGAAGAACGCTGCGATATCGTGATGGCGGTCGCCCCGCTTGATCATTCCGCGAATGAGCGCCGCATCGCGCTCCGTAATTGTGAGGCCACTGGGCTTCGCCCGTGATGCCATGCATTTCTCCTATGTTTCCAACGCCAGACTCTTGCCTGACGTCTCTTATATGAGCACGATTCGCTTGGCGGTCAACAGGAAATCACATAAATTTACCCCGTAATAGGTTACGGTTTTATATTCTCTTGACGGCGTAGCTAGCTACGGCTATCAAACACGTATGATGAAACGAGTAAAAACTGTCGCCCTCGGCCGCTCCACCGCACGCCTTTTGGATGTCGCGGAGGTCTTTGCGGGCGTTGGGGTGTCGCGGGAGGAAACGGTGGCTCGCCCGGGCGAACGGCTGCCGGTTATCGGCGTACGTGACCTCCAAGATGGCGCTGTAGCCGCGCGAGAAGCGCTGGACACAGTAGGTTTTTCGTCTCCCTCCAAAGCTGCGACCTATGCGGTGCAGGTCGACGACGTGCTCGTCACGGGGCGCGGCACGCTGCTGAAATTCGGCCTCGTGGGTGATGAGACAGTAGGGGCTATCGCCAGCGCAAACATCATTGTCGTGCGACCCGGCCCCGATGTGGCGGGCGGCGCCCTGTTTGCAATCCTGTCCAGCGATGTGTTTCGCCCAAAGATCGAGGTCCTACGAAGAGGGGCGACGACGTTGCTGTCCCTGTCGCCGAAAGACCTTGCCAAGCTCGAAATCAATCTGCCGTCGCGGAACGAACAGGAGCGCATCGCCGCCCTCGTTAAGGACGCGCAAATCGCCTACCGCACCGCCCTGGAGGCTGCCGAAATCCGCCGCTCACTCGCGCGGCGTCTGATTGACGCTCGTCTGTTTGGCGACAACCAGAACAATTGAGGAAAACATGGCTAAGCTTACACGCACCGAACTGGAAAATCATCTTTGGAAATCCGCCGACATCCTGCGCGGCTCCATCGATAGCTCCGATTACAAGATCTACATCTTTGGCTTTCTGTTTCTGAAGCGGCTGTCTGATCGTTTTGAGGAAGAGGCCAAGGAGGCTACCCGTCAGGGCCTGCCGGAAGATGTCGCCTATAGCGACCCCGACGAGCACGAGTTCTTTCTGGTTGAACGTGCGCGCTGGTCGTCGATCAAAAAGCTGACGACGGGCATTGGCGATCACCTCAACAAGGCATGCGCCGCGATTGAGGACGCCAATCCCTCGATTGAAGGCGTACTGGCCAATATCGACTTCAATTCCGAATCACGCCTTGGCGACGCCAAGAACCGCGAAGGCGTTTTGTCGCGTCTGATTGACCACTTCTCACGCATCGACCTGTCGAATGCCTCGCTGTCTGAGCCGGATATGCTTGGTCGCGCTTATGAATATCTGATCGACAAATTCGCAGATGATGCAGGCAAGAAGGGCGGCGAGTTCTACACCCCACATCACGTCGTGCGGCTGATAGTCGAGTTGCTGGACCCCAAGCCCGGCATGCGCATCAGCGACCCCACATGCGGTTCAGGCGGCATGCTGGTTCAGGTCGCGGAGCATGTGGCAAAGCTTGAAGGCAAGCGGCTCGGTGAAGCACTTAACATCACGCTGCATGGGCAGGAAAAGAACCTTGGCACATGGGCCATCGCCAAGATGAACCTGCTGCTGCACGGGCTTCGCGATGCGCGAATTGAAAAGGGCGATACGATCCGCAATCCGCGCCTGCTCGATCAGGACGGCAACCTGTTTCTTTATGATCGGGTGATCGCGAACCCTCCTTTCTCGCTCGATAGCTGGGGCGCGGAGGATGTGTCAGGGGACACCGAGAAGAAGGGTCACAACCGCTTCATCTATGGCATCCCACCCAAGAACATGGGTGATCTGGCCTTCGTTCAGCACATGGTGGCGACGCTCAACGCCAAGGGCGTATGCGGTGTGGTGATGCCGCATGGGGTGCTGTTCCGTGGCTCAGGCGACGGCCGCATTCGCGAGGCGATGTTGAAAGCCGATTTGTTTGAGGCAATCATTGGGTTGCCGGAAAATCTGTTCGCCGGCACTGGCATACCAGCGACCGTTTTGATCCTCAACAAGGCGAAGGCTCCTGAGCGCAAGGGCAAGGTGCTGGTCATCCACGGTGCGAAGGAATTCGAGGAGCGGCCCAAAAAGAACATTCTTGGCGAAAGCAACATCACGCGCATCGTTGACGCGTTTGAGGCGTGGGGTGACAATACTTCTTTCTACAGCAAAGCTTCTGACCCCAGAGAGTTAAACTACCGAAAGTCTATTTGCGAGCCAAAAGGCCGCCTCATGCGCGTAGTCGACTTGGAGGAGATTGCTGAGAATGACTTCAACCTCAACATCTCCCGCTACATCGACACCCTAGAGCCTGAAAAACCGATCGACGTCAAAGCTGAGCTTAATAAACTTTGGGCTGCCGAGCAGGCCCGCGATGAAGCCGCCGCCCGTATGAATGCCCTTCTCAAGGAGATGGGTTATGTCGGGTAAGAAGTTTACCCGTTTTGGCCCGGTGGCTGCGGAATGGCCAATCATTCGCTTGCGGGAAGTCATTCGCGAGCGTGCGAAGTGGATAGAAATCGATGACAACACGCTCTATCAGCGCGTTACTGCTCGTGTGCGGAACCAAGGCATCGAACCACGTGATCGAGTGCTGGGTAGTTACGTCAAAACCAAGCGCCAAAAGCTTTGTAAGGCTGATGACCTTCTAGTCGCAGAAATCGATGCCAAAGTAGGCGGGTTCGGATTGGTGCCGACTGAAGGTGATGGCGCAATCGTCAGCGGGCACTACTTCTTGTTTGAAATCGACCAAGCGCGTGTTGCATTGAATTGGCTTGATCATGTCATTCGCGATGGTCGCCTTCAAAGGCAAGTCGATGCTGTCGGCTCAACAAATTATGCCGCCATTCGCCCGCGCGATGTTGGGGCTTTTCAGATGCCGCTTCCCCCGTTCGCCGAACAGCGCGCGATTGCAGAGGTCCTGGGTGCAGTAGAGGAGGCTATTGCGAAGACTGAAGCGCTTTGCTTTCAACTTCACGAAGCCGTCGAAGAGCTTGCCGAGGCCCTGTTCATAGGTCTTGATCCGGGTTCAGGCCACAAAAACGTGGATGGCTGGCGCGCTTCAACCTTAGCGGCTGAGATGGCCTCGATTCAGGTCGGCATCGTCGTCAAACCCGCCTCCTACTACGTCAAAACTGACGGGGTTCCGGCCCTGCGGTCGTTGAATGTTAGACCAAACCGACTGTTCTTGGGCGAACTGGTCCAAATCTCTCAGGAAGGTCACCGGCTGAATGCGAAATCCGCCCTGCGGGCAGGGGATGTTGTCACGATCAGAACCGGAGAGCCCGGCAAGACGGCATTTATCCCGGACGGCATCGGCGACATCAACTGCATCGACGTCATCTTTTCCCGCCCTAGCTCCTGGCTGCGTGGAGAGTACGTAAGTTTCTTCATGAATTCACGTATCGCGAAACGGCAAATCGCTGTTCTCCAAGGCGGTCTCGCTCAGCAACATCTGAATGTAGGGGAGATGAAGCGCATCAAGATCACTGTTCCACCGCTGGCCTACCAGGACAACGCAGTCGAGCTGTTGAACGGCGCTTGGGCACGCATTGAGGCAGAAGAGGTGACACTGGAGAGGCTTAAGTCGCTTCGTGCAGCCCTCTCTCAAGAGCTCCTGTCAGGGCGAATCCGCCTTCCAGACAGCATGATTGCGCGGCATCGAGACAAAGCCGGACAAGCTGCATGAACGAGACCAGTGAACAGCTTGAGCGTGAATGGGTAGAGGAGCCGGCGACGGACCTGCTGCGGGTGCTGTTCGACTATAAGCCGCTGTCTCCAGACGACGTGCGGCGGTTGCGCGATGGGCTGGCAACCGAGCCGGTTCTGACGGTTCGCCTTACCGAATGCCTGAAGCGCCTCAATCCTTGGCTGGGCGAGGACAGCGTTCGCCGGGCTGTTGCGGCTGTCACGCGCGTTACCGCCGTTGATGTCATGGAGGCCAACGAAAGCGCCTATACAGCCCTCACCTACGGAGTGACGGCCCCCCATACGGAAGGCGGCAGACGACAGGACCGCAATGTGCGGTTCTTCGATTTCGATGATCCATCCGCCAACACGTTCGAGTTCGCGGGGCAGGTCGCCATCAAGGGCGCACGTCAGGACATTATTCCCGATATCGTCGTTTACGTGAACGGTCTCCCGCTCGCGGTGATTGAATGCAAATCGCCATCACTGGCCGACCCGATGGGCGAGGCGATCCGCCAGTTTCGCCGTTATGAAAGCCGCGATGAATTCGCCGGGCTTGGCGCTCCCCGCCTATTTGAGACGGCACAAATTTCCATCGCTCTGGCGCGCGACGTGGCCAAGTTCGGCACGACACTGACGCCAGCTCGCCAATGGGCCGAATGGAAGGACCCCTATCCGCTCTCGCTCGATGCGCTGTCCGCGCAATTGGGTCGAACGCCAACCGGGCAAGACATTTTGCTCGCTGGGCTTCTCGCACCGGCCAATCTGCTCGATCTCATCCGCAACTTCGTCATGTTCGAAACCATTGACGGGCGGCGCATCAAGAAGCTGGCGCGCTATCAGCAGTTCGTTGCCGTCGGAAAGGCGATTGAACGCATCCGAACCGCACCCAATCCACAACGCCGTGGCGGGGTCATCCACCACACCCAAGGCTCTGGTAAATCGCTGACGATGGTGTTTCTGGCGACCAAGCTGCGCCGCCTTCCCGAGGCTGAAAATCCGACGATTGTCATCGTTACGGATAGAACCGACCTTGATGACCAGATCACTGGACAATTCCAGCGTTCAGGATTTGCTAACCCCATCCAGGCCGAAAGCGGAGACGCGCTGCGCAACGCTCTGTCGGGCGGCGCTGGAACTACGGTTCTGACCACCGTCCACAAGTTTCACAGCGCCGTGCCGAAACGCTCGTCGGTCATTTCCAAAGCGCGGAACGTCTTCGTCATGGTCGATGAAGCGCACCGGACGCAATATGGCGCGCTTGCCGCTCGGATGCGCGCAGGACTGCCCAATGCCTGCATGATCGCCTTCACCGGCACGCCCATCGACAAAAAGGACCGCAGCACCCGTGAGGTCTTCGGCGACTATCTGCACCGCTACCTGATCGACCAGGCTGTGAAGGATGGAGCGACCGTCCCGATCTATTACGAGATGCGCGACGCTCAACTACGGATCGACGGCCGCGATCTCGAACGGGATATTCGGGCCACGTTCCCTGAACTGTCGAACGAAGAGATTGAGAAGCTGAAGCGCGGCATGCGGCTTCAGGAGAAGCTGGCCGGAGCTCAAGTTCGCGTTGAGGCCATCTCCAAAGATATCCTTGCGCACTATCGAAGCACCATTGAGCCAAACGGTTTCAAAGCGCAGATCGTGACGGTCAGCCGCGACGTCGCCGTGACCTATGTCGAAGCCTTGCGGCAGCTTGGCGCGCCCGAATGCGCGCTCATCATGTCCGCTTCGAACAATGACAGCGCCCGGCTGCAAGCCCATCACCTGTCCAAGCGCGACCGCGACACCATGATTGGCCGGTTCAAGAAGCGTGACGATCCGCTGAAAATCTTGGTCGTGTGCGATATGCTGCTCACCGGTTTTGACGCGCCGGTAGAGCAGGTTCTGTATCTCGATGCCCCTCTGCGAGAGCACACGCTTTTGCAGGCGATTGCTCGCGTGAACCGCACCGCCGATGGCAAGACCTACGGGTTGGTCGTGGATTATTGGGGGGACAATCGGCGCATTTCTGACGCATTGGATATGTTCTCCGACGAGGATGGCATAGCCAGCGCGCTCCGTCCGCTATCTGAAAAGATCCAACTTCTGGAAAGTCGGCACCGGGCCGCCATTCGGCTCTTCGAAGGCCTTAGCCGTCAGGACGATTTGGCGTGCGTTGAACTGCTGCGCCCTGACGACATCCGCGCCAAATTCGAGCTCGACTTCCTGCGTTTTGCCGAAGCCATGGACATGGTCTTGCCTGATCCCAAGGCATTGGAAGAACCCTATCCGTCCGACCTGAAGTGGCTATCGCGCATTCGTGTTCTCGCCCGCCGCGCCTATCACGAGGAGCCATTTGACCCGAAGGACTACGGCGCGAAGGTGGGCGAGATTATCACCAGCCACCTCTCGGTGACGGGTGTCGAACAGCTGCTGGTGAAGTTCGATATTCTCGACCCCGCGTTCCGTCCGCATCTGGAAAGCCTCAGGTCGAGCGCTGCCAAGGCTGCCGAGATCGAGCACGCCATTCGCCAGGAGATCCACGTCCACCGCGACGAGAACCCCACGGCTTACGCCTCGCTTTGGGAACAGTTGGAGCGGATCGTCAATGACAGGCGGGAAGCTCGCGTGTCCGCTGCCAGCGCCTTGACCCAGCTTGAAGCAATGGTCGGGCAAGCCGCAGATATTCGCTCGGGCGCGGCGGGCAGAAGCGACGGCCTTACCGGAACGGCTGCCGCCATCCTGCCCTTCATTGACGCTGACCTACCAGACCCCGAACGCTCCCGGAGCGCTGCCGGTATCACCAAGGCGCTTGAGGAGTATGCCGAGGTTGTCGACTGGCATCAAAAGGAGGACGTCCAGCGACAGATGCGCCGATCCATCAAGGAGCAATTACGCAGCTTGGGATTGGATGCGCACAAGGTTGAAGCCACGACGGCAAAGATCATGGATGTCGCCCGCGCGAGGTATGCGGGATGACGGACGCGGCTCAGCATTCCATCGTTTTTGGCGGCGAAACGTTTGCATTCCTGATCGAGCGGACGGCGCGCCGGAAAACCGTGGCGATATCTGTTGGCTTCGACGGAGTGCGCGTCCTCGCGCCGTCGGACTTAGACGATGACCGCGTCCTCGGTATCGTTCGCAAGAAAGGCGCTTGGCTGCTTCGCAAACAGGCGGCGTACCGCGAACTTGGCGGGCAGCCGGTCGCCAAGGAATTTGTGAGTGGCGAGACCTTTCACTACCTCGGCCGCCAATATCGCCTGAAGCTCATTCCCGACGAAACCGCCGTCACGACCCGGATTGCTGCGAGAGGTTCCACCCTTGTCGCGCCGGTGCTGCCGAATGGCCATGAATCCATTCAGCGCGCCGCTGTCCGCAGCGGGCTCAGGCACTGGTACCGAGCGCATGCGATCCAGCATTTTCCTGCCCGCGCGCGAATGATCGCAGAGACGCTTGGCATTCCAACACCGACCGTCAATGTCGTTGACCAGTCCAAACGCTGGGGAAGCTGCGATTCACGGGGGCGCATCCGCCTCAACTGGCGCTTGGTGATGGCTCCGATGCCGCTGGTCGACTACGTTATTGCACACGAGGCTTGTCACGTTCTTGAGCACAATCATTCACGGCGATTTTGGCGGTCGTTGGAAACGATCATGCCGGACTACGAGGATCGCCTAAGAAGACTTGATAGAATGGGGCACCAGTTCATTTGGTGATTTTTGTATGAGCGATATAAAACTCTTTCGCACGGACAGTGCTTCGGTCACAGAGCTTCGCGGCAGCGCGGTTGCGCTGGAGAAGTCGTTGCAGACCCTTATTGAACGCAACATGGAAGCGTTCCTCGGTGTGCGGTTTCTTGCATCGGAGTTTCCGACGACAAACGGCGGACGCATGGATTCGCTGGGCATAGACGAGAATGGTTCGCCAGTGATCGTCGAGTACAAACGGGCCAGCAATGAGAACGTCATCAACCAAGGCTTATTCTACCTCGACTGGCTGATGGATCACCGCCGTGATTTCGAATGGCTTGTTCTGGAGCGCTTCGGCGCCGAAGAGGCGAAGGCCGTCGATTGGACGACGCCCCGGCTGATCTGCATCGCGGGTGATTTCACAAAATACGATGCTCATGCGGTCAACCAGATGAACCGAAATATCGCGCTGGTTCGCTATCGCCGCTTTGGTGACGAACTGTTGCTGTTCGAACTGCTGACCTCGGCATCGGAGCGGCCCGCGCGCGAAATCTCCGCCAGCGTTGACGCCCAAGGCGAGCCTGCGGCGATGCGACCTCGGTCGCGCCAGAAGACTGTTACGCAGTACCTCGCGGATGCCGACCAAGGTCTTGTCGATCTCTACGAGGCAACGAAGGCGTACCTGCTGGCGCTAGGCGATGATGTCGAGCTGAAGACCCTAGACAACTATGTCGCCTTCCGCCGCCTGAAGAACTTTGCGTGCGTCGAGGTCAAGCCGCAGATCAGGCACCTCAAAGTTTTCGTCAAGGTCGATCCGGCCACCATACAACTTGAGCCGGGTTTTACCCGCGACGTGCGCAATATCGGTCACTTCGGCACTGGTGACCTCGAAATTATCATCACTGATGTCGCTACGCTGGACAAAGCCAAGCCTCTTATGGATCGCAGCTATGATGGGGCCTAATGCTGGAAATTAAGTCTATAAACGGCAAGAAGTATATGAGTGAAATGATTTATCGTCGGAGTCGAGGCGTCTTATTTAAAACTGCCTTTTCCATTGACAGCTAAAGTATAGGTGATGAGTTTAGGGAGGGGGATTTTGGACACGCGACACGTAAAGCCATTAACGAAACGCAGATCCGATGGCGCGCTCTACAGCCGTCGCACGGATGTTGAAGAAGCGTTGGCGAGACTCGTTGAGCAGTCGCGCGAGGAAATCATAGCTGCCCTGAAGATCCGCGACACGTCATCACCGCTCTACGTGAAGTCCGAGTGTATCGTCTATCTGATACGCGACACGCGGCATGACAACGACGAGAGCTATTTCAACGATCTTTACCGCGAACTCATGCGTCGACTCTCATCGGCACTGCCACGCATCGCCGGCGAACGCATCGATGTGTCCGAGAGCGTCCATGTCGCGGATGCTCGCGATAGGGTGAAGGATACCTTCGTCCGCAAGTTGATCGAGGATCGAGCCGAGCCAGGGGCAGCCCTCGATTATTTCGAGGTCATGTTTGCGAGTGCCATCGCAGCGCTCCGCACGACATCCATGCACAGGGCGAGGAGACAGGCGGCGCGCACCGAAGCCATTGAGGCTGACCAGGAGACAAACGAACCCTCGCTGGCGGTAGAGCGCGCGGTCGGGAGTTTAGACCTCAAAGAGGAATTGCTGTCCGACGATCCGATTTACCGGTCGCGCGTAGCCGACGCGATTAGGTCCCTACCAGACAAGTTACGCAGAGTCGTGGAGTTGATCATGAGGGATATGCCAATCGATTCGTCGGACGATAGCGTCATGACCATTCGAAAGGCGATCGGCGTCAAATCCGAGAAAACCGTTCGGAATAGACGTGACGAAGCATACCGACTGATACGCCAAGCTCTGTCGATTGGAGACGATCATGACTGACAGCCGCAACGACAGCGCAGAGGAGATCCTCCTCGCATTCGCAGTTGAGCAGGCGCACGACAATGCGACTCTTGACCGCTACCTTCAGCTATACCCACATCTTTCGGGCGAGTTGATCGACTTATCCCTTGATTTGAGACTGCAGCGCGCGACTGTAGAGATCACCACGCCGGCCGATGAGGCGTGGGTAGAAGCGTCCCTTGCAGCCTTCCGAGCCACGTCGCCGGTTCAGGCATCCGCCGCGGTGGTCGACCCCTTCGCCAACGTCTCGCCCCAGGAGCTGGTAAGTCTTCGCCGTGCCCTTGATGTGCCCAGTGGCGTGATCCAGGGGTTTAGCTCCCGGCTCGTGGACATCGCCAGTGTGCCGGCGTGGTTCGTCGACGCTCTTGCGCGCGGCCTCCGCTCCACCGTGGACGACCTGCGCCGCTTCATGGCAGCACCACCTCGACTTGCGCCTGGCGTCAGCTACAAGGCCGACGATGCTCCATCAGCCGAGCAGGAGAAAATCACGTTCGAGGACCTGCTCAAGCAGTGCAAGGTGCCGGATGAGCGACGGCAGCAGTTGCTGGCCTCACAGGATTGACCCATGGACGCTGTCGAACTCGCGCGGCAGCGTGCCGCGGCGCTTCACGATGAGGTGGTCTCCAAGGGCGCTGACCCCTGGGATCCCGAGGCGCTCGTTAAAGCCGCCGCATCCAGTCTGGAATTGGACATCGAGCTCGTCGAGCCAGGCAGCGCGATCCTGGAGGGCGGCCGGGCACAGTTCGATCCCATAAATCGTGCCATCAGGCATGAGGACTCGGGAACAACCTTCTTCAAGGCCTTCCTGGTGGGCCACGAACTCGGTCACGCCACGCTCGGCGACGACCGGATCGAGCACGTCGCCCACGACGTCGATCCCACGCGGCCGGCGGAAGCTGCCCCCGTTGGCGAGGATCGGGTCGTCGACTACAGCCGGCGGCAGCGCCGCGAGGTCCAGATGGACCTGTTCGGTCGCGAGCTCCTGCTACCGCGCAAACGGGCTCGCGCACTTCATCTTGAGGGCATGACGGCGTCGGAGATTGCGGCGAAGCTGGCAGCGCCCTTCGACGTCGTCGCGCTGCAGCTTCTCGACGCGTTGCTGCTTCCCGCGGTCGAGCCGGAACCCGAGGAGGCCGAGGTAAGACCTCCGAAGCCGCTCAACGTCGAGCAGCGCGAGGCCGCGCGGCATCGTGGGGTCCCATATCTTCTGGAGGCCGGACCGGGAACGGGAAAGACGCAGACCCTCGTCGGGCGCGTTGCCGGCCTCGTCGACGAAGGCATCGATCCCCGGTCGATCCTTGTGCTGACCTTCTCTAACAAGGCGGCCGGAGAACTATCTGAGCGCATCGCTGGACTGCGACCAGAGGCGGCATCGGCGATGTGGATCGGGACATTCCACGCCTTCGGTCTCGATCTGGTGCGACGATACCACAAGCAACTGGGTTTCCCGAAGGAGCCCCGCATGATGGATCGCAGCGAGGCGATCGCGATCATGGAGCGCGAATATCTCGCACTCAACCTCACTCACCATCGGGAGTTCATGAATCCCGACCGTCCGCTCAAGGACATGCTCACCGCGGTATCCCGGGCAAAAGACGAGGTCGCGGACGCTGACCGCTACGCTGCGCTCGCCAAGGAGATGCTGGACAAGGCCACCGACCCCGACGCCCGCAATGCCGCTGAGCGGTGCGCCGAAGTCGCGCTTGTCTATAAGAAATACGAGGAGTTGAAGCTCGCGGCATGCGCGGTGGACTTCGGCGATCTCGTGTCTCTGCCCGTAAAGCTGCTCGAGTCCGATGCCGAGGCAGTCTCGATTCTGCGCGCGACATATAGCCATATCCTCGTCGACGAGTATCAAGACGTGAACCGCAGCAGCGTGAGGCTGCTCCAGCGACTGACGGATGGTGGCAAAAATCTTTGGGCCGTTGGTGATGCGCGGCAGGCCATCTACAGGTTCCGCGGTGCGTCCTCGTTCAACATGTCGCGATTCAAGACTGAGGACTTTCCCGGTGGCACTGGTGATCGGCTGCGTCTCAACTATCGCTCGACGCCCGAGATCGTTGGAGCATTTTCGAATTTCGGTGGGGGCATGCAGGCTGGCACCGGCGATGCGTCCCTCAAAGCAGATCGACCGTCCAGTGGTGTCCCGCCGGAGCATGTCACCTTCGGTGACAACGACGACGAGGCGGACGCGCTCGCAGACGAAATTCTGCGCCATTCTCAGGACGTCTCCTTCCGCGATCAGGCTGTGCTCTGCCCCGGCAACGACCGGCTCAACCGCATGGGTCGTGAACTGGAGCGACGAGGGATTCCGGTTCTCTACCTCGGCAATCTCTTCGAACGACCCGAGGTCAAGGATCTGCTGTCCGTTCTGTCGTTGCTCGTCGACAGGCGGGCCATGGGATTGGTGCGTAAGCCCTCGCTCCAGGGACTGTCGACCGGGATAAGTCTGGCGGGTGCCGCAGCGGTGGTCGAGCACCTTCGGAAGACGGAAGCCGGACCGCTCGCCTGGGGCGGTTCATCGCCCTCGCTGCCAACCCTGGACGCCGCTGACACTGACGCCATGCGCCGGGTGGTCGGCATGCTGGACGGCTTTGACACCAATGCGCTTCCCTGGTCCGTGCTGGCGCACGTCATGCTTGATCGAACACGAACGGCGGCGCTGATCGCATCGACGGACGATATCTCGAGTCGCGCCATGGGCGTGGCGATCTGGCAGCTGATGGGCTTCCTGCGCGCTCAACGTCCAGGGCCGGGTCTGCCGATCCAGCGCACGCTCGACGGGATCAGGCGGCTTGTCCAGCTCGCCGATGAACGGGATCTTCGACAGATTCCGCTGGCTGCTCAGGGCATCAACGCGGTCCGGCTGATGACCATTCACGGTAGCAAGGGACTCGAGTTCCCCGTGGTGCACGTCATGGGTCTGAATAAGGGGAGCATGCCCAGCACTGCACGTAAGCCGGCCTGTCCGGTTCCAGATGGCATGATCGCTGGCGGAGAAGGCGGAACGATTGCTCTGGCTGCTGCGGATCACGCGCTCGAGCAGGAATGCCTTTTATATGTCGCCGCCTCTCGAGCGCGGGACCGCCTCCTGCTTTACTCAGCGACTCGAATGGCGAACGGCAATCGACGCAATCCCTCGGATTTCATTGCACGGCTAGGCGTAACGACAGTCCGCGCGGCAACGCCGCACGTGGACCGGAAGCCGGACCCCGAGGATGAGCCGCTCCCGGTCGTATTGGGGCCTGAAATCAAGATCACGACAGCGCAATTGGATTTGTATGATCGGTGCCCGCGGCGCTTTTTGTACACCCATGTGCTTGGCGTCGGCGGTCGGCGCACCCCGTCAACCATGACGACAATGCACGATCTGGTGCGCGCCATCGTGACGGAAATCGCGGCGACTGATCCCTCCGTCGTGTCGTTTGGCGACGTGGAGAGACTGCTAGAGGAGAGGTGGTCTGAAGGGCCATTGGCCGGGGATGAGTATCGGCTGCACCGCGAAGTTGCGACCCTACTTGTCCAGCGGTTCGTGACGATGCGCGCGGGCACAACCCGCTCGATACCACCTGCTCTTCGAACAGGCATCGGAACGACAACGGTCTCGGCAAGTGCAGACGATGTCGTGATGGCGCCTGGTGGACGGCATATCGTGCGGATGGTTCGGACGGGTCACCGATCCTCCAAGACCGGACAAGGCCTCGCCGCCGCCGCCTTCCAGATGGCGGCTGCCAACTCACTTCCCGGCTGCACGGTCGAGATCGTCCACCTCGGCGACGACGATCACACTACAAAGGTCGAGTTCGACCATAAGGCTCTCGGCAAGAAAACGGAAAAGCTTGCCGAAGTCTTCGCGGCGATCGAGGGCGGAAGCTTCACGCCTGAGCGATCCGACCGCACATGCCCCTTCTGTCCCGCCTTCTTTACCTGCGGTCCAGTGGCCGACGGCAGCCTGCAAAAAAATCTCTGACCAAAATTACCGGTCGGCCGATGCTGGCAAGATTAACCCTGTGAGACCGACGCAATCAGGCCAAGGTCCACAGGAAACAACGAACTATGTCCCTTATCGAAAACCCCGACATCGACGATGTCGCACTCGCCGTGCAGGAAGATCGCCCCCTGCGCCCCGGTCGCTACCGGGTCTCGCTCGCTGTCGACAGCGTCGATTTCAACCCGCTTATCCTCGACGATCCGGTTCCGCTAGGCCGCCAGATCCTGAAGAAGGCAGGCATTAACGACATCGACGGCCACTCGCTGTTCGTGATTACTTCCGAAGGCGACTTCGAAGACGTTCGGGCGGACGAGGAGGTCGATCTGCGCGATCGTGCCGCCTTCCGCTTCATCACTTTCAGCACCGACCCGCTCTACCGCGTCAAGCTGAACGAGGCGCGCATCGTGTGGGGCCGTTCTTCCATCCCTGAAGCGGTGCTGCGTGCGCTCGCCGGCATCGGCAGTGACGATGCGGTCTTCCTGGAGGTGCGTGGCGGCAAGGACAAGCTGATCGAACCGGGCACCGATGCGGATCTCGCCGCCAACGGCGTCGAGAAGTTCATCACGGCGCCCAACAAGGTCACCTACACGTTCTTCGTCAACGGCAAGCCCTATGAGACCGATAAGAAGAAGCTGACCGGCGCGCAGATCAAGGCGATGGTGCCCGACTGGGATCCGCAGCACGACCTTTCGCTGGAGGGCGAGGGCGACGATCCGGACCGTATCATTGCCGATGACGAGGCAGTGAGCCTCACCCCGAAGCATGGTGTCCGCCGCTTCTCGTCGGTCCCCAAGGCGAACTTCGGCTGATGCCCGGCGTTCTCGACATGCAGCTGGAGCAGCTGCGGGAGCGCTTCGGCGAGGTTCAGACCCGGCAGTTGCCGAGCGGCACTACGCTCGTCACCGTGCCGGGCGTCCGCCTGCCAGAGGGGTGGTCGAAGTCGTCGACCACCATCCGCTTCATCGTCCCGCCTGGATATCCATTTGCACAACTCGACTGCTTCTGGGCGGATCCTGATCTTCTTCTAGCACATGGAGGCCCGCCACAGAATTCGGCGTCAAATCCTGTCCCGGAGACCGCCGAGCCGGCGCTGTGGTTCTCCTGGCATCTGATGGGACCTTGGAACCCCAACCGCGACACACTGTCGACGTGGATGAATGTGGTGATCGATCGAATGAGGCAGGTCCAATGAGCCGCGTCCGCTTTCCTGCACCTCTGTACTTCGACCTGGCGTCGACGCTGCTCGACGCCGATGGTCTGGAGAGCTGTGCCATCGCGTATGCCCATCACGATGCGCAGAGCGAGACGTGGATCGTTGCCGACGCCAAACCTGTACCGGACGATGCATATGAGCACCGCACCTGCGTATCTGCCGTCCTGAAATCGTCCTTCCTTATCGAGGTTGCAAACCGCAGCCGGGTCACCGGCATGGCCGTCGTCGCGATCCACACGCATCCCGCCAGTCCCGGCCATCCACGTTTCTCGACGGTCGACGATGCGGGCGAAACGGAACTGGGTTCGTATTTTACGCGTCGAGCCGCTCCAGTGCCGCATGTCGCACTGGTGATCGGGCCAGAGGGTTGTCGCGCACGGCTTCTCGGAAACGATGATGAGATTGACGTGTGGGAAGTGGGCGAAAGTCTCATGCTCCATTCGCCCATGCACGGCGTCTCCGATCAGGAACGCGACGATCGGCAGGTCCGGGCATTCGGAGCGCCGGGGCAACGGCTGCTGCGCCGCCTCCATTTCGGCGTGATCGGTGCGGGTGGGACGGGATCGCTCGAGTGCCAGCAACTTGCCCATCTCGGCGCCACGCGGATCACGGTGATCGATCCCGATCTGGTCGAGGAGACGAACCTGAACCGCCTCGTCGGCTCCATCCCCTCGGACGTCGGCCGGCCGAAGGTCGAGGTGGCGGCCAGAATGATCTGTGCCATTAACCCTGATGTCACGGTGGTTCCGCTTCAAGCTGACATCGTTGACGAGGAGGTAGCTAAGCTCATCGCGGGCTTCGATTTCATGCTGCTGTGCACGGATTCCCACGCGAGCCGGGCGGTCGTCAACCAGGCCGCCTATCAGTATTTGGTGCCCGTGATCGATATGGGCGTCAGCATCACTGTCGCGTACGGAGCCGTCACCCACATCACGGGACGCGTGCAGATGCTCGCCCCTGGACTTCCTTGCCTGACCTGCTCGGGCGCGCTCGACGGCGAGGCGATCCGGCGGGAGATGCTGACGCCAGAGCAGCGTGCGGCGGACCCCTATGTCCACGGCGTGCACGAACCCCAGCCCGCCGTTCTGTCGATCAACTCTACCGTGAGTTCGCTTGCGATGACCATGCTGCTCGGGGCTGCCACGTCGGTTCCGGTCAAGCCGCGTTATCAGGTTTATGACGGCATTCGCGGCCGAGTGAAGGAAATGGCTGTCACGGTGCAGCCGAATTGCGTGGCCTGCTCGTCCATGGGCGCATTGGCAAAAGGCCCAGCATGGAAACTGCCGGTCCGGCCGAAACGTCACAACAGGAGCGATAAATGACAGAGCCTGCACGAATGGTCCGGTTGCTTGGCGATGCCGAATACAGAGACCAGGCTGAAGAAACCCTCAGCGCCCCTGGCGACGCTTCCATGGTGTTTCGCTCACGACCCAGATCGATTGTCATGGCCTGCCCTGATGGGTGCGGCGAGACCTTAGTAATCAACCTGGACAGTCGCGCCGACAAGGCATGGCGCTTTGATATGCGGGGAGAAGGACTTACCCTCTTCCCCTCAGTGTGGCGTGAAGGAGGGTGCGAAAGCCACTTCATCGTCTGGCGTGGTCACATTCTGTGGTGCGACCGATTTGAGGGGGGGAATCGGGAGCCGCCTTATAATCCCGAGATCGAAGCGGCCGTTCTCAGCGCAATGGACGAGGTTCAACCACGCAATGCCGTGGAACTAGCCGATGCGATCGACGAACTCGTCTGGGACGTCAGTCGCGTCGCAAGTCGGCTTGTGGGGCGCGGCCTCGCACGATCGTGGAAGATTAATGGAGGGTGGGTGTTCGTGCGGGTGGTGTGACGTGTAGCGGAGAACGACAGGCGTGCTCTTGCGCGCTGCGTTCAGGTCGAGCTTGCCCTGATATTCTGACCCGCCGTTGTCGAGGAACTGGTAGTAACACCCCGCGAAAACTCGTTTAGGCGTCAGAACAAATTTGCCTGGTAGGCAGTCGCCATGAATGACACACGCTCTTCCAGCGGGCGGGCGCAATTCAAAAAAACGTGGCTGCTGATAGTTTGAAAATGCCCCGTTTAGCGTCGCGTCGGTTAGCAAATGTGGCATATGGCAAACTCTCAGTCTTCGTCTTGATACAAATCCTCGGATTCTGGCCGCTGAAAACCGCACTTTGGTATCAGCCAGCCAGAGAGGCTCAGCGTACCTCGGCTCCCTTGTTCGGCAAGGCCACCCCCATCCCAGCGATCTGGGATGGGGTCGGATGTATTGATTTCGCCGGTTTTGACGGTACTTTATCAGAGGCAAAAGATTCGGGATTTGAGGTCTATGCCTCACCGTGAAACGGTCGATAGATCCCGATAGTTCACAAAAAATTTTCTTCCCAGAAATTTCCTAAAAACCCTGCAAAATCAAAAGGCTAACATTTTGACGGCCTCCATCTCGGCGCAGGGAACCAAAAAGGAAATTTTTTGCAGGAAAATCAAATATTTAGGGCGGGAAAAATATTAGAGTGGGAGTAATTCCGGCTTCTGCCATAAAGGCATGAACCAAGCTTGCAGTGGCCCGTTGCGAAGGAAAACCCCATTCCAACGGAGTCCTTGATATGAAAGCCGTCCGCGTCCGCACCCCCGCCAGCCTCGATAGCCTGGAGGTGGCCGATATCGCCGAACCCGGCACCCCAGCCGCCGGCGAAATCACGGTCAAGCTGCACGCCTCCTCGCTGAACTTCCACGATTATGCCGTGGTCGCCGGCATGATCCCGACCGATGACAAGCGTATTCCCCTGTCCGACGGTGCCGGTGAAGTCGTCGCTGTCGGAGACGGCGTGGAGGAGTTCGCCGTCGGCGACCGGGTGATCTCGACCTTCTTCCCCCGCTGGGAACGAGGCGCGCCGCCGCTCGGCAGTTTCGAAACCACCCCCGGTGACGGCATCGACGGATTCGCCCGCGAAATGGTGACCAAGAGTACCAACGCGTTTACCCATGCGCCGCAATCGCTCGATTTCGTGGAAGCTGCTACCCTGCCCTGCGCGGGACTTACCGCTTGGCGTGCCCTGATGGAGGATGGCAAGCTCGTCCCCGGCCAGACCGTGCTGATCCAGGGCACTGGCGGCGTTTCGCTTTTCGCGCTGCTGTTCGCCAAGGCGGCGGGGGCGAAGGTCATCGCCACGTCGAGCTCGGATGAAAAGCTTGAGACGGTCCGCGATCTGGGCGCCGATCACACGATCAATTACAAGTCCTGCGAGAATTGGGGCGATGCCGCCTTCGACTGGACCGATGGCAAGGGCGTCGATCATGTCATCGAAGTGGGCGGGCCCGGCACGGTCAACCAGTCGATCGCCGCCATCCGACCCGGCGGCCATATCCATCTGATCGGCGTGCTCACCGGGCAGTCTGGCGAAGTCGAAACGGCCGCGCTGATGCGCAAGATGGGCCGCTTGCAGGGTCTGACGGTCGGCAGCCGGGTGATGCAGCAGCGCATGATTGCGGCGATCGATGCCAATGGACTGAAACCCCAGATCAGCGATCGCTTCCCGCTGGAAAAGCTCGCCGATGCCTTCCGCCACGAAGAAAGCGGCAAGCACCTGGGCAAGATCGCCATCGAAATCTGAAGCGCTTCGAACGTGAACCTGCTCGATCTCGGTCCCGATCCGCGAACCGAAACGCTGCGCCGCCTACAGGCGCTGCTGGTTCAGCGGTTCGGGCGGATCGAGCGGGCAGCGGCACAGTGGCGCAGGCCGGAATGGGTGCTGGTGCAGGGCGTGATCGGCGCGCGCACCAAATCCGAAGTGTCGAATGCGGCGACCGACCGGCTGCTGAAGCGATATGGCTCGTTCGAGGCCGTCGCGCAGGCACCGCTGGAGGAATTGCAGGCGGAACTTGCCACCCAAACCTATCCCAATGTCGCGGCAGAGCGGCTGAAGGCCAGCCTGACCGCGCTGGTCGAGCGCCGGGGCGCGGTGGATCTGGCGCATCTTGCGAAAATGGATACGCTCGCTGCGATGCAGTGGCTCGAGCAGCTACCTGGGATCGGGAGAAAGATAGCCGCCGGGGTAATGAATGCGTCCACGCTGGATCGGCGCGCCATCGTTCTCGACAGCCATCATACGCGTATCTTGCAACGCATGGGGCTGGTTCCGCCCAAGGCGACCACCGACAAGGCCTTTGCCGCGATCATGCCCGCCATGCCCGATGAATGGACCGGGGCCGATTTCGACGAGCATCATCTGCTGATGAAGAAGCTGGGCCAGACATGGTGCCGCCCCGCCGCGCCCCAGTGCGCAGCATGCGCGGCGCAATCGCTTTGCAAGACCGGCCTCGCACGCACCGGATAAGTACGGGTTGAAACATGGGAGAAGACCCATTCGCGAATTTCTCACGACGCTGCTTCACGATTTCGGCTGGATCCACCGCGGTATCGGCCTGATCGGGAATCTGACCTTCGTCCTTGGCAGCATACTGTTCCTGCCGAGCTTCAGCTCGCTGCAAACTGCCGGAGTGTGGCTGTTCATCGGCGGGAGCGCGCTGATGTTCGTCGGCGCACTGGGCGAATTCCTAATCAGCTTGCCGGGTATAAGACAGTGGGAGGAGAACCGCGCGGACTAACGGCGCACGAGCCGCAGCATAGGTGCGACCGGAGGCAGGCCCCCTGCGGAACGCGGCTGCTTGCTCATCCGTTGGCCAGCTAAACATCCTTTTGGAGATATCATGTCGATCAAAACCGAAAATGCCGATCTGAAGCCGCTGTTCGAACCTGTTCCCATCGGCGCCTTCGAAGCGAAGAACCGGATTTTTATGGCGCCGCTGACGCGCAGCCGTTCCGAGGCGAAGACGAATGAGCAGACCGGGCTCCACGCACTTTACTATGCCCAACGCGCCGGCGCCGGTCTGATTGTCGGCGAAGCC
Organism: Qipengyuania sp. NPDC077563; assembly: GCF_044901345.1. Lineage (NCBI taxonomy): Bacteria > Pseudomonadati > Pseudomonadota > Alphaproteobacteria > Sphingomonadales > Erythrobacteraceae > Qipengyuania > Qipengyuania sp. NPDC077563. The sequence goes on along the minus strand of NZ_JBJDPC010000001.1, from coordinate 1,059,089 downwards.
ACGCAGATCAGCAAGCAGGGGCAGGGCTATGCCTGGACGCCCGGCATTTTCACCGAGAGCCAGGTGGAAAGCTGGAAAGTCGTGACCGATGCCGTGCACGAGGCAGGGGGAAGGATATTCTGCCAGCTCTGGCATGTGGGTGCGATCAGCCATCCCGTGTTTCAGCCCGACGGGGGCCAGCCCGTTTCCGCTTCCGCCTGGACGCCCGATGGCGAGGCCTTCGTAGGTGACCGGCATGAAGACGGCCCGCAAGTGCCCTTCCAGGAATCTCGCGCCCTCCGCAGCGACGAGATCCCCGGCCTGATCGAGGATTATCGCCACGCCGCCAAATGCGCGGCGGATGCGGGGTTCGACGGGGTGGAGGTGCATTGCGCCAACAATTACCTGATCGATCAGTTCATCCGGTCTGCAACCAATGACCGCGACGACGATTACGGCGGCAGTCTCGACAATCGCCTGCGCCTAATGCGCGAAGTGGTGGATGCCGTCTGCGACGTCCTGCCCGCTGACCGCGTCGGCGTCCGCCTATCGCCGCAGGGCGGCCCGGGCGGGACGGAAGACGCCAAGCCGGAGGAAACCTATCCCGCCGCCGCCAAGGCACTTGCGGGCCGCGGCCTGGCCTATCTGCATGTGATTCGGCCCAATTCGCATACAGGCGAGGGCAAGGATGAAAGCGGTGACAAGATCCTTCACCGGATGCGCGAGGCTTTCGACGGCCCTTTCATTGCCAATGGCAATTTCCAACCCGCAGAGGCGGCGCGGTGGATCGCCGATGGCCACGCCGATGCGGTGACCTTCGGCCGGCTGTTCCTCGCCAACCCCGACCTGCCGGAGCGCATCGCGCAGGATGGCCCCTATAACGAGCCGGACGAGGAAACCTTCTATGGCGGCGGTGCCGAGGGCTATACCGACTATCCCTCTCTCGAGCAGGTGGACGATGCACTTCCGGCATGAGCCTTGCTGACCCTGCCGCAAGTCGAGGAAGTCTACCGCATCCTCGCGCAGGAAATGCCGGGCCGGACACCCGGGGCAAAGGGGCCGAAAGGTCAGCCCGATGCCTTCCGCTCGTGCATTTCCTGCATGCTTTCGGCCCAGTCGCTCGACCGGAATACGGCCAAGGCAAGCGCGGCATTGTTCGCGCTTGCCATCACGCCGCAAGAAATGCTGGAACTGGACGATCGCGCCATTGCCGCAGCGATAAAGCCGTGCGGTCTCTACAATAACAAAACCCGCTCGATCCGCCGCTTCTGCGAGGCCTTGCTGGCCGAACATGGCGGCGTGGTGCCCGAAACCCGCCAAGGGTTGATGAGCCTGCCGGGGATCGGCCGAAAATGCGCCGACATCGTGCTTAGCTTCACCTTCGGGAAGGACGTGATTGCCGTCGATACGCATGTGCACCGCGTCTGCAATCGCACCGGCCTTACCCAGGCCAAAACGGCCGACAAGACGGCAGCGCAGCTCGAAGAGCGTTCACCGCAATGGGCGCTGCATGATGGGCATTTCTGGCTGATCCAGTTCGGCAAGCGCGTCTGCACCGCCCGCACGCCAAAGTGCGAGACCTGCCCGATCAGCGGGATATGCGAATGGTACTCCGGTCAGGCTTGAGGCCTAGGGACCGCGGGCGCTTTGCCTGAAGCCCTTGGCGCCCGACTTAAATGATTTCGCTCAGCCCTCGTCCGCTTTGCGATAGGGCACGAAGTCGTCGAGGAAGATCACTCCGGAAAAGAAGTTCCCCGTGCGGCTGTAGGTCGTGATCTGATCGGTCCGGCAAAGCGATGTCGCGTCGAACTTCTTGATCACAAGATAATCGCCATCGTCGATCGAATCCGGGCTGCGGGTATAATTCACCCACACCGTGTCCCCATCTTTGTAGACCAGGGCGGTGTCGTCGATTTGCGTGAGCGATTTGGAACCGAAGGTGCGGATGCAACGCTCCGGCTCGCCTGCAACGCGGCCTTCGAGCATTTTCGCCAGCTTCGCTTCGCCCCGGGTCTGGGCGGGCGCTTCAGCGGTTTGCGCAGCGACAGGGCCGGCCAGCGCGCCGATGGCTGCGGCGGAAAGGACAAGACGTTTCAACATGATCGTTTCTCCAAATAGCCCAACCCCGATCTCTTACATCCCAACGCCTGAACCGGCGATGAGTTGCCTTCTTGCTGCGACGGTCAGCCAGTACCGCCAACGGTGATGCCGTCGATCAGAAGCGTCGGCTGACCCACGCCCGCAGGCACGCTCTGGCCGCCCTTGCCGCAGATGCCGATGCCTTCGTCCAGCGTCATGTCATTGCCGATTCCCTTGACGCGTGTCAGCACGCTGGGCCCATCGCCGATCAGGGTCGCGCCTTTGATCGGGGCGACGATCTTCCCCTTCTCGACCTTATAAGCCTCGGTACAGGCGAAGACGAATTTGCCGCTGGTGATGTCGACCTGGCCGCCGCCGAAGCTGGTGGCATAGATGCCGTCGTCCACGCGGCTCAGCAGTTCGGCCGGATCGTCGTTCCCGCTCTGCATGAAAGTGTTGGTCATGCGCGGCATGGGTGCGTGCTGATAGCTTTCGCGGCGGCCGTTGCCCGTGGCTTCGACACCCATCAGGCGGGCGTTGAGGCGGTCCTGCATATAGCCTTTGAGGATGCCGTCCTCGATCAGCACGGTTTCGCGGGTGGGGGTGCCTTCATCGTCGATGCTCAGCGAACCACGCCGTTCGGCCATGCTGCCATCGTCGACCACCGTCACGCCGGGGGCGGCCACGCGCTCGCCGATACGGCCCGAAAAGGCGCTGGTGCCCTTGCGGTTGAAATCGCCTTCCAGTCCGTGCCCCACAGCTTCATGCAGCAGAACGCCCGGCCATCCCGGGCCGAGCAGAACCGTCTGTTCACCCGCAGGAGCAGCCACGCTGTCGAGATTGACCAGCGCCTGGCGCACGGCCTCGTCGATCCCGCGCATCCACGCCCCTTCGTCGAACAGGCGATCATAGAGATAGCGGCCGCCGAGGCCATAGAAGCCCGTTTCGCGCCGCCCGTTCTGTTCTGCGACGACCTGGATGTTGAGCCGGACCAGCGGCCGGATGTCGCGCGCGATATGGCCATCGGGCCGCACGATCTCGATCACGCTCCAGTTTGCCAGCAGGCTGGCGGAGACTTGCGCCACGCGCGGGTCCTTCGCTCTTGCAACAGCGTCGATCTTTTCGAGCAGGGCGACCTTTTCCTCGAACGGCACGAGATCGAGCGGGCACAGGTCGGTATAGAGATGGCGGTTGGTGCGCTCGGGCGGAGCGGCGAGAGGCTGGCTTGTCGCATCGAGTAGCTTTAGCGTTTCGCCGGCGCGGGTGATCGCCGCCGCGCTCACCTCGTTCGCATGGGCAAAGCCCGTGGTCTCGCCAGAAACACCGCGCAGGCCAAAGCCCGAATCGCGTGAATAGTCGGCGGTTTTCAGCCGTCCATCGTCGAAGCCGAAGGCTTCCGAAGCAATGAATTGCAGGTAGAGCTCGCCATCGTCGCACGGTGCCAGCAGTCTGGCGGTCAGTGCCTGGGCCTCGTCGGGCGAAAGCTTGTTGCCGTAGACGAGAGCGAGCGGATCGGTGAGCGGTTCGGTCATGCAAGGGAGATAGGCACGAACATGCGCCCCGTCACCCTTTCATGTCATGCTATTTCCATTGGAAAGGCGCGCGATACCGGCGCCTCTGCGGCCCCCGGATCGCTTCGGCTTATCAGGGGTGCCCCGGATCCGCGCCTTCGGAAATATCTTTAAGCAGCGACTGATCGACGCCGTCGGCGGGGCCGCCTTCGAGCACGAAGCGCCGGTCGCAATAGCCGCAATCGACATAGCCATGTTCGTCGATCTCGAGATAGATCTTCGGATGGCCAAGCGCGGAAGGCTTGTAATTCTTGCCGCTGCGGATGTCGGTCGCGCCGTCGCACCATACGCGGTGGGTGGTGACCTTGGACACTTCGGGTGGGGGCAGACTCATGGCAGCGCCGATAATGGGTTTTTTCGAACCGCTCAAGCGCCTAGGGCATGGGCATGACCACACCTCCTGCAATTCGCATCGACAATCTCGTCAAACGTTACGCGCCCAGCGGCCCGGGAGACGAGGGCAAGCTGGCGCTCAAGGGCGTGAGCTTCGATGTGCCGCAGGGCGGTGTGTTCGGCCTGCTGGGCCCCAATGGGGCAGGCAAGTCCACCATCATCAATATCCTCGCTGGCCTTGTGCGAAAGACCAGTGGCAGTGCCGAAATCTGGGGTTTCGACACCGACGAAAATCCGCGCAACGCCAAGCGTTCGATCGGCATCGTCCCGCAGGAAATCGTCTTCGATCCCTTCTTCACGCCCTTTGAGGTGCTGGAGAACCAGGGCGGCTTCTACGGCATTCCCAAGGCGGACCGGCGCAGCGAGGATCTGCTTGCAGCAGTGCATCTGTCGGACAAGCGCGATGCCTATGCGCGCACGCTGTCGGGCGGGATGAAACGCCGTCTGCTCATTGCCAAGGCCATGGTTCATTCACCGCCGATCCTGGTGCTGGACGAGCCGACCGCAGGTGTGGACGTGGAACTGCGCCGCCAGCTGTGGGAGCTGGTGCAGGAACTGAATGCGGAGGGCGTGACCGTGGTTCTCACCACCCATTACCTCGAAGAAGCCGAGCAATTGTGCGACCGGATCGCGATCATCAACCACGGCGAACTGATCGCCAACAAGCCGACGCGCGAACTGGTGGGGATGGCGCGCGAAAAGATCGTGTCCGTCAGCGTCGACAAGGATCTCGGCGGCCCGGTCATGGAAGAAGCCTTTCTCAAGGCGGAAGTGGTCGGCGAACGCCGGCTCGACATCACCTATGATCGCGACAAGACCAGCGCCGGACAGGTCCTCGCGGTGGTCCAGTCACATGGGTACGCCATCGAGGATGTGACCACCCGCGAAGCCGATCTCGAAGATGTGTTCGTGCAGCTGACGGGCGCGGGCTGACCCGCGCCTTCTCTATCCCTCAGCCGAAATAGCGGCGGCCCAGCCCGGCGTCCTTCACCTGAAGCACGTCCCAGACATTTGGCTCGATCTCTTCCATCGGGGTTTTGCAGCAGACGCATTTGCCGACATGCATGCCCCCGGCTTTGCGCTTGTTTGCGACATCGACCGAATGGCGCCCGAAGGCGCAGGCGAGCAGACCCACTTTCATAATTTTCGACCCTCCAAGATCCCGTAGGCCCCCACGATTCCCTGTCGAATCGCGGCATAGCGTTCTGCAGCCCCATTTTAACCATATTTCGGCGAATCGTTCTGTGCTTGCCGCGGTGCGAAGTCCTCGCCATGACAGCCCGATGACCGAAGCATACGACGTCCTTGTCATCGGATCCGGCGCGGCCGGCCTGACTGCCGCACTCGAACTGGCACAGACCAAGAAAGTGCTGGTGCTGGCCAAGGGCAAGCTCGACAGCGGATCGACCGCCTGGGCGCAGGGCGGCATCGCGGCCGTGCTCGATACCGGGGACACTTTCGAAAACCACATTCGCGATACGATGGTGGCCGGCGCTGGCCTGAACGATCTCGAAACGGTGGAATTCGTCATCGAACGCGCGCCTGCCGCGATCGACCGGCTGTGCGAACTGGGCGTTCCGTTCAACCGCGAGGAAGGCGATCTTCATCTTACGCGCGAGGGCGGACATTCCCATCGCCGCATTGTCCATGTGAACGATGCGACCGGCTGGGCCGTCCAGGCCGCGCTGCTCAAGGCGGCGGAAGAAAATCCAAACATCACCCTGCTCCCGCATCAGAGCTGCGTCGATCTCATAACCGGCCGCAACCAGCAGGACTATTCGGGATCGGGCCGCGTGTGGGGCGCCTATGCGCTGGACGAGAAGAGCGGAAAGGTCGTGGCGCATGTCGCGCGGGCCACCGTGCTGGCCGCTGGCGGGGCGGGGCGCGTCTATCTTTTCTCCACTGCGCCGCGCGGCGCGACGGGCGACGGTATCGCCATGGCCTGGCGCGCGGGCGCTCGCGTCTCCAACATGGAGATGATGCAGTTTCACCCCACCTGCCTCTATAATCTGGAGGTGAAGAACTTCCTCATTACCGAGGCCGTGCGCGGGGAAGGCGGGCGTTTGCTCAACCCGGTAACGGGTGAGCGGTACATGGAAAAATACGATCCGGAACGCATGGAGCTGGCCCCGCGCGATATCGTGGCCCGCGCCAATGACGACCAGATCAAGCGCTTCGGCCTCGACTATGTCCATCTCGACATCAGCCATCAGCCGCCCGAATTCGTGAAGGAACATTTCCCCACGATCCACGAGAAGCTGCTTGGCCTCGGCATCGACATGACCACGGGGCCCATCCCGGTCGTGCCCGCGCAGCACTATACCTGCGGCGGCGTCAAGATCGGCCTCGACGCCAAGACCGATCTGCCCGGGCTCTGGGCGGCGGGCGAATGCACCGAGAGCGGTCTGCATGGCGCGAACCGGCTGGCGTCGAACAGTCTTCTCGAATGCTTCGTGTTTGGAGAAGCTGCGGCCAAGGACATCCTCGAATGCTGGGACAGGCTGGACGAACCGCCCGCCATCCTGCCGTGGGACGAAAGCCGCGTGACCGATTCCGACGAGGAGGTGGTGATCAAACAGAACTGGACCGAGATCCGCCGATTCATGTGGAATTACGTCGGCATCGTGCGGACCACCAAGCGGCTGGAGCGCGCCGCCCACCGCATCCGCATGCTGCGCGACGAGGTGGAGGATTATTACGGCCACTTCCGCGTGACGACTGACCTCATCGAACTGCGCAATCTGCTCGAATGTGCCGATCTCATCGTGACCAGCGCGTTGAAGCGGCGCGAGAGCCGTGGGTTGCAGTTCATTCTGGATTATCCCGAGACCGATCCCGTCGCGCGCGATACGGTGCTGATTCCCTAAAGAGAGGCAGCCGCTGCAAGATGGCGGCGTTTCTTTCCCGGGGCCGGAAAGCACCCTAAGGGGCAGCGGATGCGATTCTACAAGGCGACCTCCTTTCTCTTTCCACGCAGCTATGCCGCGCGGATGTTCGCGCTGTGCTTCGGATCGGTGCATGTGCCGCTCCTTGCGTTTCTCGTCTTCATGGCAATCCGCGGTGAGTGGCAATGGAGCATCTTTTTCGTTCTGCTGGTGGCGACAGTGATGGGAAGCGCCATGGGAATTGTGGGGATCTGGGGACTGCTGGCGCCCGTGGGCGAGGCGACACGCTCGCTGCGGGCCCTGCGCGACGGCGATCTCGACCGGCCGGTTCCCGTCGGCGGGAGCGATATGGCGGGCGAACTGCTCGAATCCGTGGCCCACGCTGTGCGCTCCACCCGGGAAAGGCTGACCGATCTGGAGGGCCTAGCGACGACCGACAGCCTGACGGGTCTCGCCAACCGCCGGGGTTTTCTTGAAGCCCTCGAAAGGCGGGGAGACGTGGAAGGCGCGCTCGCCATTCTCGATGGCGACAACTTCAAACGGATCAATGATGCGCACGGTCATCTGCAGGGCGACCGGGTCCTGCGCGCGATGGCACAGCGCCTCGCCACCAGCATGTCAGGCGGCGAAGTCGTCGGCCGCTGGGGCGGAGACGAATTCGTGGTCTTCTTTCCGGACTGCACGATGGAGGAGGCCGCTTATCGCCTCGACCGGCTTCGTTATTCAATGCGCTGGCGGCCGCTGGCTGAAGTCGACGGCCAGCGGGTCTCCTTTTCCTTTGGCCTGACTCCGATCGATGCGGCCGATGCCGGGCAATTCGATGCAGCCATCAAGCGGGCCGATGAAGCGCTCTATCGCGAAAAGCGGGGGCGGGCCGAAACTGCCTGAAGCTGCGGTCGGCAGCCTCAGAGAGTTTGCATAGTCCCGCATCCTGACGCACACCTTTGCGGCATATGCGGCGTGGCCCTTTCTGCCACCAGCCCCGAGGGAGAACGACGTGCCAAAGGCAACAGCAAACGGGATCGAGATACATTACGAAGAACAGGGCGATCCGTCGGCCCCGGCGATGCTGCTCATCATGGGCTTCGGAGCGCAGCTGACCCTGTGGCCGGATGAGCTGGTCGACGAACTTGCCGGCAAGGGCTTCCGCGTGATCCGCTACGATAATCGCGACATCGGCCTCAGCCACAAGTTCGACGGGGTGAAAGCGCCGGGCCTCGTCAAGATGACGGTGATGGGAAAGCTCGGGCTCATGCCCAAGGTCCCTTACACGCTGGCGGATATGGCGGCTGATGCCGTGGGTCTGCTCGATGCGCTCGGCATCGCCAAGGCGCATATCGTTGGCGCGAGCATGGGCGGGATGATCGCACAGCATGTCGCGGCCAAATATCCCGATCGCTGCCTCAGCTTCACGCAGGTTTTCTCGACAACCGGCAATCCGCGGCTGCCCGCGGCGAAGAAGGAGGCGCTGCAGGCGCTGGTCACGCGCCCCAAGAGCGACGAGGAAGAGGCGCTGGTCGAACATGGCATCATGCTGGCGCGTACCATCGGTTCGCCGGGCTATCCTTCGGCGGAAGAGCGCCTGCGCGACCGCACCCTGACCAGCGTACGCCGCAATTACTATCCCGAAGGGCCGACCCGGCACCTTTCCGCCATTGTAGCAGACGGGGATCGCAGCGCGATGCTGCGCGAGATCACCGTGCCGACGCTGGTCCTGCATGGCGAGGACGACCCGCTCGTTCCCTGCGAGGGCGGGCGCGATACGGCGGCCTGTATTCCCGGCGCGAGACTCAAGACCATTCCGGGCTGGGGTCACGACCTCCCCCTGGAGCTGGTGGACGAACTCGCGGGGGAAATCGCCGCGCATGCCAAGGGAGCCAGCGCCGCCTGACGTCTGCCCGGCGCGGCGTATCACCGGAGTGAATATAGCGCTCGGACGCGCAAGCCGCAGCGTCATCGGGCGCTATCGGAGAACGATCGCCGATTCCAAAATTGCGCCCCGAGATTCGATTGAGTCGCAAGCCGGCAGGATAATTTTTGCCCGCAAAATTTTTTGCACGACTGCATTTTTGGGCTTGCGAAACCGCTCAGTCCAGCTTGGTCCACGCGTCGCTGCCTGGCCTCATGGCGCTGGCTCGGCATCGGTGCGGCAAATCGAGCTTAAAATTCGCTTACCCCCCTTGCGCCGGACTCGCGTCTGATTCACTATTTAGTGGTCGGTTGCCCGGGGGTACCCACTAGACCTAGCTTTGAGCGCGTTTCTCACCATATGGAGAGTTCGGCAGTTCGCCTTCGGTCTGTGGAGAAAAAGGGGAGAAGTTTTCGCCCCGTCCCATGGCTCCCGGTGCTAGGCAGGACGGCAGTTCGCCGACTCGAACACATGGTGAACGGCGGGCCTTGCCCCGACCGCTCGACGAACAGATGGAACGGTGGGCACAATGGATTTTAAAGGCGGAGACGAAGCGGCGATGGGACTCGATCTGGACACGCATGACACAGCCGAGGACAGCACGCCCGCAAAGACCGAATCCGCCAAAACCGATAAGGCAATGAACATGGCGAAGCAGGATCAGGGCAGCGAAGAACTCTTCGCCGACAAGGCCGGACAGGCAATGGCGGGTGCCATGGCCGAAGTCGCCAAGGCTGCGGTCAAGGAAGACAGCAAGAAAGTGCTCGACCGCCGGTTCGACGTGAAAACGGACAGCAGCCGCGACGATCTGCTGACCGAATTCGGCAAGGAAACGCTGGAAGATCGTTACCTGCTGCCGGGCGAAAGCTATCAGGATCTGTTCGCCCGCGTCGCTGATGCTTTCGCCGACGATGCCGATCATGCCCAGCGCCTGTATGATTACATCTCCAAGCTGTGGTTCATGCCCGCAACGCCCGTGCTGTCGAACGGCGGCACCCAGCGCGGCCTGCCGATCTCCTGCTACCTCAACTCGGTGAGCGACAGCCTCGACGGGATCGTCAACACGTGGAACGAGAACGTGTGGCTTGCTTCCAAGGGCGGCGGCATCGGCACCTATTGGGGCAATGTCCGCGGCATCGGCGAGCCGGTCGGCCTCAACGGCAAGACCAGCGGCATCATTCCCTTCGTCCGCGTGATGGACAGCCTGACGCTGGCGATCAGCCAGGGCTCGCTGCGCCGCGGTTCGGCCGCCTGCTACATCGACATCACCCACCCGGAAATCGAGGAGTTCCTCGAAATCCGCAAGCCGTCGGGCGATTTCAACCGCAAGGCGCTCAACTTGCACCACGGCGTGCTGCTGACCGATGCCTTCATGGAAGCGGTCCGCAATGGCGAGGAATTCGACCTTCTCTCCCCGCGTGACGGTTCGGTCCGCAAGACCGTGGATGCCCGCGGCCTGTTCCAGAAGCTGGTGGAAACCCGCCTTGCCACGGGCGAGCCCTACATCGTTTTCTCCGACACGGTGAACCGCATGATGCCCAAGCATCACCGCGATCTGGGTCTGAAGGTATCCACCTCGAACCTGTGCGCCGAAATCACCCTGCCGACCGGCATCGACCATCTCGGCAACGATCGCACCGCCGTGTGCTGCCTGTCCTCGCTCAACATCGAGAAGTGGGACGAATGGAATGCGGACAAGCAGTTCATCGAGGACGTCATGCGCTTCCTCGACAACGTGCTGCAGAATTACATCGACCGCGCGCCCGAAGAAATGGCCCGTGCGAAGTATTCCGCATCACGTGAACGCAGCGTCGGCCTCGGCGTGATGGGCTTCCACTCCTTCCTCCAGCAGAAGGGCATCGGATTCGAAAGCCCGATGGCCAAGGTCTGGAACCTGAAGATGTTCAAGCACATCCAGTCCAAGGCTTCCGAAGCGTCCATGGTGCTGGCGCAGGAACGCGGCGCCTGCCCCGATGCCGAAGAGATGGGCGCGATGGAACGCTTCAGCTGCAAGATGGCGATCGCGCCGACCGCGTCAATTTCGATCATCTGCGGCGGCACCAGCGCCTGCATCGAACCGATCCCGGCCAATATCTATACCCACAAGACGCTCTCGGGCAGCTTCGTGGTGAAGAACCCCTATCTGGAAAAGCTGCTCGACAAGAAGAGCAAGAATTCGACCGCGATCTGGAATTCGATCCTGGAAAAGGCGGGCAGCGTCCAGCATCTCGACTTCCTGACGCCGGAAGAAAAGGCCACCTTCAAGACCAGCTTCGAAATCGACCAGCGCTGGCTGCTCGAATTCGCTGGCGACCGTGCGCCCTATATCGATCAGGCGCAGTCGCTGAACCTGTTCATCCCGGCCGATGTGGACAAATGGGACCTGATGATGCTGCATTTCCAGGCATGGGAAAAGGGCATCAAGTCGCTCTATTATCTCCGCTCGAAGAGCGTGCAGCGCGCCGGTTTCGCTGGAGGCGTGGAAGCGGACAACACCGCCGATGCCGCGAAATACGAACTGGCCGCGGGCGGTGAGCAGACCGATTACGAGGAATGCCTCGCCTGCCAGTAGGACGTATATCGGAATCGTAAATAATCTTGGGATCGCGCGAGCCGTAATATTCGGAAGCGCGGTCCCTTTGCGATTTAAGGGGTCATTCTTTTAGTCGACACTCCTAAGCAATGGAGGTGTCGGTCAGGGCGGCGGGCGTCCTCGCAGGGCGGAACGCTTCGCATCGTCATAGTGCAGCAATCGCTAATGCATTTAGGCCGTTAAATAAGGCGCAATTCGGCTGTCCGAGATAATTGATGCTTTAAATTGGTAATTTGTTAAGCATACCCAATGCGTTTCGCTCAAAGATCGCTGCAGGTGTTTGACCCATATGTCGCAAGATAACGCCCTTCCGGTTCGTCGGTCGGCGGGATTGGGGCCAGTTGTCCTACTGGCTATCGTCGTTGGTCTGCTTGCTTGGGGCGGCATCACGCTTACGCGCGAAAGCGGCCGCGTCGCGGCACTCTGGATACCGAATGCCGTCGTCCTCGCCGCTATCCTGCGCGCGGACAGGCGTACGTCGATCCATTATCTCGTCGCTGCGTTGATCGCGAACTGCTCAGTAAACGTTGCTACTGGCGATGGCTGGGCGCTCGCCGTTTCCCTCGGCCTGATGAACATGACCGAAGTTTTGGCGGTCGTGGCAATTCTGCATTTTCTGCACCCGGGCCCGCTTGCGATGGACAGGCTGGGCGATCTGGCGAAGCTGGTGGGGGCCAGCGTTCTTGCTCCGATTTTGTCTGGTGGGATGGCGGCCGTCGTGCTGGCCGCTCCGGGAGTGTTTTTCTCTACGGATGTATGGCTTTCGTGGGTGGCAGCGGACGGCCTCGGCCTAGTGATTGTTACGCCCATCATGTTGATCGGGATCGATGCCTGGCGCAATCGCCGTAAGCCGACCGCCGAAGAGGTCAGGGAATGGGTGATGCTCGTCCTTCTCGCTTCAGCGGCCAGCATCGCCGTGTTCGGACAGACGCGCTATCCCTTCCTTTTTCTTGTCTGTCCGATCGTGTTGGTCGCCGCATTCAGGACCGGCGTGCTCGGCACGGCGGTGGCGGTCATGATCATCTCCATTGTCGCATCGGTGGCCACCATGCTTGGACACGGCCCGGTCATGCTTGTCCGGGGGGATTTGCCGGCGAAGCTCGTCGTTCTCCAGCTCTTTCTCGCAAGCAGTTTTCTGATGGCTCTTCCGGTGGCCGCCGCATTGGCAGGGCTTGCGACTACGCGCCGGGAACTGCGCGAAAGTCGCGATTCGGCGAGATCGATCTTGGAAAACATGCGAGAGGTCGTGTTCCGGACCGATGCGAAGGGGCGCTGGGTGTTTCTGAACCCGGCGTGGGAGGAACTGACCGGCTATACCATTGAGGAGAGCCTCGGCTGGCCGACCACGAAACTCCTCGATGCAAATGATTACCAAGAGGCAGTCGCGGTCTATCCCAAATTCGTTTCGGGCGAATTGCAGGATTGCCAGCTTGAGCAAGTCTTCATCGATGCGGCGGGGGAAAGCCACAATATTCTGGTCAATGTAAGACGCCTTACCGACGATGATGGCAACTTCATCGGGACGGCGGGTAATCTGCGCGATGTCACTTTACGCAAGGCTGCAGAAACCCGCTTGCTCGAAAGCAAAGAGCGCTTCCGGCTGCTTGCCGAGGCCGCGCCTGTCGGCATATTCCAGCTGGGACCGGACCACAGACTATCTTACGCCAATTCGGCGTGGAGCAAGATGTCGGGCCTGACGCTCGAAGGGGCGCGCGACAAGGGCTGGACAAAGGCGTTGTCGGCGGAAGATGCGGAACGCGTCTTGGCGGATTGGGAAAAAGCACTGGAAGCTTCTTCCGATTTTCGCAGCGAGTATCGCTGGTTGCATGAAGGCGGCGGCGAAAGATGGGTGGATGTGCTCATCCGGCCGATCAGGCGAGCCGACGGCGAACTGATCGGTCATATCGGCGTTTCGAACGATATTACCGAGCGCAAGCAGATGGAGCTGGAACTGCGTGACGCCAGGCAAAAGGCAGAAGCTGCAGCCCGCGCGAAATCGGTATTCCTGGCCAATATGAGCCACGAATTGCGCACGCCCATGAACGGCATTCTGGGATTCACGGATCTGCTTCTTTCGGACCGACTGAGCGAGCGCCAGCGCAGGCATGCGCAATTGATTGCCGATTCCGGGCGAGCAATGATGCGCTTGCTGAACGACATCCTAGACATCTCGAAAATCGAGGCAGGGCAGATGCATCTGGCCACCGAGCCTGTCGATCTGCGCCACACGCTGCGCAACTGCGTCAATCTGATGAACCCGCTGGCAGCGCAGAAGGGCGTCGATCTCAGGCTCGAGGTCCCGTCCGACGTGCCGGAGTGGATCATGAGCGATCCCCTGAGGTTGCGGCAAATCGTTCTCAACCTGCTCGGCAATGCTGTAAAATTCACGCATGAAGGCAGCATTGTGCTCGCCGTAGCTGCTTCGGCTGACGAGAAGGATCCTGCATTGCGGATCAGGGTGGCCGATACCGGCATCGGTATTCCCGCGGACCGGCTGGATGCGGTCTTCCAGAGCTTCGCGCAGGCCGAGACGACGACCGCGCGCAAATATGGCGGCAGCGGGCTCGGGCTCACTATCAGTCACGATCTCGCCAAGCTGATGGGGGGCTCAATAACCGTCGAAAGCCGCGAAGGCGAAGGCACGACGTTCGAGGTTCTACTGCCGCTGGTAGAGGCGGAAACGACAGTGCCAACGCAACCTGTCGACCAGCCGGCTGAGGCAAAAGCTTCGGGGCTGGAGGCCCGGGTTCTTGTTGCTGAAGACAACGATATCAACCAGGAACTTATTCGCGCCATGGCCCAGCGATTGGGGCTGGAAATCGATATCGCCGGCAACGGACAGGAAGCAATCGAGCTGGCCACCGCTGCGAAGGCCGGCGGCAAACCCTACGATATGATCCTGATGGATATCCAGATGCCTGTAATGGATGGTCTGGAAGCCACCCGCAGGTTGCGCGCCTCGGGCATGGATGCTGCCGAATTGCCGATCGTCGCGCTTACCGCCAATGCCTATGCGGAAGACATCGAAGCCTGCCTGGCCGCAGGTATGCAGGCGCATCTGGCGAAGCCCATGAAGCTGGGGGAATTGCAGCATATCGTGGAGCGGTGGGGGCAGAGCAAAACCGCTACGCCGCCGCCTGCTGCGGAAGTACCCATGCCCGGCACATTGATGGAAAAATACGCCGAGCGTAAGCGCGACACGCTGGCCAAGATCAAGGAGAACCTTGGATCGGATGAGATCGACGAGGCCGAACTTAAGGAAATCCTGGACCTGCTCCACAAGCTGGCGGGCACGGCCGGTCTGTTCGGCGACGATCGGCTTGGCGAGCTCGCCTCCCAGATCGAGCATTCGCTTCTTGCGGCGCCTGGGGAAAGCCCCCGAATTCTCAGCGATGGCTTTCCTCGGCTGCAAGCGGTCGCATAGCGCAACGCACGGATACGTTTCCGTCCCACGCAAGCGAAAGCCCCACCCTCCGGTTTGGAGAGCGGGGCTTTTCGTTATTCGGCTGCGATATATCGCTTAGGACATGACCGCCTTGTTGCCGAGACCTTCGGGGAGGCGCGTGCCTTCCTTCAGATAGATGCGGTTATCATCGATCTTGTCGACGCTATCCAGCTTGATGAAATGGTGCATATCGTCGCTGCTGTCCGACTTGGTGAGCTTGATCGCGTCGTCCTGCGTATCATCGACCGTGCCAACGTGCTGGCCCTTCGAATCGACGATTTCCATGTGTTCCTTGATGCGTAGCTTCTCAAACATAAATTTCTCTTTTCTTTAAAGTGCTTATACCTAATCAACGGGCGGGGCGGTGATCGGGTCCACGGCTCGCCGCCGCTGGGGAACGCCCTGTTGCGTCCGCTCTCGATTGCGCCGTTATGCACCCGGAGCGCTCACGAAAAAGCGCCCCGCCTTTGAGGGACGGGGCGCCGGGGTAATGCGAGACAGGCCCGCAAAAGGGGAAAACCGGACTTGTCCGCTAGCCCCCCAAACTCGTTAAAACCTCAGTCCTTGCCGAGCGGGCGATTGGCATCCGCTTCGGCGCGTTCGTCAGGCCGCGAGGAGGTCTCGCCAGGCTTCACCTTGCCCTTGTCCGCTTCTTTGCCAGCTTCGGCGCCCTTGGCGGCTTCCTTCTCCATGTGGCCTTCCTCGTCGCGCGCATTGCCGTAACCGGGCTGCGCCTGTTCTGCCTGGGCGTTGATATTGCCCGCCTGGTTGACTTCGTACTGGTCGTATTCGGGCCGTGCACCGCCGACCTGCGCATCGAGCGCTTGCTGCTGGTCGCCGGGCTGTGCGCCCTGACCCTGCTGCTGCTCTTGCTGCTGGTCTGTGCCGTCGTCCTGGTCCTGCTGGCGCGTTTCGCTTTCGCGCGGGCCGGTGCGCTTGATGCCGCCGGGCTCGTGCCCGTCATTAAGCGTCACGTCGCGGCTGTCGTCGGGTTCATACTGTCCCATGAGAAACTCTCCTTTGCCCAATTAACCATTCGCCACGCCAATGCGTTCCGCCATTCGTCGCGCGCACGGGGCGCTTTCCGCCCGATTTCGGGGCCGCAAAAACTTACCCCGCTCTTATCCCCACCGAATCATCCCCTCTTGCCTTCGAATCCGAGGCATGATTCCCTATATGAGTCGTTCACACGCAGATCCGGAGACACAAGATGTCGTTGCTCGAAGCCCGCAAGACCTACAAGCCGTTCGAATACCCCTGGGCCTACGAGTTCTGGAAGCGCCAGCAGCAGATTCACTGGATGCCGGAAGAAGTGCCGCTGGGCGAAGACTGCCGCGACTGGGCGCAGAAGCTGTCCGAGCACGAGCGCAATCTGCTCACCCAGATCTTCCGCTTCTTCACCCAGGCCGATGTCGAGGTGCAGGATTGCTATCACGACAAATACGGCCGCGTGTTCAAGCCCACCGAGATCAAGATGATGCTCACCGCCTTTTCCAACATGGAAACGGTGCACATCGCGGCCTACAGCCATCTGCTCGACACGATCGGCATGCCCGAAAGCGAATACAGCGCCTTCCTCGATTACGAGGAAATGGCCGACAAGCACAATTACATGCAGCAGTTCGGCGTCGACAACGATGAAGACATCGCCCGCACGCTGGCCATGTTCGGCGCCTTTACCGAAGGCATGCAGCTGTTCGCCAGCTTCGCCATGCTGATGAACTTCCCGCGCTTCAACAAGATGAAGGGCATGGGTCAGATCGTCAGCTGGTCGGTGCGCGACGAAAGCCTGCACTGCGAAGGCATCATCCGCATGTTCCACGAATTCGTGCGCGAGCGGGACTGTCTGACCAAGGCGGTCAAGGAAGACATCATCGATATCTGCCAGAAGACGGTGCGGCTGGAAGACAATTTCATCGACCTCGCCTTCGAGATGGGCCCCGTGCACGGCATGACGCCCAAGGATATCAAGAAATATATCCGCTACATCGCCGACTGGCGCCTGGGCCAGCTCAACCTCGATCCGATCTACATGATCGACGATCACCCGCTGCCCTGGCTCGCCCCGCTCTTGAACGGCGTGGAGCATGCCAACTTCTTCGAACAGCGCGCGACCGAATATTCCAAGGGCGCGACCAAGGGCGACTGGAACACGGTGTGGTCGAGCTTCGACAAGCGCCAGAAAGCCAGGGCCGCCAACGAGGAAGTCGCGACCGACGACGGCCCGGGCCTGTTCGGTGACGGGGAAGAGGTTGTGGCTGCGGAGTGAGTGGGGGTCTTGACCGGAACGCTTAGTGAACATATCTCCAAAATATCTGGAGATCGAAGCCTTTGCAGAGCACCGAAAATATTAAGTGTGACGAATTCGGTCGAGACGCACTCGTTAGATTTGCGAATGCGCGAGATGCAGCACTCCAACAATCTAATCGATTTCTTTTATTCGGAATTGCTTCTTCAGTTTTTTACGCCATCAAAATGGCGGGTTTACGAATCGATATAGTTATCGCGGATACGAAAATTTTCGAGACGCCGTATGGGTTATTTATATTTGGGGTTGTCGGGGCCGCATGCTTTATTCTAGCGCAGCTACGCTACTTAGACGCAGAAGCATTTGACGATCAGTTGAAAAAGCTTGCGTCGAGTAGCGGGCCAGTAGAGTTTAGATATAGCGCCTTCCCATCCAAGCATCATTGGCTATCGCCAGCGAATGATGAATACGGATCTGACACAGCCTCATTTAGCAAAAAGGTCGCATTCGCCTGTTTGGCGCTATGCGTGTTCGCACTTTACGTTACCCCACTCTTCGCAGCCGTTCACTTTTTGATTGTCTGGCCTAAATTCGCGGGCGAAACTTATACTGACTTGCAATGGTGGCTTGTTTTCGGAATGTTACTCGCCTCTGTGCTAGTTTACGTATTAGTTCAGTCGTTGCAATCTATGCGGGGGTGATGGATTCATGGAAATACGCTTCGAGGGGGCCGAGGCCGAAGAGCACGAAGTGGAAGCGTATACTGGTGCGATCTCTTTAGAAGGCATAACTCGGGCAGCAACGCTTGCGGCACACTATGCAGCAACCGAAAACGTACGATTTCGGGCTCCATACTCCAATGAGCTAGAGTTCCGCATTTTTTCCCCAGAGTCAGGTTCTCTCAGATTTCCGCTAAAGGTATTTGCAAATATAGCCGGCTCCATAGGCAAAGAGAAGCTCGCGGCCGCTTTGTCTCAACCGCTATGTCGAGAAGACAAATGAGTGGGTCAGCATCAAGTTCGTTCCGATCCATTTTGCGGACGGTCGCTTAAAAAGAATAATCATAATGGATTGCGCTCTAGCATCCGAACTCGAGTAATCGAACGAGATCGGGATCGCCATTCCTCAGGCGAGAGTTCCGCCTATAATGCGAAAGGACAAAACTTTGGCTTTCGAAGCTGAAGAATGGCTGGTTTTGAACGACCAGATGTCTATCTGGACTGACGAGAGGCCGTCGATTTTCCCAGTGAACCACCCGCAAACCGACTAACCAAAACCGTTTTCCTACACGGATAAAATCTGCTCCATCCTGCTCGATGAAGCATTATCCTCCTCCGCGCGGCCCCCTTCATCGGCGCAAGCGCTCCATTCCCGCCTTTCATCCCGTACCCGTCTGCCCGCGCGCCGATGGGTGGACGCCGCAGCGGCAGGTCGATTTCATCGGCCATCTGGCCGAAACCGGCAGCGTGCTCGCCGCGGCGCGGGCGGTGTCGATGGGGCGCGAGAGTGCCTATCGCCTGCGCCGGCGGCACGGCGCGGCGGGCTTTGCCGCGGCCTGGGATGCGGCGCTGGGAAAGCCACACGATCCTGTGGATCTGGCATCGGGAAAGGCCACAGGGCTGCTGGCATCCTATCGCTGCGAACACGGGCGGCTGAAGGTGGTCATGTATAACGGCCGCTATGCCGCGCACCGGCGGATTCCCGACAATGACGCGCTGCTGCAATGGGAATCGCAGACCGCCCGGGGGATGCTGTGACAAAGGGCCGGACAGGGTGAAAGTCACACTGGTACGCCCAGCTACTGCGTCAACCTGCGAAGCGTGTGGACTTTACGTTGCTCGCATGTGTATTATTTGAGCAATACACATAAGGGAGTAGACCGACATGATCGCCGCCACCGGGCTTGCCGCCCTCCTGCTCGCGCAGGCCGTTCCATCCGCAGACGCTACTTCGGGCGCACCTTCCTTCGCCAGCGCCGCTGCACCGCCGATGCCGACGGGCGCGGAGATGACCGCGCGGATCGAGGCGAATGACGCCGCCCTGTTCTGGAATTTCTTCGAAGCCTGCGATCCCACCGCCGCCGCGCCCCTGCTGCATGAGGATTTCCGCATGCTCCACGATCTCGCCGGACTGGCCTCCGCCAGCGCGGAGGAATTTCTCGCCGGGGAACATGAGCAATGCGACCGTCGCAAACCCGGCGGCGAGGACGAGGGCTATCGCAACCGCCGCCTGCTGGTGCCCGGCAGCCGCACGATCAAGCAACTGGGCGATTGGGGCGCGCTGGAAGAAGCGCACCATACCTTCCTCGAATGGGGGGGCGAGGAGAAAGGCTGGGTGCAGACCGGCGGCGGCCGGTACATCCACATCTGGCAATGGATGCCGCAGGAAGCGCGCTTCCGCCTGCTCGAAAGTCTCAGCCTCGATCACGGCGCCGCCCCGCAATATCCGCCCGAAGGTGCGCAGTGACAGGCTTGGACGCGATGGGAAGCAAGTGGCCAGACCCCCGCGCCCGATACACTGGATGATAGAGTATTACACCGCCTCGTGCGCAACAAAAGTTAAGAGAAATAAGTAAAATCTGACCCGGATTCTTAAGATACGTACGAATCCTATTTAATTTGGAACGTTTCTCTTCATGGGCGGCTTTTGGCTTAGGGGCACGCGACTTGACGCGCTGTTGGGTAGTTGTGTCCCCAATGAGGAGGATACCCTATGGCTGAAATTCCAGTCGAGAAGAAATCGTCTCTTTCCTGGCTCTGGTGGCTGTTGCTGCTGGCCGGTGTGATTGCGCTAGTCTGGTATCTCGTGGAAAGCACCAATGGCGATGACGAACTTGTCGCCGATGAAACGGTGGTCGAGGAACCTTATGTCGATGAGACGGCCGCCACCACAGACACTGCAATGGCAGGCGAAATGGCGACCGTATCGGGTCTCGCCGGTCTGGCCTCGCTCGGTGACATGATCGGCCAGGACGTGCGCCTGACCGATGTCGCGGTGAACGAAGTTGTGGGCGATGAAGCCTTCACCGTCGGCGAAGGCGAGAACGAAACGCTCGTCATGTTCGACGAATACGCGACGCCCGACACGCCCATGGAAGGCCAGGTCGACGTGAACCCCGGTTCGTGGGTGACCATCGAAGGCGAAGTGCGCGCATTCCCCGGCGATCTGCCCGAAAGTGTGACGCGTGAAGTGGACACCAGCGCCACCGCCATGATCTTCGCCAGCCGTGTCGACACGGTCGAGTAAGGAAATACCCATGCATCATGAAGACAGATTTGCCGATCTCGATGCGCTGTCAAAATGGCAGCTTGTTAACGAGGAACAGGACATTCGCGGCTATCCGGTCCGCTCCGTCGAAGGACAGGAGTATGGCAAGATAGAAGACATGCTGGTCGACAAGGACCGCGAGGAAGTTCTCGCGGTGCGGATGGAAGACGGACGGCTGGTTGCAGCCGAACGTCTCGACATCCACGACGACTATGTGATCTATACCCGTAACGACGGGACATCACGCACCAATTATACCTACACGCGGGTTCGCCCACGCACGTAGCGCGGGCCGTCCTTTGATAGGGATGACCACAGGATCGGGGGCGGCGAGTTTTCGCTGCCCCTTTTTCACATCCACTTTGCTATAAAATGTTGGTTTCCTGCGGCCTTCGGTCGACTGGCGCAATTCCAGCCCCTACTGGCGCAAGGGCTGAAACCATCGCTCTTCCAGTCGCTTGATTGACTGTGGCCGGTATCTTCCGCGCCACGATTTTCCGAAGGAAAACACCATGGACAACAAGGACCAGAAGTCCGGCCAGCCCCAGCAGGGCGGCAAGGACGCAAACTGCGACAAGCAGCCCCAACAGCAGGGCGGTGCCGGTAAGCAGAATGATGGCGCCAAGTCCGACAAGAAGCCCGAACAGAACAAGTAGGGTTTCACCTTAGCGCCTCTCACAAGGCACAAAACGGCGCCCGCCCCGAAACGGGTGGCCGCTGATTTGTTGTGAGGCTTTGTTGTCGGGCGGGGATGGCGCGAAAGGCTGGCGGGGCAGGGCGGCGATCATGCTCTTCCGCCCCGGCGATCCAGCGGCTAATGGGGCGCACGAACCCACAGGATAGCCGATGGAAAGAGTGCCCATGAATCTCACCGATGCCAGCGCCAAGGCGCAGACGCTGATCGAAGCGCTGCCCTATTTCCAGCGCTATGCCGGGCGCAGTTTCGTGGTGAAATACGGCGGCAATGCGATGGGCGATGAAGACGCCGCCCGCGAATTCGCCGAGGATGTGGTGCTGCTGAAAGCGGTCGGCATCAACCCGGTGGTGGTCCATGGCGGCGGCCCGCAGATCGGCGCCATGTTGAAGAAGCTCGGCGTGGAAACCCGCTTCGTCGACGGGCTGCGCGTGACCGACAAGGCCACGGCGGACGTCGCCGAAATGGTCCTGTCGGGCGCGATCAACAAATCCATCGTCGGCTCGATCGCCCGCGCCGGGGGCAAGGCGATGGGCATTTCGGGCAAGGACGGCGGGCTGGTGACCGCGCGCAAGGTCGAACGCACGACCAAGGATCCGGAAAGCAATATCGAAAAAGCGCTCGATCTCGGCTTCGTCGGCGAACCCAGCGCGGTCGATACCACCATCATCGAAACCGCCACCGCGGCGGGCATGATCCCGGTGGTCGCCCCCATCGGCACGGGCGAGGACGGGCATACCTACAACATCAATGCCGATACCATGGCGGGCTCGCTGGCGGCGGCGCTGGGCGCGGCGCGGCTGCTGCTGCTGACCGATGTCGACGGCGTGCTGGACAAGCAGGGCAAGCTGCTCACCGATCTGACCCCGGCGGACATCGCCGAACTGCGGGCCGAAGGCACGATCAGCGGCGGCATGATCCCCAAGCTGGAAACCTGTGTCAGCGCGGTGGAGGCGGGCTGCGAGGCGGCGGTCGTGCTCGACGGGCGGGTGCCGCATGCGATGCTGCTGGAATTCTTCACCGCCCGCGGCGCCGGCACGCTGATAAGCGCGGCTTAGGGGTGGCGGCGCGCGCACACCTCTTGTAGGGGCACAGGCCAAAGGTACTGCCACTCAAGACAACGGGATCGACCCAAGTGCTGATTACCCTCTACCAGATCATCGAGATGATCACGAACATCTTCGTGATGCTGATCATCATCCAGTTCGTCATCGGCCTACTGTTCGCCTTCAACGTGGTGGGCCGCAACGAATTCCTGATGGGCTTTTACGACGCCATCAACCGCTTGCTGGAACCGGTCCTCAGGCCGATCCGCAACCGGATGCCCAATACCGGGTCGATCGATTTCTCTCCGCTGGTGGTGATCATATTGCTGCAGATCATCCTGATCGTGCTGCGCAACATCATCATGTCCGTATGACCGCGGAACGGATCGACGGAAAAGCCTTCGCCGCCAACCTGCGCGAGCGGGTGGGGGACGAGGCCGCGAAATTCTCTGCCGCTACGGGCCGCAAGGCGGGCCTGGCTGTGGTGCTGGTGGGTGAAGATCCCGCCAGCCAAGTCTATGTCGGCAGCAAGCACAAGGCCACCGTGGCCGCCGGCATGGAAAGCTTCGAACACCGACTGCCTGCCGGCACCAGCGAAGCCGAATTGCTGGCGCTGGTCGAACAGCTGAATGCTGACGAAGCGGTGGACGGCATCCTCGTCCAGCTGCCGCTGCCCGATCATCTGGACGATCAGGCCGTGATCGCCGCGATCAGTCCGGACAAGGACGTGGACGGGTTCCATGTTACCAATGCTGGCCGCCTCGCCGTGGGGCAGAGCGGCTTCGTGCCCTGCACGCCGCTTGGCTGCATGATGCTGCTGACCGACCGGCTGGGCGACCTGTCCGGTCTCGACGCCGTTGTGATCGGCCGCTCGAACATCGTCGGCAAACCGATGGCGCAGCTGTTGCTCGATGCGAACGCCACCGTCACCATCGCGCATAGCCGCACAAAAGACCTGCCCGCCGTGGTCAAACGCGCCGACATCGTCGTAGCCGCTGTGGGCCGCGCGGAGATGGTCAAGGCAGACTGGCTGAAGGATGGCGCAACCGTGATTGACGTCGGCATCAACCGCCTTCCCCCCGCCGAAGGTGCGGAAAAGGGACGCCTGGTGGGCGATGTCGATTACGCCGGGGCGGAAGCGGTCGCTGGAGCAATCACCCCGGTACCGGGCGGCGTCGGGCCGATGACGATCGCAGTGCTTTTGCGGAACACGCTGGTCGCGGCCTACCGTAATGCCGGATTACAGGTGCCGGACAGCCTGTGAGCTGGCGTCTCGCTTTCGCGGCCCTCGCAGCCCTGTCTCTCTCCGCGTGTGCAGGCGGTTCGCAGGAACGCTACGGCCGCTTCATCAAGCCCGTCGCCAATCCGGGCAAGGTCGTGGCGACGGAACTCGCCTTCGCCCGCACCGCGCAAGACGATGGCCAGTGGACCGCCTTCGCGGATTACGCGGCGGATGATGCGACGATGTTCGTGCCCGAAGCGGTGAATGCGCAGCAGTGGCTGAAAGGCCGCGCCGATCCCGCACGCGCGGTAGCCTGGCAGCCGCATCAGATCTGGTCGAGCTGCGACGGCAGCCTCGCGGTGTCGCAGGGCGCGGCGCAGTGGCCCGGTGGCAGGAACGGTGAATTCCTCACCGTCTGGCGGCGGCAGCGTGACGGTTCCTATCTCTGGGAAGCCGATATCGGGCAGGATTTGGACGCACCGTTAACAGCGCCGGATTTCGTGTCGACCAAGGTGGCGAACTGTGCCGAACCCGTGCCCGCCGGTCAGCGCATGGCCAGCAGCGAACGTCCGGCGGTTAAGGGCCAGTCTGACGATGGCTCGCTCCAATATCTGATCCACACGATGGACGGCGGCAGCACCGTCACTCTGTTGCTGTGGAATGGCGAATTCGAAGTAACCGGACCAAAGGTGTTCACAGACTGATGCTTGCCCAGCTCTTCGTTTCCGCCTTCATCACTCTGTTCGTGGTGATCGATCCGCCCGGATGCGCGCCTATTTATGCGGGTCTTACCAAGGGCGCGTCGACGGCTGAGCGGCGCAATATGGCTATCCGCGCCGTCCTGATCGCGGCCGTCATCCTTCTGATTTTCGCGCTCTTCGGCGAACAATTGCTGGGCGCGCTCCACATCGACCTCGACAGCTTCCGCATCGCAGGCGGGTTGATGCTCTTCTGGATCGCGTTCGAAATGGTCTTCGAAAAGCGCACCCAGCGCCGCGAGGAGCGGGCCGAGAAGGTCGCAGCCACGCCTGAGGTCGAGGATGTCTCGATCTTCCCGATGGCCATTCCGATGCTGGCCGGTCCCGGCGCGATCGCGGCCATCATGCTGCTCATGAACGAGGCGAGCGATCTGGCCCAAACCTTCACCGTGCTGGGCGCGCTGGCTGGCGTGCTGATCATTACAATGCTCGCTCTGATGGCCGCGGGGCCGATCATGCGTCTGTTCGGAGACAAGGTGGAAGCGGCAATCACCCGCGTGCTGGGCGTCCTGCTCGCTGCACTGGCTGCCCAATATGTGATCGACGGCCTTCGTGGATCGTTCAATCTTTAATGGTCGGACAAGCCTTCGCGCGGATCACTGAAGGGTAACGATCTCGTCACCGTCATCGCGCAGGGCGAAGAACTGCATCAGTTGGATCATCAGTTCGCAGCGTTCCGATAGCGTGTTCGCCTCGAGCAGGGCCTGCTTTGCGGCGCTGTCAAAAGGAGCGATCTGCGCGACCCCGTTGATCAGCGTCTCATCGTCGAGCCGTTCGACCGAATCCCAGTCGACCGAATAGCCTTGCATGGCAGCAAACCGCTTGGCCTCGAACTCGAAGGCGGCGCGTTCAACACTGGCCAGAACCTCGTTCTGCGGATCTTCGATGAGCTCGGCTTCTACTTGCCGGAATGCCGTGCTGACTTCCAGTTCGCGCAGGACGCGGAAGCGCGCTTCGCCGTCGAGTACGATGTTATAGCGGCCATCTTCCAGCGCCTCGACATCGTCTATCCGGCCAAGGCAGCCGATCTCGTAAAGCGGGGAACCGTCGGCGCTGCGATGCGGCTGCACCATGCCGATCAGGCGATCCTTGGCGAGCGCGCTGCCCACCAGATCGCGATATCGCTGCTCGAAAATATGCAGCGGCAGCTGCAAGCCCGGAAACAGGATTGCTCCAGGCAGCGGGAAGATGGAAAGGCGCTTTGTTTCGCTCATCCGAAGAGCAGCTTCGAGAGGCGGCGGCGCGTCGCCACGACCCAAGGGTCTTCGAGCCCCACCGCGTTGAAGATATCGAGCAGCTTGGTGCGCGCAGCACCCTCGTTCCATTCGCGGTCAGCCTCGACCATCGAAAGCAATTCGTCGGCCGCCGCATCGCGTTGTCCGGCGGCGAACGCCGCCTCTGCGTAGGCGAGCCGGGCATCCATTTTGGCAGGATCGGCGGCAGCCTTCTCGCGCAGCGCGGCAAGTTCGCCATCATCTACTTTATTGCCTGCCAGTTCTAGGGCTGCCTTGGCGTTGTCGATCAGGCTGTCATTGGCGAGCGCCGGATTGGTCTCGACCGCGGCAAGGACGGATTTCGCTTCTTCTACCTGTCCCGCTTGCGTCAATGCCCTGATGAGCCCTGCATGCGCGGCGGCATTGTCGGGAGCCATCTCGGTTACTTGCGCGAAAATGCCGGCAGCCCGAGCAGCATCGCCTTCGGCCAGCACCTGCTCGCCCATGGCGACGAACTGCTCTACCTGTTCTGCGGCTTGGGCCTGCGCACTAGCGGCATCATCGCCGCCTTCAACCGGAAGCTGGGACAGGATCTGGTCGAGGGTCTGCTTGAGCTGCGATTCGCTGCGTGCATTCGTAAGGTCGGCTACTGGCTGACCCTGGAACATGGCGTAGACCGTCGGGATCGACTGGACCTGGAATTGGGCCGCGATGAATTTGTCCTGATCTACATCGACCTTGACCAGCACCACGCCTTTGTCGGCATACTCGCCCGCGACCTTTTCCAGCATCGGGGTGAGCGCCTTGCAAGGGCCACACCATTCAGCAAAGAAATCGAGGATGACGAGTTTCGTCATCGACGGTTCGACGACGTCTTTCTTGAACTTCTCGACTGCTTTCTGCTCGTCGATGCTCAAACCCATGCTCGCCACGTAAAACCGCCTTTCGCTATATAAACTGTCACCCGCCCATGTGGGCTTTCCCGAGCGAATGTGAAGGGCAGAAGCCCCTCGCGCAAGCGGAGCGAAAAAAAGCGCATTTTTTTGCTTGCGGGACTCGAGAGCCGTTGCTAGTTGCGCGCCTCCCCACCGGGCCACACGGTTCGGTAGAGCGCCAGTGAGCGGGCGTAGCTCAGGGGTAGAGCACAACCTTGCCAAGGTTGGGGTCGGGCGTTCGAATCGCCTCGCCCGCTCCATTTTCCAGACTGTGAAGACGTAAAGGCTGCCGAAGGCGGCCTTTTGTCGTTTGTCGCACAAATATGTAATTCGTCGCGAGAATGGTTGCGTTCGCATGGATCGCGGCTATGGGGCGCGTTATGTTGTATCACACCGTAACGCTCCGCCGCGCTCTGGGCGCATCCCTGTCACTTGTCGCCCTCAGCTACGCCGCGCCGTCCATGGCGCAGCAGGCCAGCGTGCCGGACGACAGCCCCGCTGCCGAGGACGACTTGCACAACCGCCGGATCGGTCCCGACGGCACCATTATCGTGAGCGCCGAAGGTCTGCGCCAATTCGACCTTCTGGCGGGAACTGACGTGATCTCGGGCGAAGAGCTCGATTCCAATATGGACGGCCAGATCGGCGAAGTGCTTGCCCATATTCCCGGTGTCACTGCAACCGGCTTTTCTCCCGGGGCGTCGCGGCCGATCCTGCGCGGCTTCTCTGGCGAGCGCGTGAAAGTTCTGGTCGACGGTATCGGTGCGATCGATGTTTCGAACACTTCGGCCGACCATGCCGTATCGATCGACCCGCTGACTGCTGAAAGCATCGAAGTCCTTCGCGGTCCGGCCGTGTTGCTCTATGGCAGCCAGGCAATCGGCGGCGCGGTGAATGTGATCGACAAGCGCATTCCGCGCCGCGTGCCTGCCGAAGATGTGCATGTCGACGCGATGAAGCGCGCCAATACGGTAGCCGACCTGCGCGAAGGCGGGGCTTCGATCGATCTTCCTGTGGGCGGTGGCTTCGTCGTCCACGCCGATGGCCTCTACCGCAAGACCGACGATCTCGAAGTTCCCGGCTATGTGCTGTCCGACAATCTGCGCGCGGACTTGCTGGCCGATGCCGACGAGGAAGAGGAAGAGGGCGAACTCGAAGAGGCAGAAGAACTGCGTGAAGCGGCCAATGCCCGTGGTCGCCTCTTCAACAGCGGCACCGAAACCTGGGCGGCCAATGGCGGCGTCGCTTTCTTCCGGGGCGGATCCAACCTTGGCGTATCCGTCGGCGTCTACGATACATTCTATGGCGTACCCATTCTTCCCGGCGCTCACCATCATCACGAGGAAGGCGAAGAAGGAGCCGAGGAAGAGCATGGTGAAGAGGAAGGCGCGGAAACCGTCAACATCGGCTTGCGCCAGTATCGTGCGGACATGCGCGGAGACCTTCTGCTGGGGGATGGCTTCTTCCAGCGTCTGAAGATCCGTGCGGGTTACTCCGATTACACACACACCGAATTCGAAGGTGATGAAGTCGGCACAGTCTTTGACGTGCAGGGTATCGAGGCACGCGCCGAGATCCTCCAGAACCCCGACAATGTGCTACGCGGCTCTACCGGCGTGCAGCTTTACCTGCGCGATTTTGCGGCGGAAGGCGCGGAAGCCTACGTCGCGCCCAACCGTACCGAGCAGCTGTCGGTCTTCACGCTGCAGGAATACGGCGACGGCCCCCTCCAGCTTGAAGGTGCGCTGCGCTACGAGACCACCGATGTAGATTCCGTCCCGCTCGGCATCGAGCGCGACTTCGACGGAGTATCCGGAGCGATCGGCCTTGCCTACGAACTCACTCCCGCATTCCGTACGGGTGTGAACGTGTCGCGCGTTTCACGTGCTCCCAGTGCCGAGGAGCTTTTCTCCAACGGTCCGCACGTCGCCACGCAGCAATTCGAGGTTGGCGACGTCGATCTCGAGATGGAAAAGGCATGGGGGGTCGAACTCTTCGCCCGCGGCACGCTCGGTCCGGTCGATCTTTCGCTGGCGGCCTATCGTTCGTGGTTCGATGAGTACATCTACCTTAGCGAAACCGGTGAAGAGGAAGACGAGTTGCCGGTTTTCCAGTATCTGCAACAGGGTGCGACCTACACCGGAGTCGAAGGGCAGGTCGCCTGGAACTTCATCGATACGCCCGGCTTCGACATGACCGCCGAACTGCGCGGCGAATATCTCGATGCCGAACTGGATGATGGTTTCAACGTGCCGCGCATCCCGCCGCTGAGCCTGGCCGGTGCGCTCGAAGCGGATACGGGCAACATCACCCTGCGCGGTGAAGTCGAATGGTTCGACGATCAGAACGATGTGGCGCCTTTCGAAACGCCGACCGAAGGTTTCACCTTCGTCAACGCTTCGGCAATCTGGCGTCCGCTGCCCAGCGATCCGGCCCTGTCCGTCATTTTCAAGGCCGAGAACATCTTCGATGAGCAGGGGCGTCGCCATTCCAGCTTTACGAAAGACTTCGTTCCGCTGGCGGGCCGCAACTTCAGCGTCGCCGTCCGCATGAGCATCTGACGAAAGATCTGGGGGGAGCGCGCGGCGCTCCCCCTTTATCTTTAATTCTCGACTTCGAAGCTCAAGTGCGCATGTTGGCGCAGCCGGTCCACCAATGCCTCGCCGAGAAAAGAGCCAGGAGTGCCGACGCCTCCTTCCGCGTCGCTATCGAGTAAGGCCATGGCGGTTTCGCCGAGCATACGGCTGGTCGAGCCATAGCCCGGATCGAATTTGCCCTTCACGGCGTAACGCATGGTCTTTCCATCGGGCCATTCTCCGACAAACACCACATCGTAGAAACCGTTTTCGCGCTCTTCCTTCGTCGGTCCTTCGCCTAGCTTGGGCGGCTTGGAGCCGAAGGGGTTTTTGACCATCTGAACCAGCGCATCGGCGGCTGCCTTTCCGGCGTCGCCCGGACTGGTCAGCACCATCTCGTCATAGCGAAAATCGGTGCCGTAAGGATGGCCGCGCAGAAAGTTCGTGCGGTGGACATTCTTCGTGTTGATCGCCGCCATGACAAATGGCGCGGCCCACTTGCCGAGATCCTCTTCATAATGCGGGACCATCCCCGATGGTTGATCCGGCCCTTCGAAGCCCGGCGTCAGGGCGAAAGGGTCCCGTAAGACACCAACTACGGCAGGATTCTTGACTGCTGCCTTCATCGTGGCACCGAGACTGGCGGCGGTACCGCCGGAGAACGTCCCCTTCATCGCCCGTACCCGGCCCTTCACGCGTGGAGCGGGCGATCCATGGCGCTCCTTCGCCTCCTTCTGGAGCATCAGCACGCCAAGGTCGAACGGAATTGAATCGAAGCCCGATGAAAAACAGATACGCGCCCCGCTTTCCTGTGCTGCTGTATGATGCTCAGCGATCTTCTCCGCCATCCAGGCCGGTTCTCCGCAGAGGTCGGCATAGTCCGTACCCGTTTTCACGCAGGCTTCGACCAGCGCATCGGCATATAGCTGGTAAGGTCCGACGGTGCTGATGACGACCTTGGCGCGGCGGCACATGGCTTCGAGGCTGGCCGGGTCTTCGGCATCGGCAACGATCATCGGTGTGACAGGTGAAGCGCCGATCTCTGCGCGCACAGCAGCCAGCTTGTCTTCGTTTCGCCCAGCCATAGCCCATTTGGTTCCGCTGTCGGAAGCGCCGTATTCGCGCACGAAATGTTCCGCCACAAGGCGTCCAGTATAGCCGGTCGCCCCATAGACGATGATGTCGAATTCGCGAGTGTCCACTATATCTCTCCCATTCTTATCGGGAGATGTGGCCTCGCCTCGCGATCAAGTCAAAGACGTTGCGGCATTACCCCTCGGGGTCACAGGCGGGGGAGGGTCACGCCGCGCTGACCCATATATTTGCCCGCCCTGTCCGCATAGGTGACTTCCGGCCGTTCGTTGCCCTGCAGGAAGAGGAACTGGCAGGCCCCTTCATTGGCGTAAATTTTTGCCGGCAAGGGCGTGGTATTGCTGAATTCCAGCGTCACGTGACCTTCCCAGCCCGGTTCGAGCGGGGTGACGTTCACAATAATCCCGCAGCGGGCGTAGGTGCTCTTGCCGAGGCAGATCACGAGAACGTCCTCCGGGATGCGGAAATATTCGACCGTCCGGGCGAGTGCGAAACTGTTCGGCGGGATCACGCAGACATCGGTCTGCCGGTCCACGAAACTGGTCGCGGCAAAATCCTTGGGATCGACCACTGCATTGTCGACATTGGTGAAAATCTTGAATTCGTCGGCCACCCTGGCATCGTAACCAAAGGATGACAGGCCGAAGCTGATCATCCCGTCGCGCCGCTGGCTCTCGACGAAAGGTTCGATCATGTCGCGCGTGGTGGCCGCTTCGCGGATCCATTTGTCGGAGAGAATCGCCATGGATCAGTGATTGACCTTCGCGCCGCCCAACCGCAAGCGCGAGGCACGAATAATCCCCCTCGAATGCCCAGCCATTGGATCAGCGCTGCATGTCGGCGATTGTTTGCGTACTTTTCTCAAGCACGACAAAGCGATCGCAGTCGGGCCGTTTCTTGCGATAGAAAGCGGCAAGTTTGGCAAGATCAGCCCGAAAATCTCCTGTCGGCATCAGCGGTTCTCCCATGCCGCCGGTCATGGCGTCATGATTGACCCAGGCAGGAACAATCGGGACACCGGCGGCCATGGCGATATGGTAGAAACCGCTCCGCCATTCACCTTGCGATGTGCGCGAGCCTTCGGGTGCGATCACGAGCGCGAGCTCATCCGCATCCTCGAATTCTTTCACCACCTGAGAAACGTAATTTGCACGCTGTGAGCGATCGACTGGCACTCCGCCCATGTCGAGCATGAAATTGGTCGCAGGCCATTTGAAAAGGCTGTTCTTGCCCATGAAGCTGGGGCGAATACCCAGATCGTCAGCAACCCCGAGAAAAAAGACGAAGTCCCAGTTCGAGGTATGGGGGGCGCCAAGAATGACGAACTTCGCGACATCCGGGCGCGACCCTTCGATTTGCCAGCCTTTCCACCGGTAAAGCAGGACAAGGATGCGTCGCACGAGGCGGCTGAGAAGGGACGGTTTGCGATGCATCGGGAGCTCCGAGGGGCCGCTTTAGCAGGGCCGCCTCGGATTGGGACTGGCAAGGAGGGAGTTACACCCGATCCCGATCGCGCAGTGCGGGATCACCTGAAGGGCGGACAGGAGCATTCTCATCGCGGCTATCGACGTCACCGTATTCAACGCTCACATTCTGTTCGCGGTACTCTGCAGTTGACCCTTGGTCAGCATCGGAAACTTCGCTCGTCATTTCGCCATACAGGGCTTCGTAGTGATTGATCGCCCTGCGCAGTTCCTCGGTGGTCGCGTCGCTTGACCGGTCGGCGATTTCATGACCCGCCAGATAGTGTTTTGCGACATCGCCATGATCCACGGTAAGATCTGCATGACGCTTTTCGAAATCCGCCATCGGATAACCGCGCGTAGACATGATGTCGGTCAGCAGACGGTCGGCGCGGCTAACAGCCTCGACCGGACTGTCGACGAACAGTGCCTTGGTATCCTTCCACTCGCCGGCGAAGCGATCGCGCTCCGAAGCTGAGAGCGGACGGATTTCCAACTTTTTCACGCGTTCTTCGCGCTCGACAAGGTCGGCTTCAGCGCTTCTGCGGCCGCCTTTCGCCTCGAGCGTACGATCATATTCTTCGCCATAGCGATCACGCAATTCCCTGGTGCGATTTCGCTGGATGAACAGCCATGCAAGCAAGGCCCCCACCAAGAGGACGATGACGATAATGGCGATTGTGACTTCTTGGCCTTCCATGGAACTCTCCTCAGCCCAGCCCAAACCCCATCTTATAAAGCTGGAATGTACGGAGCGCCGAGAAAGTTCCTTCGCTACATCCTGAATACGCCGAACTGCGGGCTGTCGGGTATCGGAGCTTCGAGTGTCGCAGCAAAAGCAAGCGCCAGGACGTCACGGGTCTGAGCCGGATCGATCACGCCGTCGTCCCACAGGCGGGCGGTGGCGTAATAAGGATTGCCTTCGTCCTCGTATTTCTGGCGGATCGGGGCCTTGAATTCCTCGGCCTGTTCTTCGGACCAACTGTCGGCGTCGCGGTGCACGGTGGCGAGGACCGACGCGGCCTGCTCGCCGCCCATCACCGAGATGCGAGCATTGGGCCACGTGAACAGGAAGCGCGGGGAATATGCTCGGCCGCACATGCCGTAATTGCCTGCTCCAAAGCTTCCGCCGATGACCACGGTAACCTTGGGCACGGTGGCGGTGGCGACCGCGGTCACCAGTTTCGCACCATGCTTGGCAATGCCTTCGGCCTCGTATTTTCCGCCGACCATGAAGCCGGAGATGTTCTGCAGGAACAGCAGCGGAATACGGCGCTGGCAGGCGAGTTCGATGAAGTGCGCGCCCTTCTGCGCGCTTTCGGAAAACAGCACTCCGTTATTGGCGAGGATTGCCACCGGCATACCCCAAATATGCGCGAAGCCGCAGACAAGCGTGCTCCCGTAATGCTGCTTGAACTCGTGGAATTCGCTCCCGTCGACGAGGCGGGCGATGATTTCGTGCACATCGTAGGGCGCGCGGACATCTTCGGGCACAATGGCGTAGATATCGTCGGCGTCGAATTTCGGCGCGCGCGGTTCCTTAAGCTCGATACCTTTGGCTGCTGCGTAATTGTCGCCAAGGTGGCTAACGATATCGCGCACGATGGTCAGGGCATGCTGGTCATTCTCGGCCAGATGATCGACCACGCCCGATTTCTTGGCGTGAAGATCGCCGCCGCCAAGGTCCTCGGCGCTGATTTCCTCGCCTGTCGCGGCTTTCACCAACGGCGGCCCGGCGAGGAAGATCGTGCCTTGGTCCCGCACGATCACCGTCTCGTCGGACATGGCGGGCACATAAGCGCCGCCCGCGGTGCAGCTGCCCATCACGCAGGCGATTTGCGAGATGCCCATCGCCGACATATTCGCCTGGTTGAAGAAGATACGCCCGAAATGGTCGCGGTCGGGGAAGACCTCGGCCTGATGCGGCAGATTGGCCCCTCCGCTGTCGACAAGGTAGATGCACGGCAGGCGGTTTTCCTGCGCGATCTCCTGCGCGCGCAGGTGCTTCTTCACCGTCATCGGGTAATAGGTGCCGCCCTTCACCGTGGCATCGTTGCACACGATCATCACCTGACGGCCCGAAACGCGGCCGATACCCGCGATCAGCCCCGCGCCGTTGATTGCATCCTTACCGTACATGCCATTAGCGGCGAGCTGGCCGATCTCGAGGAACGGGCTGCCTGGGTCGAGCAAGCGCTCGACACGCTCGCGCGGCAGGAGCTTGCCCCTT
The DNA here is from genome assembly GCF_044901345.1 of Qipengyuania sp. NPDC077563. Classification (NCBI taxonomy): domain Bacteria; kingdom Pseudomonadati; phylum Pseudomonadota; class Alphaproteobacteria; order Sphingomonadales; family Erythrobacteraceae; genus Qipengyuania; species Qipengyuania sp. NPDC077563. The sequence continues at coordinate 1,025,490 of NZ_JBJDPC010000001.1, read as the reverse complement.
CCGACATGCCGTTCCCGGCTGCCTTCGCTGCCGCCCAGCGCCGCCTCTGCAACCGTCGAGCGCAGGTCGGCCGCGAGTGACTTGTTGTGGTCGAACCGCGCCTTGGCGTCAGGAGCCTCGCGGTCGAGCGTGGAGGTAAGAACGGGTGCGGTCATAATTTTGGACTCAGCGTTTCTTCACGAATTCGGCGCGCAGGACGAGGCCCTTGATACCGGGATATTTGCAGTCGATTTCCAGAGGGTCACCGGTCAGGCGGATCGATTTGATCAGCGTGCCCTGCTTCAGCGTCTGGCCTGCGCCTTTGACCTCAAGGTCCTTGATCAGCGTCACTTGGTCGCCATCGGCGAGCAGATTTCCCACTGCGTCGCGAACCTCTATTGTTTCAGCGGCCGCCTGCTTCGCCGCCAGTTCGGAAGCGGGCATCCACTCGCCGCTTTCCTCGTCGTAGACATAGTCTTCGTCGGCACTCATCCTGCGGCCCCGATCAGTTCGCGCCCGATAAGCATCCGGCGGATTTCGTTGGTACCTGCGCCAATGTCGAGCAGCTTGGCATCGCGCATGTAACGTTCGACCGGCCAGTCGAGCGTGTAGCCTGCGCCGCCCAGTGCCTGGACGCTCTCGGCTGCCACGCGGAAAGCGTTCTCGGATGCGAGCAGGATTGCGCCCGCCGCATCGAACCGCGTGGTTTTTTCTGCATCGCAGCTCTTGGCCACGGCATAGGTATAGGCGCGGGCCGATTGCAGCGCGACATACATATCGGCGACCTTGGCCTGCATGAGCTGGAAGCTGCCAATCGGCTTGCCGAACTGCGTCCGCTCGCGAAGGTAAGGGATGACCGTGTCGAGGCAGGCCTGCATCACGCCAAGCTGTATCCCCGACAGAACGACACGCTCGTAATCAAGGCCGCTCATCAGCACGCCCACGCCGCCGTTTTCGGGGCCCACTACGTTTTCTTCCGGAACGAAGCAGTCATCGAACACCAGTTCTGCAGTGGGCGAGCCACGCATGCCTACCTTCTCGATCTTCTGGCCGATGGAGAAACCGTCGAAACCCTTCTCGATCAGGAAAGTGGTAATGTCGCGGCTTGCCGCTTCCGGTGCGGTCTTGGCATAGACGACCAAGGTATCGGCATAGGGCGCATTGGTGATCCAGAACTTGGTGCCGTTGAGGACATAACCGCCGTCGACCTTCTCGGCCTTGGCTTTCATAGACACGACATCCGATCCGGCGCTCGCCTCGCTCATGGCCAGACTGCCGACATGTTCGCCGCTGATCAGCTTCGGAAGGTATTTGGCCTTTTGAGCATCGTTGCCCCAGCGAGCGATCTGGTTGACACAGAGGTTGGAATGCGCGCCATAGCTAAGCCCGACAGACGCACTGGCGCGGCTGACTTCCTCTACCGCGATAACGTGCTCGAGATAGCCCAGGCCCAGCCCGCCGTCAGCTTCCGAAACGGTTATGCCGTGCAAGCCCAGTTCGCCCATTGCTGGCCACAAATCGCGCGGGAACCAGTCTTCGCGATCGACCTTTTCGGCGAGAGGAGCAATCTGTTCGTCAGCGAAGCGCGAAACGCTGTCACGGATCATCTCGGCACTCTCGCCAAGCTGGAAATCGAAATCGGGAGTCGCGCGCATAGTCTCTCCTTCATGCCTCGCGAAAATTCGTATGCGAGCAGGCCCGTAGCCGAGCAGGGCGCATGGGGCAAACCCCTTCACCCCTGCTTCGGAGAGGTGAAGGTTAAACTCTTTGTCCCGCGCAGAAATTTCGATTAGGGAGCGCTCAACAGTGATTTACAAAGACGAGACAATCCTCTGGCCCGAAGGGCGCGATCCCGATCCCGCTTTTTGCGGCGAGGATGACCGCCTTTCCGTACTCGCGTCGTACGGGACAGAAGCGCTTTCTCAAGACCCCGAATTGCAGCAGATCGCGGATTTCGCGGCTAAGCTGTGCGATGTCCCCTATGCATCAGTCACCGTGGTCGAGCGGACCCGTCAGGTTTTTCTCGCGCAGACCGGGCTGAACCGGGATGGCACGCCGCGGTCCGACAGTTTTTGCGCTCACGCGATGTTGCAGCACGAGCCGCTGGTTATCGAAGACGCGACAAAGGATCCCAAATTCTCTGAAAATGGGTTGGTGACGGGGGTGATGGGCCTGCGGTTCTATGCTGGCTTCCCGCTCATATCCTCGGAAGGGGCTCCTCTCGGGGCGCTCTGCGTAATCGATACCAAGCCGCGGCCGGGTGGTTTGACGGAGTTTCAGGCCGAGGGAATGGCGGTTCTCGCCCGCTCGACGATGCGGCGCATGTCCCAACTGCGGCTTGGCCAATCGGCGATCGCGGCTGTGGAACGACGCGAGGCCGACTTGCGCGACTTGATCGACAGCGTGCCGGGAATAGCGTGGACGAGCGATGGGGAAGGAAACTTCACTTATGTGAACGCGCGCTGGAAAGAGGTAACCGGTCTCGACGCTCCGACGCGCGTCGGGGATTGCCGGGCGGCTCTCCATCCTGAGGATCAGGATCGGGCTCTCGAGCGCTTGCGTACAGCGCTGAGCGGACAAAACCTGTTCGAAGACGAGTGGCGTATAAGACTGGCTGATGGGGAATATCGCTGGGTGCAGGCGCGTGCGGTCCCTGTCGCCCGTGAAGATCACGAGGTCCGGTGGTTCGGAACCATCATCGATATCGACCGCGCTTATCGTCTTTCAGAAGCACGCGATCTGCTGGCGAACGAGCTATCACACCGGATCAAGAATATTTTCGCGGTGGTCTCGGGACTTATCGCGCTGCGATCTCGCGGCATGCCCGAGGTCAAACCGTTCGCTGACGATCTCAATTCCGCCATTCGGGCTTTGGGCACGGCGCATGACTATGTCCGACCCGGTGACGGCCGCGGGGCAGACAAGCTGCAGGGTTTGCTGACGGATCTGCTTGCTCCTTACGAGGGCGGAAAAGGCGAGCGCGTGCTCATTTCCGGCGACGATGTGGATATCGGCGCGCGGGCCGCGACCCCGCTTGCGCTGATCTTCCACGAGCTGGCGACCAATGCGGCGAAATACGGAGCTTTGTCGATTGAGGATGGCAAAGTCTCGATCGAGATCAAGCTGCCCTGCGGCGACGCCGACGAGGTCTGCGTTTTCTGGCGTGAATCTTCCACGAGCACCCAAAATGGCGACAGCGAATCCAGAGAGGGCTTCGGTTCGCGCATGTTGCGTATGGCGATAGAAGGCCAGCTGCGCGGCAGTTTCTCCCGATCGTTTTCCGATGAGGGACTGGATGTGCAGATCGCGTTCCCTCTTTCGTCGCTCGGAACTTGAACCCGCTCTCGCCAAGCGGCCGCTGGTTTTCTATGGCGGAATTCCATGCCGAAAGGAGGCCGGTTTGCGCGGCAACTCAGACAATCTGTTCGTGATGGTCGTCATCCTCGCGGGCCTGTCCGCAGCCTCCTGCACTCCCGCACAGGACGATCCGATGGCAGAGGTTGAGAGCGAGGCGACGCCTGCAGAACCCGACGCCGGAAATGACTCTTCTAACGGGCCGCCGACATTCGCGGACACTGCCTGGCGCAGTGTTTCCGAAGACGGCGCGCGTTACACCACCATGCTCGATCGCGATGGGACCTATCGCGATCTTCGCAATGGCGATCCTTGGCAACAGGGTAGCTGGACCTACGCCGAAGTGGATAATCGCAAGGAGCTGTGCTTCTTGCCCGACGCCGAAAACGGAGTTGAACGGTGTTGGACGCCTGGCCGTATGGAAGATGGCACCTTGATCGCTACCGGCCCCGGGGAGCGCCGGATCGAACTGGAGCGTGTCGATTACCAGTCGCAGGAAGTCAGCGAAGCCGATGAGGCTGAAGAGAGCGAAGAAGACCAGTGACCGCAGCCCCCCCAGAAGCGCTGGTCTTCGAGGGGATCGTCAAAAATTACGGCTCAACAATTGCAGTCGCGGATGTAACGCTCACTATTATGCGCGGCGAATTTGTTGCGCTTGTCGGTGCCAGTGGATCAGGCAAGTCGACGCTCCTGAAAACGGTAAATCGTCTTGTCGATCCTACGTCGGGCACGGTCCTGTTTGCAGGGGAGCACGTAACGGTCAAACCGCTGCCCGCCCTTCGCCGGCGCGTCGGCTATGTGTTCCAGTCGATCGGGCTCTTTCCTCACATGACGGTGGCAGAGAACATTGCCATCGGACCGAAGCTGGCTGGCGAAAAGCTTCGACGCGATCGGATCGAGGAACTGCTAGCTCTCGTTGAACTCGATGCTGCGCTAGCCACGAGAATGCCCGACGCTCTCTCAGGTGGGCAGCGCCAGCGCGTCGGTGTTGCCCGCGCCCTCGCCGCCGGGCCTGAACTCCTGCTGATGGACGAACCTTTTGGTGCGCTTGATCCTGTCACCCGCGATGCGCTGGGTGAGAGGGTGCGGGCTCTTCACGAAGATCTTGGTCTCACGACAGTCATGGTCACCCATGATATGGCCGAAGCCTTGCTGCTGGCAGATCGGGTTCTGGTGATGGACAAGGGGCGGATCGTGGCAGACGAGACCCCGAAAGCGCTCGTGGCGGGTGAAGGCGGTGAGGTCGCACAGGAACTTGTCGCAGTCCCACGTCATCAGGCCACTCGCTTGGCAGAGCTTGCGCGATGAACGGTCTCTGGAATGCAATTCTTGGATCGCAGGATCAACTCTCGGCCCATGTTCTTCTGTCGGCCTCCGCGATTGCGCTGGGGATCGCGGTGGCCTTGCCGCTGGCCGTATGGGCCAGTCGCTCCGAGCGGGTAGCGCGGATCTCGCTCGCTTTCGCCAGTCTGGTTCAGACTATCCCTGCGCTTGCACTGCTGGCGCTGTTCTTCCCCGTTCTGCTCAGCCTGCGGGCAGTTTTCGGGGACGGATTGCCGACATTGGGCTTTCTGCCCGCGCTGCTTGCGCTCACCCTCTATGCGCTACTCCCGATCCTGCGGAACGCCGTGACGGCTCAGGCCAATCTGGACCCCGGTGTGATCGAAGCTGCCGAGGGCGTCGGCATGACACTTCGCCAGCGTCTCCTTCTAGTGGAAGCTCCGCTCGCCGCGCCCTACATCATGGCCGGAATTCGCACCGCCGCCGTGTGGACGATCGGGGCCGCGACGCTCGCCACCACGATCGGGCAGAAGAGCCTCGGCGATCCGATCTTCGCCGGGCTCCAGACCCAGAACTGGGTGCTAGTCCTGGCAGGCTGTTTCGTCAGTGCGGCGCTCGCCATGGTCGCGGATACTCTGCTGGGCTTGATCGAGCGCGGCTTCCGCGAGCGGCGCCGGGCCCTGTCTATCGGGGGGCTGGTGGCCGTCGCGCTTGGCGTGGTGGCAGCGCTTTTCGCGCAATTCGGCGGTAATGAAGACGAGCGTATCGTCATCGGGGCCAAGAGCTTCTCGGAGCAATATGTGCTCGCGCGGCTCATTGGCCAGCGCCTTGAAGCCAAAGGCTTCGAGGTCGAGTATCGCGACGGGCTCGGTTCGGCCATCGCCCATAGCGCGGCGGCGACCGGGCGGGTGGATATATACGTCGATTATACCGGCACCATCTGGGCCAACCAGATGAAGCGGGAAGACAACCTTCCCCGCGAGGCGATGTATGATGAAATCGTCCGGTGGGAAGAGGCCAATACCGGTATGCGCGTGCTGGGCCGGCTTGGCTTCGAGAACGCTTACGGGCTGGCTGTCACCCAAGACACCGCACGCTCGAGGTCGCTTAATTCTATCGCAGATCTCGCGCGGGTGGCTCCGCAAATGACGGTTGGCGGCGATCCCGAGTTTTTCGAACGACCCGAATGGATTGCAGTCCGAGATGCCTACGGCCTGCGGTTTGGCGAACAGCGCAATTTTTCCCCGACCTTCATGTATAACGCCCTGCGATCAGGCGAAGCGGATGTGATCGGCGCCTATACCTCTGACGGGCGGATCGAGGCGGACAAGCTGACGGTCCTGGCCGATCCGGAAGGCGCTTTCCCGAATTACGATGCCGTGCTGTTGCTGAGCCCGGAAGCGGGAAAGAACGAGGTTCTCGTTTCGGCGCTGCAGCCCCTGATCGGCGCGATCGACGTTGGCGCGATGCGCGCGGCGAACTATTCCGTCGATCGCGAGGAGGACAAGCTTTCGTTCGACGAGGCCGCGCGCCTTTTGGTACAGCGCGCGGGCCTCTAGGTCTTAGCGTTTATCAGCGGGCCTTTGTCCAGGTCTGCGTTTTGCAGAATGGGCCAATGCAGCCTTTCACTTCCAGCGTGTTGGCATTCACGCGGCGGATGGTCGAACGGTAAGTCTTGCCGCTCTTGGGGTCGTAGATCTCGCCGCTCCAGTTGTCGCCATCGTCCGTGAAGCCCGTGAGGATCGGCATGCCCAGCAGCTTGCGATCACGCAGCTTCGGGTTCTTGTTCTTGGTGTCCCGCTGGTCGAGCCCTTGCGGCGGGGTGACGACGAACTTGGAAATGCGGCCGCAGACGGTCTTGCCGCAATCGCCGATGGTGACCACGGCGTTACGTTCCTCGGTCAGCCATTTGCCATCGACGGGCTGAGCGGCGAGCAGGGGAGAGGCGGCGACGAGCGCGGCGAATGCGAGTGCTTTCTTCATCTGATGTCCTTGCGTGAGTGCATGATGCGGGGTTGTGAGAGGGGATGGATGAACCTTAGCCGAAGCCGGCTCCGCGCGGAGCATTGCGGGGTGTGAGCGCCATAACTTTAAAAAGGTCACCCATATGGGCGGGGGCGACGAGGCGGTCGTGGGCCTCGGAAATGGTTTTGGCGTGGGCGGGGCTTTCGCTACTAAGTGACTGAGCGCGCAGGCTAATTCCCATGGCGGTGAGCCAGGACCCTTGGGCGGCGGTGGCGACAGCAAGGCCTTCCCGGGCCGCGACCTTTGCCAGCGTGGCAAAATCGACATGGGCGGTCAGATCCATGTCGCCAGGCGCATCGAACAGGCCGACCTTTTCGTGCCGCCGGACCGCCTGCATGGTCTGCCCGGTACGGGCTTCCAGATAGCCATAATCGATGAACAAGGCCGCGCCGCCCTGGACATCGATCCGCTGCGCGATCCCGGCCACCGTTGCCGCTGCGCCGGGGCAGGTCTCGATCACCGTGCCGACCGGCTGGCTGCGCTGTTCGGCCGGAACGGCATCGTCCATCGGGCTGGGCCCGGCGGCAAAGACGAAGCCGTCCCCGCCGAGCGCGACCATCCGTTCGCGCCAGCCCTTATCGGTCATCACGAGCTGCCGGATCGGCAGCGCATCGAGAAATTCGTTGGCGACGATATAGAGCGGGCGGTCTTCGGGCAGAGTGTCGATCGTATCGTGGAACTGCGGCGCCCCGAGCGCGGCCGCCTGCGCGCCGCGCAGCGCATCGGAACCTTCGACCAGATGCACCGGCGGGTTGAGGCCCGTACTCGCCATGGCGCGCAGCGCGTCGCGGGCGAGCGTCCCCCGCCCGGGGCCGAGTTCGACATAGGCGGCATCGGGCCTACCGGAACGGCTCCACAGATCGGCCAGCCACAGCCCCACCATTTCGCCGAACATCTGGCTGATTTCGGGCGCAGTGGTGAAATCCCCCTGCGCCCCCAGCGGATCGCGGCTGGTATAATAGCGCGCGTTGCTTTCGCCCATGTAACGCGACACGGGCATTGGGCCGTGCCGCTCGATCAGCCGGCGAAAGGTGGCCGCCAGATCGGTCGGCTGGATGCCGTCCGTCATGCAGTCCGGGGCTGGGAAGCCGGTTTTCCGGCGCTGCCCACCGGAGACCTGACCAGCGCATAGATCAGCACCGCGATACCCACCGCGATCATCGGCAGCGACAGCCACTGGCCGCGCGACAAGCCCGTTTCGGTCACGACATAGGCCAGATAGGCATCCGGTTCGCGGAAGAATTCGTTGACGAAGCGGCCGACGCCCATGCCGATGGTGAAGATCGCCACCAGTAGGCCGGGGCGATAGCGGGCGCGGGTTTTCCAGAACAGCGCCAGCAGGAGAATGCCGAGCAGCAGCCCTTCGAGCCCTGCCTGGTACAGCTGGCTGGGATGCCGCGCGACATCGCCGCCGGCGGGGAACACCATGGCCCAGGGAACATCGCCTTCCACCGGACGGCCATACAGTTCGCCATTGATGAAATTGGCGATGCGGCCGAGCATGTAGCCGATGGGGACGTTGACCGCGACATAGTCGCACACGCGGAGCCAGTTCAGCCCGCCGCGCCAAGCAACCCAGCTGATCGCCACCAGCACGCCGATCACGCCGCCATGGAAGCTCATCCCGCCGTTCCACAGCTGGAACAGTTCGACGCCGCCGAACAGTTCGGGCTGATAGAAGGCAGCATAGCCGAGCCGTCCGCCAAGGATCACGCCCAAAGTGCCGTAGAAGAACAGATCGTCCGCATGACGCTGCGCCAGCGGGGCGCCGGGCGCCTTGATCATCTTCGACAGATGCCAATAGGCGAAGAGGATGCCGAACAGATAGGCCAGCGAATAGTAACGGAGCTGGAAACTGCCGATTTCGAACAGATAGGGCCGAAGTCCAAGCTCCGCCCACTGGATCGGTTCGTGTGCAGCCGCAGTCGCGGCCAGTAGTGACAGCAAGGTTTTATCCCCTTAGAGAATATCGCGAAGGCCGACACGCGCGACCCGTTTCGGATGCGGCTTTTGGCATAGCAGGCCTTTTGGGGAAAGCCTGTCTCGCATCTCTTTTCGTCCCATCGCGGCGAATAGCGTATGCATATGCCCGGGCAGACAATGGAGAGGAAATACCACGACAATGCCGACTGAACTCGACAAGGATATCCAGCGTTTCACCAGCGCCGTGACCGCGCCCGGACAAATGTTCGAAACCGTCCCCACGATGCGCCGCGGTGTGGAAATGCCCGCCTTCAAGAACGCCCCGCCCAGCGTGGCACATTATTTCGCGCATTTCGCGAAAGAGAAAAAGGACGTGCTGTTCCTTGTCGATGGCGATCTGCGGCTGACCTTTGGCCAGGTCTATGGGGCCGCCGCCTGCGTTGCTCACGGCCTGGTGACGAAGCACGGCCTGAAAAAGGGCGACCGGGTGGGCATTGCTGCCCGCAATTCGGCCAACTGGATCATCGCCTATATGGGCACGCTGATGGCGGGCGGCTGTGCCACCCTGCTCAATGGCTGGTGGACGGGCGAGGAGCTCGCCTACGGCATCAATCTGTGCGACTGTTCGCTGGTGTTGGCCGATCCGCAGCGCGCCAAACGCATGGAAGGCGAGGACATTTCCGCCAAGGTGGTGGTCTTCGATCACGGCGTTCCCGCCGAAGGGCTGGAGCCGATCTGGGCCGAAGGCGATACGGCGATGAAAATGCTCGGCGAACTGGGGCCGGACGATCTGGCCACGATCCTTTATACCTCGGGTTCGACCGGCAATCCCAAGGGCGCCTATTCCGATCATCTCGGCGTGGTGTCGGGCACGATGAACTATGTCGCGCAGACGGTGATGATCCTCCAGATCCTGACCGAGCGCGGCGAGGCGCCGACCGTCCAGCCCAGCGCGCTGGTCGCAGTGCCTTTGTTCCATGTCACCGGCGAAATCCCGTTGCTGCTGCAAAGCTTCGCGCTGGGCCGCAAGCTGGTGCTGATGCCGAAATGGGATCCGCGTCAGGCGCTGTGCCTGCTGGAAGAGGAACAGATCACCTATTTCGTGGGCGTTCCGCTGATGAGCTACGAAATGGCCACCCATCCCGAGCGCGAGAGTTTCGACTTGTCGAGCTGCAAGAGCTTTGCCGCCGGCGGCGCGCCGCGCCCGCCCGAGCATGTGACCAAGATCAAGCAGGCATTTCCCGATGGTTTCCCGCTGCTGGGTTATGGCCTCACCGAAACCAATGCGGTGGGCTGCGGCAATCTGAACGAGAATTACATGGCCAAGCCCGGTTCCACCGGCATGCCGTCGAAGCCGCTGGTCGACATGGCCATCATGGACGATGACGGAAACAAGCTGGCATCGGGCGAAGTGGGCGAGGTGTGCATCCGCACCGCGGCCAATTTCCTCGGCTACTGGAAGAACGAGGAAGCGACCGAGGCGGCCTATACCAAGGATGCCTATTTCCGCACCGGCGATCTGGGCTATCTCGATGCGGACGACTATCTGTTCATCGTCGACCGCAAGAAGGACATCATCATCCGCGGAGGCGAGAACATTTCCTGCATCGAGGTGGAAGAAGCGATCTATGCGCATCCCGCCGTCGCCGAATGCAGCGTCTTCGGCGTTCCCGACGAACGGCTGGGCGAAATCCCGGCCGCGGTCTATTTCACCCATAAGGGGCAGGATCTGCAGCCCGACGAGCTGCAGGATTACCTGCGCGAACATATCGCATCCTTCAAGGTGCCGGCACGTGTGTGGCGGGCAAGTGACAATCTGCCGCGCCTCGGCACGCAGAAAGTCGACAAGCGCGCCGTGAAGGCAACCTACGCACCGAGCATCACTGCGGTTTGACTACGCCCGCCATCCCCAACCAGCGCAAGATATTCGACCGGCGCGAGATCGCGTCCCGGATAGAAGCGCTGGCGCAGGCGCATGGCGACAAATCGCGCCAGCCGGTGGTCGACCTGCTCAAGCAGGCGCTGGAAGGCGGACGGCGGGAATTGGAAGGCCGGCTGGAGGCGCAGCCTTCGGCCGGTCATGCCATTGCGGGCGGCTATTCCTTCCTGATCGACCAATTGGTGCGTGTGATCCACGAATATGTGACGCAGCACACCTATCCCGCGCCCAATCGCAGCGCGGGCGAACGGCTCGCGATCATGGCGGTCGGCGGCTATGGGCGCAGCGAGATGGCGCCGCATTCGGATGTCGATATCGCCTTTCTGGTTGGCGAACGGCGCAATGCCTGGTGCGAACAGGTGGTCGAGGCCATGCTCTACATCCTGTGGGATCTGGGGCTGAAGGTGGGGCATTCCACCCGCACGATCGACGAAGCGATCCGGTTGGCGAAAGAAGATCTGACGATCCGCACCGCCCTGCTGGAGGGTCGCTATGTGTGGGGTGACCGCGACCTGTATGCCGAAGGCGGGCGCCGGTACACCAGCGACGTGGTGCGCGGGAACGAGCGCGCCTTTCTCGCCCAGAAGCTGGATGAGCGTAATGCGCGGCACAAGCGGATGGGTGACAGCCGCTATGTGGTCGAACCCAACGTCAAGGACGGCAAGGGCGGTCTGCGCGACCTGCAGACGCTCTATTGGATCGGCAAGTTCATCCACCGCGTGTCAAGCGCGTCGGAACTGGTCGATGTCGGCCTGATGACGCGGAACGAATATCGCAGCTTCCGGAGGGCCGAACGCTTCCTGCTCGCCGTTCGCAGCCACATGCATATTATCACCGGGCGGGCGGAAGACCGCCTGACCTTCGATCTGCAACGCCAGGTCGCGACCCGCATGAATTTTGCAGACCGGCCGGGCCAGCGGGCCGTCGAACGCTTCATGCAGTTCTATTTCCTGCAGGCCAAGCGCGTCGGCAGTCTGACCGGCGTGTTCCTGGCCCATATCGAGGACGATCTGGCCCAGCGTTCGGCGAGGCGGGGCTTCTTTGCCGGGTTCAAGCCCAAGCCGCGCATGGTGAAGGGTTACCGCGTCTTCGGCGGCCGGATCGCCGCGCCGTCCGACGACTGGTTCGCCAAGGATCCTGTGCGGCTGATCGAGCTGTTCCAGCTGGCCGAGGCCGAGCAGCTGGAAATCCATCCCGAAACCATGCGGCAGGCAGGGCGCGACGCCAAGCTGATCGATGCCGCCATCCGCGAGGATGCGCGCGCCAATGCGCTGTTCCTCGATCTGCTGTGCGGGCGCAACGATCCCGAAATGGTGCTGCGCTGGATGAACGAGACCGGCGTGTTCGGTCGCTTCGTCCCGGATTTCGGCAAGGTCAATGCGCAGATGCAATTCGACATGTACCACCATTACACGGTGGACGAGCACACGATCCGCGCCATCGGCCTGCTCAACCAGATCGAGAAGGGCGAACTGAAGCAGGATCATCCCCGCGCCACGCGGCTGATCCACAAGGTCAATTCGCGCCGGGTCGCCTATGTGGCGGCGCTGCTGCACGATATCGCCAAGGGCCGCGGGGGCGATCATTCCGAACTCGGCGCCGAAATCGCCGAGGAGCTGTGCCCGCGCTTCGGCCTGTCCGACGGCGAGACCGAGCTAGTGGCCTGGCTGGTGCTCAACCATCTGCTGATGAGCCACACGGCGCAGAAGCGCGATCTGACCGATCCCAAGACGATCGAGGATTATGTCGGCCAGGTGCAGAGCATCGAGCGGCTGCGGCATCTGGCGATCCTGACGGCGGTGGACATCCGCGCGGTGGGGCCGGGCACGTGGAACAGCTGGAAGGGGCAGCTGCTCGGCGAACTCTACGATGCCTCGGCCGAACGGCTGCGGCTCGGCCACATGCGGCACGGGCGCAAGGAAAAGGTCGCCGCGCGCAAGGCCGAGGTCGCCCAGCTGCTGGGCGACAAGGCCGCGCTCGTGGAGGAGCATGGCAACAGTTTCGGCGATGCCTACTGGATCGCCGAGCCGGTCGATATCGCCGCGCTCAATCTGGTGCATTACGATGCTGCACGGAAGATGCAGCACGAACTGTCGGTCCACTGCGAATATTACGAAGCGCGCGGGGCCACGCTCGTCACCGTGATCGCGGCCGATCATCCGGGGTTGTTCTACCGCATTGCCGGCGGAATCCATCTTGCCGGCGGCAATATCATCGACGCGCGCATCCACACCTCGCGCACCGGCTGGGCGATGGACAATTTCCTCGTACAGGACCCGCATTGCGCGCCCTTCCGCGAGGAACAGCAGCTCGACCGGCTTAAGAAGAGCATTGCCGATGCGCTGGCCAACCGGATCGACCTGATGCCCAAGCTGGCCCAGCGCCCGCTGCCGCACAGCCGGTCGAAGGCGTTCGACGTGTCGCCGCGGGTGCTGTTCGACAACAAGGCATCGAATCGATTCACCGTGATCGAGGTCAATGCGCGCGATCGTCCGGCACTTCTCAACAGGCTCGCGCGGGTTCTTTTCGAGCAGCGGCTGGTGGTCCATTCGGCCCATGTGACCAATTACGGCGAGCGCGCCGCGGATACGTTTTACGTTACGGATCTGACGGGTGACAAGCTCGCCGAGGGGGAGCGGCAGAACCGTCTCGAGGCCCGGCTGGTAGAGGCGGCGGGTGATGCAATGCAGGCACGGTTGGAAGAAGCCTAGCATACGTTTGCAGAAAGAATGTTGCGTCAGTGGCGCAAATCCGGCATCGAATCCGTCGAGAGAATACCAGGAGAGAGGGTTCCCATGAGGACGACTACGCTATCATTGCGCGCGCTGGCGATACTTGGCGCGGGTTTCACATTACTGCCGCAGGCCGCCATGGCCCAGTCGACCGCCGACGACGGCGACATGATCGATAATGCCGATGTCGACAGCACCACGCCGGTGATCGTCGTGACCGCACAGGGACGCGAGCAAAATCTTGCCGATGTCCCCGTCGCGATCTCGGCAGTCTCGGCGGAAACGCTCGAGAATTCGGGCACCAGCGACATTCGCGAACTCAACCAGGTCGCGCCCTCGCTGCTGGTCTCCTCGACGGGCAACGAAGCCAATGGTTCGGCCCGTATCCGCGGCATCGGAACCGTGGGCGACAACCCCGGTCTCGAAAGCTCGGTTGCGGTCTTCGTCGACGGTGTCTATCGTTCGCGTTCGGGTAACGCACTGTCCGAGCTTGGCCCGCTCGACCGGATCGAAATCCTGCGCGGCCCGCAGGGCACGCTGGGCGGCCGCAACTCCTCGGCCGGCATGATCTCGATCTACACGGCCAAGCCCGAATTCGATTTCGGCGGCTATGCCAATTTCACCTATGGCAATTACGATGCGATCCGCGTCGAAGGCGGCGTGACCGCTCCGGTGGGTGATACGGTCGCCGCCCGCGTCGACGGCGTCTTCTTCCGCCGTGACGGTTTCTACAACGACGTGATCAACGACACCGATGTCAACAATCGCGATCGCTATCTCGTCCGCGCCCAGGCGCTGTTCGAGCCCACCGATTCACTGACGTTCCGCCTCATTGGCGATTATTCGAAGAAAGACGAGGCATGCTGCGCGGCGACCTTCGTGCAGCCGAGCTTCGCCCCGCTCGCCCGGCTCAGCGACGATCTGCCGCCGGTTTCGGCTGATGCGAAATTCGATTATCCGGGCACTGCGACGCCGGCGCTTACTGACCCTGCCAACCCCATCATCCCGATCCTGCTCGGCCTCGGTCAGAACCCGGCAGCGCTCAACCAGTCGACCTTCAACCGCAATATCTATGTCACGCCGGGCCGCAGCTATGCTGGCTCGACCGAGGATTACGGCATTTCGGGCGAGCTGAACTGGGATTTCGGCAACGCCACGTTGACCTCGATCACCGCCTATCGCGAATATGAGAACACCCAGGCGTCCGACACCGATTACACCCAGGTCGATATTCTTTACCGTGCCCCGGGCGACTTCGCCGGTGCGCGTGAGTTCAAGACCTTCACGCAGGAACTGCGTCTCAACGGAACGGTCTTCAACGATCGTCTCGACTGGCTCGTTGGCGGTTATTACGCCAACGAAGACCTGCAGACCCGCGACAATCTTCGCTTCGGCACGCAGTATGGCGCGTTCGCACCCTGCCGCATCGTGAATGCGGTAAATCCCGCACTCGCCAATCCTCTGGCAACCGGATGCATCGGTGCAGGCGGCCGTGCCGTTCTACAGGGGGCCAATGGCGGTGCCGGCGCCTTCGGGCCTGCCACGCCGCTGATCTTCGCAGGTCTCGACCGGCTTTCTCAGATCAACGATCTCGGAAGCACGGGCGATGTCTACAACCAGACGAGCGAGAACTTCGCGCTCTTCACGCACAATATCTTCCACGTCACCGATACGCTCGATCTGACCCTTGGCCTTCGCTACACCAACGAGACCAAGGATTTCGACGCATCCTTCGCCAATGACAACGTCATCTGTCCGCAGAACCGTGCCTTGCTCAACGGGCTTCTCGCTGTGCCGAGCCTAGCCGGTCTTGCCGGAGGCATCATCTCGCTGTCCTGTCAGGGCAATTCGACGTCCGAACTGGACGGCGTGACGCTCGAAGACAGCCGTGACGAGGACGAATTCACGGGCACTGCGATCCTCAGCTGGAAGCCGGTAGACGACTTGCTTGTCTACGGATCCTATTCGCGCGGCTACAAGGCGGGCGGTTACAACCTCGACCGCTCGGCGCTTGCGCTTCCCGTGGCGTTCAACGTCAACACGATCAATCCTGCCGCGCTGCAGTTCGAGGAAGAAACGGTCGATGCCTATGAAATCGGCCTGAAATACCAGGAGCGCATGTGGGGCGCGAGCCTTTCGCTCTTCCGTCAGGAATTCAGCAATTTCCAGCTGAACACCTTCAACGGTTCGGTGTTCGTAGTCCAGAACATCAATGGCTGCGACACCGATCTCGGCGGGCTCGATCGTGACAACAGCGGCACCACCGGCGCCTGCGATGCCGACAACATCGCCCCCGGCGTGGTTTCGCAGGGCTTTGAATTCGAAGCGAATCTGCGTCCTGCCAATTCGCTGGTCTTCACCGTCGGCCTGACCCGTGCGGACACCGAATTCGCCGACAATCTGGTGGGTAGCGAAGATGGCACCCCGCTCGATCCGGCGCTGCGGCTGCTTCCCGGCGATCAGATGTCGAATGCCCCGGCATGGGTCGCGACGAGCTCGCTCACTTGGACACCGGACATCGGCACCAGCGGCATGAAGGGCCTGTTCTACATCAATGCCCGCACCACCAGCGATTACAACACCGGTTCCGACCTGCTCTACGGCAAGGAACAGGATGGCTACACGCTGGTGAATTACCGCGTCGGCCTGACCAATATCGCCGACCGGTTTGCGATCGAAGGCTGGGTGAACAATCTGTTTGACCAGAACTATTCGCAGGTTGCCTTCAATACGCCGTTCGTGGCCGAACAGCAGACCTACTCCGCTTATCTCGCGGAACCACGCACTTACGGCGTTACCCTGCGCGCAGAATTCTGAGCGTAGTCCACATGAAACAGAAAAGGGCGCTTTCGGGCGCCCTTTTTTGCGTCCTCAGCCGGAAAGTGGGGGATTTGCCCTAGTCGCGCTCGCCGAAGAGCGCGGTGCCCACGCGCACATGGGTTGCACCCATCATGATGGCGGTCTCGTAATCGCCGCTCATACCCATGCTCCTGCCGTCGAGACCATGGTCGCGCGCCAGCTTGTCGAGGAAAGCGAAAAAGGGCGCAGGCTCGATCTCGGCAGGGGGCAGGCACATCAGCCCGGCAAGCGGGATATCCGCATCGCGTGCCTGCCGCAGCAAGTCCGGCAATTCGCCTACCGGGCAACCGCCCTTCTGCGGCTCGTCGCCCACATCGACCTGCACGAAGCAGGGGACCTGTCGGCCGGTCTTGTCGAAGGCCTTGGCCAGCGCTTTCACGAGGCTCGGCCGGTCGAGCGAATGGATAACGTCGAACAGAGCCGCGGCGTCCTCTGCCTTGTTCGATTGAAGCTGGCCGACAAGGTGAAGGCGAACGCCGGGATGTTCCTCGCGCAAAGCGGGCCATTTCTCCTGCGCTTCCTGAACCCGGTTCTCGCCGAAATGGCGCTGCCCTTCGATCAGTAGCGGTTCGATGGCAGCGGCGGGATGGCGCTTGCTAACCGCGACTAGAGTAACTTCGCCGGGATCGCGCCGCGTACGTTTGCAGCTGGCCTGAATATTGTGGAGGACCGATTGAAGCGGAGTGTCTGCCTTTTCCATGGCACTGCGCTATAGCGATTGCATGACCGCGCGCCAGACCCTGCCCCTGCTTTGGCTGCTTTCCGACCTGCGGAACGATGCCGGATTGGAACGCGCTTTGGCAAATCTTCCCCGGGGTTCGGGTTTCGTCTTCCGCCATTATCACCTTTCCGGCTCTCAGCGGCGGGGCCGTTTCGATACATTGGCCGATGTGGCTCGCAGCCATGGCCATACGGTCGTGCTCGCCGGCAATGAGGCCGGGAGCGGAGAGTGGAGCGCGGACGGCTTTTACGGTGCGCAGCGCAGCGACCGCCCAGGCCTGTGGCTGGCGACAGCCCATGATGCCGACGAGATCCGCGCGGCGGAAGAAGGGCGCGCGGACGGCGTGTTCCTTTCGCCGGTCTTCCCGACTGCCTCGCACCCCGGCGCGCCCACGCTGGGAGTGGACGCATTCCGCAAATTGGCTACACGGACGTCGGTGCCGGTGATTGCGCTCGGGGGCATGACCCATGATCGCGCCGCCCAATTGCAGTGGCCGCGCTGGGGCGCCATCGACGGACTCGCTTCGGCGAACGCTGCTTGACGCAGGAGTCCTGCTGGACTCATACTGGGCATCAAGACGGAAGAAGGGAATTTTCATGGCTTCGCGCGCAAGCGCCCGACCCGATTGGCGTGCGGCTTTTCGCCGTTCGCTGCGCCGCGCCACCCACATGGCCGGGGCCGGTGCGCTGTTCGCGCTGCTCGTCTTTCTGACCCTGGCGCTGGCAAGTTACAGTCAGACCGATCCCAGCGTATCTACGGCTGCTTCGGGCGAAGAGATTTCGAACTGGATGGGTGCGAGCGGGGCCTGGGCCGCCGAACGTGCGCTCTTCTACTTCGGCCTTCCCGCGTTGCTGCTGCTGCCCATGCTCTGGATTTCCGCCCGCCGGCTGTGGACCGGGGTGGAGGATCCCGAAGAGGAGGAGACGCCCGGCAAATGGTGGCCTACATTCGGCCTGCTGCTGCTTGCCATGCTTTTGCTCGGTTCGGTGGTGTCGCTGCTGTTCGAAGAAAGTCCGGGTCCGTTTCCGGCGGGCGCGGGCGGTCTTGCCGGTCTGCTGGGCGCAGGTGCGATCGAGGCCGTGGCCACGCGGTTCGGCGGAAGTTTTTCGGGCTGGATCATCGCGCTGCTGGGCCTTGTCGCGCTGGGCGGCGGGCTGGCGCTGGTCACGCGCGTCTTCGCCATCGACTGGGCGCAGTTCTTCACTTTGCCCGAAATCCTCAAGCGGCGCCCGCAGCTGTCGGACATCGATTTGCCGCTGGGCCCGAAAAAGCAGAAGCGCGCCAAACCGCCGATTGCCGAGGACGAAGACGACCTGCCCGCCGAAGAGAGCGAAACCAGGGCCGCCCGGCGCGTGCCTGAAATCGCCGATCCCGTTGCCGCGCCGGTGCAATCGGGCACTGCCAAGCCAAGACAGCGCGACATGTTCGCCAATTACGAACTGCCCAGCAACGATCTGCTTGCCGATGCGCCCGAACAGAAGGCCGCCAAGCTCGACAAGATCGCGCTGGAACGCAATGCGCGGCTGCTCGAGAATGTGCTCGACGATTTCAACGTAAAGGGCGAGATCACGGCCGTTCGCGCCGGGCCGGTGGTGACGATGTACGAACTGGAGCCTGCGCCGGGCATCAAGGCCAGCCGCGTGGTCGGCCTGGCCGAAGACATCGCCCGCAATATGAGCGCGATCAGCGCGCGCGTGTCGCCCATTCCGGGCAAGACCGTGATCGGCATCGAACTGCCCAATGCCGACCGCCAGATGGTCAGCTACAAGGAACTGGCGACCTCGAGCGCCTTTGTCGACCATAAGGGCAGCCTGCCGATGATCCTGGGCAAGGACATCGCCGGCGAACCGATCATCGCCGATCTGGCCGCCATGCCTCACCTCCTCGTCGCAGGTACGACGGGTTCGGGTAAGTCGGTTGGGCTGAATGCGATTCTCTTGTCGCTGCTCTATCGCTTCACGCCCGACGAGTGCCGCCTGATCCTGATCGATCCCAAGGTGTTGGAGCTCAAGACCTACGACGACATCCCGCATCTTCTCAGCCCCGTGGTGACCGAGCCCGCCAAATCGGTGCGCGCGCTCAAATGGGCGGTCGAGGAGATGGAGAAACGCTATCGCATGATGTCCTCCGTCAACTCGCGCAACATCGCGGGGTTCAACGACAAGGTGCGGGCGGCGGCGGCCAAGGGCACGCCGCTCGGCCGCCGGGTCCAGACCGGCTTCGATCCGGAGACTGGCGAGGAACTCTACGAGGAAGAGCAGCTCGATTACGAACCGTTGCCGCTGATCGTCCTGATCGTCGACGAACTGGCCGACCTCATGGTCACGGTAGGCAAGGAAATTGAAGTGCTGATCCAGCGCCTTTCGCAAAAAAGCCGCGCGGCGGGCATCCATCTTATCATGGCGACGCAGCGTCCGTCGGTCGACGTCATCACCGGCGTCATCAAGGCCAATCTGCCGACCCGGATCAGCTTCAAGGTGACGAGCCGGATCGACAGCCGCACCATTCTGGGCGAACAGGGCGCCGAGCAATTGCTGGGCAAGGGCGACATGCTCTACAAGCCCAACACGGGCGCGGTAGTGCGCGTGCATGGCCCCTTCGTGGCCGACGACGAGGTCGAACGCGTGGCGGATCACTGGCGCGAACAGGGCAAGCCCGATTACGTCGATGCCGTGACCGAAGAGCCCGAAGAAGGCGGCTTCAATTTCGAGGACGAATTCACGGCGAGCGACAATCCCGAAGAACGCAAGTACCGCCAGGCCTGCCAGATCGTGATCGAGAACCAGAAGGCGAGCGGAAGCTGGCTCCAGCGCCAGATGGGCGTAGGGTATAACACTGCGGCCAAATGGATCGAACGGATGGAAAGCGAAGGGCTGGTCGGCCCGGCCAACCATGTCGGTCGGCGCGAGATTTTCCGCGACCAGGACGGCAACCCGATTTAAGGGCAAGTGATGGACGCCGTTACCCGCAATCCATCCGCCGACGAAGAGGCTGAACGCGCCGCCCGCTGGGTATTCTCGCCCATCGGCCGGGGCGTGGCACAGGTGCGCCACTATTGGCGGACCAATGTGCGCACCGGTGTCGATCATCAGGAAGTGATCGCCAAGATCGCACTCGAGTGCCCGATGACCGCGCGGTACATGCTGATGACGATGATGTCGGCGGGTATCGCCATCCTCGGGCTGCTGCTGTCGTCAGGAGCCGTGGTCATCGGCGCCATGCTGCTTTCGCCCCTGATGAGCCCGATCCTCGGGGTCGGTTTCGCGCTGGCGACCGGCAAGCAGAAATGGCTGCGCATCAGCGCCAAGACCTTGGCGCTCGGGAGCATTGTCGCGGTTCTGTTCGCCGCGCTGATCGTGCTGGTGTCGCCGCTGCAGACGGTGACGGAAGAAATCGCGTCGCGCACCCGGCCGAACCTGCTCGACCTGCTGGTGGCGCTGTTCTCCTCCATCGCCGGATCCTATGCGATGATCCGCGGACGCGAAGGCACCATCGTCGGCGTGGCCATTGCAACGGCCTTGATGCCGCCGCTGGCCGTGGTGGGCTTCGGGCTCGCGACGCTCAACTGGACGGTTTTCTTCGGCGCGCTCGGCCTATTCGTGACCAACTGCCTGACCATCGCGCTGACCGCCACGATCATGGCGCGCCTCTATGGCTTCCGCACTAGCCTCTCCACGCGGCAGGGCTGGTTCCAGAATGTCGGCATCTTCATGATCTTCGTTGCTCTGGCGATCCCGTTGGGCTTGTCGCTGCGACAGATTGCGTGGGAGACCAATTCCCAGCGGATCGTGCGCAATGCGATCCAGGCGGAATTCGGTTCGCGCGCCAGGATCAGCGAACAGACGATCGACTGGGACAGCGAACCGCTCAACATCACGGCCACGGTCTTCACCCCCGATTTCGATACGGGCGCGAACGGTGATCTTTCCAAGACACTTCAGCAAGAGCTTGGCCGCGAGGTCAGCGTAAACGTCGAACAATTGCGCGTCGGTGCCGACCCGGGGGCCGCCGAGCAGGCCGAACTGGCCCGTGCCCGCGCCGCCGAGCAGGCTGCCGCGACCGAGCGCCAGATCTCCACGCTGGTCGACCGTATGGCGATGGCCGCCGGCGTCGATCGTTCCGCCGTCCTGCTCGACCGCGATACGCGCATTGTCTCTGCCAATGCCAAACCTCTGCCGGGCCTTGCGCTCGAAGGCTATCGCGATCTCGAAGAACGCGTAATCGGCGATACGCCCGGATGGCAGGTCAGATTGCGACCCCCTCTACTTGCGCTACCCTCCGTTACGCTGGGCGAGGATGGTCCGGACGATGCCGGGATCGCGGCGGAAAAGACCGTGCTCTGGGCCGCACGGCGAATCGATCTGCCCTTGATATTGAGCGGGCCTGCACAGCAGACAAAGGCGCTGGCCACGCGCCTGCGCGGAGAGGGAATCGAGATTGCGCAAGTCGATGAGGCTGATGGCGAGCAGATCGCAATCCGCTGGGCCCCTGTTCCGCAATAAGCTTGCGTCCGTGCCTCCTTTGCTTGCTGGGCGATAGCTAGGCTTGTACCTCCCTCCGCAAGAGAAGGAGTTCGCCTAATGCGTGTCGGTTGCCCCAAGGAAATCAAGAACCACGAATATCGCGTCGGCCTGACGCCGGAGAGCGCGAAGGAGCTGATTGTTCAGGGCAATGAGGTCTGGATCGAGACTCAGGCCGGCTGCGGCATCGATGCGACCGATGAACAATATATCGAGGCGGGGGCAAAGATCGTCGACACGGCGGACGAGATTTTCGCCGAATGCGAGATGGTGGTGAAGGTCAAGGAACCGCAGGCCGTAGAACGGGCCAAGCTGCGCGAAGGTCAGATCCTCTATACCTACCTTCACCTCGCGCCCGATCCGGAGCAGACAAAGGATCTCGTCGACAGCGGCGTGACGGCGATTGCCTATGAAACCGTGACCGGGGCCAACGGCCAGCTTCCGCTCCTCAAGCCCATGAGTCAGGTGGCCGGGCGCATGAGCGTCCAGGCTGGGGCGAGCGCGCTCGAGAAGGCCCATGGGGGCCGCGGCGTTCTGTTGGGCGGCGTACCGGGCGTGATGCCGGGCAAGGTCGTGGTGATCGGCGGCGGTGTCGTCGGTTTCAACGCGGCGCAGATGGCGGCCGGTCTTGGGGCGGACGTCACCATTCTGGACCGCGATCCCGATGTGCTGGAAAAGGTCGGCACCCATTTCGAATCGCGCGCCAGCACCCGGTTCTCCAACCAGGCGAATCTTTATGA
Source organism: Qipengyuania sp. NPDC077563 (assembly GCF_044901345.1). NCBI lineage: Bacteria > Pseudomonadati > Pseudomonadota > Alphaproteobacteria > Sphingomonadales > Erythrobacteraceae > Qipengyuania > Qipengyuania sp. NPDC077563. Next base: position 1,003,417 of record NZ_JBJDPC010000001.1, on the reverse strand, counting down.
TGCGGTCTGCAGCGCTGATCTGGTGATCGGTGCCGTGCTGATACCCGGCGCGGCGGCTCCCAAGCTGGTGACCCGTGAAATGCTCAAGGACATGCAAACCGGGGCAGTGCTGGTCGACGTCGCGATCGATCAGGGCGGATGTTTCGAGACATCCAAGCCGACGACGCATGCCGACCCCACTTACGTGGTGGATGACATCGTCCATTATTGCGTCGCCAACATGCCCGGTGCCGTAGCGCGCACGAGCACCTATGCCTTGAACAACGTAACCCTGCCGCATGCCTTGCGCATTGCCCGTCTGGGATGGAAGAAGGCGCTCGCTGCGGACCCTTATCTGGCCGAAGGACTGAACGTCCATGCCGGCGAAGTTACCTATGAAGCGGTCGCGCGCGAACTGGGTTATGGCTATCGCCCCGTCGCCGAGGTCCTGACGGCCTAAAATCGCGGTTTCATGCGGCAACACAAGTTTAACGTGCCATTAGGAAAATAATGCGTATCGGGGCTCTCAATGGGAAGGGCCCTGATCGCAGTCTTGCGGTCTGCTTCATGGCGGGCTGCGGCAATCACCGTGCTTTGCGCGGCGATGCTGCTCGTCCCGGCCAAGCTTCGCGCGGTCGAAGAATTCCCGCCCGGATCGATATGCCGTATCTCTGTCGAGACTGACGTATCCTATAGCGAGACAGCTCAGAGGCCTCGAGACTGGGATTGTGGCAGCGATCCATACCGGTGGGATACCCAACGCGATATCATCCGGTATGATCTGCGCAATTTCTCCGGCACCGCCGCGTATCCGCGTTATGCGACATTCGAGCGGTTCGAGTTCGACCGGCTGACCATCATGGTTGAAGCTGTCGATGGAAAAATAGTGTCACGCAGCTTTGGTTTTCACGATGTGCCATTAGGTTCGTCGAGCCTTCAGGCAGTGGTGGAACTGCCCGATACCGGGGGGCCACTGAAAACAATCGCGGTGATTCACGACGGCGAATATTCCCCCGATGCCTTGCTCGACCTCAAATTTTCTCAAAAGAACGATGGGTCCGCAGTCGTCGGCTACTTTCAACTGCTGGCGGTACTCATCTGCGGATTGCTGCTCACACCGGCCATTTTCGACCTGATATTTTCTAGGGCTCTGCGCGAGCCGTTCCTGCTTTACCACAGCCTTTTCTGCGTTATGGCCGTGGTCCAGACCGCTGCCGTATCCGGCTTGCTGCCGCTGTTGATCGACCTGTCTTATGACGCCGAACTGACGATCACCTATCTCAGTCTCGATTTCATGATCGCTGCGACCATCCTGTTCGCTTACCATTTCATCGAACCAAGAAGGCTGGCCGCCGGGAGGCGTCGCTGGTTGCTTGTCCTGTCGGCTTTTGCGGTTCTGAACGGTCTCGGCGGGACGTTCCTCATCGACTGGATTCCAGATCTGATCGATTATCTGTATTTTGGAGGTCTGATGCTGACCTTCGGGGCCTATTTCGCGCTGCTCCTGACGGCTCGCGGAAATGGGAGCAGGGTTGCGCCTTATCTCCTGTGGGGAATCGGCCCGCTATTTCTCGTTATTCTGGCGCAAACCTTCAACGTTTACGTATTCGGCGCCTCGGCCCATTTCGATGAAACCTGGCTGCAAAATCTGGCTTTGTTGTTCGAGGTCCTGGCGACGGCTCTTGCGGTCGCGGACCGCTTCCTCATTATCCGGCGTCAGCGCGATCGCGCTCTTGTGACCGCACGCGATCTGGAAGCTATCACCGAGCATGACGAGCTCACCGGGCTACGGAATCGCCGATCGCTTGAAATTCGCTATCCAGACTTGGTCAAAGAGGGTTTTACTGCGCTTGCGCTGGTCGATCTGGACGATTTCAAGGCCATAAACGACGATTTCGGCCACCCCGTGGGGGACCGCGTCATTCAAAGCGCTGCCTGGGCGCTTAGCCCGGGAGACGACGACGACCTTATCGCTTTCCGGATGGGCGGCGAGGAATTCCTGCTGTTTCTTCGCGGAAAGGATGCGGCAGAAAAAGCCGCGGCGCGGCGCAAGGCAATGACGGCTCGCATCCTGGCGGAAGTGGATGAAGTCGACCGGCCAGTAACGGCGAGCATGGGCTTCGTGGATTTTGGCGATCTCGCCAGCGCCGAAGCGACGGAAAGCTTCGGCAAGCTCTACGTGTTGGCCGATCGATTGCTGTACGATGCCAAATGTTCGGGACGCGATGCGGCAGAGATGGAGAAGCTGCGTGCCGAAGACCCTATTCCCCGCTTCTCGCACCAGGCGGCGGAATGACCTGCGGCGCGTAAGGCGATCAGCGAAAAGGCTCCAGGATTTCGGGGCGCACACGGACCAGGCGGTTGCTTTCCCGATCGAGCATCGCCCAGGTCGTCGCTGCGGAGATGATGACTTTACCGGCGGCATTGCGGAAATCGACCCTGCGGACCGAAGTCGCGCCCTTGGGCTGGCCCTCGATCCAGGTTTCCGCAGTCACTGTCTCGCCTTCTGCCACATTGCCGCGATAATCGATCTCGTGCCGGGTCACGACCCAGAAGAAGCGCGCGCTATCCTCGGGTGCGGCGACCTCTTCCCAATTGGTGACCGCGATGTCCTGAATCCAGCGTACCCAGACGGCGTTGTTCACATGACCAAGCTCGTCGATATGTTCGGCAAGGGCGGTGAAGGTCCTCTCGAAACGCCTGCTCATTTCGCCTCGCCCATCTGCCACAAGATGAAAGCGTATTCTTCCGCCACTTCATAAATCGACGCGAAGCGGCCCGACTTGCCGCCGTGGCCTGCGCCCATGTTGGTCTTGAGCAGCAGTTCGTTATCGTCGGTCTTGAATTCGCGCAGCTTGGCAACCCACTTGGCAGGTTCCCAGTAAGTCACGCGCGGATCGTTCAGGCCAGCGGTGACCAGCAGCGGCGGATAATCCTGCGCAGCCACCTGATCGTAGGGCGAATAGGACAGGATATAGGCGAAGGCCTGTTTGCTCTCGATCGGATTGCCCCATTCGGGCCATTCGCCCGGGGTGAGCGGAAGGTCCTTGTCGAGCATGGTCGAAAGCACGTCCACGAAAGGCACGTGTGCGACCACCGCTCCCCACAGCTCCGGATTGGTGTTGAGCACTACGCCCATCAATTCGCCGCCCGCCGAGCCGCCGCTAGCGCTGATGCGGCCTTGCGCCGTGTAGCCTTGGGCAATCAGCCCCTTCGCCACATCAACGAAATCGTTGAAGGTGTTGGTGCGCTCGTTGAGCTTGCCCTGCAGATACCAGTTGCGCCCGAGATCGTCGCCGCCGCGAATATGCGCGATTGCGAAGGCATAGCCGCGATCGACGAGGCTGAGGCGCGTGGTCGAGAAATTGGGCGGATAGGCAAAACCGTAGGCGCCATAGGCATAGAGATGCAGCGGCCCGCCGGCCTCGCGATCCTTACGGCTGACGATGGATACCGGAACCGGCGTGCCGTCGCGTGCAGCAATCTCGATCCGCTCGACCTGATAGAGGTTCGCATCGTAGCCGCTCGGGATTTCCTGCTGCTTGAGCAGTTCCAGCTGGGCGGTATCGACATGGTAGTCATAGACCGAACCGGGCGTGACCATGCTTTCATAGGCAAGCCGCAGCCGGTCGGTTTGATATTCAGGATTGTTCGACAGGCCGGTCGAGAAGCTCGCTTCGGTAAAGGCGATGGGCTTGACCAGATTGGGGTCGGTGTAACTGCGCAGCTGAATCTGGTCGAGCCCGCGCAGACGGCCTTCGGTGACATAGAAATCCTTGAACAGCTCGAACCCGTCGAGATAGAATTCGTCCGACCCCGCGATCAGCGTGGTCCATTCACCGGGTGCGTCGAGGCTAGCCGTGGCGAGGCGGAAGTTCAGGTGATCGTCATTGGTGTGGACATAGAGGACTGCCTCGTCATCCTCGGTGCGGAGATCGACATCGTATTCGCGGCCCGTCTTGCGCGGGGCCACAAGGATCTGCTCGCCGGTCGGATCATCTGCCCGCACCAGCCGCACTTCGCTGGTCTCGTTGTCACCGGTTGAAATGATCAGCCAGTCTTCCTGCGCCGACAGCCCCGCATCGACGCGAAAGCCATCATTTTCCGTTTCACGGTAGAGTTCGACATCGTCCGCGATCGGCGTGCCGAGCACATGCATCGTCGCATCGTGGACGCGCCACTGGTCATTGGCCAGGCCATAGACGACCGCCGTGTCGTTCATGACCCACGCAAGCCCGGTCAGCGTGCCGGGGATTTCGTCCGGCAGAAGCTCGCCAGTCTCCAGATCCTTGATACGGGCGGTAAAGCGTTCCGACCCATTGGTGTCCGCCGAATAAGCGAGAAAGCGACCGTTCTTGGAAACGGAGAAGGCGCCGAGGCGGAAATATTCGTGCCCTTCCGCCAGTTCGTTCTCATCCAGGATCAGCACGGGCTCTCCGCCCGCCACCGGTTTTCGGTAGTATTTGCGGTATTCCTTGCCCTGCTCGAATTCGGACCAGTACAGCCAGTCGCCATCCTTTTGGGGGACGCTGCTCTCGTCTTCCTTCACCCGCGCCTTCATTTCCTCGTACAGCTCGTCGACCAGCGCCTGCTGCGGGGCCATGCGTGCCTCGAACCACGCGTTTTCTGCCTTCAGATGCTCCAGCACCTCCGCGTCGTCGATGGTGGGATAACTCTCGTCCTTCAGCCAGTGATAGGGATCAGAAATCGTGATCCCGTGGTGCGAATAGGAATAGTCGCGCTTTTCGGCGGTCGGCGGAGAGGTGGGGGCAGTCACGGATGTCCCTTCGTTGGATTGGGCATGGATTGGTGCGGCCTGGGCCAGCACGGCGACAGATAGGCATGCGACCAGTCGGTTGAAAGTCACGGAACACCCTTCTTGAATGGCACAAAGCTGGAAAGACCGGCGGTAAGCGCCTATTGACGAAGATGTGATTATGCGCGGCCACTGTCGGCCGCAAGTGCTGCTTCGCTTCTGCGCCCGGCAGCCCGATGAAAGGATTATCGCCCATGCTTATGCAGACCCATGAAGCCCGTCTCGACGCGCTGCGCACCGAACTCGACAAGCGCGGCCTCGACGGTTTCGTCATCCCCATTTCCGACGAACATATGAGCGAATACGTCGGCTCCTACGCCCAGCGCCTGCACTGGCTGACCGGCTTCGGCGGCAGCGCCGGTAGCGCGGCGGTCCTGCGGGAAAAGGCCGCCATGTTCACCGACGGCCGCTACACTGTGCAGGTGCGCGAACAAGTCGATGGCAAGCTCTACGACTATGAAGACGTGCCGGCGACCTCGCCTGCCAAATGGATCGCTGCCAATGCACCCAAGGGGGCGAAGATCGGCTACGATGCCTGGCTTCACGGTGTCGATTGGGCGGAAAATGCGGAAAAGCTGTTCGCCAAGAAAGGCATCGAACTGGTCGCGGTCGATGGCAATCCGATCGATGCGGTCTGGGCCGATCGCCCGCAGCCTTCGCTGGAACCGGGCGTTCCGCATGATGACAAATTCGCGGGCAGATCCAGCGCCGACAAGCGCGCCGAAGTGGCCGACTGGCTGAAGAGCGAAGGGTACGATGCGACGGTGATTACCGCGCTCGATTCGGTGGCCTGGCTGCTGAACATGCGCGGCGTCGATGTCGACAATACGCCCGTCGCCCTTTCCTATGTCCTTGCCCATGCAGACGGGACGGCGGAGCTCTTCATCGCGCCGGAGAAGGTTACACCGGAACTCACCCAGCATCTCGGCAATGCCGTGCGTGTTCGTGACCGCGCCGATTTCCAGCCCGCGCTGGCAGCGCTGCAGGGCAAGACCGTCGCAGTCGACCCCAAGCATGCCGTGGCCGGTATCTTCCACGCGTTGGAGCAGGGCGGGGCCAAGATCGTGCGCGACGCTGATCCCGCGGTTCTGCCCAAGGCGATCAAGAACCCGGCGGAACAGCAGGGCCACCGCGATGCACAGGCGCGCGACGGCGCTGCCGTGGTGAAATATCTGCGCTGGATAGAAGAGAATGCACCTTCGGGGAACGTCGACGAACTAACCGCGGCTGCCAAGTTGCGCGAATTCCGTGGCCTCAGCCCGGATATGAAGGACACCAGCTTCGACACCATCAGTGCCGCTGCCGGCCACGCCGCGCTGCCGCATTACAAGGTCGACGAGGATAGCAACATCACAATCCCGCCCTCCAGCATCTATCTGTGCGATTCGGGCGGCCAGTATCCTGACGGCACCACCGACATCACGCGGACCGTCTGGGTTGGTCCCGGCGAACCGAGTGCGGAAATGATCGATCGCAACACGCGTGTGCTGAAAGGTCACATCGAACTCGACCGGGCCCGTTTCCCCGACCAGACCACCGGCGGTGCGCTCGACGTGCTCGCGCGTATGCATCTGTGGGCGGCCGGCGTCGATTACGGCCACGGCACCGGCCATGGTGTCGGCAGTTACCTTGCCGTGCACGAGGGCCCTCAGCGCATCTCCAAGCCCGGCGGCGCCTTTCCCGGCACGGAAACTCCGCTGAGCGAGGGCATGATCCTTTCGAACGAGCCGGGTTATTACAAGGCCAATGAATTCGGCATCCGGATCGAAAACCTGGTGCTGGTCGTCGATGCAGAAATCGATGGGGCTGAAGGAAAGTATCTGACCTTCGAAACGCTGACCCATGTGCCGCTGGACCGCCGTCTGGTCGACAAATCGATGCTGACCCCGCAGGAAATCGAGTGGTGGAATAGCTACCACGCCAAAACGCGGGAGATCCTTGCGCCGCAGCTCGAGGGCGAAGATCTGGCATGGCTCGAACGCGAGTGCGCGCCCCTCTAGGAGACTGCTCCTTTCATGATGTCCCCTGGCCGCGTCTTGCGGGCAGGGGATGTTCGCCGTCATGCGGGGTTGGCGGACCGGTCGGGCCTTTCGCCCAAATGAACCGTCCTTTCGATGCGCGACATTCCGTTACAATTCATTGGGTCTTCGGGATAATGCTGCGACAATGGCAGCCTAGAAGAGTGGCATGAGCTGCGACGGGGACGTTGATTTCCTCCCCTCCCGACGGACCCGCGCAGCTCTCCCCTGTTTTGGAGAGCATCATGAAGAAGACCATTTTCGCACTTTCCGCTGCCGCCGTAGCTCTGACCGGGACCGCCGTCCTGGCTCAGGGTTCCATCGGCAAGGCTGCCCCGGCTGCCGACGTCACTCGCGGTGAAGCCATCTCCCATGCTACCGCTCGCTTTGAGCGCATGGACGTGAACAAAGACGGCGTTCTCGACGCCGCCGACCGCGCGGCACGTGCCGAGCAGCGCTTTGCCAAGGCAGATACTGATGGCGACGGCGAATTGTCGCAGAGCGAAATGACCGCGATGCATCAGGCCCGCAAGAACCGGCGCAGCGAAGCGAATGATGCACGCGCCGAGCAGCGCCAGGCGCGCATGGCCGAGCGTTTCGCCAGAATGGATGCCGACCAGTCCGGAGGCCTCTCGCAAGCTGAACTGCAAGCGATGCACGAAATGCGCAGCAAACGTGGCGGCGAAGCGCGTGAGGGACGACGCGGCAGCAAGCGCGGCCACCATGGGCGTGGAGGCATGCGGATGCTTGCCATGGCCGATAGCAACGGAGACAAGGCGATCAGCCGGACCGAGTTCACCGCGGCAGCGACTGCCCGTTTCGACAGGGCCGATGCGAATGGCGACGGAACGGTAACCGCTGCCGAACGCAAAGAGGCCCGCGAGGCACGCCGCGCCGAATGGCAAGCGAAACGCCAGGCGGCGGGCGAGTAAGACCCTTGTCCCAAAAGCCTAACTCAAGATAGGCGCGACCAAGAGGATTTGATGACCGACATCGCGCCTACCACGATCTTGCTCGTCGATGACGAGAGTTCCCTGCGTGAACCCCTGGCCGAATATCTGATCGGCCAGGGGTTCGCCGTGATCGAAGCGGACAGCGCGGCTGCGGCCCGTAGCCGGATGCAGACAGAAGCTCCGGACCTCGTTCTGCTCGATATCATGATGCCCGGTGAAGACGGATTGTCGCTTTGCCGCCATCTGGTCGAGGCGCGGAATCTGCCGGTTATTTTACTGACCGCCAAGGGCGAGGCGATGGACCGCATCATCGGGCTGGAAATCGGGGCCGACGATTATGTCGCCAAGCCCTTCGAGCCGCGCGAGCTGGTGGCGCGGATTCGCTCCGTCCTTCGCCGCGCCGAGCGATCTCCCAACGCTCCGGCAGAGGAGCTAGCCTATCGTTTCGAGGGCTGGACTCTCGACCCTCTCAAGCGCCGACTGATCGATCCCGAAGGCACGCTAGTGCCGATCTCGACCGCCGAATTCCGCATGCTGCAAGCATTTTGCGATCGGCCCCGCCGCGTGCTTGACCGCGACCAGTTGCTGGATATCGTTCAGGGACGCGAGGCGCATCTGTTCGATCGCGCCGTCGACAATCAGGTCAGCCGTTTGCGCCGCAAGATCGAAGCCGACAGTCGCCACCCGCATTTCATCCAGACCGTGCGTGGCGGCGGATACCGTTTCGGCGCCGAGGTCGAGCGCGTATCGCTTGGACAATCATGAGGCGATTCCTGCCGAAAAGCCTGCTCGGCCAGGTCACGCTGGCAGTCGCTCTCACCCTGTTTCTGGTTCAGGGCATCAATGGCTTTCTGACGTATCGGATAGAGAAGGATCGCGCCGAAACCGAGCTGGTCAACAGGCTCGGCCTGCGTCTCATCGCGTCGGCCAAACTGCGCGAGGCGGAGCTGCGGGGCCCGCTCATGAGGATACACACACGTCTCCAGCCAGATAGTGAAGGAGCTTCGAACGACAGAGTTCGGAACGGGGGCAGGGAATGGGGGCGGCGCGGCGGACGACGTTTTGCCGGGACCGATTTTACCCGCGCCGCCGCTTTCGAAGTTCTGACGGGCGACCGCGTTTTACCGGAACTTGAAGACCGCTTGGCCGAAACCTTGCGCGATAACGGGCGCGAATTCAGCGAAATCAGGCTGGTCTCGCGCCCGGCCGCCTCGGATCCTGCCGCCCAGCGCTTTCTGCAGCGTTTCGCAAGGCGTCGGAACCTCAAGGATAGCCAGCTTCCGGACTCCGTGGCCGTTGCGGGGATACGGGATGATGAGGGCTGGGACATCGTCCGCGCACCGATCCGCCCCACCGATGACCGACTCGGTCCGGTCCTGCCCCTCGCCCGGGCTGCCGCGCTCACCTTGTTGCTATCGCTGGTCCTGTGGCTGGTTCTGCGCCGCATCACGCTGCCGCTTGCCGATCTGACCCGGCGGACAGAGGAATTTGCACAGGCTCCTGGCAGCAGCGAACCGATGGACCCGCGCGGGCCGGAGGATCTGCGCCGACTGATCTCAGCCCATAATGTGATGGAGGCACGGATCGGGGCCATGATCGAGGAAAAGGACGTGATGCTCGGGGCGATCGGGCACGATCTCAAGACGCCGCTCGCCGCGCTGCGTGTGCGGGTGGAGAGCGTCGAAAACCAAACCGCCCGGGCGCGGATGGTCGATAGCATCGAGGATATTACCCGCACGCTCGACGAAATCCTGCTGCTCGCCCGGCTGGGCCGGGCTCAAAAGCCGGCCGAACGGACCGATCTCTACGCCTTGCTGGTTTCGGTGGTCGAGGAATTCGAGGATATGGAACTGCCCGTCTCGCTCACGGAAGGCGACCATGTCGCCGCACCCGTGCATCTGACATGGGCCAAGCGAGCAGTGCGCAATCTCGTGTCGAATGCGCTGCGGTACGGCGGTACGGCGAAAATCACGCTGGAAAAGCGGGGCGGCGAAGCCATCATCAGCGTCGAAGACACCGGCCCGGGCATTCCCGAAGACCGTATCGCGGAAATGATGGAGCCGTTCACTCGCGGCGAGACCAGCCGCAACCGGGCGACGGGCGGCGCAGGGCTCGGCCTTACTATCGCCCGCGCCATTGCCGAGCAGCATGGCGGAAAGCTGGCGCTGGCCAATCGCTCGGGCGGCGGTCTGCGCGCGGAATTGCGCTTGCCGCTCTAGCGCATCAACCCGCCCACGATATTGCGCACGAAAGCGTTGAGGCCGGTGCGGACCGGATCGGCGCTGGACTTCTTGCCCAACACCGTGGCGACCGCCACCGAGGTCAGCGATCCGGCGGCGGCGGTCGCAGCGGCCTTGCCGGCCCTCGTCCACATGCTGGTCGTCTTGCGTTCGCGTTTGCCGACCTCGGCGCGGCCCTTCTGTTCCACCTCTGCAGCGGTCGCTGCCGCATCGGCCGTCTTGGCGGCGAGCACCTCCTCCGCGCTTTCCCGGTCCACGGGATCATCGTATTTTCCGTCCAGATCGCTCACCGAATTGACGATCTTCCGCTCCTTCTCCGTCACGGGGCCGAGGCGCGAGTGAGGCGGCTTGATGAGGGTGCGCTGCACCACCGACGGGGCGCCATCCTCCCCGAGTGTCGAAACCAAGGCCTCGCCCACTTTCAGTTCGGTGATTGCCTGCTCGACATCCAGTTCGGGATTGATGCGGAAGGTTTCCGATGCCGCCCGGATCGCACGCTGATCGCGCGGCGTGAAAGCGCGCAGGGCATGCTGGATGCGATTGCCCAGCTGCCCGGCGATCTTTTCTGGAATATCGATCGGGTTCTGCGTGACGAAATAGACGCCGACGCCCTTCGACCGGATCAGGCGTACGACCTGTTCGACCTTGTCCTCCAGCGCGTCGGGTGCATCGTCGAACAGAAGATGAGCTTCGTCGAAGAAGAACACGAGCCTGGGTTTTTCAGGGTCGCCGACTTCCGGAAGGGTTTCGAACAGTTCGGCCAGCAGCCACAGCAGGAAGGTCGCATAGAGCTTGGGGCTGCGCATCAACCGGTCGGCGGCAAGCACGTTGACGATGCCCCGCCCGTTCTCATCAAGCTTGATGAAATCGTTTATTTCCAGCGCAGGCTCGCCGAAAAACATGTCCGCACCCTGCGCTTCGAAGCTCAGCAGCTGGCGCTGGATCGCGCCCACGCTGGCCTTGGATACGTTGCCGTATTTACCCGACAGATCTTTCGCGTTGTCGTAAGCGAAAGCCAGCATCGCCTGCAAGTCACCCAGATCCAGCAACAGCAAATTGTTCTCGTCCGCATGGCGGAAGACGATATTCAGCACACCTTCCTGTGTGTCGTTGAGACCGAGCAGCCGGGCGAGCAGGAGTGGTCCCATCTCGGAAATGGTCGTGCGGATGGGGAAGCCCTTTTCCCCGTATAGGTCCCAGAAGACCGCCGCGTTATCGGCATAGGCATAATCTTCCATACCCAATTCCCTGGCACGGCTTTCCAGTTTGTCGGCATGCTTGAACTGGGGCGAACCGGCCATCGAAATGCCTGCCAGATCGCCCTTCACATCGGCAACGAACACCGGAACGCCTGCAGCGGAGAAGCTCTCTGCCAGGCCTTGCAGCGTCACGGTCTTGCCGGTGCCGGTCGCTCCCGCAATCAGACCGTGGCGATTGGCTTGTCCCAGCTGCAGATGCTGCGGCTCGCCATTTGCGCCAAGTCCGAGGAAAATCCTGTCCATATTCATTCCAGCCCTTGCCACCCTTCCGTCGGCGACTTGGCGCAGTGGCGGGCGCAAGGTCAAGCTATCGCTCGACTTGCACGCTAAGGAATGTAAAGGCTTTCTGCAGAATGGCGGGCCGACATCCCTTTGTATTGCTGGACGATGCGCGCGATAGCGGCGCCGCCGATGCGTTATTCTATGAAAACCCGCGCGCGCTCTTCGTCGCCAGGCGCCCCGAAGAGGTCGACGGCGTACTTGCCGCTGCCGAAGCGGCTCGCAAGGAAGGCGGCGAACTTGCCGGCTATATTGCCTATGAGGCAGGTCTGGCGCTGGAGCCGCGTCTGGCCCATCTTGCCGCTGCAAGAACCGGTGGCACCGGACCATTGGTCTGGCTCGGCCTGTTCGACGGAGCGGAGCGCATCGCCGCTTCCGACATGCCGCGATGGCTTGCCGGACGCTCGACGGGCCCGGGCAGCGTCGGCCCGCTCGAGCCGCAGCTTTCCCTGGGCGGATATGCTGAAGCTTTCGCGCAGCTTCAGGACGCGATTCGCGGCGGCGACATCTATCAGGCCAATCTGACCTTCCCGCTGGCGGGCGGTTTCACTGGCGATCCGCTGGGGCTTTATGCGGCGCTCCGGCCTGCTGCCCGAGCCGGCTATGGCGGAGTGATATTCGATGGCTCGCACTGGCTGCTCAGCCTCTCGCCCGAACTCTTCGTTTCGCTGAAAGACGGGGAGGCGAAGGCCAAGCCGATGAAGGGGACGCGTCCGCGATCCGCCGATGAGGATCAGGATCGCGCCCTGGCCGACGAACTGGCAGCCTCGGTGAAAGACCGTGCAGAAAATCTCATGATCGTCGATCTCATGCGCAACGATCTTTCGCGTGTGGCGCAGGCCGGCAGTGTGCGCGTCGACGAACCCTTCGCCATAGAAAGCTATCCCACCGTCCATCAGATGGTCAGCGTGGTACGGGCCAGGCTGCGAGAGGATATGAGCGCGATCGATCTCGTACGGGCTCTTTTCCCGTGCGGATCCATCACCGGCGCTCCCAAGATCCGCGCGATGGAACTGATCGATCAGCTAGAGCCTGCCGCGCGCGGGCCCTATTGCGGCGCGATCGGCCGGATCGGCAGCGATGGCGATGCGGCTTTCAATGTCGCCATTCGGACGCTGAGGCTGACCGAGGTGGAAAACGGCCGCGGCAAGGCCGTGCTCGGTGTCGGCGGGGCCATCGTCGCCGATGGCAACATGCGAACCGAATGGCGCGAAGCGCTGCTGAAGGGAGAATTCGCGCGCACTTCCTCACCCGAACATCAGGCGGCGCAGTTCGATCTGATCGAAACCATGCGCTTCACGCCCGAACAGGGCATCGAGATGCTGGAAAAGCATCTTGAACGCATGACGCATGCGGCGAACGATTTGGGATTCCGATTCGACCGGCACGAAGCGCGCAATCAACTCCATGCTTCGTGCTTCGTCCTCGACAAGCCGAGCAGGATCCGCCTGCTCTCGTCGCGCAGTGGGGCAGTCGCGCTTCAGGTCGAAGATATGCCTGCCCCGTGGCCCAGTCCTGCTCCGTGCATTGTGCTCCCGCTGCCTGTCGATCCTGATGATTGGCGCCTGCGCTACAAAACCACCGATCGCGGCTTTTATGAGGACGGGCAGGCCGTCGCGCGGCAGAACGGCGCAAGCGAAGCGCTGTTCGTGCGCGAGGACGTGTTGCTGACCGAAGGCTGCGTGACCAATATCTTTATCGAACGCGACGGCATCCTGCTCACACCGCCAGCGCGCCTCGGCCTGCTGCCCGGCGTTTTTCGCCAGTCGCTGCTCGATCAGGGCAAGGCACGCGAAGCCGAACTCACGATTGCCGATCTCGAGGACGGTTTCTTCCTCGGCAACGCGCTGCGCCAACTGGTGCGCGCCGAATTGAAGACTGCATGACCCCCATCCCGATTATTTTCGAAGACGGCGAAGCGCTCGTCATCGACAAGCCCGCCGGTCTCCCGGTCGATCGCCCGAAGCGCGGCGGTCCGTGTCTCGAAGATCATTTCGAGCAATTGAAACTCGGTTTTCAGCGCGCGCCTTCGCCGGTCCATCGGCTCGATACCGATACCAGCGGGTGCCTGCTGCTTGCACGCAATCCCAAGGCGCTCAAGCGATTCGCCAAGGCCTTCGAGGATCGGCTGGTTACCAAGCGCTATCTCGGCATCGTTGCCGGAGTGCCCGCTGAGGAAGAAGGCACGATCGAATTGTCGCTTTCCAAGATCAGCAGCGCCGGGAAGGGCTGGCGCATGATCGCTGCGAAGAAGGGCAAACCGTCGGTCACCCATTGGCGCAAGCTCATGGAACACGATGGCAAGGCCTTGCTGGAATTTCGCCCGGAAACCGGCCGCACCCATCAGATCCGCATTCATTGCGAAGCGGGGCTGGGTCTGCCGCTGCTCGGCGATCCGGTGTACGGCACGGGGAAGGGTGCGCCGCGCACCATGCTCCATGCCGCCGGCCTGGCTGTCCCACGCGAAGGCAAATCGCCCATCGAGGCGACCGCGCCCCTGCCGCGCGATTTTGCCGCTCTCGGGTTTGCGGATGGGTAGAATTGCCGACCGTGCGCTGGAAATAGCGGAGGAGAAATTCATCGCCTCTTCCGGTCCGGGCGGTCAGAATGTGAACAAGGTAGCCACTTCGGTGCAGCTGCGAGTCGATGTCTTCCAGCTCGGCATGCCGCCCGAGGCCTTCGAGCGGCTGAAAGAGATTGCGGGCAGCAAATTCACGAAGGCAGGGGAGATCGTCCTCACCGCGAATGAATACCGTACACAGGAGCAAAATCGCGAAGCGGCGCGCGAACGGCTCGTGGCCATGCTCGGCGAAGCGCTGACGCCGCCGAAAAAGCGCAAGAAAAGCCGTGTCAATCGGGTGGGCAAGGTCAAGCGGCTCAAGGCGAAGAAGGTCCGCGGCGCGGTAAAGGCCAATCGCGGCAAGGTAGATTGGTAAGCCATCGGCGTCCCGGCGCTTGACTTTTTCCCGTGAATCACACAAAGGGCGCGCCGGAACGGCGGTGCTGCTCGCGCCGCCCTTATTTTTTCGGCTTGTCCCGCTCGTCGGGTCGGCCCCTCAGAAAGATCTTTAGGAACACGCCATGGCGAAGCCCGCAACAGTCAAGATCAAGCTCGTCTCGACCGCCGATACGGGCTTCTATTACGTGACGAAGAAGAACCCGCGCAACCACACCGAAAAGTTCGTCTTCAAGAAGTACGACCCGGTGGCGCGCAAGCACGTTGAATTCAAGGAAGCCAAGATCAAGTAATCTTGGCGGGGCGTGCGCTCCGGAAGCTGAACGGCGGGAACGCCCTCAGTTCACTGTCAGTTCAATGCTCCGACCCTATCTCAGGAGCATGAACACCTTGTCTATCTTCAAGAATCGCCCCGTCGCATCGGCCCTCGCTCTGGCGATGGCCGTCGGCGTTCCCGCGTCCTTCTATGCCGCACCGACCCCGGTCGAGGCGGCTGCAGGCGATCTCGACCAGGCGGTCGCGGCGCTGCGCGGCATTTCCACCATGAAGGCGAATTTCGTCCAGACGGACCGCAACGGCCAGGCCGTTTCGGGTGTCATGACGCTCAAGCGCCCCGGCAAGATCCGCTTCGAATACGAAAAGGGCGTGCCGCTCCTTGTCGTCTCGAACGGCAAGTCGATGTATATGATCGACTACGAGGTGAACCAGGTCCAGCGCTGGCCGATCACCAATTCGCCGCTCGGCGCGCTGCTCGATCCCAGCCGGGATGTGAAAAAATACGGCAAGCTGGTTCCGACCAGCCACAGCGATGTCGTCAGCATCCAGGTACGCGATCCCAAGCGTCCGGAGTTCGGCGTCATCACGCTGATCTTCGCCCGCGATGCCTCCGCTCCCGGCGGTCTGCGCCTTACGCACTGGGTTGCGCTCGATTCGCAGAATCACCGCACCACCGTGCGCCTCAGCAACAACCGCTACGGCGTGTCGGTTGCCGACAGCGCGTTCACCTTCAAGGACCCGCGCCGCTCGTCTCGTCGCCCGGGCTGAACGGAAGGGCGTCAGGCCGTTCGCCTTTTGCGATTCTCTGACGGTTTGCGTTCATTGAGTAGCAATCCGCAGAGGCCTAAAAATGATTTATCGAAGCGGCGGGCGGCAATTTCCCCCCTGTTGATTGCCCCGCTTACTTAACCGCTTCGTCAAAGCGTGACGAACGCTCACAAGGAACCCTCGAGCCAATGCCCCCGGCTCGAGGGTTTTTTGTTGCCCGCTGCGGGTAGACCGTCGAGCCTTGGCACCCTATCTCCCGCGCCATGGTTTCTGTAGCTACCTGGAACATCAATTCCGTTCGCCTGCGCATGCCCATCGTGGAGCGTTTCCTGAAAGAAATGGCACCCGATATCCTGTGCCTGCAAGAGATCAAGTGCCAGGAACACCAGTTCCCCTATGAGGCATTCAGGCAGCTGGGCTACGAGCACGTCGCAGTCCACGGCCAGAAGGGGTATCACGGCGTGGCGACGGTGAGCCGCGTGCCGATCCGCGAATTCTCGCGCCACGACTGGCAGGACAATGGCGAGGCACGCCATGTCGGCGTCGAACTTCCCGAGCATGACGGCATGATCGTTGAGAATGTCTATGTCCCGGCGGGCGGCGACGAGCCCGACCGCGAAGTGAATGCGAAATTCGGGCAGAAGCTGGACTTTCTCGAACGCATGACCCGCTGGGCCGATGCCGTCGATCGGCCGACGCTAATCGTGGGCGATTTCAACATCGCCCCGCTCGAAAGCGATGTGTGGAATCACAAGCAGTTGCTGAAAGTCGTCAGCCACACGCCGATCGAGGTCGAAAGCCTCCAGCGCTTCATGGATGCGCATGGCTGGTCCGATATCGGGCGCGAACATATCAAGGCGCCCGAGCGCTATTACAGCTGGTGGAGCTACCGCTCGAAGGACTGGAAAGTGAACGATCGGGGGCGCCGTCTCGATCACATGTGGGCGAGCCCCGAACTGGCGCAGCAGGCGACCGGTCATTCGGTCCACGAATACGCGCGTGACTGGGAAAAACCGTCCGACCACGTCCCGCTGGTGACGGAGTTCGACATCTGAGCGAGCCTTCCCCTTCGCGGCGCGCGGCGCTGGCGGTGGATGCGCTGCGCCACGGCTGGCCGCTCGCGATCGAGGATGCGCCGTTGCTGCAGCCGGTCGAAACCGCGTTTTCCGACGTCGCGGGCGAGACGATGCTGGTGTCCGCCACACGAGCCGCCACGCTCAAGCTCGCCAATCAGCGCGAGGCTGCGGTGCCTAGCACGCCCGTTCTTCTCCGCGGCGCAGAAGCATTCGACCTGCCAGCTGCGCTTGCCGTCGCGGATCCCGCGCTCGATCTGCAAAATCCGCTGAAAGGTCCGTTCAAGGCGCTCTCCCTCGAATGGGAAGAGCAGGCCCGCGCTGCGCTGGAGCTGGCCCGGATCGCCGGTATCCTGCCCGCCTTCCTTGTCGATCCAAGCGGAGCAAGCGAGGCCGCGAGCCTGAAGCCAAGCGACCTAAGCGAATTCACCGATCCTGCGCGCCTGCGCATTGCCACGCGCGCCAGGCTTCCGGTGGCGGCGGCGGAAGGGGCCCGCATTGTGGCCTTTCGTTCGCCTGACGACACGCGCGAGCATGTCGCGCTTATCATCGGGCAGGAAAATACCGATAAGCCGCCGCTGGTCCGCCTGCATTCCGAATGCCTGACAGGGGATATTCTCGGCAGCCTCAAATGCGATTGCGGTCCGCAATTGAATGCCGCGCTGCACGCCATGGCGCATGAGGCTGAAAAGGGCGGCTGGGGCGTGCTGCTCTATATGCGGCAGGAAGGGCGCGGGATCGGATTGGTGAACAAGCTGCGCGCCTATCGTCTGCAGGATCAGGGCTTCGACACGGTCGATGCCAATACGCGCCTGGGCCTGCCCGATGAAGCGCGCGATTTTCCCACGGCGGCGCGCATGCTGGAGTTGCTCGGCATCAGGGCGATCCGGCTGATGACCAACAATCCGGCGAAGGTCGATGCCCTGTCGGCGCAAGGAGTCGGCGTGGCGGAACGCGTGCCGCATTCGCTGCCCGACAATCCGCATAATGCCCGTTACCTCGCGACCAAGCGCGACCGGGCGGGGCATCTATTACCCTAACCTACGGCCGATCGCCTGGCCCATGCGGACGGAGTCGCCCGCCTTCAGGCCCGCGCTCCATTCGACTTTGCCCGGCTCGAACAACAGCACCACGGTGGAGCCGAGGATGAAACGGCCCATCTCGTCGCCAGCAGAGAAGCTGTGCTGACCCGGGGCATAATCGGCACGCACAAGCTCCGGGTTGTGTGTCTCGATCAGACCCGACCAGACCGTCTCGATGCCGGCCACGATCATGGCGCCGACCATCACGCTGGCAAAGGTCCCATCGGGGCCTTCGAATACGCACGCTAGCCGTTCGTTACGCGCGAACAGGCCGTCGACATTTTCCGCAGTGACCTGATTGACCGAGAAAAGCTCGCCGGGCACGTAAGTCGCGTGGTCCAGCGTACCTGCGGCAGGCATGTGGACGCGGTGATAGTCTCGCGGCGAAAGATAGATGGTGGCGAAATTTCCGCCGTCGAATTTGCGGGCAAGCTGCTCGTCGCCGCCCAGCAATTGCGCTGCGGTAAAATGGCGTCCCTTCGCCTGGAAGATGCGTCCTTGCTCGATCCGTCCGATCTGGCTGACCGCTCCATCCGCGGGGCTTAGGATCTGGGTGGAGCCATCGGCCAGCGGACGTGCGCCTGGCTTCAGTTCGCGGGTGAAGAAATCATTGAAGCTGGCGAATTGTTCGATGCTGCGGGCAGCTTCGCTCATGTCTACATCATAGGCGTCGATGAACCGCCGGATCAGCAGGTTCTTGAGCCACGGCGTCCGGCTGGACGCGATCTTCCCCGCGCCGCGCGAGACAAGGTGATGGGGCAGGGCGTGCTGCAGCCAGATGAAAGGTGATGTCATTGCGCTGGCCTTGAACCGGGCGGCGCCTCAGCGCAACTGGCTGTCCTTGCTTCCCCGGCGGTTGAAACCGGACTGTCGTACGGAAGCGTCGCGTCCCGACTGGCAGGCAACGCAAGTTCTGACGCCGGGCAAGGCTGCGCGGCGTTTCTCCGGAATCGGTTCGCCGCACTCGTCGCAATATTCCGCGCTTTCCCCGCGCGGCATACGTGCGCGGGCGGCGCTGATCGCATCGCTCACCGTATCGTCTATCTGATCCTGTACGGCGCCGTCGCGCGCCCATCCGCCTGCCATTTCACACTCCTTTCCTTACCAACGATAGGAGGGGGTCGGGCGTTCCTGAGCGCGGCTTATCGCTTGCGGTTCAGGTCAGGGGCGCCAGCGCCAGCCGCCGCGGGTCTTGGCGCGGCTCACTGCGATCAAGGCAATCGTCGCGCCTATGAACAAGATCACCGCTGCCATTTCATAGACGTCGTCCTGGCTCTCCCATAGCAGGGCGGCGATCATGGCAGTGCCGATGTAGAGAGCGAGAACCAGCCAGCCTTGCCAGGCGATCGGCCAGCCTGCGCCATAGCCGAATTTCTTCTGCCTGAACCAGGCACCATCCTTTTTATCCATCGCTGCTTTCCTTGGGTGGCCGCCCCCGCTTCGGCGCCGCGCTTTGTTTCACATCAATGCCCCGGCGTTTCAGCGCCTCGCGCAGCAGCATCTCGATCTGGGCATTGGCGCTGCGCAGTTCGTCTGCGGCCAGGCGCTCGACCGCGGCATGGACTGCCGGGTCGAGACGCAGGGCGAAGGCTTTTTTCTGAGGCATGAAAGTTACAAACGAATGCTCAGTAGAGCGATCCCGCATTGACCACGGGGTGCGCTTCCTTCTCGCCGCAGAGCACCACCATCAAATTGGACACCATATTAGCACGGCGTTCATCGTCCATCTCGACAATGCCGTCCTGGCTGAGCTTGGTCAGCGCGTCTTCCACCATGCCGACCGCTCCCAGCACGATCTTGGCGCGGGCCGCGATGATGGCATCGGCCTGCTGGCGCTTGAGCATCGCGCTGGCGATCTCGCTGGCATAGGCAAGATGCGTAAGCCCGGCCTCGTCCACGACCACACCGGCGACTTTCAGCCGGTCGTTGAGTTCTTCCAGCAGCTCTCGATTGACGACATCGGCACTGCCGCGCAGCGTGACTTCCTCGCTTTCGAAATCGTCATAGGGATGGCGCGAGCCCACGGTGCGCAGTCCGGCCTCGATCTGGATGTTTACGAATTCCTTGTAATCGTCGACGTCGAAGCTCGCCTGCGCCGTATCGCGCACGCGCCAGACCACATTGCAGGCAATCTCGATCGGATTGCCGCGCAGGTCGTTGATCTTGACCCGCTCGGAATGGATGTTGTGGGCGCGGGCGGAAATCTTCGTCTTGCCCATCCACGGCCAGACCCAGCGCAGGCCCTCCGTCCGTTCGCTGCCGCGATAGGCACCGAACAGGGTAATGACTGCCGCCTGATTGGGCTGGATCATGAAGAAGCCGATGGCGAGAATGAGAACGCAGATCGCCGAAACGAACAGCATGGCGACGAAGCCGATCTTCGCCGCTTTCGCGGCTCCGTCTCCCGGTGCCATGCCGGGAATGATGAAGGCCAGCGCAGCGACGACAACCACAAGGATGCCCAGCATGACGTAGCCATTGTAGCTGGTGGCCGCATGCTCGCGGCTCGTCTTCATTCCGGTCAATTCTACTGACATTCCCGATCACTCCTCCGATATAATTATGATATCATATTTATATCGATGCCGGCGAGGGTCAAGCAAAACCGGTATCAGGCCAAGGCGAGCGCTCCCGCGGCAGCGAAGAGATGAACGAGGATATGGCCGAACATCGCCGATTCCAGCCCGCGGCGCATGAAGAGCCAGCCGAAGGCCAAGCCGAGCGCCGCATTGCCGACAATCACCGTGGTGACGATCCACGCCGGCGGTGCGGCTACGACTGCATAGAGCGTGGGCAGGTGGCCGAGGCCGAACAGAACGGCCGCGATGAGATTGGCATTCCACAAGGCGGCCGGTCTCGTGATGGGCAGCTTTGCCAGCCCCACCGCCAGCAGTGACATCAGGCCCCAGCGGACCATGATCTCCTCACCGATTCCGCCATAGAGTACGCGCGTCATCAGCGGCGGTGCCAGCGTCACATCGGCATCCGCAAAAAAAGGCGCCGTGACCAGGCCATAGGCGCCCAGCACCAACGCACCCGCGATGCCCACGGCGAGGGAGGGAAGCAGAGCGCATCGCAAGTGCGCTTTGTATGGCCGCCGGCGGACCAGCCCTGCGATGATGGGCGCTTTCAGATCGACTTTCGGCGCTGCCCACCAGCCCACGACCGCGGCAAGGAGCAGGAGGACGGTCGGCTGGATGATCAGCACGGCCCGCGGCAATTCGAGACCGGTGGGCAGTGCCGTTTTCAGCGGCACCAACAGCAGCGAGGATGCCGCAATCAAAGCCAGCAAGATGAGGATCAGAAGACCCTGTAACTTCATGCGGCGAGGGGGCATGCAATACTCTCTAAAGAAAAAGGGCCATATCTACGCGATCAAAGCGTGGCCTATTCGTCTCTAGGTGTAAACACTTGTCTTAATGGCGCCCGATCTCATCGACGAAGCGTTTGCCGTAAGCTTCCAATTTCTTCGCTCCGACGCCGCCAATACGTCCCAACTCGCCAAGGCTCGCCGGCCGCGCCGCGGCCATTTCGCGCAAGGTGGAATCGTGGAAGATGACATAGGGTGGGACCTGCGCTTCGGTCGCCAGTTCCCGCCGCAATTCGCGCAGCGCCTCGAACAGCGGATCGCCCACCGGATTTGCCTCCGCATTTCCGCCGCGTCCGCGCCGGGTGCGCTTGGGCGGAACCACTATGGCCACATCGCGCTCGCCCTTGAGAATTTCCCGGGCGCTGCCGCCAAGTGCCAGGCCGCCGTGCTCGGTCGGCACCAGATCGCCGCGCGCCTGGAGCGCGCGGCCCAGCGGCTGGAGCAGGCGCGCGTCGTCGCCTTCCACGATCCCAAACACGCTCAGCCGGTCGTGCCCGCGCTGGAGCACCCGTTCGTCCTGCGCGCCGGTGAGCACTTTCTGTAGATGGCCCATGCCGAAGCTCTGGCCGGTGCGATAGACCGCGGAGAGCAGCTTGCGGGCCAGTTCGGTGGCATCGGTGACGTCGGGCGCGTCGAGGCAATTGTCGCAATTGCCGCAGGTCTCGGGCGGGTTCTCGCCGAAATGACGCAGCAGCACGGCCCGGCGGCAATGCGGCGTCTCGACCAGCCCGGCCAGCGCATCGAGCCGGCTGCGTTCGGCATTGCGCCGGTCCTCGTCCACCTCGGCCAGCCGCATTCTCGCGGTGGCGAAATCGCCGGCGCCCCAGAACATCGTCGCGGCCGCAGGATCGCCATCGCGCCCGGCGCGGCCCGTTTCCTGGTAATAGCCCTCGATCGACTTGGGGACGCCGACATGGGCGACGAAGCGCACGTCCGGCTTGTCGATCCCCATGCCGAAGGCGACGGTGGCCACGATCACCATGTCCTCGCTCGCCACGAAGGTGGCCTGGTTCGCGGCGCGGATCTCCGGGGCGAGCCCCGCGTGGTAGGGTTTCACGGCGCGGCCGGTGGCGTCGCCCAGCTTCTGGGCGAGATCCTCAACCTTGCGGCGGGTCTGCGCATAGACGATGCCGGGGCCCGGCCGATCCGCCATCAGCGCGGCGATCTGGCGCACCGGATTGTCGCGGTGGCGGATCGCATAGCGGATGTTGGGCCGGTCGAAGCCGGCCAGCACCAGCCCGTCATCCGGAATGCCAAGCTGCGCCATCACGTCCGCACGGGTTTGGCGGTCTGCCGTGGCGGTCAGCGCGAGGCGCGGCACGGCGGGGAAGGCATCCATGAGCGGGCGCAGCATCCGGTAGTCGGGCCTGAAATCATGGCCCCATTCGGACACGCAATGCGCCTCGTCGACAGCGAACAGCGCCAGCTTCGTGCTGGTCAGAAAATCCCGGAAGGCGGGCAGGCTCGCCCGCTCCGGCGCGACATAGAGCAGGTCCAGTTCCCCGGCGCGGAAGGCATCCTGCGTCTCGCGCCAGTCGGCATCGGCGCTGGTCAGCGTGGCGGCGCGGATGCCGTTGGCCCGCGCGCTGCGCAACTGGTCGTGCATCAGGGCGATCAGCGGGCTAATCACGACGCAGGTGCCCTCCAGCACGACAGCGGGCAGCTGGTAGGTCAGCGATTTGCCCGCGCCAGTGGGCATGACCGCCAGGCTGGAGAGCCCCGCCAGCGTCCGCCCCACCACATCGGCCTGCCGCCCGCGGAAATCATCGAAGCCGAACGTCGCGCGCAACGCCTCGCGCGCATGCTTCAAACTGGTGGTATCGCTGGCGACCATCGGTCCCTGTTGCCGCACCGTGCCGCCAGCGCAACCGCCCAGAGTGCATTTTCCCCTTGGCGTGAGGGCGGGGGAGCGATTAACCAGCCCCGCGATCCAATTCGAAGGAGATTACCATGAAGTTCCGTATCACTGCCGTCCTCGCCACCAGCCTCGCGCTCGCCGCCTGCGGCAGCAATGACAACGCCTCGACTGAAGCCGAAGCGGAAACCGTCGAAGTGTCGGCCGACGAAGCGATGGCCCCGGTCGAAGAAGAGCCGGTTGCCGATCCGGCTGCCAGCGTCACCGCCAGCGAAAACGACAGTGCCGGCACGGTGACCGAAGCCGAAGCGGCCTCGGTTGAAGCCGCGGGCGACAATGCCGCTGCTACTGCCGAAGCGGCGATGGATGCCATGGGCGAAGATCAGGCCCAGTAAGACCGTTGCTTAGGGTACGGGCGGGCTGTCGCGGCCTGCCCGCGCCTTGCCGTAACGGCTTTGGCGATGGCGCTGCGGGGAGCTAGCATCCAGTCATGAACCGACTCGCAGCCCCGCTCGCCCTGATCGGACTTGCCGCCCTTGCGGCGTGCAATTCCTCGACCGATGGGGCCGATCCCGGGCCCGTGACCGAGCAGGAAGCAGAGGCGCTCGAGGACGCCGCTTCCATGCTCGACGAACAGCGGATGCCTGCGGAAGAATCACAAGAAAACAGCCCCACGACCGACGGAGAGAGCGAATGAGTGCCGGCCCCAATCCCGGAATGGACCAGGATACTTTCGAGCAATTCCACGAACAGCTCGAACGCTACGTGCGCGAACGCCTGATCCCGGCGGAAAAGGACATGATCGAGCATGACAAGGTGCCCGACGATATCCTTTCCGAAATGAAGGACATGGGTCTGTTCGGCCTCACCGTGCCCGAGGATTTTGGCGGTGCGGGGCTCAATATTACGCAATATGCCAAGGTCGTGCAGACCATGGCCTATGCCGCGCCTGCCTTCCGGTCGATCTTCTCGATCAATGTCGGCATGTTCAATTCCGCCATCAAGAACGGCGGCACCGAGGCGCAGAAGGCCGAATGGTGGCCGAAGATTGCGGAAGGGGCGATCGCCTGCTTCGGCCTTACCGAACCGGGCAGCGGCAGCGACAGTGCCGCCATGCAGACCATGGCGAAACCCGATCCCGATGGGAACGGCTGGATCCTCAATGGAACCAAGCGGTACATCACCAATGCCCCGCATGCCGATGTCGCGCTGATCATGGCGCGCACGGAAAAGGACGCATTGCCCAAGAACGCGCATGTCAGCGCCTTTATCGTACCGATGGATACGCCCGGTGTGTCGGTCGGCAGTCCGGATAAGAAGATGGGCCAGGCGGGCAGCCACATCGCCGACGTCATGCTCGACGATGTGCATGTCCCGGGCGAGGCGCTGCTGGGCGGCGAACCGGGGCAGGGCTTCCGCTTCGCCATGATGAGCCTGGACAATGGCCGCATCTCGGTCGGCGCGGCCAGCGCGGGCTATGCGCGCCGCGCGCTCGACAGCGCGACCAAATATGCCACCGACCGGCAGGCCTTCGGGGAATCGATTTCCAACTTCCAGCTGATCCAGCAGATGCTGGCCGAAAGCTGGACGGAGATTTACGCCGCCGAAGCCATGATGGCCGATGTGACGGCGCGCGTGGACCGGGGCGAGGATACGGTGAAGCACGCCGCCGCTTTCAAGGTATTTGCATCAGAAATGTGCGGCCGCGTGGTCGACCGGGTGGTGCAGATCTATGGCGGGGCAGGCTATCTCGCCGAATATGATGCCGAGCGGTTCTTCCGCGACGCGCGCATCTACCGCATTTACGAAGGCACCACACAGATCCTCCAGCTGCAGATCGCCAAGCGCATGCTGCGCGAATATGCGGCGGGCCTCTGAGGGGTGTATAACCTCCTCGACGATCTCTCGATCATCGAAGCGTCCAGCTTCGTCGCCTCGCCCACCGCCGGGCTTTACTGCGCGCAGATGGGCGCGGAGGTCATCCGCGTCGATCACAAGGCGGGTGGGCTCGATTACGATCGTTACATGCTCACCGAGCAGGGCCGCTCGCTGAGCTGGGAAAATCTAAACCGCGCCAAGAAATCGGTCGCGCTCGATTTGCGCAGCGGCGAGGGGCGCGAGCTGCTGGTGGAGCTTTCGGCAAAGACCGGGAATCTCATCACCAATTTGCCCGAAAAGAGCTTCCTCTCCCATGCAGCGGTGGCGGCGAATTGCCCCGATCTCGTCAGCGTACGCATCATGGGCTGGCACGATGGGCGCCAGGCGATGGATTTCACCGTCAACGCGGCCAGCGGCTATCCGCTGATGTGCGGCCCGGAAGAATGGGATCAGGACACCGCTCCGCCGGTCAATCAGGTGCTGCCCGCCTGGGATTTCATCACCGGCGCTTACTGCGCCTTCGCCTTGGTTTCTGCCATCCGTCACCGCGACAGAACGGGGCAGGGCAGCGAACTGCGCGTGCCGCTGGGCGATGTCGCCATCGGCACGGTCGCCAACAGCGGGGCCCTGGCCGAAATGCTCTATCGGGGCGGGGACCGCGAACGGCTCGGCAATGCGATCTGGGGCGCATTCGGGCGTGATTTCCGCAGCGAGGACGGCACGCGTTTCATGGTTGCGGCGCTCACCGCCAAGCAGTGGACGGGCCTCGTCAAAGCCTTCGGTCTGGAGCAGGAGATCGCCGCGCTCGAAGAGACACGCGGCGTGCGTTTCGCCGATGGCGACCGCCCGCGTTTCGAACATCGCCATGCTCTGTTCGACCTTTTCCAGACCCGCGCAGGGGCGACGGATTGGGCACAGCTTTCCGCTGCCATGGGCGCGGAGGGCTGCACATTCGAACGCTATCGCACCATGCATGAGGCCGCGAACGATCCGGAGCTTGTGGGGGATAATC
This sequence comes from Qipengyuania sp. NPDC077563, assembly GCF_044901345.1. Lineage (NCBI taxonomy): Bacteria > Pseudomonadati > Pseudomonadota > Alphaproteobacteria > Sphingomonadales > Erythrobacteraceae > Qipengyuania > Qipengyuania sp. NPDC077563. The sequence continues at coordinate 977,603 of NZ_JBJDPC010000001.1, read as the reverse complement.
CCCTGTTTACCCCCAGCGCGGGCAATCCCAGCGGTTTCGAATATCCCGCCACCCGCAGCTTTGCCAACATTCCCGGGCGCGACGCGCGCGATCCGGCCCCGGCTCCCTTCCTCGGTCAGCATACCGAGGAAGTGCTGGCCGAACGGCTTGGCCTGTCGTCGGGCGCCATCGGCGATCTGATCGACCGGGATGTCGCCCGCCTCTCGGATGGGGAATAGGGGCGGCTTGCGAATATGGGCTGTCCTACAGGCCTTGGCCTGTGCGATGACGGCGGGATGGACTTCGCCGCACCCTCTCATTTCCCCGTCTACAGCGCCGCTTTGCAGCGCCTTCGGTTTTAACCCCAGGACACTGTCAACTGTGTCAACTTCATTCAAGAATGGACCAGCATAGATGAACGAAACCAGCCTTCGCCGAGTCGCCATTTGCAAGCCGCTGCGCACCCCCGTGGGCAAGTTCCTGGGCAGTCTTGCCCCAATCGAGGCAGGGGAACTGGGCGCGATCATCATCCGGGCGCTGGTCGAAAGATCGGGCATCGATCCGGCCCGCGTCGACGATGTGGTTTTCAGCCAGGGCTACGGCAGCGGTGAAGCGCCCGCCATCGGCCGCTGGAGCTGGCTTGCCGCAGGCTATCCCATCGAAGTGCCGGGCTTCCAGCTCGACCGCCGCTGTGGTTCGGGCCTGCAGGCCGTCGCCACGGCTGCGATGATGGTCCAGACCGGCGCTGCCGATTGCGTGCTGGCAGGCGGTGTCGAAAGCATGTCCAATGTCGAACATTACACGACCAAGGCGCGCCACGGGGCGCGGCTGGGCGACATGGTGCTGTGGGATCGGCTTACGCGGGGCCGCCTCATGAGCCAGCCGATCGAACGGTTCGGCGTCATTACCGGCATGATCGAGACGGCGGAAAATCTGGCCAAGGATTACAGCATCAGGCGCGAAGCCTCGGACGAGTTTGCCGTCCGCTCGCATCAGAACGCGGCCACGGCCTGGGCAGAAGGCAAGTTCGACGAGCAGATCGTGCCGGTCGAAATCCCTCAGCGCCGCGGCGATCCGGTGATTTTCGCAAAAGACGAAGGCTTCCGCGAGGATGCCGATATGGAGAGCCTGGCCAAACTGCGCGCCATCGATGGCAAGCGCGATCCAGAGGCCATCGTTACGGCGGGCAATGCCAGTCAGCAGAACGATGCGGCCGCCGCCTGCCTCGTGGTTGCGGAAGACAAGGTGGAGGAACTGGGCCTCGAACCCATCCTGTGGTTCCACAGCTGGAGCGCGGCGGGCTGCGATCCTTCGCGCATGGGCATCGGACCGGTCCCCGCAGTGTACCGCCTGTTCGCGCGCAGCGGGCTCGGCTGGGACGATATCGGGCTGATCGAACTCAACGAGGCCTTTGCCCCGCAGGCGCTGGCCGTGATGAAGGGCTGGGGCTTTGCCGAAGACGACAGCCGCCGCGACATCGTGAACGTCAATGGCTCGGGCATCTCGCTCGGCCACCCCATCGGCGCCACTGGCATCCGCATCCTGGCCGATATGGCGCATGAAATGCAGCGCCGCGAAGTACGCTATGGCCTGGAGACCATGTGCATCGGCGGCGGGCAGGGCATGGCCGCCGTCTTTGAACGCGCTGTTTAGCTTTCCGGTAAGGTCGCGATCGGCTGGAGGACGCCGTAGCTTTCCTCCAGCGGCGCGTGGCCGAGATCGGGAAAGTCCATTGCGGCCGCATCGCACTGCGTGTCGGGCAGCCGGTCAAGCAGGTCGCGCACCAGCGTCAGCCGCCCGCGCTTCTGGTCATTGAAATCGACCAGCGTCCAGGGGGCATGGTCCGTATGCGTCCGCGCGAGCATGGCTTCGCGGGCCCTGGTGTAGGCATCGTATTGGTCTCGCGCGGCAAGATCTATGGGCGACAGCTTCCAGCGTTTCAGCGGATCGTCCAGCCGCTCGCGCAGCCGCTCCTCCTGCTTTTCCTGATCCGCGCCCAGCCAGTATTTGAACAGGAGAATACCGTCGTCGACCAGCATCTTCTCGAAGGTCGGCACCTGATCGAGGAAATGGTCCACTTCATCTGGCGTGGCGAAGCCCATCACCTTCTCCACCCCGGCGCGGTTGTACCAGCTGCGGTCGAACAGCACGATCTCCCCGGTGGTCGGCAGGTGGGGGACATAGCGCTGGAAATACCACTGGCCCTGCTCGGCCTCGGTCGGCTTTCCCAGCGCCACCACATGGCATTGGCGCGGGTTCAGCTTTTCGGAGATGGTGCGGATGGCGCCGCCCTTTCCCGCCGTGTCGCGTCCCTCGAACAGCACCACGATGCGCTGTCCGGTCACCCGCGCCCAGCGCGCCATGGCTACCAGCTCCTCCTGCATCGGGGCCAGCAGAGCCTCGTACCGCTTGCGTTTCACCTGCGAAATCTCCCCATTTGTAACCGCCGGACAATGCGCTTAAATAGGATGTATGGCTACACTCGCAGAACCAGAGCACGACTTTACCCGCCTGCCGGAAATGCCGGCGGATGTCTTCACCGCGCCGCTGAAGAAGCCCGCCCATATCGGCGACGACTGGCTCGAGCCCAAGCAGACCGAATACGACAGCGACGACGATGCGATCTGGAACGATCTGTTCAAGCGCCAGATGGAGATGCTGCCCGGCCGCGCCGCGACTGCGTTCATGGAAGGCACCGAAAAGCTCGATCTGGGGCGCGGCGGTGTGCCCGAATTCGGCAAACTGTCGGAAGAACTGGACAAGCTCACCGGGTGGAGCGTGGTGCCCGTGCCCATGCTGATCCCCGATCACGTGTTCTTCTGGCATCTTGCCAACCGGCGCTTTCCGGCAGGAAACTTCATCCGCACGCGCGAGACATTCGATTACATCCAGGAACCCGATGTCTTCCACGATGTCTTCGGGCACGTGCCCATGCTGACCGATCCGGTTTACGCGGATTACATGCAGGAATATGGCAAGGCCGGCTGGAAGGCGATGCGCTACAACCGGCTGAAGGCCTTGGGCTCGCTCTATTGGTATACGGTCGAATTCGGCCTGCTGGAAGAAACGCCGGGTGATATCCGCGCCTATGGCGCTGGCATTCTCTCCGGTCCGACCGAAGTGGTCTATTCGGTCGAGGCGGAAAGCCCGAACCGGATCATGCTGAACGTCGACCGGGTCATGCGTACCGACTACGTGATCAGCGATCTCCAGCCGACCTATTTCGTCATCTCCAGCTTCGAGGATCTCTACCGCCAGACCGTGGAGCGCGATTTCGACAAGCTGTACCGCAATCTCGGTCCCGGCTTCACCTATGCCAATACGGCGGTGATCGACGTGGACAATGTGGTGAACCGCGGCACGCTGGAATACACTTTGCGCGGCGGTCGCGGCAGCGGCGCCAAACCTGTCTGACGCAAGTCTATGTGACACATAAAAACGGGCGCCGGATTGCTCCGCCGCCCGTTTTCTTTTCCGTAAGTACGGAGAAGATTACATGGTTTCGTCGACCTGGTCTTCCATGTTTTCTTCCATGGCGTCGGTCTGATCGTCCATCGCGTCAGCCTGTTCGTCGGTGATTTCACCGCTGGCTTCCATTTCGTTGACCTGAGCGTCGCGGTTATCTTCCATCTGCTCGATGTTGTCTTCGGCCTGGTTTTCAGCAGCGCTGTCACATGCGGCAAGGCCCAGCGACATAGCAGCAGCCGAAACGACGAGAGCGGTCTTGTTGAACTTCATTTTGATTCCCCTTGGTTAATCACGAGCCACATGACGGCGGGTCCGCATGCGACTTTCATGGCCAAAATGTGTCAGACCGCTCTATGGTTCCCGTTTTCTTAAAAGAAAACGGCCCTGGATCGCTCCCGGGCCGCTTCCAGCATAATTCAAACGTTCGATTACATCGTCGATTCGTCGACGGTGCTGCCGATGGGTTCGTCATTGGTGCCCATGTCGGTATCGCCTTCAGCAGCGTCTTCGACACGGTCGGCCTGCTCTTCCATCACATCTGCTTCGGCGTCGGTGATCTGGCCGGCATCTTCCATAGCGTCAGCCTGGTCTTCCATAGCTTCGGCCTGCTCTTCGGCGGCTTCTTCTTGGGGGCTGTCGCAAGCGGCGAGGCCGAGGCTGAGGGCTGCAGCAGAAGCAACGATAGTAGCTTTGGTGAACTTCATGAGATTTCCCTTTACGCGGATGCGCACCCCACGGCCGCTATCCGGCTTTCTGGATAAAAGGAACTTCGCTTAACGCAAGGCCTTCTGACGAAAGAGATTATAAGCTGTTATCAGCACTACAGCGCCGAGCGTTGCCCACAGCAAAGTGATGCCCTGGATCGAACCGAGGAACATGCCTCCCGAAGTGGCGACCCCGACCACGACCGAACCGATGGTGCCTGCAAGTATGTTCCTGACGACGCTGCGACCATCTTCGAGCCGCAAGAATATGGTCGCGAGCCAGCCGAGCAATGCTCCGGCAACTATTAGAATTATCAGGCCCATTTCGGTACTCGCAAAAATATTCTGTCGCGCTCAGTGTCTTAAATTCCGGCACATGGCAGATGGTTCCTGAAATGCGCCGGAGACTAATTATGAATTACAGGAAGAGCAGCAGCGCGGAGCCGAGGATGACCCGGTAAATGACGAAGACCAGCATTGAGGCTTTCTTCAGGAAATTCATCAGGAACATCATCGTGGCCAGCGCGGCAAAGAACGTCAGCACGCCTGTCACCAGCGCATCCTGCTGCATCTGTGCGGTCGCATCCGCGAGGTCGAGTGCGGCCAGCAGGCCCGCACCGGCCACTGCTGGAATGGCCAGCAGGAACGAGAACCGTGCCGATTCGACCCTGGTATAGCCCAGCGCCCGCGCCGCGGTCATGGTGGAGCCGGAGCGGCTGGTGCCCGGAATGAGGGCCAGCGCCTGTGCACAGCCGACCAGGATCGCGTCTCTCAGCGTCATATCCTCGTAAGCCTTGGTTTGCTTGCCGAAGCGATCTGCGAGACCCAGCAGGATGCCGAAGATGATCAAGTTGGTCGCAACCAGATCAGTCGAGCGGAAGCCTTCTAGATAACCGCCCGTCTTGATGAAAAGCCCAACGGCGACGGCCGGGATGGTGCCGATCAGGACGAACCAGAACAGGCGGCGCTGTTCATCGTCCTTGCCCAGCCCCACGCTGGCGAAGCCGCCCCGGGCCAGGCCGAGGACATCCTTCCAGAAATAGAGAATGATCGCGAGCAGCGAACCGACATGCACGGCCACATCGATGAGCGGGCCCTGGTCGGGGAAGTCGGTCAGCTTGGGAATCAGGATCAGATGGCCCGACGATGAAATCGGGAGGAATTCCGTGATGCCCTGGACGATCGCGATGATCAGTTCTTGGAGGAAGGTCATGGGGTCCGTTCCATGAAGAAAGGGCGGAGCAAGTCAAGCGACCTTCTCCGCCCATTTCCTTTTTCACGCCGTGCTGCGGCTTACCAGATGCTGATGCGCTCTTCCGGCGGGAGGTAAAGTGCGTCATCCTTGGTCACGTTGAACGCCTTGTACCAAGCGTCCATGTTCCGCACGATGCCGTTCACGCGGAACTCTTCGGGGCTGTGCGGATCGGTGGTGAGACGCTGACGCGCGGCAGCTTCGCGCTGCTGCGAACGCCAGACCTGCGCCCAAGCCAGGAAGAAGCGCTGATCGCCGGTCAAGCCGTCGATTACCTTGTCTTCCTTGCCGTTCAGCGAGAGCTTGTAGGCACGGTAGGCCAGGCTCAGCCCGCCAAGATCGCCGATATTCTCGCCGAGCGTCAGGCGGCCATTCACACAGGTTTCGCCATCGTCCAGCGGGCAGTAGGAATTATACTGTTCCACCAGCGCATCGCCCAGCTTGTCGAAGGCCTGGCGATCGGCATCGGTCCACCAGTTGCGCAGCATGCCGGTGCCGTCCGACTTGGAGCCCTGATCGTCGAAGCCGTGGCCCATTTCATGGCCGATCACGCCGCCGATACCGCCGTAATTCACCGCCGGATCCGCACTGATGCCGAAGAACGGCTGCTGAAGGATGGCGGCGGGGAAAACGATCTCGTTCTTGGTCGGATTGTAATAGGCGTTTACCGTCTGCGGCAGCATGTACCACTCCGTCCGGTCGATCGGGCCGCCAAGCTTGCTCAGCATGTCGTTCCAGGCCCATTTCGAAGCCTCGATACGGTTGGCAATCGGCGAGGCTGGCTGGATCGTCAGACCTTCGTAGGTTTCGAGATTGTCCCTGTAGCCGATCTTGGGATCGAAAGCGTCAAGCTTGGCGATCGCCTGCTTCTTGGTGTCGCGGCCCATCCAGTCGAGTTCCTCGATGGAGTTTGCCATCGCCCGGCGCAGATTGGCGACGAGTTCGTCCATCGCTGCCTTGTTTTCCGGCGGGAAATAGTCGGCGACATAGGATTTGCCGAGCAGTTCGCCCATCAGGCTTTCGGTTTCACCGATGGCGCGCTTCCAGCGGGGGCGCTGTTCGGGAGTGCCGTTGAGCAGCGTGCCGTAGAAAGCGAAGTTCGCATCGTCGAACCGCTTGGGCAGTACTTCGGCGTTGCTGGAAAGGAAGCCCTTGGCGGTCCACGCCTGCAGCACATCCATCGGCGTTTCGAGGATAAGCTGCATCGCGGCGGGCATGCCGCCGCCGATCTTGGCGAGGGTTTCCGCATCAAGGCCCAGCTCTTCGGCGCGTTCCTGGCTCGGCGGGAGGTCGGTCACGATGAAACGATCGACATCTTCGAAGCCGCTGGCAGTCAGCATTGCTGCAAGCGGGAAGCCGCCAGCCTTGGCGTTGAGCTCTTCCGGCGTCAGCGCATTGTAGGTCAGGTCGTCATTGCGGCGCGTCGCGCGATCCCAAGCGACCTTGCGGGCCAGCGAATCTTCGAAGTCATAGACCTTCTGCGCCATGCCTGCGGCATCAGAATAGCCAGCTTCGCCGAGCAGGAAGCCGAGGTATTCGCGATATTTCGCCTGGATGTTCGCACCCTTCTCGCTCTCGTCGAGATAATAGTCGCGGTCGGGCAGACCGAGACCGCCGGATCCGGCATGGACCGAATAACGCGTCGGCTCTTTCGCATCGACTTCGACATAGGCGAAGAGCGGCGAGGAATAGCCCGGGCTACCCCAGAGCTCTGCCAGGCTGGCCAGCGTTTCGGCGCCCTTGATTTCTTCCAGATAGGGCTGCGCCGGAGCGAGGCCAGCTGCTTCGATGGCGGCCGTATCCAGATAACCCTCGTAGGCATCGACAATGCGCTTTTCATTGGCGGTCAGCGTGGCAGGGTCTTTCGCAGTCAACCGGTCGACCAGCGTCTTCACGTCCGAAGTCGACTTTTCGCGCAGCAGGTTGAAAGCGCCGAAGCGGCTGAATTCTGCCGGCAGCGGATTGGCATCGAGCCATTTCTGGTTGGCATAGGCGAAAAAGTCGTCGCCCGGATCGATATCCTGCGAGATGGAGGCCGGATCGAAGCCCCAGTCGCCGAATTCCATCGTGGGCAGCGGGGTTTGCTCCGTGGCCGGTGCCGCCTCGGCGGCTTCTTCCGCCATGGCAGGTGCGCAGATGGCGAGGGCCAGTGCCGATGCGCCAAGCGTCAAAATTCTCGATTTCATGAGTGCAGTCTCCTTCAGGCAGCCGACCGCGCTCGTAGGAGAGCAGGCGACCTCGTGCAGTTTGGATAGCATATCGAGGCGACGGGAGTCGCCGTTCGTCGGATGGACGGCGAATTTGGTCGAACGGTCAGGCCGCTTCATCGCCGAACTGGAGCTTCGACAAGCGCGCATACAGGCCGCCATTGATGGCCAGCTGATCATGCGTTCCCTGCTCGACCATTCTGCCCTGATCCATGACCACGATGCGGTCCGCCGCCCTCACCGTGGCGAGCCGGTGAGCGATCACCAGCGTCGTGCGGTTTTCCATCAGGCGGTCGAGCGCATCCTGCACCAGCCGTTCGCTTTCCGCATCGAGCGCGCTGGTCGCTTCGTCCAGCAGCAGGATCGGGGCATCGCGAAGAAGTGCGCGCGCAATGGCGAGGCGCTGGCGCTGCCCGCCCGAAAGCTGCGTCCCGTCCTCACCCAGATGGGTATCGAGCCCTCGCGGGAGATTTTCAAGGAAGTCCGCGGCGTTCGCGGCCTTTGCAGCCTGCCAGATTTCTTCCTCGGTGGCGTCCCATTGGCCATACCGCAGATTGTCCCGCGCACTGGCGGAAAACAAGACGCCTTCTTGCGGGACAAGGGCGATACGGCGGCGGATTTCCGCCGGATCCGCCTTTGCGAGTGGAATTCCATCGAGCCTGACAGTGCCCGCCTGCGGGTCGTAAAAGCGTTCGGCCAGCTGGAACAGCGTGGACTTGCCCGCGCCCGATGGGCCCACGATGGCCACAGTCTCGCCGGGTTCGACCTCCAGCGTGAAATCTTCGAGCGCGGCGGTTTCGGGGCGCGTCGGATAGCGGAAGGTCACATTGCGGAAAGACAGGCCGCCGCGTGCCGGCTTTGGTAGCGGCATGGGGCTTTCCGGCGCGGAAATCTCCGGCTCGGCATGAAGCAGCTCGGCGAGCCGACTGGCCGCGCCCGCTGCGCGCAGCAGGTCGCCCAGAACTTCGGTCAGCGCGCCGAAGCTGCCCGCAGCGATGACGCCCGCGAAGACAAAAGCCGCGATGGTCCCGCCCGTGATGACGCCTTCTTCCACCAGCAGGGCGCCGCGCCACAGCAGAACGGTAATCGATCCGAAGACCAGCGTGATGAGGATCGCCGTCATGACCGCCCGGATCAGGATACGCTGCCGCGCGATGTCGAACGTGCGTTCTACGGCGTCGCCGAACCGCTCGCCTTCGCGCGCCTGCTGGCCGAAGGCCTGTACGATTTTGGTCGCCGACAGGACTTCCGTCACCATCGAGCCGACGTCGGCAACGCGGTCCTGGCTGGTGCGGCTGACCTTGCGGAGCCGGGATCCGAAGATGGCGATAGGGATGATCACTACGGGAATGCCGATGACGAGATAGAGCGCAAGCTGCGGCGCGAGCCAGAAGAGATAGCCGACGCTGAGGACGGCCATGATGAGGTTACGCAGGGCGACCGAGAGCGTGGTGCCCACCGTCTGCTCGATGATCGCGGTATCAGCAGTCATCCGGCTCGAGATTTCCTTGGGACTGTTGGTCTCGAAGAATGAAGGAGAAAGGCGCAGCAGATTGGTGTGCACGGCCTTGCGCACATCCGCGACAACGCGTTCGCCCAGCCAGCTGACGAAATAGAAACGCAGGGCGGTAAAGATGCCCAAGGCGCCCACCAGGATCAGGAGATAACGGAACCAGCGCCCGATATCCGCCCCGCCTTCAGCCGCAAAACCGCGGTCGATGATGAGTTTCAGCGCGCTCGGCAGCGCCAGCGAGCTGATGATCGCGGTGATCAGCAGGGCCGCGGCGGCCAGGACCAGCTGTAATGGATAGGCCTTGGCAGCATCGTACACCATGCGCAGCGGTTTCAGGCTGCGGTTTTCGCCGTCGCGTCGCCGCCCGAATATCCGGCGGCGAGCTTTCTCAGGTGTACCCGTCTCGTCCATGGGCGCCCAGTTAGGCGCGGGGAGCGCTAAAATCCACACCGCTGCGCCGTAAACGGCACTTTTACACTGTTTGTGCATTGCACAATCGCCAACCAATCGTCACATTGTGGCAAATCGGACGTGCCGCAGAAAAAGCCATAACAGTGCGGCCAGCAGGGAACGCCAGCATATGCTCTACCACCTTCACGAACTCCAGAGGAGCTGGCTTTCCAGCGCCAGCACCTTCGCTTCGATCGGCTCGGAAATGCTTTCGAATCCGGCGCTGGCGATGGGTTACATGGGGATGGGCCAGATGGCCGCCAGCGCGCTGGAAGTCTTCGCCCATGCAACGGCGACTTATGGCAAACCGGCCTGGGGGATCGAACACGTGACCGTGGATCGTGACCAGTATCCGGTGGTGGAATCCACCGTGCTGAACAAGCCCTTCGGAAATCTCAAGCGATTCCACCGCGAAGGTCTTCCGGAAGATGCGCCGCGCCTGCTGGTGGTCGCGCCGATGAGCGGGCATCACGCCACGCTTCTGCGCGGTACGGTCGAACGCATGCTGCAGAACTACGTGGTGTTCGTCACTGACTGGGCCGATGCGCGCGATGTCCCGCTGCACGAAGGCGAGTTCGATCTCGACGATTACATGGAATATGTGATCGAGTTTTTGGAGCATATCGGCCCGGGCAAAAACGGCGGCGGCGCGAATGTGATGGCGGTGTGCCAGCCCTCGGTGCCGGTTTTCGCTGCCACCGCGATCATGAACCGCGACGGCAATGAATGCGCTCCGAAAACGTTGACCATGATGGGCGGGCCGATCGATACGCGGTGTTCACCCACCAGCGTCAACGATCTGGCGATGGAGCGGCCGATCGAGTGGTTCCGCCATAATGTCATCGCCACGGTGCCGGTGCAGTATCGGGGATCGGGGCGTAAGGTCTATCCGGGCTTCATGCAGCTGGCCGGCTTCATGACCATGAACCTCGGCAATCACATGATGAGCCATTACGAGATGTTCAAACACCTCAACAAGGGCGACGATGCGAGCGCGCAGGCGACGAAGGATTTCTACGACGAATATCGCAGCGTCTGCGACATGACGGCGGAATTTTATCTGCAGACGGTGGTGGAGGTGTTCCAGAAACACTCCATCCCCAACGGCACCTTCATGCACCGCGGCAAACGCGTGGATCTGGGCGACATCACCGAGACCGCGCTGCTCGCCATCGAGGGCGAACGAGACGATATTTCTGGCCTTGGCCAGACCCGTGCCGCTTTAGAGCTGACGCCCAATCTCGATGTCTCGAAAAAGCGCTACTACATGGCGGAAGGGGCCGGGCATTATGGTATCTTCAACGGCAGCAAATGGCGCGACCGGATCGCGCCAGTGGTGGAGGAATTCATCGCCGCGCATGGGTGAGGCGAATAGGCGACTTTCTACTGACCAAGGCCGCCGAGCATTCCATCGAAACCAGGATCGTATTTGAGCGCAACGGCGCGAAATTCGGACGCAATTTCGTGCAGTTCCGATTTTGGTGCGCAGCTGTGTTGAGAAAAGCTACGCCTCTTGCCGTCGGCGCCGATCGCAATTTCCGTCGTCGCTCCGTCGGTGCAGATGACCAGAGGATCCCCATAAAAGGATAGCTGTGCCAATCGATTCGACGCATTTTCAATCCGGTCGATAAGCGTCTGGGCGTCCGCGGTAGGTATTTCCATAACGTTGCGACGTGTGGTGACGAGCCCAGTCCCGGGCTGCCAATCATAGCCGGCTATCTGGAGAATCCATCCTTCTTCTCGTTGGAAGAGGGTGATCTGCTGCGCCGCAGGTGGCGGCGACATGCTGGCCTCAAACGTCACCGAATAGGCTGGCTCGCTGTCGATCGAAAAATCGCACACGTCGAGCAGGTGGCTCGAATCCAGTTCTTCTTGCGAGGGGCAGGGGACTGCGTCGCCGCTCGCCCCCGATGCCATTAGCATTGCGAGAAATATACTTAGCACGGCCGCACCCTACCCTATGATCGCGGTGAGACTGCGCCTAGGCTGAAGCGAAAGCAAGCCCGCTGTCAGCTACATCAAACGCGCGGCATGCCAGGCCACATGCTCGGCCATGAAGGTCGAGATGAAGTAGTAGGAGTGGTCGTAGCCCTCCTGCATGCGGATGTCCGCGGGAATGCCGGCCTTGGCGCAGGCCATCGACAGAAGGCCGGTCTTGAGCTGGTCCTCGAGGAAATTGTCCGCCGTACCTTGGTCGACCAGCAGATGATCGACCCGCGCGCCGTTCTCGATCAGCGCGACTGCGTCATATTCTGCCCATGCCGCGCGGTCCTCGCCCAGATAGCGGGCTAATGCCTTTTCGCCCCATGGCACCTTGCTGGGCGCGACGATCGGCGCGAAGGCGCTGATGGAGCGGAAGCGGTCCGGATTGCGCAGTCCGATGGTCAACGCACCGTGGCCGCCCATCGAGTGGCCGGTGATCCCCTGCCGCGCCGGGTCGACCGGGAAATTCGCCTCGATCAGGCCGGGCAATTCGTCCTCGATATAGCTTCGCATCCGGTAATGCTGCGCCCAAGGGGCCTGTGTCGCATCGACATAAAAGCCTGCGCCCTTGCCGAAATCATACTCGTCTTCCGCATCGGGCACATCCTGCCCGCGCGGGCTGGTATCGGGGGCGATGAAGATCACGCCGTGCTCCGCGCAAGCTGCGCGGTATTCGCCCTTTTCGGTGACGTTGGCATGCGTGCAGGTCAGGCCCGACAGATACCACAGCACCGGCAGTTTCGCGCCGTCGGCATGCGGCGGCACATAGACTGAGAAGGTCATCTCCGTGCCGGTGCTTTCGGAGTGATGCGAGAGAACGAACTGTTCGCCGCCAAAGGCCTTGTTCTGCGAAAGGTATTCGAGTGTCATCGGGTTTCCTGTGCGGGTATGTCTGCGACCAGCGGCGCATGCCCCCAATGTTCGAGCAGCCGCAAGCAGTCCGCGCCGGACAGACCGATGGTCGCGGTATTGCGAAGAGGGTGGACGTTGATCCGGTCTGCCTCTGCCAGGGTCCGGTCGAGGACCACGGTGATGCTTCCAGGCGCGGCGTTGATCGCGCCCAGCGGCGTGACCGAGCCGGGCGTCAGGACCAGCAGCCGGTCCATGTCCTCGGGCTTGCCGAAGCTCACCCGCTTGCAGCCGATCGCCCGCGGCAGAGCCTTCAGGTCCACGCGCATTTCGGCGGGCACAGTCACCAGCCAGAACGCGCCGCCTGCATCTTTCAGGAACAGATTCTTGGTGTGCTCGCCGGGAATGGCGTTTTTCACGCCGCGGCTTTCCGCCACGGTGAAGACCGCTTCATGATCGTGATGTTCGAAGGGGATCGCGAGCGCGTTCAGATCGGCCCGCAATCCCGCTTCGCCGCGCATGCTCACTTGGGGCGATAGATGCCGCAAATCTTGTGGCCGTCGAGATCGCGGAAATAGGACAGATGCACATCACCCATGCTGGTCTGACGAAGGCCGGGGGCATCCTCGCATGTCGTCCCGCCCGCGGCGATGGCGACGTCGTGGAGTTCCTTCACCTGTTCCGGCGAAGAACATTTGAACCCGAGCGTGAAGCCATTGGCGCAGGTCGCCGCCTCGTCGTTGATCGGCTGCGACAGCGCCAGCACGTTGCCGTCATGCATGAAGAACACGCGCTTGTGGCCGCTGTCGGACGTGTTGTCCATCGAACCGGCCGCCCCCAGCACGCTGAGGACCTTCTCGTAGAAAGCCTTCGATTTCTCGATATCGTTGGTGCCGATCATGACATGATTGAACATGGGTACTCTCCTCGCTTTGGTTTCAGGCGTCGACCGCAATCGTAGCGGTCTCGGGATCGCCGGTGTTGGGGGAATCTGCCGGGTCCAACATCAGGACTTGAACCTCTCCCTTGCGTGCGTTGGGCCTATGTTCCTCCCCCGCCTCGATCAGGAGCAGGTCGCCCGGCTGCAGAGTTTCGGTGCGGCCGCGAAACTCGATGTCGAGCTCGCCGTCGAGGCACAGGAACAGCTCGTCATGAGTGTGCCTGTGCCATTCGAACTCCCCCTCGAGCCTCGCGATACGCACCTCGTGACCCTCGTATCGCGCGACAATGCGCGGCGCCCATCGTTCGGTGAACGTGCCGAACTTTTCGGCGAGGGTCACTTTGCTGGCCATCAGTCGTAAACCACCACGCTGCGGATGCTTTCGCCCGAATGCATCAGGTCGAATGCCTTGTTGATTTCTTCCAGCTTCAGAACATGCGTGATCATCGGGTCGATCTGGATCTTGCCGTCCATGTACCAGTCGACGATCTTGGGCACATCGGTCCGGCCCTTCGCGCCGCCGAAGGCCGTGCCGCGCCAGTTGCGACCCGTGACCAGCTGGAACGGGCGCGTCTCGATGGTCTTGCCGGCTTCGGCAACACCGATGATGATGCTGGTGCCCCAGCCCTTGTGGCAGCATTCGAGCGCCTGCCGCATCACCTCGGTATTGCCGGTGCAGTCGAAGCTGTAATCTGCGCCGCCGTCGAGCATTTCGACCAGCGTCGCCACGACATCGTCGACATCCTTGGGATTGACGAAATCGGTCATGCCGAAATGTTCGGCATAAGGCTTCTTGTCGTGGTTGATGTCGACGCCAACGATCCGGTCTGCGCCAGCCATCTTCGCGCCCTGGATCACGTTGAGGCCGATTCCGCCTAGGCCGAAGACCACCACATTGTCGCCCGGGCGCACATCGGCGGTATTGACCACCGCGCCGACGCCGGTCGTGACGCCGCAGCCGATGTAACAGCTGGTGTGGAAGGGCGCGTCCTCGCGGATTTTCGCCACTGCGATCTCGGGCAGGACCGTGAAGTTCGAGAAGGTCGAACACCCCATATAATGATAAATCGGCTTGCCGTTATAGCTGAAGCGCGTGGTGCCATCGGGCATCAGTCCCTTGCCCTGCGTTTCGCGAATGGCGCTGCACAGGTTGGTCTTGCCCGACAGGCACATTTTACACTGGCGGCATTCGGGCGTGTAGAGCGGGATGACATGGTCGCCCGGCTTGACCGAGGTCACGCCCTTGCCGACTTCGCGTACGATGCCCGCGCCTTCATGGCCGAGCACGCTGGGGAAAAGCCCCTCGCTGTCGAGTCCGTCCAGTGTATAGGCATCGGTATGGCAGATGCCGGTCGCCTTGATCTCGACCAGAACTTCGCCCTCTTTCGGGCCTTCCAGATCGAGTTCGACGATTTCCAGCGGCTTCTTCGCTTCAAATGCTACGGCTGCTCTGGTTTTCATGGCGCGTATATCTCCTTTGGCGACCGGGCCTAGGGAAGGGCGCTTGCGCTCGCAAGACGTGTTGCTTGCCGTTCAGCGCGCAGGATATAGAAGTGGCCGCATGAAACTGCTTATGGCCCCGCTCGCTGTCCTCATGCTCTCTCCCGCCGCACAGGCGCAGGAGACTGCGGCAACGCCGCAGCTCACCGCCCAGCAATCCGCCACGCTGCGCTGCTCGGCCGCCTTCGCCATCGTGGCGCAGGGGCAGAGTGAAGGCGTCGAGGCTGCTCTGGCCTATCCTCCGATGAACAAGCGGGGGCGCGAGTTTTTCGTGCGCAGTACTGCGCGATTGATGGATGAGCTGAGCCTTGACCGCACCGCGTTGCAGGAACTCGCGGCGAAGGAAGCGCGTGACTTGCAAAATGAAGGTGCGGTGGACGAGGTGATGCCCGCCTGCCTCATGATGCTGGACGCTTCGGGGCTTTAGGCGGTGTTCAGGCCCCTGTCAGCGGCAGCGGCCTATCGATCCCGTAAACTGCCGAATGGGGACAGCAATGCGTAAACTTATCTTGGCAACCATGGCGACTGCGGCTCTTGCCGCACCGATGTCGCTGTCGGCTCAGGAAGTCGTGGAGATTGGCGAGCCGATTCATGACCAGGACGCCTCGCAAGATCTTTCCGGCTTTGCCGAACGCATGCAGGATCCAGACACGCAGCGCGAGCTGGCGCTGATGGTCCGCACCATGGGCGAAATCCTGCTCGACCTGCCGATCGCCCCGCTGGTCGCTGCAGCGGGGGAGATGAGCGAAGACCTGACCGGCAAGGATCTGCCCCCAGTCGATCCGGATGCGACGCTGCGCAAGATTGCGCCGCTCAGCAGCCGCGCCCCGGAAGAGATCGAACGCAATCTTCCGCGCGCCCTCAATGCGATGGGATCGATGGCGAAGGCGCTCGAAACCATGGCGCCCACTCTCAGGGACATGGCCGCCCGGATGAAGACCATCACCCCGCAAGCCGATTGAAAAACGTCGCAAAACTTTGACCGCGCAGTGTCTGCCAGTGGACGCGGGCGCGCGGCTGATGCATGAGCGCTCCAGCATGTGGCAGCTGCACCAATTCCCTTTGTGTCCCTTCAGCCGGAAGCTGCGTCTCCTCATGGGGGAGAAAGCGGTCGCCTATGAGCTTGTTCGGGAAAATCCCTGGGAAGCGCGCGATGCGTTCTGGCAGCTCAATCCGGCGGGGCGGACCCCCGTGCTTCACGATCCCGCGCGCCGCGTAACCCTGTGCGATAGCCAGGCGATCTGCGAATTCTTCGAAGAAACGGTCGAGCGCGTGCCGATGATTTCGGGCAATGCGATGCAGCGCGCCGAAATCCGCCGTCTGACGGCCTTGTTCGATGAGAATTTCTATCACGATGTGACAGAGCCCGCCCTGCACGAGAAGATGAAAAAACGGCTGGTCCTGCGCCAGCCGCCCGATGGGCAGGTGCTGCGCCAGATGGGCCGGTTGCTGCATGGCCACCTCGATTATATCGACTGGCTGGTCGATACGCGGCAATGGCTCGCGGGTCCGCAGCTGAGCCTCGCCGACCTGACCTGCGCGGCGCATCTCTCGGTTGTCGATTACCTCGGCGCGGTCGACTGGCGCGGGCACGAGCAGGCGCAGGGCTGGTACATGGTCATGAAAAGCCGCCCCAGCTTCCGCCCGCTGCTGAGCGAGAAGATGGACGGCCTGCCCCCGCCACGGGAATATGCCTCGCTGGATTTGTGAGGAATTTGGTGGGATGAGGCTTCTAGGGCAGCGCTGGCGTTTTCAGCTCGAAAATTCAGAGATATTCGTAGACAACGCTTTCAGCTTGCTTGGTTGGGCTCAAGAACGCCTCGTGGTGAACGGTGATCCTGTTCAACAAGCGGGGCAATGGTTCGCCTTTCGCCGTTCATTCGCTGAGGACTGGCTGACGGCTACCGGTGACGGTGTCTTGGAAATAAGAATGCGCTCGACGATAAATGCTGTGAACTGCAAGGTCGTTCTCGACGGAAAAGAAATTGAACCTGATGGCTTTTATGAGGCCACATGGAAAGGCAAACTAAGTTGGCCTCTTGAAGTCGATTGGCAAGAAGTCGAGAAGTTCACCTTCGGCAACAAAGTCTAGCCTGCATACGGCATCATTTCTGACAAACCGGACAAACCATGTGCTGCGTCCGCTATGCACGAGGCGGCGGGCCGTGTCGCCGTCCTCGTGGTAGGAGGGCTCGCCTTCACCCTCACCGCCGTGGAAGCTTGTAACGCGGCATGAGCAGGCGCAGGGTTTTTACATGGTCATGAAAAGCCGCCCCAGCTTCCGTCCGCTGCTGAGCGAGAAGATGGACGGCCTGCCCCCGCCACGGGAATATGCCTCGCTGGATCTCTAGTGATCGGTTTGCGCTATTGGTGAGGAGAACAAACCCCTTCTTTTCGCAAGAATGAAAAGAAGCACGGCGAGAAGCAAAGCGGTCGCGAAGCCAATCATTCGTTGCTCCAAGACTAATTGCGATTTGAACATCAGTCCAAGAAAATTTGCCGCCAGAGGTATCAGTATAGCGAGGCGGGCGGCCAGCGCCTTACCTTTGGAACGCGCTAACATACCGTAAATAATCCCGCCGAATACGAGTGTGTTTAATGTATCGGATATTACTAGGCCAATATTCGAATCCATTTCGCTTTGCTAACTGAAATTCACTGGATTTCCAAACGCCGACTTTAGGGGGGCGGGTTATACTTGGGTGAATTGCATCATCTCTGACAAACCGGGCAGAACCACGTGCTTCTCCCGCCCTGCACGATGCGGCGAATGGTACCGCCGTCCTCGTGGTGGCAGGGCTCAGCCTCGCGGCCGTAGACGTGGAAGCGGGTGGCGAAATAGCCGAGGTTTCCGTCGGGCTGGGCGAAATCGCGCAAGGTGCTGCCGCCGTCGCGAATGGATCGCTCCAGCACGTCCTTGATTGCGGGGACGAGGCGGCGCAGCTGCGGCATGGTCACCTTGCCGCCCGCCTTTCGCGGATGGATGCCAGCATGCCACAGCGCCTCGCAGACATAGATATTGCCGAGGCCGGCCACGATGCTCTGGTCGAGCAGCACCAGCTTGATGGCCTGTTTGCGCCCGCGCGTCGCCTCGCGCAGGTGTTCGGGGGTGAGGTCTTCCCCTAGCGGCTCCGGCCCCAGCGCGGCGAAAGGTTTCCATGTCACCAGCTCTTGCGCCGTCATCAGATCGACCGAGCCGAAGCGGCGCGGATCGTTCAAGGCGAAGCGGTGGCCTGCGGTCTCGATCACGAGATGGTCGTGCTTCTCGTCCTCTGCCGGGTCGATCCGCCAGCGACCGCTCATGCCGAGGTGGAACACCATCGCGTGGTCGCGGCTGGTGTGGATGAGGCCGTATTTCGCCCGGCGCGAGAGCTGCGTCACGCTTGCCCCGGTCAGTGCCTGCACCAGATCGGGCGGGAAGGGGCGGCGCATGTCGGGGCGGTTGACCGTCACCTGCGTGATGGTCTCACCCTGCAGGAACCGCGCAAGGCCGCGCACCGTTGTTTCGACTTCGGGAAGCTCTGGCATGAAAACCCCTCTAACACCCTTTGCGCCCCGCTCAATTCCCCCTAAGGCTCCCTCCCATGAGTGACACTGTTTCCTTCGGCTACGAAGACATCGACGCAAGCGAGAAGACCGGCCGCGTGGGCGAGGTGTTTTCCAATGTCGCCGCCAAATACGACGTGATGAACGATGCGATGTCCATGGGCATGCACCGCCTGTGGAAGGATCGCTTCGTGGCTCGCGTGAAACCGCAGCCGGGCGAACAGATCCTCGACATGGCGGGCGGCACGGGCGACATCGCTTTCCGCCTGGCGGACAAGGGCGCAAGCGTCACCGTGTCGGACATCAATCAGGACATGCTCGACGTCGGTATCGAGCGCGCAATGGACCGCGGGATCGACGGGCTGGTGTGGAGCCGCCAGAACGCCGAGGAACTGGCCTTTTCGAGCCGGACCTTCGATGCCTACACCATCGCTTTCGGCATTCGCAACGTGACGCACACGCTCATGGCGCTGAAGGAAGCGCACCGGGTGCTGAAATTCGGCGGGCGGTTTTACTGCCTCGAATTCTCGACCGTCGAATGGCCGGGCTTCAAGGAAGCCTACGACCTGTATTCGCACAAGCTGGTGCCCCAGATCGGCAAGGCAGTTGCCGGGGACGAGGACAGCTATCGCTATCTCATCGAATCGATCCGCCGCTTCCCCGACATGCCCGCCTTCGAGGCGATGATCCGCGAGGCGGGCTTCTCGAACACCCGGGTCGAGCCGATAATGGGCGGGCTCGTGGCGATCCATTCGGGCTGGAAAGTCTAGGGTGGCCAAACCCGCAACGCACATCTGGCGGCTGCTGAAATGGGGCCGCACGCTCGCGCGCCACGGGGCGCTGCGCGGGATCGAGAACGATCCCAACACGCCTGCGCCGGTCAAGCGCCTCGCGCGGATCGCCCGGTTCGGCACGGTCCAGCCGAAGGAGCCCGACTACGCCGGCGCATTCCGCGAAATCGGCCCCGCCGCGATCAAGCTCGGCCAGACGCTGGCGACGCGGCCCGATCTCGTGGGCGAGGATGCGGCGAAGAACCTGCTCAGCCTGCAGGATAATCTGCCGCCCGTGCCGTTCGAGCAGATTCGCCAGAGCATCGAGGGAAGTTTCGAGCAGCCGCTGGAAAATCTCTGGGCTGAATTCGATCCCGAACCGGTGGGCGCAGCCTCCATCGCGCAGGTTCACCGCGCGGTGACGACCGATGGCCGGCAGGTCGCCGTCAAGGTGCTGCGCCCCGGCGTGCGCGAACGGTTCGCCAAGGACATCTCGACTTACGAATGGGCCGCCGCGCATCTGGAAAGCTTCGGCGGCGAAGCGGCGCGGCTGCGGCCCCGGCTGACCATCGCCAATTTCAAGCGCTGGACCTTGCGCGAACTGGACCTGCGGCGCGAAGCCGCCAGCGCGTCGGAGCTGGCCGAGCACATGGTCGGCACCGAGAAATACGAGATCCCCGGCATCGACTGGGACCGAACCAATGGCCGGGTGATGACGGTCGATTGGGTCGACGGGATCAAGATCAGCAATACCGAGGCGCTGATTGCCGCAGGCCACGACATGGACGAACTGGCCAGCCGCCTCGTCCTCGCCTTCCTCAAGCAGGCGATTTCGGCCGGGTTCTTCCACGCCGACATGCATCAGGGCAATCTGTTCGTGAAACCCGACGGCACGATTGCGGCGATCGATTTCGGCATCATGGGCCGGATCGACCGGCAGGCGCGCATGTGGCTGGCGGAAATCCTCTATGGCCTGACCACGGGCAATTACCGCCGCGTCGCCGAAATCCATTTCGAGGCGCAATATGTGCCGAGCTATCACAATGTCGACGAGTTCGCGACCGCGCTACGCGCCGTGGGCGAACCGATGCGCGGCAAGCCGGTGAGCGAGCTGTCGGTGGGCCAGATGCTCGACGGGCTGTTCGCGATCACCCGCGATTTCGACATGCAGACCCAGCCGCATCTGCTGCTGCTGCAGAAAACCATGGTGATGGTCGAAGGCATCGCCACCCAGCTCAATCCCAAGATCAACATGTGGGACGTTTCCGCACCCTTCGTGCGCAGCTGGATTCGCGACGAACTGGGTCCCGAGGCCGCGATTGCCGAACGCATTCGCGAAGATACCGAAACTTTGCTGCGGATCCCTGCGCTCGTGCGCCGGATCGAGGACCGCTTCCCGCCCAAGGGGGGCGCGCCCGAAGCGCCGCCGCTGCCCGAGGTGGAGCTGATCTGGGAACGCCGCGAACGCATGCAGAAGGGCCGCGGCTGGTTTGGCTATCTCGTCGCTGCCGGCGCCGGCGGGATCGGTGTCTGGGCCGCGCTTACGCAGGGCCTGCTGGGCTGACCCGGCCATAGGGCAGCAGCCTGATGGCCAGCACCATCACGACGACATGCAGCGCCTCCACCGCCATCGGCTGCCACCAGCCGTCATAGGTGCCGACCGCGATCAGATTGACCAGCCTGCCGGTGAAGGCGATGGTGAACAGGGCCAGCGCAGGCCACAGCATGTCCGCGCGCCGTTTCCACGCTGTCCAGCCCATGCATAACGCGGCCAGCCAGAAAAAGGCGGTAAAGTCCCCGCGCATCGCCGAAAGCCCTTCCGGCGTGGCGGATTGCAGCCCGAAATCCGCGCCTGCCGTGGCCGGGTCGAGAAAGAAGCTGATCCCCAGCATCAGGTCGAGCAGGGCGCCCAGAGCCAGCAGGATGACGAGAATGAATTGCATGGAAGGTCCTCAGCATTACCGTTTTCTAAACCATACGCTGGCAAGGGTGCGCAGGAATGTCACGCTTTTGCGTGCTGGCAATGACGGACGGGGGGCGCTAGCAAGCGCATCAATGACGCAATGGGATTACACCAGCCGGTTCGCGCCGCTGACGCTGCGCGCCACGAAAACCGCGGATTTGGGCGCATGAGCGGCCCGAAGATTCTGCTCGTGATTGGTGGCGGCATCGCCGCCTACAAGAGCTGCGAACTCGTGCGACTCATCCGCAAGGCGGGCGGCGACGTCACCTGCGTGCTGACCGAAGGCGGGCAGCAGTTCGTCACGCCCATGGCGCTGGCCGCCCTGTCCGAAAACAAGGTCTATACCTCGCTCTTCGATCTGAAGGACGAAGTGGAGATGGGCCACATCCAGCTTTCGCGTCAGGCGGATCTGGTTGTCGTTTGCCCGGCAACTGCTGACCTGCTGGCCAAGATGACCGCCGGCATCGCCGATGATCTTGCCACCACGCTGATTCTCGCGACCGACAAGCCGGTGATCGCCGTGCCCGCGATGAACGTGCGCATGTGGGAACATTCGGCCACCCAGCGCAACGCCAGCTGGCTTCGCCAGGCAGGCGTCACGGTGATGAACCCCGATGAAGGCGCAATGGCCTGCGGCGAATTCGGCCCCGGCCGCTTGCCCGAACCGCCAACCATCCTCAAGGCCATCGCTGACGCCCTCGATCTCGACATCGACCTGCCCGAACTTAACGGGCCCGCCCCGCAGCTCGCGCCGCCTTCGCCCGCCGCCTTTGCCGATGAAGGCGAGGACGAATATGACGAGGAAGAAAGCTCCAGCAGCGGTTCGGGCCTCGGCAGCCTCCTGAACGCGATCATTCCGCGCAGCACCGAAACCCGCGACGCCGATGATGAAGAGCAGGATTTCGACGACGGCGACTTCGACGAAACCGATTTCGACGAGGCGGAGTTCCAGGAAACCGAATTCAAGCCCGACTTCAGCGGTCCGCTGCTGGCCAAGAAGGGCGGCGCCGCTGCCGCTCCGCCGACCGACCGGGAAGCGATCAACCACACCGTGGCCCGGCAGGACGAACGCGCCATGCCGCAGCCCATGCCCGAAGACATCGCCTATGCCGATCACGGTGCGGCGCTGGCGGCCGATCCGCTTTACGGCCAGGCGATCTTCGACGAAAATCCGGAGCATCGCCCGCTCTATGGCAAGCATGTGCTGGTAACCGCCGGACCGACCCGTGAGCCGATCGATCCGGTGCGCTACATCGCAAACCGTTCGAGCGGGAAGCAGGGCTTCGCGATTGCGGCCATGGCCGCGGCTGCCGGGGCCAGGGTCACGTTGATCGCGGGTCCCGTGCATCTGCCGACGCCGGTCGGGGTCGACCGGATCGACGTCGAAACTGCGGAAGACATGGCGGAAGAAGTGCGCAATGCGCTGCCCGCCGATGCGGCCTTCATGGTCGCGGCAGTGGCCGACTGGAAGAGCCGCCATGTCGCGTCCGAAAAAATGAAGAAGCGCGGCAGCGCGCCGCCTGCCCTGATCCTTGCCGAAAACCCCGACATCCTCGCCGCCGTGGCGGCCGGGCGCAAACGTCCGCAGCTGCTGATCGGCTTTGCCGCCGAAACCGAAAACGTAGTCGAAAACGCCAAGTCCAAGCGCAAGCGCAAGGGCGCAGACTGGATCATCGCGAACAATGTTTCGGCGGCGGAAGGCGAAAGCGTGATGGGCGGCGATCTGAACCAGGTGCATATCGTCACCCCCGGCGGGGTCGAGAGCCTGGCGGAAATGCCCAAGGAAGAAGTGGCCCGCGAACTCGTTCGCCGCGCTGCCGAAGCGCTTGTGGGCACGGGTGACGCGGCTGCCGGTTAAGGCGGCCGCTTAAGCTTCTATCAGTTCGTCAACGGGGGCCGGGCGCAATAGCCCGGAGCCTGAATGCTACCGCGTCCGAATAGATGAGCCGGCCCCCTGCCGATCAGAGGGGGCTGGATCTCACCCCGCATCGCGAACCCGCAGCATGGCGAAGGCGGCGATGGTCCAGACCGCGGCACCGAACAGCATCGTCCAGATGGGGTCGCCGGGAAACAGCGCCTTCATGATCGAGCCCATGACCGTGGCCACCAGCAACTGGGGCAACACCACGAAGATGTTGAACAGGCCCATGTAGATGCCGAGCTTCGCCTGCGGGAGGCTGCTGGCAAGAATCGCGTAGGGCATGGCGAGGATCGACGCCCAGGCCACGCCGCGCAAGATTTCGCACAGGATCAGCAGGTTCGGATCGCGCAGGAAGAAATACCCCAAGAACCCGAGCGCGCCCGCCAGCAGGCAGACCATATGCGTCCGCGCCTTGCCCAGCCGTTTGCTCAGCCGGGGCAGCAGCAGCAGGGCGGCCACGGCGGCGACCCCGTTCTGCACGGTATAGATCAGATTCCACCAATTCGCGCCCTCGTTATAGGCGGCAGTGGTGGGATCGGCGCTGCCGTAGAAATATTGCGATACGATCGGGCCGGAATAAATCCACATCACGAACAGTGCGGACCAGCTGAAGAACTGCACCAGCGCCAGCCGCTTCATGGTGGCGGGCATGCCGGCGAAATCGCCCACGATGGTGGACAGCATGTTGGCGGAGCGGCCCCGTTTCGCGAGCGATATCGCAATTGCCGAAAGCACGCCGTAAGTGGCCAGCAGAGCGCCGAGCAGGTAGATTTCCTTTTCCAGGCCGAGCGGGTCGACAATCAGCGCGATGCCGGCGCCCAGCACCAGCCAGACCAGCGCCGAACCATAACTTTTCTCCGCGAGCGCGGAAACGGGCTGGGCGGTGGCGGTTGCGCGTTCCGCTTCGAAAGCCGCCATTTCCTCTGGCGAATATTCGCGCGTGGTCAGCACGGTCCAGCCGATCGCCGCGAACAGGGCGATGCCGCCGGCCCAGAAGCTCCACCGGACCGTATCGGGGATTTCGCCCGCCGGGGCCACATTGCTGACGCCGAGATGGCCGAGCAACCATGGGAATATCGCGGCGAAGACTGCACCGGCACCGATAAAGGCGGTCTGCACGGCATAGCCGGTGGCGTGCTGCGAGCGGTCGAGCATGTCGCCCACGAATGCGCGGAAAGGCTCCATCGCGATGTTGAGGCTGGCGTCGAGCAGCCACAGCAATCCGGCGGCAAAGACCAGCGGCGCGGCGAAAGCGGGCGCGAAGGGCATGAGGAACAGCGCGAGCGCGGCCAGCAGCGCGCCGGTCATGAAATAGGGACGGCGGCGGCCGAACCGGTTCCACGTCCTGTCCGACAGATGGCCCACGATCGGCTGCACGATCAGCCCCGTCAGCGGCGCGGCGACCCAGAGCGCGGGAAGATCGTCGAGCGAGGCGCCCACGGTCTGGAAGATGCGGCTCATATTCGAATTCTGCAGCACGAAGCCGATCTGGATGCCGAAGAAGCCGAAGCTCATGTTCCACAGCCCGCGGAAGCTCTGGCGCGGTTTTTCGGTCAGCGCATGTGTCATGAAATATGTCCTCGTCCGCATCCGGCCCAGGTCTTTACGCCCGCTCGGATGAATTGGGCTCGGCTCGCATGAAGCGGCAGGTGCGGCAAGGCCGCATACGAATGTGGTCTATTCTCCGGCTGCCCCGCTGGAGGCCCGCACCACCAGTTTTCCGGGCAGTTTGCGCGGTGCGGTTTCGCGCCCTTCGATCTGCGCGATCAGGGTTTCCACCAGCGCCGCGCCCGCGCCGGTGATGTCCTGCATCACCGTGGTCAGCGGCGGGGTGGTCAGGCTGGCGGCGGGAATGTCGTCGAAGCCGACCACGGCGATGTCGCCGGGCACGCTGCGGCCCGCTTCGGCCAGTGCGCGCATCGCCCCGATCGCGATCAGGTCGCTGCCCGCGAAGATCGCGTCGAAGTCGCGCCCGCTCTCCATCAGGGCGATGGCGGCGTCATGGCCTGCCTCTTCGGTGGTGATGGCATCGAACTGGAGGCCAGCGTCCGGGGCGATGCTCGCTTCCTCCAGGGCCGCGGTAAGGCCGAGGTAACGGCCATGGAATTCGGGATAATGTTCGTCCGCATGGCCGAGGAAGGCGATCCGGCGGCGCCCGTTTGCGATCAGGTGCCGTCCCGCCAGACGCCCCGCCGCGTGATTGTCCGTGCCCACCGTCACCCCGCTCGCATCGTTCGAGACCGAGCCCCAGCGCGCGAAGCACGTGCCTTGCCGCACCAGCTGTTCGAGCCGCTTGCGGTAGAGCGTGTAATCGCCATAGCCGAGCAGGATCAGCCCGTCGGCGCGGTGGCTGTCCTGATAGCGGACATGCCAGTCGTCTTCCATTTTCTGGAAGGATATCAGGAGGTCGAGCCCACGATCGGCGCAGGCGCGGGTGATCGATCCCAGCATGGCGAGGAAGAAGGGATTGATCATGCTGCGGTCGGGCGTCGGGTCCTCGAAGAACAGCAGCGCGATCGTGTTGGACCGCTGGGACCGCAGCGAGCTGGCGTTCTTGTCGACCGTATAGTTCAGCTCCGCCGCAATCGCCTCGATCTTGGCGCGGGTCTCGGCGCTGACGGACTTTTCGCCGCGCAGCGCCCGGCTCACGGTGGGCTGCGATACCCCCGCGCGATAGGCGATGTCGAAGCTGGTCGGCCGTCCGGTCGGTGCGCGTCCCAAAACCAATCCTCCTGGCCATTTGCAGGCCCTTGTGCGCCCCGTGCGAGGCCGTCTCGCGCTAGGCCGTCGGCGCGCTCTTGGCAATGCGTCCGGCCCCGTCCACGCGGACGTTTCGCCCTCGGTGAGCGGGTCCTGTGCATAGCATAACATACGTATGCTCTCTTCCGAAGTGGCGGAGTTCGGGCCTATCCGGGCGCCAACGGAAGCGGGCCGCCATGCCGGATGTCCCTTCCAAGAACACGTATGGCCGACCCCTTCGGATCGGCAGTGGAGAGGGTATACCGATGGCATTTCGCGACACGCTTCGCAGCGGAAGCAGCATTTCCGCATTCACCGTAACCCTGGCGCTGGCGGGCGGGATGATCCCGGCCCACGCCCTGGCGCAGGGTACCCAGCCCGAAACGCCCGAGCAGGTCGATGCCGGCCAGCCGGTCAGCGATCCCGATGCGGCCGACGATGTCATCGTCGTCACCGGTTTCCGCGCCAGCCTCGAAAGCGCGGTCGCGGAAAAGAAGCTGTCCGAACAGATCGTCGAGTCGATCACGGCCGAAGACATCGGCAAGCTGCCCGACGCATCGATCGGCGAATCGATCGCCCGTCTCCCCGGCCTCACCGCGCAGCGCCTCAACGGCCGCGCCAATGTGGTCGCCATCCGCGGCTTCGGCCCGGACTTCTCGCAAACCCTTCTCAACGGCCGCGAGCAGACGACCACGAGCGACAACCGCTCGGTCGAGCTCGACCAGTATCCGTCCGAGATCGTCAACCAGGTCGTGGTCTATAAATCTCCCACCGCCTCCCTTGTGGGCCAGGGCCTGGTTGGCACCATCGATATCCGCACCATTCGCCCGCTCGAAACCGGCGAGCGTATCCTCGCGGTCGGTGCGCGCGGGTCATGGGCGGATATCGGTGCCCTCAACGCCGGTTCGAACGAGTTCGGCTACCGTGTGAACGGCACCTATGTCGACCAGTTCGCCGACGATACGCTGGGCATCTCGCTCGCCGCATCCTATGTCGACGAGCCGTATCAGCTGCAGGAATTCAACGCCTGGGGCTATGACACGGCAAATGTCGGCGGGCAGGACGCCGCGCTGATCGGCGGATCGAAATCCTACGTCACCTCCACCCAGCTCAAGCGCCTCGGCCTCAACGGCACGATCCAGTACCAGCCGATGCCGCAGCTGACCTTCACGGTCGACGGCTTCTATTCGAATTTCGACGACGACCAGTCCAAGCGCGGCCTCGAGCTGCCGCTGGCCTATGGCGGCGATCTGAACTCCGACTTCGATCCTGCGAGCGCGACGGTCGAGGACGGCCTTGTCACCGCGGGCCGGTTCGACAATGTCCGCGGCGTCATCCGCAACGACATCTTCCAGCGCAAGGCCGATCTCTATTCGGGCGGCTTCAACGCCAATTGGGAAGGCGATGACGGCTGGAGCGCGTTCTTCGACTTCGGCTATTCGCGCACCGACCGCAACGAGCTGAGCCTCGAAAGCTATTCGGGCACCGGCTTCAACGGCCCGGTGACCGGTGACGGCGCAGCAGCTACCATCGACTTCACCTCGGGCGACAAGGGCACGGTCTTCGATTCCTCGCTCGATTACAGCGATCCCTCGCAGATCTTCCTGACCGATCCGCTCGGCTGGGGCGGCGGTACGGTGCCGCAGGCCGGTTATTCGAACAACCGCATCGTCGAAGACGAGCTGTTCCAGTACCGCGTCGAAGTGGAGAAGGAACTCCAGAGCGACAGCTTCCTGCGCAGCGTGCAGTTCGGCATGAACTACACCACCCGCGAAAAGAGCCTGACGCCGGATGAAGCCTTCGTCCGCCTGCCGGGCGGTGCAACCGAAGTGGCGATCCCCTCGCAATATCTGCAGCGTTCGACCGATCTCACCTATCTCGGCCTTGGCCCGATCGTCAGCTACGATGCGCGCGATCTTATTGCCGACGGCATCCTCGTCCTCGAACCGCGCGTTGCGACCGGCCCCGATGCGGCCAACGATGTGCTGAGCAAGAGCTACACCGTCGCCGAAGATCTGATGACCATGTATCTCCAGACCAATCTGGAGCAGCAAGTGGGTGCAGGTGTGATCACCGGCAATGTCGGCGTTCAGGCGATCAACACGGTCCAGAAATCGACCGGTTTCATCTTCCCGGAAACCGGCCCCGAGCGCCGCACGCTGGGCGATGATTACTGGGACGTGCTGCCCAGCGCCAACCTTTCGCTGCGCCTTGACAGCGACTGGGTCTTCCGTGTCGCCGCAGCGCGCGAAATTATGCGCGCCCGGCTCGACGATACGCGCCTGTCGATCGATTACGGTATCGATGCGACCGTGCCCGGCGGCCTCATCCGTGGCAGCGGCGGCAATCCGGCGCTGCGGCCCTACCGGGCCAATGCCGTCGACTTCAACATCGAGAAGTACTTCGGCACCGGCGGCGTCGTGGCGCTCCAGCTGTTCTATAAGGACATCAAGAGCTACGTCTTCAACGACCGCTTCGCCTTCGATTATTCTGCTTTCCCAACGCCCACTGGCGCGGAAGCCTATCCCAATCTGCCGGTCATCGGCACGTTGGAAGCACCGACCAACACCGGCGGCGGCGATCTCTATGGCGCGGAACTGGCTGTGACCCTGCCGTTCTCCACCTTCACCCCGGCGCTGGACGGCTTCGGCATCACCGGCGGCGCCAGCTATACCAAGACCAAGATCGAAGATCCGGACGGCAATGAAACCGAAATTCCCGGCTATTCGAAATGGGTGGTCAACGGCACGGCCTATTTTGAAAAGGCCGGTTTCAACAGCCGCGTCAGCGCACGCTACCGTTCCAGCTTCCTTGGGGATTTCACCGGCTTCGGTGGCTCGCCCACGCGGCGTACTGCGTTGGCGGAAACGATCATCGACGCGCAGATCGGCTATGATTTCCAGTCGGGCAGCGCGCTCGAAGGTCTCTCGCTCTATATCCAGGGCCAGAACCTGACCGACCAGCCCTTCGTCTCGACCGGCGAAAACCGCAATCAGGTGATCGACTACCAGAGCTACGGGCGCCGCTTCCTCGCAGGCTTCACCTACAAGTTCTGATGCATGGGGCGGGGATGGCGGATCATGCACCAGCAACCGCCGTTCCCGCCGCCTGGCTTTCCGATACCGTTGCCCTTGCTGACGCTTGCGCCGGACAAGGGCGCGGGGACCGGATAAGATCATGGCCGTGACGCACACCTCTTCTCCCACCTCAGACGGCAGGCCCGCGCCGCTGCGCGTCGCCATTGCCGGGGGCGGGACCGCCGGATGGATGGCGGCTGCAGCGCTGGCCCGGCTGACCGGCTGCGAAGTGGCGCTTGTCGAATCCGATGGCATCGGCACGGTCGGCGTGGGCGAAGCCACCATCCCGCAGATCCGGCTGTTCAATCGCGGGTTGGGGATCGACGAGGCGGAATTCCTGCGCGAGACCAAGGGCACCTTCAAACTCGGCATTGAATTCTACGGCTGGCGCAAGGCTGGCACCGGCTACATGCACGCCTTCGGCACTGTCGGGCGCGGGGCGGGGCTGCTGCCCTTCCACCAGCTATGGCTGCGCGGGCGCGAACTGGGCATGGCGAAGGATCTGGGCGCCTATTCGCTCAACGAACAGGCCGCGCGTGCCGGCAGAATGCAGATGTGGCCTGCGGGGCAGGGGTCACAGCCCGACATGCCCTGGGCCTATCATTTCGATGCCGCGCTCTACGCCGCCTATTTGCGCCGCTTCGCCGAAGCGCGCGGCGTGGCCCGGATCGAAGGGCGGATCGAGAGTGCCGAGAAAGACGGCGAAAGCGGCGACATCGCTGCGCTCGTCCTCGATGGCGGCCGCCGGATCGAAGCGGATTTCTTCATCGACTGCACCGGCTTTCGCGCGCTGCTGGCGGGCGACATGCCGGGCCAGAGCTTCGCAGACTGGAGCCATTGGCTGCCGTGCGACCGCGCCGTGGCCGTGCCGTGCGAAACCGGAGGCGGTTTCACGCCCTACACGCGCGCGGCGGCCCATGCGGCGGGTTGGCAATGGCGCATCCCGCTGCAACACCAAATCGGCAACGGTATGGTCTATTGCAGCGAATTCCTGTCCGACGACGAGGCCGAGGCCCAGCTGCTGGCCAATCTCGACGGCGCGCCGCTCGGAACCCCCAATCGCCTGCGCTTCACCACCGGCATGCGGGCCGCACCGTGGCGCGGCAATTGCCTTGCGCTGGGGCTGGCCGCCGGGTTTCTCGAACCGCTGGAATCGACCAGCATCCACCTGATCCAGTCGGGCATTGCGCGGTTTCTTTCCATGCTGCCGCGCCCCGGCAGCCCTGCTGGCGAGACCGCGGCCATGGCGGGTGAATTTAACCGACAGTCCGCGTTCGAATGGGCGGCCATCCGCGATTTTCTCATCCTGCACTATGCCGCCAACGATCGCCGCGGCGAACCCTTCTGGGACCGCGCGCGGGCGATGGAGTTGCCGGCGGGATTGGCCGACCGGATCGAACTGTTCCGCAGCACCGGCTATCTCAGCCGCGAGCATGACGAGCTGTTTACCGAGGCCGGGTGGACGCAGGTGTTGCTGGGGCAGGGCGTCATGCCGCGCGCCGCCCATCCCAATGCCGATGCGCTCGATCCCGCCGCCCTCCAACGGCTGCTGGCGGGGATCGAAAGCGACATCGCCGCTACGGTCGGCACCATGCCCGGCCATGCCAACTTCCTGCGCGCCTTCTGCATGCCGCAGCCCGCCAAAAGACCCGCCGCCACCAAGGAGACGGCCCGATGAAATATTGCACCCTATCCCTTGCCGCCATGCTGCTCGCCAGCACGCCCGGCCTCGCCAGAGAGGCGCAGGCGCAGGCAGATACTGCGGCGGAACAGCAGCAGGCGGGCGATTTCCGTCAGCGCGGCGTGGAAGACGAGGTGATCTATTTCGTCCTGCCCGACCGCTTCGCCAATGGCGACACCAGCAATGATCTCGGCGGCTATGCGGACGATCGGCTCATCAGCGGCTTCGATCCTGCGCACAAGGGCTTCTATCACGGCGGCGATCTCAAGGGGCTGACCGAAAAGCTCGATTACATCCAGGGGATGGGCGTCACCGCGATCTGGTTCGCGCCGATCCTCAAGAACAAGCCGGTGCAGGGCGATCCCGGCAATCCGGGCAGCTTCAGTTCGGGCTATCACGGCTATTGGGTGACCGATTTCACCCAGGTCGATCCGCATTTCGGCACCAATGAAGAATTCGCCGCCTTCGTGGCCGCCGCCCATGCGCGCGGGATGAAGGTCTATATGGACATCATCGCCAATCACACTGCCGATGTGATCCGCTTCGCCGAAGACACCTATGACTATCGCAGCAAGGGCGAATATCCTTATTCCACCCGCGGCGGCCCCGATGGACCGCGCATCAACAAGGGCTTCGACCCTTCCGATCCCAGCCCCGAAAACTGGGCCCGGCTGACCGATCCGGCCTATGCCTATACCCCCGTGGTGCCCGAGGCGGAGCGCGATGTGAAAGTGCCCGCCTGGCTCAACGATCCGATCTATTATCACAATCGCGGCGATACCTTCTGGATCGGCGAAAGCGGCGTGGATGGAGACTTCGTCGGGCTGGACGATCTGTTCACCGAGCACCCGCGCGTGGTGGCGGGCATGATCGACATCTTCGGCAACTGGATCGACCAGTACGGGATCGACGGTTTCCGCATCGATACCGCCAAGCATGTGAACCCGGAATTCTGGCGGGCCTTCGTGCCCGCCATGCTCGAACGCGCCGAAGCGCGCGGCATTCCGAATTTCCACATCTTCGGCGAAATCGCTTACGATACGCCCGATGCGATAACCGCCGCGCGGGTAATGACGGAGGCGGAGCTTCCCTATGCGCTCGACATGGGGTTTGCGAAAGCGGCACAGCTGGTCGCCAGCGGCAAGGAAAGCCCCGCCGTGATGGCCGAATTCCTCAGCCAGGATGTGATCTATCCGGGCGGCGCGAAAACCGCGACCGGTCTGCCGACCTTCCTCGGCAATCACGATTTCGGGCGCTTTTCGATGTTCCTGCGCGATTATGCGGAGACGGACGATACCGACGAACTGCTGGCGCGCACCAAGCTCGGCCATGCGATGATGTTTGCGCTGCGCGGGGTGCCGACGGTCTATTACGGTGACGAACAGGGTTTCATCTCCGACGGCAACGACCAGCTGGCGCGCGAGGACATGTTCGAAAGCCGGGTGGCGGAATATAACGACAATGTCCTGCTCGGCAGCGATGCCACCACGGCCGGCGACAATTTCGACACCGCCCATCCGCTCTATCGCCTGATCGGCGAACTGGCCGCGATGCGCACGGCCTCGCCGGCGCTGCGGCGGGGGCTGACCACGATCCGCGCCTTCGATCACGAAGGGCCGGGCGTGCTCGCGGTGGAGCGTTTCGATGATGCAAGCGGTCAGCGTGTTCTGGCCGTATTCAACACCTCGAACACCCCGATCAAGAGGGTGATCGGGACCGAATCCGGAACAAAAAGCCTCGTTTCGCTGGCCGGGAATTGCCCCTCAAAGCCCGCCGCGCCGGGTAGCGTCAGGATTTCCCTGCCGCCGCTCGGATGGGCCATCTGCGAGCTGGTGAACGACTGATGACGGCGCTTGAAATGCCTTCCGAGAACGCAGGAAAAATGCAGGAAAACAACGTTTTGTGGTGGCGCGGTGCGGCGATCTACCAGATCTATCCGCGCAGCTTCATGGACGCCAATGGCGATGGCATCGGGGATCTGCCGGGCATCACCAGCCGCCTCGACCACGTGGCCTCGCTCGGCGTCGATGCCATCTGGATTTCCCCCTTCTTCACCAGCCCGATGAAGGATTTCGGCTACGATGTCGCCGATTATCGCGATGTCGATCCGATCTTCGGGACGCTTGCAGATTTCGATGCGCTGATCGTCCGTGCGCATGATCTCGGCCTCAAGGTGTTGATAGATCAGGTTTATTCGCACACCTCCGACGAGCATGAGTGGTTCGTGGAAAGCCGCGCCAGCCGCGACAATCCCAAAAGCGACTGGTATGTCTGGGCCGACGCCAAACCCGACGGCACGCCGCCTTCGAACTGGCAATCGGTCTTCGGCGGCCCCGCCTGGACCTGGGATGCGCGCCGCGGGCAATATTACCTGCACAATTTCCTGAACTGCCAACCGCAGCTCAACGGCCACAATCCCGATGTGCAGCACGCGTTGCTCGATGTCGCGCGCTTCTGGCTCGATCGCGGCGTCGACGGTTTCCGCATCGATGCGCTGAATTTCGCGATGCACGACCCGCAGCTGCGCGACAATCCGCCCGCCCCGGCCACCGATCGCCAGCGCACCCGGCCGTTCGATTTCCAGCGCAAGATCCATAATATGTCGCACCCGGACATTCCTGGATTTATCGAACGAATCCGAGCGGTTACCGATCAATACGGCGCGATCTTTACGGTCGCGGAAGTCGGCGGTGACGATGCCGAAGCGGAGATGAAAGCGTTCACCCAGGGCGATACGCGGCTCAATTCCGCCTATGGGTTCAACTTCCTCTACGCCGACCGCCTGACGCCGGGCCTCGTGTGCGCGGCACTGGCAGAATGGCCGGACGAGGAGGGGCTGGGCTGGCCGAGCTGGGCCTTTGAAAACCACGATGCGCCGCGCGCCGTCTCGCGCTGGTGTGCGCCCGAAGACCGCGATCTCTTCGCGAGAATGAAGATGCTGCTGCTCGCGAGTCTGCGCGGCAACATCATCCTCTATCAGGGCGAAGAGCTGGGACTGACGCAGGTCGATATCCCGTTCGATCAATTGCAGGATCCCGAAGCCATCGCCAACTGGCCGCTCACCCTGTCACGTGATGGCGCGCGCACGCCGATGCCGTGGGAAAATTCCCCGCAAGGCGGTTTCGGTTCGGATGCGCCATGGCTTCCGTTGGGCGAGGAAAACCTTGCGCGTTCGGTGGCCGATCAGCACGCCGATCCGGCTTCGCTGCTTGCCCTGACCCGCACTGTCATCGCGCTCCGCAAGGCCTCTCCCGCCCTTCGCTGCGGCAGCGTGTCGGCCTGTGTTGCGGATGGGCCGCTGCTGCGCGTGGAACGCGCCTACGAAGGCGGCGGCGTCAGCGAAACCGTCGTCTGCCTGTTCAATCTTTCACCCGAACCCATCGACGACGTCGAAATTCCTCAAGGAGAAACCCTATGCACCGTCAATTCGGTCCTGTCCGCCGGTCTCGGACCCTACGCGGCGCTGTTGGTGCGGGTATGATGCGCCGCGCCTTTGGCTGCTCGCTCGCAGCCCTTCTCGGCACTACCGCCCTCCCGGCCTTGGCCGCTGATGTCGCCTCGCCCGATGGCCGCACCGTCGTCACTCTCGACGTCGATGGAGACGGTGTGCCGTTCTACCGTGTGACTCGCGATGGCGAGGCCTTGATCGCTGAAAGCGATCTGGGTTTCATCTTCACCGATGCAGAACCCATGCGCCGCAATTTCCAGGTCGAAACGGAAACCCGCGCCAGTCATGACGATACGTGGGAGCAGCCCTGGGGCGAACGCCGTTTCGTGCGCGACCACCATAACGAGCTTGCGATAACCTTCCGTGAAGCCCGCGAGACGAGCAAGCGCGCGCTGACTGTCCGCATGCGCGTGTTCGACGACGGAATCGGCTTTCGCTACGAATTCCCTGAAAGCGCCGAAATGCCGGTCGCCAGGATTGCCGAAGAGCTGACCGAATTCGCCATCGCACCCGAAGCTGCGGAAGGTGGAAAGGCCTGGTGGATCCCAGGCGGGGACTTCAACCGCTACGAATATCTCTATAATGAAACGCCCATCACCGGCGTTTCAACTGCGCATACGCCGATGACGGTGCGCCTTCAGGACGGCACCCATCTTGCGTTTCACGAGGCAGCGCTTGTCGATTACTCGGGCATGTGGCTGCGGCGCATGGAAGGCTCGCGCTTCAGGGCCTCGCTCGCCCCGTCGAGTCGCGGGGCCAAGGTCGTTCGCGAAGGTGCCTTCACCACCCCTTGGCGCACGATCCGCATCAGCGATGGACCGGCCGGCCTCGTCGAGAGCGATATCGATCTCAACCTCAACGAACCCAACAAGCTCGGTGATGTGAGCTGGGTGGAGCCGGGCAAATATATCGGCATCTGGTGGGGCATGATCTCCAACAAATGGACCTGGGCGTCGGGCGATCGCCATGGCGCGACGACCAAACGCGCCAAGCAGTATATCGACTTTGCTGCCGAGCACGGCTTTCGCGGCGTGCTGGTGGAAGGCTGGAATATCGGCTGGGATGGAAACTGGTTCGGCAACGGGCGCGATTACAGCTTCACCCAGGCATATCCCGATTTCGACCTCAAGGAAGTCACCGACTATGCCCGCAAGAAAGGCGTCCGCCTGATCGGGCACCATGAAACCGGCGGCAATATCAAGGTTTACGAGGATCAGCTCGCCGATGCCATGAAGCTCTATGGCGAACTCGGGGTCGACTGGGTCAAGACCGGCTATGTGGCTGATGCGGGCGGGGTCATTTCCTGCAATGCAGATATCGCCGATCCCTGCGAAGGCGATACGGAAATCTTCGAATGGCACGATGGCCAGCGGCAGGTGCAGCATCACCTGCGCGTGGTCGAGGAAGCGGCGAAGAACCACGTCGCGGTCAATCCGCACGAACCGGTGAAAGACACGGGTCTGCGCCGTACCTATCCCAACTGGGTTGCCCGCGAGGGTGCGCGGGGACAGGAATACAATGCCTGGGGCGCGTTTTCGAACGGTCCGGACCATGAACCGACCCTGGTCTACACCCGCCTCCTGTCGGGGCCGATGGATTACACTCCCGGCGTGCTCGGTCTGGTGGGTGATCAGAATTATCCGATCGCCAGCACTCTGGCCAAGCAGCTTGGTCTCTACCTCGCGATCTATTCGCCGATCCAGATGGCGGCAGATTTCGTCGAGAGCCTTGCTGCGCATCCCAAGGAGCTCGAATTTATCAAGGCAGTGCCCGCCGACTGGTCCGAAAGTCATCTGATCGACGGCGCGGTGGGTGATTATGCCATCTTTGCCCGCAAGGATCGCAACAGCCAGGACTGGTATGTCGGCGGCGTCAACGATGCGACCGAGCGTACGCTGGAGCTGCATTTCGACTTCCTCGAAGAGGGTCAGGCTTACACGGCCAAGGTTTGGAAAGATGGCCCGGAGGCGACCTATCTGACTGAAAAGCGTCACGATATCGCTTACGATACCGTGACGGTGCGCAAGGGTGACAATTACACCGTCAGGCTCGCACCGGGTGGCGGACTCGCGATCCAGCTTCAGCCCAATTGAACCTCAGGCCGCCCCTGCCTTCGCCGGCGGGGGCGGCACTTGAGAGTGCATCTGCGCTTGCTCCCGACCGGCAGGATGGGGCACAGGGCTCCCTTGAAAATCAGGGGGGCCAGCAGTCTTATCTTATGAAAAAACTAGAGCTGAAAATTCTCGACGAGCGGCTGCACGAATGGGGCCTCCCGCAATATCAGACCGACATGTCTGCTGGGATCGACATGTATGCGTGTATTCCCGAACCGCTCGAGATCCAACCGCAGGCACAGCCGATCCTGATACCCTCGGGCATCGCCATCCTCATGAACGACCCGCATATGGTGGCTTTCCTGCTGGCGCGGTCCGGTCTGGGGCACAAGAAGGGGCTGGTGCTGGGGCAGTCAGTGGGGACGATCGATGCGGACTATGCCAATGAGATCTTCATCAGCGCCTGGCTGCGCAATCCGCCGGGGAGCGACAGCCTGGTCATCAACCCCGGGGACCGCATCGCGCAGCTGGTTTTCCTGCCGATCCTGAGGCCGGAGCTGGAGGTCGTCGAGGAGTTTTCGGCGACGACGGAGCGCGGCATGGGCGGGTTCGGGTCGACCGGCGTTTGAGCCGTAAATCGCTGATCTGAAAAGCTATTCCCGGCCAGCGGACAGGCGGAAGAGTGCCGCGGGGGGCAGCCAAAGGCCGGCCGCGAAAAGGACCGGGAGCCAGTCCGCCTGGCCGGTCACTTGCGCCGCGAGGCCGGTGGCAAGCTCCGCCGAGATCACCCCGCAGCAGAGCCAGAACGTGGCCCCGGGGCGGAAGCGGGCGAGCGCTGCGAGCACCAGAAATGTTCCGATTATTGCCCCGAACACCATGTTGATCGGGCCGTCACCGACGAAACCTACGGCTGCGTTGGCCCAGAGCGTCACAAATGCGGCCAAAGCGGTCAGAACGAGGGCGAAAGTGTGCGCACCGTTCCGCCCGACCTTCACGGCAAGCTCGATTCCCGCCCCCAGCGCGCCGAGCAATATGGCGGCGAAGACGAAGTCGCTCGCGGTCCAGTCGACTTCGCCGGTCAGCTGCATGGCGATGGCTGGCAGCGCGAGCAGCGCCAGCAGCGTGCCCCATCCGGCCACGCGCCAGCCATTGAGGTCGGGCTTCTTTTCATGGGCAGAGGGCGTTTCGTAAATGCGGGTCATGGGCGTGTCCTTCCTTGGAGTGCTGAACGATCCCGGACCTGCCCGATCGCGGGCGCCGCGCCATGAGCAATTCGTGAGCAATCGCTGAAACCCTTTCTCAGGCCGGGATCATCGCTTACGCCGGGGGGCAATGGATCAGGGGCCAGGCCTTCTTGCGTTCGGCGCGTTCACGCTCGACACTGCGAACCGCCAGCTGCGGCGCGGCGGAGAGGCGATCGAGCTGGGCAGCCGCTATTTCGATGCGCTGGTCCTGCTCGCCCGCCATCCGGGGGAGCTGGTTTCCAAGGACCGCTTCATGGAGGAGGTCTGGGCCGGTATCCCGGTCACCGACGAAGCGCTGACCCAGTGTATCCGCAGCCTGCGCCGCACGCTGGGCGATGCCGCGCAGTCGCCCCGCTTCATCGAGACGGTGCCCAAGCACGGCTACCGCTTCGTGGCGCAGGTCGAGGAGGTGGCCGCGCCGCCCCGCGCCTCTGCCACGAAGGCAGGACCGGCATCGCCTGCCGCGCAGATCGCGGGAGCGACGACACTGGGCGGGCTGGGCGCCGGGCTGATCGGGGGCGTGTTCTACGGTTTGGCGGCGACCGGCGGCGATGTGGCCGCGGTGCTGACCGTGATCCTGCTGACGACGGCGCTGGCTGTGCTGGGGGCCGCCGGGATCGGCACCGGCATGGCGCTGGCGAGCCTGTGGCGCGGGGAAGGGCACTGGTCGCTGATCTTCGGCGGGGCGGCGGGCGGGCTGGTGGTCGGCGCGCTCGGTTCGGCGCTGGCGAGCCATGGGCTGCAATCGCTGACCGGCGTCTTTCCCGGCCGGGTGATGGGGCTTTACGAAGGCATGGCTCTGGGCGCGGCCACGGGGCTGGCTGTCATGCTGGGCGTAAGGGCGGGGGGTGGACGGTTTTCCGCCGCCCTGCTCGCCATGGTGTCGGGCGGCGCTTTCGCCGCCGTCGCGGCGCTGGCGGGCGGCACCTTCTATGCCGCCACGCTGGCGCTGCTGGCGCGGCAGTTTCCCGCCTCCAGCCTGAACCTTTCACCTCTGGCGCGCCTCTTCGGCGAAAGCGGCATGGGCGCATTTACCCTTCTCGGCACCGCCATCCTCGAAGGCGCGGTGTTTACCGCCTGCCTTGCTCTCTCCAATGGGCTGGCAAAGAGCCGGGCCGCAAGGAGAGGCAGAGGGCGGGCAGAAGCCCGGCGAAGCGTCTAGCCACTCCCGCCAGCAGGTTCCTGTCGCGCCCCCTTGGCATAGGGCAGGTCGAGCACCGTCGTCGCATCCGATCCGCGATCCTCGATCGTCAGGCGTAGTTGATCGGCCTGCGTCTCGAACCGGATCCGCGCGGTCCGCGTGATGACGAGCCCGCGATCGGCGGTCCCGGCATCGACGCAGAACGCGCCCGCGACATCCGCGCAAGCAGGCGCAGCGGTGGAGGGGGCAACTGCGGCGGGTTCGGGCGCAGGCGGCGCTGCCCCGATCAGCAGCGCCGCGCCAGCGATGAGGAGCCTATTTCTCATCGCGCGTTTCCCCGCCGTTCTGCACGATAGAATAGCCGCCGCCGCCTTCGCTCGGCCCCGAATAGGAGATGCGGAAGGAGTTGTTATTGCCCTTCTGCTCCACGCTGATGTCATAGCCGCTGCCGGTCTGGGTGATGTCCATCACATTGCTGTCCCCGTCCTGCGCCAGCACGGCGCTGATCGCGCTGCCTTTTTGCTCCAGGGTCATTTCGTTCTCGTCACCCCCCTGCTGAAGCTCTGCCGAGACCGCGCCGCCGCTTTGCGCATTCTGGATCAGCCGCACGCTGTTGCGCTTGCCGCCGGTCTGGACGGTGGCGGTGATCTCGTTGCCGGGGCCCGACTGGTCGATCCGCCCTTCGTTCTCGCGCCCCGATTGGGACAGCGTGGCGCTGCGCACGGTGCCTGCCCCCGATTGCCGGATGATGGCGTTGTTCTGCACATCCGACCCCTGATCGATATCGGCCTCTACCGTGCCTTGCGACGGGGAAGGGTTGGTCTGTTCGATCGTCGCGCCATTGTTGGGCGAGGTCTGGTCGATCGAGGCGATCACCCCGCCGGTGTTCTGCTTGATCTCGGCGGCGTTATTGTCGGTCCCGCTGCCGGTCTTGATCGAAGCTTCGGCCGCGCCGCCCGATCCGCGCTGGCGGATGGTGCTTTCATTGGCATTGCCGTTCTGGCCGATCTGGCCCTTGAGCGACGGGCCATCCTGTTCCACCGTGGCCACGCCGCGCACGCCGCGCACGCCGCGCACGCCGGGCTGGGTGATGCTGACATTGCTCCCCGTCCCGCCATCGCTGCGGCGCTGGGTGGCCTTGGCGCGATTAGCGCTGCCCCCCTGATCGATATCGACCGTGTCGGTGCCCGATTGCGCATCCACGGTCTGTTCGATGGTCGCTTCGTTTTCATCGGTGCCGTCGGTCGACTGGTCGATGCCGGCAACGCTGCCGCCGCCGCTGCCGCTCTGGCGGATGATCGCGCTATGGGTCTTGCCGGTCTGGTCGATATCGGCTTCGTTCTGCCCGCCCGAACCGGTCTGCCGGATGGAGCCTTCGAGACTGCGGGAGCCTGCGCCTTCCTGGTCGATCTGCGCCTTGTTGGCAGGCGATTGCTGCTGCAGGATCGTGGCCGATCCTTCGGTGCCGTTCTGATTGACCGAAGACACATTCCCGGATGCCCCGTCCTGGACGACTTGCACCTTGGACTGTTCGCCCGTTTGTGAAACGGATCCTTCCTGCCTGCCACTGTCCGAGCGCTGGGTGATCTGGGTTTCGTTGCCGGCCCCGTCGATGTCGATATCGGCAGTGTTGCCGCGGCCATTGCCGCCTTGCACGACCTTGCCCTGGCTGCCCGATCCGTTCTTGATCGCGATCGAGGCTTTCGATCCGGCCTGCGACTGCTGCACCAGCCCGGTGCTGTTGTTGCCCTGCGACAGCGTCACGTCGGCCGTGGCGGCTTCGGCGGCCTGGATGATCTCGCTGCGGTGCTCGTTGCCCGCCAGCGTATGGGTCTGCTCCGCGCCCGTCCCGCTGCCGTCCAGATTGGCATTCTGGCGCCCGAAGGCGACATTGGAATCGCCCTGTAAGTTGACGCTGACGACCCCCTTGTCGCCGCGCTGGTCGATATAGGCGGTGCTGTTGTTGGCCAGCTTGCTGTCATTGCCGAGCGAGATGGTGGCCGACGATCCGTCCGCCCCGTCGCCCACATCGTCGCTCTGGCGGATGGCGGCGGCATTGCCGGTGCCCGACGACACGATGCGGGCGGTGGAGCCGCGGCCCTTCTGGTAGATGCCTTTCGCGGGATCGGGCTGAATCGTGCCGCCGGTGAACAGTTCCACGTTGCCCACCTCCTGCAGCGCCCCGGTATCGGAGGATTCGCGGACGATTTCCGCCGTGCTCGTCTCGCGCGTCACTTCGCTGTCCTGCCGGATCAGGGGATCATCCTGCGCGGTGCTGGTGCCGGGCCCCTGGCTGCTGCCCTGGCTGCCGCCGGACGATTGTTCGGCCGAGCTGGGCTGCCCGCAGGCCGCCAGGCTGAGCGCCAGGGCGAAGCTGAGGGAATGGATGGTCTGTTTCTGCGGACGGTTCATGGCTTTCTCCTTTTTCGATCGAAAAGCTTGTCGGTGTGTCAGTCCTCGGTCTTGTCTTCCTTCTTCTCGTCTTCTTCGGTGTCTTCGTTCGTCTCTTCGCCGGATTGCGATTTGCGTTCGTTCTCGCCGCCGTCGTCGACGAAGAGCTGGGCGTTGATGGGCTGGCGGATCTGGGTCTCCCAGAAGTCGAGGCAGAATTCCTCGAACCGGCGGCCAAGGGCGAGATGGTCGCGTTCCTTGTCCCAGCCCTGCTTGCGGCCGAACAGATCCTCGACCCGGTCGAACTTCTCCAGCCGTTCGCGGCATTTGGCGGCCTGTTCGCGGGCCAGCGCCACGACATCGGCAGGGCCGACGATGCCGGCGAAATAGAGGCGCAGCAGGCCCGGATCGTTCGCCGGTTCGCGCAGCCAGGTCCGCAGCGCGGCCTCGCCCGCCGGGGTGACGATGAAGGAATGGCGCGGCCGCCCGACGGTGCGTTCCTCTTCCTCGTACAGCAGGCCGGCAGCCGCCAGGCGCGCCATCTCGCTGTAGAAGGGATCGCGGTCGCGGTCGGCATAGGCGCGCTTGTCGTGCCGCCGGACGGTGACCACCAGATAGGCCAGCAGCACGAAGATGCAGGCGATGATCAGGATGATGATGAGCATGGCGATCAGTCCCCCTTCTTGTCGGCTTGGGCTTTTTCCGCTTCGGTTTCGGCCGAATGTTCGGCGGCGACATCGTCCCAGAACTGGAGGCAGGCGCGTTCGAAGCGGATGCCCAGCCGGCTGGCGGCGAGCGCGTATCGCCACTCGGGCCGGTTCACGAGCAATTGCTCCAGCCGTTCGTATTCGGCCTTGCGGGCGCGGTGGATCGGCTGCCTGTTCTGGGCCATTTTGCACGGTTCGTGCTGCTCCACGATCCCGGCGTAATTGAGCATCAGGAAGCCGGGATCGTTGCCCGGTTCGCGCAGCCAGGCGCGCAGGCCCGCCTCGCCCGCCGGAGTGACGGTGTAGGTGTGCTGTTCCTTGGTCTCGTAATCCTTCTGGGAATACAGCAGCCCGCCTTCGACCAGCCGGTCGGGTTCGGCGTAGAAGGGCTGGCGATCCTGGTCGAAATAATTGTTGCTGTCGTGCCGGCGCAGCGCCGCCACCACGAGGCTGGCGAGGATGACCACGATGGCCAGGATGAGGACGACGGTTAGCATGATGGGGCACCTTTCCGACTAGCTTTCGCTGGTCTGTTCCTGTTCGGCGGCTTCGGTCGGCCCGGGGACGGATGGTTCCTCTTCCGCGAAGAGGGCGGCCACCGCCTGTTTCAGCGTCGGGCGCATGAGCACGCGGTCACCGAAGACGATCACGACCTGTTTGAGTTCGGGGATGCTGGCGAGCTGGGCGCCGAGCAGTTCGGACACGCTCGACTTGTCGGCCTGCACGAACAGCGGCTGAACATAGATCACCGCATTATCCAGCGGCACCGCCAGCAGGCGGCCGCGCGACACGCGCGATCCCGATTGCATGCGCAGCGTCATCCAGGCCGAAATCCGCTCGTCCTGGTCGATCCGCGCCTGCGCCTGCGAGGGGCCGATCACGGTATCGTCGGGCGGGAAGCTGTAGGATGTGAGCTTGCCCAGCCGGTCCTGGTCGCTGCCGCCGACGAGATAGCCCGACAGCACGTTGCGGTTTTCCGGGCTGAAGGGCTGGACGATGGCGAATTCGGGTTCGCCGTGGCCGGGAAAGCGGGTGCGCAGCCAGTAGGGTTTCAGATCGACATTGCGCTCTTCATGTTCGGGCCGCGCCCGTTCGCGCCGCAGCGAGATGAAGTCCGCATCGTGCGGGATGCGCCATGCGCCCTCGCGGGTGTAATAGGCGTCGCTGGCGCGCATGTGGTAATCGGCCCAGATCACCGACTGGATCTGGAACAGGTCCTGCGGATAGCGGAAATGCGCCCGGACCTGCGCGCTGGCTTCCTCCACCGGGCGGAACAGCTCGGGAAAGGCGCTGCGCCAGGCCTGCAGGACGCGGTCGCTGTCGTCGGTGATGTAGAAGGTGATCCGGCCGTCATAGGCATCGACCACCGCCTTGACGCTGCCGCGCACGTAATTGGCGCGGTTGCTGCGGCGTTCGAGCAAGCGGATGAACTCTTCCGGGATGATCCCCGTCTCTTCCTGCTTGCCCTGGAAGATCTGCGAGAAATCGCCCAGATTGATGCGCTTGGAATAGGGCATCATGTCGCTGGCCGTGTAGCAGTCGATCACCCATTTGATGCGTCCGTCGGCGGCGATGGGATAGGGATCGGCATCGACCTCGAGGAAGGGCGCCACGCGCTGCACCCGCTCGCGCACATTGCGGTGGTAAAGAACCCGGCTGTCGTCCGACAGCAGAGTGGTCAGCGCCAGGCGCAGGTCCCAGAACCGGATCGCGAACAGCAGGCGCGAGAACAGCCCGTCGATCGCCACCCCGGTGCCGCCGGTGAAATCGTGCTTGGCGAAGCTGCGCCCCTCGCGCGGGCGGTCGAGCTCCACCGTCTCGCTGTTGACGATCGAGAATTCGGGCGAGCTTTCGCCGAAATAGATGCGCGGATTGCGCACCGAGGTCGGTCCGCTGCCCGTGGTCGGGATGTCCGAGGTAAGGAAGACCGGCAGCCCCGCCTCGCTCGCATCGGCCACGGCGGCCGAAACGAGGCCGTAACCATGCGTGTAGATAAGCCGTTCCGACTGCCAGCGGCGCGAGCGTTCGGGCAGCTGCTCGGTATCCACTTCGCGCGCGGCGATCATCACCGGCTGCAGTTCGCCGTCGATCATGTAGCGGTCGACGTCGATATCGACGAAATCGTAATAGGCGCGGAAGGCCTGCAATTCGCGGAAATTGATCAGCAGCGTGGCCGGGTCCCACAGGCGCAGCGTTTCGAGCAGCGGCCGGTCGGCGCGGATGGCCTCGATGTCGCCGGTCTGGGTGACGCCCGCCGTGCGCCGCTCGACATGGTCGAGCCCGAAGCCGTAGCGGGTGAACTGGAGATGGTCCTCGATATAGGGCCGCTCGCGCTCCAGCTCCTGCGGTTCGACGATGATCAGCTGGAAGAGGTTGGGGTAGAACCGCACGATCGAGAGGCCGATCAGGATCAGCCAGACCATGACGATGGTCGGAATGATCCACCCGGGGCGCCGGATGTTGACCTGGAACATTACGAAGCCCGCCACCACCGCCGCGGCGACGAACTTGTAGGCCAGCAGGCTGGCGTTGGAATCGGTGAAGCCTAGTCCCGTCACTACCCCGCGTTCGGAATAGCTGAGCAGGTGCAGTTCCAGCAGCATGCCCCACCCGATCAGCGCCATCAGCGCGAAAACCAGCGCGGAAATGTGCAGATTGACCTGGAACGGCAGCATGGAATGCGGCGCCTGCGGACGGATGCCGCCGAAGATGTAGCTGGTGACCAGCGTCAGGATCAGCGTGACCAGCACGCAGACGAATAGCCAGTGATTGATGAGCACATGCAGCGAAAGCTCGAACATGAAATAGCTGAGATCGCGGCCGAACTGCGGATCGTTGCGG
Organism: Qipengyuania sp. NPDC077563; assembly: GCF_044901345.1. Classification (NCBI taxonomy): domain Bacteria; kingdom Pseudomonadati; phylum Pseudomonadota; class Alphaproteobacteria; order Sphingomonadales; family Erythrobacteraceae; genus Qipengyuania; species Qipengyuania sp. NPDC077563. The sequence continues at coordinate 933,235 of NZ_JBJDPC010000001.1, read as the reverse complement.
CCCCAGTCCACGCGGTTCGCCCACAGCATGTAGGTTTGCCAGCGGGGATAGGTCTGCAGGCCGACCAAAAGGCCGCAGATCAGCGAGACGGTCATCACGATGGGGCGGAAATAGGGTTCGAAGGACCGCCGCCAGGCATCCACCCGCCGCTCGTCCGCGGAAATCACACGGTCCGCCCGCGCCAGCTTGTAGGCCAGCGACATGTTCAGCGCCACGAAGCCGGACATGGCGAGGAAGGGCACCAGACCCATCCAGATCTTGGTCTTCACCACGGTGAGATAGACGTCGAGATAGCCGATCTCGTCGAACCACAGCACGTCGGTATAGAACTGCGCCGAGAAGATGACGGCAAGGAGGAAGGTGCACATTCCCAGCACCCAGTAGAACAGCGTGCTGGTCACTCCGCCGATCAGGAAGAAGGTCGCCGCGCGGACCATGGTTGCGGGGCGCCAGCTCATGACAGCCTCGGCGGTTTGCCCGACAGGGCGATTTCCACCGCGCGCGCCGCCCGCTGGATCTTGCCAAGGTCTTCTTCCTCGCGCACGGCCCGGTCCACCGCCCGCTGCACCAGTTCCATATGATGCGCGACGGCATCGCCCTCTTGGTCGCTCTCCACCGCCGCGCGGCCGACATCGGCCAGCATCTCGGACAGGCGCAGCATGACCGCCATGTCGCTGGGGCACGTCCGACGCAGCGGAGTGACGACCATGTCGAGATAGGCTTCGAACGACCGGCGCGGCACGGCGACGCGGACATTCCCGTCATCGTCTTCCAGCAGGAGATTGCCGAGCCGGTGCTGGCAAAGTTGCACCAGGACGATTTCGGCCGACCGGATCGATGCGCAGGCAGTCGTCGGATCGTTGATCGCGGTGGACACGGCGCGCAGCGCGATGTCGACCAGCTGGGTCAGCCCGAAGGCGACATCGGCCTGCACGCTGCGTTCGCGGCCGATCTGCATCGATTTGGCGATTTTCGCCCGCAAATCGTCTTCGTCATCTGGCAGTTGCCCATCGGGATCCGCCGGCCACACCCAAGCCAGCGCGGTGTCCTTCACCGCCTGATCGCCCAGCATGTAGACATAGTGGATGACGAGATCGTTCTTTGTCGCATAATCCAGCAGGAGATCGGCGTTGATGCGCTGGATGATGCCGGATGACGTGGCCCTCACCGGGACCGCCCGATCGGGAATTTCGGGCAGGTCGGGCTTGGGATCGCCTTCTTCGCGGCGTTCGTAATTGGCGGTCAGCGCCCAGACCGTGCGTTTCTCGACATGGCGCAGGATTTCTTCGATCCGGATCGCGTGCACGATATGGTGGATGAAATAGACGAAGGCGGCCACGCTGATCAGCGCGAAGATGAAGGCCAGCGTCACTGCCAACTGCGGGACGACCACCGTGTCTTCACGGATCGAACGCAGCACCGCCAGGCAATAGACGAAGGTGAAGATGAACACCGCCAGCGTCAGCTGGGTCGCCCGGTCGCGGATGAACTGGCGCGGCACCCGCGGCGAATATTGCGCGGCCGCAACCTGCAGCGCCACGATGGTGACCGAAAAGGCGATCGTGACGACGGTCAGCGAGGTCGACGCCACGGTTTCCACCAGATTGCGCGCACCGACCGGCCCCCCGGTGGTCAGCAATCCGCCGAGGCTGGCCGAAGTCGTGACGTTGAGCCGGGTGACGAAGGTCGCCGTCAGGATCCCGGCGAAGATGGCGATCATCGGGAAGATCCAGAATGCCTGATGGATTAGCATTCTCAACCTGCCCAGCAGGGCCGAAGTGTTGACCAGCATCTTCATGCGTTCGACCGCTTGAAGAGCAGGCGCTGCGGCCCCTGCTTCGGCCCCCGGCTGAGCGCGCCGAGGAGATAGGAGGAACGGCGCGGACGCAGGTCTTCCACATAGCCCAGGTCGTGCGCGATCGTGGCGACGAAAGCCTGTGTCTTGCGGTCCGCCGGAAGCCATTCGAGATAGTTGCGATAGGCGTCGGACGTGTCGAAGGACTGGTCGACGATCGTTTCGAGGCAGCGACAGTTGGAAAGGAACCGCTGGACCGAAAGGCTGGCTGCCCAGTCCTGGCCGGAAAACGCTTCCTGAAATTCGGTGTAGGAAACCGGCGGGCTGTGATCCGCTTCCTCCACCGGTACATAGGCTTCGCCGAGGTCCCTCACGAGGTCCTGCATGCCCGCTTTGAGTGCCTGCAAATCGGGCAAATGCTGCGCGAGGCCGGGGTGGCAGTGCGTCAGCGTATCGGCCAGCGTACCGAGAACGTGGATGGTGCGCGGAAGGCTGCGCTCTTCGGCACGGGGCCGGTAGAAATAGACGATGGGATAGCGGCTGAGCCCCTGATGAAGGCCAATGACCCCGTCATGCAGGCGGCTGAGCAGGCTCTTGAGTTCCGACAGATCGCTGCGGCTGAGATGCTTCGATACGCTTTCCATCGGATCGCCGCTGCGGCCGAGGCGGTGGTGCAAATCGGCCACGAGCCGGTCGTATTTCAGGATGCTGCGGTGGACGCTGAGGAAGTAGGTAATGGAGAAGGTGAGGATCACCGTGCCCAGCAGCGCTTCCAGTGCCACCGCGATGGAATACATCATGTTCGACGGGCTGATTTCCACGAAGCCGATGGTGGAAAGCGTGACCCAGCTCAGACGGAAGGCGGCCGGGAGGCTGGGCTGCGATCCGCCGCCGGTGATGAAATCGCCGAACGACATGCCGCCGTAGAAGATGAGCGCAAATCCGGTGACGATGCCGCCGATCCACAGGGAGATCATCAGGCCGATCATCAGTGGGGCGGCGAGACTGAGCGCGCCCTGCGCCACGCGATATGGAAGCAGCTTCGCCAGGTGGCGCCAGGTCCACCAGAACAGACGATAGGCTTTTGTAGAAAAAAGGCTGCGTCCGCTGGCGTCTAGGATGGTGAGAAGCGCGTCAAGAATCGTGACCGCGAGTATCAATATGCCAATAGCTGATAATAGCATTTGCACTCATCCCGAAAATATTATTTCATAAACAAGATCGTTTATTTTCTTTATTCAGAAACATTATCAGAACGGGAATAGGGCAAATAGTGAACCTATGCGTAACTACGCGTAGGTCACATTAACTATTTACAAAGAGCAAAACTGGGGAAGACAGCGTCTTAAGTTACAAATCTGTAAAGTTGCTTTTTTGTTATTTTCATGTCGGGTCGACATATTTTTAAGATCAAATTTAGCGGGAATAGATCAATCCACTGGTTGCCCTCCGGCTTGTACCCAAGCGGCGGTTTGGAAGGCGCGGGGCAGATAAATTGCAGTAAACCGATGTTAACCGCCCGCCCCCGAAATGGGTGCGCACTACGATACCTTGTTGCTGCTGCGAAAACGCCGACAGGAACGGGCCGACGCAAAATATTCGCGGACACGAAAAAGGGCGGCCCGATCAAGGCCGCCCTTCGTCATTTCCCGTCCTTGGGAGGAGTTGTCAGTCGAGCCGGCGGATCGAATTCTCGTCTTCCGGCTTGACCGTGATGCGGACCGTTTCGCCCGAACGCCCGGGGAAGTCGGTGAACATCGCTTCGACCAGATTGGGCACCAGATAGCCGAGCCGGTCTGAGCGCGAGAGTGCCTGGGCCTTGCCCTCGAACAGCCGTTCGCCGGTAGCCTGACGGTCGATCTTCATGTCGATGCCGCTGGTATAGACCGTGTAGCTCGTCACTTCCGGCCCGCCGAACCACGGATCGTAGAAACCGTAGCCCCAGCGGCCGCCGGCATAACCCGAGCGGATCAGGCGCCCGTCACGGGTGCGGTAATAGCGCGGGCGATAGAACGGCGACCGGTAACCGAAGCTGGAGCGATAGCCGTACCACGGAGAGTAGAAGGGATCGCTGAAGCCGGTCGAGCGGATCCGCTCGCGGCCATTGTCGACGCCGTAGTCGAAGCGAACGAGCAAGGTGGCGTCTTCGGGCGAAGCAGCCTGGGCATAGCCGAGTCGCGCCATCTGGGCTTCGACCAGATCGGCATATTGCGCGAATTCGAGGCCGCCGGCCAGTGCCGGATCGTCGGCTACCACGGCAAAGCTTTCGCCCTGCGGGGCGGGCAACTGGGTCTGGAAGCGCGAGACATCGGCGTTGAAGCCGGTCGCGCAGGCAGACAGGCCTGCGAGGATCATGGGAATGGAGGCCAGCTTCAAGGTGCGCCCCCAACCCTTGTTACGGGTAGTCATAGCTTGGGTCCTTTCAGATCGCGCATGTCCGGATTGCTGCACGCATCCCCTCGATACACGAATAGTTTTCATGTGTCGCTGCGTGCCATTTCCCCAAGGCATTCTGCCAGCGAATGATCACGCTTCTAGAGGGCGCGCCATTAACGCCCTTTGAATATGCCGATTCACAAATGATGTACATCGCGCGAGACTTGTCGGCAGGGGCGCGAAGGGGCTAAGGGTCGCCGCGATTCCAAACAACCAGCGGCAAGCGAGACTCATGGCAGGCCATTCCAAGTTCAAGAACATTATGCACCGCAAGGGTGCGCAGGACAAAAAGCGTTCCAATCTCTTTTCCAAGCTGAGCCGCGAAATCACCGTGGCCGCGAAGATGGGCATGCCCGATCCGGACATGAACCCGCGCCTGCGCCTGGCGGTCAATGCCGCCAAGAGCCAGTCGATGCCCAAGGACAATATCCAGCGCGCGATCGACAAGGCTTCGGCAGCCGATGGCGAGAATTACGAAGAAGTGCGCTATGAAGGCTATGGCCCGGGCGGCAGCGCGATCATCGTCGAAGCGCTGACCGACAACCGCAACCGCACCGCCACCGCCGTGCGCACCGCCTTTTCGAAGAACGGCGGCAATCTCGGCACCGAAGGCAGCGTGCAGCATGGCTTCGAACGGCTTGGCCTGATCGAATATCCGGCCAGCGCGGGCGACGAGGAAAAGGTCCTCGAAGCCGCGATGGAAGCGGGCGCGGAAGACATCGAAAGCAGCGAGGACGGCCACACCATCTGGACCGCCGCCGACGATCTTCACGGCGTTGCGACCGAGCTGGAAAAATCGCTCGGCGAGGCAGAAACGGTCAAGCTGGCGTGGAAGCCCAACCTCACCGTCGACATGGACGAAAAGACCGCCGGCACGCTGATCAAGCTGATCGACGCGCTGGAAGACGATGACGATGTCCAGACCGTGTGGGGTAATTACGAGATCTCCGACGAGGTGATGGACAAGGTTTCGGCCTGAGGTCCGCGGGCCGGTGAAATGGCGCGAGGCGGCGATCCTGATCCTTCTGGGCGGCGCCTTGCTGCTCGCCATGCTGTGGCGCTTCGGTTTCCGTATCGGGCTGTGACCGCCGCTTACCTGCCAGGCCCCACCGGCCGGTGATCATCCTCGGCCTCGACCCGTCGCTCAGCTGCACCGGCTGGGGCGTCATCCGGGCCGAAGGCTCGCGCCTCGCGCATATCGCCAACGGGCAGGTGCCGACCCCGGCCAAGGCGCCTATGGCAGAGCGGCTGGCGATGCTGCAGGCCGCGCTGGCCGAAGTCATCGCGGCGCACCGGCCGTTGCGTGCGGCGGCGGAAGAAGTCTTCGTCAACAAGAACCCTCAGTCGACGCTCAAGCTCGCCCAGGCCCGCGGCGCCGTGCTGGCGGCCTGCGGCGCGGCCGGACTGCCGGTCAATGAACATGCGGCGCGGCTGGTGAAGAAAGCCGTGGTCGGCACCGGTGCGGCGGACAAGGCGCAGGTCCAGGCCATGCTGAAAGTGCTGCTGCCCGGCGCGGCAATCGCGGGAGCCGACGCCGCTGATGCGCTGGCCGTGGCGATTGCCGATGCGCATCTTTCCTACACGCCGCTGCCGCGCTAACCCTTGCGCACCGGCCCTCGTTCCGCTTCACAAACCGGCGGAAAAGGTCCGTTTCATCCCACGGCGTTTGTTCCGCCTGGACCGTGCTCCATCCTGTAGGATTGCATCATGACCATCCAGCTTTACGGCATCCCCAACTGCGACACCATCAAGAAGGCGCGGCGCTGGCTGGATGCGCAGGGCGCCGACTACGCCTTTCACGATTACAGGAAGGAAGGGGCGGATGCGGGCCGGCTTGCCTCGTGGAGCGATGCGGTGGGCTTCGAAGCCCTGCTCAACAAGCGCGGCACCACGTTCCGCAAACTGCCCGATGCGGACAAGGAAGATATCGACCGCGCGAAGGCGATAGACTTGATGGTGCAACATCCAAGCCTGATCAAACGCCCCGTCGTCGAATATGACGGCGGCATCCTGGTGGGGTTTGCTGAGGATGAGTGGGCGCAGGCGCTGGCCTAGGCCCCCTGCGTCGCCCACTGAACAGATGCCGTCCCAAGGAAGAAGGCTTGTGAATATGGTCCCGCAATTAGCCCGTATGCTCCCCTCATTGCTGATGCCCCTGCTGGCGCTGGCGGCAGCGCCCACGGTGCAGGCCGAAGATATGCTGGTGATCGCTCACCGCGGTGCGAGCGGGGAACGGCCCGAACACACGCTGGCGGCCTATGAACGCGCGATCGATCAGGGGGCGGATTACATCGAGCCCGATCTGGTGGTGACCAAGGATCTCGTCCTCGTCTCGCGCCATGAGAACGAGCTGTCCGACACCACAGACGTCGCCGCGCGCGAGGAATTCGCCGATCTCAAGCGCACCAAGACGATCGATGGCCGCCAGATTTCGGGCTGGTTCGCGGAAGATTTCACGCTGGCCGAACTGCGCAGCCTGCGCGCTACGGAACGCCTGCCCGGCCTGCGCCCGGCCAATGCGCGCTTCGACGGGCTCTATCCGGTGCCGACCTTTGCCGAGATCGTGCAGCTGGTCCGCGCCAAGGAAGCCGAGACGGGGCGTACCATCGGCCTTTATCCCGAATTGAAGCACCCGACTTTCCTGTTGCAGGAATCGGGCATCGACAGCGTCGACCTGCTGGTAACTGCGTTGCGCGAGGCCGATCTCGACGATGCCGACGATGCGATCTTCGTGCAGAGCTTCGAAGTCGGCCCGCTGCGGCGGCTGGACCAGCTCATCGATGTGAAGCTCGTGCAGCTGGCCATCACCGGCGCGGGCCCTGCCGACGAACCCGCCTATAGCTATGAAGACATGATGGCCCCGGCCGGTCTCGCCGAAATCGCGACCTATGCCGATGCCATCGGAGTGGACATGCGTCTGCTTGCCGGACCGGACGGTTCGCCGACGACGCTGGTCGCAGATGCCAAGGCTGCCGGTTTGCAGGTCCACGCCTGGACGCTGCGCAAGGAAAACGCTTTCCTTCCGCCAAGCCTGCGCCGTAGCGGCGGTGATGGCGCGCGCGGCGATGTGGCAGGGCTCGTCGCCCTGCTCTCCGCGCAGGGGGTCGACGGCGTGTTCACCGATGATCCGGGGCTGGTCAACGCAGCGCTTTCCGGCGCGAACTGAGGCGGGAAAGGAAGCTGCCTGCCTTCGTTGTTGGGGCATGCGACACGAAGACGAACACTGGATGCGCCAGGCGCATGATCATGCGGTGGCCGAAAAGGGCAGCGATCCCGCCAACACGCCGATCGCCGCGCTCCTGGTGCTCGATGGCAAGGAAGTGGCGCGCGGCGTCAACCGCACCGAAGAATGCTGCGATGCGACCGCCCATGCCGAAATCGTGACTTTGCGAAGCGGCGGGCAGGCGCATGGGGACATGCGCATCGAGGGCGCGACTCTTTATTCCACGCTCCAGCCCTGCGGCATGTGTACCTTCGCCAGCATCTGGGCCGGAGTCAGCCGCATCGTCTATGCGGCGGGGCGCGACGACGTGCATGAAATGTATTTCGAGGACCGCCATCTCTCCACGCTCGATTATGTGGCCGATGCCTATAAGGACGATCTGGAACTGGTCGGGGGCGTGCTGGCACAGGAATGCGCCCAGCTCTATTTCCGCCCCGGGGACGAAGTGCCCGAAGAGGATCAGGCGAATGAATAGGCAGGCCTGGGATTAGGCAGGCTAGCGATCAGGCTGCGCGGTGCGCGGTGACGATATAGTTGAGCGACAGGTCTTCCGAGAGGTGAAGGCCCTTCATCGGCGAAAAGGCGATGCCCTTGGGATCGCCCATGGAGAGACCGGCCTCTGCCAGAATGTCGGCCAGTTCTTCCGGCGTGACGAAATCGTCCCAGTGATGCGTGCCGCGCGGGATCAAGCCGAAGCCTTCCGCTGCGCCGATCATCAGCGTCCGCGAGCGCAAGGTCCGGTTGGGCGTGGACAGCACCATCAGCCCGCCGGGCGCCAGACGGGCAGCGAGTTCGCGGGCAAAGGCCTGCTTGTCGGCCACATGCTCGATCACCTCCATCGCGGTGACCAGATCGAAAGTGCCGATGTCCTGCGCCGCCAGCTCGCCCGCCATATAGCGGATGTCGAGGCCCGAGCGATCGGCATGGACCGCAGCGGCAGCGGTGTTTTCAGGAGCTGCATCGACGCCGGTCACATCCGCGCCGAGCCGCGCCAGCGGTTCGCACAGCAACCCTGCGCCGCAGCCGACATCGAGCGCGCTCTTGCCTGCCAGCGGCTTCGGATCGCGAATGTCGCCCGCCCAGTGCAGATCGATGGCTTCGCGAATGAAGGCCAGGCGCACGGGATTGAGCTTGTGGAGCATGGCGGACGATCCCTTGGGATCCCACCAATCCTTGGCCAGCTTGCCGAAATGGGCGGCCTCATCCGGGCGGATCGTTTGACCTGCTGAAGTATTGCTTGGACGGCTCGTGGTTGCATCGCTCATGCCGCATGGCTAGCAGCCTCGTTCGAACCATTCCAGCACGGAGAATTCCTCGCTTGGCCCGTATCGTGATGAAATTCGGCGGCACCTCCATGGCGGGGACGGAACGCATCAGGCGTGTGGCGAATATTGTGCGCAAGCAGCAGGCGGGCGGCAACGAGGTTGCCGTGGTGGTCAGCGCGATGGCGGGCGAGACCGATCGCCTGGTCAATTTCTGCCGCGAGGCGAACGCGCTTTATGATCCTGCCGAATACGATGTGGTCGTGGCGAGCGGGGAACAGGTCACGTCAGGCCTGCTCGCGCTGACGCTGCAGTCGGTCGGCTGCAAGGCGCGCAGCTGGCTTGGCTGGCAGCTACCGGTGCGCACCATCGAAGCCCATGCCAAGGCGCGCATTTCGGATATCGATGCCGATGCGCTGACCGCCTCCATGGCGGCGGGCGAGATCGCAGTCATTCCGGGCTTCCAAGGATTGTCGGACGATGGCCGCATCACCACGCTGGGGCGCGGCGGATCGGACACCTCGGCAGTGGCCGTGGCCGCCGCGGTCAAGGCCGACCGCTGCGACATCTATACCGATGTGGACGGGGTCTACACGACCGACCCGCGCATCGTCGCGAAGGCGCGCAAGCTGAAGGCGGTGACTTACGAGGAAATGCTCGAACTGGCGAGCGTCGGGGCCAAGGTGCTGCAGACCCGCAGCGTCGGCCTCGCGATGAAAGAGGGCGTGCGCGTGCAGGTCCTTTCCAGCTTCGTGGGCGACGATGCCGTCCCCGCAGACGAACTTCCGGGGACGATGATCGTCTCGGAAGAAGAAATGCTCGAATTGGTGGAGAAGGGCGAAGTGGAACGCCAGCACGTAACCGGCATTGCGCACGACAAGAACGAAGCCAAGGTCATCCTCACCCGCGTGCCCGACAAGCCGGGCGCGGTGGCCCACATCTTCGAACCGCTGGCCCAAGCCAGCATCAATGTCGACATGATCATCCAGAACGTCGGCCGCGACAAGGGCGAGACCGACGTGACCTTCACCGTGCCCCAGACCGACCTTGCCCGGGCGCAGGCCCTGCTCGAGGACAAGCGCGACGACATCGGTTACAACCGGCTGATCACCGACAGCAAGATCGCCAAGATTTCCGTCGTCGGTGTCGGCATGAAGAGCCACGCGGGTGTCGCGGCGACGATGTTTAAATCGCTCGCCGATCGCGGGATCAACATCCAGGCGATCACGACGTCTGAAATCAAGGTCAGCGTGATGATCGACGAGGACGAAACCGAACTGGCGGTGCGCGTCCTGCACACGGCCTATGGGCTCGATGCGGTGGACGAGGCTGCCTGAGGCCTTTCAGAGCCGGGCTATGTGACAGCGGTTGCGACCGTCCTTCTTGGCCCGGTAAAGCGCACCATCGGCCCTTGCGGTCCACTCGTCGGGACTGGTGATCCCCGTCTCGTAAGCAGAGATGCCGAAGCTGGCCGTCACATTGAGGCCGGTGTCGCCAATCGTGGTCTGCCCGATTGTCCGGCAGAGCTTCTCGACCAGCTGCATGCCTGACGCGCCGTCCGTATCGGGCAGGAGGATGGCGAATTCTTCGCCTCCGATTCTGGCCAGCACGTCCCAGTCCCGCAGCTCATCCTGACAGATGCGGACGAGGCCCTTGAGGACCCTGTCGCCGACGGGATGACCATGGGTGTCGTTGATCGCCTTGAAATGGTCGATATCGAAGATCGCGAGGACTGCCGGGCTACCGCTGCTGCGGCAACGCGCGATTTCCCGCTCGATCTGGTCGAGGAATGTCCGTCTTGCCATGGCCCCTGTGAGAAAGTCGGTCTGCGCCATCCGCCGCATCTCGAGCCAGTCCACGACAAGGAGAGCGAACTCGCTGAGAATTTCGATCTGTTCGCCGGTAAATTCGCGCGGCGTCCGGTCCATCGCGCACAGAGCGCCGAGAGCGTGGCGATCGGAGCTGACGAGGGGAATGCCGAGATAGGCCTGGATGGGTTCCGGCCCATTCACGCAGGGAAGGTCGGCGAACCGGGGATCTTCAGCGAGGTCGGGGATGACCAGCGGGCTGAGGTTGGAGATGGTGTGGGTGCATATCGAATCGTCACGCGGCGTTTCGGTATAGGAGAGACCGAGGCGCGCCTTGAACCACTGGCGATCCCTGTCGACAAGGGTCACGGTGGCCATCGGCACGCCGATCATTTTCCGCACGAGCTGCACGATCCGCTCGAAGGGCTTCTCAGGGGCCGTGTCGAGTACATCGAGTCGATGGAGTGCGGCGAGGCGGGCTTCCTCGTCGCGGATAAGGTCTTGCCACATTTCAGCGTTTCCAAAGGCTGGTTTGGCGCGCCGTAACAGATTGCCTTTTGCCCGCTAGGGTGAAACGGCTTGGCATGAGCGCCTGCGTCTGCAATCGCTGCCGTTCTGGGAGGACGAGGAAGACAGTCGATGAGCTATACCGCACGTATTCTTTTGTTGGGATCAGGCGAGCTCGGGCGCGAATTCGTTATATCCGCCAAGCGCTTGGGCGCGTGGGTGGTGGCCTGCGATGCGTATGAGAACGCCCCGGCCATGCAGCTGGCCGACGAGCGGGAAGTGTTTTCCATGCTCGATGGCGAAAAGCTCCGCGCCGCGGTCGAGAAGCATCGGCCAGATTATATCGTTCCGGAAATCGAGGCGATTCGCACATCGGTGCTGATGGAGATGGAGGACGAGGGCTTTACCGTGGTGCCATCGGCGCGCGCTGCCCAGCTCACCATGAACCGCGATGCCATTCGCGATCTGGCCGCCCATGATCTGGGGCTGGTCACGTCCAAATATCGCTATGCCAAAAATCTGGAAGAAGTGCAGGCGGCCGCGGCCCACACCGGCTTTCCCTGCGTTATCAAGCCGGTCATGTCATCTTCCGGCAAGGGGCAGAGCACGGTTCGCGGCGAAACCCGGCTGGAGGAAGCCTGGGATTACGCCTGCGCCAACATGCGCGGGGATCGCCAGCGGGTGATCGTCGAGCAATTCGTCGATTTCGATTACGAGATCACCTTGCTGACGGTGCGCCATGCGGGCGGGATCACCTTCTGTCCGCCGATCGGCCACAGGCAGGAACGGGGCGATTATCAGGAGAGCTGGCAGCCGACCCCGATGTCCGACGCAGCTATCCTGAAAGCGCAGGAGATGGCGAAGAAGGTCGTCGACGATCTGGGCGGCTTCGGGCTGTTCGGCGTGGAGTTTTTCGTGAAGGGCGACGAGGTCATCTTCTCCGAGCTCTCACCCCGGCCGCATGATACCGGAATGGTGACGCTGATCAGCCAGAACCTGACCGAATTCGACCTGCACGCCCGCGCAATCATGGGGCTGCCGATTCCTACCGATTTGCGGGCGCGGCCTTCCGCCAGCGCTGTGATCCTCGCCGAACGCGACAGCGATAGCCTGGCCTATTCCGGGCTTGCCGAAGCGCTTGGAGAGCCGGGCACCGACCTCAGGATCTTCGCCAAGCCGGACAGCCGCCCCTATCGCCGGATGGGCGTGGCGCTGGCCGCCGCCGGGACGGTCGAGGAGGCGAGGCGCAAGGCGCATGACGCTGCGCACAAGGTGATTATCTCCTACGACCCTCAGCCGAAATAGGTGTCGATCGCGATGCAGGTGGCGATGCCGACGACGATGTTCATGGGCACGCCGATCTTAAGGAAATCCGCAAACCGGTAATTGGCTGCTCCGTAAACGAGCGTGTTGGTCTGGTAACCGATCGGCGTGGCGAAGCTGGCGCTGGCGCCGAACATGACGGCAACCACCATTTCGCGCGGATCGGCCCCGGTCACCTGTGCCAGCCCGATGGCGATCGGCGTCAGGATCACGGCGACGGCATTGTTGGTCACGCTTTCGGTGAGCACGCTGGCCAGAGCATATACCGCTAGCAGCATTATCAGCGGTGTCGCGGAAGCGAAGAAGGGGCGGGCCCAACTCACGATCAGCTCGACCGTACCGGCGTTCTCCAAGCCCACTCCGAAAGCCAGCATGCCGAAGATGAGCACTAGCGTATTGCCGTCGATCGCGCTCCAGGCTTCCTCGGGTTCGAGGCAGCGGGTCAGCAGGACGACGCCTGCCCCCAGCAGCGCCAGCGCCTGAATGGGTAGATCGAAGACGGCGGCCAGAACGACCACCCCGATCAGGGTGGCAATCGCGATCGGGGCGCGCTTGCGGCGAAAGGCGCGGGTCGGAGCCTCGCTCACCGTCCCGAGACCGACATTGCCGCTCAGCGCCTGTGCCGCGTCGGCGCCCCCGGCGATCAGCAGGCGGTCGCCTGCGCGCACGCGTACCTCCGCCAGCTCCGGTCCGGCGATATGGCGCGGACGCGACAGGCCCAGCACGCGAACCTTGAGCTTGGACAGCATGGGAATGTCGGCGAGACGGCGGCCGATGATCGGATGCGAGGACGAGACGACCGCTTCCACCAGGGCGAGATCGCGTGGACGGTCAGGCCCGGCAGTGGACACGCCGCCGCCCACGCCCGTGAGGCCGGTCCGAAAATCGAAAGCTTCGGCCAGCGAGGCGAGTTCGGCTGGACTGGCGGTGACCACCAATTGATCGCCCGCGGACAGCTCGTGTTTGAAAATATCGTTTCTGGCGATGGTCCCGCCGCGTTTGACGCCGAGGATTTTTACCCCGGGCCGCCGGGCGAGCGGAATACGTCCAACCTTCTGGCCGATAAGGGCGCTGCCCTGCATGACCACGAGATGGGAAAGATAGGCATCGCTTTCGGTCTCGTCTTCATCCAGCGCGCGGGCCGGGCGGTCGGGGAGCAGCCTGGAGCCGAAGAGCGCCAGGAAGAGCGCCCCGGTCCCGGCTGCGGCGAAACCGACGGTGGTGATTTCGAACATACCGAAAGGCGCCAGCCCCTGTTCCTGCGCCACGCCGTCGACGAGCAGGTTTGTCGACGTCCCGATCAGAGTCAGCGTGCCGCCTAGGATGGTCAAATAAGACAGCGGGATCAGCAGCCGCGTGGCAGCTACGCCGAGCGCTTTCGACAGCCGTTTGACGATCGGGATCATCACCAGCACGACGGGCGTGTTGTTCATGAACGCGGAAGCCGCCAGCGTTCCGAAGCCGATCTCCGCCACGGCGCGGCGCGGTTTGCGGCGGGTGCGGCGAATGATCCATCCCGATACCTCTTCCAGCGTGCCGGTCCTCAGCAGCGCGCCCGACAGGACGAACATGGCGGCAATGGTGATCGGCGCGGAATTGGAAAAGACGCCGAGCAATTCCTCTGTCGTGAGGAAGCCCAGAACAAACATCGTCAACCCGCCTGCCGCGGCCAGAACCACAGGTGGCAGGCGTTCCAGCACGAAGCCGATGAACAGAATTACGAGAAGCGCCAACCCGATATGCGGGTGAAAAGCGGCGAGCGAATCGGGCAGCAAGGCTGGCATGTGAGGCGACAGCTATCTGAAAAAAGTTGCATGCATAGACAAATTCGATTTCAGATTTCATTGCGGCGCGGCTAACTGCAAGATACCCGCTTGTAATGAACGATTTTTCCAAGACCGACCGCCTGATGGAACGCGGCTCCGCCTTTCTCGGCTCGCGCTACGCAATTTTGTGCGGCGCTATGAGCTGGGTGTCCGAACGCAATCTGGTTTCCGCTATCTCCAATGCCGGTGGTTTCGGCGTGATCGCATGCGGCGCGATGACTCCCGAACTGCTCGAAACTGAAATTGCCGCGACGCAGGAGCTGACCGACAAGCCCTTCGGCGTGAACCTCATCACCATGCACCCCCAGCTCTTCGATCTTATCGAAGTATGCGACAAGGCCGGGGTCAGCCATGTTGTTCTGGCCGGGGGGATCCCGCCCAAGGGAAGTGTCGAGGCGATCAAGGGCGGCCAGAATCCCGCCAAGGTGATCTGCTTCGCGCCCACACTCGCCCTGGCCAAGAAGCTGCTGCGTTCGGGGTCGGATGCGCTCGTGATCGAAGGCATGGAGGCCGGTGGCCATATCGGCCCTGTATCCACCAGCGTGCTGGCGCAGGAGATGCTGCCTGAACTGAGCCAAGACCACGTCATCTTCGTTGCCGGCGGCATTGGCCGGGGCAATGCGATGGCAGGTTATCTCGAGATGGGTGCTGCCGGCGTGCAGCTGGGCACGCGTTTCGCCTGCGCAAAGGAAAGCATTGCGCATGAAAACTTCAAGAAGGCCTTTTTCCGGGCCAATGCCCGCGATGCGGTCGCCAGCGTGCAGGTAGACGCCCGCCTTCCGGTCATCCCGGTGCGTGCCCTGAAGAACAAGGGCACCGAAGAGTTCACCCAAAAGCAGAGGGAAGTTGCCGGAGTACTCGATCGCAACGAAATCGCGATGGAAGAGGCGCAGCTTCAGATCGAACATTACTGGGCAGGCGCCCTGCGCCGTGCGGTCATTGACGGCGACGTTGAAAACGGCAGCCTGATGGCCGGGCAGTCGGTCGGCATGGTCAAGGAAGAAGAGCCCGCTGCGGACATCATCGCCAAGCTCATGACCCAGAGCGAGGACGCCCTTACGCGGCGCTGACATGCTCATCCACCGCCTCGATCTCGACGTCGCGATCTACCGCAACCGGGTGCAGCTGACGCATCTGCCGACCCACACATTCGTAGACCAGCGGGCGGAATATGCTTTTTCGACCGACGATTCGCTCGTCGCCCACGGCCGTTTCCTGGAGGATACGATGGTTCGCGCCATCCGCCAGATCGTGGCGACGGGCGGCTTCTCGCTGCGCGATCCCATCGCCCATGTGGTTCGGTGCGATGGGGAACTTACCGACGAGGAACGCGCGATGATAGAAAGCGCGCTGCGTGAAACCGGCATGAAGAATGTGGTTTTCGAGCTGGGCGACTGACAATCCCAAATTGGTGCTGCCCAAGGCCTTCACGCTTGCCTGGGCGCGGATGGCCTACGCATTAGTCAGGCATGCATGAACCCCTCGTCCTCAGCCTTTCCTGCGCGGACCGGCCCGGAATAACCGCTCGCGTCACCTCATTCCTGTTCGACCGCGGCGGAAACATACTCGAAGCGCAACAATTCAACGATCGCGCGTCTGGCTCCTTCTTCATGCGGGTCGAATTCGATCCGGGCGGGGCGGGGCGCGAACAGCTGAGGGAAGATTTTCGGGCTCTCGCCGCAGAGCTGCGGATGAAATGGAAGCTTAGTCTGCGCGCTCGGCCCCGGCGCGTGCTGATCATGGTCAGCAAGTTCGATCATTGTCTGGCGGACCTCCTCTACCGCTGGCGGATCGGGGATCTGCCGATGGCGCCTGCTGCGATCGTGTCGAATCATCCGCGAGAAGCGATCGAGCATACCCATCTGGGCGATATTCCCTTCCATCACCTGCCGGTGACGGCCGCGACCAAGTCGGCTCAGGAGAAAGAAGTCCGTGAGCTGGCCGAAAATTGCGGGGCAGAACTCGTCATTCTTGCCCGATACATGCAGATTCTATCCGACGAGCAGGCCGCCCATTTCGCCGGTCGCTGCATCAACATCCATCATTCCTTCCTGCCCGGCTTCAAGGGGGCCAAACCCTACCACCAGGCTTACGAGCGCGGGGTGAAGATGATCGGGGCAAGCGCCCATTACGTGACCGCCGATCTCGACGAGGGGCCGATCATTCATCAGGCCGCCGAACCAATCACCCACGCAGACAGCCCCGAAGAGTTGGTGCGCAAAGGGCGTGACATCGAAAGCAGAGTTCTGGCCGAAGCCGTGCGCATGCATCTTGAGGAACGCGTTTTGTTGAACGGTCAGTGAACCGTGGTGTTTCGTAACTGACGCCGTCTTGCACTGCGCCTGCGCACTGCTAGGTTCGGCAGCGGATGGAGGAGTGGAGAGACCTTTATGTGCGATCAGGAACAGCTTGCCCGCTGGGCGAAACAATCGCTCAATCGCCGGACCTTTGGCGCAGGCGCGATGGCCGGTGCAGCGGCAGCCTGCGCTCCGATGGGAATGGAGAGCGGGGCTGCCGGGTCATCAGTTGTCGGCCGCAAGGTAAGCTTTCGCACAGCTGCCGGAACGATGGACGCAGAATTCTTTCACCCCGAAACGGGTACGCACCCGGGAGTGATCTTCTGGCCCGACATCGCGGGCATTCGCGAAGCGAAGCGGCAGATGGCACGCCGACTTGCGGCGAGTGGCTATGCGGTGCTGCTGGTCAATCCCTATTACCGCGACGTGAGCGGTGAACAGTTCGTCGATTTTGCCACCTTCGCTGCTAACAAGGGCTTCGAAACCGTGAAACCTTGGCGCGGCAAGCTGGATGCGGAAGCGATCCAGATGGACGGGCGCGCCGCAGTAGGATGGCTGCGGTCCCAGAATGCCGTACACAAGGCGGCGCGGATTGGCACGCAGGGCTATTGCATGGGCGGCCCCTTCACCATCTGGACGGCGGCCGCCGCGCCCGATGTCGGCGCAGCCTGCAGCTTCCATGGGGGCGGGCTGGTGCGCGAGGGTGAAAACAGTCCGCACCGCATGCTGAATGCGGACGATCATTACCTTATCGCCATCGCCCAGAACGACGACGCCGAACAGCCGCAAGCGAAGACCGCATTGCGCAATGCGGCCAGCGCTGTTGGTGCTGCAGCCGAGATCGAAGTCTATCCTGCCGACCACGGCTGGTGCGTGCCCGACAGTCCCGCCTATGACCGGGAAGCGGCAGAACGCGCATGGTCTCGGCTCCTGGCTACTTACGCGGAGGCCCTTTGATGAACCGTTTCTGGCTGGTGATGGCGGCGGTTGCCCCGCTGTTCTTGCCCACTCAATCCTGGGCGCAGGAGTTCGAGCCTGACTGCGAGCGGATCGCATCCTTTCTCGACGCCGCAACCGAAGAGGCGCGTGTCGCCGGTGCATCGGCACTGGTGTGGAAGGATGGTTCGGAGCGGTGCTTTACCGCCGCTGGCGAGGCGGATCGCGAGGCGTCCCGCCCCTTCGCCCGCGATACGCTGGTCCAGTTCTTTTCCATGACCAAGCCTGTCACCGGGGTCGCGCTGATGACGCTGTGGGAAGATGGCAAATTCGGGCTGGACGATCCGCTCTATTGGCATTTGCCCGAATATGAGGGCATCGAAGTGCTGACCGGCGAAACCGCCGACGGCAAGCCCATCACCCGCAAGCCCACCAGGCCCATTACCATCCGGGATGTCCTGCGCCACACTGCAGGATTTACCTATGGCGCGAACGGCGACCCGCAGAACGCTGCGGACCGGGTGTGGGAAGATCTCCAGCCTCTGGATCCCGCCAACACGCTGGCCGAATTTTCACAGAAAATGGCGCAGGTCCCCCTGCTTTTCGATCCCGGAACGCATTGGCATTACAGCGCCGGTGTCGATGTGCAGGCGCGGCTGGTAGAAGTTCTTTCGGGAAAGCCTCATGCCGAATATGTGCGCGAGACCATTTTCGAGCCGCTGGGAATGAACGACACCCGCTGGGCACGGTCGGATGAGGATCTGGCGCGGCTTGCCCGGATTTATACCGTGGAGGACGGCAGTTTCGAACCGCTGGCCGAGGACATCTGGCTACAGAACAATTTCAAGGGCAATCCATTGACCATGGGGGGATCGGGTCTCGTCGGAACGGTCGACGATTACCTGCGCTTTGCGCGTATGCTGCTGAACGAGGGGTCGCTTGGCGATGCGCGGATCCTTGACCCTGCGACCATCCGCCTGATGGCCACCGATCATCTCGATCCCCGCATAAGTGATGAAGACCGGTCATGGCTGGTCGGCAAGGGAAGCGGCGGCTTCGGGTTCGATTTTTTCGTGCGAACCGCTCCGCCCGCGACACCCGAGGAGAACCGCGGCACTGTTGGCGAATTCTACTGGGACGGCTGGCCGTCGATGCTGTTCTGGGTCGATCCGCGGCAGGATATGGTCGTGATCTTCGCGACGCAGAAACTGCCGTTCGATAATCAGCTACACCACGATTTTCGCGATGCAGTCTATGGTGACGCCTATTCCGGAGAATAGGCGTTCCAGAATTGCCTGTGGCGCGGTTTCAGGCGCTCAGGCGTTCGGCAAAGCGGCCATGCTTGCGAAAGCGTGTCATCCACTTGTCCAGAAATAGCCCGAGCGGCTTGGGTTCGATCCCGAATTTCTCGAAACCGGGCGCCTTGCTGCCGGCGACATTCCCTTCCTTGAGCAGGTTCCACTGGTCGCTGCCCATGGGCGTACCCGGAAGCGCCGCGAAGGCGGCAGAAACGCCATCGGGCAGCGGCAGGAAGGTGCGCTTGCGGCGCTGGGCGTCGGCAATGCGCTGATTAATTTCCATCATGGTGAGCTTTTCGGGACCGCCGAGTTCATAGGCCATGCCGCCATGCTTGCCCGGTTGTTCGAGGCTCTGTGCGATCGCTTCGGCCACGTCGTCAACATAGACGATCTGCAGCTGGGAATCGGGTCCGAAGACCGGCAGGATCGGCAGCTTCGAAATGAGCTCTCCGAACATGTTGAGAAAGTTGTCGTCCTTGCCGAAGATGATCGAAGGCCGGATGATCGTTGCGTTCGAATAAGCCTCTTTTACCAGCTGCTCGCCAAGATGCTTGGCGCTCGCATATTCGTTTTCCGTGTCCTCATCGGGCATCTGCGCGATGGCGCTGACGTGGACGAATGCCTCCGCACCGGCCTTTTGCGCCGCTTCGGCCATCCATCCGGGCGCCACGCCCATCAGTTTCTTCAGATTGCCTTCGAAGCTGCCCACAAGATTGACGACGGCGTCCGCACCCTCGATGCACCGTTCCACGCTCTGCCTGTCGGTCGCGTCCATGCGGGCGAACTGCATCTGGCCCAGATTGGCAAGCGGCTTCAGCTTGAACGCCGCTTCCGGATGGCGGCTGCAAATCCGCAGCCGTGCCCCGCGCGAAAGCAGCGCTTGGGCCACGTAATTGCCCAGAAAGCCGGTGCCGCCCATCAGCACCACCATCTTGCCATTCAATGCACCGCTCTTGGCCATGTTCACTTCTCTAACAGATTGTTCAAATTGCCTGCTGCCGCCCTAGCCACAACCGGTGAACACCTGCAAGCGTTCCGCGCTACACGGCGGAACTGAAGCGCCGCTTGTCGGGAGTGCGATGCACATCGAAGATCGCAGCGATGCTGCGCGCATAGGGTAGGCCATCGGGCAGTATTGTCAGCCATTGACGGTCGATGGCTGCAAGTCCGCGGTCGATAAATGGATATAGCGATGTGCGGGCTTCCCGCATCAGGCATGCTCCTAGCTGCGCGCGTCCCTGGCAGAGCAGCTGTTCGATGACAGCCCCACGGTACCGCGCGTCGGCGGACCGCAATATGCCTCGGTTGGCAGTAAGCGCGTTCTGCGAAGTCAGCATGCGATAGCGGCCGCTATTCTTTTCGTTCTGGGCGAGGAGGTGCGAGAAGCTGCTGACCGACGACGCGCCGAGCCCGACAAGAACCTCGCTCTGATCGTCGGTGAAGCCCTGAAAATTTCTGCGAAGCGTTCCCGCCATCGCCGCTTTGGCAACCGGATCGCCGCCGGGCTTGGCAAAATGGTCGAAGCCGATCGGGGCGTAGCCGTGGGTCACAAAATACGCGTATCCCATCGCTGCCATTGCAAAACGCTGTTCCTGACCGGGCAGCGCCCTGGCATCGATGACTCTTTGCCTCGCAATGATCTGCGGGACATGAGCATAGCCGAACAGGGCCACCCGGTCGGCACCCAGAACGCGGGTGCGCTGCAAGCTGTCTTCCAGATCCCCAAGCGACTGGCCTGGCAAGCCGTACATGAGATCGAAATTGAGCGATGACACGCCCGCTTCGCGCAGCCAGTCTACGGATTGCACGATACAATCTTCCGTTTGCACACGGCCGATCGCTTCCTGACAATGCGCCGAGAATGTCTGCACTCCCAGGCTGGCGCGTTCTATTCCGATCCTGCCTATCACCTCGGCCCATTCTTGCGTCATTGTGCGCGGATCGAGCTCGATCGAGATGGTGGGATCGGGGCAGGCGAAGTTGAAGAATAAACTGTCTACCAGTTCCTGGAATTGGTCCGGGTGGAGCGCGTTCGGGCTTCCGCCGCCAAAGGCGATCCGGCGAACACGCACCGTCTGCGAAAGTTGAGAGGCGACCAATCCGATTTCGCTGTACAGGGCGCGGAGATAGGATTCCAGCCGCTGCTTGCGGCCTGCCGCTGCGGTGTTGCAGCCGCAGTAGAAACAGATTTTCTCGCAGAACGGGATATGGATATAGAGAGAGATGTCACCATCAGTCTGGCCCAGCGCCTCCCGGTGGAGGCCGGGGTCGATACCGTCGAATTCGGCAGCGGTCGGATAGCTCGTGTAGCGGGGGACGGGCTTGGCGAGAAGGTCGGGGTAGTAGGTCCACATGCCATCTTCGATGGACCGGTGAGACTCCCTCGTCATTGAGCCAGATCAAATTTCCTGCGGCAGCTGCCGGCATGACAAGCCTTGCCGGGGCATGAGGGTGTGGGTGTTTTCTTCCGTTTGATGGGTATTTCGATCGCGGCGCCACTGCACAGTTTCGCCGTGATGCTGTCGCCGGAAGATGCGGGAGCCGCCGGGCTCAATGCAAGCGGCACGAGCGCCAGCAGCGCGGCATAGAACGGGCCGCTCATTTATCGTCTTCCTCGTCGTTGATAAGAATTCGCTGGGCAGCGCCGTCCAGATCTTCGAATTGGCCTTTCCGCATCGCCCAGAAGAAAGCGGCGAGGCCGAGCAGGCCGAGGCCCAGCGCTACCGGGATGAGCAGGGCAAGACCGGTCATCGTGCAATTCTCGCTAGACGCAGCGAATTGCCGACCACGACAAGAGAGCTCAGCGACATGGCCACCGCCGCTATCAGCGGAGTGACCAGTCCGGCCAACGCGAGAGGAATGGCCAAAATATTGTAGACGATGGCGAAACCGAAATTCTGCCTTATGATCCGCATGGTTCTCCGGGCTATGGTCACTGCCAGAGCAACCGGCATCAGATCGTTGCCGAGAAAGACCGCATCGGCAGCTTGCTGGCTGATGTCACTTGCACATGCCGGGGCGATAGAGGCGTGGGCGGCCGCAAGCGCGGGACTGTCGTTTATGCCATCCCCGATCATTAGCGGGCGCCTGCCGCTTGCCTTCCACCGGTTGAGCAGGGACAATTTTTCTTCCGGCAGCAATGCGGCTTCGAAATCGGTGCCAAGGATGCGCGCCACGGGGGCGACCGACGCCGCTCGATCGCCGGACACGATATGACTATCCAGCCCTTCGGTTTTAAGACGCGCGATGACCTCGGCGCAGTCGGAGCGCAGAGGATCGGCGAAGGTGATGACGGTGGTGTTGTCGCCGACACGCAGGCTGGTCGCCAGCGCTCCGTATTCGCCAGATGGCCGTTCAAGCGCAACCGGCACCGGGCCCAGTCGCCCAGATACCCCTAGGCCCCCGCGTTCGCTGATGTCGGCGACCGGTGCGGGGATGACCCCTCCCGCTGCCAAAACGCGCGCGAGCCCCTTGCTCAAGGGATGGCGGCTGGTCTGTGCGAGCGCCAGTGCGATGGCTGCTTCTTCAGGTGAAAGCTCGCCGATGCGCGGCACGGGTTCGCCCAAGGTCAACGTGCCGGTCTTGTCGAACAAGGCCATATCGACTTCCGCCAGCCGTTCGAGTGCACTGCCGTCCTTCACCAGCAGCCCGCGTCTGGCGAGCGCACCAGAGGCTACGACTTGTGCAGCCGGAACCGCAAGTCCCATGGCGCAGGGGCAAGTAATGATCAGTACGGCGATCGCGATCACCAGCGATTGATACCAACCGGCGCCCGCTACCATCCATCCCGCGAAAGCGAGCAGGGCAAGCGAATGCACGGCAGGCGCATAAATCCGCGATGCGCGGTCGGCTATGCGAACATAGCTGCTGCGTGATTGGCCTGCTTCATCCATCAGGCGGGTGATTTCGGCGAGCACGGTCTGGGAGGCGGCCGCGGTGATGCGAATGCGCACGGCACCGCCCAGATTGATGGCGCCGGCATGGGCGAGGTCACCAACCCCCGCAGGTACGGGCTGGCTTTCTCCGGTCAGCATCGAATTGTCGAAACTTGTGAGGCCTTTTTCCACCACACCGTCCGCGGCGAGCGCCTCGCCCGGAGCGACCAGCATCAGCATGCCCTGTTCGAGATTCTCCGCCGCGATTGACGTGGAGCTTCCGTTTTGCTGCAGGACGGTTGCGCTGCGACCCATTTTCGACAGCAGGGCCCCTATCCCAGCGCGGGCCTTGTTTCGCATCGCGGAATCCAGGGCCCTGCCTGCGAGCAGGAAGAAGAGCAGCATGACTGCCCCGTCGAAATAGGCATGCGCGCCGCCGGTCAGCGTTTCATAGAGGCTCAGGCCCGTGGCCAAGAGAACGCCGATACTGATCGGCACGTCCATATTGGTCCGCGCATTTTTCAGAGCCATGGCAGCGCTTGAGAAAAAGGGACGTCCGGAATAGACAACCACGGGGAGGGCGATGAGCGCGGACAGCCAGTGGAACAGTTCGCGCGTGACACCGCCAGCGCCCGACCAGATGCTGACGGAAAGAAGCATGACGTTCATCATGCCGAAGCCGGCGACCGCCAGGGCGCGGAAGAGGGATTTGGCTTCGAGATCGTCCTGCGCCAGCGGATTATCCGAGGCAAGCTGTGCCTCGAACCCGATGCGGGCGATGGCTTCGACCAGATCCGCTTCGCTGAGATTGTGCTGGTGGCGGATGGTGACTTTCTTGGCGGAGAGGTTGACCCGCGCGGTTTCGACCCCCTCCAGCTCGCCCAGTCCGCGCTCGATCTTCGCAATGCACCCGGCACAGCGCATTCCCGGCACGGTGAAACGACTGTCGGCGAGCTGCTGGACAAGGAGGTCTTCGTGGCGGGGAGGAGCGTTCACTGTACTTCCAGCTCATCGATCCAGTGGTCCACGCCCTTGTCGATCACTATGCGGGCGATCCAGCGACCTGCAGGCAGCGGTCTGTCGGTGACATAGCGCCCATCGCCCTCCGGTTTCAGCTCCAGCGTCAGGGTCTCCGGCTTGCCAAGGGGCCGCCTCAATTGCGCGGAAACCTGCGCGTGATCGGGTGCATGGGCGACGTCGGCAAGCAGGTGATCGTCGGGGCCCCGCTTTAGCGCAACCGAATAGCCTAGCCGCTTCGTTTCACGTGCGCGTTCGAGCCAGCCATTGTATTTCTGGCTGGCGACATAGGAGTTTTCGACCACCACGCCGCCAAAGCCGCCGATGGCCACCGATGCCATGTAGAAATTGACGACGACCACTACGGCAAACCCGCAGACCAGTATGATTGCCATGTCCTTGCCGGTGAATATGCGTTTCATCATTCTGTCTCCGGTGCATCGAAGCGGGTTTCCACCGCATCGGTCTCGCGCTGCTGGTCGAGGGAGGTGACGCGGAAGGTCAGGGTTTGCGGGACCGTTCCGGCTGGCGCGGACACATAGGCGCGCACCTGGCGCACGAGATCTGCGGGCACGGTGACCGTCTGCACCGCTGCTGCGTCCCGATAGGCAATGGTGTCCGTCCACATCGCGGCATCCGGCACGCCCTCGATGGCGATTTCCATGTCCCGCGGCCTGCTTTCCATATTGCGCAGCTTGAGCGTGTAGGAATTGCGGATGGACCCATCCGACAAGAGCATGAACGGCGGATTGCGATCAGGCGCCACGGTGAGCTCGGTATGGCTCCGCACGCCGAGGGCGAACAGCAATGCCCCGCCAATGCCGCTCCAGATCATGAAATAGGCGATCGTGCGGGGGCGGAACAAGGTCCGCCAAGGGGACCTGGGTGCGCCTCCCGCTGCCTCGCGCTCGCAATCCTCGAGCGTGGCATAATCGATCAATCCGCGCGGCCGCCCGATGTCGTTCATCACGCGATCGCAGGCATCGATACACAGCGCGCAGGTGATGCAGCCGACCTGCGGTCCCTCGCGAATATCTATTCCGGTGGGGCAGACCTGCACGCATTGCTGGCAGTCGATGCAATCTCCGAACTGGCCGGGATTTCTCTGCGCTTTCTTCACGCTTCCGCGAGGCTCGCCCCGCCAGTCCTTGTAAGTGACCAACAGCGATTTTTCGTCCAGCATCGCAGTCTGGATGCGCGGCCATGGGCACATGTAAATGCACACCTGCTCGCGCATGAAGCCGCCGAGAACCACCGTCGTCATCGTCAGCACGGCTACGGTAACATAGGCGACCGGCGCGGCCTCTCCGCGCCAGAAATCATGCACCAAAGTGGGCGCATCGGCGAAATACATGATCCACGCGCCGCCCGTCCAGAAGCCGATGATAAGGTAGATAGTCCACTTGATGCCGCGCCGGGCGACCTTGCCCCAGGTCCACGGCGCGGCATCGAGCCGCATGCGCGCATTCCGATCGCCGTCGATGAAACGATCGACATGCTGGAAAAGGTCGGTCCACACGGTTTGCGGACAGGCGTAACCGCACCAGGCCCTGCCGACCGCGCTGGTGATCAGGAACAGGCCGATTCCGGCCATGATCAGCAGGCCGGCGACAAAATAGAATTCATGCGGCCAGATTTCGATACCGAACATGTAGAAACGGCGATTGGCCAGATCGACGAGGACTGCCTGATCTGGCGCATAGGGCCCGCGGTCCCATCGCAGCCACGGCGTGACGTAATAGATGCTTAGCGTCACCAGCATCATGAGCCATTTGAAGCGCCGGAAAGGTCCGTCCACGCGCTTGTTATGCACTTGCCTGCGCGGCTCATAGAGCTTTTGTGGGAGGTTCTCCCGCGCAGGTTCATGTTGCTCGTGGCGGCGGGTGGCCGCTTCCGGCCCGGCCACCGCGCTGGAGACCGGGCGGTTGGTCTTGGCGACGCCGCTTTCGACGATTACCGACCAGTCGCGCCGGTCTCCGGATGGATCGTCAGGGCTGGTCATCGACTTTCACCTCGGGATCCGCGGCGACCTCCAAGAAGTCTTCGCCTCCCCCGAGCGAATGGACATAGGCGGCCAGCATCTTGAGGGTCACCGGATCCAGCCTTCCCTCCCATTTGGGCATCATGCCCATGCGCGGATCGAGAATCTGGTGCTTGATCGCATCGCGGCTATTGCCTCGCAGCCAGATCGCATCGCTGAGATCGGGCGCGCCTATTTCGCGGTTGCCAGTGCCCTTGCTGCCGTGACAGGCGGCGCAATTGTCGGCGAAGAGCTGGGCGCCCGCCTGGCTGGCATCGGCCTTGCCGCTCAGTGAAAGAACGTGGTCCACCAGATCATCGAGCTGGCTGCTGTCGAACGCACCGGCAAACGATGGCATCTGGCTGGTTCGGGTCTCGTCATCGCCCGGCTGCCGGATACCATGTGTCAGGGTATAATGGATCGCCTTGAGATCGCCGCCCCACAGCCAGTCGTCGTCATTCAGGTTGGGATAGCCCAGTTCCTGATTGCCGCCCGCTCCCGATCCGTGACACTGTACGCAATTGACGCGGAAGGCTGCGGCACCGCCGGCCACCGCCTGTTGCATCAGTTCGCTGTCTTCCTCCAGCCGTTCGATCGGCACGCGTGCCAGACGTTCGCGCATGGTGGCGCGGGCCTGTTCGGCAGCGCTCATTTCCTCGGCAAGCTGGCCGCGGCTCGACCAGCCGAGGACGCCTTCGGTCGCCTTGTCGATCATGGGCCACGCCGGATAAGCGATCACGTAGCCGATCGCGAAAACGATCGTCAGATAGAAAGTCCAGAGCCACCAGCGGGGAAGCGGGGTATCGAGTTCCTCGATCCCGTCCCATTCATGCCCGACAGTCGGAACGCCGGTCGGTTCGTCGATCCGCTTATTCGCCATCGTCTTCCCCCTCGAATATCAGCGTTGCGGCGGCCTGGTTGCGCTTGCTGGCGCCGGGCCTGAAGGGCCAGGCACACAAACCCACGAACAGGGCGAGCATGACGACGAGCGCATAGCTGTCGGCGAAATGACGCAGGGTTTCGTAAAAGCTCATCGCCCTTTCTCCTCGGCCAGTTCTTCAAGGGGCGCGGCGCTGTCGAAATCGACCAGCGTGCCGAGCATCTGTAGATAGGCGATCAGCGCATCCATTTCGGTCAGTTTGTCAGGATTGCCGTCGAAGTCGCGGATCTGCGCCTTGGGATAACGTGCGGCCAAATCGCCGGGATCGGCATCGGGGTCGGCTTGGGCCAGCATGTCTGCCTCGGCGTTCTCGAGATCGTCCTTGGAATAGGGGACGCCAACCCGCATCAGTGCGGTGATGGTGGCCTCGGGGTCGCCGATGGCGAGCGGAGTTTCCTTTAGGAAGCCATATTGCGGCATGACGCTTTCCGGCACCACGCTCTGCGGATCGGTCAGATGCTGGACGTGCCATTCGTCGGAATAGCGCCCACCGACGCGCGCCAGGTCCGGCCCGGTGCGCTTGGACCCCCATTGGAAGGGGTGGTCGTACATGCTTTCCGCAGCGAGGCTGTAATGGCCATAGCGTTCCACTTCGTCGCGGAACGGGCGGATCATCTGGCTGTGACAAACATAACAGCCTTCGCGGATGTATATGTCGCGCCCGGCCTGCTCCAGGGGCGTGTAGGGCCGTACTCCCTCCACTTCCTCGATCGTATTCTCGAGATAGAACAGCGGAGTGATCTGGACGAGGCCGCCGATCACCACGGTCACGAAAGTGCCGATGGCAAGCAGCGTGATGTTGCGTTCGAGCCGTTTATGGCCCTTGACGGTTTCGTCGACGACGGGATCGGTCATAATCTTATGATCCTATTCGGCCGGAACGGCGCTGGGCTGATTGACGATGGGGCGATCTGCTTGCGGATCGTAAGCCGCGTCGCGCAGGGGCATTTCCTCGCGCAGCTTTCCGGCAAGCGTCATCCAGATGTTGTAGGTCATGATGATGGCCCCGCCGAGGTACATCAGCCCACCGACCGTGCGCATGACATACATGGGGAACATGGCGGCGACGCTGTCCGCGAAGGACCAGACGAGATAGCCGTCGGGTCCGTATTCGCGCCACATCAACCCTTGCTGGATCCCCGCGACCCACATGCTGGCCGCGTAGAAAACGATGCCGAGGGCAGCGAGCCAGAAGTGCCAATTGATCATGCGCAGCGAATACATCCGCTGACGCTTCCACAGGCGCGGCACGAGGAAATACATGCAGGCGAAGGTGATCATGCCGTTCCATCCCAGCGCGCCAGAATGCACGTGGCCGATGGTCCAGTCGGTGTAATGGCTGAGGCTGTTGACGCTCTTGATCGACAGCATCGGGCCTTCGAAGGTGCTCATGCCGTAAAAGGCCAGCGCCATAACCATCATGCGGATGATCGGGTCTGTGCGGACCTTGTCCCACGCGCCGTTGAGCGTCATCAGGCCGTTGATCATGCCGCCCCAGCTGGGCATCCACAGCATGATCGAGAACACCATGCCCAGGGTCTGCGCCCAGTCGGGCAGGGCCGTGTAATGAAGATGGTGCGGTCCGGCCCAGATGTAGAGGAAGATCAGCGACCAGAAGTGGATGATCGATAGGCGGTAGCTGTAGACCGGGCGCTCCGCCTGCTTGGGGACGAAGTAATACATCATCGCCAGAAAGCCTGCGGTGAGGAAGAAGCCGACAGCGTTGTGGCCGTACCACCACTGCGTCAGCGCATCCTGCACCCCGGCAAAGGCGCTATAGCTTTTCGCGCCCAGAAAGCTGACCGGCACGGCCAGATTGTTGACGATGTGGAGCATCGCGATGGTGATGATGAAAGCGAGATAGAACCAGTTCGCCACATAAATGTGCGGTTCTTTCCGCTTGGCGAGCGTGCCGACGAAGACCACGAAATAGGCCACCCAGACGATCGTCAGCCACAGGTCGACATACCATTCGGGCTCAGCATATTCTTTAGATTGCGTGACGCCGAGAAGGTAACCGGTCGCCGCCAGGACGATGAAGAGCTGATACCCCCAGAAGACGAAGCGGGCGAGGCCCGGGAACGCCAGCTGCGTACGGCAGGTGCGTTGCACCACGTAGAAACTGGTCGCCAGCAAGGCGTTGCCGCCGAAGGCGAAGATGACCGCGCTCGTATGCAGGGGGCGCAGCCGCCCGAAATTGAGATAGGGTTCGATATTGAGCCAGGGAAACGCCAGCTGCGAAGCGATGAAGACACCGGCAAGCAAGCCTGCCAGGCCCCAGAACATGGTCGCGATCACGCCCCAGCGGATCGGGTCGTCATCGTAGCGCGAGGGTCCTTCGGGCATCTGGAAAAAGCCTTGGGCCTTGCCCACCGGATCGAAGCGGGATGCGCTCATCCAGATCATGACGAAAGCGACGAGGGCGATGATGGTGGCGTGCGCCGCAAACCCGCTGTCGGCGGCTCCGACGGCGGCAGCCAGCGCCGCGAGCATGATCAGGAACCACAGGCCCACTCGGCCAAGTGCCGTTTCCGCTTGCATAGAATACTCCCTATTTGCGGCGCGGGTTAAGCGCGGGGGCCGCGGGTCGCATTGACCCAGATCAAATTCGCAAAAGAAATCATGCCGCCTCACACAGGAAACCGGCCCGGCCATGCAGGGCCGCCAGATCGTTCAGGATGATGCCCGATCGCCCCACGGTTTCGATCGCGCCTTCGGCCCGAAGCGCGCTGAGGCGGCGGCTGACGGTCTCGATCGTCAGGCCCAGGCTCTCGGCAATGTCGCGCCGGGACATCGGCAGGTCGAGCAGGATTCGGCCTTCCTGCACATTGCCGATGCGGTCGGCCATGCCGATCAGGAAGATGGCGATGCGTTCGGATGCGGTCTTGCGCCCCAGCGCGATGGCTTTCTCGCGGCACCGCTGCAGCGACATGGTCGCTCTATCGAGCAGGCAGCCCATCACTGTCGCGTCGTCCGCCGCAAGCTCCAGAAAATCCGCAGTGGGAAAGCTCACGATCCGGCATTGCCGAAGCGCGCAGACGGAATAGGCATAATGGTCGCGCCGCGGCACGCTCAGCATTTCGCCGCCAAAGTGAAATGCGACGATCTGGTCGCGCGATCGGGAGGCGTGCGCGACCAGCTTGATCGCCCCTCTCGCGAGGAACAGGATATGCGGCCCGGTATCGCTGAAGTCGAGCGACTGATCGCACTCCAGCTTCTCGTATCGGGCGAGCGACTGGAAGCGGAGGTGCGCCGCATCGGACAAGCCGGCGGGCAATATGCGCATGGCGAAATGATCGAAGGCATCGGGCAGCGAGTTCATGGCGCTTCGTGTCGCCGTGATTGCGTGCCGGTTCCTTGATCTGGATCAAGGAAGGCCGGAAAATCCCGCCCTATTGCGCCCTCAGCCGCTGCAACCACCCTGAGCCGCGCGGTGCGGCTACTGCGGCGCTAGAGGTGAATTCAGATGAAAAGGTATCTCGCACTTGCCCTCGCCGGAGCAGCCATCGCCGCCGCCCCGGCTCACGCGCAGGACAGCGATGGCAAGGTGCAGGTCAAACTGCTCGGCAGCTATGTCATTCCCGACGGCAAGATCACCGCGGTGAACGAGGACATCGTGGGGCTACCCGACACGCTGCAGACCGAGGCGAATGAAAATTTCGTCCCCACTTTGGCAGTCGAATATTTCGTCAGCCCGAATTTCTCGGTCGAGACGATCTGCTGCATGACCCAGCACGATGTCGATGCCGTATCGGGCCTCCCGAATGCCGAACTCGTGTCTGATGCCAAGCTCATTCCCGCCACGCTGACGGCCAAATACCATCTCGATGCCGGCGCTGTGAAGCCATATGTCGGCGCAGGCGCGACCTATTTCTGGTGGGTCGATGTGGAGCCGGGCGCCGATACCATCCCGCTCGGCGTCACGCGCACGACGCTGTCGGACGAGCTGGGGCTGGTCCTTCAGGCCGGCACCGACATTGCGATCGGCGATCAGGGCCTCGGCCTGACGATCGACGCCAAACGCTATTTCGTCGACACTACGGCGCGCTGGTATGCGGGCGACACGCTGGCCATCGAAACCGAGCACAAGCTCGATCCCTGGGTCCTGAGCGCAGGTGTGAGCTATCGCTTCTGACCGAAGAGGCCGTCGACCCGTCATAACTGAGCGCGGCTTGTGCAAGGCCCCGGGATGCCACGTCCCGGGGGTTTTTGTATGCGCCTGCCGGATTCGAAGTTGCGCTGGCGAAGTTTATGCCGGATCGCTGCCGTGGAACCCGCCTGCGATACCGCCTCCCATCAAGAGGCAGTATGGACGCAAGGCTCGAACGAAAAGGTCCGGCGCGACAGTGATCAGCTACGAAGAAGCCCTCTCACGCATACTTTCCGCAGTGCATCGCTTGCCGAGCGAGACGATACCGATCGCGCAGGCTGCAGGGCGGTTCCTTGCTCAGGACGTGCGTGCCGCAATCGATGCGCCCCGCGCGGATGTCTCGGCGATGGACGGCTATGCGGTCAGGATCGCCGATGCTGCGGGCGAGGGCACCCTGACGATGATCGGGGAAGCGGCAGCGGGCGCACCGTTTGCTGGGCATCTGAACGCGGGCGAAGCCGTACGCATCTTCACCGGCGCGCATTTGCCAATGGGCGCCGATTGCGTCGTGATGCAGGAATATGCCGAACGCGACGGTGACAAAGTTCGCTTTCGGCAAGGCTTCGGGCCGGCGCGCCATATCCGCACGAAAGCCAGCGATTTCTCTGCCGGGGACGTCCTTCTCGAAAAGGGGCAGCGTCTCGATCCCAGGGCCATGGTCTCGCTTGCCGGGGCCGACATGGCCACGGTCGAGGTCGCCCGCCGTCCGCGCATCGCGCTTATCGCCACGGGCGATGAACTGGCCGATCCGGGCCATGCCGCGCAATCGGCGCATGCCATTCCGGAATCGGGAAGCTTCGGTGTCGCCGCACTGGCCGAAAGCCGGGGCGCGGTAATCTCGGCGCGGATGACCGGGCGCGACGAACTGGACAGCCTGGCGCGTTTCGCGCGGGACGCCCTGGAAAGCGCCGACTGTGTCGTGGTCATCGGCGGCGCTTCGGTCGGCGATCACGATCTCGCCCGCCCGATGTTCGCGGGGACCGGGCTTGAAGAGCATTTCGCGAAAGTGGCGATAAAGCCGGGCAAGCCCGTGTGGTTCGGCATGGCGGGGGAAAAGCCCGTGCTTGGCCTGCCGGGCAATCCCTCCTCCGCCATGGTGACGGCCCGCCTGTTCCTCGCGCCTCTGATCGCGGCGTTGCAGGGCGGACGGGCGGGTGCCGAAACGCAGTTCATGCCGCATCTGCTTGCCGCCGACCTGCCGCCCAACGGATCGCGCGAAACTTTCGTGAGGGCGCGTGCCACCCAAGAGGGGCTGCTACCCGCCAGTAACCAGGAAAGCGGTGCGCAGGCCCCGCTCGCCGCAAGCGACTGGCTGATCCGCCGCGCCGTGGGTGCGGATGCCGCCGCCGCCGGAAGCGTGGTGCAGGCGCTGGCCTTCTGATCCCGTCGCGGCGAAATCCGGCCGCCTAATCTTTCGCAGGTCTGCGCCTGCGCGGGAACAGCCCGTGCGGATCGTTCATGACCAGCGCCGTGTCGCTGCGCGCAAGGGTCAGCAGCGTGAGCCTGCCCTCGCGCGCACGCTGGATGGCGAGGGTGGACGGCGCGCTGATCGTGACCAGCATCGGTATCCCGCAGCGCACGGTCTTCTCCACCAGTTCCTGACTGCACCGCGCGGAAAGCAGCACGAAACCCTGTTCATGATCGACACCTTGCCGGTCGAGCGCACCGATCAGCTTGTCGAGCGCGTTATGCCGCCCGACGTCTTCGCGCAGCAGCATGATCTTGCCATCGAAGGAACAGAATGCAGCGGCATGGGCCGCCCCGGTAGCCCGGCCCAGCTCCTGATGTGACCGCATCCCCGACAGCGCCCGGTTCACGGCTGCATGGCCGGCCCGCGGCTGGGCGGCAACCGGCTGCAGCGGGGCCAGCGCGGCGGCGATGGAATCGATGCCGCAGATGCCGCAGCCGCTTTCCGAAACCCGGCTGCGGGCACGTTCGGCAACGCGCGGAACGCTGGATGCGGGAAGGTTTGCGCGCGCGATCCAGCCTCCGCCTGTTTCGAACAGGGAAACTTCGCCGATCTCGTTTTGCCGGGCCAGCCCTTCGCTAAGCGAGAAGCCGGTCACGAAATCTTCCAGATCGGTGGGCGTGGCCATCATCACGGCATAGCCGATGCCGTTATATTCGATGGCCACCGGCACTTCGACGGGGACGATGCGCGTGGCTTCCTCCGCCTGCCCGGTCTCGAAATCAAGCTCGTAAGCGCCGTACACATCGGCTGCCGCCCCCAGCGCGCTCGTCTTCTCCAGTGCATCGAGCGCGGCTGGTGTGTTCACATTCACGATCTCGCGGCCCGCATAGTCCACCATGCGCGCACCGCAGGCTTCGATCCACGAAAGGACCGATCGGTTGCCGGCTTTCAGATGCTCCTCCAGCGCCTCTGCCAGATCGCTTGGCCAGAACCCAAACAGCCAGTGCCGGTGGAGGGCTGCCGGACCTGAGCCCGCAAGACGCCCCAGCAATCCATCCGGCACAGGATGCGCATCGACCGGCACGCTCAGTACCGCATCGAAACCACGATCGCGTGCATGGGTAAGGGCAGCGCATAGTCCGCCGAGCGGTCCGAGGCCGCGTTCCGGAATGTCCTGCAAGCGGACTGCCGATTGCGGAATGTCTTCATGGAAGCCGCCGCAGACCACCACATCATCGCATTCAGCGAATAACGCCCGTACCGAATGGCTCAACAGGGACCCGCCCTGCCATTCGGCAGCGCTTTTGTCGGAGCCGAAACGGCTGCTCTGGCCGCCTGCAAGGACAGCTCCGAGAACGCGGGAAGGCTGTTCCGTCAATGCGATGCTCCCATGCCGAATGTCATCGCAAAGCGATTACACCGTCCGGGCGATATGCCAACCGTGGAGAAGGACCATCTGGGCGCGCGAGAACCGTTCTCGATCCCTTGCGTTTATCGACCGGCGACGGTCTTGCTACGCCCGCTTTCAGGGTTCAGGATGCGCCGGGAAAACGAGCAGGACAGATGTATGGCCGACGATAGCGCACATAAGCCCAAGGATCTCCCGCACTCGCCCGGCCCCGCCGGTGGCTGGGGCTCGATGAAGGGCATTGCCAGCATCTACGGCGAAACCTGGGCATCGCCCGGTGCGCTCGACAGCCTGCGCCGTCTGAACAAGCCCAAGGGCGTGATGTGCATGTCCTGTGCCTGGCCGAAGCCGGCCAATTATTCCGCTTTCGAATTCTGTGAGAACGGCGCCAAGGCGACCTTGTGGGAACTGACCAAGGATCGCTGCACGCCCGAATTTTTCGCCGCCGAAGGCCATACGCTGGCCGAGCTGCGCGAATGGTCGGACCATGAGTTGGAGAAATCCGGACGCCTGACGCATCCGATGAAATACGACCCGGCATCGGACCGCTATGTCCCGATTGACTGGGACACGGCCTTTGCCGAAATCGGTACCACGCTGCGCGACCTGCCGCGCGAAGACGTGGTTTTCTATGCTTCCGGCCATGCCGGGCTTGAAGCGTCTTATCTCTATGCGCTGCTGGCGCGCGCTTATGGCAACAACAATTTGCCGCAAAGCTCCAACATGTGCCACGAAACGACGTCGGTCGGTCTGACCAAGGTGATCGGATCGCCGGTGGGCACGGTGACGTTCGAAGATCTCGCCGAGACGGACTGTTATTTCTATTTCGGCCAGAATCCCGGCACCAACAGCCCACGTTTCCTGCACAATCTGAAAGACCTGAAGGACCGCGGCGGCAAGATCGTCACCTTCAATCCGGTGATCGAGCAGGGGCTGGTCTCCTTCGTCGATCCGCAAAGCCCGTTGGAGATGATGACCGGCAAGGAAACCATCATTTCCGATCAGTACCATCAGCTGAAGGCAGGGGGCGATGTCGCCGCCATCCTTGGCCTTTGCAAGGTGGTGGTCGAAGCGGACGATGCCGCTCAAGCCGAAGGCAGGCGCGAGGTCATTGACCATGATTTCATCAAGCAGCACACGACCGGTTTCGACGAGTTCATCGCCTGTTGCCGCGATGCGCAGTGGAGCGACATCGAGAATGCCAGCGGTTTGACGGAAAGCGCGCTGCGCGATGCGGCGCAGGTCTATATCGCAGCCGAAAAGACTATCGGCGTCTATGGGATGGGATTCACCCAGCATACGTATGGTGCGCTCAACATCGCGATGATAGTCAACCTGCTGTTGCTCAAGGGCAATATCGGGCGGCCCGGCACCGGCTGTTGCCCGGTGCGCGGCCATTCCAACGTCCAGGGGCAGCGCACGGTCGGCGTCGCCGAGAAAGCCCATCTGGTGCCGTTGGACAAGCTCAAGCAATTGTTCGATTTCGACCCGCCGACCAAGGACGGCATGCATGTCGTCGACGCCGTGCAGGGCCTTATCGAAGGCAAGGTCCGCGGCTTTATCTCGCTGGGCGGTAATCTCGTTCGGGCCGTGCCCGATCAGAAGCGGATGGAGGAAGCCTGGGCCAGTCAGGATCTGGTCGTCATGGTCTCGACCAAGCTCAATCGCAGCCATCTCTATCCCGGCAAGGCGGCCTATATCCTCCCGTGCCTGGGCCGTTCCGAAGTGGATCAGCAGGCGACGGGCAACCAGGCGGTCACCAGCGAGGACAGCTTCTCGATGATCAATGGATCGGTGGGCCATCGTCCGCCCGCATCCGAACTTCTCAAGAGCGAGCTGGCCATCGTGACGGGCATCGCCAAGGCCACGCTCGACCCGAACCCCAAGCTGAAATGGGATGAATGGACAGCGGATTATTCGCTGGTGCGCGACCTCATCGAATATACCTATCCGGGCGATTTTCACGATTTCAACCGGCGCATGTTCCAGGCCGGCGGCTTCTGGCGCGGCAATCCCGCGCGCGAACGGGTGTGGAAGACCGATAGCGGAAAGGCCGTCATCACCACGCCGCCGCACCTTACCTCGCTGGGTTTCGAGGACAAGCCGGGTCGCTATCGCCTGATGACGCTGCGATCGAACGACCAGTTCAACACCACCGTCTATGGCTATTCCGACCGCTTCCGCGGGATCGAGGGCACGCGCGATGTGGTGCTGATGAACCCCGACGATATCGCCGAGGCAGGCCTGTCGGACGGTGATATGGTCACGCTGGTGACCGATTATGACCGCGACGACGTGGAACGGCAGCTGGCCGGGCTCAAGCTGGTTGCCTACAAGCTGCCGCGCGGGACGATCGCCGGGTACTATCCCGAATGCAATGTGCTGGTGCCGATCACCCACCATGACGAGATATCGAAGACTCCCGCATCGAAATCGATCCCGGTGAAGGTGGTCGCCGGCTGACCGGAGTGATCCCCGGCTGGGTCAGTACGGCCAGCATCGCTCTGCTGGCACTTGGCGTTGGCTGCGCGCTGTACATGGCGTGGGTGATGGTGCGTCATCCGCCAAAGATGGCAGTGATGCGGTTCGTCTGGCCGCTCTGCGCGCTGTTTGCGGGGCCGCTCCTGGTCTGGTTCTACCATCGCCATGCCGGACCCGAGGCCGGCGATACGCCCTTCGCCGCAAAAGTTGCCAAGGGTACTCTCCACTGCGGCGCAGGCTGCTCCCTCGCCGATCTCATATGCGAGAACTTGGCGCACTTCGCACCCGGCGTTCTGACCCTGTTCGGCATGGGCACCATCTTCTCGACGGAGATCTTCGCGCAGTGGACGATGGATTATGTCTTCGCTCTCGCGACGGGGATCGTCTTTCAGTATTTTGCCATTGCACCGATGCGCGACCTGTCGGTCGGTGAAGGGATCAAGGCTGCGGTAAAGGCCGACGTGCTATCGCTCACCAGTTGGCAGGTGGGCATGTACGGCTTCATGGGCCTTGCCCATTTCATTCTCTTTCCGTCTCTCTTCGGGGCAAAGGTGGACGCGGGCAGCCCGGTCTTCTGGGTCGCCATGCAGATCGCCATGCTGGCTGGCTTCGCGACTGCCTATTTGCCCAATTGGTGGCTGATCCGCTCGGGCCTCAAGGAAGAGATGTAGAGCGATCTTCGTGCGAGCTGTCGTGCATCCGGCCCCCGAGGTCGGACATGATGTACCACGTTCCACCAGCCATGATCGCCAGCAGCATGGCCGAAAACAGGACGAGCAGCAGATCCTCGCGCGATTGCTCGCCCGAGAAACTCAGATGGAGGAAGTTGCGCATATGCGTGACGATCTGAAGCAGAGCCGCAGCGCAGATGACGATGATCTTCCACTCGGTCGGCAGGTCCGAAAGCGCGGCGGCGAACGCGCCGACGGTAAGCAGCAGGCTGGCGACGAAGCCAATGCTGTAGGACCTCAGCTCTTGCCTGGCGCTTTCCTGCGGTTCGATCTCTCCGGTGTTGGGTTTGGTCATGACAGCGGCACCAGGAACACGAAGGAAAAGATGGCAATCCAGACCAGGTCGAGGAAGTGCCAGAACACGCCGAGCATCGAGAGGCGAACTTTCACCACGTCGTCCACGCCGCGCGAGATGACCTGTGCAATCATGGCGAGGATCCAGAGGATGCCGGAAAAGACGTGCACACCGTGCAGGCCGACGAGCGTCCAGTAGGAACTCAGCCAGCCACTCGCCTGCGGCACGCCGCCTTTACCGGCCTGCGTAATGAAATCCTTTATCTCGAAGAACAGGAAGCCTGCGCCCAATGCCGCGCAAATGAGCAGCCAGACGATGATCTTGCCGCGCGGATGATCGTATTTCACCGCCAGCGACACGCCGCCATAGGCCACGCCGCCCAGCAGGAGGAAAGCCGTCTGAATGGCGACGCTCCTGATGTCGAACAGGTCGGATGGGCCGGGACCTCCAGCCAGCCCGATCGGGTCGAGATAGGAGGCGTAGGAGGCGAACAGGATGCCGAAGATGATGAGATCGCTCATCACGAACACCCAGAATCCGAACACCGTGGTTTCCGCCTGTTCGTGCGCTTCGCCGTGGCCACTGCCGAGGTTCAGGCCAGGGTAGAGATTGCTCTCGCTCATCCGGCGAACTCCGACAGATTCGGGCGGCCGCGATTGCGCTCAGTCTCCTCGTCCGCGCGGGTGGCTGGGGCGAGGTCGGCCATCATCGTGCGGAAGCGCCGGTCGGTCTCCTCAACTTCGGCCGCAGGCACGATCCGCGGCTCGATGACCTGCATCCCTCGCCGCGCCAGCAGAGCAGGGATGGCGAGGGAGGAAAGAACGGCGAGCCACCAGATATGCCAGACCATCGCGAAGCCAAGGGCTGATGCAGTGGCTGCGATCAGCAGGCCATGCGCTGTATTGGCCGGCATCTCGATATCGACATAATCCTGCGGGGCTTTCCACGGATCGCCTGAACGCTTGCATTCGCCCCAATCGTCTCGCGCGGCGACATGAGGGATGTGGGGGAAGGTCCATTCGGGCACCGGTGCCGGGGTGGACCATTCGAGGCTGGACCCGTTCCACGGATCGCCGCCCGGAACGGCCAGCGCCAGGCGGTTGCGATAGCTTGTCCAGAAGGTCCAGGCGAGGCTAGCCAGCGCACACAGCATCAGCACTGCGCCAAAGGATGCGATATACATCCATGGCATGAAGTCGGGGTTCTGGAAGGTGGGCGAACGCCGCGGCATTCCCATCAGCCCCAGCACGTAGAGCGGCAGGAATGTGAACACGAACCCGCCAACGAACAACAAAGCCGTGCGCCGCCCCCAATCCTCGTCCAGCCGGAAGCCAAAGGCCTTGGGGAACCAGTAGTGGATGCCCGCGAGCATGCCATAGAGTACGCCCGGAATGATCACGTTGTGAAAATGCGCGACCAAGAAGGTGGAATTGTGCACCTGATAATCGATGGACGGGTTGGCGAGGATGATGCCAGACAGGCCACCGATGACGAACAGCAGGAAGAAGCCCGTCAGATAGACGATCGGCGCCGTAATGCGGATGCGCCCGCGCCACATGGTCGCCATCCAGTCGTAGATCTTCACGCCGGTCGGAATGCCGATGATCATCGTCGCGATACCGAAGGCGATGTTGACGCCTGCGCTCTGGCCCATGGTGAAGAAATGGTGCAACCAGACAGTGAAGCTGATGACCGCAATGCTCATGCTGGCGATTACCAGCGAGGTATAGCCATAGAGCTTCTTGCCAGAAAAAGTGGAGCTGATTTCGGAGAACACGCCGAAGGCGGGCAGGATAAGGATGTAGACTTCGGGATGGCCGAACATCCAGAAGATGTTGGCATAGTTCATCATGTTGCCGCCCGCTTCGTTGGTGAAAAAGTGGAAGCCGGCATAGCGGTCGAGCGCCAGCATCCCGCTCGACACGGTCAACGCGGGCATGGCGTAGATCAGCATGATCGCGACGCACAGGCTGGTCCAGCAGAACAGCGGCATGCGCAAGAAATGCATGCCGGGCGCGCGTTCCTTGAAGATGGTGACGGCGAAGTTCATTCCCGTCAGCGTCGATCCGACGCCAGATATGAGGATCGCCCATAGCCAGTAATCCACACCTTCCCCGGGGCTGAAATCGATGCCGGTGTAAGGCGGATACATCGTCCAGCCGCCGGTGCCGAACTTGCCGACCAGCAGCGAGATCATCACCAGCCCCGCACCAGCCGCGGTCAGGCCCAGGCTGACCTGATTGAGCACCGGGAAGGCCATGTCGCGCGCACCCAATTGCTGAGGCAGGACGAAATTGATCAGGCCGATGAGCAGCGGCATGGCGACGAAAAAGATCATGATCGTGCCATGTGTGCTGAAGAGCTGGGCGAAATGGTCCGGAGAAACCAGCCCGCTTTCTGGCTGCGTTAGCGTGCCGAGCGCGGTCGACTGGTGTGTGCGGATCACGAAGCCTTCGATGATGCCGCGCGCCATCATGACAAGCGCCAGCGCGATATACATGATGCCGATCTTCTTGGCGTCCGCAGAGGTCAGCCAGTTACGATAGAGCGGCCCCCACCAGCGCATCCAGGTCAGCAGCGCGATGGTCGCGATGGCGCCCAGCACCAGCACACTGGCCGCGCCGGCGCCCACGATGGTGCTGCTGTTCACCTCGCGCAGCAGATCGGTATAGGGCGTGACCGACCAGTCGAGCTTGCCGAAGATGGGGCTGGTATCCGCGCTCATTTGCCTGCCTTCGCACCGTCGGCGGCAGGCTGGCCTATGCCGCCCCAGTGCTGCTCGCGTGCCGGATCGCCCGCGTCGTCGTGGTACTTCGCAACGATTGTCTCGAACACATCCGGCTGGCCGAGCGACAGCGTGATGTGGCCGGAACTTCCGCGCAGTCCCAGGTCGCCGCGCGCTTCCGCCAGAACCGATTGGCGGCGCAGGATCGCATAGGTTGCTTCGTCCAGCACGGGAGCGCCGGCTGCGGCAGCCTGCCAGCGATTGAAATCGGCGGTATCGAGTGCGCGAACGGTGAATTTCTGTCGCCCGAAACCTCTTCCGTTGAACTGCGTGTTCTCTCCCTCGGCTGTACCCGGGCGGCTCGCGGCGAAGTTCAGCTTCGTCGTCATGCCGGGCATGGCGTAGATCTGGCCGGTGAGCGGGGCGATGAGCAGGCTCTGCATCACGGTGTCGGTGGTCAGCGTCAGCTCGACCGGGCGACCGACCGGAATCGCAAGCTCGTCGACAGTGGCGATGCCTTGCTCAGGATAGATGAACAGCCATTTCCAATCGAGCCCGATGACCTGCACCTGGAGCGGTTCCGGGCCCAGCGGGTCATAGGGATCGAGCTTTTCGGTAGAGTACCAGAGCCATCCGGCCAGTATGACGACCACCAGCACCGGCACGCCCCATAATGCCCATTCAATTTTCTTCGAAAACTCCCACTCGGGCGCATACTCTCCGCGTGGGGCTGAATAGCGATAACGCCACAGGATCAGCGGAACGCCGATCAGCACCGGAAGAATGACCACCATGGTGATGGCGACTACGCGCAAGAGATGATTCGATTGCTCTTCCGACACCGGCCCCATGGGCTGTAAAAAGCTTTGCTGGAGAGGGGCGGATGCACTTGCAGGTTCGGCGAAGAGCGCCAGAAGCACCCAAGCCGATGCAAGCCAGCCCACTACCCTGACTGCCGGATTGAGTTTGAGAGCTTGCGGTGCGGCCAAACCTTTCCACCCTGCTGCCAAGCCTGAAAAATCCGACATCGCGTTCGCGATCATACGATCGGTTTGAAACTATCGGGATTCGCCATGTGCCAATATTCGGCAAAAGGGGTGCCGTCCGGCTCATACAGCAATTTGCCCGGCTGCACTTCGTTTACGACTTTTGACCACGGAACCATTTCGGCGTTGTTCTTCCATTGGCGCAGATGACGCGGTGTGAATTCGTCCGGGCTTTCCAGACCGCAAGCGACGACGATATCGTGCAGGCTGTCGAGAGTCTTCGACTGGAAATTGGCGACACGCTGGGCCTTTTCGGGGATCACCAGCCCGCGTTGGCGAGCGGGCGAGCTGGTCGCTACCCCTGTCGGGCAAGTGCCTGTGTGGCAGCGCAGCGACTGGACGCAGCCGAGCGAGAACATGAAGGCGCGCGCCGCATTGCACCAATTGGCGCCCAGTGCGGCATTCATGGCTATGGCTGATCCGGAGAAGACTTTCTCCGATGCGGCCAGCTTGATCTTGTCTTTCAAACCGGTGCCGACCAGCGCATTGTTGACGTAATAAAGGCCGATTCTGAGCGGCAACCCCACATGATCGGAAAGTTCCAGCGGCGCCGCGCCAGTACCGCCGCCGCCGCCATCCACGACGATGAAATCGAGCGTTATGCCGCTGTCGATCATGGCCTTGCAGATCGCGAAGACTTCGTGCGGCATGCCGACACACAGCTTGATCCCCACAGGCTTTCCGCCGGACATTTCGCGCATCCGGGCTGCAAATTCCAGCATCTCGCGCGGCGTGGAGAATGCCGAATGCCCTGGAGGCGAGAGGCAGTCCTCATGCGCGGGGACCTGGCGTGTGTCGGCAATTTCTTGCGTCACCTTGGCAGCGGGGAGCAGGCCGCCATGGCCCGGTTTGGCGCCTTGGCTCAGCTTGATTTCGGTCATTTTAACCTGATCGTGCTGGGCCTTGTCGCGAAAGCTTTCGGGATCGAAATTGCCGTCCTTGTCACGTGCTCCGAAATAGCCCGATCCCAATTCCCAGACGACGTCGCCGCCATGCTTCAGGTGGTAGGGCGACAGTCCGCCTTCGCCGGTATCGTGATAGAAATCGCCGATCTTCGCACCGAGATTCAAAGCCTCGATTGCATGGTTGCCCAGCGCGCCGAAGCTCATCGCGCTGATGTTCAGGCGGGCAGCATCATAGGGCTTGCTACATTGATCCGTCCCGACCTTCACGCGGGTGCGTTTGGGGGCTTTCGCATTGGGATTGATCGAATGGCAGAGGGCCTCATATTCTTCCGAATAGACGTCCAGTTCGGTGCCGAACGGATGGGCATCTTCCTGCTTCTTCGCGCGGGCATATACCAGCGAACGCGAAACCCGGTCGAACGGGCGCCCTTCCAGCGGGCCCTCCACGATGTAGCTGCGCAAGAACGGCCGCAGGTCTTCGAACAGCCAGCGAAATCGTGCAATGAGGGGGTAATTGCGCCGCAGCGAATGCCTGGTCTGAAAGAGATCCCAAACGGCAATCGCCAGCAGCGGCGCGAACAGCACCAAAGCCCAGTAAAACCCGCTGGCTACCAAGGCACCCAAAACACAGGTCAGGATGGTCAGTAGCAAGGACGCCCACAGGCCGAGGTTTCTCTCCAGGCTCTCGGCCCCAAACAGACTGCGAAATGCCATCCAGAATATCCTTCTCTCTCCGGCTGCAAGGTTAGTAGGCATGGTTGGCTGCAAGTAAAGCAACTTGCACCGCGGCCGGCTGCTTACCTCCTCAGCTTCAAACCCAGCCAGAGGGTGCGCGGGGCACCGAGATCGATCGATCCGCCCTGGTTACGGGTGACTACTTCCTCGTCGGTCAGGTTCTCTCCGCGCACGACCAGCGCCAGGTTGCGGTGCAGGGCGAGTTCACCATAGGCATCAAGCGTTGTCACTGCGGGGAGAATATCGGTTTCGAGATCGTCCTCGAATTGGCGGCCGACATGTCGCAGTGTAAGTGCGAGGACGGAATCCGGCTGGATCGTGTAGCGCAGGCTCGCGCTGCCAGCCCAGGCTGGAACCTGCGCGGGCCGCTTCCCATCAAACGCCGCCCCGCCTTGCCTCGCGGCCGCATCGGTATAGGCTAGGGAGCCATTGAAACTGATCGCACCGAATGTGAGATCGGTGCTCACCTCGATCCCGCGGGACGCTATCTCGTCGATATTTTGTCTCTGCCGTGTGACAGGGCC
Source organism: Qipengyuania sp. NPDC077563 (assembly GCF_044901345.1). NCBI lineage: Bacteria > Pseudomonadati > Pseudomonadota > Alphaproteobacteria > Sphingomonadales > Erythrobacteraceae > Qipengyuania > Qipengyuania sp. NPDC077563. Next base: position 890,261 of record NZ_JBJDPC010000001.1, on the reverse strand, counting down.
AAGCGTGACATTTGCGATGGCATCCTTGACGCGGTTGTCGAATGCCGTCGCGGACATGCGGATATCGTCGCTAGGGACCAGATCGAAGCCCGCTTCGAACCCGACAAGCCGTTCACTGCCCAGATCTGCATTGGCCTGGGTCGTCACCGGAAACACGGTGAAGGGGCGGTACAGCTCGTTCAACGTTGGCAGGCGAAGGCCAGAATAGGCAGCCGCCCTCAGCCTCATGCCGCCGCCAAGGGCGTAGATAATTCCGCCCCGGAACGAGTGCTCCCAATCGCTGCGGTCGGGGTAGGCTTCCTCTCGCAATACCCTGCCTGCTGGGTCACGAACCAGATAAAAACCATCGCGAATGCTGGTGCGATCCAGTCGCGCTCCGGCGGTAAGAGTGGCCTTGCCAATCGACAGATCGCTTTCCGCGAACACGCCGAGATCGCTCGTCCGGCCTCCGGCTGCGCGGCGTTCGTTTACGGATCCACTGAAAGCGCTCAGCGACACCTCTGCCAATTGACCGTCGCTGAGCCGGTAATCTGTTCCCACCCGAAGCTTCACCTGCTCCCCCACCAGCGGACGGATTTCAAATTTCCCGCCGAGCCCGGTTGAAGGGGTGTTGCGTTGATCGAGGACCGGGGCGAAGCGGGTCGAACTGACGACGATGTTGCTGAAGTTTCGCGATTGAACATAGGCCAGGGCATCGAATGGCAAAGCGCCGCGGCCAACCACGCGCAGGCTTGCATCCTGACCGGTGCTGGAACTGTCGGCGCCGTCGAAACGCAAGGTGCGATGGTCTTCATAAATCAGCGCGCGCGCTTGTAATTCGACGTTTGCCGTCAATGGTGCAGTGGCGCGTGTCTGGACGGAGAAACTGTCGAATGCCGCTCTCGCGGACGCATCAACGCGATCCTCTGCGGGCGTAGTATAGAAACCCCGCCCGCGATCCCATCTCCCCGATACCACAGCGAACCCGCTGCCAAGCCTTCCTGTAAGATGTGCCGCACTTTCCGTCTCGCCGCGATCATTGAGATAGATGTGCCCGCCGAGTTCAGAAAGCTGGTCGGGTCCTGCGCTGTTCAGTTCAATGGTGCCAGCAAGGGCACCGGCACCGAAGGGCCCCGATCCGCCCCCGCGCGTGACACGCACGCCGCCCAAACGCTCTGGTGCTATCGCGCTGAGCGGAATGAAGCCGAAGAACGGATCCGCCATGGGCACAGCGTCCAGCAGGACCAGCGCCCGGCTCGTGGCATTGCCTCCAAGGGCGCGCAGCGTGACACCCTGCGCGCTGGGATTGGAAGAGCGACTGTCGGAGCGGCGGAATTGCTGGAAGCCCGCGACAGAAGCGAGCGCGTCCTCCAGGCGGCCGGACGCAGTCGTCGTCAATTGTTCGCGATCGATCGTCTTAACGGCGTAAGCGCCGCTCGATTGCGGCGGCGGGAGGCCTTCACCCGTAACCACGATTATCGGAGAGCGCTGCTGGCCTTCGATTTCTTCTCCATCCTGAGCTGCCACCGGCAGCGCAGGCAAGCAGAGCAGGCAGGTTCCCGCCAAAAAACGGTTTCGTATGGAATTGAATATCGCCAAGATCATGCTCCGTCAGAAGGCGCGCCTATCCGATCCCGCCGATTAGGCAAAGGCATGGTTCAGGGTCTGGGGTAGTCGAGCACTGTTGGGGGCGCGGCTCAGCCTTCGGTGAAACCGACCCGTGGAACCGCGGCCCAGGTGCTATCTTTCCGGAAAAAGCGCACGATACCGTAAAGACGGTACCAGAGGTTGATCTGCCGATAGCCGAAATTCTCGACGATGGCGGCCACGCCGATGCGCAATAGGTCCCTGGCGCTTGGCGTCCGGCGCAATTGCTGTTCTTCGAGCGCGAGCGTGCCGACACTTAAGGCACAGCCGAAGACAATCGAGACGAAGAAAAACGCCAGAGCCATCATTGGGTCGAGCAGGCCGAGTAGGGCGGCCGCCGGCAGGACCAGATAGCCGAGCAATTCGGCTGGAGGACCAAGAATGTCTTCCAGCACGATCTGCGGCATCGCGATCATTCCGATCCTTCCATATCGGGGATTGAAGATCATGCCGCGATGGCGCTGCAGCGTCTCCATCGCACCTTGCTGCCACCGCGCACGCTGGTTATCCAGGCCTTTCAACGCTGCGGGCGCCTCCGTCCAGCAGACGATATCAGGTACGAATGCAATGCGATAATCCCGCCGGTTATCGCGCAGGAAGCGGTGCATTCGCACGACGAGTTCCAGATCTTCCCCGACCGTGTCATGCCGGTATCCCCCCATTTCAACGATAGTGGAGCGGCGAAACAGCCCGAATGCGCCGGAAATCAGCATGAGCGTATTGAGATGCGCGTTTGCCACACGGTTCATCAGGAAGGCACGCAGATATTCGACGATCTGAATGCGGGGGATCATCTCCTTCGCAATCCCCATCCGGTGCAAGGAACCGCCTTTGACGATACATCCGTTGACGATTCTGATTGCCCCGCCCACGGCAACCAGGCGGTCGTCATCGTACATGAATGGCTCGGCAGCCCGCAACAGTCCGTCGGGCTCGATGATGGAGTCGGCATCGATCACGCAGACCAGCGGCGTTCGGGCAAATCCGATGCCGGCGTTGGCGGCGTCCGCCTTGCGGCCGTTTTCCTTGTCGACCACCAAAAGGTTCGGATACCGCTTGGACCGATAGACACCTAGAATGCGGGTGTGCTGGAGATGAGCTATCTGCGTGCGCTCCGTTTTTTTCATGCCGAAGGCATCGATCAGCGTGTCGAGCGTACGATCTTTCGAACCATCGTTTACGACGATGACTTCGTGTTCGGGATATTCCAGGGCCAGCAGAGCCCGGACGCTCTGCACGATCGACAGCTCTTCATTATAGGCTGGTGCGATGACTGAAATCGGCAAGGCAAGGTCGGCGTAGCGGTGCCACAGGTCCCGGGCACCCTTGCCAGGCCTGACACGCGTCGCAAAAACCCACCCGGCAAGCAATAGCTGCAGAAGGGCGATGATATTGCGGAGCGCCACTACGATGAAGCAGAAATAGGCGATCCAAATTACCACATTTGCGATAATGTGAATGAATTCGTCCCAGCTCATGACTTCGCGTCTCCCGGCGACGAAAGCAGGCTTGGATCGAGATGCTCAATGGCTTCTTCCGCCCTCAGACGAACCCAGAGTTCGTCATCGTTGCGTAGCTGCAGGATTACCGGAAGTGCTTGCTTCAGATTTAGTTGAACTGCGGCCCTGATCGCCTGAAGCCTGACGGAATGCACGGGGTCTTCCAAGGCAGGTAAAATCCAATCCGCGGCAGCCGGATGGCCCAGCTTCGCGGACGCGCGTAGGGCTGCGTTGCGGACTTCAGGGTTCGGATCGACAGCCGCATTTTTGACTGCGTCGATCACGGCCAGACTTTCCGACCATCCCAGCGCATCGATGATCCTGGCTCTCCAGGCGCTATCCAAATCGTCATCCAGCAGCAGAAGCATCTGATCCGGGTAAAGGGGGGCGGTCGAACGCAGCAATGCGATATCTATACGGGCTGGGGGCCGATCCATCGCGCCGAGGATGCGAAGCGTTTCGCGCGGCGGCGGGAGCGCCGCGTTCGCGGCCAGCCCGAAGGCCGCCTCCAGCCTCACCCGGTCATTGCGATCGCGCGCCATCAGTTCGCGCAGCCGCCCGATGCAGGCTTCGCTGCCGACGCGCTGTAAAAGATGGACCGCATTTACCCGGTCTTTTTTGTAAATGCCGTGCGATCGGTACAGCGTATCCGAAAGGACGCCGTCCAACTCTGCGATTTGCAGCAGGCGTGTCTTCTCGCCACCCCGCAAGAGCGGCAGAATGCGCGTTACCGCAGCCAGTTGCGCCTTGGCGTTCCATTTTTTGGGGTCATCGACCTTATGGCCAGCCACCCGGTGAAGATAACTGCGGGTGATCGCCGTATCGCGTGCATCCAGCAGGGCAGCTCTCTTCTCGCCGATATATCTCCTCAAGACGAGAACGAGAAAAAACAGAAATACGGCCGTCGCGCCGATCGTAATGCCCAAGACAACTTGCTGATAGGCATTCATCGCCGGTCGAACCTGTAAGTCAGCGCCAGATTGCCGGCCCATCTGCGGTAGCTATCCTTGCGATCTTCGTGGCTGCCAGTCGCCGAGAGAGACAGCCGTTCCGATAATGGCACGTTCATACCCGCGGCCACGCTGCGCAATTGCCGGACATCACCAGCTTCGGCATCGGGATAGCTCGCTGCCAAGGCAAAAAAGGACGGACGGCTATCGCGCTGGAAATCCAGCCTTACCGACCCGCCCAGACGATAGCTTTCTCCGCCACCGAAGATGTTGATCGCTCTACCCGTGAGGGAGAAATCGCTACCCAGTGGGACACGAAGCCCGGGTTGGACGGAAACGATCTCACCAGTATCATAATCCGCCAGGCGGACATCCATGAGGGCAGCCGTGCGCCCGGAAATCAGCAATTCGCCGCCGGCGCCCAAGCTCCAGTTCTCTTGGAAGTCAGCATTTGGTACCACTGTGGCCGCGATATAAACCGAACCATCGGCAATCCGGTGGTCGAGACGTAGTCCCCCTCTCATATCGATCGCCGATCGTTCCTCGCGCGACAGGCTGACAGCAAGCGTATCTTCGGCTGAGAGGTCGAATGCTGCGACGATATTCTGCGTATTCCACGTCCGGCTTGCGCCGCTCTGAAGTGTGATGTCGGAAACGCCCGCTCCGACCGAAAGCGCCCGCAACCGAATTCCCGAATCCGCTCGAGCGCGCCGTAAACTCGTCTGGAGAGTCGCCAAGTCGGGATAGTCGGGTTCACGCGCCGCAATGGACTCGGTGACATCCTTGGCCGCTTTCAGGTCTCCTCTCCAATAAAGTATGTACGCGCGGGCAAGGGCAATATCGAAATCTTGCGGAGCGATCGTCGCAGCGCGGTCTATCAGATCGAGAGCCACGTCGAGCCGGCCCGCCGCAGCTTCTACCCGTGCAAGGCGCCTCAACAGATCCGGATCATCGGGATTTTCTGCAAGGAGATCCGAAAGGAGCTTGCGCGCAGCACTGTAATTTCCTTCAGCCTGCGCTGCTTCCGCCGAATGGATGGCGCCTGCCCGATCTTTTCCGCGATCTTGCGCAAATGAAGGCGCGGAGTGAAGCGATGCTCCGAAAGCTAATGCGACAATACAGAAGCTCGCGCGCATGCTCACACGGTTTCGATGAGGCCCGAAATCCTCACCAGCAATTCCTGCGGAATAAAAGGTTTCGTGAGATAATCTGCCGCTCCGCCCTCCAGTCCCGCAATGATGTCGGCCTCGCCATCACGCGCGGTCAGCATAACTACCGGGATGGTCGAAAGATCAGGATCCGCTTTGAGTTCGGTCAGAACTTCGGGGCCGGAAAGAACGGGCATCATCGAATCAAGCACGATCAGATGCGGGCGATTTTCGCGTGCGGCAGCCAACGCTTCTTCACCGTTGGTCGCTATCGAGACGGAATGGCCAGCGCCTTCGAGCCGGAATTTCAGGATCTCGACGAGAATGGGATCGTCATCGGCAACAAGAATATCAGCCATTTCACTCCACCTGCGACGCCATAACTTGCACTTCCAGGCCGGGAGGAAATCATCCTCCCAAAGTGGGACACCTGAAAATTAAGACTTGCATTAGTGTAATATCAACCAAACGAAATTGCCAATTGTTCCTGCATCTGGCGTAAAATGCCGAGCGTTTCGTCGGTCGTGTAGCTATCGCGGAGCTGGTGGGATTTGCTCCGACAAATCGCGCCGAAGGCGTCCTGGCCAAAATAAGCGGAGACGCCCGCTAGCTGATGCAGGGTATTGGCTATTTCTGTCCGTTCGCCATCGGTGGGCTGTCCGCGTTGCAAGATGCCGTCGATGGCATCGCGGGTATGCGCGACTCGCTCCTGGAACATCGCCTGCAGGCGCGGGTCGGTTTCCTGTTCGATCCCTTCGTGGATGGGCTTTGCTTCGGGTTCGGGCCGCACGTCTGCCCGCGACCTGGGGGACCACTGAGCGATGGCCGCACGCAGGTTTTTCAATCTCAGCGGCTTGGCCAGGTGGGCCTGCATCCCGGCTTCTTCGCAGCGTTCGATATCGTCGGCGTAGGCATTCGCCGTAATGGCCAGAATAGGCAGCTTTGCGGCACTGATCCCAGCGGCTCTGATTGAGCGGGTTGCTTCCAGACCGTCCATTCGGGGCATCTGCATGTCCATCAGCACCATATCGTAGGACCGATGTTCCTTTTCCGCCCGGATGACCATGTCGACGGCTTCCTGACCGTCGCGCGCCAGTACGCTTTCGTGGCCCGCCCTCTCGACCATCGCCAGGGTAAGCTCCTGGTTCACCGGATTGTCTTCCGCGACGAGGACAGTCAGCCTCCGTTCGCGCCCGGTTTCGCCCTCGTCCTCCGGATCTGCCGGTAGCGGTATGTCCGTTAGTGCCTCGCCTTCCTCCAGCGGCAGGGACAAAGTAAAGGTCGAGCCTTCGCCTGGCTGGCTCCGCGCGGTGAGTTTGCCACCCATGAGTTCGGCAAGCTCGGCGCTGATAGGCAGACCAAGCCCGGTGCCGCCATATTTACGCGCGGTTGTATCGTCAGCCTGGGTGAACTTGCCGAAAATGCTGTCCAGCCGGTCTTCGGGAATGCCGATACCGGTATCTTGGACCGCGATCAGGAGAGTTCCCGGATCCTGAGCGTCGGCCGCAGCGGAAAGCGTCACCTCGCCATCAGCCGTGAATTTGAGCGCATTGCCGACGAGATTGAGCACGATCTGGCGCAGCCGCATCTTATCCGTCATGACGCGTTCGGGCAGGGCTGGATCGATCTCAAGGCGGAGGTCGAGCCCCTGGCTCTGGGCGACTGGCTCCATCAGGCGCTGGCAACTGCGCAGCGCATGGGCGAGATCGGTGCTCTCCTTGACGATAGCCATCTGCTTGGCTTCGATCTTCGCGAAATCGAGCAAATCGTTCAGCAGGCGAAGCATCGCATTGCCGGAATCCGCGATCATCTGGAGGCGGCGTTTCTGATCCGGGTTCTTTTCGGCGGACAGGGCAAGTTCGGTAAAGCCGATGACCCCGTTCATCGGCGTGCGGATTTCGTGACTCATATTGGCCAGGAAACTGGTTTTCGCCTTGTCCGCCGCCCTTGCTTCCTCGATCGAATGCGTGAGCTTCTCGCGCATGTTCGTTTCTTCGGTCCGGTCGATGATGACCCCGAAGGCTGAGATTGCCTCGCCGTCCTCGTTGCTCTGGACCTGGCCCCGCACCTCGACATGCCGCATTTCCCCCTTTGCTGGGCAAAGCCGTGCATGAAAATCGTACGGTTCATGTGTTTCCATTGCAGTCGCCAGCGCCTGTCCTACCAGCGCGCGATCATCGGGATGGTAGAATTCAATCGCCCGCTCCAGTTCCGGCGTGTCGCCAATTTCGAGCCCATGCAGCCGATAGACCTCATCCGACCAGCGGATCTGATTGTTGAGTGTATCGAGATGCCAGTGGCCAATATGCGCGGTCGCCTCGGCAAGTTCGAGCATGTGGTTCTGTTCTGCGAGTTCGGTAGTTGCCCGTTCGACTTCGTTGAAAACATGGTTTTCACGGCGCAGGAATGTGACCAGCAGCAGACCGAGCAGCAGGGTAATCGCAAATCCGCTTCCCACAGCGATGGCCGGGGCGCTCGACGAGTTGCGCGCGACGAACGGCTGGAGGCTGGTCCAGCGAAGGATCATGGGCTGACCTGCCAAAGTCACCGACCGCTCTATCTCGAACCGGGGGGCCGCGGTCGTCGTCGCTGAGGAGAAAATCGGAGAGCCGGTCGGGCCAGCTCCGTTATTGCGCACTTCGAGTGCAAAATCTTCACCTTGGGCGGGTGTCAGCCCAGCAAAGAGTTCTTCTGCCACCAGGGGGGCATAGATCCACTGGCCGGTGGGCCTGCCGCGATCGTCGCGCACGGGAAGCACGAGAAGAAAGCCTGCCCCTTGCTTGGCATCCTGAACGAGGACGACGGGTCGGGTAAGAACCGGATCATCGCGGTTGAGCGAGAGAAGGATGGCTTCCCTGCGACCTTCCTCGAAAGCAAGATCCAGCCCCAGCGCGGCATAGTTCGCGGAAAGCGGTTCGACCTTGGTAATGACGTAATGGGTATCGCGTGGAATTCGGGGGTGAATATCGAATTCATTGCCATATTCGCTTTGGATTTGGTCTCTCAGCGCCGGAAGATCTGCGCCCTCGGCTTGCTGGAATATGCCGATGCCGCGCAATCCTGGATAGGCATCCGAAAGATCGAGCCGGCTCGCGTAATCACGCCATTCGGAAGCCGTGATATTTTCGCTGGTAGCAACGAAGGCCGCGGCGCCCTGCATGCCCCTTTGATAGATCTGCAGGCGATGCCGCAAAGCGTCTTCGGTTTCGGCTGCCATGGCGGAGAAATATCCGTCCGCGCGGCTGTATTCCTGTTCTGAAATGAACTTCCACGCATAAAGCGTGAGAAGCAGAGTGGCCACGAGACTGATCGCCAGCAGCGAATGAATGCCCTGCAGGATCCGCCCGTGCCATCGTACCGCAACCGGCGAACGGCGCGAGAACAGGAGGATGGGTAGCGTAAGCAGAACGCCGAACAGGTCACCGAAGTACCAGGTGAACCAGTTTCCGGAAGCGAGATCCAAGTCGATCTTGCCGAACAGCAGGAGCATGATCACCCCGGCCGTTGGCGCTATAAGACAGGGTAAAAAGATGACGACCACGATCGCACGGCCAAGGCGGCGCAGATTTGAAAGGTCGAGACCGTCTGCAAATTCGCGCGCCATGCGAAAGCCGACCAAAGCCTGAAGCGCCGCGCCCGAGGCAACAGCCGCCGCAATGGCGAAGGCGTGCCAATTGCCTGAGCTTTCCAGGCCGACCATGACGTTGAAGGCAAACGATCCCAGCCAGATGCCGGGCCACCGCGCCGGGCCGCGAGCGAGCAGGGCGCACAAGGCCACCCCCGATGCGGGCCAGACTATCGTGGCATAACCCGGGGGAACGGCAAGCGAGATGCCAACGCAGCCGGCAAGATAATAGCAGATCGCAAGGATTGCGATGTCGCGCCACAGGGTCGGCCTCAACAGGTTTGTGCCCGTGCTCCGGGCCCGACTTGGCTGAATGCTATCCATGGCTTGAGCCTGTTGGTATTATGTTTTCCCAGCTTGCGCCAGATGGTTAAGATTTTGCGCGGGAGATCGGGCTGGCACGCCGTTGAGCCGGTGCATTAGTCGTCAGGAACACCGGCAATCATGCACCGCTGATTATAAGTGCAAAGTGCTGGACATCGCAGGCGTTGAAACGTCCGCCACGCTGGCAGGGATCGCCTCATTTGCGGATGTCCCAAGCAGTGCGTCGGATAAATGGCGGAGACGGAGGGATTCGAACCCTCGATACCCGTTACCAGGTATGGCTCCTTAGCAGGGAGCTGGTTTCAGCCACTCACCCACGTCTCCGCATGACGCATATCGGCTGCGAGGGGCGCGCTATAGCCAGCACCTTCCAACCCTTCAAGGAAGAAATCGGGCCTTCTGCAAATCGCTCGAAATAACGCGTGCAGGACTCGATTCGGCGCAATCGGGATTCGGTTCATCGCCGTTTCATTGCGCGGCTGCTCAAACACGATTCTGTTTGCGGGGCAGCGCCATGCTTTTTGCCCGCGATGCCGGACGAGGGAACCAGAATGAACATCGCCACCAAATTCACCGCGAGCCTGTTGGCCGCCTTCACCCTGGCCGCAAGCCCGCTTGCCGCGCAGGTCCAGAGCGTGGATCCCGATGCCGCCTGGGATGCGCCGATCGACGGGGATCTCGACGCCCCGCAGAACGAATTGCCGCCCGTCGGCGAGACCGCCCCTGCGCAAACCCAGCCGCCTGTCTGGACGGAACCGGCTGCCGAAGCGCAGGCGCCGGTCGGCACGGAGCAGCCGCAATGGTCCGAAAGCGAAGCCGAAATGGCCGCCAATGCCGCGGTCGATCAGACGGCGGTCGATGACCCCGCTACCACATATCGCGAAGACGATCTGATCGGCGCGGCCGAAGGCGTCTTCGGCAAAGGCGCCAAGGGCGTTGCCGACATGATCCGCAAGCTGCTCGCCGACCAAGGCGAACCCAATGGCTACATCGTCGGTCGCGAGGCGGGCGGCGCGTTCATCGTCGGTGCGCGCTATGGTTCGGGCACGCTGTTCCATAAGATCGAGGGCGAAATGCCGGTTTACTGGACCGGCCCTTCGATCGGTTTCGATGCCGGGGCCAATGCCGGTAGCACCTTCGTGCTGGTCTATAATCTTTACGACACCGAAGAACTCTACGAACGCTTCCCCGCTGCGGAGGGCACCGCCTATGCCGTCGGCGGCCTCAATGCGAGCTATGTGCGCAAGGGCGATGTCGTCCTCATCCCGATCCGCGTGGGCGCGGGGCTGCGGCTGGGCGTGAATGCGGGTTACATGAAGTTCTCCAAGAAGCAGAAATGGCTGCCGTTCTAAGCCGGAATACGAAAACAAGCGCCATTTGAGGGGCCGCAATCTCGATTGAGGTTGCGGCCCTTCGCGTGATTGCGCAAAGAGCGCGGCATGCTCGACAAACTTGCCCCTCAGGCGCCCGACGCCCTTCTCGCCCTTATCAAGATGCACGCCGCCGATCCGCGCGAGGACAAGATCGACCTCGGCGTGGGCGTCTATCGCACGAACGAAGGCGCAACGCCGGTCTTCCGCGCGATCAAGCAGGCGGAAAAGCGCCTGCTGGAAGTGCAGGATTCCAAGAGCTATCTCGGCCCCGAAGGCGATGGCGGCTTCGTGAAGGCGCTGATGCCGTATATTTTCGGCGACGACAGCCCGCTGGCCGGGCGCATCGAAGGCATGCAGACGCCGGGCGGCACCGGTGCGGTGCGGCTGGCGGTCTCGCTGGCAGCCAAGGCCGGGGTCACCCGCATCCATCTGGGCATGCCGAGCTGGCCCAACCATGCGCAGATCCTGCAGGATGTGGGCGTCGAAGTCGTGCCGTTCGATCACGCCAACCAAGACGGCACTGCCAATCTCGACGCCGTGCTCGGTGCGATCAAAGGAGCTGGCGCCAACGACGCCGTGCTGCTCCACGGCTGCTGCCATAACCCGACCGGCATCGATTATACGCCCGATCAGTGGAACGCGATCGCCGCCGCCTTTGCGGATACCGGCGTGCTGCCGATCCTCGATATCGCCTACCAGGGCCTGGGGCAGGGCATGGAGGAAGACGTCGCCGGTGTCCGCGCCGTCCTCGCCAAGGTGCCCGAAGCGCTGGTGGCCTATAGCTGCGACAAGAATTTCGGCCTCTATCGCGACCGGGTTGGGGCGTTCTACATGATTGCGCGAGAGGGCGGCGACATGGACGCCATCTCCTCCAACGCCAATGCGCTGGCACGCGCCAACTGGTCCATGCCGCCCGATCACGGCGGCGCGGCGGTTCGCTTGCTACTGGAAGATGACGGCATGACGGCGGTCTGGCAGGAAGAACTCGACGAGATGCGCGCCCGCATGCGCCGGGTGCGCGACCGGCTCGCAGCGGCGGACAACGAAGTGCCGGGCCTCAACCTCGCCGCGCTGGGCGAGCAGAACGGCCTCTTCGCCATGTTGCCGCTGAGCAAGGACCAGATCGCGTCCCTGCGCGAAGATCACGGGATCTACATGGCCGGATCGGGGCGCATCAATGTGGCCGGTCTGCACCAGGGCAATATCGAGAAGTTCATCGCTGCGCTGGGCGAGGTGACGAAGGGCTGACAGGACATGGCGCTCGACCGGCAACCCCTGCTGGAGACCGAGCGCCTGTCCCTGCGCCCGCTGGCCGAGGACGACCGCGAGGTTCTCTACGCCGTCGCATCCGATCCGGCGGTGTGGGAACAGCACCCGATCCACGATCGCTGGCGGCGCGAGGTCTTTGACGCCTTTTTCGATGATGGGCTGGCCAGCGGCGGCTCGCTCGCCGTGCTGCGCAAGAGCGATGGCGCGGTCATCGGCCACACGCGCTACGATAAATTCGACGCCGATGACGGCGGCGCGGTGGAGATCGGCTGGACCTTTCTCGCGCCGTCATGCTGGGGCAGGGGGCTCAACCCGGAAATGAAGCGCGCCATGCTCGCCCATGCCTTCACCCAGGTCGCAACGGTCGAATTCCGCGTCGGCGATACCAATTACCGCTCGCGCAATGCGCTGGAGGCCATCGGCGCCGAGCGGACCGAGCGCTATGAACTGAGCCGCTATCAGGGGCGGCGCGTGGTGCATCTGGTGTATCGGATCACGCGCGAGGGATTCGAAGACGGCCCGCTGGCCTGACCGATCTTCCCCGCTTGCGGAACCAGCCGCCACGCATGTCGTTCTGGTTCAACGGACTGGCAAATCAATTGCTTGGATCCGCCAAGGGGAGATTGATGATGAAGAAGTTCCTGACCATGCTGCTGTTCGGTGGCACCGCGCTGACGCTTTCGGCCTGCAACACTGTCGACGGTCTCGGCGAAGACGTCGAATCGGTTGGCGACTGTGTCGACGGTGTAGAAGGCAACTGCTGAGCCAGCCCTTCGCGCGACACGCGCACAAGACAAGCAATGACAGGCGTCGCCCCGCAGGGCGGCGCCTTCTTTTATGAATTGCTGTCTCGTACGCTAGATTGCTCGCGCCCTTGCCGACCGCGCTACGCACGGTGTTTTTTTAGCTCTTTCGCTTCAATAACTGTGTTTGTCGCGACCCCACCGACAGGTATTCAAGAGCATCTGCCGGTTGAGGTTTGCTGAAATAATAGCCCTGAAGATGCGTGCATCCAAGCTCACTCAGCAACTCCATCTGCTCCTGCGTTTCCACCCCCTCTGCGACGATTCCCATCCCCAGAGCTTTGCAGAGGCTCACTACCGCCTCGATCACTGCTTTCGCCGCCGGCGAACTGGAGACTTTTTGAGTGAAGGACCGATCAATCTTCACCTTGTCGAAGGGAAACCGTTCGAGATAGCTCAAGGCAGAATATCCCGTCCCGAAGTCGTCCATCAGGATCTAGATGCCGAGGGCTCTTAATTCTGCCAATACGCGAAAGGTCCTGTCGACATCGCGGATGACCAGCCCCTCGGTCACTTCAAGTTGCAGCCGGTTGGGCTCCAAGCCTGTTCGTTCAAGAATATCGCTGATCTGGTCGACCAGTCCAGCCTTCTCGAATTGCATTGGCGAGAGATTGACGGCAACGCGAATGTCTTCTGCCCAGGTAGTCGCAGTGGCGCATGCGATTTCCAGGACTTGGGCGCCTAACTCGCTTATCAGGCCGGATTCTTCAGCTATCGAGATGAAGACATCGGGCGGGATCTGTTCTCCGTCAGGGTGGGTCCACCTCGCGAGTGCTTCGCAACTCGATATTTGCCCAGTAACTGTTGAAAGCACCGGCTGATAAGCGACCGTGATCTCTTGCGAGGCGATTGCTTTGCGCAGTTCGGCTTCGAGTGTACGCCGATCCAAGGCGGCCTTTTCAAGATCGGGGTTGAAAAACGAAACCGTGCCTCGGCCCGTCGCCTTGGCCTGGCGCAGTGCTAGGTCGGCGGCTTGGCGCAGCTCATCAACAGTTCCGCCGTCGCGTGGGGAGATGGCGATACCGACGCTGGCACATATGTGGGCAACAATCCGATCGATTTCGTAGGGCTCGACAATACTGTCGATGAGAGCACTTGCCATACGCGCGACGCGCGATATCGGCTCATGCCCTATCACTATGATTGCGAACTCGTCTCCACCTATACGGGCGATTACATCCTGCGGTTCGACAAGACTGCGTAGGCGGTTGCTAACTTCGAGCAAAACCTTGTCGCCAACAAGGTGGCCGAATTGATCGTTTACAGCCTTAAAGCGATCGAGATTGATAATCTGTAGAGCGAAGGTGGCGTCGTCGTGGATCAACCGTTCTATTCGCGCAACGAAGCTGGTCAAATTGAACAAGCCCGTTAGAGAATCGTGATGCGCCAATTGGAACATGCGGCGCTCGTTCTGCCGCAATTCCGTCACGTCTTCCGACAAGCCAATTATAAGTTTGCTGTCTACATGCGATGGGCCCACAACAAGGCGCTTTGTGCGCAGGATAACCTGCCGCCCGGTATCGTTGGTGAACGCGCTTTCGAAGTGTTCGATACCCTTTGAGTTCAGCACATCGGTATCGCGTTGATGAAAACCTTCTCCCAACTCGGGAAACAGTTCGCGATCAGTGCGCCCGATGACCTCCGAGGCCGGGCGACCGATCACTTCTTCGCCCACCTTGTTGAGTAGAAGGTAGCGGCGGGTCGCGCTGTCCTTTACGAACAACATAGCGGGGAGTTGTTGGATGATCGTATCCAGAAGCGCGCGAGTGCTGGAACGGTCTTCTTCCAGTGTTTTACGCTCCGTAATGTCACGGATTATAGCTGCGAAACCGCTTGTCACTTCCGAGCCACTTTCGTTCCGCCTTGCGATGGATAGTTCGAGCGGAAACGTTTCTCCCGACGCGCGTCGCCCTCGTGTTTCGATGGTGGTCCCAATTGGCAGGGGCTTTCCGCCGATTGCGGGCTCTGCCACCTCGCCGGAAGGCGGAACAGAGATGTCAGGTATGATCAAGGGCAGCGGTTCACCAATCGCATGCGCGCCGTGATATCCAAACATCTTCTCGGCACCAGGATTCCAAAAGGTGATCCGGCAGTCGCGCCCAACCGCCAGCACTGCGTCCGAAGTGGCCGAGACAACGGTAGCCGCGACTTCTCCCTCTATGCGATTAAGGCGTTCCTCAATCCGGTCTACTGCAAGTTGCGCCAGATCCTTGAGCGCCTGTCGCTGCCGGGACGAGAGCGGCGCCCGGACCGAGGTGTCGAATGCACATACAGTGCCCAGACAATACCCGCTGGCGTCAATCATCGGCGCGCCCGCATAGAAGCGAATACCGCCTTTGCGGGTTACCAGCGGATTGTCCGCGAACCGAGCGTCAGCCGCTGCGTCCGTCACTTCGAAAAAGTCGCGGGTCTCCACAGCATGGGCGCAGAAAGCGTGCTCTCGCGGTGTTTCCTGAAAGTCTATCCCGGTCCGTGCCTTGAACCATTGGCGATGCTCGTCAACGAGGCTGATCGCGACGCTCGGCACGTCGAGCATCAATGCCGCGAGCCGAGTGATCTTATCGAAGGCTAGCTCTGGGGCTGAATCCAAGATGCCGTACCCCGTAAGGGCACGGAGGCGCTCTTCTTCCGACGATGGAACTTCGTCCATACCTTGGTCCTATGGCCACGTTAACCTCACGCTAGCCATACTTTCAGGTCTGATCAATCACCTCGCACTGCACAACCCTCATGCGGCAATCCTACCCCGCCAGCCCCTGCATCCGCTTGAGATAGCGCGCCAGCACGTCGGTCTCGAGATTGACCGTGTCGCCTTCCTCCAGCGTGCCCAGCGTCGTCACTTCGGCGGTGTGGGGGATGATGTTGAGCGCGAAATCGCAGGTGCCGTCTGCGCGGTCATGCACCTCGTTGACGGTCAGCGAAACGCCATCGACCGTGATCGATCCTTTTTCCGCCACGAAAGGCGCGAAGTCGCGGGCGATGCGGATGGCGAAGTGCCAGCTGCCGCCCTTTTCCTGTTTCGTCACCACTTCGCCCACCGTGTCGACATGGCCGGTGACGAGGTGGCCGCCCAATTCGTCGCCCAGCCGCCTTTTATGAATAGCGCTCGCCTCCGGACAGGGCCGAAGCCGATTTCGAAAAGGCACGGAGGTGAGCGGGGTATCCGGATAGAGCCACCGTCTCTCCCAATCACAACTACCCTTCCTCACTTGCCTGCCACGCCCGCGATACTATGAGATGGCCGCATGACGGGGCGTTCGATTGCGATTGCTGGATGCGGTCCTTGCGGACTGGCCTCTGCGCTGCTGCTCGCGCGGGCAGGCAATCGCGTTGTGGTTTTCGAGCGTTTTACCCAGCCTCAGCCGATCGGCTCGGGCCTCATGATCCAGCCTACCGGGCTCGCCGTGCTGCGTCAGCTTGGCCTTGCCGGTCGGATCATGGAGGAGGGTGCGCGGATAAACCGGCTCCATGGCATGGCTGCAAAGCGTGTCGTGCTCTCGGTCGGCTATGATGCATTGAAGGCCAGGCCCGCCATGTTCGGCATCGGCATCCACCGTGCCAGCCTGTTTGCCGCGCTCTACGATGCGCTGCAGGCCGAAGGAATCGCGCTGCGCACCGGTCACACGATCACCGGATCGGTCATGCACGGATCGCAGCGGTGCCTGCGTTTCGAAGACGGTCAGACCAGCGAGCCGTTCGACCTGATCGTCGATGCGCTGGGCACGCGTTCGGCGCTTGTCTCGGGTCCGTCGGGTCAACTGCCCTATGGTGCGCTATGGGCCTCGCTCGATTGGCCCGAAGGCTTCGACCTGCCGCGCGACACGCTTTCACAGCGCTATCACCTGTCCAGCACGATGGCGGGCGTTCTGCCGCTGGGTAAAGGGAGCGGGCCGGAGGAACGGCTGGCGTTCTTCTGGTCGCTGAAGGGCAGCGATCATGCCCGGTGGCAGGATGCGGGTCTGGATCGCTGGAAGGCGCAGGTCCGCAATCTCTGGCCGATATGCGAACCGCTGCTGGATCAGATCGCCCGGCCGGACCAGCTCACTTTCGCGCGCTATGCCCATCGCACGCTGGCGCATCCGGCCGAAGAGGCGTTGATCCATATTGGCGATGCCTGGCATTCGGCAAGCCCGCAGCTGGGCCAGGGAGCGAACATGGCGCTGCTGGACGCATGGGCGCTTTCGCTTGCCCTCGCGCGCAATGCGGATGTGGCGGCGGCCTTGAAGGATGCCGTGTCGCTGCGGCGCGCCCATGTGGGCATTTATCAGTGGCTGACCTGGCTCTTCACCCCGGTCTATCAATCCGACAGCCGGGTGCTGCCCTTCATTCGGGATCGTCTGGTCGGCCCCCTGTCGCGCCTGTGGCCAGCCAACAAGATCCAGGCGGCGATGGTCGCCGGGCTGGTAGCCAATCCCTTGCCAGCGCTAGAGTTAGACGGTCGATAGGAATGCGGTGACCCTACAGTCAGCCTGCCCGTAGGAACCAATACGTGCCCGGCGTCGTAAATGAGCGCCCGCCGCCTTGTGGCTCGCTGCCTGATATCCGGCAGGCACCGCATTCAAGGAAGCACATAAAACATGGACGAACTCGCCAATCGCACCGCGCAGCAGGTGCTCGACGATCATCTCAGCCTCGCCCAGGCGAGACAGATCAACGAGGATCTTGAGCGGAATTACGCCGAGGATTGCGTGGTGCTGACCATGCGCGGCCAGTATCGCGGCCATGCGGGCCTGCGCGAACTGGCAGATCTGCTCGGCAAGGAAGTGCGCGACGCCGAATACAAATATGTCCTCAAGCTGGTCGAAGACAGGTTCGGCTATCTCGAATGGACCGCCGACGACGGCAATGTCGCCATTCACGACGGCGCCGATTCCTACGTGATCGAAAACGGCAAGATCGTCATGCAGACGATCCACTACACATTGAACGTGCGCGACCCGGCGCGGATGTAGGATCGCACAAGCGAGGAATGCGCCGCCGCAGGTAGGCGAGCGTCAAACTATACCCTCACTGGCGGCGCCGCTATTTGCCCGCCAGCCCCTGCATCCGCTTGAGATAGCGCGCCAGCACGTCGATCTCGAGATTGACCGTGTCGCCTTCCTCCAGTCCGCCCAGCGTCGTCACTTCGGCGGTGTGGGGGATGATGTTGAGCGCGAAGTCGCAAGTGCCGTCTTCGCGGTCTTCCACGGCGTTAACCGTCAGCGAGACGCCGTCGACAGTGATCGATCCTTTTTCCGCCACGAAGGGGGCGAATTCGCGAACGATGCGGATGGCGAAGTGCCAGCTGCCGCCCTTTTCCTGTTTCGTTACCACTTCGCCGACCGTGTCCACATGGCCGGTGACGAGATGGCCGCCCAGCTCGTCACCCAGCCGCAGCGCGGGTTCGAGGTTCAGTCTGCGGCCCTCTTCCCACATGCCGGGCACGGTGCGCGCCACGGTTTCGCCCGATACGTCGAAGCCGATGCGGGCATGGCCCTTCTCGCCCGCCAGCGTCACCACGGTCAGGCACACGCCCGAACAGGCGATGGAGGCGCCGATGTCGATGGCTTTGGGATCGAAGGGGCAGGAAACGGTGACATGCGCATCGCCGCGCTGTTCCACGCTGTCGATGGTGCCGATGGCGGTGACGATACCGGTGAACATTTATGCCTTATCCTCTTCGATGATGCGGCGATAGGCGGTGAAAGTGTCGCTGCCAAGCTGGCGGGTTTCGGCCAGCTGCCAGCGGCCATGCGCATCGGCCAGCGTGCCGAGGCCGATATCGCCCAGGGCGGGCATGCCGCCGCCGATGATTATGGGCGCGCGGTAGATTTCCAGCCGGTCGACCAGATCGGCTTTCAGAAAGCTGGCCGCCGCCCCTGCGCCGCCTTCGACATAGAGATGGTTCACGCCGTCCAGCCCGGCGATCTGTGCGGGTGCGTTGATGACCTTCACCCCGTCGGGCGGGACGCCGCGGGTCAGCAGCACGCGCTGCGGACTGCGGTTTTCCAGCCCCGCCAGCCGCACGTCGAGCCGGGGGCGATCCTGCCGCCAAGTGCCGCCGCCCACCAATATCGCATCGGCGAGCGCGCGGCGCGAATGGACATGGGCGCGGGCATGCTCGCCGGTGATCCATTGGCTCGACCCGTCGGCGAGCGCGATGCACCCGTCGAGCGAGAGCGCCAGTTTCAGCGTGACATGCGGGCGGCCATGGCGGGCGCGGGTGAGATAGGCTTCGAGGCTGTGCTGCACGGCGGGAAGGGGGAGCAGGGAGGTTTCGATCCCCGCCTGTTCCAGCCGCGCGATCCCGGCGCCCGCGGTGCGCGGATCGGGATCCTGCGCGCCGATCACCACGCGGGCGAGGTTAGCTTTGGCCAGAAGCGTGGAGCATGCCGGACCGCGGGGCGATTGGTGGGCGCAGGGTTCCAGCGTAACATAGGCCGAGGCGCCGCTTGCGTCCTCGCCCGCCTGTGCCAGTGCCATGGCTTCGGCATGGGGGCGGCCGCCTTCCTGCGTCCAGCCGCGCGCGATGACGCGGCCATGCTTGACGATCAGGCAGCCGACGGAGGGGTTGGGGCGCGACAGCGGGCGGCCGCGCGCGGCCAGCCGGGCCGCCGCCGCCAGCCAGCGCGCATCACTCGCGGCCGGTGTCAATCGCGGTGTCCGCCTGATCCTGGCGCGCGGCGTCCTCGCGTGTACCGTCCTCACGCGCGCCGAAGAGCCGGTCTAGCCGTTCCTGTTCGGCGCGTTCCTCGGCCAGCCGTTCGGCTTCGGCCTCGGCTTCCATGGTTTCCACATCGAGACCGGTGGCCGCGCCCAGCGTCCGGTAGATATCGCGCTTGCGCTCCTCGATCCGGGCGCGTTCGGCGGCGCGTTCTTCCTTCAGCTTCTGGTTCTCGATGTTGGAAAGGCGGATTTCCTCGTCGGTCCGGCCATCAGCGAAGGTGGTGATATAGGTCACCTTGGGCTGTTCGGGCGGGTAGAAGTAATTTTCCTGCGTGATCCAGAACAACAGCGTCCCCGACATGGCGAAGGACGCGGCCAGGATCGGCCAGCGATAGGGAGTGGGCCGTTTCCATTCGGTCCAGAAATCGGCAAATCCGCCGACCGGGTTGATCCTGTTTCTCAAGCGCATGATGGCACAATAATAGCAGATGCACCTTAGCGCTAGCTGAAGCTGGCGTAGAGCGTGCGGCCATGCTCCTTCAGCCAGCGATTGGCTTGCTCGATATCGCCCTCGTAGATCCGGCCCAGCAGCGCGTGGAAAGCGGGCGAATGGTCGAAATGGACGAGATGGGCCACTTCATGCGCCACCACCGAGCGGCGGACGAAATCGGGCGCCTGCACCAGCCGCCAGTTGAGACGCAGTACGCCCTTGCTCGAACAGCTGCCCCAGCGGCGTTTGGCGCGGCTCAGCCGGACTTCCGCCGGGGGCAGGCCTGCACGCTCGCAATATTGGCGGACATCCTCGGTGATTACGGCGATTGCCGCCCGATCAAGCCAGTGTTCGAGGCGTTTTCCGGAACACTCGCGCGGGCCGCCGAGCTGCAAGCGGCCCTCGTGTAAGAGGGGTTTGCGGGGGGCATCCTCGCGCCAGTCGACGGGTACTTCCCCGCCGCGGTAGAGGACCTTGCCGGCGGTGACAGGGTCCTGTTTTTCAGGGATTTTTTCGAGCTGTCGGGCCAGCCATTCGCGCCGATCCTCGGCAAAGGCGACCGCTTCCGTGGAAGCGCACCAGCGCGGCAAAGTGATCCGCACCGCGCTGCCATCGGGCGCCAGCCGCATGGTCAGCCTTTTCGCCGTCTTGTGCCGCCGGATTTCGATCGGCAGGACCCGCGAACCCACGGAAATCTGCGGGTCGGCGCTTGCCTGCCGCAGCCATTCGATCATGCCGCCCGGCCTTCGTCCTGGTCCTCGCCATCGCCCCACTCGACGATATGATGCTCCAGCGGCCCGGCCTCATCCTCCGAGATAACCCGGCCCGCCACCGACACTCCTGCGGCAATGACTGCCTCGCGATCGCCGGAAATCAGGTAATGCCAGCGGGGCAGGGCGCGCCCTTCGGCACGGCGGCGATAGGCGCAGGTTTCCGGCAGCCACGGCACGCGGTCGACCAGCTTGAGCGTGAGGCGCAGGCAATCGGGCACGAAGGCCTTGCGATGCTTGTAGTCGCGGCATTGCGCCGTCTGGCAATCGAGCAGGGTGCAGGCGACATTCGTCTCCTCGATCTCGCCCGTATCCTCATATTCGACCTTGTGCAGGCAGCAGCGCCCGCAGCCGTCGCACAGCGCTTCCCACTCCTCGCGATTGAGATCGGCGAGGGGGCGTTCCCAGAACTTGTCCCTCAGCGAACCCATTTCGCCAGTTCCGCTGCCACCGCCTCGGGACCATCTGCCGTCGGCAGCAGGGCGAGCGGCTCTCCGTCCGGCCCGAACAGATAGGTCTGGTTGGAATGGTCCATCAGATAGCCGCCATTCTCGGTTTCCTCGCCCTTGCTGTAGAAAACGGCAAATTCCGAAGTAACCTTGTCGAGCTGTTCCTTGCTGCCCGTCATTCCGATCAGGCGCGGGTGGAAAGCGTCGGTAAATTCGGTGAGGACGGCGGGCGTATCCCGCTCCGGATCGACGCTGACGAACAGCGGCTGCACCTTCGCGCCCAATGCGGGACTGTCTTTCTCGAACCGTTTGAGTCCCGCCATCGCGCGCTGGTTGTCGGTCGGGCAGACATCGGGACAGAAGGTATAACCGAAGTAGATGGTGCGGTATTTCCCGTCGAAATCGGAGAAGCTGACCGGCTCCCCGGTTTCGCCGACAAGCGTGAAATCGCCTCCGATCGATGCGCCTGCGAGCGGCGGTTCGCCGCGCTCGGGCGCTGGATCGGCTTGCGAACAGGCAGCCAGAAGAAGGCTGGCGAAGAGCAGGTTGGTAAAGCGGGACATGACAGCAGGGTTCATGGTCTGCTAACGGCCGGGGTTCAAGGGTTTGCCGCGATGATATTCGCGATTTCGATACGGAGAATGCCACAGTGCGCAGGGTTGGACTGATACGGATACTGGCAATTGCAGGAACGGCGCTTGTTCTTTCGGCAAGCCCGGCGGCGGCGCAGCGGCAATCCGATGGCTACACTTTCATCAAGGCCGTGCGCGATCGTGAAGGCGACGTCGCGACCAGGCTGCTCGATGAGCCGGGCAACACCATTATCAACGCCCGCGATATCGGCACTGGCGAAACTGCCCTGCATGCGGTGGTTCAGCGGCGCGACATCACCTGGGTGAAATTCCTGCTTCAGCGCGGCGCCAATCCGAACATTGCCGACAAGAACGGCGTTTATCCGATTCAGATCGCCGCGCAGCTCGGCTTTGTCGAAGGGGTGGAGCGGCTGATTGCCGGCGGCGCGCAGATCGACGTCTCCGACAGCACGGGCGAAACGCCGCTTATCAGCGCGGTCCATCGCCGCGATCTGGGGCTGATCGAACTGCTTGTCTCCGAGGGCGGCAATCCGGACCGGACGGACAATTCGGGCCGCAGCGCGCGTGACTACGCAACGCTGCTGGGTGCGCGATCGGGTGCGCTGGAGGCTATCGAGAAAGCAGAAAAATCGGACGAGGACGAGGCCGAGACCTATGGACCAAGCTGAGATGAATCCCGCCGATCTGACGCTGGACGAGCTTCGTCTGGCGCTTGCCCCGGCGATCGCCGATGCCGCCGTTTTCGACGGCTGGACCGAAGAGGCGCTGGTGATGGCGGCAGACCAGATGGGCGCGGATATCGATGTCGCCCGGCTCGCCTTCAAGGGCAAGGGCGGCGGCGTTTCGGCGATGGATATGGTCAGCGCCTGGATCGAAACCGTCGACATGGCGATGGCCGCAGCTCTTCCGCCTGAAAAGCTGGCCCAGATGAAGATTCGCGAGCGGATCCGCAGCCTCGTGCAATTCAGGCTCGACGCGGTGGCGGGGCAGGAAGAGGCGCTGCGGCGGGGCCTTGCCATCATGGCCATGCCGCAAAATGCGCCGCGTGCGCTCAAACAGGGCTGGAACAGCGCCGACATCATGTGGCGCCTGGCCGGCGATACCGCGACCGATTACAACCACTACACCAAACGTGCGATACTCGCCTCGATATATGGGGCCACGCTCGCCGTCTTCGGCGACGATCAGAGCGAGGGCAAGGAAGAAACCCGTGCCTTCCTCGACCGGCGGATCGAGGGCGTGATGACCTTCGAAAAGGTCAAGGCGAAGTGGCTCGGATCGGATCGCGAAAGCTTCAGCGTCACGCGTTTCCTGGGCCGCCTGCGTTATCCTGCGCGCTAATTGGCGCGCTATTGATAACCAGTTGCAACAAGCCTTCCGATATGAGAGGGGGCGCGCATGACATTGGACGGTTTCGACAGTGAGAGAAGCGCTCGCATCACCAGCGTCGACTGGGCTGCGCTTGCCGAGGACGAGAGCAAGCGGCTCCAGGCCCTTGGTGTGGACGAAGGGGCCGAGGTTGCGATCATGCACCGCGGAATCTTCGGCACCCGCGATCCCATAGCCTTGCGTCTCGGCAACATGACCATTGCGATCCGCCGCGCCCATGCCGCCGCCATCACGGTAGAAGCGGTATGAGCCGCAAATATACGGCCGCACTTGTCGGCAACCCCAATTCGGGCAAATCGGCCCTGTTCAACGCGCTGACCGGTGCCCGGCAGAAGATCGCCAATTACGCCGGCGTCACGGTGGAGCGAAAGGCTGGCCGCCTGATCCTGCCGAGCGGGGACCCCGTAGAACTGCTCGATCTGCCAGGCTCCTACAGTTTCGATGCCGCCAGCCCCGATGAAGCGGTGACGCGCGACGTGGTGAAGGGCACTTTCGACGGCGAGGCTGTACCCGATGTGCTGGTCATCGTAATCGATGCGGCAAATCTCGAACAGCATCTCGTCTTCGCGCAGGAAGTGCTCGAACTGGGGCGCCCCACTGTGGTCGCGCTCAATATGGTCGACCTGGCGGAACGCGATGGCCTGACACTGGACCCGGCGGCCCTGTCCGAAGCCCTCGGCGTGCCCGTGGTGCCGACCGTTGCCGTTCGTCGTCGTGGGATCAGTGAACTGCTGGCGGCGATTGCCGAGGCCGAAAGTCATGCCGACGAAGAAGCGCACAAGCGCTGGCATCTGACGCTGCCTGAACGGCGGCTTTCGGCCAAGCACATCGCGCGCGGCACAATCTTGTCCAAGTCAACGCGGCACAGCATCGAAAACGGCGTCGACAAGGTCCTCCTCAATCCGTGGATCGGCCCGGTAATCCTGTTCGGGCTGCTCTTCATCATCTTCCAGGCCGTGTTTGCATGGGCCACTCCCTTCGCTGACGCGCTCGAAGGTGGTGTAGGTATCTTGTCCGAAGCGACCACCGACTTGGTTCCCGCCGGTATCGTAAGGGATTTTCTTACCGAAGGCGTGTTGGAAGGCGTCGGCTCGGTTGTGGTCTTCCTTCCGCAGATCGTGATCCTCTTCGCGTTCATCCTTATAATGGAAGCGAGCGGCTATATGGCGCGCGCAGCATTCCTGATGGACCGGCTCATGGCGGGTGTCGGCCTGTCGGGCAAAAGCTTCATTCCGCTGCTCTCCAGCTTCGCCTGCGCCATTCCCGGCATCATGGCCACGCGCAGTATTTCCGATCCCAAGGATCGGCTGACAACAATCCTCATCGCGCCGCTGATGACCTGCTCGGCGCGCCTGCCGGTTTACGCGGTCATCATCGCTGCCGTCATCCCACGGACGACGATCGGCCCCGGCATCGGCCTGCAAGGGCTCGTATTGTTTGCGCTTTATGTGGCGGGCATCGTCGGCGCCATGGTGGTCGCTCTGGTCCTGCGGAGCACGGTGACGAAAGGCGCGGCGAGCGGCTTCATCATGGAATTGCCGCGTTACCAGCTGCCCCGCTTGAAGGATCTTGCGATCGGTCTGTGGCAGCGTGCCTGGGTCTTCCTGCGGCGCGCGGGCACGATCATCTTCGTCGCCACGATCGCGCTGTGGGTGCTGCTCAGCTTCCCCAAGGCCGATCCGGGTGAAAGCCAGCTCGATGCCAGCTTCGCCGGCGCCGTGGCCGATACGCTGCACCCCGTGCTCGAACCGGTCGGCTTCAACCGCGAGATGAGTTTGGCGCTCGTCCCGGCGATTGCAGCGCGCGAAGTTGCGGTCTCGGCGCTCGCCACGACCTATGCCGTCGATGCGGAAGACGAGGATGTCGCAGCCGAAGGCGTGACCGAGAAGATCGCAGCCCTGTGGAGCTTGCCGACCGCGCTGGCATTCCTGGCCTGGTTCGTCTTCGCGCCGCAGTGCCTCTCCACGATCGCAGTCGCCCGGCGCGAGACCAATGGCTGG
Organism: Qipengyuania sp. NPDC077563; assembly: GCF_044901345.1. Classification (NCBI taxonomy): domain Bacteria; kingdom Pseudomonadati; phylum Pseudomonadota; class Alphaproteobacteria; order Sphingomonadales; family Erythrobacteraceae; genus Qipengyuania; species Qipengyuania sp. NPDC077563. The sequence continues at coordinate 865,308 of NZ_JBJDPC010000001.1, read as the reverse complement.
AAGTGGCCGACCGTCATGGTCGTCTATCTGTTCGGATTGGCATGGCTTGCGGCAGGCGCGACCTACTGGATCGCGGTGAGCCTGGGGCTTTAGGTCCAGTGCGGGGGAAATGCCCTGGCATTCCCCTAGAACTGTTTGGCCAGGGTCGTTAGGCCATGCGGCAAGACATTCACGAAGGAACGAATCGATGGCCGGAAGCCTCAACAAAGTCATGCTCATCGGAAATCTGGGCGCAGATCCAGAGATCCGCAGCTTCCCGAACGGCGGAAAGGTCGCCAATCTGCGCATCGCCACCAGCGAACAGTGGAAGGATCGCAACACCGGCGAGCGGCAGGAGCGGACCGAATGGCACACTGTCTCGATCTTCTCCGAAGGCCTCATCAACGTGGTCGAGCGCTTCCTGCGCAAAGGCTCGAAAGTGTTCGTCGAAGGCCAGCTGCAGACCCGCAAGTGGCAGGATCAGCAGGGCAATGACCGTTATTCGACGGAAGTCGTGCTCCGCGGCTTCAACGGGACGCTGACCATGCTCGATGGTCCCGGCGGCGGTCAGGGTGGCGGCCAGTCCGGTGGCGGCTATGGCGGCGGAAGCAGCAGCGGTGGCTCGCGCGGCGGAGACTATGGTGATGGCGGTCAATCCGGCGGCGGCTGGAACCAGGGCGGCGGATCCTCTGGCGGTAGCCAGGGCGGCAGCTCGAACTACGACGATCTGGACGACGATATTCCGTTCTAAGGCTCGTCTGGCTCGGAATATCCACGATCGTTTGCTGACCAGTCGGCGGGCCGGTTTAGCTCGTGGCGAGACCATTGGTGAAATTTGAAGAGAGCGCAATCGAAGCGCTTAATTCCAATTGCGATCCAGGCCCGATTTTGTCGGTGGCTGGCTCGCGAGCCGGAAGCCTGTTTCTGCATCTTCAGTAAAGCTACAATCAGCAGCAGTGACAAGCATATCGAAGCCAAGGCGATCTGCGGATCGGGGCATCTTGGCACTGCATCAAACTGGGACAAAGGCGGATCTCTCGGACCGGACTAAGTAATTCTTCGTAGGTCGGTGTCGTCGCTGTTCGAGGCTGATTCGAAGCTATTTGGCTTTGGGGTCAAACTCGGAATTGCGCATCGAAGTCTATTTTCGATCATTCAGTCTACGAGAGGGTACCCCAATGAAAAAGCTTATTTTCGCGACCGCGTCGGCCGCTCTGTTCAGCACCGCTGCTTATGCCGGAGATACCGATAGCCAGAGCTTTACCATCAGCGCGAACATCCTGCCAGAGTGCAGTGTCGAGGCTCCCGAAGATGTGAATTTCGGCAATCTCGCAATCAATGAAGATCCGGGCGAAAGCGCGCTTGAGGGCACTTTCGGTCGCCGCACTCAGACCCAGAACATCTGGGTCAGCTGCAACTATGGCGCCGACATGTCGATCGCTGCAGATTCGATGACCACCGACGAAGCGAACGACGGTCCCGATGCTAGCGATTTCACCAATGTCATTCCGGTTCGCATGGGTCTCGAAGCGTCCGACGGCACGGCATTCCGTAAGATGTTCTTCGACTCGCTGACCAAGGACGGCGATTCCAAGTCGAACACCGATGCCTTCCATGACCGCGCGAAGCTTTCGGTCGTCGTCAATCAGGAAGACCTCAAGGGCAAGCGCCCCCTCGCCGGCGCATATTCGTCCACTGCGACCGTCAATCTCGGCGCCATCTGATCGCGCTGACGTGATTGATCGGGAGGGGGCTGAAGGTCCCCTCCCTACCTTCCCTGCTACGCGGGCGAGTGGCCCATAGGGGCAATAAATATTTGGAGGTGGGCCGCAATCATGGGAACTCTGTTACGCCAAGGATTGAAGATCCTGGCTGGCTTCGGGCTGATTTTCTATCCTGTAACCGGCCAGGCAGCCAAGATTTCTCCGATGATCGTCGAGTTGAAGCCGGCAGGCCAGAACTCGATCGCCCGGGTCGAGCTGACGAATGACAGCTTGCGCGATATTCCCTTCGAAGCGGTGATGATGCGCGGTGTCATCACGGAAGATGGCGAGTTGGAGATGTCACCCGCGGAAGAGCAATTCCTGGTATTCCCCGCGCAAGCAATCGTCGAAGGCAATTCTCAACAAGTTTTCCGCGTCCAGTACGTGGGCGAGCCCGAGCTCTCTCAATCGGAAATCTATTATCTCGCGCTCAGGCAGGTACCGGTCGAGTTCGAGGGAGAAACCACGCAGGTGCAGATTGTGGTCAATTACAACGTCCTTGTGAACGTTGTCCCCGACGGCACCGCCCCGGTTGCTGCGGTGGCGGAAATTAATCCGTCAACACAGGACGAGAAGGATGGCCTCAGCCTGCTGGTGCGTAACGATGGCAACCGGTATTTCATGGCCGGGCTTTCGGATTGGATCGTCACCGGCACGACGTCGGACGGGAATCGTTATGAAGGCAAGTTCAAGGGGGGTGAACTGACACGCCACATTGGCGTTGGTGTGGTCGGCCCGGGACGTACACGCCGTTTCTTCCTACCCACCGATGTCAAGCTGAACCCTGGCAGCGTCCAAGTCGAAATCAATCCCTGAGGTCATGCAGGGTGGGGGGCGAGGCATGAGCGGGTTGGCGAGCAGGATTGCGATTTCTGCCGCATTGGCAGCAGTGGTGCCAGCACCCGCCTGGGCGCAGAAAATCGCTTGGCAAACCGCGCCATCGCAAATCCCCGCGGGCCAGAGGAAAATCACGTTCGCAGTACCGCTTGTTTACGGGGAGCGCGTTCTTGGCGACGTTGTGGTCGAAACATCTCCCTACGGCGGAGAGACCCGGATCGAACGAGAGAGCCTGCGCCTGCAACTGGCGCAACTCTTGAACGAAGATGGACTCCGTGCGCTAGACGATGTCCTAGGAAGCGCTCCATTCGTGACTCCGGCTCGTCTAGCGGCCGCCGGCTTTCCAGTGCGTTTCGACGACGGTCGCCTGGAATTGGTCGTGGAGACGCTAGCGGGTGAATACCGGCCAGTAAGCTCGCTGGGCGGCGAGCGGTATTCACCGATCCCATCCGAGCTACCGACAATTGAGCCGGCTGAGTTCAGCGCTTACATGAACATTAACGCGAACCTGGATTATTCCGACAGCGATGGGGCCGACGAGCCGAGCTTTTTCGCGTTCGGCGCGGCGCGATACCGCGACGTCGTTCTCGAGTTCGACGGCGCTTTGACCGGCCAGTTCGGCGAAGACTACCGGTTCTACCGGCGCAGCGTGCGCGCGATCTACGACGATCCCGAAAGCTATCGCCGCTATCAGGCGGGCGATCTTCGGCTGAACACGATACCAGTTTTGAGAACGCCGTTCATCGGCGGGGTGGCCGTCGAGAAGCGGCGGAGGATATTCGATCCGTTCATTGCGGTCCCGCTTTTGAGTGGGCGCGAAATCTTTCTCGACAGCCGGTCGGATGTGGAAGTCATTGTGAACGACGATGTCGTCCGATCGCTACAGCTTGAACCCGGTCGTTACGATTTCAGCAATCTCCCGCTCGAAACCGGCTCGAATGATGTGCGTGTCGTGATCACCGATTCAGCAGGCCGGCGACAGGCTATCGACCTCGACTATTTTTTCGAACCGCTCGACCTGGCAGTGGGGGAGGACGAATATGTTCTGGGCGCCGGCTTCATTGCGAGGGATATAGAGTTCGAGCCCGACTATACCGGCGATCCGGTCGCCACGGGCTATTATCGGCGCGCTTTGAACGAGCGACTCATTCTGGGCGGCGCGTTGGAGATTTCGGAAGACGTGCAGGTCATCGCCGCGGAAACAACGTTCGTGCCGCAGGTGATACCCGGCGTCATCGATGCGCAGATCGCCACGAGTTTCGCTGATGGGACGGGAATATCGGTACGCGCAGGGTACCGAGTACAAGGCGGAAACAGCTTGGCGAACCGTCGGCAACTGAGCGTCACCGTCGATTACGAAAGCGCGAACTACACCACGATTGGCGACATATTCCCCAGCGACTTTGATCTGCTGACTGTCTCGGGAAGCTACACTCAATCCCTCACCGAGAGAACCTACGCTAGCGCCGGGGTGCTCTACTCGAAACGCGGAGGCAACCGGGAGGATCGCAAGCTTGCCTTCGTCGATGTCTTCCACCGTCTGACAGACCGGATGAGGCTGACCGGCGGGCTGGTCTTTGGCGAAGACGAGTTTACCAGCAAGAATTTCGGCGTTCACCTTGGTCTCGCCTGGCAATTCGGCGACCGTAGCCGCCTGAATGCGGACTACCGCAGCCGCAGGGAAACCACCCGGCTTACTGCATCGCGCGGATCAGACAACTCCGTCGGTTCCTTCGGATATGATGTCGGCTTCTCCGATACACGGGGATCGACAAGCGTCGACGGCAGCGTCAATTATGTCGGCAACCGGTTTGATGCGCGCGCGACCGTCATCTCCAGCGGGACCGGGTTCGGAGATCTCACATCCGATCAGCGCGCCCGCCTTCAGATCGGTACATCACTTGCCTATGCCGACGGTTCTTTCGGCATCGGTCGTCCGATCTTCGACTCCTTCGCGGTGCTGAAGCCGAACAATGTTCTCCGCGACCAGGAAGTGATCTCCGGCCGGTCGCTCAGCAATAACGAATATACCGCCCGCAGCGGCCCCTTGGGGGCGGCCGTTCAGTCGGATCTTTCATCCTATAATGTGCAATCGATACAGTTCGACCTGCAAGGTGCGGATCAGGTGGTTGCCGTCGGCGACGGTACGGCGCGCGTCGAGCCCCGGTTCCGTTCCGGATACAAGATCGTGGTGGGCGATTCCCGCTTTGTCAGCGCCGTAGGCACGTTGAGCGTAGGCGGCAGCCCGGCCGAACTCTGGTCGGGGACCATCACCTCGGTCGATGACGAAGGGTTCAAGCCAATGCCTTTCTTTACCAATTCAAGAGGCCGCTTTGGTATCATCGGTCTTTCCCCTGGAAAGACGTACAGCGTCACGATTTCGCGCGAGGGTCGGGAATTCGAGATAACCGTCCCTGAGGACAACACCGGTCTGCTTCGTCTCGACGAGGTCGACCTGCCAGCCAGCGAGGATTAGGAGAAAAGCATGCATAATTTCGTCAAGGTGCTCGCCTTTGCCGCGCTCTTCTCCACGCCAGCCATGGCCAAGGATTGCGAACCCCAATTTGCCGAGCCAAGCACCACGGTAACGGTTTCGGGAGTCACGATCGGCGCCAACGAGGTTTCTCGCGAGAATTTCAACATTCGCGTCCGCAATGACGGCAACGGGCGCTGCACAGCCAATATTCGCGTCGCCCGGCTCGATGGCGCCAATGTTGGGGCACCGCTTGCCTACAATCTGCGTTCGGGGTCGAACGCGATCGATATCCTGCCCACCGAAGGCTCTGCTGCCACTGCAGAAAGCGATTTTCTGGTCAATGGTATTCCCGGCGGGTCAAACGGCCGCGCCGTTCCGTTTATTATGACGGTTCCCACCCGGTGGGGCCTCGAAGCGGGCTTCCGGAGCGAACAATTCCTGCTTTCGTTGCTCGACTCTGCGGGGGAGGTCGTTGACCGACACATCCTGACGATCAACATGACTATTCCGTCGTCGGTGAGCATGCGGCTCGTCGGGGCGACAGGCAGCGATTCCATTCGATCCGTCCAGCTTGGCACCATCGGACAGGACAAGCCGAACCAGTCGGATCCTTTCGGCGTCCGGGTGTGGAGCACCTCGCCTTACAGCGTGAGTTTCAGTTCCGAAAATGCCGGCGTGCTGGAACACGAGGCCGGGCTGGACCGCATTCCCTACGACTTGCGAATGGACGACATGCTGGTGAACCTCGCAGCTGGAAGCGAGTTCACGATACCGAGTGTTGCGCCGCCGCTGGGGATCATCCACCGGTTGAGCATCAAGGCAGGACCTGCCGCGGCGAGGGCCGGAAGCTATTCTGATCGGGTGACGGTTACGGTTTCGGCGCTCTGATCAGAATTGCGCCAAAGACAGGCTGATCGCCATACCGCTGTCGAGATTTTCCGAGCGAACTGCGATCGGTTTCCTGCTCATGCGTGGACCGGAACGGAACGCAATGGGGGATTGGCCGGAAGCGTCGAGCACAACCGATTGGCCGTCGAACTCGATCTCGACTTTTTCATCGGCTGCAAGCGAACGATGATTTGCGAGGATATGGTATCCGCGAGACGAGTTACAGAACTCGGTCAAGGTTCCGCGAACTTCGCCTGAACCGGTGTCAATGGAAAGCGCATCGGATGCGATGTCACAGCGTTCCGGAACAATGGCAGAAACAGAAAATCCCCCAGCATCACGCTGCTGCGCATGAGCCGAAGTACCGCATATCGCCAAAGCCAGAATAAGAGATGTTTTCCGCATCGCCAGTCTCCAAGATGGTTACTGACTACCCCCAAATAGTTAATTTTACCACAATACGTCCCGAACGGGTTAGAAGAGCAATCTTCAGCCTTTCAATTTCGTTTTGCTTTCAGTTGATTAATCAAGTCCGCTGCGGCATCGCATGCAACGCCAACCATCTCGCCTCAGACCGGGCTTATTCGAATCGGTGCCGCGCGTTGTCCTTCGATCGCTGCGACTCATCGATCAGCAAGAACGCCGAGGCTGACGACGCTCAGGCTACCTCTTGGGAAAGTGTGTCTGGAGCAATCGTCATCGGATCTCGATCCGGAAGGTGGTGGGGGCGGAGCCCACGAGTTCGAGAGAGCCGCCATGAGCCCGCGCGATCTGGCGTGCGAGGGAAAGGCCGATACCTGAGCCATTCGGCTTGGTCGTGTGGAAGGGCCGGAAAATCAGCGCCGCATTTTCGGGTCTGACTCCAGGGCCGCTGTCGGTAACTGTGATCGTCAGGCGGTCTTGCCTGATCCACGCGGTGAGCCCGACCTGCGTGCCGCCCTGCGCATTAGCAGCTTCGGCGGCGTTATTCAGCAGCGCCCAAACTGCCTGGTGCATCTGATCGCGATCCATTGTCCAACGGTCACTGGAGTTATATTCGACCGCGAGTATGGCATACCACCGCTCTGCGAAAAGCCGCGCAATGTCCTCTACGAATTCGGCGAGCGGGACCTCGGCGAGGCGAGGTTCGGGCAGGCGGGCCAAGGCACGATAATTGGTTGCGAAGCGCTCGAGGCCCTCGGCGCGGCGCGCAAGCGGCCCCAGAATTTCCTTCAGCAGTTCTGCATCCAGCGGTTTTCGCGCGGCAGCCATCTGCGCACTTTCTGCAAGTGAGACAATCGGTGACAGACCGTTTAGCAATTCGTGGCCCAGAATCTCGATCAGGTCGGCGCTGGCTCGCGCTTCAGCGGCTAGTTCTTCGTGCTCGACATCGATGAGAGCTGCGACAGTCAAGTGTGCGGAAGTTTCGACGCGATCGATCCGCCACAAGCGACCTTCGTGGCGCAAGGTTTTTGCGGAAGGATCGAGGAGGGCAGCAGGGGCGGGCACGATCCGGTGATCCGCGCCGAAAATGTTGCGCGCCGTTCGGTTGAGAACCCGAACCGTTTCTGGCTCGATGGCAAGCAGGGGGGTAGGGGCAGCGTCGAGGAGCAAGCGATGCACGGTCGTCTCCTCGTCGATACCGCCGTCTTTGCCCTCCGGCGGACGCGCTGGAGGTTGCGCAGCATTCCACCACGCCAGCGCCAGCATCCAGAGAGCCGACAGAAAAGCTCCGGCGAACAGTCCCCAGAGGCCATTGTTCCAGGCGTGAGTGCATATGAGGCCCGATGCGATCAGACCTCCCCCCAACGCTGATGCCCGCCACCCTCGCCCGTGGTAGAGCATCACAGGCCGTGGCGCTCCATTCGCCGGTAAAGCGCCCCCCGGCTCAATCCCAGCGCCTTGGCGGCGTGACTGACATTGTGATGATGTTCGGCAAGGGCTGCTGCGATCATTGCCTTCTCGGACCGATCAAGATCGAAATTGACGCTGCCGCTCGGCGCATGATCGTTTGTCTTGGCTGGTCCACCGAGCGCGAGGGCGGCCGTGTCGATCGTACCGTTTTCATCAGCTAGCAGCACCGCCCGTTCCATCGTTGCGGCAAGGCCACGCACCTGATCCGGCCAGCCTGCTTCGCGCAAGGCGATTTCAGCTGCTTCCGTCAGGCGGGGAACAGGGCGTCCGAACCGCTCCGCTGCGTCCAACAGGAAGTGCCGTGCCAAGAGAGCGATATCGTCGCGCCTCTGGTACAGCGCAGGAACTGCAAGCTCGATCGTGGCGATACGGCGCCGAAGCACTGGGGTGAGGTCCTCGATCCGATCTATTATCGCGATAGGACGTAGATTGGCGGAAAGGTTTGCGGCAAGCCGATCCTGCTCGAGCTCGTTCAGCCGTTCGGGATAACGCAAGATCACCGTGCCTGAGGCATGCGCGGGGTTTTCAAGCGCATTCTCTTCCCGCAGGTCGAGGATGTGGGGCACCTGTCCGGCGTCGGCAGAGGCCGCTTGAACAGAAAGTGCGGCAAGCATGCGTCCCGCACCTGACGGTCCTGTGATCGCCACCCCGGCTCGGGTCGGGGCAACTTTTCTAATTAGCTGGCGCAAGTACTCGACCGCTGCGCTTTCGCCGAGAATGCGCGCAGGCTCCGCACTGCGTTCGGAAGATGGTATGCCTGCTGGTGCGAGTGACGGTTTGCGCGCCGCCGCACCTTCCACTTTGGCGATGAGATCCGCGTTGCTCCACGGCTTGACGGCAAAATCTCTCGCGCCTGCCTGCATCGCGGCCACTGCCATTCGGATACCGCCATGTGCGGTGAGGACCACGACATTGGTGCCAGGATCGTCTGCCATCAGCCTTTCAAGACATGCGAGGCCTTCCTGGCCGTTGCTCACTCCCGACGTGAAATTAAGATCCAGTATGACCGCGTCGAACGGCGTTCGGGCAAGTGCGGAGTAGGCTTCTTGAGGCGAATGCGCGACCGTCAACCTGTGGCCGGCCATGCGAAACGCGATTTCCATGGCGCCGGCAACTTCGGGTCGGTCATCGATGAGGAGAATCGTCAGACTGGATTCGGCGCTTGACGCAGAGGTTTCCTGTCCATTTCCGGACACTGTGTCCGCAGATGGACGGTTGGAGCCTACTTCTTCGCCAGAATTTCTTTTAATCATATGGACTTAGGTCTTTCGGCCCTGTTCGGCGATACTCGGCTCATGATGACGCACAAAGCCGAACAGTCCAACCCTTTGTCACAGGGCGCGCCCGGCGCGGCGATGGACCGCAAGATCGAAAAAAGCAGTGGCCACTGGTGGCGCGACCGCAAGTTACTTGGCGGGATCGGAGCTGTCGCACTCGTAGTCCTTGGCTGGAACGCCCTTCCTGCCAGCGGATCGACCGATGTCGCTGGCGATGATCTCCAGATCGGGGAAATCACTCGCGCGCCCTTCGATGACTACCTGCCAGTCCGAGCCAGCGTTGTCCCGGCCACCAGCACGCTGGTGGGCGTGATGAGCGGCGGCCAGCTCGAAGAACTGCTGGTTCAGGATGGCGCATTGGTGACAAAAGGACAGCCGCTCGCCCGGCTTGCCAACCCAGACCTCGAACTGACCGTGCTGAGCCAGGAAGCCCAGATCGCCAGCCAGTTGGGCGGGGTGGCGGGGGAAAACCTCGGAATCCAGCGTTCTCGGGTCGAGCGTGCCGGGCAGGTGGCCGCGACCGAATACGATCTGATCCGGGCACGCCGCGATCTCGATATCCGTCGCCAGTTGCACCAGAAGGGCTTTGTCTCCGACGCAGGCGTGAAGAGCTATCAGGAAGAAGTCGATTACCAGACCCGGCGTCTATCGCAGCTCCGGCGGGGCAGTGCTGCCGAGGCCGGAATAACCGCGACGCAGGGGCGAATGCTCGATGCCACTCGCGCGCGCTTGCAAAGCAACCTCGCCGCCGTTCGCGGCAGTCTCGATGCGCTGGTCATTCGCGCGCCGATGGCGGGCCGGCTCACCAATTTCTCGCTCCAGCCAGGGCAGACGCTGGCCGCAGGCGATCCTGCCGGGCAGGTCGATAGCGAGGGCGCGTGGAAGCTGGAGGCGGAAGTCGACGAATATTATCTCGGGCGCGTGGAACTGGGCCAGAAAGCGCGCACCTCCGAAGGTGCCATGCTGACGGTATCCAAGGTCCTGCCGACGGTCACCGACGGGAGGTTCCAAGTGGAACTGACTTTCGACCGCCGACCGCGGCAGGATCTCAATCGCGGACAGACACTCGACGTGCGGATCACGCTCGGTGCTTCTAAAGCGGCCCTAATTGCGCCGGTCGGCGGCTGGCTGAGCGATGGCGGTTCGTCGGTGTTCGTCGTCACCGGAGACGGAGAACACGCGAGCCGGACCGGGGTGACCATTGGTCGCCGCAACCCGCGACAGGTCGAAATTCTGTCTGGCCTCGAACCGGGCCAACGCATCGTCACCAGTAATCTTGCCCGGATCAAGGGCGACACCATCAATATCCGCTGAACAGAGGGATTATCTTCGTGATCAAGCTCGAGAATATCGAACGCCGCTATATCTCCGACGAAGTCGAGACCACTGCTCTCCTCGACGTCAATCTGGCCGTGGCAAACGGCGAATTTCTGGCCATAATGGGGCCATCGGGTTGCGGCAAATCGACCCTGCTCAACACATTGGGAACGATAGACCGGCCGACCTCGGGCCAATACTGGTTCGGCGATACCGATCTGGCCGCCCTGGGCGAAAAAGATCTGGCGAAATTTCGCGCGGCCGAACTGGGCTTCGTGTTCCAGAGCTTCAACCTGATCGACGAACTGACGATCCAGGAAAACGTCGCGCTCGGTCTTGCCTATCGCAAGGATGTGGCGGGAAACAAAGCGGAGCGGGTGGCGGCGGCGATGGACACCGTCGGCATCGCCCACCGCGCACGCCATTTTCCGCACCAGCTTTCGGGCGGTCAGCAGCAGCGCGCCGCGATCGCCCGCGCCATCGTCGGCCAGCCCAAGCTGATTCTCGCCGACGAGCCGACCGGCAATCTCGACACTGCCAATGGCGAGCAGGTGATGAACATCCTGACCGCGCTCAACGACGATGGCGCGACGATTGTGATGGTCACCCACTCGCCGAGCCATGCCGATATGGCCAAGCGCCGGATCGACATGCTTGACGGCCGCATCGTCGCCAGCGCCATGCGCGCGATCTGAGGGAGGCGACGCCATGAACCGTTTCGCGCTCCTGTCGCTCTATCGCTCGCTCACCCGGCACAAACTTTACGCCGCGCTCAATATCGGCGGGCTGGCAGTGGGGATCGCCGTGTTCCTCGTGCTGGGCCTCTATGTCCGCTTCGAGACCAGCTACGAGACCTGGCTGCCGCACTATGACGAGGTTTATGCCGTCCAGTCGGAATGGAAGGATCCGACCAGCCCCTTCGCAGGCAAATACAACGAAACAATGGGCGGGCTACTCGATCAATTGAAGGAGGATTTTCCGGAACTGGTGGGCACCAGAATCATGGGCGGCGAAGGCGGTGGAGCCGTCCTGCATGACAATGCTGCGCTCAGGGAAGATGTGGCCTTGGTAGACCCCCAATTCTTCGACGTGTTCGATTTGCCCATGGTTGCGGGGCGCGGCGCAGGGGCACTGGCCGAGCCGGACGCCGCGATCATAAGCGAAAGCGCGGCAATGCGCTATTTCGGCACGCGGGATCCGATCGGGCAAACTCTCAATATCGCGTTGTGGGGAACCAAGCCCTACCGCATCGCTGGCGTTTTTCAGGATATTCCGGATAACAGCGATCTGCGAATTGCCGTGCTGATCCCGCTTCCCGCAGACATCGCCGAACTCGAGACCAACTGGTATCATTGGGGCAGCACCAGTCTGCAGACTTATCTGCGGGTATCCGATCCTGCCGACGCCGCAAGATACGATGCGGCGATGCCCGCCTTCGTCGACCAGCGAGGGCGCGCCGACCTGGGCGAGAATGCGTCAGATGTCGCCGGCCTTAGTCTGTTGCCTTTGGCCGAAAATCATCTCGAACCCCAAGGTAGTTCGGCATCAAGCGCCAAGATGACGCTGGTGACATTGAGCCTGGTCGGCACTTTCGCGCTGCTGATCGCTCTTATCAATTACGTCAATCTGGCCACCGCACGCGCCGCGCTGCGCGCACGTGAGGTCGCCATGCGAAAAGTGCTGGGAGCTGATCGCCGAGCGGTAATGCGGCAGTTCCTGGCGGAGGCGCTGCTGACCGTTGCGATCGCGGCCTTGCTGGGCCTGATCCTCGCCGAGCTCGGCCTGCCGCTCATCAACGCGGCGGGCGGATTGTCGCTCTCCATCTCTTATGCCGAAGTCATTCCCGTGCTCGTCATCCTCACGCTGGCTGCGGGTTTCATGGCTGGTATCTACCCTGCTCTGATCATTTCGCGATATCGCCCGGCGGCGGTCCTGGCCTCATCCCGCTCACCCGGGGGAGGCCGCGCCGGAACGCGCGTGCGCGAAGCGCTGGTCGTGCTGCAGTTCGGCCTCGCCATAGCCTTTCTTATCGCGACCGGTGTCTTGGTGGCGCAGACGCAGCACGTCCGATCTGCCGATATAGGTTTCGAACGGGAAGGCTTGATGACCGTTACATCGCTGCGCGACAGCCTAGTTGAACCTAGCCAGCAGCGCGCCTTCGTGGAGCAGGTGCGCGCACTGCCCCAGGTGCGGAGTATCGGGGTGGCGAATACGGTCGTCGGGGGCAGCGGCAGCCGAAACGGGGACAACGTCGCACTGCCCGGAGTTCCCGGAGACGGACCTACACTCATGTGGGAAATCCTCGGGCCCGGCTTTCTCGATGTCTATCGACCCCCGTTGATCGCAGGCCGTCTATTCGACCAGCGGGCCGCCGACGACAGCAGCAACCGCGATCAAGCGAAGGGCAGCAATGTCCTTATTAACGTGCAGGCGGTAAGCACGCTCGGATTCGCTAATCCGCGTGAGGCTGTGGGCAAAACCGTTGGCGGCGAGCGCCCCCGCACCATTATAGGAGTGATTGGGGAACTTAGTTTTTTTGGTCCGCGGGAGCCCGTATCGCCAACCTATTATTACTACTACTCGGATCCGACACGAACGGGCACCAATGTTGCCTCGATCCGCTTCACAGGCGATCCGCGCGCGCTGCGCGCTCGGCTGGAGACGATCTGGCAAGGTCTGGTGCCGCAGGTGCCGTTCGATGCCCAGACCGCGGACGAGCGGCTGACGGAATTCTACGAGGATGACGAACGCGCCACTCGCCTGTTCGCCATCGGCGCGGGGCTGGCCGTCCTGATCGGCATGGTCGGCCTGTGGGGGCTTGCCTCCTTCAACACCGCGCGGCGGGTTAAGGAAATCGGCATCCGCAAGTCTCTCGGCGCGTCGGCCACCGATATCGTCAAATTGCTGGTCGGCCAGTTCATGCGGCCGGTCCTTATCGCGAACATCATCGCGTGGCCGCTGGCCTATTGGGCGATGCGGATGTGGCTGGCGGGTTTCGACGACCGGATCGAGCTTTCGCCGGTCTATTTCATCGGGGCCAGCCTTATCGCCATCGCGATTGCCGTTCTGACGGTGCTGGGCCAGTCGCTGCGCGCCAGCCGAACGGCACCGTCCTGGGCCCTGCGCCATGACTAGGCGCCTGCTGACCGGAGGCACGCTGCTCGCAGGCCTCTTGATGATATTTCCGGCACAAGCCCGGGCCGATACTCTGCGCGAGGCAATCGCCGCGGCCTATGCCACCAACCCGACGCTAGCCGAAGCGCGCGCCCGGCAGGATGCGCTGGAAGAACAGCCCGAGCAGGCGCGCGCGCAGGGCCGCCCCACGCTTTCTGCCAATGTCGACGCCGGCTATGACGATCTTGGCCGGGGAAATGCGGGCAGTGCCGATCTGCGCGCCGGTCTGCCGATCTGGACCGGCGGAAGAGTGCAGTCTTCCGTCCGGGCGGCCTCGGCGGATGTCGCGGCTGGCGAGCAGGGCCTGCGCGACCGTGAGGCGGCCGTTCTTGAAACCGTCGTCATGGCCTATGCCGACCTGCTTTTCTCGCAGGAGGCGGTCGAGGTGGCACGGATCGGGATCGAGCGGCTGGACCGGCAGGTGGACGAGGCGAAATCGCGCTTCGATCTTGGCGAGGCAACGCGCACCGATGTCGCCCAGCTCGAGGCCCAGCGATCGAGCGTCATCGCCAATCTCGCGGATGCCGAAGCGGCGCTTGCAGCCGCGCGGGCCGCCTATCTCGCCATCGTGGGAAGGGAGCCTCGTCAATTGGTGGCCGACGTCCCCGCTCCGGCGCTGTTGCCAGGGACCCTTGCGGAAGCAAAAGCTTCGGCCGAACGCGCCAATCCCCGCCTGCTCGAACGGCTTCGCATCGCCGATGCTTCTTTCGCCCGGATCGCGCGAGCCCGCGCGGAACGTTCGCCCGAAGTGGGGCTCGTGGGGGCGTATGGTCAGGGACTGTACGAAAGCGGCGGCAGGCTGAGGCGCTACGACAATGCTGCCAGTCTGGGGGTGGCGATCAGACTGCCGATCTATTCGGGAGGCCTATATGCATCGCAGGTGCGGGAAGCCGAGGCGATCTTTCGGGCCGACGGCCATGCCGCCGATGCAGAGGCGCGTGAAACGATGCGCACGGTCGAAACGGCTTGGGCTGGCCTGACAGCGGCGACTCGGCGCGAAAATGCCAGCAAGGAAGGGCTGGCCGCCGCGCAATTGGCGCTGGACGGCGTAAGGGCGGAATATGAATTCGGTCTGCGCTCGACGATCGATATTCTGCTGGCAGAACAAAGCTACCGCTCCGCACAGCTCGCGCTCGCCAAGGCGCGAAGCGATGTGCTGATAGCACAGGCAGCGCTTCTCCGCGCTACCGGCAGGCTTGATCGAGGGGCCTATCAAGGGTGACGTTATACATGATGATCACCTGATAGAATTCTTTCATACGGAGGATTCGTAGCCTTTTTGCGATCGTTACTTCTAGTCGGCGATAGGAATCTAAATCGAGGTGAGGTTTATCCATGATATATCAAACGTTTGAGGGATGAATATGCACACCGGATGAGAGCGATAGCTTCGACAAATGGTTACGATAGGGCAGCGCGGCACTTCCTATCAAAGTGCGTTAAGCTGAACTTAAATTAGAGCGCTCTAAAAAGCGAATGCTAAAGATTTGCCCGACTAAGACTGGCAGGTCGCAGTTTTTAGGGGTCGGCAAATTGTCTCAGAATTCCGTGCGTATTCGTGCCTGTTCCGCTTTCATGGCCGGGGTGGCCTCCTGTGGTCTGGCCGCGTGCGGTGGCGGGGGCTCGGTTCGCAGCACGCCTCCCCCGGTTTCAAGCCCGTCGCCATCGCCAGCGCCAACCCCTACGCCCACCCCAACTCCTGCGCCAACGCCCGCTCCGACACCCAGTCCCACGCCGACACCGCCAGCAGGGTATGTGATTACCCCTGAGTCGCAGCAGCCCCAAAGGTCGGCGCAAGACGACCGGGAGTATCGCCAGAACTACGTCGCTGCCGAGCTCATTAACGGTCTTTTTGCGTTGGAAAGCGGCTGGGACGGCTCCGGCGTCGTCGTCGGCGTCGTCGATGACGGTGTGAATGAGATTGGTGAACTTGTTGGCCAAATCGATCATGACGTGAGCAAGGATTTCGGGCTGGAGATAAATGGCTCCAGCCGCCAGCCGCTTCGTCCCGGCGCAGAAACAGGGGATGTCAATTCGACGCACGGCACGCCGGTTGCGGCGATCATCGCGGGCAAGAACGATGGACGGGGCACCCAAGGTCTCGCGCCGGGGGTCAAGATCGCATCGCTACGGATCGACTCGGTTTCGGATGGCGAGGAAACGATGCTTCTCGGCTCCGACGTGTATGAATGGGCGGCGGACAAGAAAATCCCGATCCTTAACATGTCGCTGTCCTCCAATGATGAGGGCGGCAAGCCTTACCAGATCGAGCGCATTCTCCGTTACGGAGCATCGGGCGGGTTGATCGTCCGCTCAGCCGGGAACAGCAGCAAGGATAGTGTCAGCAATTTTCGCGATCTCACCGGTGAGACGGCCAATGTGCAGATTTTCGTCGTCGCGATCGATGCGGATGAGCGAAAATACACAATCTCGTCCTATTCCGACCGCTGCGGCGTCGCGATGGATCGCTGTGTCGCGGCGGTCGGTCAGAACGTGACGATGAATGCCGATGGTCAGACCGTATATTTCGCGGGCACCAGCTCGGCAGCACCGCAGGTCAGCGCTCTTGCGGCAATGGTGCTGTCGAAATGGCCGCAGCTCAGCGGGCAGGATGCCGGCAACATCATCCTCAATACCGCGCGCGATATCGGTGAAACTGGCACGGACGCGATCTACGGGCGAGGGTTGATAGACGTTCGCGCTGCTCTCGAGCCGATCAATCCAGCACTGTCCAATGGCCGAAGCTCGACCGCCGTATCGAGCTCCGTCGCAGTCGTGGGCAGCGCTCTCGATGCCTGGGGGCCTGCGTCGCTAGGAGCGGCTTATGCAGACATGACGGTTCTCGATGCGTACGGCCGGAACTATTCGGGCGATCTATCGGGGTTGGTCGTTAGCCCGACGCAAGGGGAAGAGCGCTGGCTTCACCGCACAATGGACGCGCAGGCCAACTCCGGTGTTTCCGGTTTCACTAGCCAGAATATGAGCGCGAGCGTCGGTTATACCGCGCTTCCCACACGGTATCGCGACGAGGACGGCCAGGAGCTTCTGCAAAATCGTCTTACTGCTGCGCAACTGGCTTATCGTATCGACGCCGCGACCACTGTTACAGCTGGATATAATTCCACCGATAATGTGATGGACGACTTTATGGGCCTTGCCCCGTCGTCCGACGCAATGTTTGCCTACTCTCCACTGGCACAGACGAGCATCGGCGTGCGGCACGTGGTGGGCGAGACGCTTCTCAGCCTCAATGCCGTCGGCGGGAAGCGCGATGGGATGAGCGTCGTCGGCACAAGCGCGGCCTTGTCCAGTAAGCAATCAAGCCTGAAATTTGGGTACCTTAGCGAAAAGGGGACCGTGTTCGGCACCCCGGTGGGCGCGGGAGCGATGCGGTTCGGTGATGGGGCCGACACTTTGTTCTTCGAAGCTGCGCAAGGGTTCGCTATCGGGGCCTGGACGCTAGAAGGCTATGCAAGCCTCGGTGCGACGAAGCTGAAATTATCAGACGATATGTTGCTCACCAAAGCGGGAACGATCGCCAGCGGCCGCTATGGCTTCACCACTTCTCGCAGCGCATGGGGCGGGCTGCTGAGCATGGGTGTCGCACAGCGGCTGGTTGGCCTTAGGGCAAATGGCGTGGTGACGGTCGGCTCCGATTACGATCTGGCCAGCCGCAGTCTTCGCTTTGAGCAGCGCCCGATAGACATGCGTGGCAAGTTGAGGCCCGAAATAACCCTCGGGTATGAGAAGTCGGGTGAACGCAGTGCGCTTCGTGTCGGAGCAGCTAGCGATTTGGCTGGCAATAGTATCCGTGCGTTGGCCACCTACAGACTGAAACTCAATTAGCAGTGTTGCAGAGCTTACCCAGGAAGCTGAGGGCAATCTGACGCAAACTCTGTCATTCAGCTGTCGCTTTGCTATCGCATGGCGACGCGATACGCACCGATGGAGAATTTCGTGACCGCAGAATTGCACCGCCGCCAGTTCCTGTCCGCTACAGCCAGCGCTTTCGCGGCGCTGTCTCTCAGCGGATGCATGACGCGCGGAGTAATGCCCGGTGGCTTCGCAGGTTATGGTCCGCTTGTCCCGGATCACGATGGTCTGCTCGACCTGCCTAAGGGTTTCACATACAGGCTCATCTCCAGCCTCGGCGATCAGATGAGCGATGGCGGGACAGTGCCCGACAAGGCTGACGGCATGGGTTGCCTTCCCTTGCCCGCTGGAGAAATCGCTCTGGTACGCAATCACGAACTCGTGCCCAGTGACGAATCGGGCGGGCTTATTGAGAAGGGTTACGACAAGATCGCGGGCAAAACGGTCCTGCCGGGCGGGACAACTACTGTCGTTCTCGATGCGGAGACGTTGGAAAAGAAAAGGGAATTTCGTTCTCTTGGCGGGACGATCCGCAATTGTTCGGGTGGCATTACGACCTGGGGGAGCTGGCTCACGTGCGAAGAATTCGTAACGGAGACGAAGCATCTGGGCGCCGAAAAGCTCGGCGCGGACCACGGCTGGGTGTTCGAGGTTCCCGCGGCAGCAAACGGGTTGGTCGATCCCGTGCCGCTCAAAGCCATGGGCCGCTTCAATCATGAAGCCGCATGCGTCGATCCGGCCACCGGTATCGTTTATCTGACCGAAGATCGCGACGATTCGGTTCTCTATCGCTTCGTGCCCACGGTGCCCGGAAAGCTGCAGCAAGGTGGCCAGCTTCAGGCCATGCGGATCGTGGGCATCGCCGATACACGCAATTGGAAGGCCTCCGCCATGCCCGTGGGCCGTCGCTACAAGATCGAGTGGCTGCCACTCGATGCGGTCGATGCACCGCAGGATGATCTGCGCAAACGCGCCGCTGCGATGGGGGCGGCCATCATCGCGCGCGGCGAGGGCATCCACATGGGGTCTGATGAACTCTATGTTTGCTCGACGAGCGGTGGCGCCGCAGAACTGGGCCAGATCTTCAAGCTCATTCCGGGTCGCAGCCGCCGCGCTGATGAAGTGGAACTCTTCTTCGAAAGCGAGAACAAGGAGCAGTTCAATTTCGGCGACAATCTTACCGTAGGCCCCAATGGACATCTGATTGTCTGCGAAGATCAGTATACCGATGTCGTCGACAACCGGTTGATCGGATTGACTCCGGCCGGCGATCCCTATGTGTTTGGCCGTCTGCGGCTTCAGACAGAGCTGGCGGGTGGGTGTTTCTCACCCGACGGGAAATGGTTTTTCGTCAATGCTTATGCACCGACGCGAACCGTGGCCATCACCGGACCTTGGGCGGGCTGATTTGTGATCGTAAAAAACGATTACTGAATTCCCCAGTCTCCCAGAAACCTGTCGGCAAGTTCTCCGTTGGGTGCATGAAAACACTCTCGGAGGAAATTCATGCCCGAACTCGGTAATAACGCAAAAGCAGGTCTCGTCACAGCGCTCAACGGGGTGCTGGCAGATACTGTTGCACTCTATTTCAAAACAAAGAACTTTCACTGGCATGTGGCCGGACCGAGGTTTCGTGATCTGCATTTGTTGTTCGATGAGCAGGCCGCCCAGTTGATTGGCACGGTCGACGACATCGGAGAGCGTGTGCGCAAGAATGACGAATACACGCTTACGTCGATCGGTACTGTCGCTGCGGAAACCAAGATCAAGGACCAGGACGACGTAACGATCACTGCCGATGCAATGGTGGCCGAATTGCGCGACGACAACCGCAAGCTTCATGGTCGACTTGAGACCGTGAAGGAAGAGGCGGAGGCCGTCGGTGACAATGCGACCAGCGGAATTGTCGATGACTGGATCGATCAGTGCGAGGAACGCATCTGGTTCCTCAACCAGTCCAGCAAGTAACTGTGTCGACGCATAGCAATTCACCCGCCTCGCGGCTTTGACGCAGGCGGGTTTTCTGTATTCGGTAGGGCCATGACACATATCAAGATTATCGAAAACGCGGACGACGTCCAAATTGCAGCATGGCTGGAGGAGAAGTTGAGTGCTGCACTGTCGGCTACCACAGGCCCGGTGGTGATCACGGTGCCCGGTGGTTCCACCCCTTTCCCGATTATCGAACAATTGTTGAAGGCAAGGCTGGACTGGTCACGCCTGGTAGTCTGGCCCGGTGACGATCGCGTCGTACCCGAGGATCACGATGCTTCGAATACGGGCAAGCTTCGCGCGCTTTTCGAGCCTGCTGGGGCGGAAGTTGTCACGCTGACCATCATGGAACAGGTGCCACATTTCGACCTAGCATGGCTGGGCATGGGCGAGGACGGACATATTGCTTCGCTGTTCCCGAACACCGACCCAAAGCTAGACGAAGAGCGACAAATCGCCCGGCTGACGCCGGACCCCTTGCCGCCAGAAGCTTCGTTCGATCGCATTACCCTGACTTTGCCGTCCTTGCTCGATAGCGACGAACTTTTGTTGGTGATCCGTGGTGACGCTAAGCGGAAGGTCTTCGCAGATGCCGTAGAGCAGAAACACGATTTGCCAGTTGCGAGGCTGCTTTCGGGCGCTAAACAACCGGTTACATGCTTCAGCTAATTCCTGCTCCGCTTCACCGGCTCGCTCTTCGCGTCGCTTATCGCCTGCGCAATAAAATCCGCCGGACGATGGGCGTGGCGCGGGATGGCGTGATGATCATCGGAAAAGATTTCGATGGTCAGATAATGCTGGTCCGGCATAGCTATGGCCCCAAGGAATGGTTTTTCCCTGGCGGCGGTATCGCCAATGGAGAAGCGCCAGAGGCTGCGGCCCGCCGCGAATTGCGCGAAGAAACCGGGTGCGAAGTCGATGGTCTGAGACTGATCGGCACTGTGGACGAGACGATTTCAGGTGGAGCGCATAAGGGATACCTTTTCGAAGGGGTGGTGCATGACATGCCCGAACCCGATGGCCGGGAAATCATAGAGGCACGCTTTTTTCCGACCCATTCCTTGCCGCAGCCGCTGAGTCGTATCACGCAGCAGCGGCTCGAGATGTGGCAGGCCCGCAAGTCCTAGAGCAGCGATAACTGGGCGTCAGGCCGCCTCGGTTCCTCCGCTTCACTACGCTCCAGCTTAGACAGCGTCAGGCCCATCAGCCGGATCGGCATGGGAAGTGGTAGCACTTCTTCCAGCAAGGATTTGGCGCAGCGTTCGAACTGGACGCGTTGCGTGATTGGTTGATCCAGCGTTTTCGCCCTGCTGAATATCTGGAAGTCGGTGTATTTCATCTTCAGCGTCACAGTCCGCCCTGTCGCTTCGGCTCTTTCGATATAGCCCCAGACGATGTCGATGATATCATCCAGTGTCTCACGCAATTCGCTGCCCGAAGACAAGTCACGGCTGAACGTACGCTCACCGCCCACCGATTTTCGAATGCGGCTGGAGCGGACAGGGCGCAAATCGATGCCCCGCGCTGCGCGGTAAAGGTAGTCGGCAAAGCTGCCGAAATTTGCACGCAACCATTCGATGTCCTTGGCGGCAAGATCGGCGCCTGATGAGATACCCAGACGGTTCATCTTCTCTTCCGCCTTCGGGCCCACTCCGTGAAAGCGCCGAACGGGGAGCGACTGGACGAAATCCGCGCCTTGCCCAGGGCGGATCACGCACATTCCGTCTGGTTTGTTTTGGTCGCTCGCAAGCTTGGCGAGGAACTTGTTGTAGCTCACCCCGGCACTTGCAGTCAGTCTGGTCTTCGCCTTAATTTCCTGGCGAATGAGTTCAGCGATCCGCGTGGCGCTGCCAATCCCGAGCTTGTCTTCCGTAACATCCAGATAGGCTTCATCCAGGCTCAGCGGCTCGACGAGGTCGGTATGGTGCCGGAAAATCGCTCTGATCTGCTGGCTTACCTCGCGATAGATATCGAAGCGGGACTTGCAAAAGATGAGGTCGGGGCAAAGGCGCTTGGCGGTAACGCTGGGCATCGCGCTTTTGACGCCAAACTTTCGCGCCTCGTAGCTGGCCGCTGCCACAACGCCGCGCCCGCTCGATCCGCCAACGGCCACCGGTTTGCCGCGCAATTCAGGGTTGTCGCGCTGTTCCACGCTGGCAAAAAACGCGTCCATATCGACGTGAATGATCTTCCTCAGGCCATCAGCCTCGGTATCATTTGAGTCGTCGATCTCGGTCATGCGTCATCAGATAGACTGCCGGGTTGCAAATCGGAACCTTGTGGTCCACGCGCCATTTTGTGCAAATGCGAAACGATCACCTAGCCAGCGGCGAACGGCCGCTTCCCGATAGCGCCCGGCGTCCCGCCGTGGGCGAGCGCGAGCTGATCTGGATGATGGCGCTGTTGATGGCATGCAACGCCTTCGGGATCGACGCCATTCTTCCGGCGCTCGATGCGCTAGCGGGCGATCTGGGAGCTACCGGAAACAGTCGCCAGTTCGTTGTCGGAGCCTACCTGTTGGCGGCTGGGTTCGGTACTTTGGTACCCGGTGCGTTCGCCGACCGCTATGGCAGGCGGCCCGTATTGTTCGTGGCACTGGCCTGTTACATAGTCTTCTCGATCGGATGCGCCCTGGCGACCAGCTTCGACGTGCTTGTCATATTGCGTGCGGCGCAAGGTTTCTTCGCCGCCGGTATTATCGCGCTTCCTCCCGCCATCATTCGCGACCGGGTTGGCGGCGACAAGATGGCGCGCATGATGAGCCTGATCTTCGTCATCTTCCTGCTTGTCCCAGCCGTTGCTCCTTCGATTGGTCAGGCCGTCCTGCAGGTTATGGGTGACTGGCGCTGGATTTTTGGAGCGATGGCGCTGGCAGGAAGCATCATGACGCTGTGGGTCTATTTCCGCCTGCCCGAGACTCTTCATCAGGAAGACAAGCAGGAAATCCACCTGCCCACGATCCTGCGGAATATGACCAGCGCCGTGACGCTCCGCGAAACCATCGGATACACGCTGGGGAGCGCGCTGGTTTTCGGCGGACTGTTCGGTTTCATCAATTCCAGCCAGCAGTTGATCGGCGAGGCATTCGGAGCAGGTGATCGTTTCCCGATGATCTTTGCAATCTGTGCAGGCTGTATGGCCATCGCCAATTGGTCGAACAGCCGCATCGTCGAACGCTTCGGAGCCCGCAAGGTGAGCCATGCCGGTCTTTTCGCTTTCATCGCGGTTGCGATCGCCCAGCTTTATTTCGCCAGTCAGCCGGACGAAACGCTGTGGACCTTCGTGCCGCTTATGGCGGCGAACATGAGCCTGCTGGGCTTCATAGGCGCCAATTTCGGCAGCATCGCACTGCAGCCATTCCATAAGATCGCTGGCGCTGCTTCGAGCGCTCAGGGCTTCCTTCGCCTGACGAGCGGCGCCGCGCTCGGTTCTTTCATCGGTTATGTCTACGATGGCACCGCGAGACCGCTCGCCCTGGCGCTACTATGCACGGCCGTGCTGAGCCTTGCATTCGTCCTCTTCAGCGAGCGTGGCGCGTTGTTCGGCGAGAAAGTGGAAGACTGAACACGCAGCCAAACGTCACCAGCAGGCTGCGCGAAATCTAATCTGCGTCCGGTTCGACCACGGCGAGGACCGCGTCGACTTGAACCTGACCGCCTTCGCTTGCGGAAAGCTCGGTCACGGTCCCGCCGAACGGCGCGGTGAGCGCGTGTTCCATCTTCATCGCTTCGAGTACCATGAGACGCTGGCCCGCAGTGACAGTTTCGCCTTCGGTTACATCGACTGTGATGACCTTGCCGGGCATCGGTGCGATGACGGCGCCGTCGCCCGCTAAAGCTGCGCCCGAACCTCGCGATTCACGTTCGAAAACGAAGCTCTGGCCGTCGGCGAACACCACCGCTCTTGAGGGGTCGACAAATCCAGTCGTTTCGCTGTCGGCCACTGTGCGCCCCGCGACGACCTTCCTCGTCTCCCCCTTGTGATGGAGCGTGGTGGTCAGCACTCCGGGAGCATTGAGGCGTAGGCCGATAGGCAGGTCCTCGTGGTCCTCGCTTTCGCTCAGCGCAATGAAGTCCGCCGCACTTTGCCAAATGGAATCGCCCGCCGTGTCGGAGGAAACCAGACTGTCCATCTTCTCTGCAATAAAAGCAGTGTCGAGATTGGCCTGTTCGAAATCGTCGTCCCGCAAGCAATTTGCAATGAACGCGGCGTTGGTTTTCACGGGCCAGATTTCGACTCTTTCAGCGATCTCCGCCAGCTGATCTATAGCTTCGCCGCGTGTCTCCCCCCACACAACAAGTTTGGCGACCATGGGATCATAGAACGGTGAAATCGTGTCGCCTTCTTCAACACCTGTTTCTATGCGGCCTGCGATCCCCAGGTCGAAATGCTCCAGAGGACCTGTCGAGGGGAGAAAGCCGCTTGAAGGATCTTCTGCGTAAAGGCGCGCCTCGATCGAATGGCCGTCGATGAAGAGATCTTCCTGCTTTGCAGGGATTGGTTCTCCGCTTGCAACACGGAGCTGCCATTCGACCAGATCGACGCCGGTGATTTCCTCGGTCACCGGATGTTCGACCTGCAGGCGTGTGTTCATTTCCATGAAAAAGATCCGGTCGGCGCGCAGGCCCTCGCTGGCGTCGGCGATGAATTCGATCGTGCCTGCGCCTTCGTAGTCGACTGCCTTGGCGGCGCGTACGGCCGCTGCGCAAAGCTCTTCCCGCGTGGCCTCGTCCATGCCGGGGGCGGGGGCTTCCTCGATGACCTTCTGGTGCCGGCGCTGGAGCGAGCAATCGCGTTCGAACAAATGGACCACATTGCCATGGGCATCCCCGAAGACCTGCACCTCGATATGCCGGGGCGAGGTAATCCACTTTTCGAGCAACACTTCGTCGTTCGAGAAACTGGCCTTGGCTTCGCGCCGACAGCTTTCCAAAGCAGCCTCGAAATCCGCTGGCGCATCCACCTTGCGCATGCCTTTGCCGCCGCCGCCCGCAACGGCTTTGATCAGTACCGGATAGCCGATGGCGTCTGCTTCCTTGCTGAGGCGCTCCACGGACTGGTCTTCGCCTTCGTAGCCGGGAGTGACAGAAACGCCTGCCTCGCGCATTAGTCTCTTGGCAGCGTCCTTAAGCCCCATCGCATCGATGCTGCTGGGTTTAGGGCCGACCCAGATCAGATCGGCATCGATCACAGCCTGGGCGAAAGCGGCATTTTCGGACAGAAACCCATAGCCGGGATGGATCGCTTCGGCGCCGGTCTGCTTGGCCGCTGCGATGATCTTCTCTCCGACCAGATAGCTTTCCGCTGCGGGAGACGGGCCGATATGAACCGCTTCATCAGCGCTGCGCACGTGCAGCGCCTTTGCATCGGCATCGGAATAGACGGCCACCGTTAAGATGCCCATCTCACGGGCGGTACGAATGATGCGGCAGGCGATCTCGCCACGATTGGCGATAAGCAGTTTCGTGATCATACGAATGCGCTAGCGGCAGCCGCTCGATCCATCAAGCGGTGGGGGCAGCTACCAGCCTGCGAGCGGCCGATAATCGTGCCGCGACCACGTGATGGGTTCGTCGGGCCCGGGAGGGTTGTTGCGGAGCGCTTCGAAGAAAGCTGTGGTAACGTGCCACGCCTTTTCCAGCCTGCTGACGCAAGTACGGCTATCCCAGGCCTTCTGCCCGCGGTCGAGAACCTTGCGGCCGATCGCACCGTAGATATTGGCCGCTGCGAGAACCGCCCAACGCGAACGAAAAGGAAGATTTTTTGCGCCAAGACGCGCTGCATCTTCATGTTTCTGCATCAGCGCGATCATGCGCGGCATGATGCTGGCGAGAATGAAGCGATTTTCGGGTTTCGCATGCTCTCCCGGGGCAAGACCTGCCTCGGCAAGCCAGTCGGCGGGAATATAGACACGCCCGGCAGCGGCATCTTCCACGACATCACGGCTGATATTGGCGATTTGGAAAGCAAGACCAAGGTCGTTGGCTCTGTCCAGCGTCTCTCCGTCGTCCGAGCGGACGCCCATGATATGGGCCATCATAATCCCCACAGCACCGGCGACATGATAACAATAACGCATCATGTCCCGTTCGTTGGTCGGGGCGAAGCCGGTCGCGTCCATCGCGAAGCCGGTGATGACATCATTGGCCATGTCGTAGTCGAGATGGCATTCCTTGGCCACGAGCCCGAACGCGTCGAAGGCGAAGTCGGCCGTTGGCTGTTCTTCGAGTGCGCGGCGAGTGAGCACACGAATTGCCTGAATTCTATCTTCCGCGTCCTTGGGCGTACCCTGCTCGCCCAGAGGACCGCCCTTTTCCTGATTGTCCGCAATGTCGTCGCATCGGCGACACCACGCATACAGCAGCCAGCTGCGCTCGCGGGTGGTCTTGTCGAACAGCTTTGAGGCTGCGGAAAAACTGTGGGAGCCGACCTCGATAGACTCCAGCGCCTTTTCCACCAAAGCATGCCGGTCCCGCCCGCCACCAGCCCTGGTGTAGGTGGGGCGAAGGTTCTGCGTCGTAAGGGGGCGGGGCTTGTTCAGAGGTCGGCTGCCTTCATCTTGAAGATCGGAGTATGCGGCTCATAAGTTTCCATCTTGTCGAGCAACGCACTTAACGTCTCTTCTGCCAGAATTATCCCCTGATGGGCAGAGCGCACGAAACCGACCTCAGCCATGTGGCGGTTGAAGGCAATGAGATGATCGTAAAAGCCAAAGGCGTTGAGCAGTCCGACCGGTTTGGTGTGATAGCCCAATTGCGCCCAGCTTACCGCTTCCCACAGTTCATCCATGGTGCCCACGCCGCCGGGAATCGTGATGAAGCCGTCCGACAGGTCGGTGAACTTCTGTTTGCGTTCGTGCATTCCGCCGACCGTGTGCAATTCGGTGCAGTCGTGATTGGCGACTTCGCTACTGGCCAGTGCCTCGGGAATGATGCCGATCACTTCGCCGTCTGCATCAAGCGCACCGGAAGCGACGGCGCCCATTAGGCCCAGTCGGCCTCCACCGTAAACGACACCGATGCCGCGCTTTGCAAGGCCGGCGCCCACTTCCCGGGCAAGTTCGATATACCGCGGATCATTCGGCGATGCCGAACCGCAATAAACTGCCAAACGCTTCATGCCTGAACCAAATCCTCGACCATCAAGCCGGCGGTCGCCTTGGCGCTACCAACTACGCCGGGTATCCCGGCTCCTGGATGCGTCCCTGCCCCGACGAGATAGAAATTGTCCAGCACGTCATCGCGGTTGTGCCCGCGGAAAAATGCGCTCTGGGTCAATAGCGGCTCAAGACTGAAGGCGCTGCCTTTGTGCGCATTGAGATCGGTTGCGAAATTGCTCGGCGCGTAATGAAACTTGGTCTTTATCCGTCCGTGCAAATCAGGAATCAGTCGGCGCTCGATCTCGTCGAGAATCCGTTTTTCGAGAACGGGACCCATTTCGTCCCAGTCGATCGACAACTTACCCATATGAGCGACGGGAACCAGCGCATAAAATGTGCTCATTCCTTCAGGTGCCACGCTTGGATCGGTCACGCTGGGATGGTGAAGGTAGATGGAAAAATCTTCCGGCAAGACGCCGTGATCGTAGATGTCCTCCAGCAAGCCTTTGTAGCGGGGGCCAAACAGGATCATGTGATGCGGGATCCCGGGCCAGGTTCCCTCGATCCCGAAGTGCACGACGAAAAGGCTTGGCGAAAATTTCTTGCGTGAGAGCGTTTTCGAATAACTCGCGCCCCGCTTTGTGCCCGCCAGCAGGTCCTTGTAGCTGTGCATGATGTCCGCATTGCTGGCTACCGCGTCGAAGCGTTGCTTGAAGCCGGACTGAGTTTCCACTTCGCTGGCCTTGTTACCCAGTGTGTGGACTTGGGTCACAGGATCACCCACGCGGATCGTGCCGCCGATGCGCTCGAAATGGGTAACCATTGCCGCGATCAGCCGGTTTGTCCCGCCTTTGGCCCACCACACGCCGCCGTCTTTCTCCAGCTTGTGGATGAGCGCGTAGATACTGCTGGTCTTCATCGGATTGCCGCCGACCAGAAGCGTGTGGAAGCTCAGCGCCTCCCGCAACTTCTCGTTCTCGACATAGCTTGAAACCATCGAATAGACGCTGCGCCAGGCCTGTTTCTTGGCGAGGGCCGGGGCAGCCTTCATCATCGACTTGAAGTCGAGGAAGGGCACATGGCCCAGCTTGACATAGCCTTCCTCGTAAACGCCCTCGGCATATTCAAGGAAACGCTGGTATCCGGCCACATCCACGGGATTGAGCTCTACGATTTCGCTGAAGAGCTGCTCTTCGTCGTTCGAATAGTCGAAATTGGTGCCGTCGGGCCAATTGAGCCGGTAGAATGGCATGACCGGCATGATCTCGATATCCTGAGCCATATCGTGGCCGGTCAATGCCCACAGCTCCCTCAGGCAGTCGGGATCGGTGATAACCGTGGGGCCCGCATCGAAGGTAAAACCATCGCGGTCCCAATAGTAAGCGCGCCCGCCGGGTTTGTCCCGACCTTCGATGACAGTCGTGGCGATCCCGGCAGACTGCAGCCGGATAGCAAGAGCAAGACCGCCAAAGCCCGATCCGATCACGCAGGCGTTCTTGCCGGTCGATGCTGGGAGGGTCGGCGAGTTGGGAAGATCTGAGGCGACCGGCGGATACGGCGTTTCGGCGTTCATGGTCACTTTCCTTGGACGAGCGGAGCGCCCTTGCCAAGCAGAGCCTTCATGGCGCGGGCGATGGGCACAGGCGGTTTTCCGGTTAGGATGCGCATCTTGTCGAGCGGGGTTGAGCGGGCGGCGTAAAAGCGTTCGATTAAAGGTTCGGGTAGTCGGTAGAAGCGCTCGAATACCCGATATCGTTCCTCCGGCTCCGCCGCTTCGAACAGCATTTTCCCAAGCAGCCGATAATAGGCGGTACGCTGCCAGTGCGATTTTGCCCGCTCCTCCACCACTTTGGGCAGACGCGCGAGATTTTCGCGGGCTGCTTCGGCGATCGCCAGAGCGTTCTCGACGGCGATGGGCAGGGTGTAACTTGTCAGGGGGTGGACGAAGCCGCCTCTTGCTCCCGCCAAGGCCACCCCCGCTTGGGCCAATGATGTACGATAGGCTGAAAAATCCCCGCCGGTGACGACCGGTAGCACACCCGTCTCCTCATGCAGGACCTGGAATCGCCAGCCTTGTTCCTCGGCATAATCAGCGATGCGCTGGCGCAGAAGCGGCGCGTCGAGCTGCGTACTGTCTGCATAATACGTGTCTTCGACGAAGATTTCGTCCTCGCTCAGCGGCAGTAAGTAGACGAAGCGATAGGCGCCCGGTTGATCGACGGCCGCATCCATGATCACCGGACGATCCACCCCGTGCGGGCGATCCGTCTTCAGGTTCTGGCCGAGGAAAACCTGCCATCCGCCGGTAAGATGCTCGCTCGGCTGAGCGTCCCGGCAGTCGAGAACCATTGCAGCCGTAACGCGCTTGCCGTCCGACAGGGTTACTCCCTCGCTGTCCAGCCCGATCACCTTGGCGCCCGTGCGGATTGCCGATTGCGGCAGCTCACGCCGCAGTGCGAGGTCGAAATCACGGCTGCCGAGCGAACGATAATCGCTTTGCAGGCATCGGCTGTAGGCGGGAAAACGGACCTCGTTGCCCCCGCTCCACTGCATCTTGCGAAACCGCTGCATCAGCTTGGTGCCGCGCGCGTCGAGATCACCTTCGAACCAGCTCCAGCGGTGATTGCCTCCGAAGCTTTCGCCTGCTTCGAACAGACCTACCGTAAGGTGCGGCGCACAATCTCGCACGGCCAAGGCAATCAATCCGCCGGCAAGACCGCCTCCGACGATAGCAAGATCGATATTTTCAGAATTCATCGGGAAATGGATTAGAAGCGCCATGCATTGGCGGCAACGTCCTTTTCTACTAACGCGGGCATACCAGATAACGCATTCCTGTGTCTGCCAGGAATAAATTGAGGGAATATTGAATGATTCGTTTCGTGCCTGCGATCGCCGCCGCTGCTATCTGCGCGCTGGCCGCGCCTGCTGCCGCCCAGCAGACTGACACTGCCGCACCGCTTCCGACCGGAGAGGAAGGCACGGTATTCGACGGCGATTTTCTCAGCGTCGGCGTCGGTGTCGGTTACAACCCCAGCTATTCGGGCAGTGACGACTACAATGTGAACGTCCTGCCGATCGTCCAGGGTTCTGTATGGGGCATCGATATCAATCCGCGCCCCGCCGGCCTGGCGCTCGATCTGATCCCCGACGCGTCGGAAGGTGTTTCCTTTTCCGCCGGCCCGATGGTCCGCCTGCGCAACGACCGTGTCGACGCCGATGACATCAACGACGATGTCGTTGCAGCTTATGGCGAGCTCGATCGCGCTGTCGAGGTCGGCGCTTCGGTCGGGGTGAAGTTCCCGCAATTGCTCAACCCCTTTGACAGCCTCAGCCTTTCGCTCGACGCCACTTGGGATGTTGCAGGGGCTCATGATGGCCGCACGATCAGCCCGTCGGTGACCTATTTCACGCCGGTCAGCCGCGCGACGGCAGCTTCGCTATCGTTCAGCACCAGCTTCGTGGATGACGATTTTGCCGATTATTATTATTCGGTTCCCGCCGCCAACGCTGCTCTTCCCGCCGAGGACGTTCTCCCTGGGTTCAATGCCGAGGGCGGAATGCAAAGCTATGGCCTCAACCTGCTGGTCGCTCACGATTTGAGTGGTGACCTTACCGATGGCGGCCTCTCGCTGGTCGGCATTGGCGGGTGGACGAAGCTAGTGGGAGACGCGGCCGATACGCCGTTCACCAGCATCCGCGGTGATGATGACCAGTATCTCGTCGCGCTTGGCGTCGGCTACACCTTCTGAAGACTGGGGCTGGCGGGTGACCGGTCGCGCTTCGCTGACGGGGAACCCGCTCGCCGCCCATCGGGGTGCCTGGCTCGCCACCTTGGCGCTGTTACTGGTAACGCTGGCTATCCTGCTGGCCATGGACCGCCCGCTCATCTGCACCTGCGGTGACATCAAGTTATGGCATGGTGTGGTGCAGTCGTCGGGCAACAGCCAGCACATAACGGACTGGTACAGCCCGAGCCATTTTATCCATGGCTTGATCATGTATTTCCTGGCTTGGTTGCTGTGGGTGCGCTGGAGCGTGTTCAAAGGTCGGCTGGCGAAATGGGCCCTGCCAATCGCGGTCGGCATCGAAGCAATCTGGGAAGTGGTGGAAAATACCCCGATGATCATCGATCGTTACCGCGACGTAACGGTCAGCTTCGGCTATGTCGGGGACAGCATCGTCAATTCCATGGCGGGCATTGGCTGGATGATGGCTGGTTTCCTCATCGCTTTCCGTCTGCCATGGAAAGTCAGCGTCGCACTGGCAGTGCTGTTTGAACTGCTGACCCTGTGTATCATCCGCGACAATCTTACGCTCAATGTGGTGATGCTGTTCTGGCCGATCGAGGCAATTCGCGAATGGCAATCATTGGGCTGAGATAACGCCGGCAATGTGAAAAGGGCGACCTGTTGGCCGCCCTCTCCTCCTCAGTCTTCTGCCTTGCCGGCCCCGGTCGTTCCAGCCGGGAGTTCGGGCCTGCTATCGGGGAGCGGAGCATCCCGGTCGCCCGTTTTCAGGTAAGTGTCGAACCAGCGCATCATCCGCAGATTGTAGTCGTAGCGCGCGGCAGCCTTGGAGTTGCCGTGGCCTTCGCCCGGATAAAGCACGAGCCGAACCGGCACTTCAGGCTTGCGCACCTTCATGGACCGATAGAGTTCATAGCTCTGGCTGGGCGACACGCGGGTATCTTCTTCGCCGTGCATGATGAGCAGCGGCGTATTGGCCTTGTCTACGTGATAGATCGGGCTGACTTCGAGCATGCCCTGCCAGTCGTCCCACGGCCATTTGCCTGAATGCACGTTGTACATCTCGTAGGGAATATCGGTGGTGCCGAACTTCGAAATCTGGTTCGAGATCCCGACAAACATCACACCGGCGGCAAATTCATCGGACAGGGCTGTCGACGACCAAGCAGTGGCATAGCCGCCGTATGATCCGCCGGTCACGCCGGTGCGATCCGGATCTGCGATACCCTCGCTCACCAGGGCGCGCTTGGCATCGACGAGATCGGTGAATTCCGGGTCGGTATAATTGCCCGTGTGCTGCTTTGAGAACGCTGTCCCATAGCCAGTGGAACCGCGATAGTTGGGGAGGAACACGGCATAACCCTGGCCCGCGGCAACCTGCCCGGGAGAGGAATAGCCCGTGACCCAGCCATTGCTATCATGCGCTTCCGGTCCGCCGTGAACGCTTAGGATCAACGGGGCGCCGCCGCGTGGGGCTCCCCCGACCGGTTCGATCAGGACGCCTTCGATTTCCTGACCGTCTCGCGCGTTATAGCGGAACGTGCGCTGCTTGCCGAAGTTGATTTCGGAGAGCCACGGATTGTGCCGCGTCCAGCGATTGAAGCTACCGTTGTTCCACACGAACAGTTCTGTCGGATGGCTGGGACTGCTCGCTTCCACCGCCAGGGTGTTGCCACCGGCCTCGACACTCGAGAGGATCAACGCGCCGCCATCATGCTCTTCGGCAACGGTACCATCGGGATTGTAGATACGCAGAGCGCTCTGCGCTCCCTTGTGGATGACTGCCGCGAGGCGGCCGTCGGCGAGCCATTCCGCATCGACCGCTGCTTCCGGCGCACCGGCATTGAGTGCGCGATAGGTGCCGGTCGCGACATCGACCAGGTGCAGCGTCGTGTCGGCGGGATCGTTCATATCGACGCCCGCGATCATCGAAAGCTGGCGGCCATCGGGCGAGACCTCGATATCGCCAAGTTTGCCAGGTGTTTCGATCACGCGCAGTATTTTGCCGGTCTCCAGGTCGAGGACATGCGCCCGCTTGGAGGTGTAGGCATCATCGATCTGCGGCGTGGGCGCGCTGTCGACAACTGCGGTCTTGCCGCCGGGCGCGATACGAAAACCGCTGACATAGCCCGGGATCGTGACCGCCACCGGATCGCCATCGACTTCCTGCCCTACGCTGGCAGAGAACAGCCGGTTAAGGCGGGCCTCCTCTTCGTAGACGACCGAATTAAACCCTGCTCCGGCCTGCTTTTCACGATCCTCGTCTTCCTTCGCCGATGCCAGCATCCAGATACGCGAACCGTCCGGCGCCCAGGCGTAGGAGCGAACGTTCGCATCTTCGACCGCGGCCAGCTTGCGCTGTGCACCGCCATCGACGGGTATGCCCCAGACAGCCCGGTCTTCTCCTTCGTCGGCCCAGACGAAGCTGACCATGCGGCTATTCGGTGAGAAGGCGATTCCCGAAACGCTGATGTCGTCCGGCAGGAAATCCCGTGCGCTCATCGGCGCATATGCCATTTTGAGCTGCTGCTTGAAGCTGCCGTTATCCTCGCCATCGGTGATGTCGGGCAGGCTGGCGGTCGTGTAGGCGATGCGGCTGCCGTCGGTCGAAACGGCGATAGTGCCGACGCTTTCGAGCTTGGCGACATCGTCCGGCGTCATCGGGCGCGCTTGCGCGGTTGCACCGATCGAAGCGCTCGCAAGCAGCGATGCGGCGACGGCCAAAGGGCGAAGTTTCATGTGCGATCCTCTCCTGTTGAATTGCGGGAGCTTTCATAACGAGCCATGCACAAAGGGCAAACCGGGGCTTGTCGGTGGCGGGCGGAGACGGCATCACCGAAGGCGACAGGAGGAGAGAATTCATGCGCGCCATCACTTTGGGCCTCGTCGGCAGTCTGCTCGCCAGCGCGAGCGCCTTGTCTGCTGAAACCACGATCATCCACGCCGACCGGGTGATCACCGATCCGGCGACCGCACCGATGGGGCGATCGACGGTGACGGTCACTGATGGGCGCATAGTGAGTGTTGAGGAAGGCTGGGCGGAAGCACCGGAAGGCGCCGAGATGGTCCATCTGGAAGGCAAGACGCTGGTGCCAGGTCTCATCGATCTGCATGTTCATCTGACCGGGGATCCGGGAGGGGACTTCTGGCGTGAAGCGGTGGAGCCGGATGAATGGGGCGTGGTGGTCGGCGTCAAGAATGCGGAAAAGACCCTGAAGGCCGGGTTCACCACCGTCCGCGAAGCCGGTAGCGCGCAGCACACTGCCTTCTCGCTACGTCGCGGCATCGAGGAAGGTCTGATCCAGGGGCCGCGCATCATTGCCGCTGGTCCGCCGCTGGCTATCGTTGGTGGTCATGGGGATGTTTCTGGCTTCAAGCCGGAAATTAACGCGATCCTTTCTAGCGGTTACAGTTGTACTGGGCCGGTCGAATGCGCCGAGAAGGTGCGGCGCGCCAGCCAGAACGGCGCGGATATCATCAAGATCACCGCCACGGGCGGCGTCCTCAGCCAGCAGGGCAGGGGATTGGAAGCGCATTTCTCCGACGCGGAGATGAAAAGTATCGCGGATACGGCCCACTCGCTGGGGCTCGATGTCATGGCCCATGCCCATGGCGCACGGGGGATCGAAGCGGCTGCCAACGCGGGCATCGATACGATCGAGCATGCGACTTATCTGGACGAAGCCGCCGCGAAGGCGATGAAGGATAACGGCACGGTTCTGGTTCCCACGCTCATGGCTTTCCAGGGGGTGACGGAACGGCTCGGGCAAGGTGTCTATACGCCCACGGTCGAGACCAAGATTCGCGACGTGGCGGAAATAGCCAGCGTCTTCATGGGCAAAGCCTACCGCTGGGGCGTGCCGATCGCCTTTGGTACCGATGCCGGCGTTTTCGAACATGGGCGCAACGCCGGTGAATTCGCGCTGATGGTCGGGCAGGGCATGAGCCATCGCGATGCGCTCGCCACCGCAACCACGAATGCCGCCAAGGTGCTCCACATGGAGAACGAGATTGGTCGCATCGCCCCCGGTTATTCCGCCGACATGATTGCGGTTGAGGGTAATCCCTTGGAAGATGTGACCGCGCTGGAGGATGTCGACTGGGTGATGGTTCGCGGCCGCATTGCCGACTAGGCCGGTCGTTGGTCGAAGGGCATGGTGCCGCGGTCGGCAGGCGATTTCACTTCGCGGAAGCTTGGGCGTAAAGTGGGCAGATAACCAGAGGGGGTAATCTGCACATGAAATTCACCCGCATAGCATTCATCGGCGCATCTGCTCTTTCGCTTGCCGCCTGCGCGACAACCGGACAGTTGGCCAATTCCGAAGGGGTTGCCGACGCTGCCGCGCCTGCCTCCGCTGAGGATGCGGCCCATGACGCGCTCTTCGCGCTGTTCGACGATGCCGATGAACGGAGCCTCGCGCTCAATCCGATGAGCGCGCTGTTCCGCGGGGACATGCGGTATGCCGACCGGCTCGGCGATTACCTGACGGATGAATATAACGATGCGAGCCGGGCGGATGCCGAGCTGAACTTGCGCAGGCTCGGCCAGATCGATCGCAGCGCCCTGACGCCGACCGACCAGCTTGCCTATGACGTGTTCGCATACGACCAGCGCCAGGCGATCAAGGGGCTCGCGCCCGAACTGCTCGCGGTCACGGAAGTGCGCCCGGTGAACCACTTCTCCGGCTTCCACACCTTCTATCCTGGTTTTGCCAGCGGCCAGAGCGCGGCGCCGTTCGAGACGGTCGAGGATTACGAAAACAATCTCAAGCGGCACGAGAATTATGTCGAATTGAGCGACCGCGCGATCGCCCGTTTCCGCGAAGGTCTGGCAAGCGGAGTGCTGGAGACGCAGCTGACGATCGGCAATGTCATCAGCCAGCTCGATACGCAGCTGGCCATGGATATCGAAGAATCGCCCTTCTGGATGCCGGTGACGAATTTCCCGGACGATTTTTCCGAGGCCGACAAATCGCGCCTGACCACGGAATATCGCGCGTCCATCGAGGATATCTACGCCGCGCATGAGCGCATGCGCGATTTCCTGCGCGACGAATATTATGCCGAGGCGCGTACCAGCGTCGGTCTCTCCCAGATGAAGGGTGGACCGGCTCTCTACCGGCAGCTGATCGAGGACACGACCACGCTGCCGCTGACCGCCGATTATCTCCACAATCTTGGCCTGGCCGAAGTCGCGCGGATCAAGACCGGACTGGAAGAGATCAAGGCCGAGGTCGGGTTCGACGGCACGCTCAACGAATTCTTCGATTTTGTCCGCACTGATGCGCAGTTCAAACCTGAAAGCAGGGCAGCGCTGACGCAGAATTATTACGACATCGGCAAGCAGGTGGATGCGAAGATCGGCGACTATTTCTCGCTCGTTCCGGAGACCCCGCTGCTGATCAAGCCTTACGAGGAATATCGCGAGCAATTCAGCGCTGGCGGGTCCTACGAGAGCGGGGCACCGGACGGATCGCGCCCGGGGACCTTCTATTTCAATGCCTATGATCTGCCGAGCCGCCTGACGACCGGCAATGTCACGCTTTACCTCCACGAGGGCGCTCCGGGGCATCACTTCCAGATCAGCCTCGCGCAGGAAAACGAGGACCTTCCGGCTTTCATGCGGTTTGGCGGCAAGACCTCCTATGTCGAAGGATGGGCGCTTTACGCCGAAACTCTCGGCTACGAGATGGGCTTCTACGACGACCCCTGGAACCGCTATGGCACGCTCCAGGACGAGCAACTTCGCGCCATGCGGCTGGTCGTCGATACCGGGCTTCATGCCAAGGGCTGGACGCGCCAGCAGGCAATCGACTTCATGCTGGCGAACAGCGGAATGACCGAAACCGAAGTCGTCGCCGAAGTCGAACGCTATATCGCCATCCCGAGCCAGGCGCTGGCCTACAAGGTGGGCGCGCTCAAGATCCAGGAACTGCGCGAACGGGCGGAGCAGAAGCTGGGGGATCGCTTCGACATCCGCGACTTCCATGCCCAGGTGCTGGACACCGGCGCGCTGCCGCTTCCGGTCCTGGAAGCGAAGATCGACCGCTGGATTGCCGGCGGGGGCGGCTAGTTTCGCTGGCATCCACCGAAAAAAATAGCTTGTTCTGATATAAGCTGCTTGCCGGGAAACCGCGGCTCACGATGGTTAATGTTGCAGGCGCGCCACAGCTATCGCGTCTTCTCCATGGCGCGGCCGGGAACCGGATTCTGGCCTAGGTGGTTCTACCCAGCGGACGAAGGGAAAAGATTTCATGGAGGAATTGCCCATGTCGAGCTTGTCCTACCGCAGCAGCCGCCCCGACGGGTGGGTGAAGCCCAAGACTTATAGCGATGCCAGTCTTCGCTATAAGCACCACGGGAAGATTATCCCGATGGAAGAACCGGGTTTCCTCGCACGTCTGTTCGGTGCTCGCTGAAAAGATTGGTTCAGTCACGATAAAAGACAGGGGCCGGGAGTAGCGATACTCCCGGCCCCTTATTTTTGCTGCCGGCTAGGCGGAGGAGATCAGTATTCCTCCGGTTCCTCGGGCGTCTTGGCGGTGAAGGTCTTGCCCGCAGTCTTGTCCCCGCGCGAAAGCGCAAAGACCACACCGGACAGGAGCACCAGTGCAAGGAGGTTGGGGACGACCATCACGGCGTTGGCGATATCGCCCATGCGCCAGATAAGGTCGCTTTCCCGGCTCGCCCCGACGAAGATGGCCACGCACCACAGCACGCGCCACGCCATATGGAGGATCCTCTCGCCGCCACGGGTCGAGCCCGGGATGCGGTCGTAGATGAAGGTGAGTGCCCGTTCCCCGTAATAGCTCCAGGTCAGAAGCGTCGTGAACACGAACAGGAGCAGCGCGATGCTGGCGATCAGCGTGCCCAGCGGGATCGCGCCGATCTCGAAGGGGAAGGCCGCGGCAAAAGCGCCGCTGGTCATGGCGAAGCCATCGAGATCGGCTTGCCAGGCATGCAGCACCGGCGCGCCGTTATGCGTGAAATTGCCCTCCACCGTGAGGATGACCAGCGCCGTCATGGTGCAGATCACGATCGTGTCGATGAAAGTCCCCAGCATCGCCATGCGGCCCTGGAACTGCGGATCGTCAGTCTGCGCAACCGCGTGGGCGATCGGGGTCGAACCCTGACCGGCCTCGTTGGAAAACAGGCCGCGGGCCACACCCGCGCGGATCGCCAGGATCACGGCCGCGCCCACGAAACCGCCGCTGGCCGACTGCGCGTTGAATGCGCCGCCGAAGATCCGGCTGAAGGTTTCCGGGATGTCCTGGATGTTGAGGAGGATCGCGATGATCGCCATCACGATATAGGTCGCCGCCATGAAGGGGACGACCTTTTCCGCGACATTGCCGATCGACTTGATCCCGCCGATGATCACGATGAACACCAGGATCGCGACGATCAGCCCGCCGAGCCATTCCTCGATGCCGAACAATTCGTTGAGGCCATCGGCCACGGCATTGGCCTGAATGCCATTGCCGGTGACCAGCGCGCTGATCAGCGTGCCGATGCAGAAGAAGATCGCCAGCCAGGTCCACTTGGGGCCGAGGCCGAGCATGATGTAGCTCATCGGGCCACCGCGATACGTGCCGTCGCTGGTGGTTTCGCGATAGCGGATCGCCAGCGATCCTTCGGCAAAGGCCAGCGCCATGCCGAACAGCGCGGTAATCCACATCCAGAAGATGGCGCCGGGACCGCCCAGGGCGATCGCCGTTGCGACGCCGGCAAGGTTACCGGTTCCGACCTGGCCCGAAAGCGCGGTGGAAAGCGCCGCAAAAGGGGAAATTTCACCTGCGCCGCCGCTCTTGCGGCCAGCGAACAGGTTTTTGACTGCTGCGGGCAGGTTCGTGACCGGATAGAGCCGGAGGCCGATCATGAACCACAGACCTGCGCCCAGCAGGATGATTGCCAGCGGGGGGAAGGGCAGGATGGCCTCGCCATTCCACGTTCCACCCCAGATGAAGTCCGCCACATTGGTGACGGGGCCAAGCAGACGTTCGTCGAACGTAGCCGGTTGGCTTGTTGCCATTGAATTTCCCCTCATGCGTCCCGTAATCGAGAAGCGCGCAGGCTAGCCATGGGAAGGTCGCTTGAAAAGGCGCAATTGCGCTGCTTCCCACGGCTTGCGTTTTTATTGCGCTCCGCCTAGACGGCTTTGCGTCTTCCGACATCGATGAAGGAAAAGCCCCTCCCGACCTTGTATCGGGGCGGCGAAACCCCCATCCCGGAAGCGACACAAAATTCTAGCTTCGAGAGCGCATTCATCATGGCCGAAAAAGCCGACAACACAGCCAAGGTCGCAAAAGCGAACAAGACCTCGCCCGCCGAGTTCATTCGGCAGGTACAGACCGAAGGCCGCAAGGTCGTGTGGCCGACATGGCCCGACACGGTCCGCATCGCGATTTTCGTGTTCATCATGATGACGATCCTCTCGCTCTTCTTCCTCGGCGTCGATTCGCTGTTCGGCGCCCTGGTGCGCTGGCTGCTGACGCTGGCCTGATCTGACAGGGGTAACGAGACACATGGCACGCTGGTACATCATCCACGCCTATTCCGGCTTCGAGAACAAGGTTCGCGATTCGATTATCGCGGAAGCCGAACGCCTCGGCCTGTCCGAAGGCGTCGAAGAAGTGCAGGTCCCGACCGAAACCGTGACCGAAGTGAAGCGCGGCAAGAAGGTCCAGGTCGAACGCAAGTTCATGCCCGGCTATGTGCTGGCCAAGCTCAACATGACCGACGACGTGTATCACCTTGTGAAGAACACGCCAAAGGTCACCGGCTTCCTTGGCAACAACAACAAGCCGCAAGCCATTTCCGAACGTGAAGCCGCCCGCTATTTCGGCGGTGTCGAAGAGGCGAAGTCCGCTCCGAAGAAGCAGGTCAGC
Organism: Qipengyuania sp. NPDC077563; assembly: GCF_044901345.1. Classification (NCBI taxonomy): domain Bacteria; kingdom Pseudomonadati; phylum Pseudomonadota; class Alphaproteobacteria; order Sphingomonadales; family Erythrobacteraceae; genus Qipengyuania; species Qipengyuania sp. NPDC077563. Next base: position 826,103 of record NZ_JBJDPC010000001.1, on the reverse strand, counting down.
GTCGATTACGAAATCGGCGATCAGGTCAAGGTGCTCGACGGGCCCTTCGCCAGCTTCAACGGTGTTGTCGAGGAACTCGATTTCGACAAGCAGAAGGTCAAGGTTTCGGTTTCGATCTTCGGCCGCGCCACTCCGGTGGAACTGGAATTCGAACAGGTCGAACTGGTCAAGTAAGAGCCTACGAAACGATTTTCGAAAGGGCGCTCTCCCGCTGGGAAGGGCGCCCTTTTCGTGTCAGGTCGCGGGCATGATGCCCAGCTTGGTGGCGTAGGACAGGCTCATCATGATCGTATCCACCGCGACATGGGCGATGATGCAGGCCCATAGATTGCCCTTGTTGTGGAAGCGCAGCCAGCCGAGCCCGATACCGACAACACCCGTGATGATCACGCCGCCCAGTCCCTGATAGGCGTGGGGCAGGCCAAACAGGATCGCCTGGATAAGGATGATCGGCCAGACCTTGCCGCGCAGGCCGCCAAGGCGGGAAAGCCGGTCCATGAGATAGCCGCGCCACAGCAATTCCTCGCCGAAACCGGCCGAAAAGAAGGCGACCATCACGATCCACAGCGCGAATTGGAACGGGCTTTCGGTGACCCAGCCCAGCACTTGCCCGACGTCGGGCGTGGTCAGGCCGATCGCTTCCACCAGCATCGCGCCGAGCGTGAACCATCCGATGATCGCGACCGTCGCGGCCACCGCCCATCCCAGGGTGGTGCTCCAGCTCGTTGGCGCTTTCAGATTCCACGCCTGTTCCACCGCGTCATCGCGGCGCAGCCAGTACCAGGCCATCAGCAAGGCCCCGGCCATGCCGCCCGCCGTGGACACTGCAGCTCCGGTGGAGGTAATCGAAAACTGGCCGTCCGCCGTCGTGAAGCCCCAGATCAATGCCGGCGGGATCTGGGCGATGAAATAGACCAGCAGTATCGTGATGAACTGCCAGATGAACCGGCCCCAGCCCAGCTCGCGTGCGTCGCTTCGTATCATGCGCGGTCTTTCTCTCGGTCAATCGGCCGGGAAGATTGGTCCGGCGCCGATCCCGTAACAGCTTGCTGCCGGGTGATCACGCGGCCTTGGTGCGTTTTCCGCTCTTGGCCGCAGCTTTCTTCGTCGCCGCGGCGCTGTCGCGCCGCATGGCGGCAAGCTCTTCCTCGATTGCCGAGCCGCGGCGCAATTCCTCGATCTCGCGCTCGATCGAAGTGTTGGCGCATGTCTGTGCGTCTTCCTCCACGGCGAAAGTCGTTCGTTTTTCGAGCGCGTCGATCCGGTCCAATCGGCGCTCCGTGCGGCTGCCATGATGGCTGGCGGCACCTGCCGCACTGGTCTCGGCGGCCACCTGATCGGCCCGCTTCTGTCTCACCTCTTCGCGCTTTGTTTCGAGCTTGCCGATCGCCGCTTCGCTTTCGGCGATATCTTCCGCGAGGCTGGCGATATCGCGGCCGGTCCGTTCTTCCTTCTCCCGGCAGTCTTCCCGCGCCATAAGGGCCTGCCGCGCAAGGTCCTCGCGGCCGTGATTCATCGCGACCTTGGCTTTCTCCGACCATGCCGCAGCTTGGTTTTCGGTCTGCGACAATGCGGTTTGTAGCCGCTCTTTCTGCCGCCGCGCCTTCGTGATCTCGCCGTGAAGATCGACGATGGCATCCTCGATTTCTCTCTGCAGGCGGGAAAGCATTTTCACCGGATTGGTCGCCGCGTCGAGAGCGCTCGTGACGTTGCTGGAAATCAAGTCGCGCACCTGCACAGTAATTCGAAACATGCTATGCCTTCCCCTGCAATTGCATTCCCGGTTAGTTCTGAACAGGTAAATTTCCGCTTACCTTGGCAAGTTGCGCGCGAAGCCGCCGGCGGATGCAGGCAGGGATTTCCTACACGGCTCTGATGGGGCAGGGTTGGCCGATGAATCGCCTCTGCTCCTCCCCCGGTTTCGCCGCGCGCCCGCCAGCGATCGGGAAGGCGGAATATTTGCCTCAAGGGTGTGCTCCATGTGCTCCATCCTGTAGGATTACCGCAGGGCAATCCTACTTTCGGCCGTGCTTGCATTTACGGCCAGAATCGCTATGTGCGCGCCTTCCCAAACGACAGTTACGGGAACCCCACGCGGGAGGACTGCGATCCGTCAGGATGCAGACCGCTCGACCGCTCAACATGAGGCATCCTCGTCAGACGGTGCCGACAGTGTGAAAGGAGGCCAGTGATGGCCAAGAAGATCGAAGGCTACATCAAGCTGCAGGTGCCCGCGGGCACTGCAAACCCCTCGCCGCCCATCGGCCCTGCGCTGGGTCAGCGCGGCGTGAACATCATGGAATTCTGCAAGGCGTTCAACGCTGCCACGCAGGACCTCGAAAAGGGCGCTCCCATCCCGACGGTCATCACCGTCTATGCGGACCGTTCGTTCACCTTCGTCACGAAGACCCCGCCGGCATCGTTCTATCTGAAGAAAGCTGCCAAGCTGAAGTCGGGTTCGAAAGAGCCGGGCAAGGTTTCGGCCGGAACCATCAAGCAGAGCGCGATCAAGGAAATCGCCGAAGCCAAGATGGTCGACCTCAATGCGAACGATATCGATCAGGCCATGAAGATCATCGAAGGCTCCGCGCGTTCGATGGGCCTCGAAGTGGTGGAGGGCTAAGCACATGGCAAAGCAGACGAAGAACCAGCAGGTCCGCGCAAAGCTCGACAGCGAGAAGCTTTACACGGTCGAAGAAGCTCTCGCCACGCTGCGTGAGCACAAGTCGAAGTTCGACGAGACCGTCGAAGTCGCGATGAACCTCGGCGTCGACCCGCGCCACGCCGACCAGATGGTCCGCGGCATGGTTTCGCTTCCCAGCGGCACCGGCAAGGACGTGAAGGTCGCCGTGTTCGCCAAGGGCGACAATGCCGAGAAGGCTCTGGCCGCCGGCGCCGACAAGGTCGGTGCGGAAGACCTCATGGAAGACATGCAGAACGGCAATCTCGATTATGACCGCGTCATCGCGACGCCGGACATGATGGGTGTCGTCGGCCGTCTCGGTAAGGTTCTGGGTCCCAAGGGCCTGATGCCGAACCCGAAGCTGGGCACCGTGACCCCGAACGTGGAACAGGCCGTGAAGGACGCCAAGGGCGGCCAGGTCGAATTCCGCGTTGAAAAGCAGGGCATCATCCACTCCGGCATCGGCAAGCTGTCGTTCAAGGACGAAGACCTGAAGACCAACTTCAAGGCTCTGACCGATGCGATCGTCAAGGCGAAGCCGTCGGGTGCCAAGGGCAAGTATGTCCGCAAGGTCACGCTGACCAGCTCGATGGGTCCCGGCCTCAAGGTCGACCTCGGCGAAGTCGAAGGCGCGTAAGCTTCACGCTTCATACCGGATAGGCGAAAGCGCGGACAGAAAGCGCTTTCCTACACGGAACAGATTTGAAAGGGCCGGGGGAAACTCCGGCCCTTTCTCATTGCGGCGCTGGCGAAGTCTTCAATTGCCTGGAATAGAACCAGCCGATCCCGATCAGGCTGGCGCCCAGTGCCACGAAGCTCGCAATGCGCAGCAGTCCTTCCAGCCCCGCAGTGTCGATGATGAAGACCTTCAGCACCGTTCCGGTCATCAGCACCAGCGAACCGACCCGCCACAACCGCTCGCCCCGCGCGCTGCCGATCAGGAGAAAGGCGATGGCGAGCAGGATGCCGATGAGAGAACGCAGCAAATCCTCGGTCTGAGACATGGGCAGAATGTCGAGATAGGTTCCGGCGAACACCTGCCGCAGCAAGGTCACGGCGCCGAGTGCGGCAAGCGCCATCATCGCGCTGTCGGTAAAGCGCCGCCACTCGGGCCACCACAGCCGCGCGGACCACAAGGCCCCGATGCCAGTCGCATAGGCCGCGAGGGCAAGGTTGGCCAACGGGACTGGCCCGATAGCCTGATGCTCCCAGAGAGGATTATGCAGGATGACGGTGAACCAGAGGAAATGGAGAAACGATGCGGAAACAAAGGCTGTCGCGATCAGGCGATCCTTCAGCCCCAGCCAGATGCCCCAGCCGATGGCCAATAGCGCGCTTTGCCACAGTGTCCGCTCCGCAAGACCCTTCGCGGCAAAGTCGGGCAGCGAATTCAGCGCGAATAGCTGCTTGAACACGACGTGGGCGACAATGAGCGCGAATGGCAGAGCGATCAAGAAGAGCGGGATCGGCCGTTCGCGATAGCTTGGGATGCTGATTTGAGTAAAAGCCAGCGCGAGCGCAAGCGGGAGGATAAATCCGAACACGCTCCGCAGATTCGGCAGATAGGTCAGCAGCATCGGATCGCCGGCCAGAGCCCGCGTTCCTTCGTATATCCACTCGCCGGTAGGTGTGATGGCCCATAGCGCCATGCAGACGATAAGCGCCAGCGCAGCGGAAGACCGCTCTGGCAAGGCGTAACGGATGGCCACAGCCAGCGTCCCCGCCACCCAGACCAGGACAATCGGCGCGAGGATCTGGGCCAACGCGGCGAAGAGCAGCAGTCCTGTGATGAACTCGGCTGCCATTCTCCTGCGCACGGAGCTGCGCCCCCAGGCAATCGCGGTAAAGGGCAGCCCAGCGGCGAGCCAGCGCAGGAAAGACAGGACCGAAGCTTCGCTCCGCCCATCGAACAGCGTGTCCACTTCGCTCAGCCGCGGATCGGCAACGGGTAGCAGGATGAGTGGCCCGAATGCTGCTATCCAGAGGAGCGCGGAAAGCGATCGGCTATCGGCGGCGCGTTCGCGCAGGATGTAGGCCAGACCAAGCGCAATGGCGCTGGCGGCGAACGGCAGGGTGGCATCGGGTAGCAAACAGGCTGTGGCAAGACAGGCCAGCAGTCCTGCGCTGGCGAGATTGGCTGCCAGCTCTCCATTCGCCCGGCGTGTCCACAGAGTTAAGGCGGCGGTTGCGGGAAGGGCCAGCAGCAGGAACAGCCCGATCCCTTCCCAGATGCGGAGCGCATCGCGGTCGAAAGTATCGAAGGTCCACAGTGCAATCAGGCCGATCACCAGCGGCACGGCGGCGGTGCTGAGCGCTTCAAGCACTCCCTCGCTGCCGCGACGCAGAAGCATCAAGGGGACCGCGGCGAAAATGATCGCAAGCGCGGCAGCGACCACTGCGAAGAAGAACGGATCGGGTGCTGGCCACAGCTGGAGCAGAACCACTCCGATTGCGGCTGCCATGGCACTGCCAGCACGCATGTCGGGCTTGCTCCAGCCGAACCACGCCAGCGTGGCGCCAAGCAGAAGATACAAGCCCCAGGCGAGCGGTTGGTAGCCTCCCGCGTCCACCAACACTGCGAGCTGCAATCCGGCCGCGCTAGCCGCAGCAAGACGAATAGGCTGCTCGAATTGTTCGATATCGAGCAGGGCGGGTATAAGAGTCCCGAGAACAACGAAATAGAGGCCCAGAGCGAGGATATCGGAAAAAGCATAGTCGCCGCCGATCAGGAGCAGCGCGCCCGAGCCCAGCCCGCCCATCAACGCGCCAAGACCCAGCCACGAGCGTTTCTGGCGGTTGGCAGTCTGCGTTAGGCCGCCGGTCACCAGCGCGAGATACAGCGCCAGCATCGGCAGGTTCGCATCATCGCCGCCGACCAAGGCAGGCGCGGTAAATCCGCCGACGAGGCCGAGCACCGCGCTTGGCAGGCCAAAGCGATAGGAGAGGAAAATGGCTAGCGCCGTCACACCGGCGAGCCCCAGGAAGGCCAGCGTCTGGCCGATCAGAGCGTACTGCGTGCCGGCGAGATAGAACGCGGCGTAGAGTGTCGCCAGTCCTGCGCCCGCCAGCGCCTGGCGAACTCGATCGTCCTTTACGCGGCCTTCAAACCGGAAAGTCACTTCGGCAGCGCCCAGCAATCCAATGCCAAAAAGGAAAGACAGGGCAACGCGCACTTGCGGCGTAAGAACGGATTCGATCGAATAGCGGACGAGAAACACGCCTGCCAAAGCCAATGTGATGCCGCCAGCCCAGATGGGGAGGCGGCGTCCGAAAATGTCCTCGAGATCGAGGCTGAAGTTTCTTCGTGGTGCTTGGCTATCGTCGGCTTGCTCGGTGCTCTTTTCCCGCTCGGGAGGTTGCACTTGCGACACGAGCACCGGCTCGTCGCTTCGGCTCAGGGTTACGGCAGGGATGGGCGCCGGCTTATGCTCTACAAGCGGTTCTGGCTCGGCATCTTCATCTGCTTTGGTTTCAGATCCGGTTGCCGATGCCAGCGCAAGCAATTGCCAGGCTTGTTCGTGATAGCGATCATTCAGTTCTTCGATCCGCCGTTCGGCAGCCGCGACGCGCTTGAAAAGCACCACGCAGGCGACGAACAATCCGACGGCGACAAGTTCAAGCATTGCAGTTCAGGCTAGTCCGAGCACGACAGTGCGCAAGTCCGACCTAAATTCCGCCGTGGGTAAACGCGAAACCCGCTGCTTCAAGTCCGCGGCACAAGTCGGCCGCGCATTCATCGAGGTCGGCCTGGTTGGTCGATCGGATAACGAAGTTCGCGCCGACCTTTCCTTCCTTGAAGAAGGGGTAGCTTCCGATCTGGCAGTTTTCATGCGCTTTCTCGACATCGCGGAGGAGGCCGGATACCTCGCTTTCCGGGATGAAGCCACCCACCGTCGCAGAGAGCAGCGGGGCGCCGCCTTCCAGCGTTCCGGTGAGCGCATCGAGCATGCCGGCGGTAATGTGCGGCACACCTGCCATCATGTGGACGTTCCCGATGCGAATGCCAGGCGCGCCCGACATCTTGTTCGGGATCAGCTCTGCGCCTTCGGGGGTACGGGCCATGCGCAGCCGGCCTTCGTTCACGCCGCCCTTGTCCTGATAGTATCGTTCAAGGATTGCGCGCGCTTCGGGATGCACGATGACTGGCACCCCCAATGCTTCCGACACAGCATCGACAGTGATGTCATCGTGCGTCGGACCTATGCCTCCGGTCGTGAACAGGTAATCGTAGTTTTCCCGCAGCGCGTTGACCGCTTCGACGATACGCTCGATCACATCCGGGACCACCCGCACCTCTGACAGTCTGATGCCTTGTACCTGAAGCCAGCTGGCGACCTGGGCGATGTTCTTATCGTGAGTGCGGCCAGAGAGAATTTCGTCGCCGATGACGACAAGGCCTGCGGTATAGATGCGATCGGTCATGACCTGGGGCTTAAAGCGCTAATCGCGGGAAAGCTACCGGGCAGCTTGCAGAGGTTTGTCATTCTGCGCGGCAGTCTTGGCTGTGCTCTGCATCACAAGGATCCCGTCATCGACCGGTTCCGTCTTCATCCGCTTGCGATCGGCCACATATTCCTGGTTCAGCCGCCAAGGATATTCGACTGCGTTCTTTGGCATGAGGTGCCTGCTGCGCTGGATATAACCCGAAGAAAAATCGAAGATATTGTCCTCTTCTAGAGTATGGTTCTCGGGCAGGTATGGTACTGCGATATCGGCGTCTTTCTCGGCCATCTCGTTTACAACACGGCAGATGAAGTCTGCATTTATGTCGGCGCGCAATGTCCAGCTCGCATTGAGATATCCGAAAACCACGGCCAGGTTCGGCACGTTCGAGAACATGCACCCTTTGTAATAGAACCTGTCAGCCAGATCGATCGCGGTGCCGCCGATCGACAGGCCGATCTTCCCGGCGACCGCCAGCTTGAGCCCCGTCGCGGTGACGACGATGTCTGCGGGAAGGAAGCGGTCGTCGGTAAGCCGCACTCCACCTTTTTCGAATGCCTTGATGTGGCCGGTGACAATTTCTGCCTTGCCGCGCTTTATCGCGCTGAACAGATCATCGTCCGGGATGAGGCAAAGCCTTTGATCCCAAGGATCATAGGGCGGTGTAAAGGCGGCCAGATCGTAGTCTTCGCCCATCGTTTTGCGGATGCGCTTGTGCAGCAGGGCGGCCATCTTCTTCGGTTTCCGCCGAGCCATCTTGAAGCTGAAATCCTGAAGTTTGATATTCTTCCAGCGCGTGATCGCATAAGCGACCTTCTCTGGCAGGACCTTCCTCAGGAAATTCGCCACACGGTCTTTTGCCGGTCTCGAAAACATCCAGGTCGGCGTTCGCTGGAGCATGGTGACCTTCGACGCTGTGTTCGCCATGGATGGAACGATCGTGACCGCCGTGGCGCCAGAGCCGATCACGACGACCTGTTTGCCGTCATAGTCCAGATTTTTCGGCCAGAACTGCGGATGCAGCACCTGTCCCTCGAAATCACCAAGCTCGAAACCCGGATCATAAGCGTGATCGTAATCGTAATAGCCAGACCCGAGATAGAGCCAGTTCGCGGTTAGCATTTTGCGCTCCCCGTCGGGCATTTCGAGCGTCACGTGCCAGCGCGCATCCGCCTCGCGAAAGTCTGCGGAGATGACCTTGTGATTGAACCGGATGTGGCGGCGAATGTCTCGCTCGTCGACTATGCGATGCAGATAGTCGAGAATGGCGGGGCCGTCCGCGATCGTCTTCTCGTGGGTCCAGGGTTCGAATTCGAACCCAAGCGTATGCATGTCGCTATCCGATCGCACACCGGGATATCGGAACAGGTCCCAGGTGCCGCCCAGATCCTCGCGGCGCTCGACAATTGCGAAACTGTGCTCCGGAGTTTTTTCCTGCATATGCGCGGCCATTCCGATGCCCGACAGGCCCGCACCCACGATCAGCACGTCGAAATCCGTCGCCCGGCTGCTTGTTGGTCTTTCTCCCATGAAACAAGGCTATCCCAAGCTGGCGGCAAGGGAAAGGAGGAGCTGCGCAATAAAACGGGGAAGTAGGGCATTCCTGCGGCGCCAAACTCTCGCCTTGACGCAGCGCCTAGGCTAGGGCGGAGGAGAGTGAGGAGATGCCATGAAAAAAGAGGAAAACGGGCGCCCGCACCGAGTAACGTCGATCGACGTCGCTGAACGCGCCGGGGTCAGCCAGTCTACGGTCAGCAGAGCCCTTTCGGGGTCAGAGACGATTACGGAAGCGACGCGGCGTAGGGTCGAACAGGCGGCTGCCGAACTCGGTTACCACATAAACATGCGCGCGGCAGGACTGCGCAAGGGAGAAACCGGTACGATAGCGATCGTGGTGATCGGGCGCGACGGGCAGGGACCTGCTGCGATGAATCCGTTTTATTACAGTCTTTTGGGCAGTACGTGTGCGGCGGCCGCCGAGCGGGGATATGAAGCTCTGGTTTCATTCCAGGCGCGGGAAGATGAGCTGTTCGGGCACTATGTGGGGCGCCGTCAGGCTGATGGCGTGGTGGTGATCGGCACGGCGAGTAATGGACCGGCATGGGACTATTTTCGCAACGTGGCCGCCCAAAGCCAGGCGATTGCGTTTTGGGGTTCGCCATTTGACGATGCGGTCTGGGTTCGGTCGGACAATCTCGCAGGCGGACGTCTGGCCGTCGAAAAGCTGATTGCGGGCGGCGCGAAAGAGGTGGTCTTCGTGGGAGATCCTAATTCATCGCAGCGCCAGTTTCGCGAACGCTACGAAGGGTACCGAAATGCCATGTCGGAAGCCGGCCTGAAGCCGCGCGAAGCCTTGGTTTCGGAAGGCGCGGATCGGGTCACCCAGGGGCGCAATTCCGTGATCGCGCTGGAGGAAAGCGGGGCCAAGTTCGATGGCCTGTTCTTCGCATGTGACGCGATGGCCCTTGGCGCCCTGGAGGAACTCGCCGCGCGTTCCGTCGCCGTTCCGGAGCAAGTCGGCGTCGTCGGTTTCGACGGGCTGGGATCTGGCGCTTTCAGCAATCCGCCACTTACGACTGTCGAACCTGATTTTGCCGAAGCGGGACGATTGCTGGTGGAGACTGCGCTGGCCGGAGAAGGCGAGCGTGCAGAGCGCCGGGTGCCAGTCCGGCTGGTCGAGCGTGCAAGCGCCAGATAATGTTTCTCGTCGATTAGCGGTTTACCAAACGGACATGGCGCTGTCTAAAACTCGCCGTCCAATCTCTTAGGGGAGAGATATCATAATGAAGACCAGCATTGCTTCCGCTCTTGCGCTCGTTCTGTGCGCGGGCACCGTCCATGCACAAAATCAGGAGCCCGATCCAAGTCCGAACCCGGTTGAAGAGCAGGAGGTCGATGCATCGCAGGACGAACTGCCACCCGAGGGCAGCGGCGATCAGGTTGAGGCAGCACCGGCCACCGTTCCGATCGCCGGCGAAAGCCAGAAGGACGAGACCTGGGACGTAACGGCTCCCCGCGGCGCGGTTCTGCGCGAGATTGCGATCAATACCGACGAGGGCACCTGGATGGATGTCGATGTCTCGCCGGACGGACGCACGCTCGCTTTTTCGCTGCTCGGCGATATCTACACCATGCCGATCTCCGGCGGCACACCGACGCGCATCGCGGAAGGGCTGGCGTGGGAAGTGCAGCCACGATTTTCGCCGGACGGAAACCGCATCGCGTTCATTTCCGACCGTGCCGGGGGCGACAATCTCTGGATCATGGACGCCGACGGTTCGAACAAGCTGCAGGTGACGAAAGAAGACTTTCGCCTCATTAATCAACCCAGCTGGTCTCCCGACGGGCAATACATCGTAGCCAAGAAGCATTTCACCACACAGCGCAGTCTCGGCACGGGTGAAATCTGGCTTTATCACGTTTCCGGCGGGGGAGGCGTGCAGCTGGTCAAACGCGCTAGCGAAGTGCTGCAGAAGGAATTGGGCGAACCGATCTATGCGCCCGACGGGAATGCGATCTACTACACCCGCAACGTCTCTCCGGGCCCGATTTTTGAATATGCCCAGGATTCCAACGCCGGTATTTTCAATGTCGAACGCTACGATATCGATACCGGCGAGGTGACTACGGCCGTGGGTGGATACGGCGGCGCTGTCCGGCCAACACCTTCGCCTGACGGCAAGAGGCTCGCTTTCGTGCGCCGCGACAAAGACAAGACACAATTGTGGGTGAAGGACCTTCAGACGGGCGAAGAGCGCATGATCTATGGCGCGCTCGATCTCGATATGCAGGAGACCTGGGCCGTTTACGGCGTCTATCCCATGATGGACTGGATGCCGGACAGTTCTGCGCTGGTTGTTTGGGCCGGTGGCAAACTGCAGCGCGTCTCAGCGGATGGCTCGGGAGCGCGCGAAATCCCTTTCCGCATCAACGATACCCGCACGGTCGCGTCCGCGCCCCATCCCGTCATCGACGTTGCACCGGAAAGCTTCACTGCGAAAATTCCCCGTTTTGCCAGCGTGTCGCCAGATGGTCGCACCGTGGTGTTCGAGAGCCTCGGCAAATTATACGTAAAGCCGGTCGGCAGCGAGGCACTGCCTGAACGTCTGATTTCGGGTGGCGGTGACAGTCTCGAGCTGTGGCCCACCTGGTCGCGTGACGGGCGGAGGATCGCCTTTGTCCGCTGGACCGATGATGAGCTTGGTAGGATCGTGACGGTAGACGGGCGCGGGCGCGGTGAGCGCATCGTTACCCAGCAGCAGGGCCATTACGCACTCCCTCAATTCTCGCCAGATGGGAATACGATCGTTTTCGAGAAGCGCGGCGGTGGTTATCTGACCTCGCCCAATTATTCTGAGAACGAAGGCGTCTATTCCGTCCCGGTTTCGGGCGGAACACCGCGCCTTATCGCCCGCGACACCTCCACTCCGCAGTTCGGGGCAGACAATGACCGGGTCTTCATGCTGGCACGAGCCGACGGCAATCTGCAGCTTATTTCTGCGGATCTGGATGGCGAGGCGCGACGGGTCCACGCTCAGGGCGAACTGGCGAACGACTTCAAGGTGAGCCCTCGCGGCGACTATGTCGCTTTCCGCCAGAATTATGAAGTTTTCGCCATGCCGCTGCTTCCCGGCGGCCAGACGGTGACCGTGGGCGAAAAGACCAGTTCCCTGCCCGTTACCAGGGTCAGTAAGGGCGGCGCGGATTACATCGGTTGGACCGATAATGGTTCCACACTGCACTGGTCGATGGGGCCGGTCCTTTATCGCGCCAGCACTGCTGCATTGACACCAACGTCGCCAAGCGAAAGCGCGCCGGAATTCACGCCCCCGGACAGCGGCACCTCGCTCGCCCGGACTATCCGTGCCGGTAAGGCGAGTGGAACCGTGGCGATCACGGGCGCGCGTATCCACACGATGGCCGGCGATGGGGCAGGTACGATCGACAACGGGACCATCGTGATCGAAGGGGATCGGATTGCTGCGATCGGTCCCGCAGCGAATGTGGCGGTACCTTCTGGCGCGACGGTCATCGACGCTGCTGGGCAGACGGTTATTCCCGGATTGGTCGACGCCCATGCCCACGGCGCCCAAGGGGTGGGCGACCTCGTTCCGCAGCAGAACTGGTCGCTTGTCCAGAACCTCGCGCTGGGCACCACGACGCTGCACGATCCGTCTTCATCGGCGAGCATGATCTTCTCGGCATCAGAGCGCCAGCGGGCAGGAAATTTGCTTGCTCCCCGGATCTTCTCGACCGGCGAGATTATCTACGGCGCCAAGTCTCCGGGAGTATATGCCCGCGTCGACAGTTACGAAGATGCTCTTGCCCATGTTCGCCGTATCAAGGCGCAGGGCGGTATTAGCGTGAAGAACTACAATCAGCCCAGACGCGAGCAGCGGCAGCAGGTTGTGGCTGCTGCACGCGCGGAAAACATGCTGGTCGTAGCCGAAGGCGGCTCGCTCTTCGGTATGGACATGAACCTCGTCGCGGACGGCAATTCCACGCTCGAGCACAATATCCCGGTCGACATCATGTATGATGATGTGCTGCAGATGTTCGGCAATTCGGATACGAATTACACGCCGACACTGGTCGTGACCTATGGCGGCCTCGCGGCCGATCCCTACTGGCGCCAGGCGACCGACGTTTTCGACAATCCGTTACTCGTTCATACCCCGCCCAAGATGCTGCTGGCCGAAACCGGACGCCGCATCAAAGCGCCGGAATGGGCCTTCGTTGACGACAATTCGGCACGCGAGGCAAAGAAGCTGGCCGACCGGGGGGTCAAAGTCAGCATCGGTGCTCACGGGCAGCAGGCGGGCATCGCTGCGCACTGGGAACTCTGGAGCTTCGTTCGCGGCGGCATGACCGCAGTGGAGGCACTTCGCGCCGGAACGATCGAGCCGGCAAAGTCGCTCGGTATGGATCGCGATGTCGGAAGCCTTGAGGTGGGCAAGTTAGCCGATCTCGTGATCCTCACTGCCGATCCTGCCGAGAACATCCGCAATTCGGACGATATTGCGCAAGTGATGCTCGGTGGCCGTCTCTATGATGCAAGGACGATGAACGAAACCGTCACCGGCGATGCTCGGCGCAAGCCCTATTGGTGGGAATAAAAGAAAGGGCAGCTCCGGCCGAGACCGGGGCTGCCCTTGCTACGATGTCGGACGAAAGTCAGGCTGAGCGGATCTGAAAAAGAAACTCATCCACCTTGTCGCGCAGCGTTGTCGCCTGGCTTTCCAGGTCGCTCGAAGAAGCTAGGACCTGACTGGCGGCAGCGCCGGCGGAGATGCTTGTGTCGCGCATGCTCTCGAGATGAGTCGCCACCTGGTCTGTCCCATGAGCCGCGCGATCGATGCTGCGGGCAAGATCCTGACCAGCCACCGACTGCTGATCGACTGCACTCGCAATCGATATCGCGGTGGTTTCCAACTGTTTGATCTGATTGCCGATCGAACGAAGCGCGTTCACGCTGGCGCCCGTCGAGGACTGCATAGCCTGAATCTGCTCCGACACCTCTTCAGTCGCCCGGCTTGTCTGTGCGGCAAGTTCCTTAACTTCGCTTGCGACAACCGCGAAGCCGCGTCCTGCTTCTCCGCCGCGAGCCGCTTCGATGCTGGCGTTCAACGCGAGGAGGTTCGTGCGCTGGGCAATGGACTGGATCAGCTCCACGATCTGCCCTACCTGATCGGCAGCCGAGGCTAGAGCCGAAATGGTCTCGTCTGCACCTTCTGCATCATCGGACGCTTTTCGCGCGAGTTCGGCAGAATTCGCCGCCTGCCGGCTGATTTCGCTGATCGACATTGCGAATTCGTCTGATGCAGCGGCGGCAGCCGTCACGCCGCCAGATGCCTGCTCCATTGCATTTGTGAGCTGACTGGCCTGTCCGGCTGCTTGTTCGGCTGCGCTCGCCATGGTGCCAGCCGTCGCGTTGAGTTGGCTGGAGGCCGCGGCAACCCCGCCGACCACGTCACCGATGCTCTGCTCGAACCGGTCGGCGAGCAGCATCAGTTCATGCTTGCGATGCTCCGTAGCAGAACGGCGACCGGCAAAAAGTTCGTCGAGCTTGATGCCGGACTTTGCGAAAATGCTGAGAGAACGGGACAAGTTTCCGATCTCGTCGGGGCGCGTTGTGTCGCCGACGTCAATGTCCCGTGCACCGTTTGCCAGCCTACCCATTTCTGCCGCGACATGAGTAAACGGGGCAATTACGTCTCGCAGGATCATTTGCATACTGATGAAGCTTGCAATCAACGTCACCGCAAGAACGATGATGATGGCGGTGGCCATCGCTCCTGCCAAATCTGGGTTGTAAATGCCGATGAGGCCGGCCGCAGCCAGAAGGGTCATTCCGACGACAGTTATGCCGGTCGATAATTTCGATTTTGTCGTTAGGGAAAGGCCCAGGAACCAACCGCGCAGGCCAGGGACATCGGTTGCTTCGCCCAGCTCAATGCCGTCGACTGCAGCGATTTCCCCCCTCATTTCCTCGGCGAAAATATCGCTTTGCATTTCCATCACGGTTCTCCCCCAATGCAGCATATCGAATTGGACTTTTTTGTTGCCAGGTCAGCTAGCTCTGACGTGCTGCAAAAATACATCGACCTGTTCGCGTAAAACTGAAGCCTGGGATTCCAGCGAAGAAGCTGAACCGAGCACTTGGCTAGCCGCCGCTCCCGTTGCCTGGCTCGCTTGACGAACCTGAGAAATACTCCCCGAAACTTCATCCGTGGAGCGCGCCGCCAGATCGATGCTTCGAGCAAGGTCCTGCCCGGCAACCGATTGCTGATCGACTGCACTAGCAATGGAGATCGCGGTTGTCTCGAGCTGCTTCACCTGTTCGCCGATCGAGCGAAGGGCGTTCACGCTTGCACCGGTGGAATCCTGCATTGAGCGGATCTGCTCGGCAACCTCTTCCGTCGCACGGCTTGTCTGCGCAGCAAGTTCTTTTACCTCGCTGGCAACAACGGCAAAGCCGCGGCCAGCTTCCCCGCCTCGGGCAGCTTCGATGCTGGCATTGAGAGCGAGGAGATTGGTGCGTTTCGCAATGGATTGGATAAGTTCGACGATCTGGCCCACCTGATCCGCCGAAGATGACAGCGCCGAAATGGTGCCGTCCGCCTGTTCGGCGTCATCGGAGGCTTTGCGCGCCAGTTCTGCCGAGTGGGAAGCTTGTCGGCTGATTTCACCAATCGACATTGCGAATTCATCCGATGCCGCAGCAGCTGCGGTAACCCCGCCGGACGCACTTTCCATCGAGTTGACGACCGCTTCGCTCTGCTGCGAGGCCTGTTCGGCGGCGCTGGCCATGGCTGCAGCAGTAGTGTTGAGTTGAGACGAGGCGGCCGCCACTCCGTTGACCACTTCACCGACGGTGGCCTCAAACTGTTTGGCAAGACGCTGCAGCGCGTGGCCGCGTTCGGCCTGCAGGGCCTGTTTTTCAGCTGCCATTTTTTCAAACCGGAACGCGCTTCTCAAAAAGACATGGAGCGAGCGCGCTAGACCACCCAGTTCATCCCGCCGCTCAAGACCCGGTATTTCGATAGTCTTATCGCCGGTAGCCAGTCGCTCCGAAGCATCTGTCAGCTGGCCGACAGTTCCCGAGATATCGCGAGCGATGAACCGAGTGGTCGCAATTATGAGGACGACACCGAAGGCGGTCACTGCCAGAAATACGAAGAGAAGCCAGGCGATGGTCTTGTTGCCATCTGCTTCACTTAGCTCCGCAAAATTGAATAGCTCTGTCTTAAGCTTGCGAGCATCTGCAGCGAAGGTCTGGCTCCTAGTGAAAGAAGCTTGGGCGAGGGCGGCGCGGCTTTCATACTGCGTTTCCGCCGCTTGCCTGTTCAAGTCCGCAAGCAAGCCATCAAGGCCTGTTCGCAGCTGTGCGATATGATCGCTGGCCTCCGGAGCCACTTCGCTGGCATTGATTTCGATAGAATTGAGATCGCGGCGAACCTCTTTGAGATTGTCTTCCGCGCTTGCCAGGGCTTGGCTATCCCCCGAATTAACGAACCTGTAGGTATCGAGAAGCGCAGCGTTGGTATCCGCCTGCAGTTCGGTCGATAGGATCAGCATCTCGGAAATCTTCATCCGCTCTTCGCGAAGATCGTATGCTATCAATCCCCCAATGAGCGTGGCTATGAGACACATGGCAACCGCGAAAATATTTGCCATGGATACCAAGGTAAGTTTGCTGCCGAGTGTCAGATCGGCAAACTTTCCCCGCAATCCATCGCTGCCGGCTCCGATATCCGCAAGAATGGCGCGATCCTCTGCGATTTCGTCCGAATAATATTTGCTGTGATCGATTTCAGAAGTTGTGAAATCGCCCGTCATTGCGTTCATGCTGCCTTGACCCCTTGGTCGCCTTTAAACCCGGACATCGCATCTTCGATCTTTGTCCCGAGATATTGTTTGATTTCTTGCGCAGGCATCGCTCGGAAATAGAGCCACCCCTGTATCTGGTCGCATCCCGCTGCCCGTACCATGTCTGCTTGTTCGCGCGTTTCGACGCCTTCGGCAGTCACCGACATGTTCATTGCCTGTGCCATGGTGATGCTCGACAGCATCATTGCGCGACTGGACTCATCCTCGCTCGCCTGCATGATCAAGCTGCGATCTATTTTGAGTTTCTCGAAACGGAATTGTCTGAGGAAACCGATCGATGCATATCCGGTGCCGAAATCGTCTAGTGCAACGCGCACTCCGAACCCGCGGATGAGATTCAAGCTGCGCTCAGCCACTATAGGATCTAGAACGAGGCAGGTTTCCGTAATCTCAAGTTCGAGACGCTCCGGATCAAAACCTGTTTCTTCCAATATATGACCAAGCTGAATCGGGAATTCCGGATTGCGAAGCTGGGCGGCGGAAATATTCACCGACAATGTCACGTCGTGCCATTCGAGCGCATCGCAGCAGGCTTGACGCAATACCCATAAGCCAATTGGGTTAATAAGCCCGGATTCCTCGGCTACCGGAATGAACGTCGCCGGCCCCACGGTCTGGCCGTCCGGTCTTTCCCAGCGCATCAGGCTTTCGACAGCTACGATCTCGCGCGTTTCCGCGTCGACCAAAGGTTGATAATGCATGCGGAACTGGTTCGTGGTCAGCGCTTGGCGCAATTCTTCGTCGAGGCGTTTGATTTGCTCGCGACTGCGATCGAAAGCCTCATTGAACCAGGAGCAACGCATCTTCCCGCCGCGTTTCGATGCGTACATGGCAACGTCTGCGCGTCGGAGCATTTCGGACGATGTAAGTTCCTGTCCCGGAGCATTTCGCGACAGTCCAATGCTGGCCCCGAGGCTGAGACGCCTTTCTTCGATCTTGATCGATTTCGCCAGGCGCTCGATGATTCGACGACAGTGACCTTCGAGCAGCGTTCCCGCCAAGTCCCCGGTCTTCAGAATAGCGAACTCATCGCCTCCCAAGCGATAGATGATAGCGTCGTTATCGCAAATCTCGCCGATGATCTTGCTCACAGCGCGAAGCATCGCATCGCCAAGCTCATGGCCGTAGTGGTCGTTGATGGTCTTGAAGCCATCGAGGTCTACAATGCCAAGGGCTACCTCGTGCTGATCAGACATGAGAGAGGTGATATCGCGGTGGAGAGCGCGGCGGTTGGGAAGCGAAGTCAGAGAGTCGCTGCTTGATAGCCGTTCTATGCGCCGAACGTGCCGCAATCCCAATATCGCGAATCCTCCGATACTTGAGATGAGGGCGATGAAGCCTCCACCAAGCACTGCGCGCAGAGAGGCGATGCCGAAATAGGGGCCCAGGAGCACCATGATGGCAGTTACACTCGCAATTCCCGCCAGCGAGGCGAGGGGCGCGAATATCATTATTCGCGTGCTCTTCTCTGCCATGTCGGTATTTGACCGCACGCGAATTCCCCTGGAAAACTCTACTCTTATGGTTACTGGATAGCGCGGATTAGCTAATTAACCGTAAACTTGAAATTTACCTTGGGTCGCCCACAAATCGAGCGTTTTCGATCCTTTGCGGCCTACCTAGCTGCGCCTGATAGAACGACGCCGATCGAGGTTTCGGCTGCACTTCGGGTATAGATCGCAGAGCCACAGCTGGCCGGTTCGAATTTGTCGGTTTGTCCGACTACCGTTTCGCCTGCGCCAAGCATGAGGAAGCCATCGGGGGCGATTCCGCTGGCAAGCCGGTCGAACGCTGTGCGCCTGGTGCCTGGATCGAAATAGAGCAAGCAATTGCGACACAAGACCAAGTCAAATCGACCAGGCGCCGGGGGAAAGTCGAGGATATTCCTTTGTTCGAACCGGGTCATGTTCATGACCCGATCGGCAACCTTCCAGCCTTTTGCAGTTTCCGAGAAGAAATTGAGCATCTGTGCGACGGAGATCCCGCGCTGGATTTCGAATTGCGAGTAAATCCCTGAGCGCGCCTGTTCGACGGCTTTGCCCGACACGTCAGTGCCGAGAATTTCAATGGTCCAATCAGCCCAACGCCCCGGTTGCTCGCAAAAGAGCATTGCGAGGCTCAGTACTTCTTGGCCGGTGCTGCAGCCGGCTGACCAGATGGTCAGTTTTTTGGAATCGGCGCGTTTCTTTGCCAGCTCTGGGAGAACCGTGTTTCCCAGTGTCGTAAAATAGGCGTGATCGCGGAAAAAGTACGTCTCATTGTTAAGCAAGGCTTCAACCACCCGGGTGGCGAGTTGGTGCTCGCCGGGCCGCTCAAGTAAACAAGCAAGCTGGTCGACGTTTTCGATTCCGAACTCCCGGAACAAACCAGAAAGAGCCGTGGAAATGCGCCAACGACGGCTTTCGGAAAGGGTCTGGCCCGTTCGCGAGTTGAGCAAATCGGCGATGATTACGTGGGAAGCGTCTTCTAACGCCATGCGTCTGCTCCAGCGTCAGAGAGAATTTTTTCGGCGAGCTCCGCCGGGGGAAGAATGGCAGAGGCTAGACTGCTTTCGGTGACTGCCCGCGGCATCCCCCATACGGCGCAGCTTTCGGCGTTCTGGGCATACATCGTGCCCCCCGCATTGATTATCGCGTCCGCGCCATCTGTGCCGTCACGCCCCATACCCGACAGCAAAATACCCGCGACCTTGCCCTCGCATGCTTCGGCGGACGTTTCGAACATTGGATCGACTGACGGTGTGCATCCGCTTTTTACTGGGTTGAACGCGAGGCCGGTAAGTAGCTGCGAGCCCCTGCGACGTACCACCATGTGGCCGTGACCCGGCGCGATGACGATCATACCGCGGCGTATCTCTACGTCTTCGCCCGCAAGCAGCGCGCGTCTTCCGGAAGCAGCTTCCATTTGTTTGGCGAAAACTGGAATGAAGCTCTCCGGAAGGTGCTGCGTAATCAGGATCGGCAGATCGAAGTTCGCGGGTACCTGCCGCAAAAAAAGGTTCAGGGCGTGAATGCCGCCAGTGGAAGCACCGATCGCGAGCAGCTGGGGCTTTTTGCCCACGCGCCGCTCTGTCCATTTCGAGGCCGCGCGAAGCGGTTGTTCATAGGGGGCAAGCCCTTTTAACGCACGGATCTTGCCGAGAAGCTGGCCGCGATAATCATCGTTGAAACCGCCCGGTCGTGGCTTGAGCATGGTGTCGGCGGCACCCATGCGGAGTGCCTGAACGGTATGCTCGGCGCCTGCTGCGGTTAGCGAAGAGATCACCAAGACCTTGGTGCGCGGAGATGCCTTCAAAAGCTTCGGCAGGGCTTCGATTCCGCCCATGCCCGGCATTTCCAGGTCAAGAAGAATAACGTCAACCTGATGGCGCCGAAGCTCCTCCAGGCCTCGCTCAGCAGTGCTGGCGCTCGCAACGATCGTCATGTCGCTTTCCCGCTCGATCATGCGCGAGAAAACGGTGCGCACAGTCAGCGAGTCGTCGATCAGCATGACCTTGACGGATCCGCCCACGGGCACTCCACCAGGCATCCGCTTAGTGTCGGATCGAAGCGTGGTCTCCACGGCCAGTCTTCTTCCGGATCAAACCATGCCGACGAGTTGAAGCTTGATCTGCAAAGTTTCGTGGTCGAATGGCTTCATGACATATTCGTCAGCTCCGGCGCTGATCGCTTCGCGAATGTGCGCGACATCGTTCTCGGTGGTGCAGAATACGACCTTAGGTTTGTCACCGCCTTCATGCTTGCGCAGCTGATGGATGAACTCAATCCCGGTCATGACAGGCATGTTCCAGTCGAGCAGAACCACGTCGGGCATGCTTTCAAGGCATTTGTTCAGGCCTTCCTGGCCATTCTCAGCTTCATCTACGGAAAAGCCGAGTGTTTCCAGAATATGGCGCGAGACCTTCCTGATCACGCGGGAGTCGTCGACGATAAGACACGTTTTCATTCTTGTGATTCCCTAATTTGCCTAATCTTGATAATGTTAGGCGGTAACCAATCGCTTAAGCTGCTTGTTGTAGAGGTCCGGATACCAGCTGGTGGATTTCGACCAGCAGGGTGGGGCCGCCATCGGTTTCGACCATGCCGGTGGACGCCCGCTGCCAGTTTTCTCCGAAGCCTCCAGGCACGGCGACCGGGTCGCTCGTAGCTTCGCCGACGTCATGAGCGTTATCGACGAGAAGGGCGTAAAGGTGTCCATCGACTTCAACGACGGCAGCCCGGCGGTCTTCGGACTGGGAAGGCGTTCCGAGTCCTAGCGCCAGCGAGCAATCGATCACGGTCAGCGCCTGGCTTCGCAGTGCGGTAAGGCCCAGAATGAAATCCGGAGTACCAGGGATCGGGGTGATAGCTTCGATTTCGATCACCGATTGCACATGGCTTGCGCTGATCGCAGCGCGCCGTCCTGCAATCGTGCACGTGAGAAGCAATTCGTTCATGCTGCCCTTCCTGTCCGAATGCGTTTGAGGGCGGCGAGAAGCCCGTCCCGATCATAGCGATAAATACTGTCGTCTCCGGCATCGTCCGGGTCGGGCCGCAGACGAATAATCTGGCGTGCGCTGCAAATCGGGCTTTCCGCTTCTTCAGCCAGCGCAATCGCTAGATCCGCCTCCACCTCTTCATCTTCGGCTGCGATCCGATAGCCAGCAGCAGCAACGAGCGGCTCGAGGATGGTTTTCGCCCATTCGCTGTGAGTCGGAATACGGCAAGTGAGAGCCTGCTCGACTTTTCGGGTCGCGCGATATTTCGAGAAGACAGCGTGGCCATCCAGAAGCGGGATGGGTCTGCCCCCGATCAGCGTCACGCCTTCGATCGCGGTGTCGGCTTCGCTCGGCACCACGTCTTCGGTGACATCAGCTGCGTCAAGGACCTCCTTTACGGCATAAACGAGTTCGTTCTCCGCATCCGACAAGCGGAGTAAACGGATCCTGCCGTCCGGGAGAGGACCGACGTCGTGTCCGGCCAGAGTGAAAATTTCGCCGTCGATGACCGCTTGGGCGCGCTCGCCCTCGATATCGATTGCTTCGCTCGAAATCGTTTCGATCCGCCGAACGAGTTCGAGGCGTACTGCCCGATGACGACCGTCGAGACCCGCAAACAACATGACCGGAACTGCCTTGGTTACACGTTCCTGGCTCTCACGTTCAATTGCCGTTGCCTTGGTGCGCACGCCGCCCACCATGCCGCGCATCTGCGCGATAGACGGAAGGTCCATCAGCATCATTGGGCGGCCATCATCCAGCAAGGTAGTGCCAGCGTACAGGCGTGTATTCATGATGGCCGGCGCGATCGGTTTTACCACTACATCCTCGTGATCGAAGACACGGTCTACGGCCAAGGCGAAAACATCCTCGCTGGCCAGTCGCACCATGACGAGAGTTTGATCTTCCCAGCGAAGGTTGGATTTGTCCTGGCAGCCAAGAACCTCCGCAAGCGATAAGCAGGGGACCCGTTTTTCGCGGAAAGTGACGAGATGTCGATCTCCGGCCTGTGCGAATTCGACGTGCGATGAACTGCCGAAGACGATCTCTTCCACGTAACTACGCGGAAGAGCGTAGCGCTGGTCGCCAGATCCGACCGTTAGCGCGGCGATGATCGAAAGAGTGAGCGGAAGCTGCAAGTGGAAGCTGGTGCCTTCGCCAACCTTGCTGGCTACCTCAATCGATCCTCCGACGCGTTCTATATTCGCGCGGACGACGTCCATGCCGACGCCGCGACCGGAAACCGAACTGACCGCTTCGGCTGTCGAAAGGCCTGGCTCGAAAATAAGATTCTGCTTCTGGTTGTCCGACATCTTGTCGATTTCGGACTTGGAATACAGTCCATTCGCAATTGCCTTGTCGCAAAGCTTATCAAGATTGATGCCCCCGCCATCGTCGGTGATCACAAGGCTGATTTGATTGCCCGATTGCCGAGCAGCGAACTTCAGAAGCCCGATCTCGCGCTTGTTGTTCTTAAGGCGAGCGGCCGGTGTTTCGATGCCATGATCGATCGCATTGCGAATGATATGAGTGAGCGGGTCGCGCACCATCTCGATCATCTCGCGGTCGAGTTCGACCTCCCCGCCCTCGAAATCGACCATGACCTGCTTGCCCAATTCGTTCGACAAGTCGCGCACTAGGCGGGGGAGGGAGGAAAACAGATGCTCCAGGCGCTGCATGCGCATCCGCGTAATCGACGTGCGGACGTCCGCAAGTATGGCAGACAGGCGCTCGAATGGTCCATCGATCGTGGGCTGTTCCCCAGCTTCGCGTAGTCGGCGCGCAAGGTCGTTCCGAGCCAACACCATGTCCGACACGCCTTTCATCACCTCATCAAGGAGATCGACTGGTAGACGTATCGAGCGCTGTACGCCTTGGCGCGGCGCTTTATGCGAGACCTTTTCATCCTCCGGAACGCTGGCGACTTCAGCTTCCTCTACGACTTCCAGGTCGCTCTGTACTTCGAGCTCCGAACGCTGATCGAGCGCGGCGATGAGGTCGTCGTCACCATCTTCGCCAAGCTCTTCGCCAGCTTCGATCGAATCGGTCATTTCCGAAATCCGATCGATGATGGCGAGCACGGCCGTTACCAGCGCGCTATCGGGTTCACGGCGTCCGGCGCGGCATTCTGCAAGTGCGTCTTCTGCGGCATGGCTAAGTTTTTCCAGTCTGGGAAAGTCGAAAAATCCGCAGTTTCCCTTCACTGTGTGAACAAATCGGAATATCGTGTCGATGCGGGCTTTGTCTGACGGGTCGGCTTCCCAAGCGACCAATTCGCTGCCGCTCTGCTCCAGCATTTCACGGGTTTCGGCCACGAAATCGGCCAGCAGTTCATCCATTGGTCTCGGACCCCCAGTTCTCGATGAGGTCCGCTATGCACGATGATGGTTAACGTTTCGTATGAGCGCTCGCGCTTGTTTCAGACTTATCGCGAAGCACCTGCCAAACGACCAGCGAAGCCAATGCCCCGCCAACGATATTGGCAACGAGCTCGGCGGCGTAGACCGCGTCGGAATTCCAACTTGCACGGAGAAGCCACGCGAAGGGAAGCATCACCAGAAACACGCGTGCAGCGCTTTGCGCTAGCGCAAACGAGGCGCGATCTACTGCATTGAGCGCTCCATTGCCCACGATGAGCAATCCGTATCCAGCGTATCCCCATACCGAAATAGCGAGGTATCGGGAGAATTCGTCAATGACCTCGGGATCTTCGGTGAAAAAGTCCGCGAACCAGTCGCCGAAGGCAAACAGGACTACCGCGATCGACAGTCCGTAGCCAACGCAAAAGAGGCTGGCCCAATACATCGCGCGACGTGCGCGGTCGGCACGATTGGCTCCCCAGTTCTGGCCGATAATGGCCCCGATTGAGCCCGACAGGCCGAGCAGTGGTACCACGGCAAAGCTCTGTAACCGGCCGGCTGCGCCGAAGCCCGCTACTGCTGCTTCGCCTTGGCTAGCGAGCAGGGCTGTGAGAACGGAAAGGCCGATGGGATTGATGGCGTTCGAAAAAGCGGCCGGGCCAGCGATACGCAGGATTGCGCTGCTGGATTCGCCGATGTTGCAGCCGCGGATTTTCGCTGGCGCAATAGCCAGTTGGGTATGCTTGATGAAAAACAGGGCTACCACGCATGCCAGACCATACCCGATGATGGAGGCATAAGCGGCACCGGCCACCCCGAAGCCTCCAAAGTCGAAGACACCCGTGATAAGCACCGGGTCGAGCAACCAGTTGGCGACGGAATAGGTGATCGAGATAGCCGATACGCGGCGTGCCTCACCTTGGCCCCGCAATACTCCGCTGAGGCTCATCTGCAGCAGCAAAACCGGCATTCCAAGCGCATATGGCTGCATATAGGCCTTAATGAGGGGCAAGATTGCATCGCTGGCCTGCATCAACCCAAACAGGGGGTCTAACAGCAAATAGAGAGCGGAGCCGAGAACGATTGCCGCTAAGATGGCAAACACTACGCCGAAATTGGCACGCCGCTCTGCCCTCTCGACGTCGCCTTCGCCTAATGCTCGTGAAATAACGGAATTGATCCCGACCATCACACCGACACCGAGGCTGGTCAGCGCCATGGTGATGGGAAAGATAAAGCTGACAGCGGCAAGTTCTGCGGCGCCCAACTGTCCGATGAAATAGGCGTCGATCAGACCGACCGACATGATCGCGGCAACACCGATTACCATGGGAAGGGTTTGCGTGACGAGATGGCCGCGTATGCTGCCGCGGGTGAGTTTGGCCGTCTCGCTCATATCGTGCGCGCGCTAGCCGGGCAGGGCGCGCTTGGGAAGCGCCGATTTGCAACCGGTTGCTTGTGCGAAGCACCTCAGCCGTGCGATAGACATAGCAAAGAAAAATCTGAGGAGAGCGAGCCGTGGCGACACAGATGAAGCCGAAATTCGAATGCAGCGAGGAAGAGTGGAAAGTCCGCCAAGACCTCGCCGCGTGTTACCGTATCTTCGAACACCTTGGCTGGGGCGAGAGCATCTACAACCACATCTCGGTGGCGGTACCGGGCGAGAAGGGTGCTTTCCTCATCAATCCCTTCGGCCTGCTATATGACGAGGTTACGGCCTCTAATCTCGTGAAGATTGATGCCGATGGTAATAATGTCGGCCAGTCGCAATACATGGTCAACAAGGCAGGCTTCACCCAGCACGCGCATTTCCATAAGCAACTTGGCGAGCGCGCCAACGCGATCTGCCATGTCCACACCACAGCGACCATGGCGGTGTGCAGTCACAAGGAAGGGTTGTTGCCGATCAATTTCTACGCCTGCAACTTCCAGGGTCAGATCGGTTACCATGACTTCGAAGGCGTTACCGTGAGGTCAGAGGAAGGTGATCGGCTGGTCGAAAATCTCGGCCGGCATTCTATCCTGATGTTGCGCAACCATGGTCCGGTAGTAATGGATAAGACCATCCCGGGCATGTTCCTCAAGATGTGGGCTCTGCAGCGCGCTTGCGAGATACAGGTGGCGACGCTGAGCCAAGGCGAACCAAATATCGTGAAGCAGGAAGTGGTCGACACGCACCAGCGTGATCTGTCCGTCATGCAAACGCAGGGCGGGGCAGGCGTTTTCGATTTCGAAGCTTGGAAACGCCGCGTTTCGAAAATCGACGATAGTTGGAAAAGCTGAAACCACTCGACATTCTGCCTAAGTTGAAGGAATAGCGCCGCCATGTCGCGCATGACCGTCAACGACAGGCCCATCGAATTCCTGATGGATCCCGAAACACCCCTGCTGTGGGCGTTACGCGATGCCGCCAATCTGACCGGCACCAAATATGGCTGCGGCAACGGTGATTGCGGTGCCTGCGTCGTACATATCGATGGCGAACCCTTGCGCAGTTGCCTCGTCACAATTGCAGAGTCCGAAGGGCGCTTTGTAAAGACGATCGAAGGCCTGTCGGGCGACCGTATGCATCCGGTGCAGCAGGCAATGGTGGCCGAACAAGCGATCCAGTGCGGCTTCTGCACTCCGGGCATCGTGATGGCTGCCGCCGCGCTCATCAATCGCAACCCGGGGGCGAGTGAGAGCGAAATCCGGGATGCCATCCCCAATATCTGTCGCTGCGGCGTCTATCCACGCCTCGTTCGCGCCATCCAGCGCGCAGGGCGGGTAGCCCAGCGGCAAGAGCGCATTAGTGCCGCACCTTCTCCGGGCATCAGCGCAGAGGATGCAGCCGCGGAAGTTCCTGCGCTGAATGCGCCTGACCCGACCACTCCCCGGGATTGAGACAAAGCAAAAGCGGTAGGCGTTTTCACCCGCCGCTTTAGCACTGCGATCTTTAAGGACTAAATTTCGAACCGAAGCCCGATCCGCGCGCTGAACGGGTCCGCGGGCTGGATGTTGTTGTCACCATGTGCGCTGGGATAATAACTCTCATCGAAAAGGTTTTCGATGTTCAGCTGGAGGCTCAGCTTGTCGCTCACCGTGTAATAGGCAGCGGCATCGACTCGCCAATAACTTGGAAGAACAACGTCGTTGGAGAAGCTTGCGAACTGGTCCGACTGGTGGATGACGCCAAGACCGAAGCCGATCTGTTGGTTAATATCGAACCTGTTCCACGCACTGACGGAATGTTCGGGCAACTGCTGCAGGCGCTGGCCCGCGCTACCGAAGGCGCTGTCGGTAAGCAGTTCGCCGTCGAGATATGTGTAGCCAAGGTTGGCCTTCCAGAAGTCAGTAACTTCGCCGACCGCACCAATTTCGAAGCCTTCGGTGCGGCTCTTGCCGGTCAAGAGAGTATCGCCAGTCAACGGGTCCGTAAAACGGGTATTGTTGCGATTCAGGCGGAAGATTGCTGCGCTCACCAGCACATTGTCTAACGGAGCCCATTTTGCGCCGATTTCGTAATTGGTGAACTTTTCCGGTTCGAACTTCGCGTTGTCCGGCGACAGGACAACGAACTGGTCTCCAGCCTGGGGTAGAAAACTTTCTGCGTAGCTCGCGTAGATCGACAGGTCGGGCGTTGGCTTCACTATAACGCCGGCGCGCGGACTGAACTGTTCGTCCACACGGTCACTTTCGACCATTTCGATGAGGTCGAGCGTCTCGAGGTCAAACCGGTCCCAACGCAGACCGCCTACCAGTTCGACATGCTCGCCGATCTGCAACTGCTCCTGCGCATAGAAGGACAGGGTAGACAGCTGGCTATCGCGTGAACGCGAGACAGGGCGCAGCGTGTAAGCTGGTATCGAGATCGTCTGCGCAAGCGGCGTGCGATTGTCCCCGTCCGTAAGCGGGTCGCCATCGTCGAAGCTGACGTTCTGGCGGGCATTCTGCGTATCCTGACTGCTCGCCTCGACGCCGAACAGCAGCGTCGATTCTATAGCGTCGGCGCCTGCTTCCCAGATTGCGTTCGCCTGGCCGATCCAGTTGCGGCGGTCTGTGGTATCCCGATAGCCGCCGAGCACCACATCTTCGCCTTCGATGCGGCTTGGCACGATGTTCTGGTAAGCCTTGTTGTAATCAGCCAGCTGGACACTGGCATTGGCCGACAGCCCGCCGTTGAAATCATGGTCGATCCGCGCTCGCGCGATGTTGACTTCGGCCTCGGAGAAATTGAAATCGGGGTCGCCGAAAAAGGTGCTGTCATAGCCGCTCAGCGGGCCGGTGCCGGACGCGGGAACACCGCGATCGGTGACGCGCTCGTCATTGTCGTAGGTGTAGCTGGCGGTCAGCGTGGTGTCGGGGCCTAGCGCCGCGGTCAGCGTGGGCGAAATACCGATGAAGCGGCCTTCGTAGAAATCGCGGTCGTTGTCGAATTCCTCATATGTTGCATTCAGGCGCAGCGCGAGCGCATCGGACAAAGGCTGGTTCACATCGGCAAGCAGTGCGAAGGCGCCAAAGCTGTCGACCGAGGCCTCGCCGCTGAAGGCAGATTGGAACTCTGCACGCTTGGCAACACGATTGATCGCGCCGCCACCGGCTCCGCGGCCAAAAATCAGAGCATTGGCCCCCTTAAGTACCTCGACGCGCTCGATATTGTATAGGGAGCGATAGTATTGTGCATCGTCGCGGAGCCCATCAATGTAGAAATCGGCTGTTGTTTCCTGGCCGCGGATGAAAACCTCGTCGCGGTGGCCTTCGCCGCTTTCCATGCTGATTCCCGGAACATAGCGCAGCGCGTCATTCAACTGGTGAACGGCCTGATCTTCCAGCTGGTCCTCGGTGATGAAGCTGACCGATTGGGGAACATCGATTAATGGCGTCGGCGTCTTGGTAGCGGTCGAACCATCCTTGATCTCGTAGGTTTGCGAGCTTTCGCCCGTCACGATGATATCGTTGGGAAGGTAAGCCCGGTCAGGCTGCTCATCCGCTGTGGCAGCAAAGGCGGGGCCTGCAATCGCGACGCTGGCGAGAAGTGAGGCGAGGGTTGCAACGCGGTTCATTGGTAACTTTCGGCTGAAGAAAACGAAGATGACTCGGCGGCAGCCTGCTATTGCGAGCCATTTTCATTAGCAACCCCTATATTAGCCCTTGGCGCAAATTTGTTGGGAATGGGTTTTCGTGGACACATCCCTCGACTAGCGCGGCCTTGAAGGAGATATTCAGATGAAAGCCACGATCTGGCACAACCCGAAATGCGGCACTTCGCGAAAGACTCTGGCGATTCTTGAGAGCCTGTCGAAAGTCGAGGTGGAAGTGATCGAATATCTTAAGAGGCCACCCACTGCGGAAAAGTTGGCGCAGCTTTACAAAGATGCGGGGATCTCTCCGAATGAGGGGCTTCGCTTGCGCGGAACGGACGCCGAGGAGCGTGGCTTGACCCAGGCGACTGGGACGGAGGTGCTCGCCGCTATGGCTGCGGACCCCAACCTGATTGAGCGCCCCATTGTCGAGACCGAGAAGGGCGTGCGTCTCTGCCGCCCGCAAGATATCGTTCTCGAGATCCTTTAGGGTTTCAGGCGGTGAGGGCCTTGTCCCTCTCCAACGCGCCCCACCCGTACAGAAACACCGTCAGGCAGAGCGCCCCAATCAGGCCGAATCCAAGCCAATCGGAATGGCCATAAAGCCATACGCCCAAGGCGGGAGCGTAAATGAAGCTCGCACCGGAAACCGACGCGGTGATTCCCGAAGCCTGACCTTGTTCTGCGCGATTCACTGCAAGGGATGTGCCTGCAGTGCTGCCGGGTCTGAACAAGCCGAAACCTAGAGAGGCAACGGCATAGGCGAGGGCAATTGCGTGCAGGTTCTGGGCAATCGAGAGGTAAGCGACGCCCGATGCCGCGATTGCTATACCCGACAATGTCGCCGCCCGCGGCCCCAAATCCAACCGCGGGATGAGCGCCCACTGCGCGAGGAGCGTCGCAATAGCGCCACACATTAGTACGAGCCCGACAGGTCCCGTGCCTTGGGCGGGTGTATCTCGCAAGCCAAGTCGGTCGAGGATGAGAAATCCGATAATGCCGAGCACCATTGCCTGAGCGTGACCTCCGAGCAGAGCCACGGTTACCCATGGACGCAATCGCGGTTCGAACCAACGCAGCGTGCTGGGTTCTGCCAAGTCTTCGTCTTCACCGTCCTCCTGGCCGATTTCCGAAGTTGATGCGCCGGCATAAGGCGCATCGTAACTGTGGCCCCGAGCGGGGAATTGTGGTTCGTCATTGGGCAGGCGAAGGCGCAAGGCCAATAAGGTTGCCAGACCGATCAGTGCAAAGATGATGAACGGCCCGGTGAGCCCAAGGAAAGGTAGCACCATCAATGGTGCAAGCGCGGGACCAATCACTGTCCCGAGACCGAAGCTGGATGCAATTAACGAAAGCGCCTGGGTCCGCTCCGCCCGGGGCGTGCGACTGGCTACGTAGGCCTGCACCGCCGGTGGCGCGGCGCTTCCAAAACCTCCGTACAGGCTCCGAGCAATAGCAAACGCTATCAAGGCCGCCGTACCTCCGAGAAACCCCTTCAAGCCTAACCAGAGAGAGAAACCGCAAAGGATCATCGAAGAGGCGAAACCTATAAGCCCGACGGCCATCATGGCCTTCCGTCCGCGTCTGTCGGACCTTCGGGCCCAAAGGGGTGCACAAACAACCCACAACAAAGCCGACCAACTGTAAGCGAGGCTGATCCATACGTCGTCTATTTCCAGCGCGGTCCCGATCGATGGCATGACCGACTGCATGGCCGTGTTGCCGGCGGCAGTGGTCAGCATAACGGCAAAGAGCAAGGCCATCCGCTCTCGCGAAATGCTCCGCGTACGCGCCACTGGAGCATTCTCGGGTTCGCTGTCGGCCATGGAGAAGTCGCTACGCCCGCCCAGCCACGCTTGCAATGCTTTCGCGGCGCTGCCAAACCGCGCGTTTCAATTGGGACTGCCAAAGGGATTTTACTTGAGCGGACAACAAGGTACCGGCGCAATCGAACGCCGTAGCGTCAAACAGAAGGCTGCGCGGCTGTTCGGTCAATGGGGTGTTTTCTTCAAGGGGTTCCTAGAGCATCCCAAGATGGTCGGCTCGATCATACCCTCTTCGCGTTTCACGATCTCCAAGATGCTTTCTCGCGTGAAGTGGGATGAGTGCAAGGTGTTCGTGGAATATGGACCCGGGGTCGGCACGTTCTGCCAGCCTGTCCTCGATCGCCTTCCGCGCGACGGGCAATTGATTGTGATCGATACCAATCCGCTCTATATCGATTACCTCAAGAAGCACTTTCGCGACAGCCGCTTTTCGGCCGTGCTCGGCTCCGCTGCAGACGTTGAAGAGATCGTGCGTGCGCATGGCCATCAGAATGCGGACTACGTCCTCTCAGGACTGCCGTTCTCTACCCTCCCCAAGGGCGTGGGCCCGGCGATTGCCGCAGCCACCTATCGGGTAATCCGGCCTGGCGGCGCGTTCCTTGTCTACCAATTCTCGGCCAAAGCGCGCGATTTCATGGCGCCGCATTTCGAGCGTATCGACAGTGGGTTCGAACCCCTGAACGTCTTGCCGTGCCAGCTGTTCTGGGGGTGGAAGGAACCCGCAGCTTAGCTGGCAGCCGTTCCGGCACGACCTCCGCCGCGCTCCCGCAGCCGAGTGAGTTGTGCGTGCACCGACGCCAGAACGCATGTGAAGAGAATTGCCGCGAGAGTGTTCATAAGCGCGCTGTTGAAAGCTTGCCCGAAAAGCTGAATTTCTGCCCCGCCCAAGGCGAAGACCAGAGAGATTAACATCGAGACGATGGTCGAGATGACCAGATAGGCGATGAAGAGCAGGAAGTAGAAAAAGAAAATGCGAAGGGAGTTGCCCTTGGTGAGGCTCCATGCCCTGCCAAGCGAGCGGATTGGGCTCAATTCCCCCTCCACTGCGATGACCGGCGATACGATGGATAACTTGGTGAAAAGATAGATCGCGCCGACGGTCGCGAGCATGGCACCAATCACGACGGCGACACTCAGACCGATCGCGGCGGGAATGCTGACGAGCACGAGCAATAGAAGAACGATCGCAAAACCCGCTAGAAGCGACGCTACCAAATAGGTCCCAACTGACTTGGCTCCGATTTGAAGTGCTTCCGCGACGGTCGGCTTGGCGCGTCGGCGCAGCAACGCCAGCATGGCGAGAAAGCCGATGCTTTGCAGTAGAAAGAGCAACAAGAGCGCCCACCAGTAGCCCGCCAAAAGCTCGTTCATCCGGGCTTCCATTGCTGCAGATGAGGGATCGATCTGGCCGGACGACAACTCTGCCAGTCCCGGTATCCAGAGCACTGCGGCAAAATAGGGGAGGAAGTAGAACACGCCTGCAATCACGGCGAGCAGTCCAAACCCGTCACGCAGCAAGCGCGTCGTGTCCTTCCAAGCCGTATCCAGATCGAATTTCATAATGCCTCCCGTTGCGTTCCCTCTTGATAAGCGTGAAGACAATCGCCACGCAATCGCCGATGGCGGCTGAACTCCCCGAAAAGATCGAATGGCGCGAGGAAAAGGGACAAATACCCTACCGCGCGGCGCTGGAGAGCATGGTTTCGCGAAACCAGGCGATAGCGCAAGGCGACCAGCGCGAGCTGGTCTGGCTGCTGGAGCACCCCCCCGTCTACACTGCGGGTACCAGCGCCGATGGCGCGGAGTTGCTCGACCCGCGGTTCGAGGTGGTCGAGGCCGGGCGTGGTGGGCGCTATACTTATCACGGTCCCGGTCAGCGCATCGGTTATCTGATGCTCAACCTCAAGGAACGTGGCCGCGATGTCCGCTGCTTCGTGCATTCGGTCGAAGGCTGGGTGATTGGAACGCTTGCGGATCTGGGTGTCGAATGCTGGCGGTCGGAAGGCCGGATTGGTATCTGGACGCAGGACATCGACGGGCGAGAAGCCAAGATCGGCGCGATCGGCGTGCGGGTCAGACGCTGGGTCACGATGCACGGGTTTTCAGTGAATATCGCACCCGATCTTTCGCATTTCTCGGGGATCGTGCCCTGCGGTATAGAAGAATTCGGCGTGACCAGCCTGGCCAAGCTTGGTCTCGACATTCGCCCGGAAGATTTCGATAAGGCGCTCAAGAACCGCGCGAGCGATTTCCTCGCTGCGCTTGAAGGAAAGGCCTGCTCCCTCCCGTGAAACGTGTTTTAATATACACCACTGCTTGCTTTGCGCTCGCCGGGTGCGGAGAAAACTCAGCGCCTGATCCCACGCAAGCCGATGATGCGACCGCCCGGGGAGAGGTCTTGGGCGGCACCATAAGCGACGACATGCTTCCGCTCGATACTCTGAGGTCCCAGTCACCGCCGCTTCAGATAGATGGCGAGCAGGGCGCTAATTCAAATGGAAACGAGCAGGGCGCTGCCGAGGCAGAAGATTCCCAAGAGGCAGGCGCTAGTGAAGACGAAATATCAGACGAGGCCGCTCCCGAGGCCACGGTCGATTAGTAGCGCGGCAATGTGCAGGCTCTAGGCCGCAGGCGTTCAAACTTGAGATGGGAGCGAGCGCAGAAGCGGGTCTGCCGCGTCCGCGCTCGCTGATATTCTGGACCGGTCAGGCCGATGCTTTTTCCGCCTCGGCAAGCGTCGGATAATCGATATATCCCTCCGGACCTGGCAGGTACCAACTTTGCGGCACATTTACATTGGGCTGGATCTCGCCGCCAATCCTGAAGCGCGCCGGAAGGTCGGGGTTCGAAATGAAATCGCGGCCCCAGCTGACCGCATCGCAGCGCCCGGCTTCAATATCCGCAACTGCCTGCTCGGGAGAATAGTCGCTGTTGAGGACGAGTGCGCCTGAATAGATCGAACGGATCAGCGGGCTCTGCTTGGGTACATCGGTAGATCCGAAGGTTCCGTCCGGTCCCGGCTCCCGCAATTCGAGGAAGGCCAGACCAAGTTCTTCCACGACCTTTGCAGCCGCGCCAAAGGTTGCGGCTGGGTCACTGTCATCGCAGCCCTGTGTTTCGCCATTGGGCGATAGGCGAACGCCAACCCGATCCGCACCCCAAACATCGACGAGAGCGGTGAGAACCTCCCGCAGGAACCGAGTACGGTTTTCCGGGCTTCCTCCATATTCATCCTCGCGAAGATTTGTGCTGTCGCGCAGGAATTGGTCGACAAGGTAGCCATTTGCACCGTGCAACTGGACCCCGTCAAAACCGGCTTCTTTGGCGTTCTCTGCCGCCTTGCGGTAATCCTCGACGACCCTGGATATCTCGCTCTTCGAAAGCTCACGGGCTCCCTCGTAGTCCTTGCGGCCCTCGAAGGTGTGAGCATGGCCGGGGGCCTTGGTAGCGCTGGCCGACACAGGTGCATCGCCGCCCAGGAAATCGGGATGGACCAGACGTCCCATGTGCCACATCTGGAGAACGATCTTGCCGCCTTCCTCATGCACGGCATCCGTCACGAGATTCCATCCTTCGGTTTGCTCATCAGTCCAGATACCCGGTGCAGCAGGCCATCCGAGACCTTCCACACTGATCCCCGTCGCTTCCGAGATTATGACGCCAGCACCAGCCCTCTGGCGATAATAGGTCGCCATCATCTCATTGGGTATCGACCCCGGCTGGGTCGAGCGGGCTCTGGTGAGCGGCGCCATGAATACGCGATTGGCGGACTGAATAGCCCCGAGGGTGAGAGGCTCGAACAATTTGTCATGCATGCGGCGAAGTCCTTTTTGGCTGGCCTTGTACGGAACCGGAGCTAGGTGGCGAGGATGAGCGAAACAAGCGGCAGCCCGGACAACAATGGCTTTCAGACGAATGCATGGCACTTCGCCGCTCTGATCGCTGGCAATGTCGCGCTGGCGCTTGGTCCTTGGCTAGTGAGGCTTTCAGATACCGGTCCGATCTCGGCCGCGTTCTGGCGCCTACTGCTTCCAATACCCGTCTTCGCCTTCCTTGCATGGCGAGCCAGGACGCCGGGTCCGATCGACAGAAAGCTGGCATTGCTGGTTATGATGGCGGGGCTTTTCTTCGCGGCAGATCTGGCAAGCTGGCATGTTGGTATCGAGCGCACACGCCTCGGCAATGCCGTGCTTTTCGGGAACTCGGGAAGCGTAATCCTGATGGTCTGGGGGCTTATTGCTTTGCGCCGCGCGCCATCCTGGCGGGAAGCAGGCGGCGTCATGGCGGCATTTGTCGGTGCCGCCATTTTGCTTGGGCGCAGTCTGGAGATTTCGGCCGAAAATTTCGTGGGCGACCTGTTCTGCCTTTTTGCAGGCGTATGCTACGCGTTTTATCTGCTTCCCAGCCAACGCGCACGCACGGCCCTGGGTCAGTGGAGCGTGCTGCTGCTGGTCTGTATCGCGGCATCCCCGCTCTTGCTCGCCTTGGCGATTTCAGCGGGCGAACCTATCTGGCCAGGCGGCGCCGGATGGACACCAGTCTTCCTGCTGGCATTGAGCAGTCAGGTCGTGGGGCAGGGCCTGCTCGTCTATTCTCTCAAGAATTTCTCCCCGTTCATCATCGGGATGGCGTTGCTGACTCAACCTGCGGTGGCGGCGAGCGTCGGATGGCTGGCATTTGGCGAATTGCTCGTTCCGCTGGATATTGTCGGGATGGGACTGATCGCTGCGGCACTCTTGCTGGCGAAAAGCACTCCTCGCCAGCGCGCTCCTACCGCTTCATCCTGATAAGGAACTGCTGGTAGCGGGCCTCTACCTCGTGAAGCTCGGGGCCGACGAGGTGCTCACGAGCCTGTTCACGCAGCAAATCTCCCTGTAATTTTAGTTCTGCCCGACGGGTCTCGTCATCAAGCGTCGATGCAGCGTCGACCAGCGCGTCGAAAGTCACCAGGGCCGCAATGCGGTTCGTTGCCAGCCCTCCGCGCATGGCGCCGAAACCGCGCCTTACGAAATGGTCGAAATCGTCTTCGAGCAAGATGAGATGGGGCTCCTCGCCCGCTGCCGCAAAGGACCGCGTCAACTTTCGCCGCGCGAGTTCAGCCGTGGCTGCACCAAGCCAGTGGACTGCGGTCACTGCAGTGAATGGGTCGTTGATGCCGGGAGAGAGGGCGCGCAGGCCGATTTCTACTAGTTCATCGATAAGGAACTGCATATCCTGACTGGGTGTACGCATGCTGCCAAGTGTGAAGGCCGCGCGAACCTCGTCATCAGGGCAGTCCTCAACCACGTCCATGTCCGCCCAATACGCAATGGTCACGTCGGGGTGCACGAAATCGCCGGTGCGGACAGCCAGTTTCAGCTTGCCGTTTTCCTTCTCAGCCAGCTTCTCGAGCTTCGCGAAACCGATAGCTTGGACGTATCCGGTGGCGTGGGAAACTATCGGAACACCATCGGGGGCTCCTCCAGTATTTTCACCGTCATTATTATCGGGAAATCGATCCTCGATTTCTTCCAGCAACCTCGCTCCGATCCCCTTCAGAACGGTATTGATGCGAATAGACGCTGGAATGTGATTGAGGAAGTAAACAAGCACCGCCACGCTTAGCAACATGAGCGCGAAGGCTGTGAGCATGGACAGCTGAGGCACGAACCCAGGAAGGGAACCGGAGGCGATCGCATCCTGCAAATCAGCAGGAGCCTCATGTTCCGCGCGCACGGTGCGAAGGATCAGGATTGAATAAACAAAGGTACCGATGAAGGTGGCAAGACTGAACTGATTGCCGCGGTCCTCCATGAAGTTCGTCAGGAGCCGCGGCCCGTAATTACCGCTGGCATACGCGACCGCGGCGATGGTGATCGAAAAGACGGTGGAGGCCACGCCGATCATCGCACCCGCAATGACCGACAGCATGTTGCTGGCCCCATCGGGACGTGCGGGCTGCAACCAGCTGACGTCGGTGACAGAAGTCGCGTAGCCATTGCGGTCGAGCCACAATGTTAGAGTGGCGAGAAGAAGGGCGGCAATCGAGAACAGGGCAGGAAGGAACCAGTAGCTCGCATTCACGTCGAGCCAGATCTTTTTCAAATAAGCGGTCATCCAGTCCCTGCCTCTGCCCTCAATTGCGCCAGACTAAGATCGAGCGCATTCCTGTCCTTGTCGATTTCGCACCGCGCACGTGATTGCTGGTGAAGTTCGGCACCATATTCGGTAAGAAACGCTACGAGGCCTGGCGCGTCGGAGCAATGCAAACGGATAAGCCGCCGAAGGTTTCCGAGGATACGCAGGGAGACTGAGGGATAATCCGCAGCGGCCTGTCTCAGGGCAGCGAGGGGATCTTCGAAGAGCCCGCGGAAATCCTGTCCGGGCAACGCAATGGTGGGGTAATCCACGCTGACGGGGACGCTTCCATCATCTATCCAGTTTCCGCAATGGCCCGACGCGACTTCTGTCAATGCGTCGACAGCAGCCAGTGCGGTGTAAAAATCGTTGACGGCCGGGGAAAGCGCGCGGGCCGCGATTTCCACCAGGAGGCGAACCTGAAACACGGCGCCTTGCGTATTGCTGCGAAACTTGCCGATCGGGATGGCCCTGAGAACTGCTTTCGGATCTCCGCAATTTGACTCGCATGAGACAAGCAGTTGGCCCTTTAGGACATGCTGGCCGGGGGCGACTTCAAGCCGCGACTTTCCGCTGTCGGCAAGTGCCTCGCTCAGCCGCCTCAGCTCTACCCCTTCGACATATCCGCTTCGCGGTGCTCGCACGCCGTCACCCGATTTCATGTCGGTTTGTAGAACCGCCGTAAGCTCGATTACGCTGGTTCGCCCGTCGAACGCGACGGCGTCGATTGCCCTGTCGACGAACATCGTGCGCCCGAGATCGTGGGTCGCCACGGCCAGCATGACCGTGTTGACGATAAGTAGAAAAACCGTGGAGGCGAAAGTGGCAAGAGGGTGTCGATGAGATCGGCATCCGCGTCCATCGCGTTCATCGTCAGCGTGGCATGGATCAGGGTGAAGCACAGCCCGGCAATGGATACGCGAACGAGACGCTTCGCCAGCCAGCGGTCGATGAGCCGAACGCCCAGATTGCCTGCTGCGATGGTCAAAACGATCAATGAGATGGAAAAGTACAGGGTAAGGAAAGCCGCATCTATGCCGGCAATCAGCGCCGCAGCATCACGCGCAGTTTCCGCCGAGGCAACGGGGGCGAGGTTCCGGTCAAGGATCCAGGCAGTCAGCCCGTTGCGATCGGCATGCAAGCTGACGGCGAAGACCAGCGGCGCGGCAATAACGGCACAAAGGGCCAAGGACCAATAATTGGCAGTGAGACGGTGCACGAACCAGCCGAACAGGTCGTTTATCGGTTTTGGTCCAGTCAAAAAGCACACCCCACAATTACTTAGTCAGGAACACAACCGTGAAATCGCGATTTGGTTGCTACGCGCACAGCTTAAGGGGGTAAGGACTGGGCAGTGTCGCTTCAATTGGGGCAAGTCCCCCTTTTTCGAAGGACAATCGCATGATTGCTGAACAAGCTGTGGCTCAGTTGGGGAGTATTGAGAACCTCGTCACCCTTACAGCCGAACAATTTACCAGTGGATCGCTGATCCTGATGTTCAGCTATGGCGCGCATTTCGCATTTATTCTCTTCTTTCTCATGATGTCACTGCAATTGGCGCCGCGGTATCGCATCGTTCCTATCCTTTCGGCAGTGGTCATGGCTTCTGCCGGGCTTAGCCTGCTGCGGGAATTCAATCTTTGGCAGAGCAGTTACGAACTGGTCGCGGGCGTCTATCGACCCTTGGCCGAAAATCAGAGCTTCACCAACGCTTTCCGGTATGGAAACTGGACGATTACGGTTCCCATTCTGCTAACGCAGCTGGCCATCGCATTCGGCATCGCCCGGCCAGACCTTCATAAGCGCGCACTCCGCATGATCGTCCCCGCCGTGCTGATGATCTGGACCGGTCTATACGGCCAGTTCGGCGAAACGGGTGACTGGTCGCGCTTCAACATCTGGGGCGTGATATCGACGGTGTTCTTCGTATGGCTCATCATCGAAGTCCGCGGCGTCATCTCAATCGGCGTGGCCAACAGCCCGGCCGAACTGAAGGCGTGGCCCAAGAACATCTGGTGGTACTTCCTCGCCACCTGGGGCATCTATCCCATCGCCTATGCGCTGCCGCAGCTCGGCTTCAATGGTGATGTGGTGGTCATCCGCCAGTTGCTGTTCTCGGTTGCCGACATCTCGTCGAAGTTGATCTACGGCCTCATCCTGAGCCGCTATGTCCTTCGTCGCTCGGCGCTCGAAGGCTATGTCCCGGCAGCCGAAGCGCTCGAGACTTCGCCGCTCGGCTCGGCAGTCGCCTCGCGCAGGGGAGACTGACGGCTGAGACCGGCTACCGCCTTGAACAAGAGAGGGCCCTGGCACAATGCCGGGGCCCTTTTCTCGTGGGTGGTGGTCGCTCTGGCCGTCATCGCCCAGTTTGCGGGCGAGGATTTCGCGATCTACCTCGGTCTTGTGCTTTTCGTGCTCGGCCTTTCGCACGGTGCCGGCGACGAGCAGGAAGATACGCTCGCGTCTTTCACGCTCGTTCACGCAGCTGCCTATGTCGTCATCGGCGCGGCGGTGGCTGGGCTCTTTCTCGTCGAACCGCTTGGCGGGCTGGCGCTCTTCTTTGCCCTTTCCGCCTGGCACTTCTCGCGCAGCGACTGCCGGTTTGACCAGACAACGCGCATTGCGATTGCTGGGCTGGCGATAGGCGGCAGCGCGCTGTTTCGCGCGAACGAGACAGCCGAAGTGCTGAGCTTCGTGACGGGCGAGGACCTGCCGGTCAATTTCCTGCGCTTTCTTGCGCTGGCGGGGATCGGCGGCACCGGCTTCGCGCTATATGCTTTCATCAAGGGGCGGCGCGGCTTCGGTCACGCGGTAGTGGCCGGCCTTTCGACCGCCTTCCTGCAGCCCGTACTGGCAGTGGGTCTGATCTTCCTGATCGCGCATGCTATGCCGGTGCAGGAGCGACAGATCGCCGCTTACGGCATGCACCGCGTCGTGCGTGCCGTCGCTCTCCCGACCGCCATTGCCACCCTTGGCGCCGTGGCCTTGGCAATAGCGGTCTTTCTGGGAGATTTTCCGACGCAGATCGCCGTGGCGCTCGCATTCGGCATGGCCACGCCGCACATGCTGACCGAGCGGCTGGAGCGTTAGACGCGGCCTAGGTCGCCCTGGCCGATGGTTCCGCTGGCCATTTCCAGCATCCGGTCCAGGCTCTGCTTTGCCTGCAGCCGCAAACCTTCCTCGATCTCGATCCGCGGCTCCAGCGTATCGAGACAATTGTAAAGTTTCTCGAGCGTATTCAGAGCCATGTAAGGGCAGATATTGCAGCTGCAGTTTCCATCCGCGCCGGGCGCCCCGATGAAAGTCTTTTCAGGCAGCGCCTTTTCCATCTGGTGGATTATGTGCGGCTCTGTCGCAACAATCAGCGTGTCGCCTTCGAAAGTCTCGGCGAATTGGAGAATGCCGCTGGTCGAGCCTACGTAATCGGCATGGTCGACGATGGTCGGCGGACATTCGGGATGCGCGGCAATCGGGGCGTCGGGGTGCTGCTGCTTGAGTTTCAGCAATTCCGTCTCGCTGAACGCTTCATGCACAATGCAGACGCCCGGCCACAGCAGCATTTCGCGGTTGAACTTCCGACTCATGTACCCGCCCAGGTGACGGTCGGGGCCGAAGATGATTTTCTGATCTTCGGGGATCTGGCTGATGATCGTCTCCGCGCTCGATGACGTGACGATGATGTCGCTGAGCGCTTTCACCTCGGTGGAGCAATTGATGTAGGTCAGCGCGATGTGATCCGGGTGCTTTTCCCGGAATGCCTTGAATTTTTCAGGCGGACAGCTGTCTTCCAAGCTGCAGCCCGCATCCATGTCAGGCAGGACGACGATCTTTTCGGGGCTCAGGATCTTGGCCGTATCGGCCATGAACTTCACGCCGCAGAAGGCGATCACATCCGCATCGGTCTCGGCAGCCTTGCGGGAAAGT
Organism: Qipengyuania sp. NPDC077563; assembly: GCF_044901345.1. Classification (NCBI taxonomy): domain Bacteria; kingdom Pseudomonadati; phylum Pseudomonadota; class Alphaproteobacteria; order Sphingomonadales; family Erythrobacteraceae; genus Qipengyuania; species Qipengyuania sp. NPDC077563. The sequence goes on along the minus strand of NZ_JBJDPC010000001.1, from coordinate 785,823 downwards.
TCCAGACTGTCTCCGACGAAATCGGCAAGGTCCTGTATCTGCGCGCTCTGGTAATAATGCGCGAGGATGATCGCATTCTTTTCCTTGCGGAGGCGGTCGATCTCGCTGAGCAGGTCCTGGCCGGTGGGCATTTGTGTTTCGGCGGTCATGTGTCGTGTCTCGTCTGAATTGCTTTATGGGCGCTTATAGAGCGAACGGGCAGCGAGGCGAGGGGGTTCCTTCTCAGCAGCGCATCCGGAAAAATTGGCGGCCGCGCGATCAGTAATTATCGGATCCGCTGGCTCTCAGATGAAAATCAAACTGAGATCCATTCGTCTCCGTCACGGCTGACCAGACCGCGCTGCTCCAGATCGATAAGGTGCGCGGTGACGGACATCTTGGCCGCGCCGTGAAGCTTTTCGTCCAGCCCTTTATACATTTTCGGGACGAAATCGGCCGCTTCATGAGGGCCTTCGCGCAGATGCCGCATGATCTGGTTTTCCCGCTGTCGACGATGGCCGATCATGCCCCGAACCAGTTGACGCGGCTTCTCGATCGCTTCGCCATGGGCCGGATAATAGACGCGGTCCTGTTCACGAGCGTAGAGTTTTTCCAAGCTCGCCATATATTTCGCCATATCGCCATCGGGTGGGACCACCACGCTGGTCGACCAGCCCATCACATGATCACCCGTGAACAGCGCCCCGCTTTCTTCGAGGGCAAAGCACAGGTGATTGGACACGTGGCCAGGCGTGGCCACGGCTCGCAATGTCCAGCCAGGACCGGTCATGGCTTCACCGTCTTCCAGCACCCGGTCGGGCCCATAGGTCCGGTCGAAACTGGCATCGACCCGCGGTCCACTGTCATTGAGCACCAGCGGCGCGCAGCCCACGATGGGCGCTCCGGTTCTCTTCGCTAGGCTTTTCGCGGCGGGCGAATGATCGCGGTGCGTGTGTGTGCACATGATCGCAGCAACGTGTTCGTCACCGATGGCGGCATCGAGAGCGAGCAAGTGTTCCCGCTCGTCCGGCCCGGGATCGATGACCGCGCAGCCGCCACCGAGCCCGACGACATAACTCTGCGTCCCGGTATAGGTGTAGGGTGACGGATTCGGCGCGAGCACGCGGCGCACGAGCGGTTCGAGCTGTATCGCGTCGCCGGTGGGCCATGGTTTGGGTGGAAGACCTGCCATATCTTTCCTTAGCCGGTCGGCAGGAGGGGATGCAACGCGCCGCTTCGATGCCAATCCGGCTCAGGTGATGGCTGTCACCACTCGACTTCGCTTCCTGCGGACGGCACAAGGAGGGCATGGGAGCGAAAATTCTGGTCCTCGACGCGGGGACGACCTCGACCAGAGCGATGATCTTCGATCACCAGGGGCGCATGGAACGCGTTTCGCAGGCGGATCTGACGCAGCATTATCCACGCCCCGGCTGGGTAGAACACGATGCGGCGGAAATTTGGTCGAAGACCCTTCAGTGCATGCGCGATGTCGCGAGCGATGATGCAGGCGATATCGCCGCCATCGGCATTACTAACCAGCGCGAAACCGTTGTCGCCTGGGATCGCAATTCGGGCGAGCCGCTGGCCCGCGCCATAGTCTGGCAAGACCGGCGTACTGCTGACTTCTGTCGGCAGCTTCATGAGGAAGGTCATGAGGATATCGTGCACGAACGTACCGGACTTCTGCTCGATCCTTATTTCTCCGGCACGAAAATGCGCTGGATGCTGCATCATGAAGAGGCCGTAGGTGCTGCCGCGCAAAGCGGCACGCTGGCCTTCGGCACGGTGGAGAGCTGGCTGGTCTTCAAACTCTCCGGCGGCCACCATATCTCGGACGCCAGCAATGCGAGCCGGACTTTGTTATTACCGCTGGACGGTGCGCAGTTCGACGCTGGCTTATGCGATGTATTCGGAATTGCCAGGCACGCGCTACCCGAGGTCGTCGATACCCAAGGAAAACTGGCGACCTGCGAGGCGGATTGGCTGGGCACGGCAATTCCCATCTGCGGGCTGGTCGGAGACCAGCAATCCGCGACGATCGGGCAGGGATGCCTGGCCTTCGGGCAAACCAAGGCTACCTACGGCACTGGTGCCTTTGTGCTGACGAACAAGGGGCAGGACGTACCCCATTCAAATCACCGTTTGCTGGGTACGGTCTTGTCGCAAACGGATGGCAATCGCACTTACGCGCTGGAAGGTTCGTGCTTTGTCGCCGGCAGTCTCATTCAATATCTTCGCGACCAGCTTGGCCTCATCAAGAGCGCGGCAGAAACCGAAGAACTGGCCCGATCGATTGAAGACAGCGGCGAGGTCGTCATCGTGCCGGCGCTTGCGGGGCTTGGGGCGCCGCACTGGAAACCGGATGCGCGAGGTGTCATTTCCGGCCTAAGCTTCGCAAGCGGACGGGCACAGATCGCCCGCGCTGCACTGGAAGCGATGGCGCACCAGACCTGCGATCTAGCTTCTGCTTTTACTGCCGACGATGCAGCCTGGACCAGTTTGCGCATAGATGGCGGGATGAGCGCCAACGACTGGATGGCCCAGGATCTGGCGGATATTCTCGATCTCGAGGTCGAACGGCCCGAATTTGTGGAAACGACCGCTTTGGGCGCGGCTATTTGTGCGAGCGTGGGGGCCGGGCTTTACGCCACATTGGAAGAAGCCGCCGAAGCGATGCGGGGGGCAACGCGAACTTTCATTCCGAACATTTCGGCTGAGACGAGAGAAGCCCGTCTGACGCGTTACTTCAAAGCTCTTTCGGTCGCCTGAATCTGCTGCATGGAACCGCTATCTGATTCGGCGCCAAAAGCCTTTGCGATCCGCCCATGCATACTGTGCACGGCATCCGCATTGTGCGCGGCTGTTCGGCGCTGCTCATCATCCAGCCGCCGTACGCGCGCATGAAGATACTGGGATGCTCGGATAAGGGCCTGCGTGCCGCTTTGGAAAAGCGCCAGATTGTGGGGGTCGGAAGGGCGGTCTTCTCCAAGAGCGCCATCTCGGAGGAGCTGGAGCTTTGAAAGCTCTCCGGCATAATAGGCGCGTTGGTTGAGCAGCCAGGCAAGCACATGCATGACCCGGGTAGTCGTGCGGAGTCCTTCGATTGACATGGCGATGCGCCAGCGATCGGAGGTTTCCGTCAGAAAAGCGGCGTCGCGCAGGTCGAAAACGGCGCGCGCTTCGTCGGCCAGCTCGAGCGCGTGCGCGTAGAGCTCTTCGACGACCTGTTCCTGAATGGTTGTTCGCGCGACCATGACAATCGGGTGACTATTGGATTATCCAAAGCGCGAAGCTTTTCGTTTCGCCATGTCCCGGATTGAAACGCGGTTAGGCGATGATGTCGGGGATCAGATTGTCCTCGATCGCGGAGATGCGATCCTTCAGTTGAAGTTTGCGCTTTTTGAGGCGGGCGATTTGCAATTGATCGACCGATCCGTTTTCTCCCGCTTCGCTCAGCGCAGAGATCGCCACATCCAGGTCCCGATGCTCAACCTTGAGCGATTCCAGGCGCTTGCGTAATTCCTGTTCGTTCACTGTCGTCGTTCCCGTCTCTCGTTCTGCCGCATGGCCCTTCGGAGGGGGTTTGTAAATTCATCAAGCTGTGTTTTGATCATCGATCGCGGCTCGTGCCGCCCGGTACGAGTCGCTTTTGGGGGTTTAACTCTAGAAGGAGCCAGTCCTATGCAATCATCCCATGTCGCCGCACTCAAGGCCAAGCATGCCGGATTGGAATCGAGGTTGCACGACGAACAGGCGCGGCCCTCGCCCGACATCGCGATGATCCAGCAACTCAAGAAGCAGAAGCTTAGGATCAAGGAAGAAATCGCCGCGAACTGATCGGCGCCTGCGTGTTTGCGGGGTCGCAGGTTTATACTTGCGCGCCCCGCTTTCGCCGCTCCTGTTTTTTGCTATAGCTGCAAGCCATGTCAGCAGCAGCTTCCGCCCGCCAGATCCTCACGCAACTGCACGAGGTCATGGCCGGACGCCATCATGCCCAGCATAAGCTCGATCGTGTTGTCGACATTATCGCGGACAGTCTTACCAGCGAAGTCTGTTCGATTTACCTGCTGCGCGATGGAGAACTCGAGCTCTATGCTACCCACGGCCTCAATCCCGATGCCGTCCATGTGACGCGAATGGGGGTAGGCGAGGGTCTGACCGGGACGATCGCCAAGAACATCGAAACTCTGAACCTTGCAGAAGCCAAGGCTCACCCGGACTTCCTCTATCGTCCTGAAACCGGGGAGGACAAATTCCATTCCTTCGCGGGTGTCCCCATTGTCTATCGTGAGCGAGCCGTAGGGGTGCTGTGCGTCCAGCATGTCGAACCCCGGCGATACGAGGATGTGGAGATCGAGGCTCTGCAGACCACCGCGATGGTCCTCTCCGAATTGATTGCGCACAAAGAACTCGTCGATGACGAGAACACGATCGATCTCGGCGAAGCACCGACCGAATGCGATGTTCTCGAAGGGCTGACTTTGGTCAAGGGGTTGGCGGCCGGGCAGGCTGTCTTCCATCAACCACGGGTCGAGATCGACCAGGTCATGGCCGAAGACGTCGAGGCGGAACGCCAGCGGGTCTACCGCGCCTTCGACAAGATGCGCGACCAGATCGATGCAATGGGGCGCGAACCGGAATTCGGGAAGGGCGGCGAGCATGTCGAGGTGCTCGAGACCTACAAGATGTTCGCCTACGATGAAGGCTGGAGCCGCCGCATCAACGAGGCGATCGACAGCGGGCTCACGGCAGAGGCTGCCATCGAGCGCGTCCAGCAGCGGACCCGCATGCGGATGCGCGAAATCGACGACCCGCTGCTGGCGGATCGTATGCATGATCTTGAAGACCTTTCGAACCGTCTTCTCCGCATTGTGTCAGGCCAGCTCGGTACAGCCGCAACCCAGGGTCTGCGCCGGGATTCGATCCTCTTCGCACGCAATCTGGGCCCGGCCGAATTGCTCGAATATGATCGGCGGCGGTTGAAGGGCGTGGTGCTGGAGGAAGGGTCGCTCACCGCGCATGTGGTTATCGTAGCGCGTGCCATGGGCGTTCCCGTTCTAGGGCGGGTACCGCGTGTGCGCAGCCACGTATCCGAAGGCGACGAGGTGCTGGTGGATGCCGATCTGGGCACGGTTACGCTGCGGCCTTCGCAGCAGCTTCGCGAAGCATTCGATGCCCGTTTTGCACGGAGCAAGGAGCGGGCGGCTGCCTATGCCGAACTGCGCGACGTGGAACCTTTTACACGAGACGGCACCCGCATAATCGTAATGATGAATGCAGGTTTGCGGGACGATATCAGCGCCTTGCAACTTACCGGCGCCGACGGAATCGGACTGTTCCGCACGGAGTTCCAGTTTCTCGTTTCTTCGACTCTGCCCGCACGTGAACGACAGATGCGCCTATACCGCGACGTGCTTGATTCTGCCGATGGAAAGCCGGTCATCTTCCGTACGGTCGATATCGGCGGCGACAAGGCGGTTCCTTACCTCGCTAACGACATCGCGGAGAAGGACGAAAACCCGGCAATGGGCTGGCGCGCGCTCCGCCTATCGCTCGAGCGCGAGGGTCTGCTGAAGGCTCAGGCACGGGCCCTTCTCGAGGCAGCCGCCGGTCGGCAGCTTTCCGTAATGTTCCCGATGGTCTCCGAACCGTGGGAATTCGATGCGGCAAAAACGATCTTCGAGGAGCAGGCCGATTTCATGAGAGATCGCCGCCGCGTGCTTCCCGAGACGATTGAATATGGCTGCATGCTGGAAGTGCCGTCGCTTGCAGAGGTGCTGGACGTCCTCTTGCCCAAGCTGTCTTTCATCTCGGTCGGCACGAACGATCTCACGCAGTTCCTCTTCGCCGCCGATCGCGCCAACCCCAAGCTGGCCGAACGATACGATTGGCTAAGCCCTGCGATCCTGCGCTTCATGGCCCGGCTGGCGAAGCAGATGGTGGGCAGCTCAGTTCGGATCGGCGTTTGTGGCGAAATGGGGGGAAGAAGGCTGGAAGCACTCGCGCTTATGGGGCTTGGCTACACCCGCTTTTCCATCACGCCCGCCGCTGTAGGGCCGATCAAGGAATTGGTGCGAAAAGTCTCCCTTCCCGAATTGACCCAGCAGATGCAGCATTGGTTGTTGCGCCCCCCGCCGGACATGCGCGCGGCGATCGCGGCATGGGCACAGAATAACGGTATAGAGATTGACTGATTTGATCCCGTTAAATGGGCGATCTGTCTATTTCCTTTGAAGCGCGCAGCCTGCTATGGTTGACACTAGACCGGCGCGCTTCTTCTAAGCCGCTTCAGGGTTCGATAAGTTCGGGAAATTCATGGAAGAACAAGAAGACGTAACCGCGCAATCTGCCGCAGCCCCATCCAAGCCGGTGGGAGAACGGCTCCGCGAAACGCGTCAGGCGAAGGGTCTGGAGATTGACCAGGTCGCGGCCGAAACCAGAATTCCTCTTCGCCATCTGGAAAGTATTGAAGCTGGCGATTTCGCTGCTCTTCCATCTCGGACTTATGCAATCGGCTTTACCCGGACCTATGCGCGCCTGCTCGACCTCGACGAGAAAGAGGCGCTGGATCAAGTTCGCGCCGAGCTCGCAGAAGGAACGGCGAACGCCGAAGACAAGCCGACAAAATTCGAGGCGGGGGATCCAGAGCGCGTGCCGGGCCGTGGGCTCGCATGGTTCGCTGCTTTGGCAGCCGTTTTGCTTCTGGGTGGAATTTACGCATTCTACTCCAGCTATTTTGCCCCGGGGCTGGGGCCGGCACCGCTTCAGGACCCAAGCGAACAGATGGCCAGTACTGCAGAGCCGCGGCAGCCGGTCGCTGCCAAGCCCGAACCTGCAAGCGGTCCTGTTGTCTTTACGAGCGAGATGGATGGCACCTGGGTGAAATTCTACGACGCGAGTGGCGAGCGTCTTTATGAAGCGCAGATGGCGGAGGGCGATAGTTTCACCATTCCGGAAGATGCGGAAGGGCCACAGGTCTGGACCGGCAGGCCGTATGCCTTGGCGATAACCGTGGGTGGCCGCACTGTTCCCAAGCTCAGCGAAGAGGATACGGTAGTGAAGGATGTGCCGGTCACAGCTGAAGCTCTTTTGGCGCGTGAAAATGGGTCGGAAGGTGAGCAAGCGAGCGCGAATTCTCAATCTGCGACCTGATCTACATCTTACGCCTCGACGGTGGACCTGCGCTTTAATCCTCTCGACAGTTTCGGGTCGCTACGGCACTTTTATCCAATGAATCTCCACAGGGAGTTTGAATCTTCATGATCCTACGCAGCGCACGAGTCCTCGGCCTCGGGACCATCGGCATGGCCCTCGTGGCCACTTCAATGCCCGCCATCGCTCAAGACAATGACGAAACGCGCATTCGCAAACTCGAAGCTGAAGTTCGCGCGTTGCAGCGTAAGGTCTTTCCTGGCGGCGACGGCCGGTATTTCGAACCGGAAATTACCGGTCAGCCAGCTGCGGCTCCCACGATAGCTGCGCCTTCCACAACTGCGGTGACGGATATTCTTGCGCGTCTCGATGCGTTGGAAAGTCAATTGCAGCGTCTGACCGCGCAATATGAGGTCGGAACCAACGCTATTCGTTTGCTCGAAGAACGCATCGAGAAGATCGAACGGTCCAACGCCCAAGGGGTCAGTGCACCTTCTACGGAAACGTCTTCCGCTCCAAGCTCGAGCGTACCTACTGCTAGCCCGGCTCCAGCGGCCGCCAGGCCAGATCCCGCGCGTGTCTCAGCGGTTCAAGCCATCGCGAAGCCGCAGACGGGCGATGCCGGAGACGACGAGTATTCCTATGGGTTCCGACTGTGGGATGCTGGTTTCTTCCCTGAGGCACAGCAGCAGCTGACCATGTTTGTCGAGAAGTATCCCAGCCATGCCCGTACGAGTTATGGCCGCAACCTTCTCGGCCGCGCCTATCTCGATGACGGCAAGCCGAGCGAGGCCGCGCCGTGGTTTCTGAAGAATTATCAGGCTGATAAGAATGGGGCACGGGCTGGCGATAGCCTGCTGTATCTGGCCGAATCCATGATCGCGCTCAAGGATACGAAACGCGCGTGTATTGCCCTATCGGAATTTGGCGAGACTTATCCGGCGCTGGCGTCTGGCCGCCTCCAGTCCGACTACGCGACGGCGCGTAGCGAGGTGAAGTGTAGCTAGTATGCCGGTTGCTCCGGAACTGCTGGATCGGTTCCGGGCCGACCTCTTCACTCTCAGGCCGCAGCTCAAGGCCGGAGCGGATAAACTCGGTATCGCGCTTTCAGGCGGAGGAGACAGTCTCGCGCTCCTTTTGCTAGCCAAAGGGGCGCTGCCTGGACGCGTGGAAGCTGCCACGGTCGACCACCAATTAAGGGAAGGGAGTGCCGAAGAGGCCGAGTTGGCGTCACGCTATTGCGCCCAAATTGATGTGCCGCATCGCATCTTGAAAGTGAAGGTGCCGGGCGGCAATTTGCAATCTCAGGCGAGAGCGGCCCGATATCGCGTTCTTGCTGCTTGGTGTGAGGAGCGTGGTCTGAGCGGGCTGGCAACGGCACATCAACTCGACGATCAGGCTGAGACTTTTTTCATGCGCCTTAACCGGGGCAGTGGTCTTGGAGGCTTGGCGTCGATCCGCGCTCTTTCCAATGTGCCAGAAACGTCAATCTCCCTCGTTCGTCCCTTGCTGGCATGGAAGCGTGAAGAACTGGCGAGAATTGTAAAGACTTCTGGTTGGGAAGCAATCCAGGACCCGTCCAATAGTAACACCGATTTCGACCGTGTGCGGATGCGTGAAAATCTTGCCCGGTGTGACTGGATAGATCTGGATGCACTCGGCCGCAGCGCGCAGCATCTGGCGGCTGCAGATGCGATCATCCGAGACCTGATCCATCGCGAATTCTCCGATCATGTAAATTTCGATGGCGAAGAAGCTCGTTACAGCATCCAACAGAATGGTGCGGCTGCATCACTCATTCAGGGCGGAGTGATCCGATCAATCTTCGGACTTTTCGGACTTCAGGTTAACCAGCGGGTAGGTTCAGGCTTGGCCGCCAATCTCTCACGGGAATTGAAAACCAATATCGGCGGTCTTCAAGCCGAAGTTCGCAATCGCGGCGGCGAAACAGTGTGGACGTTCCGCCGCGAAAATACCCGGCGAACGTCTTAGCGGCGCATGCCCGCCGCCTGGCGAGCGATTTCTTCTACCTTGTGTTCGTCCACAGGGCCACGTGGCGCAACCCAGCTTCCACCGACGCACAGCACTGGGTTAAATGAGAGCCAGTCGGGCGCATTTTCCAACGTTATGCCCCCGGTAGGGCAAAAACGGCATTGGCCGAATGGAGCCGCCAACGCTTTAAGTGCGGGCAATCCCCCTGCTGCCATGGCGGGAAAAAACTTGAAATGCGTAAGCCCGAGGTCGAGCCCGCGCATGATATCGCCGGCATTGGCGATGCCAGGGAGGAAAGGAATCCCATCACGGATGGCCGCCTTGCCGAGGCTTTCGGTGAGGCCCGGGGACACTATAAATTCACTGCCAGCGTCGATTGCATCCGCAAGTTCGTGCTGATTGGTCACCGTGCCCGCACCGACGATGGCGCCCTCTACCTGCTTCATGGCGCGGATCGCATCCAGCGCGGCGGAAGTGCGCAGTGTCACCTCAAGGACGCGAAGCCCACCCGCCACCAGCCCGCGAGCCAGTGGCACGGCATGCTCCAAGTCGTCCACGACGATGACTGGAATGACCGGAGCAGTCTGCATGATTTCGGCGATGGTCGTCATTCTTCGGAGATCCCGTGTTCGGATGCATATGCCGCAGCAGCGCCAAACAGGCCGGGCTGGGGGTGAGTGATGAGCTTGACGGGAATGGATGCCATCAGGCTCTGAAACCGGCCTTTCGAGCGGAAGCGCTCCGCAAACCCGGATTTGAGGAGTGTATGGCGAATGCGGTAGCCAAGCCCGCCAGCAATCACCACGCCGCCAAATCCTCCTTGTGCCAGAGCGATATCGCCTGCCACGCTGCCAAGCGAAAGACAGAAACGGTCGACTGCTGCTGCGGCAAGACTATCGCTGCCGTCCTGCCCGCGCTTCCAGATGTCGATATCGTCTTCTTCGGCTACAGCCTTGCCCTCCATCGCGGCCAAGGTCTGATAGATATCGGAAATAGCCGGCCCGGATACTACGCGTTCGACGGAAACACGAGTGTGCCGCTTGCGTAGCCGTGCTAGGATGGCGTCCTCGATAGTGTCGAGAGGGGCAAAATCGATGTGACCCCCTTCTGTTGCCGACACGCGATAGGTCCCGTCGGGCTCACGGTAGAGATGCGCAACGCCGAGGCCGGTTCCGGGGCCAAGGACGCTGAGCCTGCCAGTCGGTGCGAGTGGTTCGTCAGGGCCGGTCAGATGAATGAATTCGTCTTCGCTTACCCGAGCAACTGCATGGGCGACCGCTTCGAAGTCGTTGACCACGCAATAGCTGTCGCAGCCCAGCTTCTCGCCGATGAGCGCGGGCCGAATGATCCACGGATTGTTCGTAAAGCGGATGACCTCTCCTCCAACCGGCCCTGCGATGGCCATGGAGACGCGCGGGGGCAGGCTGCCGCCCATCCGCTCACGAAAGTCTTCCCAGGCAGTCTGGAAGCTGGCGTGATCCTCAGTGTGGATCGTCTCGGGTTCGCCCAGAGTGATGCTGCCATCTTCGGCAATCGTGGCGATCGCGAAACGGGCATGGGTGCCGCCGATATCGACGCTTACGAGTTCCATTCTTACAATCCCGCCATAGCCAGCATCGAGGATGCGCCCTGTTCCGCTCCATCGGCATTCCGGCGGAACATGGCAAACAGTTCGCGGCCCATACCGCTGTCGGCCTCCGGCTCAGTAGCCGGGCTGCGTGCATCGAGATCGGCAGTCGTCGAAAGTGTTCCAGTTTCTGCGCATACGCGAACGATATCGCCGTCACGCAGTTTCGAAAGCGGACCACCGCCGAGCGCCTCGGGCGTACAATGGATCGCAGAGGGCACTTTGCCGCTGGCTCCTGACATGCGCCCATCGGTGACAAGCGCGACACGGTAGCCGCGGTCCTGCAGGACGCCGAGGGCAGGGGTCAGCTTGTGCAATTCCGGCATGCCATTGGCGCGCGGCCCCTGATAGCGGACAACGACGACCACATCGCGATCGAGTTCGCCTTTCTTGAACGCCTCGTTCACGCTGCGCTGGTCCTGGAATACCCGGCACGGCGCCTCGATCGTCCAGCGCTCGCGCTCGACGGCTGACGACTTGAAACAGGCGCGGCCGAGATTGCCTTCGACGAGGCGCATGCCGCCATCACTCTGGAATGGTTCTGATGCCGGGCGCAGCATTTCCGGATCGCCGCTAGGCCCGGGGTCGCGCCAGGTGAGTGCATCGCCGTCCATGCCGGGTTCGCGGCTGTAGGAATCGAAACCGCCCTCCCAGACGGTGAGAATGTCCGCGTGGGCCAGACCCTCGTCGAGCAGGGTGCCGATGACATAGCCCATGCCGCCAGCGTCGTGGAAGTGGTTCACATCGCCAGAGCCGTTAGGATAGACGCGGGCAACCAGCGGTACGGCGCGCGACAGTTCGGCAAGGTCTGTCCAGTCGAACTTGATGCCCGCCGCCCGTGCCATGGCCGGAATGTGGATCGCATGGTTTGTCGAGCCGCCGGTCGCAAGCAATCCGATCGCGGCGTTGATGATCGCCTTTTCGTCCACCACGCGGCCGAGCGGGCGATAATCGTCTCCGCTCTTACGCATGGCGGCGAGACGATGGGTGGCCGCACGGCTGACTTCCTGCCGCAACTTGGCACCGGGCGGTACGAAAGCCGCGCCGGGCACGTGGAGACCCATCATCTCCATCATCATCTGGTTGGAATTCGCTGTGCCGTAGAAGGTGCAAGTGCCCGGCGAATGATAGCTGCCCATTTCGCTCGCGAGCAATTCTTCGCGTCCGACCTTGCCTTCTGCATAAAGCTGGCGGGTCTTCTGCTTTTCCTTGTTGGAAATACCGGTTCCCATCGGGCCCGATGGCACGAAGATGGCCGGCAGGTGGCCGAAGCGTAGTGCGCCCATCAACAGGCCGGGCACGATCTTGTCGCAAATGCCAAGCAGGGCCACGCCGTCATACATGGCATGGCTCAATGCAACCACGGTCGACAAGGCAATGGTGTCGCGGCTGAAGAGCGAGAGCTCCATACCGTCTTCGCCCTGCGTGACGCCATCGCACATGGCAGGCGTGCCCCCCGCTACCTGGACGGTGGCACCCACTTCGCGGGCCCAGATCTTCATGCGTTCCGGGTAGCGATGATAAGGCTGATGGGCCGAAAGCATGTCATTATATGCGGTGACGATGCCCAGATTGGGTCCGCGCGCAGCCATGATGGCCTTCTGATCATCCTCTGCGCCGGCATAGGCATGCGCGAGGTTGGAACACGACATAGTGCCGCGATTGACCTGGCGATCGCCTTCGCGATCCATCAGGTCGAGATAGGCGGACCGTGTGGGCTTCGAATTCTCGACAACGCGTTCGGTCACGCGGCGGATCGTATCGTTGAGCGGTTTAGTCATCGTGCCAGGTCACCCCGTCGCGTTCGGCAAGCGCCACGGCGGCACTGGGCCCCCATGTGCCTGCGGCATAGGTTTTGGGCTGGATGTCGTTCTCCGCCCACAAATTGCGAATGTGATCGATGAAGTCCCACTGGGCCTCCACCTCGTCGCGGCGTACGAAAAGCGTCTGGTCCCCGTGGATGAGATCGAGCAACAAGCGTTCGTAAGCGATCCGTCGCACCACGTCCGAAAATGCATCGGGCATGGCAATATCCAGCGGCACCGGGCGCAGGCGCAAGCCTTCGCTACCGAGCCCAGGCACTTTCGCCATCATAGTAAGCTGGATATTTTCCTTCGGCTGGATTTCGATAACCAGCCGGTTGGGTTCGGTGCGCGCGCCGCGACCTTCGAAAATGGAATGCGGAATACAGCGGAACTGAACCACGATTTCCGTGACTCGCTCGGGCATGCGCTTGCCGTGACGCAGGTAGAACGGCACGCCGCGCCAGCGCCAGTTGTCGACATGAGCCTTCAGTGCGACGTAGGTTTCGGTGCCGCTATCCTTGCCCAGTTCCTCGTCATAGCCGGGGACACTCTTGCCGTCGACGGCACCGGCGCGATATTGGCCCGTGACTACCTCTTCCGGCTTGGCCGGACGCAACGCGCGCAGTACCTTGACCTTCTCATCGCGCACGGCAGTCGCATCGAAACTGGTAGGAGGCTCCATCGCCACCAGAGCGAGGAGTTGGAGCATATGGTTCTGGACCATGTCGCGCAGGGCGCCGCTGTCGTCATAGTAGGCAACCCGCGATTCCAGACCCACTGTTTCAGCCACGGTGATCTGGACATGCTCGATATAGTTGGAATTCCATACCGGCTCGAGAAGGATGTTGGCGAACCGGAGCGCCAGGAGATTCTGCACAGTCTCTTTGCCGAGATAGTGGTCGATGCGGAAGATGCGGTCTTCGTTGAAAGCCTGCGCGACGGCATCATTGATTTCGCGGCTGCTTTCCAGATCTGTGCCCAGCGGCTTTTCGAGGGCTATGCGAGCATTGCCGTTGGTCAGGCCAACCCGCTTTAGCCCCGAAATTGTCGGTTCGAAAAGGCTGGGTGCAGTGGACAGGAAAATCGCCAGACCTTTGTAACCTCCGACTTCCCTGGCGAGTTCGTCATATCCTTCCGGCGTTGTCGCATCGACGGGAACGTAGCTGATCTGATTAAGGAAATCAGCCATCGGCCCGCGCCTGTTCTTGGGAAGGTATTTCTCCAAGGCTTCGCGCGCGAAATCCCGAAATTCTCTCGTGGTCATTTCCGACCGAGCGGTCGCCACGATGCGCAGATCCTTGCCGATCAATCCGTCTGCATGCAGGGCGCATAGCGATGGCAGCAGCATGCGCTGGGACAGGTCGCCGGTCGCTCCGAAAAGGAGCAGGTGATCGGCTTCGAACTTCATTTCGGGCATGTACCGTCCATCGGCATCTTTCCTCCCACACTCTGCCGAGTATCAGCCGCCTCCCTCGAGCGCCAGAGGGCCGCATTCCTATTCGTGGCCAAGCTGCGGCTAGTCCGCAGTAACGCTTATCTGCTTGTCGCCGAAGTCGGTCATCCCGAAGCTGGTGAGAAAGCTTACGTCTGCCGCATCGCGGCCAACACCGATTTTCACTGTATGTGCTGGATCGGCCATGCCGGTGGCATCGACCATCTGCCACGTACCTCCGCCTTCGGTTTCTGGGTCGCCGAGGAAGACCTCGGCGATGGCGTGAAAATCGGGTGGTTCGACACCGGGCGCGTAGCAGGCGACATAACGAGCCGGGATCGCGCTGGCGCGCGCCATCGCGATTAGTACGTGTGCGTAATCCCGGCAAATGCCTTGCCGGGCAACAAAACTGTCGAGAGCGGTTGTCTGCGGACCCGATACGCCAGCAGCATAAGTGAACTTGTCCGCGATCCAATCGCGGATGGCAGCGATCCGCGCACCGCCCGTCGTGTCCGAGAACTCTTCCTGCACCAGTGTTTGCAGCGTGTCGGCTGCGCAGTAACGGCTGTCGAAAAGGTATTGTACCACTTCGCCCGGCATGTCGTGCGGGGCGAGGCGCTTCAGCGTCTCGAGATCGGCAAGCTGACGATCGATTTCGACCTGTGCAACATACGAAACGGAAAACTCGCCTTCAGCCCTGATCCAGACCCGCTCGCCGATGCTGTCCTGTGCCGGGACACGAGCGCAATGTTCCGCCACGGAAAGTTCCGTGTGGCAGGAAAGGATACGCTGCTCCGGAACGTGCGCAGCCTCGAACTGAAGCAATACGTCGGTGATGTCGGGAAGAGAGAACGAAAATTTCGTTTCGATATTAATGGCCATTTACCAGGAACGGCTGAAGAAGGATAACGTTTCATTAATAATAAAATTAATTAAGCACGAAAAGGGCCCCTAAAAAAGGGGCCCTTTCAAGTAATAATTTCATATTCAGCTTATTTGCCGAACATCCATTCCCATACGTTCCACATAAAAACCTCCTAAGTGATAATCACTAGGAGGTTTTGTTATAAATTTAATTATTTGTAAAGGTGGATCTCTGTCAGGCGGTGTTTATTTCTTTCAATTCATTGAATTCTATTAATTTTTCAAGATTCATCGGGCGGGCTAGCACGTAGCCTTGCACATGGGTGCAACCCATTTCGATCAAAATTCGAATCGTTTCATTGTCTTCGGCACCTTCGGCCACGACACCGATTCGAGCATCCTTGCCCATCTTCACAATGCTGCTGACGATAGCTCTAGCCTTTTTGCTTTTTGCCATGTTCGCGACAAATAAGCGATCGATCTTCACTTCATCGAAAGGCAGTGCAAAAAAAGTCTCAAAGTTGGTTTCTCCGACCCCGAAATCATCAATCGAAATGCGAGCCCCCATGAACTTCAACTCGTTCAGGACGAGTTCCGCCGTCTGAAGGTCGCCGATGCGTGACGTTTCCGTAACCTCAAGAATAAGAAAGCGAGGATCGAAACCAGTGGCATGGAGCGCGTTTCTTATCAGGCCCACCACTTTCATGTCTGAAAGCATAGTAGCCGAAACATTGATCGACATGGTGAGCGAACGGCCGCGGAAGTGCATGAGCCGCCCTGCCTCACATGCTGTTCGAAAGACAAACTCCGTAAGTGCCTCCATCCTCCCGGCCTTTTCGCACTGAGCGATAAAGTTCATAGGCGGAATGAACCCTCGAACCGGGTCTTTCCATCGTACGAGCGCCTCTGCGCCAGTCATGGTGCCGCTTCTCGTGTCGATCTTCGGCTGATAAACACAGAAGATCTCTCCCGCTGCCATAGCTTCGTCAATCCTGGCTCGAAGAGATAGGTCCCACAGCTCGTCAAAACGCGAGTTGCTTTCTGCTATCTTGATTGGCTCCAGCGCCTCGGAACTCTCCTCTGCAGCAGCCACTGCGGCGGCAAGTCTGGCTGAAGGATCACCGTCCAGTCTGGCCACGCCGAAACTGATGCCAACATCGATCGAGGAACCGGATACGTAAATCGGAGCAGCAAATAATGCTCGCATTCCATCGAGATGGTCAGTTAGCTGGTTTTCATCGTCTTCGCCGGAATGCCACGCGATGTGGTGCCCTTCGGCATACAGGACCCGGTCCGTATTGATCGTGCGCAGGCGTTCGACCAACTTGAGAAGATATTTAGCTCGGTCGACGCGAGGAAGAGTCTTGAAGACGTGCTCATAGCCGTGAATGCGAGATACCACTATATGACCGCGGGCATGAGTATCCTGACTGAGTTCAATTTCCAGCGCCCGAAGTTTGGGAAGCCCCGTTTCATCATCTACTAACGTAAGACGATCCTTCCAGCGAGACCGCGAGCGCAGCAGGATGTACATTGTCATCATCGCTGCCGGATAGGAGAGTTCCGCCCTTATTCCTTGCGGGTTCCCAACGTACAAAATTACAGGCAAAGACAATGCGAGCGTCGAATAAGCTAGCCTGCGTTTCCGTTTCGAATGGATAAACAGAACAATGGCTAAAATGACGAACGAGTAAACTAATAGAGCTCGAAATCCTCCAACCAAGATTGGAGGATTAGCTTTCAGGGTCTCCGCACCGTAAATATCGGTGTAGCTCTGGGGGACCAAAAAATTTCCCGGGGTTCTCGCACCCATTTGCGTGAGACTTGCCTCTTTCCCGAAAACGACGACCTTGCCATCAAGCTGCCCAGCCACATCGCTGTCAAAAAAATTTTCAATATTTAGATGGGTGATCTCACGGGAATTGAGCGCATAATCGATTTGATAACTGCCCGAGCGAAGATCTTCGACGCCGGCCAAGGAGGCGGAAAACGAGGGAAGTCGTTTCCCATCGAGTTCGTGCGCAAAGTCCCGGGTCCAAGTGAAGCCCATCCAATTGCTCGTGTCCCTTGAAATGACCCGCCGCGCATTGCCGGCGATCTCGGGCATGGTTCGAAGTGGGCGGTCGCCTTCTGTGAATTTGCGCTCCAGTCTATCAACTAGAATTACACGGGCTTCCAAGGCGGCAATTGCGCTGGCTAGCGCCCTATCAGCCTGCTCGGTGGAGTGTGTGGGGAACGCAAGGTCAATGTAGATTCTCGCCACATCTCGATTTGCTAGCGTGCGCAGGGCTGCGGCGAGTTGTGTTCTGCCTTCGGGCTGGGCGCTGTGGGTTATGTCTGCGTCCGTGCTGACGAAAACAATATCGCCAGAAGGTTCATGAGTAGATAGACGGGACTGGACCACCCAGCTCAGCTGATCGATCGGGCTTAGCACCAGTCCCGCAAAAAGGACGAACGCGATAACGGCGCTCACCAGCAAATCCTTGATGCGTTGCCCCGCGCCGAGGGGCAACCGCGACAACGGTTGGCGCAGCTTCCGTGTCAAACGGTCCAAAGAGCGGACGGTCGTCATCGCGCACCCCTATGAAGCGGATCTACTTAATATTCTTTCTACGAAGTTACCGTTTTCATCTGCGACCCTAGGTAAACCTCGCAATAGTGAGGTTAAGAGTTGGTTAGGAGTAGAATTCCGCATATCCTTCGCTCGAGCAAAGCCCCATTCCAACGGAAATGCAATGCCTTTTACCCGCGAAATTAACGGCATAGAAAATCACTTCCTTTTCGGAGCGGTCTGCCGAGGGGCGCTGGGAGATCCAAATTCTCAGGCGGGAGCGGCAAAGAGATCGTGCGCGTCGGCATCCTCCACCACGGCGGAGACGATATCGCCGGCGGTCAGCGCGGCCGGCACATTGCGTAGATAGACCGCACCGTCGATCTCCGGCGCATCGGCCTGGCTGCGGCCCGTGGCGCCGATATCGCCGTCCTCGTCCGGTTCGCCGACCTCGTCGATGATTACCGGGATGGTCTTGCCGACCCGTTCCTGCAGCTTGGCGGCGCTGATCCGCTCGGTCACTTCCATGATCCGGGCATAGCGTTCCTCCTTGACCGCTTCGGGTACGGGATCGGGCAGGGCGTTGGCCTGCGCGCCTTCCACCGGTTCGAAACGGAACGCGCCCACACGGTCGAGCTGCGCTTCTTCAAGCCAGTCGAGCAGATATTTGAAATCGTCCTCGGTCTCGCCGGGAAAGCCGACCACGAAGCTCGAGCGGATCGCGATATCGGGGCAGATTTCCCGCCAGCCCTTCAGCCGCTCGAGCACCTTAGCCTCGTTCGCCGGGCGTTTCATGGCGCGCAGCACCTTGGGGCTGGCGTGCTGAAAGGGGATGTCGAGATAGGGCGCCAGCAGCCCCTCGGCCATCAACGGGATGACCGCATCGACATGGGGATAGGGATAGACATAATGCAGCCGCACCCAGGGCGGCACGCCGCCGCCGATGTCTAGCTGGCCCAGCTCGCGTGCGAGATCGGTCATGTGGGCGCGCACTTCGCGGCCCTTCCATTCGCGGCTCTCGTGGCGCGTATCGACGCCGTAAGCACTCGTGTCCTGGCTGATGACCAGCAATTCCTTAGTCCCCGCTGCGACCAGCTTTTCCGCCTCGCGCAGCACGGCATCAATCCGGCGGCTGGCCAGCTTCCCGCGCAGATCGGGAATGATGCAGAAGGCGCAGGAGTGATTGCACCCTTCGGAAATCTTGAGATAGCTGTAGTGCCGCGGCGTCAGCTTCACATCTGGCTGCGGGATCAGATCGATGAACGGCCCCTGGCTCGGCGGCGCATGTTCATGCACTGCCTCCACCACGGCTTCGTACTGATGCGCTCCGGTCACGGCCAGCACGCTGGGATGCGCGGCGCGAATGGCCTCGGCCTCGTCGCCCATGCAGCCGGTCACGATCACCCGCCCGTTCTCGGCAATCGCCTCGCCGATCGCCTGCAGGCTCTCTTCCTTCGCGCTGTCGAGAAAGCCGCAAGTGTTCACCAGCACCACGTCGGCGCCGGCATAATCGGGGCTCATCGCATAGCCATCGGCGCGCAGCCGCGTGAGGATGCGTTCGCTGTCGACCAGCGCCTTGGGGCAGCCGAGAGAAACCATGCCGACCTTCTTCTGGTCGGGGATCGAGGTGGTGGAGGTGTTCATAGCAATGTCCGTAAATTCGCGCGCGCCCCTACACGAAGCGAGGCCCGCGCGCTAGGAGGCACGGCATGGGACCTGTAAACTGGATCGCGGTTGTGGCCGCATGGTTTGTCGCCGCGCTGCTGGGCGTGGCTTTCTATGGCCGGGCATCGACGCCCCGCCCGCCCTATCTGTTACATGCGCTGGCCGCGCTGCTGATGTTCGCCAGCGCCGCCATGCTGGGCCATATGTTCGCACGGGTCGGCAGCGAGACGCTGGAAACCAAATGGTGGCTTTATTTCATGATGGCGGGCGGACTGGCGCTCACCTTCATCGGGCCGGCGATTGTCATCACCGCCGTGCGCCGGGCGGAGCCCATTCGCCGCGCGCTGTTCGATTGGGGTTTCTGGCTTGTCGCCTATCTGGCGATGGGCGGGGTATTCCTGCTGCTGGGCTGAACGATCAGGCGCCTTGGCGCAGTTCATCGTCGCGGCGATGGCCGTCGCCCTTGTTTTCCCCGTTGGGCGTAGCCACGATCTCCACGATGATGTCGCCTTTCTGCAGGTTCTGGCATTCGTCTTCCCAGAACCCGATGGCGCGGCCATCGCGATAGACGCGCAGCCCCCGGCCGCCGGTGCGCAATTCGCTGATCGCGCAGCCGCATTCTTCTTCAGTCACCTCGCGTTCCACCAGTTGGACGCGGCCCGAAACGCTGGCGAGATCGGCCAGATAATCGGCGATATGTTCGCCCTTGGCGCTTCCGGCAAGCAGCAGGCCGGTGAAGCGCACCGGGTTGATGACATTGTTGGCACCGGCCTGCCGGGCCAGCGATTCATTGTCGGCCGCACGCACCACCACGCTGATGGGCACGCTGGGTGCCAGCGCACGTACGGTCAGCGTGATCAAGATGGTGGTATCGTCGCGTCCGGCGGAAATCAGCACGTTCTGCGCTTCGGAAATCCGCACCGCCTTCAGCGTTTCATCGCGCGTGGCATCGGCCGCCATCACGTTGCAGCCCAGCGATTCGGCCGCATGCAGCCGTTCTTCGCTGGGATCGATCACCACGATCGTACTGGGATCGGTGCCGCGCTCGATCAGTTCGGTCACCGATTCGGAGCCGGAGATGCCGTAGCCGAGCACGATGATGTGGTTTTTCAGTTGTTCCTGGATGCGGGCCATGCGGAATTTTTCCCAGCTACGCTTGATGAGGAAGTTGTAGGCGGTGCCCACGAAAATGAACAGGACGGCAAAGCGGACCGGGGTCACGATCACCGCCTCGACCAGCCGGGCGCGATCGGAAATCGGGGCGATATCGCCAAAGCCCGTGGTGGTGATCGAGATCATGGTGAAATAGATCACGTCGAGGAAGCTCACCTCGCCGTCGAGATTGTCGACCAGCCCTTCGCGATCCCACCAGTGGATCATCACGACCACCATGATCAAGAACAGCGCAAGGCCGAGCCGGATACCCAGATCGCCCCATACGGGGATCTTGGTCGCGCGGCGCAGTGGCTGGAAGCGCGGCCCGCGATAGACCCGCGTCGTTCCCCCTCCCGGTGCGATCTGGTCGAGTTGCTTGCGCTCGCTCATGCGCAGCCTTGGTGCGCGAGGGCGCGGGTGCGGTCAAGCATTCTCAGGTCTCGTAACGCTCGCCCAGCGCCTTGAGAGAAGCGTGGTGGGTCAGATCGAGCTGCAGCGGGGTGACCGATACATAGCCGTCGGCGATGGCTTCCAGATCAGTGCCGTGATCGGGCGTGTGCTCGATTGCCTGCAGGCCGAACCAGAAATAGCGGAAGCCGCGCGGATCGCGGCCTTCCACCACCGTGCCGCGCGAGTAGTCGTGAAAGCCCTGCGCCACCGCGCGGATACCCTTGATATCCTCGGGTGCGCGCGGCGGAAAGTTCACATTGACCAGCGTGCGATCGGGCAGCGGCGTGTCAAGCAGGGGGGCAAGCACCTTGGCGCCCCAGGCCTCGGCAGCGGCAAAGGACATGTCGTGCCCCGCATCGTCGCGCCCGATCACCTGGCTCATCGCGATGGACCGGATGCCGGCCAGTGCGCCTTCGATGGCCGCCGATACCGTGCCCGAATAGGTAATGTCGTCGCCAAGATTGGCGCCGCGATTGACGCCCGACAGGATCACGTCGGGCGCGCCGTCCATCACCTGCCTGAGGCCCATCGTCACCGAATCGGTGGGGGTGCCGGTGACGGAGAAGCGCCGTTCGCCATGCTTGCGCAGCCGAACAGGGCGGGTGAGGGTGAGGGCATGGCCCATTCCGGACTGTTCCTCGTCCGGCGCGCAGATCCAGATATCGTCCGAAAACTGGCGCGCGATGGCTTCGAGCACTTCGAGGCCGGGGGCGTGGACGCCATCGTCATTGGTGAGGAGGATTTTCATGCAGTTACCTCTCCGGAAATAATCTCGTAAACCGTTCGTGCTGAGCTTGTCGAAGCACTGCTTTTCTTTTTCAGCGCAAGGCCAGAAGGTAAGGACGGCCCTTCGACAAGCTCAGGGCGAACGAAATTTCAGGCAGGGCTCAGTACCTCTACGCCGCCCATATAGGACGAGAGGCATTCGGGCACGGTCACGCTGCCATCCTCGTTCTGGTAATTCTCCATCACCGCGACCAGTGTCCGGCCCACGGCGAGGCCGGAGCCATTGAGCGTGTGGACGAAGCGGGTCTTCTTCTCGCCTTCCGGCCGATAGCGCGCATTCATGCGCCGGGCCTGGAATTCGCCGGTGTTCGAGCAGGAGGAAATCTCGCGATAGGCCCCCTGGCCGGGCAGCCAGACTTCCAGATCGTAGGTCTTGCGCGCGCCGAAACCCATATCGCCGACGCACAGCAGCATCTTGCGATAGGGCAGGTTCAGCGCCTGCAATATACCTTCGGCGCATCCGGTCATGCGCTCATGCTCCGCCTCGCTGTCTTCGGGGCGGCAGACGCTGACCAGTTCGACCTTCTCGAACTGGTGCTGGCGGATGAACCCGCGCGTATCACGTCCGGCAGAGCCCGCCTCGCTGCGGAAACACAGCGTATGCGCGGTCATGCGGATCGGTTCGGCCAGATCGCCGAGAATGTCGCCTGCCACCGAATAGGTGAGGGGGACTTCGGAGGTGGGGACAAGCCAGCGGTCGTCGGTGGTGCGAAAACTGTCTTCGGCGAACTTGGGCAGCTTGTCCGTGCCATACATGGCATCGTCATTCACCAGTACTGGCGGGTTGCACTCGGTATAGCCGTTTTCGCACGTTTGCCGGTCGAGCATGAATTGCGCCAGCGCGCGGTGCAAGCGGGCGATATCGCCGCGCAGGAAGGTGAAGCGCGCGCCGGAAATCTTCGCGCCGGTCTCGAACTCCATGCCCAGCGCCGGGCCGATATCGGCATGTTCTTTGGGCTCGAAAGCAAAGTCGCGTTTCTCGCCCCAGGCCGCGATTTCGGCATTGTCGTTCTCGTCGGCGCCATCGGGCACGTCATCCGCCGGCAGATTGGGCAGGCGGGCGAGGAGATCGTCGAGCTCTGCGCCGGCCTGCTGCTCGGCCTCTTCCCACTGCGGCATGCTTGCCTTGATCTCGGCTACTTCGGCCTTCAGTGCCTCTGCCTTGTCCTTGTCGCCCTGGCCCATGGCCTGACCGATCGCCTTGGACGCTTCGTTGCGGCGGCTTTGCGCTTCCTGAACCCGGGTCTGCGCCTCGCGCTTCTTGGCGTCGAGCGCCACGATGCGGTCCGCAACAGGGTCTGCGCCGCGCCGGGTCATGGCGGCATCGAAGGCTTCGGGATTGGCTCGGATATAGGCGATGTCGTGCATGGGCGCGGCTATGCCGATTGTGCCCGCGTATTTCCAGTGGGGAAAGCTGAGGCACCTATCGCGAACCCGATCATTGTTGCCCTGACCCGGCGCATGGCGGGGCCTTGCCGCCCCACGCCCGCGCAAAAGAGAATAAGAAAGCGAGCCAAACTTGCAGGACCAACCCCTCGTACCGCCGCGGCGGACCCGCTTCATCGACGTTCTCGATGCAGGAGTGAGGGCCGGGCGCAGGCTTGGCCTGGTCGATCCCGCCTGCTGGAACCGCGAGGCGCTGCTCGAGCAGGTGGCCGAGGAATACGGGCTCGACGATTTCGGCGATGACTGGTTCACCCGGCCGCTCGACGTTCTGCTCGATTCCGCACGGGCGGAGGCCGGGCTGAATGCGGCGGGGGAGCTTTCGGGGATGAAGACCATCCATCACCTCCTGCGTGACCGGCTTTATGCGCAGATGTGGTTCAAGCGGCATCCCGAAATACTCGCGCGCCCGATCCGCAATCCGGTGGTGATCGTCGGGCCGATGCGCTCAGGCACCACGCGGCTGCACCGCCTGCTGGCCTCGGACGACCGCTTTGCGCATCTGCGCAGCTTCGAGACGATCAGTCCGGTCCCCCGGCCGGATTTCGAGGAGGTTCTGGCCGGACACCGGGAGGATTTTCGCCCCGTTCTGGCAAAACGGATCCTCAAGGTCGCACGGCTGGCCAATCCGCGCACGCTTTCGATCCATCCCACGGGGCCCTACGAGCCCGAGGAAGAGCTCGGCCTGATCGCCGCCAGCTTCTACGGCATGAAGTTCGAGGCGCAGTGGCGGGTGCCGACCTTTGCCCGCTGGTGCGAGGGCGAAAGCGCGGTTCCGGCCTATCGTCACATGGCCAATCTGCTGCGCCTGATCGGCTGGTCGCAGCAGGAAAGCTCGCTGCGGCCTTGGGTGCTCAAAACCCCGCAGCATATGCTGGATCTCCCTGCTTTACTTGAGGTTTTTCCCGACGCGCGGCTCATCTTCACCCACCGCGACCCGCAGTCGATCGTCGGCAGCGCGGCCAGCCTCGCCTGGAACCAGACCATCATCTACGCCGATGATGTGAACCCCCAAACCATTGGCCGCGAATGGCTCCGCAAGACCGACCTCATGGTCTCGCGTATGAGCGAATTTAGAAAAGATCTCCCCGCCGCTCAGGCGATCGATATCCATTTCGACGAGATGGACAATGATTGGCGCAGCGCGATGGAGCGCGTCTACCAATTCCTTGGCCTCGACATCGAGCCGGCCCTGCAAGGAATGGCTGCCTATCTCGACCGAACCGCCGCCTCCAAACGAACCCCGCACTCCTACTCGCTGGCAGAGTTTGGTCTTCGTTCTGGCGAAGTGCAGGAGCGGTTCGCTCCATATATCGAAGCGTTCGGCGTTTCGACCGCTGGGGCCAGCATCCGCAAGTTGGCAGTGAGTGTGTCAGGCTGATGCTGCGCTCCAGCTTCGCTCACTAATCGACCCGAGGAACGCGGATTGTCGTGGGCCGTTGGCTGAAAAAGGAGATATCACATGATCGGCAAGATTATCGGCGCCTACATGGGCGACAAGCTGGCAAAGCAGACTAGCGGGCTGGAAGGAGCAAGCGGCGCCGCCATCGGCGTGATCGCGGCCACAGCCCTTCGCCGCATGAGCCTTCCCGCCATGCTCGCGCTCGGCGCGGGTGGCTATTTGGCCAAGAGGCTGGCCGAGCGGTCAGAGACAGCGCGGCGAACCCCTGTAAACTGACCGCGGGTTGGATAGAAGTGGTGGGCGCGGCAAGGATTGAACTTGCGACCCCACCCGTGTGAAGGGTGGTTTTTGGACCATATGGACGTCCATGGAATTTACAAACCATTGAATTATAGGATTTAAGTTGACGGCGTGTCGGCTGACGTCCACCTAGTTTTTTCATGGAATTTTCATGGATGGTACGGATCAGATGACCGATCTAAGTAGACTTGGGCATCGCGAAGCTTTGCGACCTCGCAAGGGCGATGAACCCCATTGGCAACGCCTCAGGCCTGGTTGTTTCTTGGGCTACCGGCCAGCTATGGCGGGAGGAGCAGGTAATTGGCTTGTTCGTGTTTATGAGCCGGAGAAGCGGAAATACGTTCGCAAGACCCTAGGTTCTTATCCGACATCGGCGCGAAATGAGGTTTTCGCACTTGCAAAGAAAGATGCCGAAGTGTGGGCGGCTGAGGTGGAATGTGGTGGTGCCATGCCTTCTGACATCGTTACCGTAAAGGATGCATGCGAGGCCTATCTGAAGTTCAAGCCTGGGGCGATTGCCGCGGGAGTGTTCCGGCGACATGTGTATGATGATCCTATCGCTAGTCAGAAATTAGACAAGCTGCGACGCCATCACTTAGAAGCCTGGAGGGCGCGTTTAGAAGCTGCTCCGGCCTTGCTTAGCAGAAGTAAGAAGGGTCCCGCAGTAACAAAGGTGCGCGCACCGAGTACCATCAACCGTGATATGGTGCCCCTTCGAGCTGCGCTAAATCGTGTACTGCCACATCGCCGACCAAACTCGGACGCGGCATGGCATGAAGCCCTCCAGCCCATTCAAGGGGCGGACTCACGGCGTACAACTTACCTCAACCGTGAAGAGCGAGAAATGTTGATTAACGCGATGCCCGAAGCCGCTGGCAGGTTCTTCAAGGCAATGTGCGTTTTGCCCCTCAGGCCTGGGCCTGTTGCTAGTCTGAATACCGGCGATTTTGAACCACGTACCCGCACTCTGATGGTTCTAAAGGACAAAGGAAAGCCCAAGCGTCAAATTACAGTCCCCCCTAGCATTTCGGACTATCTCGCAGAACAGATCGAGGGAAAGCGACCGGATGAAGCGATTTTCACCCGAAGTGATGGGGCACGATGGACTAAGGACAAATGGAAGCACCCAATCAAGGATGCAGCCTCGATGCTCGGTTTTTCTCGAGAGATAACCGCCTACACTTTGCGACATTCCACCATAACTGATCTAGTGATCGCTGGCGTGCCACTCATGATCATAGCTCAGATTTCAGGAACAAGTGTTGCGATGATCGAGAAGCACTATGCACATCTGATCAGAAAGGTTGCCGAGGATGCACTAGACGGATTGGTTTTCTAGCTCGCCCCAAGCCCATCTGAAAAATTTTTTCTAAAACGGCGCCGGAACTGCCTTCGACCATTCTATAATGCAAATAAGCCAAATAGAACGGAGCTTATCAATGTCAGACTATTCCGCCGCGGAAACCCCCAGAGGCAAGAGGCTCCCGGCCTTTGCGTTCAGTGTTGCCGAAGTGGCCGAGATTACCGGTCTCTCCCGCTCAACTATTTATGAAGCTATAATTACCGGTGAACTGCCTGCAAAAAAACGTGGCCGGCGAAGGTTGATCTTGGCTGGAGACCTTGAAACGTTCTTGAAGGGACTTCCATCGACGAACCCTGAGTGAGCCTTGAAGCGGTTATTGGCAGCATAGGATGTGCTGGTATCCGCGTAACTAGGTTGGTTATTGCCAATTTTTCCGTCAGCAATGCGCCCTCATTCCGGACATAGATGACCACAGTTGAACTTCCTAAAAGCGGACCGTCCGCTGCTCCGACGGTACTGCGTCAGCCTTTGGCGAGGTGGAACGCGACTGCTACTCTATCGTCAGCCGATATTTAAAGCTTCTTGCCGAAAGTCGACCGGATGTGTGAGAACGAGACCTCAGATCGGAAGGAACTTATTGGTGCAATCGAACCCGGATCGAAACACGGAAAACGTAGCAACGATCAAAGCCAGTGAGGGGCAACGCCCAATATCTCGGGAATTAGCTAAGCTGATCGAGCCGCTCCATGCCGAGTTTCCCAGTGCTGTTGAGATCAGTTTCACGTTCCGGAAAAACCTCCGCCTTCACATTGACGTGAAGACACTGGAAGAGGCGCATGCTGTCGAAGCAAGATTGCCCGCGCTGTGTGGGGGTGTCTTCCAAGAGTTATTCTCGGGCAGTTCCCCGCATCATGCGTTTTTTCATAGGGTGAGCGCGAAAGTTAGCCGCTAGTCGTCCACACCGCTTTGATCAGAGATGAAATCCTAGCGTAGCATCAGCGCCTTCTGCCAAGAATGGAGCCGAGCACGCCGCCCAATCCGCCTCCCAGACCGCCACCGGCTGTACCGCCCATGCTGCCGATGACCTGTCCCAACACGTCATTCAGACCACCGGGCTGACCCGGCTTGTTCTTTTGCGACGACAGGTATCCAGCAACGAGCATCGCCACGATTGGCAGCATCTTCTTTAGCAGTGCAGGGTCCAGCCCTGTTGTTTGCGATGCTTCTCCAGCTACTTGCCGACTAACATCCTTTGTCCCGAATATTTCGCCCAGGATGTTGTCGCCTTTTTCGACGTGTGTCGGTCCCGGCCCGACGACATCACGGCTGAGGTCTGCTCCGCCAAGGGTCTCCAGGATGGTCCCTAACCCGCCAAGACCACTGCCTTTCGAACCCTCGGCTCTCTGACCAAACCCACCGAGGATTGAAGGCAAAAGCGCTGCAGCACCTTGTTCCGCCTGTGCTTCGGATATGCCCAGCTGACTGGCGATGGCGCTAATTCCGCCCTGCGAGCGAAGGATTTCGTTGGGGTCCATTGCTATCTCCGTATTTGGGATTTCTCGAACTTACGGGATTTCGACAAATACGCAACGCGGAGTGACCCCCTTGCCAACGAACGGATCGCGGAGCATCCTCTTCGGGCTAACAAGGAGAAATTCATGAGCATTTTCGGAAAAATCAAGGACGCTATCTTTGGCGAGGCGAAGGCCGCATCCCCGAAGCCTGGTGCCGGGAATGTCGCCCCTACCGCCAGTCCCGGCACAAAGACGCATCAGACAGCTCCCGCGGAAGTTTCCGAAGTGGACGTCGAACGCAATCTGGCGGCCATGGCCGAGGGCAAGGACTTGAATTGGCGGACTTCGATTGTCGATCTCATGAAACTGATCGGTGTCGACTCCAGCTTGGACAACCGTAAGGAACTGGCTCAGGAACTGGGCTATGCAGGCCAGCTCGATGGAAGCGCAGAAATGAATATCTGGCTCCACAAGGCAACGATGCGCGAATTGGCAGCCAACGGCGGAAAGGTTCCGCCCGAGCTTCTTAACTAGAATTCGCGCTCTTCAGTCAATCGGCCTCGCAGCACGCGGCATGCGAGGCCGATTAGCGTTTGTCTTTATTGTTCGACTGCGACGGGTCCCTGTCCCGGCTGCGTGTAGATCTGGTAAGTTTCTCCACCTGCGCAATTTGCGGTGATTGTTCCGTTTGCGCCCCGCTCGGCGTTCGCTACTTCAGTACAAGTCTGTCCGCTCTCTGCGATCACCTCACGAGCAATGCGGGACGGCAGTCCTTCAGGAGCGGGCTCCATGACAACGGGCGCGGTCATCGTCGTCGAGGGAGTTTCCGCGGCCGGCACCTCGGTTGGCGCTGCTTCTTCGGCAGGCTCGGAATTGCACGCAGCGAGCGCAATGCAGAGGCTAAGAATTCCGATCGTTCGAGTGTTCATTTCCCGAGTTCCTTATTCAACGGCTTTACGCATCACCAACCTAGGTGGAGCGCAATTGCAGAGACCTTTAGCTGTTATCTTCTACCTGGGCTCCCGGCCCGTTCTTTTTAAACGATTCGATGGCGGAGATAGCAGACGATTTGCTGGTGTAGCCTTCCGACGCGAACATGACCTCCGAGTTGTATTTGAACCGAACGCGAAACTCGCCTTTTTTGTCTTTATGTATCTCGAACTTATGTGCCATATCTCGCTCCTTCAGATCAGTTTACGATAAATGTGATCACCATGGTCACTCGCCATTCGGCAACGCTTCCGTCGCGGACGACTGCCTTTGTGTCTTTTACCCATGCACCCTCGATATTGGTGACGGTTTCGCCGACCTTGCCGATGCCATCGCGAACTGCAGCCTCAATCCCTTGAGTTGAACTCGCAATCACTTCGATCGTTTTAGCTATCGCCACTTCAGTCCTCCTTTGAACATTTAGCCGAGTGCGTTGCTCCACCTGCTGGCGCAGCAGTTGAGGCGCTCAGCGCTCTATTACATTTGTTAAACCCTGCGATGCGCCCAAAGCAAGTCGCTATCCCATCTAGATTTAGAAGTGAGGGTAAGAAAAGCCAGATTGGGCCGATGGACCCGTGACTGGCAGATGGGACTGGGGCTGGATGGATCTGTGCGTTTGCCGGCCACAATAGCCCACTTTATAAAGGACATTGCTCAAACCACCCCTGCTACTTACTTTAATACACAGGGCGTATTATTCTTGGGGGCACGGATGGACGATGACGTGACCCCAAGCTTTCCCCCAGCTGGGATTAGAGCCGGGCGGTTGTTTTGCGCATCTGCGCGGTTGAAGCAATGGGCTGCGTAGCGGAGCCTGTAGGGCGTAGCGAAGCAGGCCATTGCTTATTCAGTTCGGCGGCGAACGCCGCCGGTGTTGCGTATCCAAGAGACGAGTGCGGTCTCTCCCGGTTGTAGTCCTCCACCCAGGCCGCGATCTCGACGCGAGCATGAGCAAGGCTGAGGAACAACGTCTCGTTGAGCAGCTCGTCGCGCATCCGGCCGTTAAAGTTCTCGCAGAAGCCGTTCTGCATCGGCTTGCCCGGCGTGATGTAATGCCACTCCACTCCCGCCTCCCCGCACCATGCCAGCACCGCATTGCTGGTGAGTTCGGTACCATTATCGCTCACGATCATGCCGGGCTTGCCGCGCTCGGCGATCAGATCGGCTAGCTCGCGCACGACACGGCGGCCGGAGATCGAGGTATCCGGCACCGCTCGCAGGCACTCCCTGGTTACGTCGTCGACGATGTTGAGCACGCGGAACCGCCTGCCCGACGCCATCTGGTCATGGACAAAGTCCAGGCTCCACCGCTGGTTCGGCATAGCCAGGACCGGAGCCGGCGCTCTCGTGCCGACAGCACGGGCGCTCGCCCAATCGTCCAGCAGCAGCCAAGCCAGCAAACTGGTTAAAGCAATTCCGATGATACCGCCTGCGCAAGCGCGCATGCGGTCACACAGGGTTGCACCAGCAAGAATGGGTTTAAACAGTTGGTTCATTGATAGGCCAGAAAGTATCTTGGCCGCGCGCAATGACGCGCCGATTGGCTTAAAGCGAGCAAGAATGCGCTGCGTTCGCCAAAGGGGAGATTGCCTCTGCCCTTCCACTTTCCGTCATCCTGGTTCATTTAATGTGATCGACCGTTGCTCCTTGGTTTTTGCGCTTATGTCCGGATAAACGTGGTATTTACTCGACCATGTCACCGAGACCCAGTTATTTCGAGCGGGAGCCGATGAACAAAATACTCGCACCGAAGGCCTTCGATCGCGGCTCAGACTTATCAGTCGGCGAGGAAGCGAACATCTTGGAACTGTATGATCAGGCCGCATCTCTCGCGGCTATGGGCGCTTGGTCGTGCGATATCGAAAGCGAACGTCTTGCCTGGACAGGTGGAGTTTTTGAACTCTTCGGACTTTCACCCGAACAGCCACTCGAGCGACAGAGCATTGTCGAACTTTACTGCGAACAGTCACGCGAGCTACTTGAGCGAAAACGATCGCATGCAATCGAAACGGGCGGAGCTTTTTCGCTCGACGCCAATATAGTGCGCCCTGACGGCGAGGAACGCTGGATACGAATAAAGGCAGCGACGCGAAGTTCCGGTGGGCGAGCCAGAACTCTTTATGGAATGAAGCAGGACATCACCGAGGACCATACCCGGTGGGAGGCCCTGCGAGCTGCAGCCGAATTGGATCCGCTTACTGGGGTTGGAAATCGCGCACGCTTTCAGCGTTTCCTGGACCAACAGGATGAGAATGCTCAGGATGACGTTGGGGCACTAATTCTGTTCGACATGGACGAGTTTAAGCGGCTCAACGATTTGTGGGGACACTCGGCCGGGGATGCGTGTCTTGCCGCTTTCGGAGAACGGCTGCGAAATGCTTTTCCCGAAGCGAGTATAATAGCCAGGATCGGCGGCGATGAATTTGCAGTTCTCGTCCCGCCAGTCAGTTCAACTCACGAAGCGGAGATTGCTGTGCGATCGCGCCTCTGCAGTCTTAGAAACCCGGTGCCCTGGAAGGGCGAGTTATTGCCACTCAACGTCTCAATCGGTCTCGCCTTCGCCGCACAAGGAGAGGGATTGGATCCGCAGAGATTGTTCGAGGCAGCCGATAAGGCGCTCTACATTGCGAAGAGAGAGGCCTCGAACTTTCTTGTCTGCTTATAACGCGCCTCACGTATCCGAAGCACCTAGCGTTTTGCCCAGCCATTGATTGCTGATGGTCTACGAGTTCCGAAGCTTAGTCTGCTTCTCCGTCCTAATTCACCAAAAGCGGACAGTCAGGATACGGCCCCATAGCTGGCCGGTCGGCAACTCGCCGCTGTTTCCGACACCGGATATTGATTGGAAAATCTACGAAAGCGGACGTTAAAGCATTTCAGGATTGTCGACCGAATTATCGTAACACCGGATGGTCTATCTCTCGGAATGATCCAGCTTTACCTTCCACAGCTCGCGAGAAGACTTCCCCACAAGACCGCAGAGTAGCCGCTATCAGGCTATTCCTTTTCCTGACGGCTGGATTGGAATATCGCCAACGGGATCAGAGCAAAGGCAAGAAGGCGTATCAAGAAAAGAGGACTGCGCTCTTCGACCGGGATCTGGGTGATCGCGAGCCATGCGTAGTTCAACGCCAAAAGGAAAAAGCTCGCCGCGAAGGTTAGAAACAGTTTTTGCCGGGTACGCCGGTAGTATTTGACGAACAGGAGACAAGCGATTGCGAAACCCATGACGATGGCGCCGGATATGAACTGTTCGAACATCAATCCTGCTCCGCTTCCCAGATAAAACCGAATAGCAGCACCGTAACGGCAATCAGCGTCATCAGCAGACGGGCGAGCTTGAGGTCGAGTTCCGGCAAGAGAACCTTGTCGATGACGACCAGCAAGTTACTTATCGCAAGCAGAGTGAAGCAGGCGCAACTCCACAATAGGATCGGCGAAGCGATAGTGCGGTACTGACGCAGTAAAAGGCCCGCACAAAGTGCGCTTGCAAGGAAACAAAGCAAATAGACGAGATTCGAAACGGCCCCGACCATCTTTAGTCCTTTCCTAGCCGAAACGCGTCGGCGAAGGCATTGAGCCCCGGCGACTGGCGAGCGATCATGAGCCTTCGAGCCCGACCGGGAAACCTTTGATAAAACTCGTGGGCCCGCCGCGCATTCTTCTCAACGTCCTCATTCACGGGGCGGAATTGAAATCGGCCTTCACGATCCATTCCGCCGATCCCGGCCGCAACCAACGATGCGATACCCTGTTCGACCACAAGTTCGCTCGCACGCATACGATCGACCAGTTCGCGGGCTGTCAGACCCTCGTCCGGCATACCAAGCACCGCCGCAAGCAATTCCAGATCCCAAATCGACGAAAAACTGTCGCAGATGAATTGTTCGATGTCGTCTTCGGTCGCCATGATCGACCCGAATGCTCCCGATACCTTAGTCTCCGCTGCGTTCCATAGGCACCGCAATCGCGCTTCGCAAACCGCAAATTTGCCACAGGCCGCTGGAAAATAGCGTCGCGCCGGAACTATTGGGCTGGCCAAAGATTTTCGCGCATGGGGTCGCTCTAGAAAATATCTCAGTCGGCCGGGTTGCAACAGATTTCCGCGGGGGAGCTGCCGTTGGCGGACACACAAGAACAAGAATGCGCGGACCTGCGTGAGAATCTAATCGCTGCTCTGATGAGCCTCAGGGA
Source organism: Qipengyuania sp. NPDC077563 (assembly GCF_044901345.1). Taxonomy (NCBI): domain Bacteria; kingdom Pseudomonadati; phylum Pseudomonadota; class Alphaproteobacteria; order Sphingomonadales; family Erythrobacteraceae; genus Qipengyuania; species Qipengyuania sp. NPDC077563. The sequence continues at coordinate 753,216 of NZ_JBJDPC010000001.1, read as the reverse complement.
CGGTGAATTCTCCGCCCGTCTGAAGCTCAAATCCAGCAATGCGCAGGATCGCCAGATTGCCGACCTTTTTAATGAGGTCGTCAGCCTCAACGAAAATATTACCGGTGAATTCGGCAGGATGGCCCGCATTGTCGGGAAAGAGGGCAAGATCGCCCATCGCGCCTCTGTGAAGGGTGCGAACGGTGGCTGGCAGACCAAACTTGATGCGGTAAACGACCTGGTTGACGACATGGTTCAACCCACCAACGAGGTTGCGCGCGTGATCGGCGCCGTGGCGAAGGGTGACCTGTCGCAGCATATGGCTACCGAAATCGACGGTCGTGAACTCAAGGGCGAGTTTCTGCGGATAGGCAAGATCGTGAACACGATGGTCGACCAGCTCGGTTCGTTCGCTTCCGAAGTTACGCGCGTGGCGCGCGAAGTGGGCACGGAAGGCAAGCTGGGCGGACAGGCGCGGGTCAAGGGCGTGGCCGGTACATGGAAGGATCTCACGGACAATGTGAACCTGATGGCCGACAATCTCACCGGTCAGGTCCGTAACATTGCCGAAGTCACGACCGCCGTTGCCCGCGGCGACCTGTCCAAGAAGATCACCGTCGACGTTAAGGGCGAGATTCTCGAGCTCAAGGACACGATCAATACCATGGTCGACCAGCTCAACGGCTTCGCATCGGAAGTTACCCGCGTGGCGCGTGAGGTGGGCACCGAAGGCAAGCTGGGGGGACAGGCAGAAGTGCCGGGCGTCGCGGGCACATGGGCCGACCTGACCGACAATGTGAACCTCATGGCCGACAATCTCACCGGTCAGGTCCGTAACATCGCCGAAGTGACGACGGCCGTTGCCAGGGGCGATTTGTCCAAGAAAATCACCGTCGAGGTGCGCGGCGAAATTCTCGAATTGAAGAACACGATCAACGTCATGGTCGATCAGCTCTCCAGCTTCGCTTCGGAAGTTTCGCGTGTGGCGCGCGAAGTCGGCACCGAAGGCCGCCTTGGCGGTCAGGCCAAGGTCGAAGGCGTGGCCGGTATCTGGAAGGACCTCACCGATAACGTGAACGAACTGGCCGCGAACCTGACCGGTCAGGTTCGCAACATCGCCGAGGTGACGACGGCCGTGGCTTCGGGTGACTTGTCCAAGAAGATCACGGTCGACGTGAAGGGCGAAATCGCGGAACTGAAAAACACGATCAACACCATGGTCGACCAGCTTGGCTCCTTCGCCTCAGAAGTGACGCGCGTGGCGCGCGAGGTAGGCACTGAAGGCAAGCTGGGCGGTCAGGCCAAAGTGGAAGGCGTCGCGGGGACATGGGCAGATCTCACCGATAACGTGAACGAACTGGCCGCGAACCTGACCGGTCAGGTGCGCAACATCGCCGAGGTGACGACGGCCGTGGCTTCGGGTGACTTGTCCAAGAAGATCACGGTCGACGTAAAGGGCGAGATCGCCGAGCTGAAGAACACGATCAATACCATGGTCGACCAGCTCAACGGTTTCGCTTCCGAAGTGACGCGCGTGGCGCGCGAGGTGGGAACGGAAGGCAAACTCGGCGGGCAGGCGCGCGTCCCCGGTGTTGCCGGCACTTGGAAGGACCTCACCGAGAACGTCAACCTCATGGCCGACAACCTGACCGGCCAAGTGCGTAATATCGCAGAAGTCACTACTGCCGTGGCCCGCGGCGATCTCTCGAAGAAGATCACGGTCGATGTGAAGGGCGAGATCGCCGAGTTGAAGAACACCGTCAACATCATGGTCGACCAGCTCAATGGCTTCGCCTCGGAAGTGACGCGTGTGGCGCGCGAAGTGGGTACGGAAGGCAAGCTCGGCGGCCAAGCCATGGTGCCTGGCGTGGGCGGGACGTGGGCCGACCTGACCGACAATGTGAACCTCATGGCGACCAACCTCACCAATCAGGTGCGCGGTATTGCCGACGTTGTTACCGCGGTGGCTCAGGGTAACCTCAATCGTAAGCTGACTCTCGAAGCCAAGGGCGAGATCGCAGCGCTGGCCGAGACCATCAACGGCATGATCGGGACATTGTCCACTTTCGGCGACCAGGTTACCAACATGGCGCGTGAAGTGGGTGTGGAAGGCAAGCTGGGCGGCCAAGCACGTGTGCCGGGCGCTGCGGGCCTGTGGCGTGACCTCACGGACAACGTGAACCAGTTGGCAGAAAATCTGACGAACCAGGTGCGCTCGATCGCGGACGTGGCGACCGCGGTGACCAAGGGCGACCTCACCCGTTCGATCTCGGTGGAAGCCTCGGGCGAGATGGCCTCGCTCAAGGACAACATCAATGAAATGATCCGCAACCTGAAGGACCAGACGCTCAAGAATGCGGAGCAGGACTGGCTCAAGACCAACCTCGCACGCTTCAGCCGGATGCTTCAGGGTGAACGCGATCTCGCCACCATCTCCAACCTCATCATGAGTGAGCTCGCGCCGCTGGTGAATGCGCAATACGGCGTCTTCTATGTCGCGAGGGATGGAGAGGAAGACGATGCCATCCTGGACTTGGTGGCCAGCTATGGTGCGGGCAATCCCGCCGAAATGAAGCCGCGCTTCGTTCTGCGCGAAGGCTTGATCGGGCAGGCGGCGGCAGACAAGACGCCGATCCGGCTCGACAAGGTCCCCGACGGCTATCTGCGCGTCAGCTCCGGTCTGGGCGATGCCAAGCCTGCACATCTCTTCATCCTGCCGGCACTGTTCGAAGACGAGGTGAAGGCGGTCATCGAGCTGGGCAGTTTTGAAGGCTTTAACGATACGCACAATGGCTTTCTTATCCAGCTCATGGAAACCATCGGGATCGTGCTCAACACGATCGCGGCCACCATGCGGACCGAGGAATTGCTCAAGGAATCGCAGTCGCTCACCCAAGAATTGCAGGCCCGCCAGACCGAACTGACCACCAAGCAAGAAGAACTGGCCCAAACGAACGAGGAGCTTCAGGAAAAGGCGCAGTTGCTCGAATATGAGAAGCGCCAGGTCGAGGCGAAAAATTTCGAGATCGACATGGCCCGTCGTGCGATCGAGGAAAAAGCCGAACAGCTAGCGCTGACCTCAAAATACAAGAGCGAGTTTTTGGCCAACATGAGCCACGAATTGCGCACACCGCTCAACTCATTGCTGATCCTGTCCAAGGTCCTGAACGACAATGAGGAAGGGAACCTCAGTCAGAAGCAGACGGAATTTGCAAAGACGATCCATTCGGCAGGATCGGACCTGCTCAATCTCATCAACGATATCCTGGACCTTTCGAAGATCGAATCCGGAACAGTATCGATAGATCTCGACGAAATGCCCCTTTCTTCGCTGCGACAACATGTGGAGCGGACCTTCCGTCCACTTGCATCGCAGAAGGGTCTCGAATTCGAAGTCAAATTCGAGGAAAATTTGCCATCCGAGATAACGACTGACGAACAGCGTCTGCAGCAGATACTACTCAATCTCCTGTCGAACGCCTTCAAGTTCACTTCCGAGGGCAAGGTCGATTTGGAGGTGCGGATTGCGGAATCCGGCTGGAACATCGCTCATCCGGTCCTTGGGGATGTCGAGCACACTTTGGCGATTTCGGTCAGCGACACAGGAATTGGAATCCCGGCGGACAAGCAGAAGCTTATCTTCGAAGCTTTCCAGCAAGCCGACGGGACTACCAGCCGCAAATACGGTGGTACTGGCCTGGGACTGTCGATTAGCCGTGAGATCGCCGGTCTTCTTGGCGGCGAATTGACCGTATCCTCCGTTCCCGACGAGGGTTCTACGTTCACGCTCTATCTTCCACTAAGTGCGGAAAAATTGATCGAGGCCAAGCCCAGGACAACTGAGATGGTCGACGTACGCGAAACGGCAGGCAGCGAGGACCATCGCCATGCTTCGGCAGGGGGCACCTACATCCTGATAGTCGAGCAAGATGCAGGACTGGCTGAGAGCTTGGCGATCTGCGCTCGTGAAATGGGGCTGAGTGCCATCCATGCTCCATCCGGAGCGGCGGCCATTTCTCACGTCCGCCGTTCGGCACCCTCCGCAGTGGTACTCGATCTCGCGATAGAAGACATGCGAGGAAAGGTGCTGCTCGACTATCTGAGCAATCACCCGGATACCGCCGGTGCGCCGATCCACGTCCTGTCAGACGACGCTGACCAAACGCCTGGTGGCGACGTGTCCGGAGTACCCGTTTCTGCGCGCGACGAGGGTCTGTTCCCGGAGTTGTTCAACGAGCTCGTCAGCCGGGTCGAAGAGGCAACTGACACCGCAGGAGTTGCTCCAGATCGTACAGAAGAACTCACTGGCCGGAACATCCTCATTGTCGATGACGATGTTCGGAATATCTTTTCGTTGGCCAGTGTTCTCGAAGCCCGCGGCGCATCTGTCATCTACGCGGAAAGGGGGGGCGATGGGATCGAAATGCTTCGCGCGAAACGAGGCATCGATGCAGCCCTCATCGACATCATGATGCCAGAAATGGACGGGTATGAAACAATGCGGAGAATCCGCGAGGACGAGACCATCAGCACCATTCCGCTTATCGCGGTGACAGCGAAAGCCATGCAAGGCGATAGGCAGAAATGTCTCGACGCCGGTGCGGACGACTATATTTCCAAGCCGGTCGATGTCGATCTTCTGATGTCCATTCTGCGTGTAGCATTCGGTGATCGGATGGAGCATGTTTCCAAGCAGGAAGAGGTGGCTGAACAGTGATCGCACCGGTTGAAGATATGGAAGCTGAAAATGCCAAAATCCTCATCGTCGACGACGATGATCGAAACCTTCTTGCCTTGTCCGAAACCGTAAAGACTCTCGCGCAGGTGGTCTGTGTGTCATCTGGCAAGGATGCGCTGCGAGAACTCCTGCAGCACGAGTTTGCCGTTATCCTGCTTGACGTCTTCATGCCCGAAATGGACGGCTATGAAACTGCAGCAATAATCCGAGAGAGGGCGCGAACGTCCCAAGTTCCGATCATTTTCCTTTCCGCGGTGAACAAGGAAACTTCGCATCTGATGCGCGGCTACGAGATGGGCGCGGTCGATTATGTCTTCAAACCGGTTGATCCCGTCGTTCTGAAGACCAAGGTCGGCGTATTCGTCGACCTTTACAAGGCCCGGCAGGAGGTCAAGCGAAAGGCTGAGCTGGAAAGCAGCCTTCGCGAGGCGCATCTGCGCGAACAGTTGGACCGCATCGAAGTCGAACAGCGACTGGAGGACAGCGAAAGACGGCAGGCTTCCGTGCTCGCAACACTACCCATGGCGATATACGAAGCAGCCGTGGAAGGAGACACGCTCGAGCGGCGCTTCGTCGGAGGACACCTAGACTATTTCCTCGGCGAGAGGTCAGCCGATCTTATCGACGGCAAGCGCCGGTTCGACGAATGGATACATCCCGACGATCTCGAAGGCTTCACAGCTAATGACTCAGCCGATGATGCGGTGACAATTGAATACCGTTTCTTTGGTCCGGACGGCCGGAAGCGGCATCTGCTCGATCAGCGAACCAGGCTTCAGACGAGCGGTTCTGCACAGCAGTGGGCCGGTACGATTTTGGATGTGACAGACCGGCGCGAACTTGAAGAGCGCCTCGTCCATGCAGGCAAACTTGATGCTCTCGGCCAACTGACCGGCGGCGTGGCCCATGATTTCAATAATCTTCTAGCCTCGGTCCTGGGTGGTATTAGTATTCTGGATCGTCGTCTGGAATTAGGCCCAACGGAAAAGCGAGTTATCGGCCAGATGCGATATGCCGCCGAGCAGGGTACCGAACTCGTAAAGCGGCTCACGGCATTCTCCCGCCGACAAGAGCTGAAGCCCATTGCAATCGCGCCTCGCGAATTGTGCGAAGCTGTGGCAGGTCTCGTTGATCACACCTTGCCCGACCGGATTTCGACCGAATGGCATTGCGCGGATACCGACCTCAATATCTTCGCCGACAGGGGGCAGCTCGAGCTAGCGCTGATGAACCTGATCATCAATGCACGCGATGCCATGCCCGAAGGTGGTGTAATCGCCATTTCAATGGAAGAGCCAACCTCTGCCGAGCCGGAACATGACACGCTTATCTTGCGCGTTAAGGATAGCGGTGTCGGCATGACCGAGCGGGTGCTGAGAAAGGTCACTGAACCCTTCTTCACGACGAAGGAGACCGGCAAGGGAACAGGATTGGGCCTCTCGATGGTTGCCGGGTTTGTCGATCAGTCCAGCGGAAAACTGGAAATCGAAAGCACGCCCGGCAAGGGGACCACGATATCGATCTCCTTGCCCGCCACCACACGTTCAGGCGAAAACGCGCATTCCAGTCGCGCCACCGAACTTTCGTGGTTCGAAGGCAGACGGCTCGCCGTTGTCGACGATGACGAAGGGGTAAGGATAGTGTTGTCCGAACAGCTTCGAGACATTGGTGCTATGGTCGAGGAATTCTCGTCCGGCGCGGACATCCTCGAAGCATTTGATCAGGAAAAAGCGAAATTTGATGTGGTGATTTCGGATTTCGCAATGCCCGAAATGAATGGATTGGAAACACTTTCGCGAATTTCCAGCGTTGATGCCGAGGTTGGTAAGGTCTTGATGACAGGTAACGCTGCCGACTGTGATCTGACGGATACCGTAGACATCCCACTAGTGCGCAAGCCGATCGACCTGAAAGCGCTCGCCCGGGCATGTTCCAAGGGATCGGCGATGGTACCTTCTCCGAAGTGAGCATCGACGAACGCACATAGGACAATCAGGTGCGTGGCCGATCATAGAGCCCCACAGCCTTTTTTAACTGGCTGGGTCACTCCTTCCGCGCGTCATTCGCGATCTTTTTGCCGGTGAGAAGTCCGCTTCTCAAGATGTACAACCGAAAGCAGACAGTCCGCAACCGGCCCCAAAGAGGTCGGTCTGGAATGCGCCCTCATTCCAGACATTCAAAAGGTCGCTGGAAGCTCTTCAAACCGGACATCGAAATGAGGCTTTGAACAACTCGGTCAAGTGGCACTCAAAGGAAGACATCGAACTTGTCTTCAGGGAGACAGGTATGCCGAGAATAAAAGAAGCATCGCGAATCCGCCAGCAAATGCTGGGCTTGAAATTCGGCGGGAAGCACCTGGTTCGTCAGCCTCGGGTACGATTTCTTCGATCGTTGCAGTCAATAGAAGTCCAGCAAGGACGGCAAGGGTGATCCCAGTCGCGAAATCTCCTGCATCCTTCAACGCCACGTAACCAGCTGCAGCTCCGAGAACTGGGAGCATTGGGTACGCTGACAACATCACCATTCGCTGCGTTCGTGGCATTGCCGCCGCTCTGAAATTGGCAGCGATTGCAAAGCCTCCGGGAAGGTTGCCGATGACCTGTGACGCAGCCAACAACACTCCAAGGCTCGCTGCGACCGCCGCGCCGCTGCCAGTCATCAACCCATCTGTCAGCAAATCCACGCCAATCGCAACGTAGGCTCCGACGGTAGTCGCGCGTATCCGATTGCTCGGCAGGCTCGTACTTATAGCACGAGACAATCTGGCAATGCCGACAGAGGCGAGAGAGCCGCAAACTAGCCCTACAGCGAGCAACCATATCTCGATGCGTTCCATCGCTCTTGGCACCAGTTCCAGAGCAGCGACTGCAGTGGCAAGTCCCGCTGCGGCATGCATTGCTCCGCCCACAAGCCAAGGAGGGGGCTTGCGCCACTCCGCCAAACCAACCCCAATTAAACTGCCAAGCGCTGGCAGCAATGCGAGCAACAGAACGGAGCCTAGATCGATTGTATCAGCCTTTTCCGGCCCAGCTATTCCCGGGAATGACCATGCCGAAGTGATCGTACCCAAGGGTGGGATCTGAATCAAAACGATTGATCACAATGAAATTCTCTTCGAATCCGGTGCAAAATTCGGAGGCATCGTCAGCAAGAAACGGCGGCTTCTCGGTTTCAGGCGGCGCTACCAAACCGAATTACCTTGTGGTGGAAGGTGTGGACGGCGATCGGGTCTCGCTTCGCAACTGGGTTGCATCCCGCGAGGAGACGCGCCGTGTCTCATCGCGTGGGGCGATACGCCAGACGGTGTTCGACACATCATCCGCGACATATAGCACGCCGCGGGCTGCATCGTATGTCACGCCTACGGGGCGCCCCCTCGCGTGCCCGTCTTTCAGGAAGCCTGTGAGCAGGTCGATGGGTTCGCCGCTTGGACGGCCCCCGCGGAAGGGCACAAAGACTACCTTATAGCCCGAGGGATCGGCTCGATTCCAACTTCCGTGCATCCCGACAAACGCACCTTCACCGAACCGGCCACCCAAGCCACCTTCGGTGGTGAAATCGACACCAAGTGCGGCAACATGTGAGCCCAGCGCGTAATCAGGCACAACGGCCTTTTTGACTAGGTCAGGCCTCGCAGGCTTGATCCTCAGATCGACGTTCTGACCGTAGTAACTGTAAGGCCAGCCATAAAAGGCGCCGTCGCGAACGGAGGTCAGATAATCGGGAACGAGTTGCGGCCCGAGTTCGTCACGCTCGTTGACGACCGCCCAAAGCTGCGCGTTCCACGGGTCAAAAGCGAGTGCAGTGGGGTTGCGGATCCCGGAGGCAAAAATCCGGCTGGCGCCCGTTTCGCGGTCTATCTCCCATATGACCGCACGGTCCTCTTCGACATCCATGCCGCGTTCACCGACATTGCTGTTCGAGCCTATGCCGACGTAAAGCTTCGAGCCATCGGGGCTGGCGGTCATCGCCTTGGTCCAATGGTGATTGATCTTGGCGGGAAGCTTGGTGACTTCGGTACCAGAGCCAGCGATACTGGTCGCTCCTTCGGTATATTCGAAGCTTACCAGATTACCCTGATTGGCTACGTAGAGCGTGCCATCGACGAAAGCTAAGCCGTAGGGCGCATCGAGACCCTCGATAAAAGTGGTCTGGAGATCGGTCTGCCCATCTCCGTCCTCATCGCGCAGTAGCGTTATCCGGTCCCCGCCTTCGACCGGGCTTTTGCCGCGCTTCTTGATCCACCCTGCGATAACATCTTTGGGCCTCAGCTTGGGTGCCTTGCCGCCAGAACCCTCGGCGACCAGGATGTCTCCATTGGGCAGAATCAGCGTCTGCCGCGGGATTTTCAGATCCTGCGCAATTGCGGAAACGGTGTATCCATCGGGCACGATGGGTAGTTCGTCCCCCCATCCCTGCGGCGTCGGAATTTCCATCGCCGGCACGAGAGCATCATTCTGTTCGGGAAGTTCGGGCCGCTCGCCGGTCTGATCGAGATCGGGATCGCTGCTGACCTGGCAGGCGGAAAGCGCGATAGTCAGCGGTAAGGCGAGGTATGCGAGGCGGATCATGCGCGTTTCTCCACCGCAATGGTGCTGTAGGCGATAAATGCCGCGATCAAGGCAAGGATCGAACAAAGGATCGAAAGAACGATTCCCAATGTCCCAACGGAATGCCAGCCGTCACGCGCATGTTGAAAAGCATTCAAAACACCGAGCCCAAACATTGCGGCGACGACGATCAGGTAGAGCGCACCTCGGCTTTTCGAGTGGCGGGCACGCCCGAAGAAGTGGCCGAGTAATGCCCAAGCGAGCACCAGGCCAGCAAACAGATCAGCCCCGGCGATCAGCCAAGAGGAGAAATTGGTCCACTGGATCTCCGCCGTATTCAGATAGGTAATATCGGTGAGTAGGGCGGCAGGATAAAGCGCCACGGGAAATGCAAGAAGGATCGCGTGCAAGGGATTTGCAAAAGAACGGGAATTAGTGACTGTGCGGTCCATGCGGGCAATCTCCTCTTCCGGCTTTGCCTCTCTGACTTAACCAACAATGGCAGGGAAGGTGCCGAAGATTACCCCCGCCGCGCCCAGCCCGAGGGCACCAAGAGCAAGCGGCGAGCGTGGAGCAGGTAGTCTCCGGACTTGTACGACCAGTGCGGCGATTGCGATTAGACCCGCACTTATAGCGATAATCCGCGCCACCCCGTCATCTGGGAAAACCAGCACCCCGGCGTAGCTTAAAGCGAAATGCGCCGACCAGATCAGAAAGGCAATCAGAAGGGCGCGATAGATCGAAGGATGGTCGATCGGCTCGCCAAGCTCGTTGTTCTTCGCTTCAGACACCGGGGAATACCCTCGGCAAGAGAGTAAAGATCATGCCCTGTAGCGCGCAGAACATTATGAAACGTGCGACGATATCCATGGTCACGTTTGTTGGAGTGGTCATGATCCCTCGTGCCTCGCGAAAGGCGAGATAGGCGGCCATGATGACAGCAACTACGACCACCTGTCCCTGAAGTACCGAAAGCATGAAGACAGTCGCGCCCATGCCATTCGCGGTGGGCTCAAGACCCGTCGCGAGCCAACCAGTCACATCGAGGTATAACGCGCCGACCAGCAGGGCCGCAGCAAGTGCCTCCAGCATCCAGGGCAGGTCTTCGGCAAGCCGCCCCTCTTTCGTTGCGAGAAACCGACGCCCGCCCCAGGCCGCAAGAAGCGCCGCCGCTTCTATCCCGACAATAATTGCGGTTTCGCCGAGGGGCGGAGGCGCACTCCAGACTTCGGGATTGATACCATAGAGATAGAGATAGGCGAATACGGCCATGAAGCCGATCATGCCGATTACTACCGTCAAAGTGTTCAACGCCCACCAGCCGTGGCTTTTCGGCCCAGTGATTGCGATCGGAACCTCGATACCGCCGCCGATGTCAGCGCTTTCCTGTTTGATGGGACGGTCGGTTTCCCAAAGCCATCGCAGCGTGCTCAGCACTGCTACAATCCCGCAAAACACAGCAAAGGCGTAGCCCTGCACCGTGAGCGAAAGGAAGAAGAGAGCGGTGAACACAGCGGCTGACAATGGCCATGGCGAGGGGCCGGGCATGAGTTGAACGTACTGTGGTTCAGCCATCACGGTCGAGGTGATCAATGTCTCGCGCTGGCCAGTGGCAGAGTTTGGAAGAAAATAGCGCCCTTCTTCGACTTCCTTCGCGATTTGAGGGCGGTCCCATAATGGCTCACGCGACGTGACCAGCGGAATAGAGCGCGTGGAATACAGGCCGGTCGGAAGCCATTCCAGCGTGCCGCCGCCGTAGATATTGCCCGCATCGTCATGAACCGTGAAGCGAAAGCGGCGTGCGAGATCGAACAGGAAAAGGAGTATCCCAGCGGCCATCACGAAAGCGCCGATGGTGGACACCAGATTGAGCAGATCGAGATCGCGCCCGGGCAAATAGGTATAGACCCTGCGCGGCATACCCATGAGGCCGGTCAGGTGCATGGGGAAAAAAGTGATGTGCAGACCTGCGAACATCAGGCCGAAGACCCACTTCCCCACACGCTCAGATAGCGCCCGGCTGCTAGTCATGCCGTGCCAGTGATAGAACGCGGCGAACATCGGGAAAACCATGCCGCCCATCAGCACGTAGTGGAGGTGGGCAATGATAAAATAGGTGTCATGCGCTTGCCAGTCGAAGGGCACCATACCCACCATCACGCCAGTCAACCCACCCATTGTGAAAATCACCACGCTCCCGACCACGAAAAGCGCGGGCGTGGTCCATCTAATCTTCCCGCTGGCGAGCGTCGCGATCCAGCAGAACACCTGGATGCCGGCAGGCAGGCTGACCGCCATGCTGGCGGCGGAAAAGTAGCCTGCAGAAACGCGAGGCATGTCGGTAGTGAACATATGATGCGCCCAAACGCCAAAGCTAATGAAGCCGGTAGCCACCAGTGCCAGTACGTTGAGACGGTATCCGACGAGCGGCACCTTTGCGACTGCGGCCACCATCATGCTCATGAGACCCGCGGCTGGGATGAAGATAATGTAGACTTCTGGATGACCGAAAAACCAGAAGAGGTGTTGCCACAGCATGGGATCGCCGCCGCGTAGCGCATCGAAGAAGGGCCAATTGAACGCTCGTTCGATCTCCAGCAGCATCGTGCACAGGATCACACTTGGGAAGGCGACCACGATCATTACCGCGAAGACCAGCATGGCCCACGCAAACATTGGCATTTTGTCGAGGGTCATTCCCGGTGCGCGGGTTCTCAGCACACCCACGATGATCTCGATCGCCCCGGCAATGGCCGAAATCTCGATGAACCCGATGCCGAGCAACCAGAAGTCAGTGTTGATACCGGGACTGAAGGCAATGCTCGTCAGCGGGGGATACATGAACCAGCCACCGTCGGGCGCCAGCCCCACGAATAGCGAGAGGAAAAACATCGTCCCGCCTACGAAATAGGCCCAGAAAGCGAAGGCCGACAGCCTGGGAAACGGCAGGTCGCGTGCCGCCAGCATCTGCGGCAACAGCATGATCCCGATCGCTTCCACCATAGGCACGGCAAACAGGAACATCATCACTGTGCCGTGCATCGTGAAAAACTGGTTATAGGTATCGACGCCCAGAAAGTCCTGCATCGGGGCAGCGAGCTGCACTCGCATACCCAGCGCCAGAATTCCTGCTGCAAGGAAGAAACCAAAAGCGGTGACGACGTACCAGAAACCAACGTAGTTGTTGTTGACCGCGGTAAGTCGTGCCCACCCCTTGGGCGCGCGCCAGATGCGGTTCAGTTCTTCGACCTCGCTATCGGGGCGCTTTTCGGCAGGAAAGCGCTCGTACAGCGCATAATCGAAACCCGTCTCGGATTTCATTTCTGCTGCTCGAGCCAGATGGCGATAGCTTCGAGCTCGTCGGCATTGAGCATGTCATAGCTCGGCATGCGATTGCCGGGTTTGAGCGATTGGCTGTCGCCGATCCAGCCGATGAGGGTCCCGCGATTGTTGGGCAATATACCCGCACCCAGTGTCCGGCGCGATCCGACATGGGTGAGATCCGGTCCAGCGAGACCGTTCGCCTCTGTCCCGGCGACACGATGGCACGCAGCGCACCCAGACTGCATAAAAAGTTCCTGCCCGGACAGCTGACCAGAATTTGCGTCAGTGCCTGCAACCGGACGCGAGGCTGCTGACTGCTCCGAAGCGACCGTCATTGAGGCGGATAGTGGTTCTTCTGGCGTGGTTATGCCGCGCCCCGTCGAAACGAGACGCTTAGTCCGCTCGGCATACCATTCGCGAAAATTGCCGTCCTCATGTGCAACAGCAACGAAGCCCATCAGCGCATGTTGCCGCCCGCAATACTCCGCGCACACCCCGCCGAACTCTCCTGCGCGATCTGCTTCGACCCTCAGTAGAGTGCGGCGCCCGGGAATCATGTCCTTCTTTCCCGATAGATGCGGCACCCAGAAGCTGTGGATCACATCGGCGGATTCCAATTCGAGCACCACCGGACGTCCAACAGGAATGTGAATCTCGTTCGCATCTTCCATCACAACCGCGCCCGATGTGTCCAGATACTGCACACGGAACCACCACATTTCGCCGGTAACGCGAATACGCATCTCGTCCCCGCGGATCGGCTCTGTCAGGCTGGCCGTAAGTGTGAGTCCCCACACCAGTAGCGCGGTCAATACGACGCCCGGAAAGGCCACCCCGCCGAGCCAGATCGCGCGTTCGCCTCCAAGCTTCGCTTTCCACTTGTCCGGTCCCTTGATGGCGACCCAGAGAGCAAACACCACGACCAATGTGACGAAAGCGCCCAAACCGAATAGCGACCAGGCCAAGGTGGTGACCCTGCCCGAATAGGGACCTGCCGGATCAAGTACCGGAGGAGGCCAACCCCAGAGTGCGTCAATCATGGTCGAGGCCATATAAATAGGCTGCGATATCTGCCGCCTCAGCCTCGCTAATCGGCATTGCCGGCATGGACGAGCCCTCCTTCACGGAAGGTGCGTTGCGGATGAAGCCCGCCAATACGTCCGGCCGGTTCGGCAATTGGCCAGCTATCAAGCCGACATCGTCGAAGCCCTCAAGCGATGGTCCCAAGCGCCCGGATGGCCAGTCCAGCCCGGGGATCTCGTGGCAAGATCCACAGCCTGCGCGCTTGATTGCTGCTAAGCCCCGCTCCTTCGGGCCGGTAGCCGGCTCTCGCCGCGTTTCAACCGGGTCCTTGCATCCGGCAAGCGGTGCACAAGCGGCTAAGGCTATGCCAGTCACGATGGCTTTCCAATTTCGATGCCGATGCTCCACACTCCCCATTCCCATGGGAACCGGACAATTGCACGCTTCGTTCCCGCCAGACGATGCTTTTCCGCCCTAACCTGTCCGTCGCCGCCCTTTCTATGGGGTTGGCGTCGTGCAGTCCTGGCCCGATTGAGGATCCATTCGACGACACCGGCGAATTGATTGCCTTATCGGGCGGGGACGCAGGTCCGCAGTCTGCTTGCCACACCTGTCATGGGCTGGACGGTCGCGGCGACGGAGCGTTGGTGCCGAGGATAGCGGGCATGGATGCCGGATATTTGGTTCGTCAGCTGGGTTTTTATGCGGACGGGCAACGTAGTCATCCACAAATGACTTGGCTTGCAGGTCGACTAAATACCGAGGAGCGATTGGCTGTGTCAGCCTATTACGCGGCCATGGATTTTCCGGAGGACGTGCAAGGCAGCAAGGGTGAACCTGAACCCTCTTGCGAGATCGCGAAAGCATACGAGATCTACCATGTAGGCTTACCCGAACGCGCTCTATCGTCTTGCGCGTCTTGCCATGGAGAAACCGGTCTCGGTTCGGGTGCCGGCAATCCAGCCTTGGTTGGTCAGAGCGCGGCGTACCACGCCGAACAATTGCGCCGTTGGCGAAATGGTGAGCGATATGGCGATGGGCTGAACGTCATGCACGATACGGCCAGCAAGCTGCGAGAGGACGAGATCAGCCCACTCGCGGCGTATATTGCGTATGGTCCGGAGCCGTCTCGTCGTCCCGAATTTCCGGAAGAATGCCCCTGACTGTATCGTCGCGATCCCAGAAATGGTGTTTCAATGCCGCAATAACATGCAGCGGCACCAGCAATGCGAGGCCGATCACGCCTAGGACATGAAGGCTCTCCGCCCAGTCGAGCACTTGAAATTGCCATGCGGGGGTGAGTGAATGAAACGGCATTGGGGGTATCGCGACCAGTCCGGCAAGGCGCAGAGGTTGGACCGGCTGAATTGCAGACCACATCGCCCATCCGCTTAGCGGAAGTAGCGCAAACAGGCCATAGAACAGGTACTGTGTGATATGTGCTGCGGTGCTCTGCCAGCCGGACGCATCAGCGTCATTGACCGGATCGGGGACGAAAAGTCGCCAGCCAAACCTCAAAATAGCAAGGAACAAGATGGTCAGCCCCAACTCGCTATGCAGTTCGTAGGTAGCAAGCTTGCTAGCCCCGATCGGATAGCGCGACATCATCCAACCTGAGCCGAGCTGAACGAGCACCAGCCCTGCCATGATCCAGTGGAACCAGACACCGACTGGCGAATACTTCCCCTGCTCGGTATAGCTGACCGCCCATCTTCGGATCAGGTCATGAAGCCTCATGCAGGCGCTCTGCTACCGAGCGATCGATAAAGTATCGTCAAAGCGGCAACTAGGTAGACCAAGCTCGCCGGGGCCCACATGATGATGCCCGCAATCTGCTGATCCTCGATCGGCGAGAGACCCCAAAACTGCGTCGTCAGCCAATGTGGCGCAAAGTAGGCTCGGTGTGCAAAGGTCAACAACGCACCGAGTGCACCCATCGCGACCATCGTTGCGAGCAACGCCGTCGCGGCCGCGGGTGCTGGCGATCGGATGACCTTTATCCACCAAACCGCAGCCGTGGCGAAGATGCTGATTTGCATGAGCCAAAAAATGCCGTCGCTGCTCATGGCGCCTTCGTAGAAAGGAGGCGCATGCCAGAGCCAGAACGTGAGCCCATGAATCGCTGTCCAGACGGTCAAGGTGCCGGGAATTTCGGTTTCCTCGGCCCGGAAGGCGGCAACGATCAAGGGAGCGAGCACAGTGGCCAGTATAACGTCATGAACGATACGCACTGTAAACAAAGCCGACCCGAGAGCGCAGAAAGGGCTGATGTAGAGTAAGCTGAACACGACCCCGGTTGTGTATGTCGGCATTGCTCTAAGTCTGTCGCGTTTCCAATAAGCGAGACCCGCGAAGACCACCAAACACACCAACATTTCTGGCGCGAAATTCCAATGGGTCAGCCAAACCCCAGGTCTTGGGGCCGCACCGCAATAGGGCAACCAGTGGTTCAGGATTCTCTCCAATCCTACAGTACCTAAACAACGTACTAAATGATCAGACAGAGCATGGTGCCCGAAAATTTTTACCTAGGGAGGAGAAATGGGCCCTTGTTTCCAAACTTAAGCGTGCCACACGCAGTGGACGAGGCTAACTGCTCAAGGCATGCGCGATCCCCATGGCCTATGGCTGATAGATCTCATACGATCTGGTGAGACAACCAGCCGGACACTATAACGTCAGTCGCCCTTGTGCTCGGGTTTACCCTTTCGCTTGGTGCTAGCGAGATCCTCAAGCTCACTCTCGGTCATGGAATCGTACATTTCCTTTGACGCGCCCTGAAGGTCGCTTTTGCTGGTGTCGCCACGCTTGGCGCTAAGTGCTGCCCCCGCCGCTTTTTGCTGCGCTTTTGATTTTGCTGGCATTGTGATTACTCCTTTGATGTCAGCTTCCGACTATAATTCCGCCGTTAGGGTGCAACACCTGCCCCGACATATAGCTTGAATCCTCACATGCGAGGAAAAGGAAGGCGGGCGCCACCTCGTTGGGTTGGCCGGGTCGGCCCATCGGGGTGCTCTTGCCGAAGTCGTCCATATCCTCAGGAGGTTGCCCTCCGCAGGGGTTCAACGGGGACCAAATCGGGCCGGGCGCGACTGCATTTACACGAATGCCGTCGGCCACCAAGTTTTCGGAAAGAGAGCGGGTGAAGGCCGTAATCGCACCCTTGGTGCTGGAATAGTCGAGCAAATTGTCCGAGCCTTTGTACATCGTCACGCTGGTGCAATTAATGATAGCGCTGCCTTCACCAAGGTGCGGTAGCGCGGCCTGGACCAAGAAGAACATCGAATAAATGTTCGTCTGGAATGTCCTACGCAGTTGCTCTTCAGTAATATCTGTCGCGTTGTCATCGGGATGCTGCTCACCCGCATTGTTCACGAGGACATCCAGCTTGCCAAAGTGTTCGACGGTTCGGGCTACTGCCTCGTCTGCGAAATCGCGGCGTCCCAAATCGCCTTGCAGACAAAGCCCTTTGCGACCCTCGCCCTCTATAATCGACAAAGTGTGCGCTGCATCTTTTCGCTCTTCATCTGCGAAATAGGCTATCGCAACGTCAGCTCCTTCGCGAGCAAAGAGGGCTGCTACCGCCCTGCCAATGCCGCTGTCACCCCCGGTAACTAGGGCGACTTTGCCCTCTAGGCGGCCCGAACCGGGATAACGTGGCCGCCAATCTGGCTTGCTGTCCATCTCCTCTTCGGAGCCAGGCATGCGCGGCTCTTCTCTGATTTCAGGGTGGAAATTCTCAGTATTGGTCATTTGGAGGGCGCCCCTAAATTGCATAAGCTCATCCCGAAGGACCGCAAATTGCAAATGCCCGCCTCCCCCGAGATGTTTCGGGTATGGTGCCAAGTGTGTGTGAATGACGACGAAATGCCGGACGAAGCCCCCCGCGAATTTCATCCAGTGCATAGCGTGGCATGCGGTCACGCGGGTTCAAACCTGATCCTTCTCAATCTATTCGAAGAAACAAAAAGGCTCGCCGTGCGCTGAATCCGACGCAATGGAGAACCATCATGGCAGCGCGCGCATATTGGCAGGGACAGATCAGGCTCGCCCTCGTATCGATCCCGGTGGAAATCTACACCGCGACCAAGTCGGGGGCAAAGATCAGCTTCAACCAAATCCACGAGCCGAGCGGAAAGCGTATCTCATACGAAAAGGTCGTTCCCGGCATTGGCCCGGTCGATCGCGACGAGATCATTCGCGGTTACGAGGTTTCTAAAGGCAACTACGTTCTGCTCGAGGATGCGGAAATCGAGGCAGTCAAAATCGAGAGCAAACGAACGCTCGAACTCGTCCAGTTCGTCGACACCTGCGAAATCGACCCGCTGTATTACGACAAGCCCTATTACGTCGCACCTCAGGACGAACTGGCCGAAGAGGCATTCATCGTGTTGCGGGAGGCACTGCGAAAAGCGAAAAAGGTCGCGCTCGGTCAACTGTCGATGCGCGGCAGCGAAAAGCTGGTTGCAATCAAGCCTTGTGGCAAAGGGTTGCTGCTGGAAACGCTGCGCTACGCCGACGAAGTTCGTAAGGGTCAGTCGTTCTTCGCCGAAATTGAGGACGCCAAGCCCAAAAAGGAGCTTCTCGACCTTGCGACCACGCTCATCGAGCAAAAGAGTGCACCCTTTGATGCGAGAGAGTTCGATGACCGCTATGTCGAGGCGTTGCGTAAGCTGATCGACAAGAAGGCCAAGTCGAAAAGCAAAAAGGCCATCCTCGAGGACGTCGACGAACCTGGAGATGCCAGCGGCTCCAACGTTATCGACCTTATGGCGGCGCTGAAGAAATCTGTCGGTGAGAAGAAGGCCCCCGCGAAATCGGCCTCGAAGCGCAAGAAGAGCGCTTAAGTCGATGGAGCTCAACGACCCTGTCCTCGTGCATTGGCTCGATTGGGACCTGCTGTCACGCTTAGGTGTTGCTGCAGTGCTCGGCCTTCTTCTCGGCCTGGACCGCGAACTGCGAGGCCACGCTGCTGGCATGCGAACTCACGGACTGATCTGTTTCTCCGCAGCTGCGATGACTATTTCGATCCTTGCGCTTTATACAGATCTCGGCGGAGAGCGCATGGACCCATTGCGCGTCTATGAGGCAGCAGGCGCATTCATCGGCATCATTGGTGCCGGGTTGATAGTTTTCAGCAGGGGCCAGGTACACAACCTCACGACTGCCGCACACCTGTGGCTTGCCGCGGTAGTCGGGATAGCCTGCGGTGCAGCTCAATGGCCACTTGTCGCCATCGCGGCCGCCATCAGCCTTGTCATGCTCACACTTCTGCGACTGATCGAACCCAAGGATCGAGACCGCCGGCTCGATGATGAATCGGGCGACGAAAAGGAGGAAAGGTGAGCAAGCGCTCAAATCCCCTGTCCGAATACAACGCAAAGCGCGATTTCGCGAAGACGCCAGAACCTTCCGGCAAGGCGCAGAGTAGTGAATCTGGCAACCTCTTCATCGTCCAAAAGCACGATGCAACCCGGCTTCACTGGGACCTGCGGCTCGAAGTCGACGGCGTGCTGAAAAGCTGGGCAGTGACCAAGGGGCCTTCACCAGACCCCGATATAAAACGGCTGGCTGTTCGGACCGAGGATCATCCTATGTCCTACGCCGAGTTCGAAGGAACCATACCCCGAGGTGAATATGGGGGAGGTACTATCATGCTGTGGGATCGCGGCACCTGGTCGCCGATCAAGGGCAAGTCGGCCAAGGATCTCGAGGAGGGGCATTTGCACTTCACGCTCGAAGGCGAGCGCATGAAGGGTGAATGGCTCCTCATCAAGCTTAAGCAAAAGACAGGTGAGAAGCGGGAAAATTGGCTCCTCCGCAAGCTGCAGGATAAGCACGCCGAAAAAGGCGATCCTTTGGTCGAACGTGCATTGACCAGCGTGCTCACTGGGCGCTCGATGGCTGAGATCGCTGCGGACAAGGCCGGCAAGTACTCCCTCGCCGGCAAGAAGGATGATGCCTTTTTCGCGCAGATGGAGAAGGCGTCCTCGCGCAATGCGAAGAAAGTGAAGCCGCCGAAGCGAAGCGCCGCGCCACTGCCGAAGTTCCGTAAGCCACAGCTTGCCACGCTGGTTGACGTTGTTCCGGCCGGTAACGGGTGGATGCACGAGATAAAGTTTGACGGCTATCGCGCGATGATTGCCGCGAAAGGCAATATGGTGCGGATCTATACCCGCAACGGGAAAGACTGGACTGAGAAATTCGGAACGCTCGTCGAGGCGATCGCCGCGCTCAACTTGCCCGCATGCCTGATCGACGGTGAGATCGTAGCTACAGATGCGGAAGGCAATCCGGACTTCTCTACCCTGCAGGGCGTGCTGAAGCGCGGTCATGGCGCGGAGGGTAAGGACGATGCGCTGCAATTCCATGCGTTCGATCTCATCGAGTTGGCGGGCGAGGATCTCAAACCACTGCCCAACATCGAGCGTAAGGAACGGCTTGAAGCCATGCTGTCGACCGCAGAACCGCCGATTTTCCTCACTGATCATGTCATAGGCGCGGGCGAGAAGCTGTTCGACGCCATGTGCGCTGCGAGGCAGGAAGGGATCATCTCGAAGAAGATGAATGCCCCCTATCGCCATGCGCGAAGCAAGGCGTGGGTAAAGGTAAAGTGCACGCTGCGACAGGAATTCGTGATCGTCGGCTGGAAGAAATCATCGGCCAAGGGGCGCCCCTTTGCCTCGCTTCTGATGGCCCAGCACGAAGGCGGAGAATTGGTCTACAAGGGAAATGTCGGCACGGGATTTGCCGGCGACGACTTCGACGAGCTCGTGCCGAAGCTCGACCGACTTGAGCGAAAAACCCCTTCTTTGGAGATGAGCAAATCCAGCGCACGCGGTGTTACCTGGGTCTCGCCGAAGCTGGTCGCCGAAGTCGCCTTTGCAGAACTCACCGCCGACGGGAATATTCGGCACGGTAGCTATCTCGGCCTGCGTGGCGACAAGCCTGCCAAGGCGGTCAAGCCGGAGAAAGTCGCCCGCGCACCCAGAACAGGGAAGGGAGTGGAAATCTCCAGCCGGGATCGGGTGGTTTTTCCCGACAGCGGCCAGACCAAAGGCGATCTTGCCGATTATTATGCAGCGGTTGCAGATATCATGCTGCCCTTCGCTGGACATCGCCCGATCAGCCTCGTCCGGTGTCCCCAAGGCCGCGCCCGCAAATGCTTTTTCCAGAAGCATGACAGCGGCACGTTCGGCGAGGCCGTCCATCAGGTTTCTATCCGCGAGAAAGACGGCGGGACCGAGGATTACCTTTATATCCAGGACTCGCGCGGAATCCTTCAATGCGTACAGATGGGCACGATCGAGTTCCACGCCTGGGCCTCACGCAGCGATGCGGTCGAAAAGCCAGACCGAATGATCTTCGACCTCGACCCGGACGAGGGGTTGGACTTCGAGGACGTGAAACAAGCAGCGCGCGATATCCGCGACCGGTTGGCGGATCTTGGACTAACAAGTTTCGCCATGCTTTCGGGAGGCAAGGGTGCGCACGTGATCGTGCCCGTTACGCCGGGTCACACATGGAATACACATAAAGACTTTGCCCGCCGCTTTGCTGAAGCGCTTTCACTGGCCGAGCCGGAACGCTTCACGGCGACAATGAGCAAGGCCAAGCGCAAGGGCAGAATCTTCATCGACTGGCTGCGCAACCAGCGTGGCAGTACCGCCGTCGTTCCATATTCGGCACGGGCGCGTAGCGGAGCACCGGTCGCCGTACCGATCACCTGGACCGAGCTAAAAGCGATGGAGAATGCCAAGCCTTTCGGCATAGCTGATGCCAACAAACTGATTGGCCGCAGTGCATCAAAATCGCTCGCTGGATGGGGGTTCGCGGTACAGAATTTGCCGGACATTTAGCAGCAGTCTCAAAGCTACCGCTTTCAAGGGGTCGAGCCAGCGGTCAGATATGCATCGACCCACCGGACCAATGTCCGCATTGATGCAGTTCTCGCTTAAAAGCAGACTGACCGCAAACGGCCCCTAAATTGTCATCGCTAATCTTCCTACCCAAACGTCGCAAAGCGTCGACACCGGTCGCCTCAATTCCTGAACGAGGACTTGATCTTGTGAGATCGCAAGTGACGGCGGACGGCACGACGTTCTGCCTTTTCCATCCACTGGCTAATGGAGAGCCCGCCTTCGGCCAAATCGGCAAGAACAGCGCCCCGTTCTCCAATCGGCATTTCCTCACCGGTCGTCGTGTCGACGGTTGTCTGGCGCTCGATCTCCGCGTTCAGCAACGCACCACCCAGCACGCCATATGCGGACAGAAAAAGCCACATCAGGAAAACGACGATAGCGGACAACGACCCATACGTGGCGTTGTAGTCGCTGACATAAGCTACATAGAACGAAAATCCGAACGAGATTGCGATCCAGAGTAGTGTTGCGACGAGCGCGCCGGGAGCGAGCCATAGCCATCGGGCCGGCTCTCGGTCCGGTCCGTAGCGCATGATGAGAGCAAAACCAGCGCTCCCGAACAGGATCGATGCAATCCAGGTCAGGCACTTGATTGCAAACGCAGCTGCATCGCCGAGCAGATCACCGGCTTGCATTTGCAACCAGGCGAACATTCCGCTGCTGATCAATCCTGTCAATGCCACGAAAATCGCTGCCAAGGTGAGCGCCGCCGCACGAAAATTCAGCGAAATAATGCCTCTTGTCTCGTGTTCTTCGTTGATGATGTTGAGTGCGCCAATCAGCCCGTTGGCGGCACGCATCCCCCCGAATACTGCGAAACCCAAGGCAATGCCGAGTGCCAGCCCGGTCACTCCGGCATTCGCCGTGACGACGCTGAGCAACTGATTTTCGATGACCGCGGCCGCTTCGCGCGGGACCAGCTCGATGATGGACCGCATCTGTCTCTGGACGGTTTCGACGTCCCCAACCAATCCATAGACCATTACGGTCGCGGCGATGAGCGGCGTGAGCGCAAGGAAGGTGAAAAAAGCCACACCAGCGCCCAAAAGAGACAGATTGTGAAATCCCCACATAGTCCACACACGCCTAAGAATCTGTTTCCAAGCAGCTTTGGGCATCTGCCAAGGGCTTTTTGCAGTTGCGCCGGGAGCGCGTTTGGGTGATGAACTTGCATCATGGGTGGGATTATCGGCCTCATCTGAGGCTTGCCGACCGCTTGGCGATGATCCGGTTAGTCCTTCGTTATGCACCTTGGGTCGCTTTCTATGGTCGTCGATAATTTGCCTCTTGTTCAAACACCTCCGCGAAAAAATCGTGCCCCGGTTCGGCCTTATGCTGTCTCCATGCTTGCGTCCGCGCTCGCTATCGTTGCTAATCCGGCGCTGGCACAGGATGTCGAGCCGACGGGTGATGATCCTTCAGAGCTTCCTGTCCCAGTTCCTCCTGCCGACGCGGACCTGCCCGAACTTGACCCCGTTATCACCGATGAGGAATTCGAGGACACGATACCGGAACTGGACCCCTCTTCCGATCCTGAACTCGACGCACCGCTCGAATCGATCGAGGAATTCGAACGCCGGATCGCCGCAGAGCAGGCCGATGGCAATCCGGCTGCGGGCCAGGCGCCGCCACTCAACGACCCTGCGTTGGCCGACGGCGACATGGTGGAAGAAATCGGCGATGCGCCGGTCCGTGATGCCGAACTGGTGGCTCCGCTTCCGCCGCTTGAACAGTTCGAAGTGGAGCCTGTCGAGTTCGCTCAGGACGAGAGCGACGAGGAGGTCGTCGAGATCGCCTACTCGGTTCAGGTGAACGGACTCGATGCGGCCGATGAACAAACCGACACGAGCCTGCGCGGGCAGTTCGATGATTTGTCTGCGCTCGAGGACGGCGACGGCGAGGCAGCAAATGTCGCGCAGGTTTCGGCGAGGCTGACCGAGGACAGCGCCTTGATGCAACGCATCCTCGCTGCGGAGGGTTGGTACGAGGCACGCGCCACGACGCGTGTTGATCGATCGAATGAGCCGGGCGGACAGCCATTGACTGCAGTGATCGATGTCTTGCCGGGACCACGCTATGTTTTCTCCGACATTGTGATTGATGCGCCGCCTACCGAGCCAGCTAACCTGATCCGTGATAATCTGGCACTGCAAGTAGGCGAACCGATTATCGCCACGCGCGTGCAGGGGGCCGAAGCCCAGGTGGCGGTCACTCTCCCGCAAAACGGCTACCCCTTCGCAGAGATCGGCCAGCGCGACATTCTGCTCGATCAGGAAACCGGCGACGGGGTTTATACCTTGCCGGTCACCACCGGACCGCGCTCGCGGTTTGGCGAAATCCGCACGACCGGGAATCTGGCCTTCGACGCCGAGCATGTCGAGGTGCTGGCGCGCTTTGAGCGCGGCGAGCTCTACGACAGCCGAATGGTCGACGATCTGCGGCAGGCGCTGGTCGCAACGGGTCTGTTCAATACCGTCTCCGTCCTCCCCGAACAGAGCGGAGAAGCGGCGGGCGACGGCACCGAATACGCGTCCATCCTCGTCGAGCAGGATGCCGGGCCGCCGCGCACCCTGGCCGGAAGCGCTGGCTTTGGGACTGGGCAAGGCTTCAGGATCGAAGGCAGCTGGACTCACCGCAATCTTTTTCCGCCCGAAGGCGCCTTGATCGCCCGCGCGGTGGCGGGGACGCAGGAACAGGGGGCGGGCTTGACATTCCGCCGCTCCAATGCGGGCAGGCGTGATCGCACCTTTCAGGCGTCCGCTGAGGCGCTTCACAGCAACTACGATGCCTACGAGGCGTTTACCGGACGCCTATCCGCGCTGGTGAGCTACGATTCGACCAATATCTGGCAGAAGCCCTTCACCTATGCTTACGGCGCGCAGCTGATCGGCACCAACGAACAGGATTACGACCTAGCTCTCGGAGAACTTGATCGCCGCACCTTCTTCATCGGCGGGCTGATCGGCCAGGTTGGCATCGATCGTACAGACAGCCTGCTCAATGCGCGCGAGGGATTCCGCATTACCGCGCTGGTCGAACCGGAAGGCTCGCTGGAAGACGGCTTCACGCCCTATGTGCGCGCGCGGGTGGACGGATCGGCCTATTTCTCGCCGACCGACGCGATCACGCTGGCAGGCCGGGTGCGCGTCGGCACAATTCAGGGCATTGAACGGTTCGACCTGGCGCCATCGCGCCGCTTCTATTCAGGTGGTGGCGGATCGGTGCGCGGCTTCGGCTACCAGCAATTGGGTCCGCGCGTCGTTTATCCCGATCCGGATTTCGAGCCCGATCCGGACGAACCGGATGAGGAAGCGCCACTCATCTACCGGCCTCTCGGCGGGCGCAGCCTCAACGAAGCGGCTGCCGAAGTCCGTTACCGCTTCGGCAATTTCGGCGTCGTCGGGTTCGTCGATGTCGGGCAGGTCTACGAAAGCACGGTCCCCGATTTCAGCGATTTGCGTTTCGGTGCCGGCGTTGGCGGGCGCTACTATACCAATTTCGGTCCACTACGGCTCGATGTCGCGATGCCGCTCGACCGGCGCGAGGGCGAGAGCAAGTTCGCAGTCTACGTCTCGATCGGACAAGCATTCTGATGGCCGAAGACACGCTGATCGAACCACCCTGCCGCAACCGCGCGCCGACCGTAGCCAAATGGGGCGCGATCGTGATCGGCGGCTTGGTGCTCCTGGTGGCGGCGCTTCTGATCGGCCTCAACACGGGTCCGGGCAAACGGTTCGTCGCGGACCAGATCGGCGCGCTGGAGTTCGAGAACGGGATGGGAATCGATGTCGGGCGGATCGAGGGTTCGCTCTACGGCGAAATGATCCTGCACGACGTGTCGCTATCCGATCCCAAAGGCACCTTCCTGACCTCGCCCGAGATGCGGATGGACTGGCGCCCGTTCGCCTTCATCAATAGCCATATCGATATTCGTTCACTGACATCGCGGCTGGTAACGCTGCAACGCCTGCCCGAATTCAACGAGACGCCGCCATCCGAAGATCCGCTGCTGCCCGATTACGACATCGATATCGGCACGCTCCGGATCGACAGCTTCGTCGCCGAAGCGCCGGTCAGCGGCGAGCGCCGGGTGGCGTCGCTGGCGGGCGAGGCGCATATCGCCGATGGTCGCGCGCAGGCCAGATTCGATGCCGTGACCATAGCGGGCCAAGGCCGTGCGGGAGGCGACCGCATCGCGCTGCTGCTCGACGCCCTGCCCGAGGAAAACAAGCTCGATCTCGACCTCGACTTGAATGCACCCGGTGACGGCGTGCTCGCGGCAATGGCAGGCCTGACCGAGCCGGTCCGCATCCGCCTCAATGGCAATGGCAGCTGGGACGCGTGGAACGGGCGGCTCGACGCCAACCTCGCCGGTAGCGAGTTCGCCCGACTGAAGCTCTCCGCGCGCGAGGGAACTTTCGCCGTACGCGGTCCGACCCGCATTGCGCGGATGTTCGAAGGGCCTACCGCCGCCCTGCTCGGCCCGGTGATGAATATCGACATGACCGCCACGCTCGACGAGCGCCGCGCAACGCTCGCGGGCAATCTCGGCAGCGACGCCTTCCGCCTCAACACCAATGGGCTGGTCGATCTTTCGGACAACAGCTTCGAAGATCTCAAGCTCGCGTTCGTGCTGCTGAAGCCCTCGGCAATGGCGGAAAACCTGCGCGGCAGCGGACTGCGCGCCATGCTGACACTTAACGGCGAATTCGCCACTCCGCGAGTGCAGTATGCGATCAACGCAAATCGCCTCGTCATGAACGACATGGGGCTGGAAAACCTTCGCGCGAGCGGCGAAGCGACGGTCGACGCCGACCGGATCATGATACCGGTCGAAGCCAGCGTCTCCCGGATCGAGGGTCTCGACACCGTCGCGGGCGGAACATTGCGCGATGTCCGCCTCGCGGGCGACCTCGCAATCGACGGCTCGCGCATCCTGTCGGACAACATGCGGATCCGTTCGGACCGGATCGATGCCGGGCTGATCCTGCTCGCCGATACCTCCACCGGTCTCTACACCGGCGCGATCGATGGCAGGATCGACAATTACAGGGTGGAAAGCGTCGGCATCTTCAACATCGAGACCAACGTCGATCTCGAATCGCAGGACGGCGGTTTCGCGCTGGCGGGCCGGGTCCGCGCTCGCTCGACCAGCCTGTTCAATGAGGGCGTGCGCAATTTCCTCGGCGGCAATGCCGTTGCCGCAAGCGATGTGCGCTATGGACCGGAGGGAGTCATTCGCTTCTCGAACCTTTCGCTGCGTGCTCCCGCCATGCGCATAACCGGCGGCAATGGCTTTTACGCGCCCGACGGACGGCTCGCGCTCAATGCCGACGGCATCACAGATGCCTATGGCCGGGTCGGGGTGCGGGTGGCGGGGACGCTCACCGATCCCCAAGCCGTGGTCACCGCCGAGCGGCCAGATTTCGGCATCGGCCTCGCCAATTTGCGCGCGGAGATCACCGGTGCACGGAACGGCTACCGGCTCGATGCCACCGCCGATACCGATTATGGCCCGCTGACCGCAGATGTCGTGCTTGGGACGGGCAATCAGCTGACGCTCGATATCAATAGCGCGAACCTGGCCGGAATAGATTTCTCCGGCTCGCTGTCGCAGACTCCGGCGGGGCCATTCGCTGGCCGGCTCAATGCCAATGGGCGGGGCGTGGCGGGGATAGTGCGTCTCGACGCGGTCGGGCAGTATCAGCAAGCGCTGGTCAATCTGCGCGCACGCGACACGGTGCTGCCCGGCCCCGCCAACCTCGCGATTAGTTCGGCAATCGTGGATGCGAGGATAATACTCTACGACCGGCCTTACGTCGTGGCCGATGCGCAACTTGCACAGACGGTCTTCGGCAGTCTCAACCTCAACGCCGCGCGCGCCAAGATTGACTATCGCGACGGCAGCGGCACTGCGAAAGTGCTGGCGGAAGGTGTCAGCGGAGTGCCGTTCCGCGTCGCCGCGAATGCCGAACTCCGGCCCGACCTGTGGCGCGCCGCGCTCAAGGGGCGGGTGCGCGGGATCGACTTTGCGACCACCAGTCCGGCGCGTATCATCCCGCGCTCGGGCGAATACGAATTGCTGCCCACGCGGATCGATTTCGGCCGTGGCAATATACGGCTGGCGGGCACTTACGGCGCGGGGATCGAACTCCAGAGCCGCCTCGATTCGCTTGATCTGACGATGATCGACGCCTTCGTGCCTGGGCTCGGCGTCAACGGGCGCGCCACCGGCAATCTCGATTTCAGCCAAGCCAATTCTTCCGCTTTCCCGCGCGCGGACGCACGCTTGCGGATCGCGAATTTCAGTCGCACCACGGCAGTGTCGGTCAGCCAGCCGGTCGATATCAACTTCGTTGGCAAGCTGCTTCCCAACGGCGGCGAGGCACGCGCAGTTATGCGCCGGCGCGGCAGCGTGATCGGGCGAATGACTGCCTCTCTCACTCCGCTGCCGCCCGGCTCGGGCAGCTGGACCACGCGCCTGCTGGCGGCGCCGCTCGACGGCGGGATCCGCTACAACGGGCCGGCGGATACGCTGTTCTCCTTTGCCGGCCAGCCCGACCAACGGCTGTCGGGTCCGATCGGTGTGGCGGCGGATTTCTCGGGACGGGTGCAGAGTCCGCAACTGGCCGGCATCGTGCGTGCCAGCAATCTCACCTACGAAAATCAGACCTATGGCACGCGGCTGTCGAACATGGCCATTGCCGGGCGCTTCAGCGGCGATCGGTTCGAGATCGAACGGCTGACCGCGACCGCAGGCGACGGCACCGTCAGTGCGCAGGGCTATGTCAGCCTGGCGGAAGCGAGCGGCTATCCGATGAATGTCGAGGTCGCACTGGACGATGCGCGGCTAGCGCGGAGCGACGCGCTGTCCGCCACGGCGACCGGTAATCTGCGGCTGGCCAAGGCGGCCGGACAGACTGCGCTGCTGTCGGGCGAAATCACCTTGCCCGAAACGCGCTACGAAATCATCCGCCAGGGTTCGGCGCAGGTGCCCGAACTCACCGGCGTGCGCTTCAAGCCCCCGCGCGGACCGAAGCGGATAACGGGCGACGAGCCAGCCGAACCGCAACCCGGCCTGTTCGACCAGCTGCGGCTCGATATCGCGCTCAATGCTCCGGAAAGGCTCTATGTTTCGGGTATGGGGCTCGAATCCGAATGGCGGGCCGATATGCGCCTTGGCGGCACCAGTAACGCACCGCGCATCTCGGGCGACGTCGAACTGGTTCGCGGGACGCTTGGTTTCGCCGGTCGCTCGTTCGAACTGAGCGACGGGCGCGTGGACTTCACCGGCGGCACCTCGATCGATCCGGTCATCCGCCTGACGGCCACCGAGGATATCGAGGACGTCACGGTCAACGTGAACATCACCGGCCGGGCCTACGATCCGCAGATTGCGTTTTCGAGCGTACCCGGCATGCCGCAGGACGAAATCCTGTCGCGCATCCTGTTCGGCAGCTCGATCGGCAACCTCTCGACGATCCAGGCAGTGCAGCTCGCCGCGTCGCTCAACTCGCTGCGCGGCAGCGGCGGCGGTCTCAATCCGCTCGGCAAACTGCGTTCCGCAACCGGAGTTGACCGCCTGCGCATTCTCGGTCCCGACGATACAAGCGGCCGCGGAACCGCCCTCGCTGCGGGACAGTATTTGACCGATGACATCTATGTCGAATTCATCACCGATGCGCGCGGATTCACCGCCACGCAGCTCGAAGTGAGCCTGACGCCATTCCTTTCGATACTCAGCCAAGCCGGCGGCTCAGGAGCCACCAACGTGAATATCCGCTACCGGAAGAACTATTGATGCGTAATTTACTAGGCCTGCTCGGATTCTTCGCTCTCTGCGCGTGCGAAAGCGAGCCGACATTCGACGAGCGCTACGAAGCTGCGCAAGAGCAGATCACGGACAAAGCAGAAGAACTGGATCGCGATTTGGAACCCGCTTCGGCGGCTGACACTGAAGTAGAAAAGGACAGAAGTCCAAGAACTAATCTATAAGAAGCTAACGCGCGAAGTCCGATGGCCGGTTTACCGTTCTAAGCGCCAATAGCAGCCCGACCGCTTACGGCCCCAATACAGACACTGCTTCAAGGGTTGCGGATACTAAGTTCCTAACCGTTATGGAGGATAATTGCTGGGTTCAATATCGGGCCATTGGGAAGGGGGCGCGGATTTTTTGCAAATCAGAAAGAACGTCTTGGATTGAGGTATTTTCAGTGGGATCATCCTGAAAAAACCAAAAATGCCGCCACGTCGCGAGACCTGGCCATTCGTTGACAGACAGGAAAGCTCGGCAGGCGTCTTCTTCGAACAAATGAGAGTCTTTAAAACGCATACATGCCGGTGGAGGGTCTCCCTTAAAGACCCAATTCTCTATCTCAATTTCTAATTGATCTTGCTCGGTTTGATCAGCGGGGAGGCGACCATCTCTTTCGATCTTTCTCGCAAGCGAGCGAGCGGCTAGCATCCGCCTGTTGTTATTGTTTTCCTGTTTCATCAACGTCGGCATCATCGCTCTCAGCCGATTTCCATGGTGAGTAAAATAATCTTCCGCTGGAGCATGCGCCGCTTCATCCGCGAGATAAGAATAGCGTTGTTCGGGAGCACGCTTTGGTAGCGCACTGCGGATAATTGCTGCATCGGCCTCAGCGAGATGTAGCGACGTCTTTGGCGGGCTTACTTCAAGACCGAGTTCAGCAAATAGTTCCGATCGATATTTCCTGAGGCTTCCGTCGCCAAAAAATCCCATCACATCCACACCGATGGGGACCGTGCGTTTCCACAGAGCGGCTCGTGATAAGGTCACGGAAGAGTCTAACTCGTTCAGATTGATCCAACGGTCCGTCGCTTCGCACACAGCATCATACAATGCCCGGCGAAACTCGCGATTTGCGCCGTGCGCGTGGAGCTTGCGTTGTAATGTTTTGTCCTTGGTTTCACCAAGCGCGCACATTAAGGTCCAGCCGGGCCCGATCGCGGCAACCGGCCCGATGAGTTGCCTAAACTTCAGTAGAAGAGTGGCAGCCGTGAGCATGCGCAGACGAACTCGATCGCGATCCAACGAAGCCGAACTCTCGTTCGGTTTTAGCTGACGCTCCTTGGTGTGAATAGCGCGCAATTTGTTCACGATTGCGCGACTTGCACTCGGTATATCTTTCGCATGCCTCGACGCGCGCCTGAGCTCCATGGCGCCTTCGTCAGTGAGGGCCGAAATCCATGCGAGCGGGCAGGGGTAAGTCTCGATCAGTGCGTGCGCGAGCTTGATCAAGAATTGCGCGTTCTGATCACCGTTTGGGTCTGCCAAAATCGCCGCAATGTTTGCAGCCTCGGCTCTTGCGACCTGCGGGTCTTTTGGCCATGCATCTTCGAAGGCCTGTAGGGTCTCCTTGTTGAGTAGTTCTTCGAAGACAGCGGTCACAGCACCCGTCACATCATTTCCTTTCTATTCGTACAAAAGTTCAGGCGATCGGCCGTTTTCTCCGCCGCCTGCTGAAATGCAGGCGTCGCCTGATTACGTTATAGGAAAGTTCGCCAACAAAGCGGCGCGGTTCGCGGATTTTTTTGACGCGGCCGAATTTCGCGTGCCTTCATCCCTGAGCCCAGTCGATTTTCGCGTGCCACACGAGCACTCATCGCGTGCAACGTGAGCGGCATTCGCGTGCAAAGCTGAAGAGGATCGGCGTGCCGATAGTATTGGCGCAATACCGCAAAAGTGGGGAACCACTTTTGCTTTTGCGAACCCTTAGGGTTCGTGTCGGCAACGCCGCCAGGGCCACCGCACCGCTTCGACGGTTGCTCCGGCAGGCAAGGAAAGGACGCCCACTCACTCGAGCGTGTGGCTGCTATTTGTAGAAGTCTGGGGCAATCTCTGCGTGGCGCTGACGAACGATGTCAGCGATCGCCTCATAGTCTTCGCTTTCGAGACTGGAGAGTGTAGCTCCGTCAATCCGAAAGTTATGAAAGAGGGTATCGACAAAATCCAAAGTCGGCTTAGGGAGCTTGTGATCAGACCCTGTGCGGTCTCGCTCTCGCCGCACCGCCTCCTCAGATTCGGTGTATTCTCGCAGCTCGATGCGTGCCAGTTCCACAGTCGCGATCCGCTCCAGCAATTCGAGAACGAGGGGCCGGATCAGCGCCATCTCACGCAAAATTGTCGTCCTTCTCGAGTAAATCTGGGAGGAGTTCGGCGTGGTCACAAACTTGGCACTCAGGCTCCGTTTGCGAGCATCCTCATCTCGCCTTCTCCGGGCCTGCAGCACCTTCGCCTCCTGCAGCGTGCCTTCAGCCACGGCTGCATATCTGATCAGGATTTGCTCCAACAAGTCACCCATTTCGAGTTCAGGAGAAACAGGGGCGGCCTTTGCCCAGTGGTCATCTGATGCATTAAATTCTCTCATCGTTGAGCTCCGTTTATCATTCGACCGCGCCTCACGCGCGCGGATCCACTTGTTGTGCATAAGGGCAATGGTCATGAACCGCTGCGAACCATGGTAACCATGTAGGTCTATGTGCATTATAGGATGAAAAGCGGAGAAAGATGGAAAGCGTGGTCGAGGATGGCTGTCGAGCTGTCAGCCACGGCTTCCGGTAGCGGTCATTCGAAAAACTGTCGGGTCAAGAGAAGATTAGAATTCTCGCGCCATCAGCCATTGGTTTAAGTGGCGAAACCGGGACCGCATCGAACGTCCTTCGAACCGCAGCCGGAGCAGCGCAATCGGGCCTCGACAGAGGCCGCTTGTCTCGACCATCCTTTCTTGTCGCAGAGTACGACGAGGCTGCTGGGGTCGAGAATGGCCGCACGCTTGCAGGTGCGGCAATCGACGCGGAGGCTGTATCCGTGCCGGCGAAAATCACCGATGTCATCTAGCCGTTTGCTACTCACGGCTTTCGCCTCACTGCCCAGACTAGTGCGGAACAGGCGGTAAGCAGAGCAGCGAAGGCGGCTACCATAGGTGCATCAAGAACTATCATAGTTATCTCCGAATCGAGATCGCGCTTGTTCCATATTTGTTCCGAGTAGGAAAATTAGGAAAGTGCGGTTAAGCCAGTCACATGCTCTTGATTGCTGCCGCTCTCGCCGTGTGTTCTCCCGGTCCCCGCGACCACTGCGTCCTTGACGGCGACACAGTCTGGCTTGATGGCGAGAAAATCCGCATCGCCGACATCGATACGCCGGAATTGAATGGAAAGTGTGACACTGAGCGAAAGTTGGCGCTTCGTGCACGTAACCGGCTTGTCGAGCTTCTGAATGCTGGTCCGTTCGAAATAAGCCGCTCTGGCACCGATCGCTACGGTCGAACGCTGGCGGTGCTAAATCGCTCGGGCCACTCGATAGGCGGACAGCTTGTGGCTGAAGGATTGGCAAGCACTTGGTCCGGCCGCCGAGAGCCATGGTGCTAGGGAGAAGTGGTTATGCGGGAGTGGTGTGACAAAGAGGCAAAGCCAAGCCTCGCTATCTATCTCGAAGCCAGCCTGCTTGCCGCGTTGCAGCTTGCGGCATTTATCGCATTCGCTCTGACGATTTTGTCGCCTCAAGCTGTAGAGGCTCACCCTGGCGGGTTAGCTGCCGATGGTTGTCACAACGATCGCAAAAACGGCGGCAGGCATTGTCATCGCGGGCCAAAGGCTGGGATGTCATCGCAACCCGCCCGGTCCGGCGATACCTACTATCCGAACTGCGCAGCAGCACGAGCAGCTGGAGCAGCTCCGGTTCGTCGCGGTGAGCCAGGCTACAGTCGACATCTCGATCGGGACAACGACGGTATCGGGTGCGAGTAACACCATTTTTCTCGGCCTGCCTAAGCGGAAAGCCGTAACACAAGCCAACGATGACGGTGCGATAGTGAGCGTGACGCGAGAACAAGAGTTATGGGCTATGGCGCTCTGGGTAGACCGCGAACATGGCGAGGACGGTGAACACTTCATCACCGAGCGCGTACTGCATTTCGAAGAGATCGGAGACAAAGGCGGCAAGCAGCTATGGATGGACGTGGCGCGCAAGTTTGTGGAATTGCGAAGCAGTGTCGCCGCAGCTCCAAACTGACTTCTTTGGGGCCGATTCCAAACTGTCTGCTGATAGGGTCGAAATTCGGAAAAGCAGCCGCTCGGCTACCGTCCCCAGAGCGGACTGTCCGTTCTTATCGACTTTATTGACTATGTCGACATTCGGGGCGGGGGGGACCTAAGTCCTTGTGACGCGTTACCTTTGCATGAGCATACTTCACACGCGACTAGGCTGCAGAAAACCCATCTGCTCGTCCACGGCTTGGGGGGAGCCGTCGGTCTTGGGATACGATCTCGCCTGCCCTCGCCCAGGCGAGGGAGGTGATTATCCTGGAACTGCCTGGCCATGGGCAAGCCCCCGCACAGGCCGACAGCGGTAGGTTCGAAGGGCTGGCGCGGAGCCTGGACGATTGGCTCATCAAAGAGAACTTTACAGGGATCGACATGGTCGGCATCTCCTTGGGCGCCGGGCTTGTGCTCGAGATGGCGCGGCGCGGTCGCGCCGGCTCAGTCGTCGCCCTGGACCCGGGCGGCTTCTGGCAAGGGTGGGAGCGGACGTTCTTCCGGACCACCATAACGGCATCGATTGCACTGGTACGGGCTTTGCGACCGGCGCTTCCCGCCCTCACGCCAAATGTCACCGGCCGGACTGGATCTATGCCGCAGCTTTCCGCAAGACCTCGGGCGCTCGATCCCGGTTTAGTCTTGAATGAACTGCAGTCGTTTGCCGATACGCCTACGTTCGACTCGTTGGTGAAGGACCTTGCCCCTGGCCAGATGCAGGAAGGCCCTGCGACCCGGTCGACCCGGGTGGTCGTCGGCCAGGTCACAAGGATCGCCTGTGTCTGCCGCAGCAGGCCAGCCGCGCGAAAGCTGCCTACCCGGAAGCGACAATGCACTGGTTCGAGCGCAGCGGACACTTCCCTATGTGGGATCGACCAGATTAAGCGATCCGCGTCATTCTCGATGCCACGGATCGCTAGGACTCTGGATGATGCTCCGGTAAGCTGGTTAGTATTCGAAAAAGCGCACAGCAGAGCTCGCCTCCGCGCTCACGCCATCTTTTTTGGGTCGGAAGAGGATCTTCGGTCCTGGCAGCAGTATCGTAGAGCATAGACATTCGCCGGATAATCTAGATTTCCGCCCTTCAGTCATCGCTTCCGATGCCGCGAGGTGTGTCAAGCACGCTACCATTGAAGAAGCCTGGCACCGGCATAAGCACTTGCAAGCGATGACAAACTACTGGTGTCATTGCAGGTTGAGAGGACAGTCAATTGTGATGGTGCTGTCAGTCCCATTTCGGCAACTCGATCGATGGCATCAAGCAAAGCGTAAAAAACGCCTCGGTCGATCCCAACCCAATGGCCGTCTAACATCTGCCAGACTAGGAACTCCTGGGGTTTGAAAGGGTAGAAGGAATAACCGAATTCATCGAAAAGGGCCCAAATATGCGCGCATTAGTCTGGAACGGAACGAACGACATCCGCTGCGAAACGGTCGACGATCCTCGCATCGAGGATTCCCGGGACTGCATTCTCAAGGTCAGTTCGACCGCGATCTGCGGCTCCGACCTGCATCTGATGGATGGTGTCGTTCCCAAGATGAAACAGGGCGATATCTTGGGCCACGAATTCATGGGCGAAGTCGTCGAGGTCGGTGCGGATGTCAAAAGGTTGAAGGTCGGCGACCGGGTGGTGGTGCCCTTCACCATATCCTGCGGCGAATGCTGGTTCTGCCAGCGCGAAATGTATTCTCTGTGCGATACGACCAATCGCACCGCGGAAAACGCGCGCGCGGCCATGGGCCACGCTCCTGCCGGACTTTTCGGCTATTCCCATCTGACCGGTGGCTATTCCGGCGGTCAGGCAGAATATGTCAGGGTTCCCCACGCCGATGTCGGTCCGATCAAGTTGGAAAACGACCTGCCGGACGACAAGGTGCTGTTCCTGTCCGACATCTTTCCGACTGGCTGGATGGCGGCGGAAAACGCCATCGGCGATGAAAAGGGCAAAACCGTTGCGGTGTGGGGAGCAGGACCGGTCGGCCAGTTCGCAGTGCGCAGCGCGTGGATGATGGGAGCGGAACGTGTCATCGTGATCGACCGAGTGCCTGAAAGGCTGGCACTCGCCGCGAGCTACGGCAAAGCCGAAACCATCGATTACAGCCAGACCGACGTCAAGGAGGCGCTAGACGAGATGACGGGTGGCCGGGGACCGGATGCAGGCATCGACGCGGTCGGCGCTGAGGCCCACGGGCACGGCGTGCTGGGCGATATCAAGGACAAGGTCGAGCTGCACACCACCGGCATGTCCGACCAGCCGTTTGCGCTGCAGGAAATGGTCATGTCGGTGCGCAAGGGCGGGACGCTGTCCGTCCCCGGCGTCTATGCCGATAAGGTGACGTTCCCGATCGGGCCTTTCATGAACAAGGGGCTCACCATGAAATCGGGACAGACACACATGCAACGCTATCTCGCGCCGCTGCTTAAGCGGGTGGAAGCCGGTGAGATCGACCTGTCGGAAATCATCACCCATCGCGGCGACCTCAAGGACGGCCCGGATTTCTACAAGACCTTCCGCGACAAGCACGATGGCTGCATCAAATGCGTGATGAAACCGGAGGAGCTATGATTCAGGTACCGGTTATCTGAAACTGAATGAGCTAACCCTCGCGCCAAGGATCGGACGTCTGATCGATCGTGAGTTCGTCTCAATAAGGTCGGCGGGCCGCCGCGGCGTCGGTGCGGTTGTGATCGAGCCAGCGATCGGCGGGTATGAGGATGACCGGCTTCTGGTTGTAGAAGCGCAAGGCCTCTTTCGAAGCGTCGGTGATGGTCATCGAATAGCTACGCCCCATTCGTCGCTGTCGCGCTAGATACCGGTGCATAGGGGCTTGTCGCCATCGGGGTGGTCGAACCAGATACGGCCTTTAGCGTCCTTTGGTCCTTCGGCATCGTAAAAGGATGAAAAGGGTAACAGGCAGCGGCGGCGAATGGGCAGTACGTCACGGCAGAGGATGTCGGTACGACCCCCCAAGACATGGCGCTGGTGCGAACACATACGGCCCATGTCGCCGGGTTACCGCTGGAAGCTGATAGCGTCGGCGGCGATCCATCGCCATGGACCGCACGGGGGGTCTTTCCTTCGATGTAGCTTGCCGCCCACAGAAGGCTGCATCGGCCACTGTCCGACTGCCCGATCCCCATTCGAGGCGTCGGTCACCTTGGCGCCGCACTCGCGCAGATGCTGCATCAGGCAGTGGCGCAATTGCTGGTGTCCGATGTCAACGCCGCCGCGGCAGCGCGCTTTGCCATCGCAACCGGCGGCACCGTCGTTGGTGCCGCCGACATTCTCTCGGCCAAGGCGGACATATTCGCTCCCTGTGCGCTGGGCGGCGTGATCGACGAAGTGGCGGCGGGCAAATTGCGGGCGAAGGTGGTCCGCGGGGCTGCCAACAATCAGCTGGCCACTACGGAGGACGGCGACCGTCTTGCCGAGCGCGATATTCTTTACGCGCCTGACTACGTCGTGAACGCAGGAGGAATCATCAACGTCGCCGCGAAATATCTGGGCTGGCCCCAAGCAGATTCGAACGCACGGGTGGAAGCGACCGCAGATCGTCTGGCAGACGTGTTCACCCACGGAAAAACGCACGGAGTCGCGCCACAAACCGCTGTAGATCAATTGGCTCGGCAGCGGATCGCCAAAGCCTCGCTGGACGCGCCTGACGAACTCGCTGTCGCTGCGTGACCGTGGACCGATTTCTTATTCGCGGGGTCGGCTCGCTCGACATGCCTTTGCGTGTGCTCGACCTCATGTCGCTACAGGGTGTAACTGTCTATCGTACCGTCATCGACAAAGAGGGGGACGATTATTGCGTCTTGGTCGAGGCTTGTGCGCAGCGCCCACAGCTGATGATCGAGAAAACCCGCGGCATGATCCTCGTCAGTTCGGTTGAACACGCCCTTTAGGAAGGCAAAATCATTAGGCGCGACTTCGCGAGCCGAGAGGGCAGAGCCAGGATTCCGACATGTTCCCGTCTTCGAGGATCAAGACGAACTCCGACGTTTCGTATCTTCCGTCCTGACTTCATCATGCCTGTCCCCCGTGTGCCGAGGGATCATGTATTCGTCTGGTCGGCCGGCACATCACTCGGCAAGTTGGCCGCGCCCGTTTTTTCGGAGCATGCCAAACCTTCAGTGCCAAGACCGTAACAGGTCATGGACACTGAACCCATCGAATAGCCGCGCACCAGCGGATCAAGGGTTTCGTTGCGGGCAACCGCCATTCCGGCAAGATAAAGCAGCGGAACGAAATGGTCGGGAGTGGGAACCGCCGCGGCATAATCGGGATGCTCCACGAGGCGCAGCAGATCGCCCGGGTTTTTTGCCAGTTGGTTAACCGCTGCTTCGTCGAAACGCTCTGCCCAGTCGAACGCAAAATCGGGCTGGTTCCAGCGCACGGCTCGGAGGTTGTGAACGACATTTCCGCTAGCGACCACCAGGACGCCGCGGTCCTGCAAGGCTGCCAGTCTTGCGCCAAGGTCAAGATGATAGCTCAGCGGCTTGAGCGCGTTGATCGAGAGCTGCACCACCGGGATGTCGGCCTCAGGGTAGAGGTGGGCGAGCACCGACCACGTTCCGTGATCGAGACCCCACTGATCCTGGTCGAGACCCACCCACTCGGGCTTCACCAGCTCAACGATCTCTTTCGCGAGGTCCGGATCGCCCTTGGCCGGATATTCAAAGTCGAACAGCTCCTGTGGGAAACCGTAGAAATCGTGGATTGTGCGAGGGCGTGCCATGGCCGTCACCGCCGTGGCACCGAAATACCAATGTGCAGAAACCACGAGGATCGCCTTGGGGCGGGGCAACTCAGGCCCCAATGCCCGCCAGGCCGAGGTGTAGCCATTGCTCTCGAGCGTGTTCATCGGGCTTCCGTGGCCGATAAAGAGTGCGGGCATCCGATCCATAAAAAGACTCCTAGTGGTTCACCTTGCTGCGCGAAGGCTTGCGAAGGATACTTCACGCGCCAGTGGCAGGCTCAACGAGTTTAAATTCGGCTTCCACCGCCGATCCGGTTTGGGTTCTGTTCCTTCGAGCGATAATATCGTCATCTGATGCTAAAGCATCTCGAGTGGACGGCGGTCGCGTGGCCTGGGAAATGCCGCGTCGAGTGTCGCAAGCTGAGCGTCGGAAAGAACGATATCGGCGGCCGCGCGGTTCTCGCGCACATGGGCGACTGAACTCGCTTTCGGGATTGCGATGAGACCATCTTGCCGCAACGTCCACGAAAGTGCGACCTGCACGGGGGTTGCGCCAACCTCGGCTGCAATTTTGTCGAGAGCGGGGTGGGTAGAAAGTCGTCCCTGCTCGACTGGACTATACGCCATAACCGGTATG
This sequence comes from Qipengyuania sp. NPDC077563, assembly GCF_044901345.1. Lineage (NCBI taxonomy): Bacteria > Pseudomonadati > Pseudomonadota > Alphaproteobacteria > Sphingomonadales > Erythrobacteraceae > Qipengyuania > Qipengyuania sp. NPDC077563. Next base: position 714,279 of record NZ_JBJDPC010000001.1, on the reverse strand, counting down.
TTATGCTCGGCGAGCCACGGCAGCAGGTCCAATTCGGGGCCTCGCCGGACCAGATTGTAGAGGATCTGATCGGTCACGCAGCCATTCCCGCCCGCAGCGACAAGTTCTTCCATATCGTCGGTATCGAGATTGCTGACACCCCAGTGTCGGATCTTTCCTGCCGATTTGAGCGCCTCCAATGCCTCCACTGTCTCAGCGAGCGGCACCGATCCCCGCCAATGGAGAAGGTAGAGGTCCAGCCGGTCGGTGCCGAGCCGCTTCAGGCTCGCCTCGCACGCACCGGCAAGGCGGGAGCGCGATGCGTTCTGCGGATATGCCTTGCTGACGAGGAACAACTGGTCGCGAACGCTGCCCAGCGCCTCGGATATCAGCGTTTCCGCCGCACCATCGCCGTACATTTCGGCCGTATCGATGAGCGTCATTCCCAGTTCGACACCGGCGCGCAGCGCGGCGATCTCATCGGATCGGCGCTCGAGACGTTCGCCCATCTTCCAGGTGCCTTGACCCATTGAAGGAACCACTTCCCCGCCGGGCAATGTCACGTGTTTCATGTGCTTTCGTCCTATGAGATGAGTTCGATTGTTCAGTCGCGGAAGGCGGATTGGCAGATGACCACCATGTAACGATCATATCGCGGCCGGCCATCGATCGAGTGCCATTTTGGCAATGGAGAGCAGTTCGTCGATCGTAGCGCCGTCGCGCGCCTGAACGGACATGCCTTCCATGACCGTATTGATGAATTTGCCTAGCACGGCCGGATCGGTGTTGGCCGCAAGCTCGCCCTGTGCGGCGCCGCGTCGCAGACGCTCGATCAGGAGGGCCTCCGCCGCGATACGCTTGTCGCGCAGCAGGCATTCGATGGCGGCGGACGCCGGCGAAACGGCTGCCGCTGCCGAATACATGAAGCAGCCGGCCGGCGTTCCAGGTTCCGAGAATGATGACGCCGCTCGTTCCAGCAGGCCCTTGACGGCCTCGTAAGTGGACAACGCCGGATCGTTGATGGGTGCATAGAGGTGGACGCTGAACGTTGCGGCGTAGCGCTCGATCACCGCCGCAAACAGCCCCGCCTTGTTGTCAAACGCTGCATAGAGACTGGCAGCGGCGACGCCAGTCTCCGCCACCAGATCGGCCATCGATGTCGCCTCGTAGCCGCGCTGCCAGAACAGCCGCACCGCCTTGTCAAGCGCAGCGTCAGTGTCGAACACTCGAGGGCGACCTGCGCGGCGACGGGCTTTCGTCTCTGTCATCTCTGGTGCACGATATGGAACGATCGATAAATAATATCTTGAAACTGGTGGTCTACCCGCTTACAGAACGATCATTCAATAATCAAGGAGTCTCCAATGAGCCGTATCGTCCGTATCCACGAATATGGCGACGCCAACGTCCTCAAAATTGAAGATGTGGCAGTACCCGCGCCCGCGGCCGACGAGGTGCAGATCGCGGTGAAGGCGATTGGCATAAACCGCGCCGAGGTAATGTTCCGCAACCATGCCTACCTTCAGGAAGCCGAGTTCCCGAGCCGCCTTGGCTATGAGGCTGCCGGCACTGTCGCTGCGGTCGGCGCGGACGTGACCGGGTTTGCGGAAGGCGACGCCGTCAGCGTCATCCCCCCGCTCGATATCGCGCGCTGGGGCACTTATGGCGAGGTCGCCAACGTGCCCGCCCGCCTCGTCGTCAAGCATCCGGCGGCGCTGTCGTTCGAGGAAGCGGCGGCCGTGTGGATGCAATATGTCACCGCCTGGGGTGCACTGGTGGAGCAGGCGAAGCTCGGCGAGGGCGATTTCGTCATCGTCACAGCTGCTTCCAGCAGCGTCGGCCTTGCTGCCTTCCAGATTGCGCGGATGGTCGGCGCGACGGTAATCGCGACGACGCGTACCGGCGCCAAGCGCCAGGCCCTGATCGATGCCGGCGCACATCATGTCGTCGCGACCGAGGAAGAGGACCTGGTAGCGAGGGTGATGGAGATAACCGATGGTCAGGGTGCGCGCGTGGTGCTCGATCCGGTCGGAGGACCGTCGTTCGAGCCACTGACCGAGAGCATGGCACGCGGCGGCATCCTGCTCCAATATGGCGCGCTCAGCGACGAGCCGACGCCGTTCCCGTTGTTCTCCGTGCTGGGCAAGAGCCTCACGCTCAAGGGGTATCTCTACAGCGAGATCGTCTCGGACGATGCCGCCCTCGATCGCGCCAAGGCGTTCATCGTGGCGGGTCTGGAATCGGGCGCGCTCAAGCCGCGGATCGCGCGCACCTTCCCGCTCGACGCCATCCAGGACGCGCACCGCTTCCTTGAATCGAACGACCAGATCGGCAAGGTCGTCGTTACGGTCTGACCGGCATAGCGGCGCTGACGCAACGGACTCGCACCACCAATCAGTTTAACTCAACGAAGGTATCCCAACATGAAATCTCGCGCCGCTGTTGCCTTCGAGGCCGGCAAGCCCCTCGAAATCGTCGAAATCGATGTCGCCCCACCGCAAAAAGGCGAAGTCCTCATACGGGTGACGCACACCGGTGTGTGCCACACCGACGCGTACACGCTGGAGGGGAGTGATCCGGAGGGTGTTTTCCCGGTGGTTCTGGGCCATGAGGGCGCGGGCATCGTTGTCGAGGTCGGTGAAGGCGTCACCAGCGTCGTGCCGGGCGATCACGTGATTCCGCTCTACACCGCCGAATGCGGCAAGTGCGACTTCTGCCTGTCGGGCAAGACCAACCTGTGCGTCGCTGTCCGCGAAACGCAGGGCAAGGGCTTGATGCCCGATGGGACCACCCGCTTCTCGTACAATGGTCAGCCCCTCTATCATTACATGGGCTGTTCAACCTTCAGTGAATATACTGTCGTCGCCGAAGTCTCGCTCGCCAAGATCAATCCCGAGGCAAACCACGAACACGTCTGCCTGCTCGGCTGCGGCGTCACGACCGGCATCGGCGCAGTCCACAATACCGCCAAGGTCCAGCCCGGAGACTCGGTCGCCGTGTTCGGCCTCGGCGGCATCGGCCTCGCGGCGATTCAGGGTGCGCGCCAGGCGAAGGCGGGTCGCATCATCGCCATCGACACCAATCCGTCCAAGTTCGAGCTGGCACGCCAGTTCGGTGCGACCGAGTGCATCAACCCCAAGGATCATGACAAGCCCATCCAGCAAGTGCTGATCGAGATGACGGGCTGGGGTATCGATCACACCTTCGAGTGCATCGGCAACGTCCACGTCATGCGCGCCGCGCTTGAATCAGCGCACCGTGGCTGGGGTCAGTCGATCGTGATCGGCGTTGCCGGCGCGGGCGAGGAAATCTCCACCCGCCCATTCCAGCTCGTCACGGGCCGCGTATGGAAGGGGTCCGCTTTCGGCGGTGTCAAGGGACGGACAGAGCTCCCCGGCATGGTCGAGGACGCGATGAAAGGCGATATCGATCTGGCCCCGTTCGTAACCCACACGATGGGTTTGGAGGAGATCAACGAGGCCTTCGAACTGATGCACGAAGGCAAGTCGATCCGCTCAGTCATTCACTACTGACCCACCGATCCGAAGCGGCGCGAAGCGCTCGGATCGACAACTCAGCCGTCATCATGGCCCGACCCCGGCCATGATGACGCGCCCTCTGGCAAATGGGCAACGCGTCGCGATGCATTCATCTTTTGCCCGACCGTGATGAACCACGGGCCCACGGGCGAATAAGGCAGGAAGACTGAAGTGAAGAGCAAGGATATTCACGCGACGACGCCGGCCACCGATCATAGGCATGCAGGGCCGCCCGATTGCGTGCAGGTTCGCGGCGCGCGCCAGAATAATCTCAAAAATATTGACGTCGATGTACCGCGCGACGCCTTCGTGGTGTTCACCGGCATATCGGGCTCGGGCAAGTCATCGCTCGCATTCGGCACCCTTTATGCCGAAGCCCAGCGACGTTATCTGGAATCGGTTGCGCCCTATGCCCGTCGCCTGATCGACCAGGCCGGCGTGCCGGAGGTCGACGCGATCGACGGTTTGCCGCCTGCGGTCGCGTTGCAGCAGCAGCGCGGCTCGGCCAACGCGCGATCCTCGGTCGGCAGCGTGACGACGATCTCAAGCCTGGTGCGGATGCTTTATTCCCGCGTCGGCGAATATCCGCGCCATCAACCCATGCTCTATGCGGAGGATTTCTCCCCCAACACGGTCGCCGGCGCCTGCCCGACCTGTCACGGCATCGGGCGCGTCTATGACGCGACCGAAGAGACCATGGTTCCTGACGACAGCCTCACCATTCGCGACCGGGCGATCGCCGCCTGGCCGACCGCCTGGCATGGCCAGAACCTGCGCGATATCCTCGTTTCGCTCGGCTATGACGTCGATACGCCGTGGCGCGACCTGCCGAAAAAGGATCGCGACTGGATCCTCTTCACTGAAGAGGCACCGACGGTGCCGGTCTATGCGGGCCTGACGCCCGCACAGACCCGGACGGCGCTCAAGCGCGGCATGGAGCCGAGCTACCAGGGCACCTTCACCGGCGCGCGCCGTTATGTGCTGGAAACCTTCGCCAACACTAAAAGCGCGCTGATGAAGAAGCGCGTCTCGCAATATATCATCGGCCGCGATTGCCCGACCTGCGACGGCAAGCGCCTGAAGCGCGAAGCCCTGTCCGTGAAGTTCGCGGGCCTTGACATTGCCGAGTTCGGCGACCTGACGGTGTTGAAACTCCGGGATTTGCTCACGCCCGTCGCGCATGGCGAATACGGGGGCGCCGCGGCGGTCCCGAAGGGCCATGTCCTCGGCAAGGCGGCCCGCGATGCGGCGGTCGAACGGCGAGTCGCGGCAGGAGGTTCGGCGCACAAGGCTGCGCCCGACGTACGCCGCACGCCCAATCTCTCCGACGAGAAGCGGGTCGCCGCCCAACGCCTTGCCTGCGAATTGATCGAGCGGCTGGATCCGCTGATCGATCTTGGCCTTGGCTACATTTCGCTCGACCGCAGCACGCCGACGCTCTCCTCCGGAGAGCTGCAGCGCTTGCGGCTTGCCACGCAATTGTCGTCACAGCTTTTCGGCGTGGTCTATGTGCTTGACGAGCCTTCGGCAGGGTTGCACCCGGCAGATGGCGAAGCCTTGCTCACCATCCTCGAGCGTCTCAAGGCGGCGGGTAACTCCCTGTTCGTCGTCGAACATGATCTCGACGTGATCCGCCGCGCGGAATGGCTTGTCGATGTCGGGCCAGGAGCCGGGGAAAAGGGCGGTGAAGTCCTCTACAGCGGGCCGATAGAGGGGCTTGCCGACGTCGAGACTTCGATCACCCGCCGCTACCTGTTCGCAGAGCCGCTCCGCAGTGAGCGCACACCGCGCGATCCCAAGGCATGGCTACGCTTGGAAGGGATCAGGCGGAACAATCTCCATGGTCTCGACGTAAAGTTTCCCATCGGCTGCTTCACCGCTGTCACCGGCGTCTCGGGATCGGGCAAATCCAGTCTTGTCAGTCAGGCGCTGCCCGAGCTCGTCACGGAACACCTCGGCGGCTCCCCCGTGGCCGAGGAGGAGGATATCGATCCGCTGCTCGATGTTGCGCAGAACGACACTGAAGGACGCATTGTCGCAGGCATGGAGCATGTTCGCAGGCTGGTGCGGGTCGATCAGAAACCGATCGGTCGCACGCCGCGCTCGAACCTGGCCACCTACAGCGGCATGTTCGACCATGTGCGACGGATCTTCGCTGATACGCCGCTCGCCCGCCGGCGGCACTACAGCCCGGGAAGGTTCTCGTTCAACGTTGCGCAAGGCCGCTGCCCTGTGTGCGAGGGCGAGGGATACGTCATGGTGGAGCTGCTGTTCCTGCCGAGCGTTTTTGCCCCGTGCTCGACCTGTCATGGCTCTCGCTACAACCCGCAAACGCTCGAAGTCGAATGGAACGGGCGCAATATCGCCCAGGTGCTCGAACTGACGGTCGACGATGCGTGCGATTTCTTCGCTGGCGAGGCATCTGTGATGCGCTCCCTCGATGTGTTGCGAGAGATCGGTCTTGGCTATCTGAGGCTCGGTCAGCCGGCGACCGAGCTGTCTGGGGGGGAGGCGCAGCGCATCAAGCTGGCGACTGAACTGCAACGCGCTCAACGCGGCAACACCATCTACATCCTCGACGAGCCAACTTCGGGGCTTCATCCCTCCGACAGCGACCGGCTGATGCAACACCTGCAGGGCCTCGTAGACGCCGGCAATACCGTCGTGGTCGTCGAACATGACATGCGCGCCATCACACAGGTGGACTGGATCATCGACCTTGGACCGGGGGCCGGGGAAGATGGGGGCCGTATCGTTGCCAGCGGCGTCCCTGACGTCGTTGCGGAAGCGGAAGGCAGCCTCACCGCCCGCTATCTCAAGGCGGCGCTGTAGGTCGTAAATCTGGTCGAAGGCACGTCGATCAGGTGCACCTCAAACCCACGCTGGAATGGGTCGATTCTGGATGCGAGAGCCGGCGAGGTGTCACCGCGGATTGACGCGGCTCAGGGTTCGATTGCCCGTGAGGTGGGCCATGTTCGTGTGATACGCGGCGTGGCGGACGGCCAATCGCTGGCCATCCGCCACGCTTGCTTTGTGCAGACCTTATCCATGGAGATGGCCCTCACGTGGTTCGTCGAAACGCCCCGTCTTAATTCCCTGCTGCGATTTCCTCGACGAGTTTGGCACAGAAGGCGGGCAAATCATCGGGATCGCGGCTGGTAACAAGCCCGTTGTCGACCACGACTTTCTCATCGGTCCATGTACCGCCGGCGTTCTCGATATCGACCTTCAGCGTCGGGTAGGACGTCAAGGTGCGACCCTTGAGCACGTCCGCCTCGATCAATGTCCAGGGTGCATGGCATATAGCCGCGACAGGTTTTTTCTGATCGAAGAAAGCCCGGATGAAACCGATTGCCTCGTCGCTGCCGCGCAGCTTGTCGGCACCGACGGTCCCTCCGGGCACGACAAGTCCGTCGAAATCGTCGGCTTTGACATCGGAAAACGTCTTGTCGATAGTATAGCTGCCGCCCTCGTCGAGATCGCCATTGACTGTGCGAGCCTTGCCCGATTCAAAACTGACCACGGTCACTTTGCCACCAGCGTCCTCGACAGCTTGCTTGGGCTTCGAGAATTCTGGTTCTTCCGTCCCGCGGGGTGCGATCAGAATGGCGACCGATTTGCCTTCTAAAGTCATAATTTATCTCCTATTCTGTCCAAGATTAAGGTCAGGTGCCCGGCTTGAGCACGACCTTCGTCCAACCAGCATCGTGCTCGTCGAAATGCTTGAAGGCGCCCGAGCCCGCCGCCGTCGACTGAGCCGGTGCCGCCGCGCTCCAAGGCTCAGCTGCGCGCGAACGCCTGCGCCGCTGCCTCGGCCACGCCCTGATCCTGCTTGCCGTTGCCGCCCGACACGCCCACGGCGCCGATCACCGTCTCGCCGTCCTTGATCGGCACGCCCCCGGCGAAGATCATCACCTTGCCGTCGTTGGAGGCATGGATGCCGTAGAAGTCGGCGCCCGGCTGGGCGAGCTTCGCCAGCGCCTTGGTCTCGACGTCGAACGCGCGCGCCGTCCACGCCTTGCTTATCGCGATGTCGACGCTGCCGCGCCACGCATCATCCATCCGCGCGAACGCCAGGAGGCAGCCGCCCGCGTCCACCACCGCGATGTTCGACGGGCTGCCGATCCGCTCGGCCTCCGCGATCCCCGCATCGATGATCGTCCGCGTGTCGTTCAGGTCGAGTGACTGGATGGTGCGCATGGCGTCCTCTTTGGACAGTTCGGGGAAAGCTGTTCAGTGCACGCCGCCGCGCGCGGGTCCCCCCCGCGGGCGAGAGCGACGTGCTAGGGTGCCGACCGCTCCGCTATTTCGCGGCCAGCAGGGTGAACTTGTGAATCTGCGGCGGTTCGGAAAACAGTTCGTCTGCCTTTTCCATCAGTGCGGCGGCAACCTTGCCGTCGAGATGGGCCTGGCGATCCTCCTCTGTCTCGAACGTGTCGAAGATCGCGTACGCACCGGGACCTTCCTCGATCGCGTACCAGGTCTGAGTGCCCGGCTCAGCTTGAACGAGCGGCAATGCCGAGGTCAGGAAATCGGCGACATCGCGCTCTTTTCCGGGCTTGGCCTTCAGCGGTACATACAGGGCAAGTTTGGGCATAAGTGACTCCTCAAGTGAAACGGACAGATATTGTTCGGCAAACTAACGGACGAGCGGGCCGGCACGTTCCCTAAGAGGCGGAGCACACCCGGCGCCGCCTCCTCGTCGAAATCAGAACTCCTGTGCGGTCGGCCGGATGACGATCGCGTTGATGTCGACGTCATCAGGTTGTTCGACAGCGAACGCGATAGCACGCGCCACCGATGCCGTCGGGATGGCCTGCTTGTAGAAGTCCAGCACCGTTTCGGCAGCCGTGCCTGATGTCGTGAACTTCAAATCGCTTTCGACAGCTCCAGGCTCGATTGACGTGACCCGGACTTTTTCCCCCACCTCGTGGCGCAAGCCTTCGCTGATCGCGCTGACGGCAAACTTGGTGCCGGAGTAGACCGTGCCGCCCGGTGCGAAGACCTTGATGCCCGCAACCGAGCTCAGGTTGATGATGTGACCGCTGCCCTGCTCGAGAAAACCGGGAAGGGCCGCCGCGATGCCGTAGAGCGTACCCTTCAGATTGACGTCGATCATCTGGTCCCACTCGTCGGTGTTGACCTCGGCCATCGGACGGATCGGCATAAGCCCGGCATTGTTGATCAGCACGTCGAGGCGGCCGAAGTCGGCAATGATTGCGGCGACGACGGACTGGACCGCCGATTTGTCGGTCACGTCCAGCGCGTAGCTACGTGCCGTGCCACCGTTTGCGGCGATGTCAGCGACGACCTCGTCGAGCCTGTCCTTGCGACGCGCGGCGATCGCCACCTTCGCGCCGCGTTCCGCGAGAAGACGCGCAGTTTCCGCGCCGATGCCGCTGCTGCCGCCGGTAATGAGAACGACCTTGCCTTCGATACCCTTTGTCATGATTGCATTCCTTCAAGTCAGTTGTTGATTTTTTGCCGGATCGCGGCCCCGCGCGAGCCTGCCCGGCCTGATGGGATCACTGTGAGCGCAAGAGGACGGGCCCGGCGCCCACCCGGATGCGGAGCAGCTCGTAAGGCTTGCTGCGTAAATCCCGTCCGCCGTGAAAGCCGGGCTGGCGGTGGAGCTGGTTGGCAGTGAAGTAGAGATAGCCGTCGGTGCCGATCGACAGTGTGTCGGGCCAGCTGATGCGGGGGTCGCTGACTACCGTCGTCCAGCGGCCCTGGTCGAGCACGCGGATCGCGTTGTTCTCGTAATCGCCGGCGAACACGCGGCCCCGGTCGTCTTCGGCAATCCCGTCCGAGGCGCCTTTGCGCCCCAGGCTGCGTACCGCGCGGGCCAGTTCCTCCTCGGACACCGCGGGGTCACGCAGCATGGCCGTGGGGACCGCGTGCAGCGTGCGGCCGGACAGTGGACCGTAATACAGCAGGCTGCCGTCGGCGCTAAGCCCGATTGCGTCGCTCGCGATTGTTACCGGCGTCGCGGGTCCATCGGCGGGACGGTTCATGAGCACCGCGCCGTCGACAACCGGGGTGAAGCCGGGCTCGGGGTTGGTCGTCGCATGGTTCGACAGGCGCCGGATCGCACGTCCGCTGGCGATATCGACGACGATGATGCCGCCGACACCGGCGTTGCTGCTGTCGGTGATGTAGGCGACGCCCTCGGCGCCCTGACGCAGATCGAAGCGCACGTCGTTGAGGTAGGTCGTGGGCAGCACCACGCTGGGCGGCAGGACGATCGTCTTCACCACCCGGTCGGTCGCGAGGTCGATTGCCACCAGCTTTGCACCGCCGGCCTGTGGTTGAGAGAATTTGGGCGCCGCCGTGTCGAGCACCCACAGGCGATTGGCGCCATCTGCCACTACGCTCTGCACCGAGATGAAATGCCCAGCCGGGTCGGCCGGATCGGGCTGGTTGATCGCGGCGTCGGGATAAGGCACCGCCTTGCCGTCGACCAGCTCGGCAACCGTGAACGGCGCGTTATCGCCCCATTGCGGGAAGTTGACGAAAATGCGCCCGTTAGGGGCGACGGTCACGCCAGTCGGCATCGCGCCATCGAAGGTCGCGACCTGTTCGATTTGAGGCGCGGATGCACCCTCGCGGGTTGTCGCACAGGCGGCGAGTGTGAGAGCGGCGCCAGCGGCAAGAAGCAGTTTGACGGAGATTTTCATGCGATCATTTCCTTGAGACTACGGCCCGCTTCGTGGGGCTCGGACCGGAGGTATTGCGGCGGTGCCTTGACCGATGCACCGAGCGCAGCGGCAGCGTGCCAGGGCCAGCGCGGATCCCATAGCGCAGCGCGGGCAATCGCTATGGCGTCGGCATGCCCGTCTTCGAGAATGCGCTCCGCCTGCTGCGGATCGGTGATCAAGCCGACAGCGATTACAGGCATAGCGACCGCGTCCTTGACCGTCCGGGCCAGCGGCACCTGATAGCCGGGGCCGACCGGGATCTGCTGGCGCGGGTCGAGCCCGCCGCTGGAAACGTGGATTGCCGAACAACCGCGCCGCTCCAGCTCCTGTGCAAGCAATGCGCTTTCCTCCGCTGTCCAGCCGCCTTCAACCCAGTCGGTCCCGGAAACGCGGACGGTCACTGGGCGGTCGGCCGGAAACGCTTCGCGCACGGCATCGAACACTTCGAGCGGGAACCGCATCCGGTTGTCGAGGCTGCCGCCGTAGTCGTCGCCGCGCCGGTTGGAGATCGGCGAAAGAAACTCGTGGAGCAGATAGCCATGCGCGGCGTGGATCTGGATGGCTTCGATGCCCAACCTGCCGGCGCGCCGGGCGGCATCCGCGAACGCCTCCCGGATGCGGGCAAGCCCTGACTCGTCCAGTTCGACAGGGGGATTGTCGTCCGGAGCGAAGGCAATGGCGCTGGGTGCCACGGTCTGCCAGCCATTCTCCGCATCGGGGGCGATCTGCGTTCCGCCGTGCCACGGCTTGGCGCAGCTCGCCTTGCGGCCGGCATGGGCCAGCTGGATGATCAGCGGCATGTCCGACCAACGGCGCACACTTTCGAGCACGCTTCGCATCGCCGCTTCGGTACGATCATCGTACAGGCCGACGTCACCGTAGGTGATGCGCCCTTCCGGGCTGACCGCGGTCGCCTCTATCGTCAGCGCGCCCGCGCCCGAGAGCGCCAACTGGCCGAGATGCATCTGGTGCCAGTCGGTCATCGCGCCGTCGACTGCCGAATACTGGCACATCGGCGCGATGACGATGCGGTTGGCGAGCCGCAGCCCGCCAACCTCGATCGGTTCGAACAATTTCGCCATCACCATTCGCCCGTGTTGGGCATGGAGGCCCAGGGTTCGGCCGGGCCCTTGTGTTCGCCCTTCTGCAGCAGTTCGATCGAGATCCCGTCCGGCGAGCGGACGAACGCCATGTATCCGTCACGCGGGGGGCGATTGATCGTCACACCGCCCGCTTGCAGCCGCGCGCAGGTTTCGTAGATGTCATCGACACTGTAGGCGAGATGGCCGAAGTTGCGGCCCCCGGTGTAGGTCTCGGCAGGAGTGCCGTCCTCGGGCGGCCAGTTGTAGGTCAGCTCGACCTCGGCATCGCCCTGCTCGCCGTCGCCGCGGAAATCCTCGTCGGCGGCAAGGTAGATCAGCGTGTAACGCCCGGCCTGGTTCTCTATGCGCCGGGTCTCCTTGAGACCCAGCAGCGTGAAGAAACGGATCGCCGCCTCGGGATCGGCGACGCGCAGCATGGTGTGGAGATAACGCATGATCAGGCGACCTTGTCCTTGAGGGCTTCCATTACGAGTTCCGCGGTGCGGGTAGCGCTGGCGGGGTTCTGGCCCGTCACCAGATTGCCGTCGCGCAGGGCGAACGGGGCAAAATCGGGGCCGCCCTCGTGCTTGCCCCCAAGTTCCTTGAGGCGCGTTTCGAGCAGGAACGGCACCGCCTTGTCGAGGCCGACCGCGCGCTCCTCGCTGTCGGTGAAGCCGGCGACACGGCGATCGGCGACGAAGGGCGAGCCATCGGCCTTCTTCGCCGAGACCAGTCCAGCCGGTCCATGGCAGACGGCGGCGACGATCTTGCCTTCGCGGTCGAAGTGCTCGACCAGGCGGGCCAGTTCGTCGCTGCCGGGGTAATCGAACATGGTGCCGTGGCCGCCGGGCAGGAACAGCGCGTCGTAGCCGGCGGGATCGATGCTTGTGAATACAGGGGTGCTGGCAACCTCGGCCTTCAGGGCGTCGTCCTTCAGATAGCGTTCGACCGAAGCGTCGTTCTCGCCGTCGGCGTTGACGCTGCGCTGGTCGACGGGGATGGCGCCGCCCTTGATCGAGGCCAGCGTCACCTCGGCGCCCGCATCGCGGAAGGCATAATACGGGGTGGTAAGTTCCTCGAGCCAGACACCCGTCGGTTCGGTGCCGGGAGTCATGCGGTCGGCGGAGGTGGCTACCATGAGAATGCGGGTCATCGTCAATTGTCCTTTTCCATTGATGTCGGGGACACGAGCAAACGCACCCGGCGCAGCCGCACCCGCCACAAAGACAGCGGTGAGAGCTTTCAGCAGTTGGCGGCGATTGTGCATTCGATCGTTCCTTTCGGCGGCTTAGATACGCAGGGAACGTCATCATGAAATCCAGCGGGAATGGCGGACGGCCATAAATCAGGTTATGGAACCGGAATGTCCCTCCTGCAGTTGCGCACCTTCGTCGAAGTCTACCGCCGTCGTTCACTGAGCGAGGCGGCCCGGGCAATCGGCATCACCCAACCGGCGGTGTCGCAGCACATCGCTTCACTCGAAGCGCAATTGGGCCGTCCCTTATTTGATCGCCATTCGCGGGGTGTTCGACCAACAACGATTGCTGACGATCTGGCGGCTTCTATCGGAAGCAGCCTCGACACGGCGGAATCGGCACTGGCCAGCGCGCGGGCCCGATCGTCGCGCATCTCGGGCACGGTCCACATCGCCGCGCCGTCGGACCTGCTGGGAGAGATGATCACGCCCCGACTGGCTCCGCTGCTGGAAGCAGGGCTGGACCTGCGCCTGCATATCGGCGGGCGCGAGGCGCTTTATACCATGCTCCTCGAAGACAAGGTGCACCTGGCCTTCACCGCCTCGCAACCCGAAGATCCGCGGTTGGCCTTTCATGCGCTGAGCGAGGAACACCTGCGCGCCGTAGCTTCTCCCGCTGTGGCGAGCCGTATTGCCGAATTGCCGCTGGCCAACGGGCTCGACCGGACGGCTCACCTCGCCTACGATCTCGACCGGCCGCTGCTGCGGACCTGGCTCGAGGCAAACCAGATCGAACTGACCAGCCAGCCCGCTTTGACCGCGCCCGATTTGAGGGTGCTACGGTCGGGATTGTGCGCGGGCATCGGCTGGACGGTGCTGCCCGGCTATCTCACCCGCAGCGAACGCGCTGCCTGCACGCTGGTCGAGATACCCGCCCCGGTCACGGTGCCGCGCAACGCTTACTACCTCGTCTGGGCACGCTCATCGCTGCGACACCCGCGCGTGGCCATGGCTCGGGACGCCCTGATTGCTGCACTCCGAATATAATTGTGGCCACGCCTGCTGGGCCGTCAGCGCAATTTCGGGTCTGAACCAGTTGAGCGCTGGCGGAACGAATGGCGGCTTTAGGGATCGTCGGCGACAAGGCCGAACGGCCGGATGTGGGGCGCAATGCCGCTATCAATGACTGGTAATGCCTCCGCGCCAACTCGGTCGCAAAAAAGGGGAAGGATTATCATTTGAGAAGTTTGGTGGCTGACGCCGAAAGGTGAAAATTCCATCAGAGGCGCGCAGGCTTGCAGCCAGCTGCGCGCCGCCTTGAGACTCCCATGACAAAGAAAAATGTGAACGGCACAGCGCCTTACGCAGTCGCGCTGCTCATCTGTCAAAACCTTGGCGAGCTCATCGCCTACGAAATCGCTGGTGACCAGATCCTGATACCAGATGATGACGAAAGTTCCTCCAGCGTCGCCCGGTCGCTCGTCCTCATGCCAGGCGTCAGCCTGGCTTCTGACAAAATGGCGAGGGGCATCGCGATGCTTGGCACATCCGCCCTTGGCGTCCGATGTCTGATCGAGCCTGCCGGTGGACAAATTCCTGACTTCACGGTGCTGTTCGCAGAGAACGGCAAAGCGGAACGCTTCGCGTCCATGCGGCCATGGTTTGAAAGGGAAAGCGGCTTTTATCTCATCCGGGATGAAGACACGGTCGCCGACAATTCCACGTGCTTCAAGTTCGACCGCGATTTGCGCAAAGCTGCTCGACCTTGGGCCGATGAAGCCGACCGGCATCGTGGTATCGCCGAAGCGACGGCGCTGCTTCTGGAGGAAGGGGCCGATAACCGGCCCGGCTGATCCCAAGAATGAAGTGAAGGTTCGGCGGTAAGGCCGAGTAGATTATGAAATAAAGTGGGGAGGGCGAGCTCGGCCAGAGCGGCCTCCCCCGAAGGATTATCCAACGTGAATATGATTACCCTGCAACGCCCTCTCGAGGGCGAACCCTTGCTGCCGCCCACTACCTACAGGACCTACAGAACGCTTAGCCGAATGGCCGCCTTCCTGAGCGCAACCGGACTTTCGTGCGAGGGCGAAGATATGAGCGCTCACACTGCGGACGGGTTCTATGCCGATCGGAGCGCGAGCGTGGTGGTCACCGCCACATCTTGTGACCGACCGCTGTTCTTCCCCGAATGCGAAGCTCTCGCCAAGTTCCTGCAGATGGACCTTGTGCTGCTGCGGTTCGATCCGCTCCTGGGTGCCTCGTTCGACGTACTGATGGCAGGGAGCCAGAGCTGGCTGTGCGATTTCCTCGCCTGGCGCCGCGATGGCGGAGACATGTGGCTGGTGCCCGCGCGGGCCTCGGGCCCGTACTTCTGCCTGAATGAGGACGGGCTCGAAGCGTGCGAAGGCGCTCCTTACGCCAATGGCTCGGAGCGCTACTCCGGCATCCTTCGCGCCATCGAAGCTCCTTCCTTCGAAGGGAGGTTCTAATCATGGCCAAGATCACTTCCAACGATATCGACACCGGCGAGGACGCGGCTCAACCGCCGCAGACCAAACTGAACATGTTCGTCCACCATCGGTGCGACGAGCATCCCGATTTCGAGTTTTCGCGCTTTTGGTACAAGGGACGGGAGAATAGGGTTGGGGTGGAACCCTGGCTTAACAAGAAGATTTTTCCCGGTGAGGACAGCCGGTTCGGGTGCGCGGCCAGGTGCGATCTGCTTGTCCCCCCGACGGCTCCGGGAGATCTCGGCAGGTACGGAACCCTGGTGGACCGGTTCGACGATACTCTCCCGCCTTATGAACAGCACGCGATGATCCACGTGAAGATCATGCTCGATCCGGCCGAAGCATGGCATGTCGGGTTCGAACGCGTGCGCAGCTACGCGCGTCATCACTTCGCGCATCGCTTCGCGACGGTCCTGATCGCCCATATCCCGGGCCTCGCCGGCCTCAAGGGGCAGGGCAATCACATCCATTGCGCGGTTCTCTCCCGGGAAATCACCATCAACGGCTTCGGCGGTGCCTGCACCGACCTGTGCAGCGATCGCGGTTACGAAGCTGCGCTCGCTGCCTGGCGCGAACACAAGAAAAGCTGGGTGGATGAGGCAGCATGAGCGAAAAAAAAGAAGCTGCTCCCTCAGCCTTCCTTGCGGAGCACCTGGCGCGCAAGGGACCGGATGAACTCGACAAGTTGCAGGCCACCGTCGACCTCGCTCGCCAGCTACTGGCGAGCGGGGAGGTCCAGCCATACGCGGACGGGGAGAACCCGTTTAAACTCATTCCGTATCCTTGGGAGATCACCGAGGTCCAAAGGAATGCTCCGAGGCGTATCTACCTTGGAACGGTGAGTGACTTAGCAACGGGCTCGGGTCACACGGTCTATTTCGCGGCCGGCCTCGCTCGGGATGAGGATGAGTTCCGCCGGCAGCTGGCAGCTCTCATCGGGCACACGCTTGCCAACGGGGCAACGGTGAAGGCGGGACTTGGAGACTTTCCGCTCTCCAAGACCTTCATCTCGCCGCAGCTCCGCCAGACTCTCCAGAAGTTCGATCAAGGCCAGAATGCCCCAGCGAGCTTCTTCTATCTCGGTCAGTGGCATGAAAATCGATCGTGACGGCTTGCTGCCCGCAGGCTCTCTGCCTGATCCAGCAGGACCGGGCGAGGGCAACCACGCATTTCCGTGAGATAAGAAAGAGAACAATAGAAATGAAGAACATCCTCAACCGAACCGACCGGCGTATTGCGATCCTCGACGTCGAAGCATCGGCGCTGGAGGCGGGAAGCTATCCGATCGAAGTGGGTGTGGCGCTCGTTCGCGGACCTTCCGAGCCGATTGGTATCGGTGCCAAGCTCATCCGACCGACCAAGGAGTGGCTCGATACCGGCGTGTGGTCGAAGTCGTCTGAAGCGGTGCACGGCATTTCTCTCGAGAGCGTGCAGCGTGAGGGTGAACCTGTGGAAGAGGTTTGTGACTGGCTCAACGGTTTGCTCGGCACCGACACGATCGTTGCCACCGATGCTCCCCGCTACGATCAGGATTGGCTCGACACGCTGTTTGAAGCTTCTGGCCGAGAGCAGCGTTTCAGAGTTTTCGACTTCCAAACCCTCACGCACGACTTCACTGCGGATCAGTATTGCCATTTCGCTTATCGGCTTCGGCACGACCGCGTACCTCATCGTGCAGCGGCAGATGCTCTGCGCTTAGCTTCCGTGCTTATGGAAACCTATTGGGGGCATCCGTCACGATCTGAGCCCCTATCTTCATAGAGCCGACTCCGGACCCGACGGGAATCAGGCCGTTGGCGTCCTCCCCCGTTCGTTCTCTTGAACATCAACAGGAGCCATTGAGGTTTCGCTTGAAAGCTAGGTGATGCTCACCAAAGTACTTTCATGGATTTTTCATGGAAGCGCAGAGCATCGCTTCCAAGTATCTGAAAAGATGGTGGGCGCGGCAAGGATTGAACTTGCGACCCCACCCGTGTGAAGGGTGACTTCACAAGCAACGGACGCGAACGATAACGGCGGAAAGCAACCGCTAACCCACGAAATAGCTTTGCTTTTTGACAGTTCCGAGAGAGATGGTCGGCAGAAGGCAACCTTTCGAGAACTTTGAAAAACTCTCCAAAAGGTCGCCAAAAGGTTCCTTTTGGAGATTTACCATGGCCGCGCCGAAGAAGAAAACCTACGCCAAAACCTACCTGACCGACAAAGCGGTGGAGCAAGTTTCGCGCCCCGCCAAAGGCCGAAAGTCCATCAGCGATGTTGAGACAGGGCTGTTCCTCTGGGTGACAGCGACGGGCAAGAAGTCATGGGCAGTCGTCACCAATCAAAAAGGCTCTGACCGCAAGCAGCGCAAGGTGATCGGACATTGGCCGACAATGGGCGTTGCCGAGGCGCGCACAATGGCCAGGGACTTTCTCGCTGCTACGCGCGAAGGGGTGGCCCTCAAAGACAAGGTGGCGGAGGAACAGGCCGCTGCCGAACAAGCGGAAGCGGAACAGCAAGCGGGCACGTTTAAGGCAGTAGCGGAAGCCTATGTGCAGGCGATGAAGGCGGGCCAGCTAGTCGGCGGGCGCAAGCGTCCGGTCACGCAGACCACGGCGATTGCCCGCGAGCGATTGCTAGCGCAGCGCGTATTGCCGGACCTTGGCCAGCACCCTTTGTCCGAGATCACTACGCCCATGGTTGCGCGACTGCTGACGCGCCTAGAGAAAGAGGGCGGGCCAGTAGACGAAACGCTCAAGGTAATTCGCGGCACATTCAACTTTGCGAAGGCGCGCGGCCTGTTCCATGGTGCTGTGCCGACTGTGGGCATGACCAATCGCCAGCCGCCTAAGAAGCTGACACGCTCGCTGACGGACGACGAACTGCGCGACATTTGGAGTGCCTGCGGTCAACAGGGCTGGCCATTCGGCTCCATCATCCGCCTGCTCATGCTGACCGGACAGCGCAAAACGGAGATCGCGGCCATGCGCTGGCAGGAAGTCGATTGGGACCGGAAACTGCTTATCCTGCCCGCCGAGCGCGTGAAAAACAGGGCAGGGGCGCACGAAGTCCCGCTCTCGGAGCCTGCCCTAGCTATCCTCAAGCAAGCCCTCTCTGCCTGTGAGGCGCTGGCGCGGCCCGATGAGGCAGGGGCAGGGGTCAAGCCGACCGACCTCGTTTTCCCCTCGGACACTGGCACAACACCTATCAGCGGCTGGAACAAGCTGAAGGCCAAGCTGGACCGGCTGGTGAAGGGGAACCGGGCAGGGGTGACGGATGAGGAATGGGATTTGGTTCTCGGACGCGGATTTGCCCGGAAAGATTTGCAGTCGGTGAAAGAAGGCGCGCTGGCCAAGATTGAAAGCGCGGACCTTGAACCTTGGCGCATTCATGACTTGCGGCACACCTTCATCACTCGCACCCGCGACGGCGAAGAAAATGCAGACGGCGAAGTGGTCTGGTCCGCGCCCATCGACGTTTTGCAGGCGACCGTGAACCACGAAATCACCGTGGGCGTGACCAAGGCTTACGATCACGGCGATCTGCAGCGGCGCTACCGGCTCCGCAAGCGTGAACTGCTGGATTGGTGGGCGCGCAAGCTCATGGTGATCGTGGGCGAGGCCGAGGCAGCCGACAATGTTGTGGCGATGCCCGCTAGATCGGGTTAGCTGCCGAGCCGCTCGCCACCCATTTTTATTCGCTTGTGAATCAGTCGCTTCCGCTCTTGCGTGCGGTATTGCGTGGTATACGATTGAGTTTAAACACTTTTCAAATTTGGAAAGTTGGCGCATAGTTCTGTTCCGGCGGTTCGACCGCTGAAAGCAAACCGATGCTACCGCGCAGCAGCGCAGGGTGCCGACCCATCAAACCGGGCATCATCAAACCCACTGAGGCCCAAGCCTCTTTGAAGGATGATGACTCATGCCTGCACGCAAGCACCGAGAAGGTGCCGATCACGACGAATGGTTGGCCAAGAAAGAACGCTTCCAGTTTCAAGCAATGGTCGCCCGCGAGGCGGTCAAGCAAATCTCTGGCCACACGCTAATGCGGCTGGACGAGGCCGCTGCCTTCCTCAGCGTGACCAAAAAGACCCTACGGGAAATGGAAAAGCAAGGCCTGCCTAATTGGCCCCAGCGCGTCACGCTCACTCCCAAAGTCACTGGCTACCGGCTGAAAGATCTTGAAGCCTTAGTCGATGGCGGACTGGCCCCTGTTGAAAGGGAGGCCGCCGAATGAGCCGGGGCGACGAAGGCACCGGCCCTCCGGAAGATGAAACCCCCACCCCGGTGGTCGCCGGGGCAGGGGCAAAAGCTTCCGTGGAGACGGGTCGCGAGGAAGGTTATCGCTCGAATTGGAACGAAAGAAAAGGGGGCAGTGGCTCCTTCGAGTTCGACGATCCCGACCGGCCCCGATGGGACTGGCAGACCGAACTTGAGCGCGAATATCATTATCACCATGCTGATGGCCGGGAGGCTTACACCGTCCTGAAAGGGCGGCGCGCAGATGGCCGCAAGGTCTTCTGGCAAGGTCGACGCGTGGACGGCATGAGTGACTTGGCCGATGCGCAGAACGCTGGCGAGACTTATCGCTATCCGGCCATTGACCACTATCGCAAAGGGACCGGCGACGAGCCGGAATTGCTCTATCGCCTGCCGGAATTGCTCAAGGCGATGGCCGAGCAACCCGATGAGCCTATTTTCATCTGCGAGGGCGAGAAGGACGTTGATCGCCTGTGGGATGCGGGATTGCTCGCTACCACGAATCCCAAGGGCGCGATGAGTTGGCGAAGTGAATTCAATGCGACCCTAGCGGGGCGCGACATCGTGATCCTGACCGACAATGACGACAAGGGGCGCAAACGCACTGCGAGGTTGCTGCCCATGCTCGATCCGGTGGCTGCGAGTGTGAAGGCGCTAGACCTGCCCGGCCTGTCCGAATGCGGAGACGTATCGGATTGGTTGGATGCTGGGGGCAGTGTGGAAGATTTGCTGGCGCTGGTCGCTGAACAGGCTGTCACTGACCCGGCTCAATGGGCTGCTGAACACGGCGAATTTTCGACTGACGAAAATGGCAAGCCTCATCGCAGCCAGAAGAATGCCCGCGTCGCACTCCGCAAGATGGGCGTGACTGTTACCTACGACGCCTTTGCCCGGCGACACCTGGTATCTGGTTTGGCAGACTTTGGACCGCTGCTGGACGATGCTGCGCTCACCCGTATGCGGCTGCGCGTGGAGGAAGAGTTCAACCTGCCTTTCGGCAAGGAACGCTGGTACGAGATAGTCACCAACGAAGCGCTGAAAGCCAGCTTCCATCCGGTGCGGGATTATCTTGACACTCTGACTTGGGACAAGGTGCCACGCGTCCAAGATTGGCTAGTGGCTTATGCCGGTGCCGAGGACAGCGAATATGTGCGGGCCGTCGGGCAGCTAGTGCTGGTGGCAGCGGTGCGCCGCGTGCGGCAGCCGGGATGCAAATTCGACGAAATGGTCGTGCTGGAAAGCAAGCAAGGCACGAATAAATCCTCGGCCTTGGCCATCATGGCAGTGCGCGAAGAATGGTTCGCGGACGATCTACCGCTGAATGCAGATTCAAAGGTGGTGATCGAACAGGTGAGCGGGCGGTGGCTCGTGGAACTTGCCGAGATGAAGGGGATGCGCCGGGGCGAAATTGAAAGTGTTAAGTCGATGCTTTCACGCCGGGTGGACAAGGCGCGGCTGGCGTATGGGCGAATGCCAACGGAGCAGCCGAGGGAGTGCATATTCTTCGGGACCACGAACGATCAGCAATATCTCCGCGACATGACGGGCAACCGGCGCTTCTGGCCGGTGGCGATTGAAAAGTTCGACCTGAAGGCACTGCGCAAGGACCGGGAGCAACTCTGGGCCGAGGCTGCACATTTGGAAGCGCAAGGTGCGGCTATTCGCCTGCCCGAACGACTTTGGGCGATGGCCGGTGAGCAGCAGAGCGCGCGCGAGATTGCGGACCCTTGGTTCGAGATACTTGCCCCGCGCCTTGAAGGTGTGACTGGCAAGCTGGCGGCGCGGCAGGTCTGGGAGATGGTCGGAATGTCTGATCCTTCCCGCCGGGGGCAGGACCACAACCTTCGGCTCTCGGCAGTTATGCAGGCTCTTGGGTGGGAGCGCCCGAAAGGAAAGCTACGCATCCATGGGCAACCGCAACTGGCTTGGGTGAAGGGGGAGCCGCAACTCGGCGGGATTTACCCAGATGCCGAGCCGAACGCGGAGGAAATGTGATGGCGAACCTCCTCCGAACCCTCTGCGAACCTACCCTGAGGGGGTTCGTTTTTCCTCAGCTTTCCCGCGCCTTTGAATGGGGCGAACCCCTCCGAACCCCCTCTTTCCCTAAAAGAAGAAATATAGGGGATAGGGGGCGGGGAGGCCGAGGGAAGGCCGCGACTACTCTAGGAGAATGCCGCGCTCGCCACCGTTCGAGGGGGTTCGCCCCCCGAATTTCTCAGCGAAATCATCGACTTTACCCGAACCCCCACTCCCCATTTCGGGGGGTTCGCTCTGCGCGAAAGGGGGTTCGCTGGATTTACACCATCAACACGGAGAACAAATCATGAATATCAACGGCAACATTTATGAGAACATCGGCATCATTCGGGCGAAGCCCATGGGCGAACTGCGCTGGCAGTTGAGCCTTTATCCACCCGGCGGCTTCGGAGTGCTGCAACCCGGCGGCGACTCACTTTACTGCATAGAGGTGGAGGTATCCCACGAGGAAGTCCAGCGTATCGCGCGTGTGGCCCCGCACCTGTTGGGCGTCTCTCTGGAAACAATCGAGGCAGTGCGTCGCGCGCAGGAACTGTTGCCCCAGAAGCAGGCCGCAGGGCAGCGTTCTGGCCAGAAGCGGTCAGCCGGGCAGCGGTCTGCCCAGAAGCAGGCTTAGTCATGGCTTGGTCCAACAAAAGCCGACAGGCTCGCGGTTACGGTGCCAAGTGGGGAAGGGCGCGCAAGGCCGCGCTAGCCCGCGATCAGTACCTGTGCCAGCCTTGCCGCGCATCGGGACGCATAACCCCGGCAACAGAAGTGGACCACATCTTGCCCAAGGCGAAGGGCGGGACAGACCACCTCGACAATCTTCAATCCATTTGTACCCCCTGCCACATCAACAAAACAACGCGCGACAACGGCGGCAGACCGCGCCCGACAATCGGGCTGGATGGATGGCCGATAGGAGGGGCGGGAAGTGAAAGTTGAGAGCCTGTGTCGCAGCGAACCGCCGCCCTTCATTGAAATAAATACAAACCGCCAAATCGCTAAATAAGGAGACTGAGAGTGCCTAAACCCCGCAAAACTCGAAACGACAGTACCGACAACTTGCACCGCATATTCGCCGCTGCCGACACCGAACTGGCCCCGCCGGATCACGTGCCTTTGTCGGACGCTGCATGGCCGTTCTTTCACAACATCGTGGATGAGTATGCCAAGGCCGATTGGACCCCACATCAGTTGGAACTGGCAGCGATGTTGGCGCGCACCATGGCGCAGTATGAGTTCGAGCAGCGGTTACAGCGCGCCGAGGGCCACGTAATCGAGCGCGACAACGGCACCTCCGTTCAGAACCCCCGCAATCGCGTCGTCACCTCTCTCTTGGGCCAGGTGTTGGCCATGCGCCGCTCGCTCGCCCTGACCGGACGCGCAAAGGCCGGTGGTCGCACTGAGGAAGCCGCGCGCAAGCGCGATGCCAACCGCCGCGCCGAACAAGGCCTGCGCAGCTCTGGCTCTGGCCGCGACGATCTACTCGCTTAAGGAAGATATCATGACCTATGCCCAAATACCGGTGCTCAAAGCATACGCGCTGCTCGACACCATGACCGCCGAACAGCGCGACGGGGCATTGCAAATGCTCGACCTAGTTTCCCGTCCGATGACCACGCGAGACTTGGAAGACGCGATGCGCGCAAGAGGCGTCGCGCGTGCCCGCGCCCATCAATTGGCGAACACGATCAAGCACCTTCACGTGATCGCGATTGCCCCAGTCGCAGCAGGAGAATGAAAGTGGTCCCGAACCAAGAAGAAATCGAAATGCTTCAGCTGTGCCAGCAAATGCAGGCCTGGCTGGACTCGCTCGAAGTTGCCGGGGTTTCCACCAATGCTGCTCTTTCAGCACTGCTACTCGCTCTCTCGGAGCAAGCCTTGGGTCACTATGGACCGCAGCGCACTTCTATCTGGCTCGCCAATATGGCTGACCAGATTGATAAGCACGGCGCGGATTTGCTCGAACAGAAACAAAATTAAGGGTGAGAACAAAATGGCAACATATTCCTTTTCTTTCAGTGCTGGATGGCGCATAATACTCTAGTTCTCCTGTGGCGCTAGCAGGATTGGTCATGCTCCGCGCTGGCCCTCTCCCGGCTCCTGCACTTGAGAAAACGGGTCATGCCCCGCGCTGGCCGTCAACTGCCGATCTTCATGCTGAGCGCTGTCGGTCACGCGGTTTCCACCTCACTTTTCAAATTGATGGCGCGCGTTCGCGATTAGCTGCGCGTGCGACGGAGACCTAAAATGACAATTGATGAAGTAAACAACACGATCGAACGCATCGGCACCGAGAATAGCAAGATGCTCAACGGACTGGTCGCACGGCTGGAAGACATCGAGAAAAAGGTGGTTCGCGGTGGAGGCGATGGCGGCAGCGACCTCGGCAATAGCTGGGGGCGGCAGTTCACCAACACCCGCGCTGGCGAATTGGCCGACTTGGAGAGCAGCCGTGGACGGACCTCTTTGGAAGTCCGAGCGGCTCTCACGACGTCCACTGCTGATGCAGATGGATCTGCAGGCGGAATGTCCGTGCCGAAGCGCGATCAGGTTTTGGGCATGCCCAAGCAGCGCCTCTTGGTGCGGAGTCTTTTGAACGTAGTCCAAGTAGAAACCGGCGGTTCAGTGGAATACGCTGAACAGGTCGGTCGAACCAACAATGCTGCTGTAACCGAAGAGGCGCAGCCGAAGCCGGAAAGTTCCCTTCAATACGAATTGAAGCAAGTGCCGCTGCGCGTCATCGCGCACTACATCAAGGCGAGCCGCCAAGCCTTGTCAGATGTTCCGCAACTGGAGGGGATAATTGATAGCGAGCTGCGATACGGCCTCGCGCTGGTTGAGGAGCAGGAACTGTTATTCGGTGCTGGCGGGCAGAACCTCGAGGGCATGGTGCCGCAGGCAACCGCATATGCGGACAGCCTAGGGTTGGTCGATCCAACCGAGATTGACACAATCGGCTCGGCCATTCTTCAAGCAACTCTGACGGACATTCCGCCTGATGGGATCATTATGCACCCGTCCGATTGGTGGCGGATGCGTATGGCGAAGAATGCGGACGGCGAATATATCCTCGGCAGCCCCATGACCACGGTTCAGCCGAGCCTGTTCGGCCTGCCGGTGGCTGTCACCCCGGCCATGCCGGTCGATAAGTTCCTGCTCGGCGCTTTCGCTGAGCAGACGCTTTACGACCGTTGGACGGCGAGGGTCGAAGTCGGTTTCTCCGGCACTGACTTCACCGACAACCTTGTGACGGTGTTGGGCGAAGAACGCGTCGGATTGGCCACCAAGCGACCCGATGCGCTGATCTACGGTGACTTTGGCAACGTCACCTAATTAGCCTGCCAGCCACAATCCTCGCTAGTGGCCGGCGGATGAAAGCGGGTGGTTTATTTCCTTGGCCACCCGCGTTTCCTCGGGGAGGCGGGAGCGGTTCAGTCGTCATGGCCGCTCTCGTCTTTTCGTTCGCTGATAGAGGGCGTTACGAGAGTGCGAGCTTGTTTACGTCTCCACTAATCCGCAAACGGCTCGAAGACATTCAAAAGCAGGATCTCAATATGGTTGGCAACCGCGTTTTGGCCCACCCTGAGGCTGTTCGGATGGCTGCACCCATTCCTGAGCTTCAGTTGTTTTAGCAATTCTTCCTTCTGGTTCTTCCCGATCAAACCGATGCTGGCACAGCGATTCAGGAACTCATGTTCACCCATGCGGCCCAAGCCATCCGCGTTGGTTGCATCTTTCCAGCGCGAGTCCACTGCTTTCGCCGCGGCGTTAAAAGCTGCCAGCTTCTTAGCCACGACCGTCCTATGAAGAACGTCGACCGCAGCTATCCATGACATAACTATTGCCGAGCGGTACAATTCGCTTTCGTGGCACTTAATCGCCTCTTCGACGAAGCTGCGTGTCGTAGGATTAGCGATCTTGTCCAAATGTGCGCGTAAACCATCAGCGACGATCACCGCAGCCGGGCTGAGTGTCGTCACCCCTACGTTGCGCAAATGGCTCTTGCCAGAATCAGTGATTTCCCATCCTTCGGGAACTTTGATCGCCAGACCTTTGCTGCGTGTTAGGGTTGCAGAAGGATTCCAGCTTTTGCCTATCTTCAGACCTGCCTCTGCGGCTCGCTCCCGAATACCTGCTACACTAACCGGCACGTCGAAAGTAGCCAGTATTAGCAAGAGTTTGTCGAGTTGTCGCAGATCGCGGTGCAGCCACTGCTTAAGATCAGTTTCACTCAGCAAGTCGCGACCTCAAATTTGAAAGCTCTACTGCTTTTATAGCGTACCGATCACTCTTCAACTGGGTAAGCTTTGATCCAATCAGATTTTTCAATGTTGCGGATAGGTTTTTGCTCATAGTCTGCGAATAGTAGTTTGTCGCTTCCTTCATCGTCTCAAGCAGCTCTTTCCGTGAGAAGCTTTCTTTTCCTTCTACCAGCTGAAGGAAGGCTGCCGCTGCCATCGCAACTTCTGGACCGCTCTTCGCCCCCAACTGCTCGGCTACTGAGTTGACGTGGAGGTCAAGCGGTGCACCGCTTTGTTTGTGTGCTTCTTGGGTGCTTGAATTTTCTTCAACGCTGTCGGTCACGGCGCTCGTCGCTGACTTCGGCTGCCCCACAGACTTCGCAATATCGTGTATCTTCTCGAGAAATTGCTGTGCTTCTGTCACAGAGATGGAGTTGTCGCTTTCGAAGGTAAACTCGACCTCTCCAGCTCGCATCTGTATCTTAGTGCTCATCTACCCGGCCCCGCCTAAATTTGATTGGGCAGACGGTATGAGCGAATAATTGCTTGTCAATTTCTTAGCTCGTTTATTCCACATTATCAGAAGCGGTCTAGCTGAGTGCGTCTGGCTGCCTTCTTCAATCGCCTTGCCAAGCGTTCCCTAAATGTTCCACAATGGTGGCATGATGATTCGCCCCGACAATGATGAGCTAGACACGATCATTTCAATCGCGCTGAAGACAGCTCCTGCCTACGCGCTGCGCAGCATTGTTTCCCCGCGCGGCAAACTGGACCGGGAGGTGGCGGTTCAAACTCTCACGGCGCGCGTAGTAGCAGCCCTGCGCCCATACGAATTGACGCGGGAGCCGGGGCCATCGGAAATCGGGCAGGGGACTTTGCCGTTGTTTCCGGAGGGGTCCGAAGAGAAAGGTCGCTCAAAAGGTTGCTAGGCGCGAGAGACCTTAGGCTCTTGGCCATCAAATCAAGCATAAGTCCTTGAAAAGATGGTGGGCGCGGCAAGGATTGAACTTGCGACCCCACCCGTGTGAAGGGTGTGCTCTACCACTGAGCTACGCGCCCGCCCTTGACGGCACCGAATGCCGGGCAGGGGCGGGCCTTTACGTTGCAGCGCGCGCTTTTGCAAGCCGCTCAATCGGCGAGAAACATCACCAACTTCGCCCATATGCCGTCCGGCTCAATCTGGTCGCTGGCCTTGGTGGTGGGAGAGGCGGGGCATGCGAGGCAGTAGGCTTGTGCACCTTGGGTGCCGAGCAGGCGCTCGGTATCGGCCAGGAGCATGCCTGCCAAGGCCCGCTGGTTGCCGGCGAGGAGGGCGAACACGTCCCGGCCCTTCGCATCCTGTTCCCCGATCAGCAGTTGGCGGAGGATCGTGTCGGTCGTGCTCAGCTCGTCGCCGAGATAGACAGGCGACCAGGCGCCATCCGCAAGATCGGCCTGAGCGGCCACCCAGGCAAGGGCTTCGGGCATGCCGCCATATTCGTCGACCAATCGTAGCTGCCGCGCAGTGCCGCCGTCCCAGACGCGGCCCTGACCGACCCGGTCGACTTGCTGGAGGTCCATCTTGCGCGAGGAGGCCACGCGGCTCAGGAAGTCGCGATAGCCATCCTCGATCGTCGCCTGGAGGATCCGGTCCACTTCAGGCGTGAAGCCGCCGATGGGATCGGGTTGCCCCGAAAGCGGGCCGGTCGTCACGCCGTCGCTGGTCACGCCCAGGCTTTCCGCCGCCCCTTCGAAGGTCGGGATGATGGCGAAGATGCCGATTGAGCCGGTGATGCTTTCGGGCTGGGCGAAGATGCGGTCTGCCGGGGTGGAGACCCAATAGCCGCCGCTTGCCGCCACATTGCCCATGGACACTGCGATGGGGATGTCGCGCGCCTTGTGACGCAGGATGGCGTTGCGGATCTGCTCGCTGGCGGTGACGGATCCGCCCGGCGAATCCACCCGCACGACGAGCCCGGCAAAATCCTTGTCGAGCGCCTCATCGAGCAGTTCTGCAATCCGTTCCCCCCCGGCGGTACCCGGACCGGCGCTGCCGTCGACGATATTGCCCGCGATGGTCACCACGCCGATTTCCTTGCCTTCACCCGACCAGGGGTTGGCTTCCAGCCATGCGGCCAGATTTGTCGACGGATAGGCGCCGGGAAGTTCGCTCCACTCATCCTCGCCGACAAGTTCGGCGACGCGTTCGCCAAACTGTGTCCGCGTACCGATGCGGTCGACCAGCCCGGCGGTCTTGGCAGCGCTGGCCAGATCGCCATTGGCCGCTTCGATCCAGGCGGCAGGGTCGCTGACCACCATTTGCAGATCGGCTGCAGGACGCGCCTTTTTGACATTGGCCTGCCACTCTTCCCACAGGGCGCCGTAAAGCGCCTGCGCATTCTCGCGCGCCGGATCGGACATGCCGGTTTCGATATAGGGCTCCACCGCACTCTTGTATGTGCCGACCTTGTAGACGCGGGCGTTGACCTTCAGCTTGTCGAGCAGTCCCTTGTAGTAGAGGCGGTTTCCACCAGGGCCCGCAACGACTGCGCCGCCAAGCGGATCGACCCACACCTCGCTGGCATGCGCTGCCAGGAAGACACCGTCATCGGCATAGGCGGTGGCATAGGTGAGCACCGGCTTGTCTGCGGAGCGCACGCGGTCCATCGCTTCGCCCACTTCGGCGAGATGGACCTGACCTGCGCCAAGGAAGCTGTCCAGGTCGAGCACCACGGCAGTGATCCGTTCATCCGCAGCGGCGGCATCAAGCGCGCGGACCAGATCGCGGGCCTGATATTCGCTGGTCGGGACGGTGCCGGAGACAAGCGCGGCGAAGGGATCGATGGGGGCCGCTTCTTCGACGATCACGCCATCGAGATTCAGCAGCAGCGCGCCGTCGCGGACCTGGGCGGGGCTGGGCCGCGCGGTCAGGATTGCGAACAGCAGTCCGAAAAACAGCAGCATGAAAAGCAGTACCAGGCCGTCCTTGATACCCACCAGCAAACGCCAGACCTTGCCTGCGAAATGCATGAAAATTCTTCCCCTGAAAGTGTCCGCCGCAAAGACTAGGGCAGGGTGGGGCGTTGCGCTACCGGAATATGCTTGAGGGTGCGATAGCCCTCGATTAAGGGCATGGCTTTAATGACACCGTCCGACACCACGCCTCACGCGGCCCGCTATCCGGTGGGTTCGCTTGCATTCCCGCACCGTGACCTGCTGGGCATCGGCCATCTGGAACGGCACGAAATCCTTTTCCTGCTCGACGAGGCGGAACAGTGGGTCGATCTCAACCGGCAGAGCGCCAAGCATTCCGATGCGCTGGCCGGCCTGACGATCATCAACGCGTTCTTCGAAAATTCGACGCGCACGCTGCTCAGCTTCGAGATCGCCGGCAAGCGGCTGGGTGCCGATGTGGTGAACATGCACGCCGCCACCTCGAGCGTGAAGAAGGGTGAGACGCTGATCGACACGGCGATCACGCTCAACGCCATGCGCGCGGATGCCATCGTGATCCGCCACGGATCGAGCGGCGCGACCGGCCTGATTGCAGACAAGGTGGATTGCCCCGTTCTCAATGCCGGTGACGGGCAGCATGAACATCCCACCCAGGCGCTGCTCGATGCGCTGGCGCTGCGACATGCCCTGCGCGAACGCGGGCAGCAGGCCGACGATTTCACGGGCCAGATCATCGTGATCTGCGGCGATATTCTGCACAGCCGCGTCGCGCGGTCCAATCTGCTGTGTCTGCAGGCACTGGGCGCAACGGTTCGCCTGTGCGCGCCGCCGGCGCTGATGCCAGCGGGCATAGAAGCGATGGGCGCGGAAGTTTTCCATGATTTCGATGCCGCGCTTCAGGGAGCGGATGTGATCATGATGCTGCGCCTGCAGACGGAGCGCATGAGCGGACAGTTCATCCCCTCGGCACGCGAATACCACCACCTGTACGGGCTGACGAAAACACGGCTGGCGCAGGCGAGCGACCAGACGCTGGTGATGCATCCCGGCCCGATGAACCGGGGCGTGGAGATCGACAGCGAAGTTGCGGACATGATCGATCGATCGATCATCACGCAGCAGGTGGAAATGGGCGTTGCCATCCGCATGGCCTGCCTCGATGTGCTGACCCGCCGCGCCAGGCAGGTAGAGGGCTGGGGAGACGCAGCATGAAACAGGCAGCCTCCATCACCATTGCCAACGGGCGGATCGTTACCACGGAAGGCGTGCGCGAAGGCCCGCTCCGGATGGATGAGGGAATCATCACCGATGCCGAAGGCGATTCCGGCGAAACGATCGACGCGCGCGGCAAGCTGGTTGTGCCCGGAATCGTCGACCTGGGCGTTTTCGCCATCGACAAGCCGGCGTTCCATTTCGGCGGGATCACGCGGGCCGCGCTGATGCCGGACCAGTCACCCGCGCTCGATCTGCCGAGCCGAGTGTCCTACATATCGAAGAGCGGAAAGCCGGACTTCTGGGTCCATCCGCTTGCCGCTGCGACGCGCGGGCTCGAAGGGCGGGAGATCGCCGAATTCGCCCTGATGCGCGAAGCCGGGGCGAAGGGGATCGCGACCGGCCGGAAGTGGATTTCCGACAGCGGGACCATGCTGCGCCTGCTGCAATATGCCGCCATGCTGGAAATGCCGGTCATCGCCCATGCTGAAGATGCCGCGCTCGTCGGCGAAGCCGTGGCGACGGCAGGTGAATATGCCACTCGCCGGGGGCTGCCGAGCGCACCTGCGCAGGCCGAAGCCATCGCCATTGCGCGCGATCTGGCGCTGGCGGACATGGCCGGGGCGCATGTACATTTCCGGCAGGTGACGACCCGCGCGGGTCTGGCCATGATCCGCACGGCGAAAGCTGCCGGACAGCGCGTGACTGCTGGTGTAACGCCGGCGCATTTCATGCTGTCCGATCTGGCGACGGCCGAATTTCGGACTTTCGCCCGCCTGTCACCGCCGCTGCGGAGCGAGGACGACAGGCAGGCGGTGCGCGAGGCAATCGCCGACGGCACGATCGATGTCATCGCCAGCGGCCACGATCCGCGCGGCCCGGAAGACAAAAGATTGCCTTTCTCCGACGCGGAACCCGGCATGGCGGGGGCGGAAACGCTGCTCGCCATGGTGCTGTCCCTCGTGCGCGACGGCCTGATCGATCTGCCGCGAGCTTTCGACCTGCTCGCGCTCAATCCTGCCCGAGTGCTCGGTGTCAATGCAGGCGCGCTCAAGGCCGGGTTCGAGGCGGATGTCGCGCTGGTCGATCCGGAAAAGCCGTGGATCATCCAGAGCGCGAAGATGGCTGCCACGGCGGGGAACACGCCGTTCGACGGACAGCCCACGCAGGGCCGCGTCCTGGCCCTGTGGAAGGGCGGCGTTGCGATAGAATTGTAGGCGGCAAAGAAATGCCCCCGTCCGGCAAGCCGGAAGGGGGCAGTCTTCGGTGGTTCTTATACGCTGCGAAAGCGGATCAGCGTGCGGCGACCCTGATCTTGCCGTTCGCGATTGCGCCGGGAAGCGGGTTGCTCTGCGAATAGGCGATACAGCTGCCGCCTTTGCCTTTCACGTTTGAACACAGGGCCCTTGCGCTGTCCTTCGCATAGCCGACTGCGGCGACGCGGAAATACAGCTTCCCGTTCACCCGTGCCTTGCTGATGACGCGTTCGGCATCGGCCAGTTCGGGGTACATTTTCTGAAACTTGTTCCAGCCTTCTTCGGCATCCGCCATCGAGAAGTAGGAACCCAGCTGGATGTTGTAATCGCCGCTGGCAAGCGTGAGGCGCGGCGAAGAGGCCATCGCCTTGCTCGGCGCTGGTGCCGCAGCAACTTCGCGCACGGGCTCGGCCGGCTTGGGCTTGGCTGCCGCGATGCGGGTCGGCGCAGGCTTGCGTTCTGCCGTAACCGGGCTGCTTGCGGCAATGCCGTTGTCGAGGAAATTATCGTCCAGCGCCACGCGCTCGATCGGTGCGGTCGGCGCGATCGCAGGCAGTTCCTCGCCTGCGGCGAGTGCGACCTGCGGTTCTTCGTCGGCAATTGTTTCGGCCGCGAGCATGTCGACACTGGGACTGTTTGCCAGCGCCAGCATCTGGGGCTGGCCCGAATCGGCGACGATTTCGACGCCCAGAAGGTTGGCGATGCGGGTGCGGTAATGCTCGGGATGAGCGATTGCGCCCCATTCGGCCATGCGGTCACCGACCATGTCGGCAGGAACGTCTTCGGCAACCATCAGGCGTGCTTCGCGCCACTGGCCGCTCATCGCATAAGCATAGGCGAGGTTCTGGCGAACCTTGGCGGTGTTGTTGCCCGCACGCAGCGTATTCGACAGAACGTCGACACCGCGCTGCGGCTGGCCTGCCAGGGCGATTGCCAAACCGAAGTCGGCCGGATCGATCGCAGCTTCGTGCTTTTCCAGTGCGTAAATGGCAGCGGCCCGATCGCCCATGCCGGTCAGCGCCAGCGACAGGCTGATGGCGGTGCGCGGAGACGTATCGCCAAGATCGATCGCGTCCTGGAAGCTCTGCGCGGCAGAGGCCAGACGTCCGTTTTCGAGATAGGCATTGCCGAGCAAGGTGCGGACATAAGGGTCGCGCGGGGAAGCAAGCACGGCAGCTTCGGCGTGGGTAATAGCCTTGTCGGTCTTTCCCTTCGCCAGAGCGACTTCGGCCTTGCCCGCAGAATGGGCGGCGGTCGGCGCGACCTTGCCGCCGCAGCCGGCGAGCGCGGTGCTGACGAGGGCCGTACTGACGGCGAGCCTGATGAAAGTTGCGTTTCTTGTTGTCATCTTACTTTCCCTGAAAAGGCGATCCCACGTCTTTCAAGTCTCAATTCGGGCGCCGCTGGACCTGAGCGGCCAGCATGGCGATTTCCGGCATTTCGGCCAAAAGGCCATCAAGAGCGTCAGTGACGAGTTGCTGCGCGCTGCTGCCCCGGACGGTGCAGGCAAGACGCAGCATGAGGTGGCGTTCCGGATCGAGACGCAGCGTGAAGGCCGCTCTCTTTCCAGAAGCCGCTGATTTCGAACGGGCAGGCGACGGCTTGAGCGCGCGAGGAAGGATTACCTCCGGAGCCTCGTCGGCATAGGCGTCGTCTTCGTCGGCTTCTTCCACCGCGGAGGGCTTGCTGCCTTCCATGCGATTCGCGATGCGTTCCAGCGATTCGCGGACTTCGTTCTGCGAGTTCTGCTGATCCTTGCCCTGCAACGAATTGATCGGGACGACACGATCCGACGAGGCGTGCCCGTCGCCGTCTTCGTCATCAAGCGCGTCGCGCTCCTCGATGGGAGGAAGTGCGGGCTTCTTGATCAGACCCGATTCGGCCAAAGATGCCGAGGCGGGGCTGCGCGGAACGGCGTTCAGCGCCTTGGGTTCCGACTGGCCCGCAGGGGCGTCCTCGCCCATGTCGTTCCAGCCGAGATCTTCCAGATTCGCGGCGGCGGCAACCCCGTCCACGGGACCCAGCACCGCCGATTGCGGACGCATGGCGGGTTTTGCACCGCCCTTGCGCGCAAGCAGAGTCGAAGAAAGCGAAGCGAAATTGGCGTCTGACATCCGGCTGGCCTCCGCCTTTCCTAAAGTTGCTCTTACTGGGCGACCCGACGGCCGAAGCCACCGGCGGGACGATAGGCACCGGGCTGCTGCGCGGCCTGCTGGCCAGGCGCGGCGAAGACGGTGCGGCGAAACTGCTTTTCGAGCCGATCGGAAATATACTTCCACAGCGCGGTGACCTCGGCGGCCGAACGGCTTTCCGGATCGACTTCCATGACCGTGCGGCCATCGATCATCGAGGCGGCGAAATCGGTGCGGTGGTGCAGCGTGATCGGGGCAACGGTGCCGTGCTGCGACAGCGCAACGGCGGCTTCCGAGGTGATCTTCGCCTTCGGCGTCGCCGCATTGACCACGAAGATCAAGGACTTGCCGGCGCGCTCACACAGGTCGACCGTGGCCCCGACGGCACGAAGATCGTGCGGGCTGGGGCGGGTCGGGACGACGATAAGCTCGGCGACGGAGATGACCGACTGAATAGCCATGGTGATCGCCGGCGGCGTATCGATGACTGCCAGCTTGAAGCCCTGCTGACGCAAGATCGCAAGGTCGGCAGCCAGACGGGCTACGGTTGTCTGCGCGAAGGCGGGAAGTTCCGCTTCACGCTCGTTCCACCAATCGGCCAGCGATCCCTGCGGGTCGATGTCGATCAGGACGACCGGGCCGGCGCCCGCTCGCTGGGCCTGAACGGCCAGATGTCCGGAGAGCGTGGTTTTACCCGATCCGCCCTTCTGCGATGCCAATGCCAGTACACGCAAGGCTAGGTCCCCCTATAGCGCCTGTATCAATCCTTATGCCGCTGGTGGGCGGCGGTCTCGATTTAGGGAGATCGCAGACTACCCCTAATTTAGGGTTAATGCTGTTTGAGTTTCGGCTGGGCGCCTTCGCCGGCCCCTAGCTTCTTCGCCTTGAAACTGTGAATTCAGGCCGGGCAGGGGTGGGAGATTCGGCATTGTCGACTACCACCAGCTGAGAAACGGCAGGGGCTCTTGAATGAACGATGGAAGCGAATCGAAGCTGGCGACGCCGGACAATGCCCGGCCGGTCGCCCTTGCCGGCGGACGTATCGCCAGCCTGGACTTCATTCGCGGCATTGCGGTTCTCGGCATTCTCGCGGCCAATATCTTTGCGATGGGGCAGCCTTTTACCGCATATATGTACCCGGGCGCCTTCACGACCGGCCACTCACAGTCGGAAGACTGGATGTGGGCGGCCCAGCTCGTGCTGATCGATGGCAAGATGCGGGGCCTCTTCACCCTTCTGTTCGGTGCCGGCGTCTACCTCTTCATGGAAAAGGCGTGGGCCAAGGGGGAGACGCGCTGGCTTCAGGTCAAACGGCTACTCTGGCTGGGCCTTTTCGGTCTGGTGCACTTCTTCCTGATCTGGCGCGGGGATATTCTGTTCTCCTATGCCGCGGCTGGGCTGTTGGCCTTGCTCTTCCTCCGGCTCAGCGCTCGCAAACAGATGGTGATCGGCGTTCTGGCATATATTGCGGGCGGACTCTTCTACGTCATCAGCATGGTTTTCATGCAAATCACGGCGGATGGGCCCGTACCCGACAGCCCCGAATTGGCTCAGGTGCAGAAGGATTTTCAATCCGGAGCCGAAACGGATTTGGAAGACGGACGGCTCGAGACCACGATTCGGCAGGACGGTTCCTATCCGGAATTCGTAAGCCACACGGTAAAGGAGCATGGTACGGATCCCGTCGCGTCCAGCTGGCTGATCGTTTTCGAGACCCTCCCGCTCATGCTCATCGGCATGGCGCTCTATCGATACGGCCTTTTCGAGGGCCGTCTGGATCACAGGAAGCAGCGCCTTTGGGGCTGGGCGGGGCTGTTGTCCGGCGGCGTGCTCACGGGGTGGATCGCCCTTGCCACTCTGGATGGAGGCTTCACCTATTATTCGACCCTGTCCGCATTCCTGGGCACCTCGCACTTTCCCCGATTGTTTATGACGCTCGGATACGTCGCTCTGCTTGCGCTACACGCCCCTCGCGCAGGGAGCTGGCTTGGGGATCGTCTATCGGCGGCGGGAAGGGTGGCCTTCACCAACTATCTCGGCACATCCATCGTCATGCTGGTGGTTTTCGGAAACTGGGGCCTCGATCTGTTCGGCGTTTTTGGCCGTAGCGAGCTTTACCTTGTCGTCCTGGCGAGCTGGATCATCATGTTGGCGTGGTCCAAGCCATGGCTCGATCGCTTTCGGTACGGCCCTCTCGAATGGGTCTGGCGGTGCCTCACTTACGGCCGCAGATTTACCCTCAGACGATAGCCTTGCTATTGAGAATTGATCGCATTATATCTGCGTTTGCGAATCAATCGCAAGGGAGTCGCAAGCCATGTATGTGTGCATCTGCAATGCCATCAGGGAAAGCGAGTTGCGCCAGGCGGCGCGGCGGTGTCCTGGCGATGCAGAAGCCTGTTACGCATCCCTGGGTAAGCGGCCGGCCTGCGGGTCCTGCCTCGACGAAGCCGATGCAATCCTCTTCGAGGAGCGCGAATTGGTGTTCGAGCCGGACACAGTCGCCGCCTGAGCTGTTCTCGAATAAACAGCCGCGAATTCCGTTCTTTGCCCATTTGTTGAATGGTCGTGCCCTTGCCGCATAGTACGGTCGCGGACATAAGGTCGCGAATCGAAACATTGTGGAGGGCTACGCCATGAAGGGCGATCCGAAGGTCATCGAGTTCCTGAACAAGGCGCTCACCAACGAACTGACCGCGATCAATCAATACTGGCTCCACTACCGCGTCCTCGAAGATTGGGGCGTAAGCCGGCTGGCCGATTACGAACGGCACGAATCGATCGACGAGATGAAACACGCCGATGTCCTGGCCGAACGCATCCTCTTTCTCGGCGGACTTCCGAATTTCCAGGCGATCCACAAACTCAAGGTGGGTGAAACGGTCGAGGAAATCCTGCGCGCCGATCTCGCGATGGAAATGGAAGCGATCCCGCTGCTCAAGGAAGCTGCGGAGCATTGCCAGTCGGTTCGCGATTTCGCCTCCGGCCAGATATTCGAGGATATTCTCGCCAGCGAGGAAGAGCACGTCGACTTCCTCGAAACCCAGTTCGACATGATCGAGCGCATGGGACTGCAGAATTACGTCCAGCTGAATTCCAAGCCCGCCGGCGAGGGTGAGCAAGGCTAGGGCTTGCTCACTTCCCAGAAGGTCGCGTGATGGCCGCCATGCTTGGTGAGCGTGCCCAGGCACCTTCCGTCACACCACAGTTCGGCACCGCCCGCTTCGATGTTGATGTCCGTGATCGTCAACGCGGTTTGTACATCCAGCGCCTCCATCACCACCGGCCCCGTCAGGATGCCGGTGGCCGGGAGGAGGGCAATCTCGATACGCTGCATGGCAGGTCTCCTTTCGCGTGGGGAAAGGAAATGCGCGGGCACCGATTAACGCGCGACAACCATTTTGCGGTCGCCTCTGAAATGGGGCTACCGGGCGCGAAGCGGCCTTAAATCTGCGACGAATCGTCGTCTGCCAGATCTTCGGGCCCGAACTGGCGTTCCTTCATTCTTTCGAGGTTGCGCCGCGCCGCAGTCCGCGTTTCGAGCAGGAAATACGCCAGACCCGCCATGAGCAGCCCCATGGTGATGACCCAGGTCAATGCCACCAGAGTGCCGAGCGGCGTGTAAACGAAGGCACTGATGAAAAGCAGAAGGATCACGATGCTGATCGTGAAAGCGGCGGCGGTGCTGAGCATCACGGCGCGCTGGGCGAGGATTCTGCGTGCCTCCAGCGCCGGAATTTCCTTCAGCTGATCGCCTGCCTCGTCGCGTTCGTCGGCCGCCAGAATCCGCTCGATCTTGTTGGCGACCCACAACAGGCGATTGGTCATGACATTCATGACCGCGCCGATCCCGGCGAGGAGGAAGGCGGGAGCAAGGCTGAGCTGGACGACATGCTGCACGCGAACGGTAGAGCTGGTCCGCTCGATCAGTTCCAAACCGGGCAGCACCGCCAGCAGTTCAATCACGCCCGCTGCCCCCGCTGAACTTGCCGCCGCCGCCGCGATTGGCATCATAGGGGTTCTTGGGGCTTTTCAGCACGACCCGGACGGGAACGGCATCGAAGCCCAGCTTGGCGCGGATGCCGTTGACCAGATAGCGCTCGTAGCTCTTGGGCAGATCGTCGAGCCGGGTCCCGAAGACCACGAAGCGCGGCGGCCGGACGCTCGCCTGCGTGATATAGCGCAGCTTGATCCGGCGGCCGCCCGGAGCCGGGGGCGGATTGGCGGCTAGCGCATCGTCGAACCAGCGGTTGAGCGCGGCCGTCGGCACGCGGCGGCTCCATGCCTCGCGCAATTCGAACGCTGCCGACAGCATGGTGTCGAGGCCCTTGCCGGTTTTGGCCGACACGGCGAACAGCGGGACGCCGCGCACCTGGCTGAGGCCTTCGTTCAGCGCCTCGCGGATGCCGTTGAAGAGGTAGGAGGCGTTTTCCGCAATGTCCCACTTGTTGATGGCCACCATCAGGGCGCGGCCTTCTTCCAGCACGTGGCTGGCGATCTTGAGATCCTGATGTTCGAGGCCCTTGGTCGCATCGAGCAGCAGGACGACTACTTCGGCAAAGTCGACTGCGCGCTTGGCATCGGCGACCGAGAGCTTCTCCAGCTTCTCCGTCACCTTGGCGCGTTTGCGCATCCCCGCCGTGTCGATGAGGCGGATTTCGCGCTGTTCGTTGGCCTTGGGGTCGAACCATTCCCAGTCGACGGCAATCGAATCGCGCGTGATCCCCGCTTCGGGACCGGTCAGCAGGCGATCTTCGCCCAGCAGGCGGTTGATCAGCGTGGACTTGCCCGCATTGGGGCGCCCGACGATGGCCAGCTTGAGCGGACCCGACAGGTCTTCTTCATCGAGTTCGGCTTCGAGTTCGGCAGCAGTCTCTGCGGCTTCTGCCTTGGCGCCGATGATGGGCCAGAGGCCGGCGAACAGGTCGGCAATGCCTTCGCCATGTTCGGCGGAGATGCCCATCGGTTCGCCGAGGCCAAGGCTGTAGCTTTCGAGTATGCCCGGTTCGGCGGCCTTGCCTTCCGCCTTGTTGCACACCAGCACGACCGGCACATCCTGTCCGCGCAGCCAGCGGCCGATTTCCTCGTCGAGCGGGGTCATACCGGCCCGTGCATCGACGACGAACAGCGCCGCATCGGCCCCTTCGAGGCTGACTTCGGTCTGCTGGCGCATCCGGCCTGGCAGGCTTTCAGGATCGTCGTCTTCCCAGCCCGCGG
This sequence comes from Qipengyuania sp. NPDC077563, assembly GCF_044901345.1. Taxonomy (NCBI): domain Bacteria; kingdom Pseudomonadati; phylum Pseudomonadota; class Alphaproteobacteria; order Sphingomonadales; family Erythrobacteraceae; genus Qipengyuania; species Qipengyuania sp. NPDC077563. Next base: position 676,021 of record NZ_JBJDPC010000001.1, on the reverse strand, counting down.
TATCGACGATGGTGAATTCCAGCCCGGCAATTTCGGCATCGCCCATGCGGCGGTCGCGCGTGACGCCTGGCTGGTCGTCCACCAGCGCGAGCTTCTTGCCCACGAGCCGGTTGAACAGCGTCGATTTGCCGACATTGGGTCGGCCGATGATGATTACGGTGGGTTTTGCTGTCTGTGTCATGATCGTGCCTTGCGGGGAGGTGGTCGATAGCCACGGCTTTGGCAAGGCCGCAGGGCGTTTCCTACAGGATGGAGCACATGGAGCACGGTCCTGAAAGGAAAAATGCCGCCGGGCCAAATGCAGGCCCAGGCGGCGGAATTGTGCGATTTCAGAGCTGGCGAACCGTCCATGCAAGCGGCTCTGCCATCAATGCCCCAATGTAGGAAAGGCCTTTCAGTCGGCCTTCGCCACGGGCGGGTTTTCGCCCAGATCTTCATACCAAGCTTCGACCGGGCCATTGAGCTTGAGCGTCAGCGGCTTGCCATTGCGATCGACCGTCTTGCCAGCCTGCACGCGCACCCAACCTTCGGAAATATCGTATTCCTCGATATCGGTGCGGGTCCGGCCCTTGAAACGGATGCCCACGCCGCGCTGCAGCACATTGACGTCGAAATGCTCGCTATCGGGGTGAACCGACAGTTTCATGGGTGGGGTCTTGGGCTTGTCTTCGGTCTGGTTGTCTTCGCTCATGGAGCGGGCCTGTACTTTGGGTGATCCGGCCCGGCAAGATTAAACGCCCGGGCCGGATGCTGAGCCATCTCGAGATTTCCGATCAGATTTCGTCGGGGCCGCGATCGGGTTCGTCATAATCGGGCTGGACGGGCTCGATGGAGGGCGGTTCTTCCATCGGGGTCTCGTCAGGCGGGGAACTTGGCGGCATTTCGGGCGGGGCGCCCGGATTGATGGTATCGGGGTCTGGCTGGGTCGCCATGATCATTCTCCTCAGTCGGGCGGAAGCATCGTGGCGGCATCGAGAGCCTGTTCGCCTTTGCCATCGTCGCCGCCATCCATGGCGGGGCGCATGGCCTCTTCGGTCTCGACATCGATTTCGTCTGGTTTGGTCTCGTCGGCGAGGACATCGCCCTCGCGCTCGCCTTCCGCTTCCATCTCGGCAGCGGTCTTGGGTTTCACGTCGGGGTCGATCGTCGGCGGTGTGGCCGGCGGAACTTTGGGGGTTTCGTAGTCGCTCATGGGTGCGATCCTTTCCCCCATCAAACGGCCACTCGGCCAGGTCTGTTCCACAATCCGCACGGACCCTGTCGCCGCGCTTGCCCTTTTCGCCGCATCCGACTAGAGGCACGCCCCTATATACGCGGCGGACCCCGTCTGCGCGCGGATTCGCTTTCACGGTTTGCGGGCGTGGCGGAATTGGTAGACGCGCTGGTTTTAGGTACCAGTATCGAAAGATGTGGGGGTTCGAGTCCCTTCGCCCGCACCAATTCCGCTCTGTCGTGAACCCTCGCTCAGACAGACAGTAACCTACGAGTTTCGACACCCATGCAGATCAAAGAAACCGCCAACGAAGGCCTCAAGCGCGCCTACGCGATCACCATTCCTGCCAAGGATATCGATGCCCGCATCGATTCGGAGATCAAGAAGATCGCCCCGCAGGTGAAAATGCCCGGCTTCCGCCCCGGCAAGGTGCCTGCCAATCTCGTGCGCAAGATGCATGGCGATCAGCTTCACGCCGATGCCGTCAACTCGATGATCCGCGAATCGGTCGACAAGACCATGCAGGACAACAAGCTGAAGCCGGCGATGCAGCCCAAGGTCGAAGTCGGCGAAGGCTATGAGCAGGGCAAGGACGCCACGCTCACCATCGAACTCGAAGTGCTGCCCGAAGTGGAAGCACCGGCAACCGACGATCTCAAGATCGAGCGCCTGACCGTTCCCGTCACCGACGAGGAAGTGATGGAAGCGATCGGCAAGCTGGCCGAGAACAACAAGAACTACAAGGACGCCGCGAAGACCAAGAAGGCCGCCGATGGCGACCAGCTGATCATCGACTTTGTCGGACGTGTGGACGGCGAGGAATTCGAAGGCGGCAAGGCTGAAGACGCAGCCCTGGTGCTGGGTTCGGGCATGTTCATCCCCGGCTTCGAAGACCAGCTCGTGGGCGTGAAGACCGGCGATGAGAAGACCATCGAAGTCACTTTCCCCGAAGATTACCAGGCGACCCATCTCGCCGGGAAGAAGGCCGAATTCGACGTCACCGTGAAGCAAGTGAAGGTCGAAGGCGAAACCTCGATCGACGACGATTTCGCCAAGAACTTCGGTCTCGACGGTCTCGACAAGCTCAAGGAACTGCTGCGCGGCCAGCTCGAGCAGGAAACTGCCGGCCTGACCCGCACGCAGATGAAGCGCTCGCTCCTCGACCAGCTGGCTGCGGGCCACGATTTCGCCGTGCCGCAGGGCATGGTTGATGCCGAATTCGACCAGATCTGGGCCCAGCTCCAGCAGGAAGCCGCCCGTTCGGAAGATCCCGAAGCGACGCTGAAGGAAATGGAAGACGAGAAGGAAGAATATCGCGACATCGCAGAACGTCGCGTCCGTCTCGGCCTGCTGCTTTCCGAAATTGGCCAGGCGAACAACGTGCAGGTCACCTCGCAGGAAATGAGCATGCTCATCCAGCAGGCTGCACAGCAGTATCGCCCGCAGGATCGTGAACGCTTCATGCAGTATATCCAGCAGGAACCGATGGCCGCCGCCCAGCTGCGCGCTCCGCTTTATGAAGACAAGGTCGTCGACTTCCTGTTCGACAAGGCCGAAATCACCGACCGCGAAGTGACGCGCGAGGAACTGGAAGCCGCGATCGAAGCGGAAGAAGGCGAAGCCGAAGCGAAGCCCGCCAAAAAGAAGGCGCCGGCCAAGAAGAAGGCTCCTGCCAAGAAGGAAGCTGCCGACAAGTCGGACGATGCGAAGGCTGAAAAGAAGCCTGCCGCGAAGAAGGCACCGGCCAAGAAAGCCGCTGCCAAGAAGTCCGACGACAAGGTTGAAGACAAGAAGCCTGCCGCGAAGAAGGCACCGGCCAAGAAGGCTCCTGCCAAGAAGGCAGCCGACAAGAAGTAAGCTTTCGGCACGACATCAGCGAAGGGCGGCGGGAGCGATCCTGCCGCCCTTTTTTTCGCCCCGCCTGCGCGGGCCCGGCTCACGCACCGGGCTGCGGCATGTCCGCCAAGGCCGTGAGTGCGACCGTCAGGCCTCGCTGTCGGACTTTCGCACGATCCTGGGGTTTTCGGGGCTGAGGCTGGGGAGGCCCTCGTCCTCGCCCAGATGGATGTGCCATTTGCGTTCTTCGATCATGCGGATGAAGGGGCCGGCCACGATGCCGTGCACGATGATCGACACCAGAATGGTGAAGCTGGCGATGGCCCAGAGCTGGTCGAACTGGAAGAACTTGCCGTGGTTCTGGCCGTAGGCGAGGTAATAGATAGAACCCATACCCCGCACGCCGAGAAACGCGACCGCGAGCTTGCCGGGCAGGGGCAGATTGCACACAGATTCCGATAGCAGCCCTGCCAGCGGGCGGATCACGAAGATCAGCGCGATGCCGATGGCCGCCCCCTGCCAGGTCAACGCGCCAAGCACGCCGCCCGCCAGCATGGCGCCGAAGCCGAAGAGCACGATGACAAGCACGATCTGTTCGATCTGGTCGATGAAATGGTGGCTGAGCTTGTGGTAGCGGCTGCGGTTTTCGCGCTGGCGGGCCGTCACGGCACCTACGAAAACGGCGAGAAAGCCGTATCCCTCGGCCAGTTCTGCCAGGCCGTAAGCAAGCAGCAGCGTGCCGAGTACGACCAGGCCTTCGCTGGTCGAATATTTCGGCTGGTCGGCGCTCTCGCTTTCCTCGTCGATCTCCTCGATCGGAGAATCCGCCTCGCGCTCGAACACGTACCATGCGCCCGCGCGGCCCACGGCCCAGCCCACGGCCACCCCGGCGGCGATGCGCCAGACCAGATCGAGCGCGGCCCATTGCACCGTCCACATGCCGAGCGAGGTCATCCCGATCGCGGCGATGGCAAGATAGGTGAAGGGGAAGGCCAGCCCGTCATTCAGACCGGCTTCGACGGTAAGCGAGAAGCGCACGTCATGGCGCTTGTTCTGCCCCGGCGGGCCAACCTGTACGCTGCGCGCCAGTACCGGATCGGTCGGGGCAAGTGCTGCGCCCAGCAGCAGAGCGCTGGCCGGGGCGAGGCCGACCATCCACCAGCCCATCAGCGCGACGGCGGCGATGGTCAGCGGCATGGCGATCACCAGCAGCGGCCAGATCTGCCGCCAGTTGCGCCAGCTCACCGGCCGGTCGATCGCGATCCCGGCCGCCATGAGCGAGGCGATGACGATGAATTCGGTGAGATATTCCAGCGCGACCGCGTCGAACCCGTCGACCGTGGGATTGATGTGGGGCAGGCCGAGTGGCAGCGAAAACAGCAGGAAGCCGATGCCGACATAGAGGATCGGCAGCGACAGCCAGAAACGCGCCAGCACGCGCTCCAGCGTCACCGCAAGGGTGAGCCCGAGCCCGAAGATGACGAACATGAAGATGCGTGGATCGAATTCCATCTACTTGCCCCGGCCGGCGGCGGGCTGCCAGCGCTCGAAGCCGGGCTCCGGCAGCTCGGCGCTGCGCACCGCCTCATAGGCGGCGCCGAGCTGGAGGACTTCGAAATCCTTCCACTTACCGCCGAAAATGCTGAGGCCCACGGGCAGATCCTCGACCGCGCCCATCGGTACGGTCAGATGCGGATAGCCGGCGACCGCGGCGGGCGTGCCGAAGCCGATGCTGCCATTGAAATTGTCGCCGTTCACCAAATCGCTGACCCATGCCGGACCCCGCGTGGGCGCGACGAGAAAGGCGACATCATTGTCCGCCATCAGCCTGTCGAGCGTCTCTTCGCCCGCAATCCGCAGGGCGGTCGCGCGGGCCGTGGTGTAAGCTTCGGTATCGGTGGTGCTCTCGGCGAGAGTGAACAGATCCTGCCCGAACCAGCGCATCTCTTCCTGCGGATGCGCCTGGTTGAAGGCGATGAGATCGGCCAGCGTGCGCGGCATGTCGTCGCCGGCCAGGCTGGCGAGATATTTCCCCATCTCTTCGCGCAGCTCATACATCAGCACGGTGAAGCTGGCGCCGTAGACTTCCTCGTCGATCTCGAATTGGATCTCGACCAGTTCGGCACCGGCTGATTCCAGATCGGCCAGAGCCGTATCGAAGACGTCGCGCACGTCCTGCCGGTCGCCCTGCTGCCCGCGCATCACCCCGATGCGCACGCCTTCGAGCGGGAAACCGGCCAAGCCAGTGTGATAATCGGCGCGGCGCGGCACGCCGACGGTGGCGCTGTCGGCGGCATCCTCCCCGGCGATGGCGGAAAGGAGAAGAGCGGCATCGGCGACGCTGTTCGCCATGGGCCCCGCGGTGTCCTGCGTGCTGGAGATGGGCACGACATGCGTGCGGCTGACGAGGCCGACGCTGGGCTTGAAGCCGACGACGCCGTTGATGCTGGCAGGGCAGGTGATCGACCCGTTGGTCTCGGTCCCGATCGCGGCCCAGGCAAATCCTGCGGCTACGGCGGCCCCGCTACCGGAGGACGAACCGCAGCTGTTACGGTCGATCGCATGCGCGTTGCGGGTCAGGCCGCCCACCGCGCTCCACCCGCTGGTGGAATTGTTGTCCCGGATGTTGGCCCATTCGGACAGATTGGTCTTGCCCAGCACCACACCGCCGGCGGCGCGCAGATTGGCAATCAGCGGGGCATCGCGCCTCGTGCGATTGCCGGCCAGCGCAAGACTGCCCGCAGTGGTGGGCAATTCGCGCGTCTCGATGTTGTCCTTGATCAGGACTGTCCGCCCATCGAGCAGGAGGTTTGCGGCATCTGCGGCCATCGCCTCGGCCGGGGCATCGGGATTGAGCGAAATGACGGCATTCAGTTGCGGCCCGGCATCGTCCAGCGCGGCAATCCGATCCAGATAGGCTTCGGCGTTGGGGCCGGCTTGTTGCGCCATGATCGGCGCGGAGGCGAGTAGGGCGGCGAGCGTTGCGATGCGCGATATCATGCAGGCACCGTGACAGCGCGGCCCGGTATTGCAAGCGTGGTTTACAAGCTTCCGCTAATCGACAGCTCGAAGGTCGGGCCGATGCGGCGATCCCGGCTCTCGCTGAAAGCCAGCAGGCCGCCGGGGCGGGGTGTGTCATAGACGGTCCGCTCGAACCGGTCCCGTGCGCCCAGCAGGTTATTCACCCGGCCCTGCACGGTCAGCCCCATGACATCCTTGTGTTCGGCAAACAGCGTCACGAAAGTCGGGCCCTCCCATTCGCGTCCGAATTCATAGCGGCGCGAATAGGGAACCTTCCCTTCGGAAAACAGGCTGGCGCCCCAGGCCCAGTTGCTCTGCTGGATATCGTGGCGAAAATCGACATCGATCAGATCGACCGTGTCGCCCGAGAAGGCACGGTTTTCTCCCGTGAAGGGGTCCGTCACATCCATGTCCCGTGAGCGCAGGCGCACATCGAAGCGCGCGCCGTTCCACCCGAGCGTATCCATCCGCACCGTCGCATCGAGGCCGAGGTGGAGGCGCTGGGCATCGCCGATATTTCCGCGCGCCTCACCACCATCGGGCAGCGGGAACCAGTCGATGAAATCCTCGAACCAGGCCTGCCGGACATCGAACTGGAGCGACAGCCATTCGCCGAAAGTCCTGTTCGCCTGCAGTTCGACATTCCAGCTCTGATAGGGAACCAGCTGGTTATTGCCGCCATTCTGATTGTCGTTGCCGAGCGAGACGCTGGCCAGAAAATCGCCGAACGACAGCTGGCTGACGCGGCGGGCTAGTGTCAGCGAAACGTCGAAATTGTCTTGCGGCTTCCAGGTCGCGGCCAGCGACCCCTTGGGCCGTTTGAACGAGCGGGCATTGGCAGCAGCGCCGGTCTGTTCGATCGTGGAGAATTCCATGCCGCCGATGAGCTGGACCGACAGAGCGGAGGATATCGGCTTCGACCATGACAAGCTGGTGTCATAGCGGTCTTCGGCCACGCCCCCGGTCCCGGCAGGAAAATCGAGTTCGAAGAACTCGCCTGTTTCGCCCAAACGGAACAGCGATGAGCGCCGGTCGAGCCGGTTGAACGCGGCTTCTCCTGCCACCTGCCAGTCGGATGCCAGCATGTTCCACTGGTATTCGAGCCTGCCGATCCGCTCTCCGGTTTCATTGGTCTGCCGGAAGCGCGAACCGATTGCAGGCCGGTCGTCCGAGAAGTTGTCGACGAGGGTGTTTTCGTAATTGTCGCGCTCGAACCGCTCCAGGCCGATCAGCTTCAGGCTTCCGGGGCCGAGCGGGAATTCCACATCGCCGCCGATTTCATATTCCGGTCCATCTTCGCGCACTATCGAACTGCGCTGGCGGATCGGGCCAGAAACAGGGAGGCCGGTTTCGAACTCGTCGCGATTGTAGAAATCCTCGCCGTAACTCAGATTGAAATTGGCGATAGATGCCGGACCGAGTGTGTAGGTGAAGTTGGTGGCGAGCTTCGGATTGTCGAAAGCGCCTGAAAAGCGGGAATATTGCTCTTCCGTCAGACTGCTGTCGGGCGCGTAGACCAGGGTATCGCCATCGGCACCGAAACGGTTGTTTTCGTTCGACAGCGATACGGTGAAGTCGAGTGCGCCGCTACTGCCCGTGAGCGAGGCTTCGCCGCCATACCACCGCGGATCCGCATTATGCGGGCGGAAGCCGAGATCCCACCGGAACTGGCCCGATGCCCCCCGGCGAACGTAGACGACATTGGCGACCAAGCCCGTCAGGCCCGGAATATCGAGCGTATTCCCGTCAACGAGTTCGATCCTGACCACGTCGGCGGCGGGAATACGCCGCAACTGATCGCTCAGCGAATCCGACTTGCTCGAAAAGCGCTTTCCGTTGACGAGCAAATTCTGGTCGGCCTGGCCCAGACCGCGCTGGCCGGCATTGCCGCCCGAAATCGAAAAGCCGGGAATGCGGCTGACCATGTCCAGCGCATTGCGCGGCGCATATTCGGCGAAAAAGGCAGGTTCGTAGGTTCGCGTCATCTGCGAACTTCCTGCCGGTGTCTGGTCGATGACCGAGGGATCTGCGGCATCCTGCGCGGCAAGCGGCGTCATCGAGCAAATGCCCGAGACAAGCGCTATCAAGCTCGCAGACCTGTTCGACACGAAAAGCACCCCCCTTATTTCAGCTTCCCGCTAGGGGAGGACGTAAGGAACCCAACCGAGTGTCGATGAACGGCCATATTCCCACGACGAGCGAAAGTATCGAGAGCAACGGGCCCGGTGGGCCCCAATGGAGTGCTCCGTCCCCACGCAGCGACCTGGCGGTATTAGAAATGTCTCACGTCTTTAACGCTTCGCTTACCGCTATGCCCTAGGGGCACATTCCTGGCCGGGCGCGATATCTGCGCAGTCTGCAAGCGTGGCGCAAATTAGCTTCGGTCAGAATACACGACAACAGGTAACGGCTTCACGCGTCGGCAGGCGCCAAACGATGTCCATACAGCGAGTTTTTGCGAAGTGTCCTACAGCACCCATGACGCAGCCAGTCCCTCCCGCTCCTTCTTCGGTTCGAGAGGCCGCTCAATCTCCAGTCAGATGAACGGATTGTTCGCGGCCTGTGCTGCGGGCGTGCTGATCATCTGCTTGGTCGCGACCCTGGGGTTCCAGCTAATTCAGGCCCATGCCACCGATCTCGACGAGATTGGCGAAGGCGTACTGCTCGCAACCAGCCTCAGTGCCGATGTGCACGCGTCGCAGCGCAGCCTCGGCAATTTTCTCGACGAGGGCAACGATCCCGAAGATCTTTCCGCCGCGATCGCACTGGTTGAAAAGGCAATGCAGGCCCATGCGAGGCTTGAGGGCGCTTATGCAAGCGACGACGAAGAAGCTTTGTCGCGGGTCAACGAAATAGGCCAGCATTTGGCCGCGATGAAGGCGGGTCTCAACGCGCTCTATACCACCCCGCAAGAAGAAATTTACGAAGGCGTGGTTCCGATCTTCAAGGACGGTTACGCCATTGGGGACCTGTCCAGTTTTCTTCGCGATCGAGGTGAAAGCGGCCTGATGGATCTGACCATCTCCAATGAGGCGGAAATCCAGCTTTACGCTTTGGTGATGATGATTCTCGGTGTCCTCTCGCTGCTGACGCTGTTCCTTGGCCGCAGGATGATGACGCGGCGGGTTGTCGCGCCGATCCGCAACATCGGCGAAACCAGCTCGCTGCTTGCCGCCGGCGCCAGCGATCTCGAAATCCCCGAGCTCGACCGCCAGGACGAAATCGGGGAAATGGCGCGTGCGCTGGAGAGCTTGCGCTTGATGCAGGAAGAAGCGCGCCTGGCCGCCAATGACGAGCTGGAAACTCAGGTCGCTTCTGCGGCAGAACGCGACAAGCGGGTCGCTATGCTGCAGGACCTGGCGGACGCTTTCGAGCACATGGTCGGCGAGGTGGCGCAGGACGTCGCAGCAGCCAGCGGCCAGCTGAAGGACGCCGCTCTCGTCATGTCCGAAAACGCGGAACAGTCGTCGCAGCGCGTAGTGAATGCGACCAATCTGCTGGCCAAGACCAGCCAGGGCGTGACCGGCGCTGCGGCGGCCAGCGATGAATTCGTGATGTCGATCGGCGAGATCAGCCGCCAGGCAGCGTCGAGCGCGGAGCGTGCAGGGCAGGCCAATGAGGCGGCGCAGGATGCCGATCGCACGATCGGCGATCTCGACGAGATGGCCACCCATGTCGGACAGGTGGTGGAGATGATCGGCCAGATTGCCCAGCGCACCAATCTGCTCGCCCTCAACGCCAGTATCGAGGCCGCGCGTGGTGGCGAGGCAGGCCGCGGGTTCGCCGTCGTTGCCAGCGAAGTGAAGGAACTGGCTGCCCAGACGGCCCGCGCCACGCAAGAAGTGGAAGCGCAGATCAAGCTGATCCAGTCTTCGTCTTCCGCCAGCGCCGGAGCCTTGCGCAAGATCACCGAGGAAGTGGGCCAGCTGGGCGTCACCTCCACCTCGATTGCCGCCGCCGTGGACCAGCAGGCGGTTGCCGGGCAGGATCTGGCGCGGAGCATCGACGCAGCCGCGCGCAGTGCCGAAATGGTCAGCGGCGACATGGACGAGGTCAGCCGCATGACCCTGGCCACCGGTGCCGCCGCGAGCCAGGTTCTCACCGGATGCACCTCGCTGGAAAGCCGGGCAGAAGTCCTCCGCACTCAGGTTGCCGAGTTCCTAGAACACGTGCGCGCGGCGTGATCGGCACACTCGCGGCGTGAGACTGGGCAACTGAATGTGTACGCAAATGGTCCGCAGGTGAGGCGGGCGGGGGAAAGTCATCCTGATGCGCGACTGACCCCTTGAACATCGCGCCCGGCATGGCGACATAGGCGTCCGAAATTCAGACGGAAGGATACTCATGATCGACCTCTTCGGCAGCGATGCGCACAGCAGTCAGGGCCAGTTTGACCGCGATCCCATCACGGGTGCGCTGGTGCCGACCGTGGTCGAGCAGTCGAGCCGCGGCGAACGGGCGTTCGACATCTTCAGCCGCCTGCTGCGCGAACGCATCGTTTTCGTGACCGGCCAGGTGGAGGACAACATGGCTTCGCTCATCGTGGCGCAGCTGCTGTTCCTCGAAAGCGAAAATCCGTCCAAGCCGATCAGCATGTACATCAATTCGCCCGGCGGCGTGGTGACGGCCGGCATGGCGATCCACGACACCATGCAGTACATCAAGCCGCGCGTATCGACTGTCTGCATCGGCCAGGCCGCCTCGATGGGCAGCTTCCTGCTTGCCGCAGGCGAACCCGGCATGCGTATCGCGCTGCCGAATGCCCGGATCATGGTCCACCAGCCTTCGGGCGGGGCCCGCGGCATGGCATCCGACATTGAAATCCAGGCGCGCGAGATCCTGCGGATCCGCAAGCGCATGAACGATCTCTACGTCCAGTATACCGGCCGCAGCCTCGACGAGATCGAGAAGGCGATGGACCGTGATACCTTCCTCGAAGCGGAAGAAGCGATGAAATTCGGCCTCGTCGACAAGGTGTTCGAAGCGCGCCCCGAGAACGAGGGCGAGCCTGAACCCGTGAAAGACGAAGACAAGGGCTCCGGCGGCGCGCCCGAATAAGCGCCGCATGCCGCCGGCATAGACCAGTGGCCGGATGCATCAGCGTCCTTCGGGTTAACGCGGCCCCTAGCCTTCAGCTTATGGCAAGGGGTTTGCGTTACCTATGATATTGACCCAAGCCCGCACCGGCCTAGAGTCGGCGAATCCCCTGATTTTCACAGGTGGCGCGGGCAGAGCAGGAAATGACGAAGTTGACCGGAACCGATAGCAAATCCACGCTGTACTGCAGTTTCTGCGGTAAGTCGCAACACGAAGTCCGCAAATTGATTGCCGGGCCCACCGTGTTCATCTGCGATGAATGCGTGGAACTGTGCAACGACATCATCCGCGAAGAAACCAAGGCCGGGATCTCGGGCAAGAAGGACGGCGACGTTCCGACGCCCAAGGAAATCTTTGAGACGCTGAACGATTACGTGATCGGCCAGGACCGCGCCAAGCGCGTGCTCTCGGTCGCGGTGCACAATCACTACAAGCGTCTCAAGCACGGCGGCAAGTCGGGCGATGTGGAACTGGCCAAGTCGAACATCCTGCTCGTCGGCCCTACCGGTTGCGGCAAGACGCTGCTGGCACAGACGCTGGCGCGCACCTTCGACGTACCCTTCACCATGGCCGACGCGACTACGCTGACCGAAGCCGGTTATGTGGGCGAGGATGTGGAGAACATCATCCTGAAGCTGCTGCAGGCCAGCGACTACAATGTCGAGAAGGCCCAGCACGGCATCGTCTACATCGACGAGATCGACAAGATCACCCGCAAGGCGGAAAACCCCTCGATCACGCGCGACGTGTCGGGCGAAGGCGTGCAGCAGGCGCTGCTCAAGCTGATGGAAGGAACCACGGCTTCCGTCCCGCCGCAGGGCGGCCGCAAGCATCCGCAGCAGGAATTCCTGCAGGTCGACACCACGAACATCCTGTTCATCTGTGGCGGCGCCTTTGCGGGCCTTGAAAAGATCATCGCCGACCGTCTCCAGAAGCGGTCAATCGGCTTCGGCGCGCATGTCGCCGATCCGGACAAGCGCCGCGTGGGTGAACTGCTCGAAAAGGGCGAGCCGGAAGATCTCCTGAAATTCGGCCTGATCCCCGAGTTCGTCGGCCGTCTGCCGGTGATCGCAACGCTGCGCGATCTCGATACCGATGCGCTGATCACGATCCTGACCGAACCCAAGAACGCCCTGTGCAAGCAGTATGCGCGCCTGTTCGAGCTGGAGAATGTGGAGCTGACCTTCAAGCAAGACGCGCTGCAGAAGATCGCCGAGAAGGCTATAGCCCGCAAGACCGGTGCCCGCGGCCTGCGCTCGATCGTGGAAGGCATCCTGCTCGACACGATGTTCGACCTGCCCGACATGGACGGCGTCACCGAAATCGTGATCGATGCGGATGTCGTCGAAGGCAAGAAGGACCCGATACAGGTCCACGGCGCGAAGGAAGAAGCGGCCTGAACATAGTCCGCGTCCTTTTCGTCTGCGGCAAGAACCGCTGGCGAAGCCCGACAGCAGAACAGATCTACTCCGGCCGGGAGGACTTGCATGTCCTTTCGGCCGGAACTGCATCGGATGCCGAAGTCCCGCTTGATGCGGAGCTTGTCGGATGGGCTGACCGCATCTTCTGCATGGAGCAGCGCCAGCGCAAGATCATCCGGACCGGATTCCCTGCCGAGGCCGGCGGGAAGTCGATCGTCAATCTGGGTATTCCGGACCGTTATCGCTTCATGGACCCCGCGCTGGTCGAGCTATTGCAGCACAAGCTTGATCCCTATCTGCGCCGCTGACGGCCGCCAGGCCTCAATTAGCAATCTATCCCGCAGGGCTTGCGCGTCATTTCGATCTGCAAAGTCGTATGGCCGATACGGTGATGATGCTCCAATTCCTCGGCAATTTCGCGCAGGAAGGCATCACCCGGATGGCCGCCCGGCATGACGAGATGGGCGGTCAGCGCGGTCTCGGTCGTGGACATGGGCCAGATGTGCAGATCGTGGATTTCGGTCACGCCCTCCAGCCCTGCCAGATAACCGCGCACGCCGCTTTCCGACACGCCCTTGGGCACGGCCAGCAGGCTCATCTCGACACTGTCCTTGAGCAGGCCCCAAGTGCCCCAGGCAATGACCACCACGATCACCAGGCTCACCACCGGATCGATCCAGAGCGCGCCCGTCATAAGGATCGCGAAGCCGGCAATGACCACGCCCAGGCTGACCAGCGCATCGGCTGCCATGTGGAGGAAGGCGCCGCGTACGTTTATATCGTGCTGGCGCCCGCGCATGAACATCACCGCCGTGCCGGCATTTATCGCGATCCCGATCCCAGCGACGATGACCATCGTCATGCCCTGGACGGGTGCGGGTTCGGCCATACGATTGAAGGTTTCGAAGGCGATCGCCCCGATGGCCACGAGCAGCAGCCCGGCATTGGCAAGCGCGGCGAGGATGGTCGAGCTCTTGTAGCCATAGGTGAAGCGCGACGTCGCCGGTTTCTTCGCCGCTACGCTGGCGCCCCAGGCCAGCAGCAGGGCCAACACGTCCGACAGATTGTGTCCCGCATCGGCGATCAGCGCCATGGAGCCCGACAGCCAGCCATAAGTGGCTTCGAGAATGACGAAACCGGTATTGAGGATGATGCCGATCAGGAACGCACGGCCGAAATCTGCCGGCGCATGGGCATGTCCGCCCCCGGGGGCATGTGCGTGATCGTGGCTGTGCCCGATACCCATTATGCGTTTTCCCCTAGGTTGCGACGCGTTCTCTCAACTACGGCAAAGACGGAGCGCCATTCAAGGAAATTCCGCGTTAAATCAGCTTGATACGATATCACGGCACCGCGCCAAGCCAGTCCTGACGGCTGCGATCAGTCCTAAGGCGATGTAAATGCTGCACGCGCTTGGTAAATGCTTTGCCGCTATTCGTAGACGCAGGCATCGAGACCGTCACGCCGGACCTGGCCGATCCGTGCCGAGATGGTGTTGCCGTGTCGGCGCAGCCAACCACCCGGATTCTTCACCGATCGTTCCTTGGGCAGCGGCAGCGCGGCTGCCATGCGGGCGGATTCCAGCGGGGTCAGCGATGCGGCGCTCTTCCCGAAATAGCGCTGCGCCCCGGCTTCGGCGCCATAGGTGCCGATCCCCGTCTCGGCGACGTTGAGATAGACTTCCATGATGCGCCGCTTGCCCCAGATCTTTTCGATCAGGAGCGTGAAATAGGCCTCCAACCCTTTGCGGAAGTATCCTCCGCCCTGCCACAGAAACACGTTCTTCGCCGTTTGCTGGCTGATGGTCGAGCCGCCACGGATGCGCCCGCCCTTGGCATTGCTTTCCATCGCCTTCTCGATCGCTTCGCGGTCGAAGCCGTCGTGAGTGCAGAATTTGCCATCTTCCGCCGCAATCACCGCGCGCACCAGATTGCGATCGATGTCGGCCAGCGGCTCCCAGTCCTTGGTGATGCCGTTTTCGTCCATCGCCATCGTCGCCGTGACGGGCACGGGCACGAATTTGAACAGGACGACCAGCAGCAGGCTGAGCACCAGCAGGCCGAATGCCAGTTTCACAAACCAGAAAAGTAACCGTTTCATGGTCACGCGGTTAATCAGCCGCGCGGGCCCGCGCAACTCCTACAAGTCGCCGGACACGATCAGGCGCTTCTTCGTTGTCATTCGAAACCCGAAGGAAATGCATGATGAAGAATAGCGGCAATACCATTCTCGTTACCGGCGGTGGCAGCGGGATCGGACGCGAATATGCGCAGCGCTGGCACGATGCCGGCAATATCGTGATCGTTGCCGGGCGTACCGTGTCCGATCTGGAAGAAACGGCGAAGGGCCGGGAGAACATCCATGTGCGCCAGCTCGATGTGTCCGATGCGGGGCAGGTGGCGAGCTTCGCCGCCAAGCTGATCGAGGATTTTCCCGCGCTGAACGTCCTCATGAATAATGCCGGCATCATGCCTTACGAGGATATTACGCAGGCTCGCGACCTGTCCGATGCAAAAAAGGTCATCTCCATCAATCTCACGGGGCCGATCTGTCTGACCGATGCGCTGATCGATCATCTGCGGCACGCTGACGATGCGGCGCTCATCAATGTGTCGTCCGGCCTTGCCTTCGTGCCCATGCCAAAGGCGGCGACCTATTCGGCCACCAAGGCGGCGATACATTCCTACACCGTCTCGCTGCGCAAATTGCTTGAAGGGCACGTCGAAGTGATCGAACTCGCCCCGCCCGGCGTCCAGACCGAGCTGACCCCCGGACAATCGCACCGGGAAGGCTACATGCCGCTTGGCGATTTCATTTCCGAAAGCATGGCGCAATTTGCGCAGGATCCGACGCCCGAGGAGGTGCTTGTCGACAATGTGAAACCGCTCCGCCACGCGGAGAAGGACGGCAGCTTCGACGAGAAACTCGACATGATCGCTTCGCGTTAGGGGCGCCGCGGGACCTGCGTGCAGGCGCCGCCGCAACCGATCGTGTAGCGGGCATAGGGAATGCCCCACGGTCCGATTGCGGCGGCGTCTACCCACACATCCATCAGGTGTGGCAGCGAAGTGCTGTCTTCTCCGCTGCCCGGCACTTCACGCCAATTGGAAAACCGCCAATGCTGCAGGAACAACCGGTCGAAGACTTGCTGGAATGGATTATCGCGTACCCAGCCAAGTGTGCGCAGCGCCTCGGCGCGGTAGCGGCCGGCCGACGGGTCAGCGGGTAAATTGTCCAGATCGACGAAGCGCGGCCTGAAGGCAGATATGAAAACGGCGGCGATGATTGCCCATCGCCGCCGCCGATTTGTCTCTTTGGTCTCAGGCAACGCCGGGGAGAAGCTTTTCTCCGGCGATTGCCTTCATCGCCTTCTGCAGCTTCTCGAAAGCGCGCACTTCGATCTGGCGGATGCGCTCGCGGCTGACGTTGTAGACCTGGCTGAGTTCTTCCAGCGTCTGCGGATTTTCCGTCAGGCGGCGTTCGGTCAGAATGTGCTGCTCACGCTCGTTGAGGGCGTCCATCGCCTCCAGCAGCATGTCGTGACGCACTTCCTTTTCTTCGGCATCGGCGACGGTTTCGTCCTGCAGCGGACGATCGTCCGTCAGCCAGTCCATCCATTCGCCCGAACCTTCTTCACCATTGCGCATCGGCACGTTGAGCGAACCATCGCCGCCCATCATCATGCGGCGGTTCATGTTGACCACTTCCTGCTCGGGCACGCCGAGATCGGTGGCGATCTTGTTCACATCGTCCGGATGCAGGTCGGTGTCTTCATAGGCGTCGAGGTTCTTCTTCATCCGGCGAAGGTTGAAGAACAGCTTCTTCTGGGCGGCGGTGGTACCCATCTTCACGAGCGACCAGCTGCGCAGGATATATTCTTGGATGCTCGCCTTGATCCACCACATGGCATAGGTGGCGAGGCGGAAGCCGCGGTCGGCTTCGAATTTCTTTACGCCCTGCATCAGGCCGACATTGCCTTCGGAAATGAGATCCGAAACGGGCAGGCCGTAGCCGCGATAGCCCATGGCGATCTTCGCCACGAGCCGCAGGTGCGAGGTAACGAGCTGCGCCGCAGCTTCGCTGTCCTCGTGTTCTTCATAGCGCTTCGCGAGCATGTATTCCTGCTCTTGCGTCAGCACGGGGAACTTCTTGATTTCGGAAAGATAGCGGTTGAGGCTCTGCTCACCACCAAGCGCCGGAACGCTCAAACTTCTGGAACTACTCACTTTAACCCTGACCTTTCTATCGTCGACCTCGCTTGCCGGACCCCTGATGGGCATCCGGTCATTCGGGCCACTGATTCACTTGTAGCAGGACGTAGCCGGAATTGCACTCGCGTTTCATCGATTTCAACGTGCGATTTCGTCGATGAGTTCCCGCATATCTGAAGGCAATTCGGCGCAGAAATCCAAGCTTTCAGCGCTGATAGGATGGCTGAATCCGAGGCGTGCTGCGTGAAGCGCCTGGCGGGCGAATTGCAGCTGCTGAAGCACCGGGCGGAGCGGATTGGGAGTACGTCCATAGACAGGGTCCCCTAATAGCGGATGACCGATTGACGCGCAGTGAACGCGGACCTGGTGCGTGCGCCCGGTCTCGAGCTGGCATTCGATCAGCGCCGCGTGGTCCAGCCGCCGGAGCGTTTCGAAATGCGTGACGGCATGCTTGCCGCGCGTGCTGTCGTCCGGCAGCACGGCCATCTTCTTGCGATCCCGGTCCGACCGGCCGAGCCGTCCGCTGACTGTTCCGGCTGGCGGATTGGGATGGCCCGCGCACACGGCGAGATAGCGGCGGGTGATCGAATGGTCGGCAAACTGTTTCGCCAGCCCCTCATGCGCCGCATCGCTTTTGGCGACCACCAGCAGGCCGGAGGTATCCTTGTCGATCCGGTGGACGATACCGGGCCGCGCCACGCCGTTGATCCCCGACAGCTGGCCTCTGCAATGGTGCAGCAGCGCATTGACCAGCGTGCCGTCCGGATTGCCTGCGGCGGGATGCACCACCATGCCCGCGGGCTTGTTCACCACCAGCAGATGCTCGTCCTCGAACACCACGTCGAGCGGGATGTCCTGCGCCGCTGTCGCCAGCGGTTCGGGCGGGGGCAGGGCGATGCGATATTCCTCCCCGCCGGACAGCCGGGCGGAGCCGGATCGGGCAGGCTTGCCGCCGATCGTGACCATCCCCTCGGCGATCAGCCCCTTGACCCGCTCGCGTGACAGGCCTGTCGCCTCAGCCAGCGCCTTGTCCAGGCGGCCGGATGCGGCAACCACGCCAGTCAAATTTTCCGTTCGTGCTGAGCTTGTCGAAGCACCGTCCTTTTTCTTTGCCAGTTCCGAAATCCTCGACCAGTCGCTGCGGACAAGCGCCATCTTCTTGGCCCGCGACCAGCCCTTGATCCTGCTTTCCGCGGCAAGGGCTGCGTCCCGCGTATCGAATTCTTCCGACCAGACCAGTTCGACCGGCAGTCTGTCGGCCGTAAATCCGCCGGTTTCTCCCGCCTGATGCTGCGCAAGGCGCAGTTCGAGATTATCGGTGTGGCCGGTGTAGTAGGCACCGCCGCGACAATGTAGCATGTAGGCCCAGAACGGCATGGGTTGCGCCTAAGTGAAGGACGGCCCTTCGACAAGCTCAGGGCGAACGGTTTGAAGGTTTCTGCAAAAGTTCTCGACTCTCTTCTCACTGAAGCCGCGCGGGCGCATCCTCGCGAATGCTGCGGCATCCTGCTGGGCGAGGGCGCGGCCATCACTGCCATCGTGCCCGCAGCCAACGTCCATGCCGCCCCGCTCACCCATTTCGAAATCAACCCGCAGGCCCTCGTCGATGCCCATCGCGAAGCGCGCAGCGGCGGGCCGCAAGTGCTGGGCTATTACCACTCCCACCCCAATGGCCTCGCGCGCCCCTCCGCCACCGACGAGGCCATGGCGACGGGGCAGGGGCTCATCTGGGCGATAATCGCGGCAGGCCGCGTCACCTTCTGGCGCGAAGGGGATGCGCGATTCGCAGCGCTTCCCTATGAAGCCTGCCCTCGCTAGAAGACGGTACAAATCGCGTTTCGACTGGAATTCCATGAACGACCAAGAATCGATCGATCTTGCGGCAATGCTTTGCTCGCGCCTTTGCCACGACATGCTCAGCCCGGTGGGCGCTCTGAACAACGGGCTCGAATTGCTGGCCATGGAAGACGATCCGGAGATGCGCAAAAGCGTGATCGCTTTGCTCGAACAGAGCGCCAGGACATCCACCAACAAGCTCAAGTTCTTCCGCCTCGCTTTCGGGGCCGCCGGAGGGTTCGGCGACCGGGTCGATGTGGCCGAGCCCAAGGCGCTGGTCGAAGCGCTGGTGTCCGACCGTGACAAGGTGGAAGTCCACTGGGCGATCGAGGCCGCGAACCTTGCCAAGCCTGCGGTCAAAGTCCTGCTCAACTTCGCCCAGATCGCGAACGATGCGCTGGTGCGGGGCGGCTCGCTCGATATCGGCGCAGAGGTTCGCGACGGGAATTGCGAGCTTGTGGTCCGCGCCACCGGCACCAAGATCGCCTTCGACGACACCATCGGCAAGGCGCTCGACGGCTCGCTCGACCGGACGGACCTGTCCAGCCGTACGGCTGCCGCTCACATGATCCATTTGCTCGCCGCGCAATCGGGCGGCGGCATCCAGTACGCCCGCACCGATGAAACGCTGGTGCTGGGCGCGATCCTTCCCGAAGCGGAAGGACTGATCGGATGAATTCGGATTTCGGCAAACTGGGCGAAGGCCTGCCCATCAGCAAGGATGAACTGGTCGACCGCGAAGTGCTCTCGCCCAACCATGACGAGCGCGGTGCGCCCGTCTCGATGGTGGTGATCCACTATACCGAAATGCAGGACAAGGGCTTCGCCATCGAACGCCTCTGCGATCCGGAAGCCAAGGTGTCCGCCCATTACCTGATCGGCGAACATGGCGAAGTAGTGCGGCTGGTGCCGGAAGAAAAGCGCGCCTGGCATGCGGGCGTATCCTATTGGCGCGGGCACAAGGATGTGAACGCGGTGAGCGTGGGCATCGAACTCGACCATCCGGGCCATAAATACGGCTATCGCGAATTCAACGATGCGCAGTTCGAAGCGCTGGTGCCGCTCGTCGCGCGGATCGTGAAGCGATACGATATCCCGCGCGCCAACGTGGTCGGCCATTCGGACGTCGCGCCCGCGCGCAAGATCGATCCGGGCGAACTGTTTCCGTGGGACCGGCTGGCCGAATACGGCCTATGCCTTCCGCGCCCGGCGAAGCTGGAACGCGGCGATCCCTTCGACAATGACGCGTCCTTCTACCTCGCGCTCGAACGCTATGGCTACGATATCACCGACGGCCACAAGGCGGTGGAAGCCTTCCAGCGCCGCTGGCGCCCGGAAAAGATCAACGGCGAAATCGACGGCGAAGTCCGCGCGATCCTGTTCCAGCTGCTGCTCGACCGCGACCGGGGGCGGACGCGGTAGGGCGCAGTGTCAGCTATTGGGTGGGTAGCTGACTTAAGGTATTCGACAGTCAGCGAACTTAGATGCCGGCCTCGTGACGTTCGGTTTCGTCAAGCGTTCCTTTAAAGCGTATCGGACGCATGCCAACATGCTTTTCAGAACGCGAAATTCGCTCCCACGCTCGACGTATCAGACTAAGCACGACGCCGTGGCGCAGGCGGTCCCGCTCTTCTATAAAGTGGGCGCGCGCCTCTTCCGTATAGCGTAGCGATGAGAAAACTGTGGTGTATTCGCCAAGGCTTTGAGAATCTAAAGCTTTTTCGATGTCATCAAGAGCCAGGGGGAGCGTCATTGTCCATTCCACTACCCCGGCGAACGAAGCTTCCGACAGCGGCAGTGCCGCGATCCCTTCCTTTGCCCTCCTCACAATTGCGAGGTCTCGCTCAATCAAATCGCGAGGTAAGGAATTCAAATCGTCATCCTCGGTATCGTCATAAATCGAAACAACCTCAATTGGCTCTATAAGTCCGATTAGAAATGTAAGGAGACCAACTGCTCTTGCACGCTCAGCTCTCCCGGTGCGTGTGGACTGGACGACTACAAACCACAAGGCGCCAACTGTTCCGATGGCGGACAGGGCCTCCCAATTGAACCATTCAGTGATGTTAGATGCCGTATTCCAAAAGGGGCGTAGGAATTCAGGGGGCAGAACCATATGCCTATCTTTAATCTGCGCAGTACAGATTGAACAGCGAGTTAGCCAAAGTGCTTTTCATAGCGCGCATCTTTCACTCGTCGGCCTAGCATCCGCACCGGGGTCGTTAGCTTCAATGAGCCAACTCCTCCTACCTCTTCAGAAAATCGATCAGCGTCCGCAAGGCCGGGGGCATCTGGCGGCGGCTGGGGTGGTAGAGGTGCGCGCCGGGATAGGGCTGGCACCAGTCCTCCAGAACGGGTTCCAGCCGCCCTGCCGCGATGTCCTGCGCTACATCCTCTTCCATGTGCCATCCCACCGCCAGCCCGGCGCGGGTGGTTTCGAGGGCGAGGTCCCACGCATTGGACACCAGCGGGCCGGATATGGTGACTTCCAGCGCCTCGCCGCTCTTCTCGAATTCCCACGGCATCAGTCTTCCGCTGCTCGGTAGGCGGTATCCGGCGCAGCGATGGCGCTGCAGATCGCGCGGATGGGCCGGGCGGCCATGCCGATCCCAGTAATCGGGCGTGGCGACCACCAGCGTGCGAAGCGGCGGACCGATGCGGATAGCGATCATGTCCTTCTCCACGCTCTCGCTCAGGCGGATGCCCGCATCGAAGCCTGCCGCGACGATATCGGTCAAGCCGTCGTCGGTGGCCACTTCGACCGTGATGTCGGGATAGGCGGCCAGGAATGCTGGCAGCCGCCGCGACAGCAGGCTGGATGCGATCCAGGAAAATGTGGTCAGGCGCACCGTTCCGGCCGGGCTGTCGCGCCAGTCTGACAGGGTGTCCACGCCCTCTTCTATCTGCTTCAGCGCCGGGCGCACCCGGGCCAGCAATGCCTCTCCGGCATCGGTCGGCGCGACCGAGCGTGTGGTGCGTGCCAGCAACCTCACGCCGAGCCGCTCCTCAAGATTGCGCATCTTGTGGCTGAGCGCGGAAGGGGACACGCCCAGTTCCGCTGCTGCCGCGGTAAAGCTCCGCAGGCGGGCAACCGCTTCGAAGGCGGCGAGATCATTGAAGGGCTGGCGTGACATTACTGAATATAAATCACAAAGTCATGCGCGAGAGAACGGCTAATATCCTCAGGCCCCGCATCTTAGATACTGTCGAGACAAAGGAGCCACAGATTATGAAGATGACTGATTATCGCAGCTTCGGGCGCTCTGGCCTGATTGTAAGCCCCCTGACGCTTGGCACGATGACCTTCGGTGCCGGACGCTGGGGCAGCGACGAGGAAGAGGCCCGCGGCATCTTCGACGCCTATGTCGATGCGGGCGGCAACATCGTCGACACGGCTGATGTCTATAGCGGCGGCGAGAGCGAGCGTATGCTTGGCCGGTTTCTTAAAGACAAGGATCTGCGCGACCGGATGATCGTCTCGACTAAATCCGGCTTTGCGCGCGGGCAGGGAACGCCGCTCCACGGTGGCAATGGTGCGGTGAATATCCGTCTTGGGATTGAAGGTTCGCTGCGCCGCCTCGGGACGGACCGGATCGACCTTTACTGGGTGCATGTATGGGACCGCACGACCCCGCCGGAAGAGGTTCTGCGCACGCTGGCAGACGCCGTGGCGCGCGGCGATATTCTTTACTACGGTTTCTCCAACGCGCCTGCCTGGTACGTCGCGCAAATTGCGACGCTTGCCAGTGCACACGGGCTGCCGGGTCCGATCGGCCTGCAGTACAATTGGTCGCTGATCGACCGCGGCGTCGAACTGGATGTCCTGCCGATGGCAGAGGCATTCGGCCTCGGGATGATGCCATGGAGCCCGCTGGCCGGCGGCCTTCTGACGGGCAAATACGATCGGGGGATGCTGAAGGATGCCGACCGCGGCGTGACCGTCCCCGACGGCGTGGAAGATGGCGGTGATCAGCCCAGCGAACGCCTGGCGGGCGACAATCCCTTTGGCGGCATGCTGTTCACCGAACGCAATTTCGATATCGTCGACACGCTGCGCAGTGTGGCCGATGAAGTCGGAGCGCCCATGGCGCAAATTGCGCTCGCATGGCTGATTGGCAAGCGCGGGGCGACGACGCTTCTGCTTGGGGCGAGCCGTCCCGGGCAAATCACGGACAATGTCGCTGCGCTGGAACTCGATCTCGCGCCCCAGCACGTCGAGCGTCTCGATAAGGCAAGCGGACCTGAAATGCCCAGTCCCTATTATATCTTCCAGCTGCCGCGCTCGGTGATCTTCGGCAGCCAGTCGGTGACGCCGTGGCGGCCAAGATGATGGTCTCGCCGGTCCGGTGAAGGTAGCGCTTTCCTACACGCGCCGGTTTTGCTTACCTTGCCTCGCTGAGGATGCCTGATGGTTCGCACTCCGATTTACGGCAAAAAAGGGTGACATGTGGCTGTTCGCGGAAATTGACACTGGCGGGGCGGAAATCCTGAGCAAGAGACTGAAATCGTGTCAAAATGAGAATGCGGCGAGTTTTTGAGAATACCCCTGTCGGTGTAACGCGGAGCGGGTTTTGCTTGGCGAGCGGGGCCAAGGCCTCTATCGCTCGGCGCGCCAGGGGGCCGGGCAGCCGCGTGACTTCGTGTCGCGAGGAAAGTCCGGGCTCCACGAAACAAGGGTGGCGGGTAACGCCCGCCGTGGGCAACCATAGGGAAAGTGCCACAGAGAGCATACCGCCGATGGCCCGTTTACGGGATCAGGCAAGGGTGAAAGGGTGTGGTAAGAGCGCACCGGGGCTTCGGTAACGCGGCCCGCATGGTAAACCCCACCCGGAGCAAGGCCGAATAGGGGTGGCGCGCTCTCGCAAGAGGGCAGGGGTGTTTCGCCCCTCGTGCAAACGGCGACCGCCCGGGTTGGCTGCTG
Source organism: Qipengyuania sp. NPDC077563 (assembly GCF_044901345.1). Classification (NCBI taxonomy): domain Bacteria; kingdom Pseudomonadati; phylum Pseudomonadota; class Alphaproteobacteria; order Sphingomonadales; family Erythrobacteraceae; genus Qipengyuania; species Qipengyuania sp. NPDC077563. The sequence goes on along the minus strand of NZ_JBJDPC010000001.1, from coordinate 652,465 downwards.
GAGTCTTGAAGCGATTCAGGACCTAGACGAATGGCTGCCGCCGTGCGGCTGGTGTCCCTCTGCCTCGCATTGGGCATACCGCGTGCGGAACAGAACCCGGCTTACAGGCCCCCTGGCATTTCGCTGCACATCGCCTGCGCGGCGGAACCGCTTCGCCATTCTGGAGGTTGAGCGCGACATGAACCAGCATCTGCACCGCAGCGCCGTCCAGCGCACCGCCATCGTCCTCGCCGTGGTCGTCCAGATCGGCGCGACCTTCCTGCCGCAACTGGGACTGGGCGAACCCATCGGAGACCGGTCGGACAGCGTGCGGACGCTGATTACCCCGGCGGGCTGGGCCTTCGCCATCTGGGGGCCGCTGTTCTTCGGCAGCGCGGTCTATGGGATCTGGCAGGCGCTCCCAGCGCAGCGCGACAATGTCCTGCTGGAGAAGATCGGCTGGGCCTCGGTCGTTGCGCTATCCGCGCAAGGGGTGTGGGCTATCTACACTCAGTTCGCCAATCTGACCTTCGTCAGCGCGATCATCATCCTCGTCTCGCTGGTCGCCTTGCTGATGATCCTGCGGACCCTGACCGCATTCGAGCGGCCGTTTTCGCGCGCCGAACGGAGCATCGTGGCGATCACCTTCAGCGCCCTGGCAGCATGGCTGACCGCCGCGAGCATCGTGAACATCACGGCGTCGCTGGTCTATCACGGAGTTGGGGGCGGCAGCGCTCACCCGCTGATCGCGGCGCCGGTAGTGGTTGTCGGCGGCGTCATCGCCAGCCTTGCCGTGCTGCGCAGCCGGGGCAATCCCTGGTATGCGCTGGTGTTTGCCTGGGCGCTGCTGGCGATCTTCCTGCGCGGCGGGCAATCGCATCAGGCGATCGCCATCGCGGCCGCGCTATCGGGACTGCTGGTTCTGGTGGCTGCTGCTGCGGGTCTCGCGAAGAAGGAGAACCGCTATCACTGGCTGGGCTGAGCGATCTCTTCCCGGATGACCTTGGGCAGGCTGGGTGGAGGCGCGGTTTCGGGGACCGGAGGCGAGCCTTCGATCTCCAGCCCCTCGAAGGGGCGGCATGCCTCGTTCATCTCGTCAGAGTGGAGATGGACCTTGAGCATGGGGTTGGATTTGCTCCAGTCCGTCCGCGGATCGTCCCTGACCACGCACAGGGCGCGCCAGGCGAGGGGAAGTTCCTGCAGCTGTTCGGTGCTGGGGAGCCCTTCTATGAGCACCTCGTGGCCCGAATAGGTGCCTTTTGCATAGCCGACGAACTTGGTCTCGCTGCCCCTGATATGGATCTGACCGCTGCTGTCACGAACCTCGGTGACCGTGTCGAGCTTTACCGAGAACGCTAGCCAGCTGGCGATCGCGAGCATGAGGACAAGGGCAGTCATCGTGGCGATAACCGTCCATTTCGCGATCGGGTTATCCAGTCCTTCGGATTCGTCGAGGCTCATCGCAGTGTCTTTCACATGATGCGGTTGCTCGTGCCTGAATGCACGAGCCGTTAAATCAGGCACGCCCGATGCTCACATAATCGAAGCCGAGCCCGCGCATGTCTTCGGGGCGATAGATGTTGCGAAGGTCTATCAGCACAGGGGCATTTGCAGTCTGTTTGACGCGGTCGAAATCGAGCGCGCGAAACGCGTCCCATTCGGTGACGATGGCAATCGCGTCAGACCCTTCGATGGCGGCATAGGGATCGTTCACCATCTCTACTTCCGGCATCAAAGGCTTGGCCAGTTGCATGCCTTCAGGATCGAAAGCGGCGACGTGGACACCGGCATCGGTCAGCGTCTGGGCAACAGCGATTGCAGGGGATTCGCGCATGTCATCGGTATTGGGTTTGAACGTCAGCCCGAGCAGCGCGACTTTCTTGCCGCGTGCCTGTTCGGCGCCGCCGATGGCTTCCAGAACCTTGCGGCCCATCGCACGTTTGCGCGAGTCGTTGACCTTGACCACCGCTTCCACGATGCGCGTAGGACTGTCGTAATCCTCCGCCGTCTTGAGAAGGGCCAGCGTGTCCTTGGGGAAGCACGACCCACCGTAACCGGGTCCTGCATGGAGAAACTTCGGGCCGATACGGTTGTCCATCCCGATCCCGCGGGACACGTCCTGCACATTGGCACCGACCTTCTCGCAAAGGTCTGCCATCTCGTTGATGAAAGTGATCTTAGTCGCGAGAAAAGCGTTGGCCGCGTATTTGATCAGTTCGCTCGTCCGGCGTCCGGTGAACAGGATCGGAGACTCGTTGAGGAAAAGCGGACGGTAGACCTCGCTCATAACCTCGCGCCCGAACTCGTCCTCGGCGCCGATAACAATGCGGTCGGGGCGCTTGAAATCCGCGATCGCGGCGCCCTCGCGCAGAAACTCGGGGTTTGATACCACGGCGAAGCGGTGGCTCGTACCGCTGTCCTTGAGGATGCGTTCTACCTCGTCGCCCGTACCAACGGGGACAGTCGACTTCGTAACCACTACTGCATCATTGGCCAGGTTTTCGCCAATTTCCTGCGCTACTGCGTAAACGAATGAAAGATCGGCATGCCCGTCGCCCCGACGGCTCGGGGTGCCCACGGCGATGAAGATCGCGTCTGCATCCCTGATGCCTTCGGCCAAGCTGGTCGTGAAGCTCAGTCGTCCAGCCTTCACATTCGCTCCGACCAGTTCAGCAAGACCAGGCTCGTAGATCGGCATGACACCGTCATGCAGGCGGTCGATCTTCGATTGATCTTTGTCGATACATACGACGTCATGGCCAAAGTCGGCAAAGCACGCCCCCGAGACCAAGCCAACATAGCCCGACCCAACCATTGCGATCTTCATAATCAATCCACCTTTTCGATAGCGATCGTGCCGTCTTCGGCTGTTACAGCCTGGATGATTTCACGCCTGTCTTCTTCCAGCATCAGCGCCGTGAGCCGACCTGTCCGGAATGCGCCGGTGTCGATACCAACCCGGTGCTGCGTATCTTCCACTTCCTCAAAAATCGTATGGCCGTGAACGACTACGTGACTGAAAGGTGCGGAATGTTTCAGAAAACGGTCGCGGATCCAGCGCAGGTCCGACTGCTTCTGTTCTTCGAGTGGGTGTTTCGGATTGATCCCGGCGTGGACAAGCACATACTCGCCAGCAATGATAAGATCTTCAAAACTTTCGAGGAATTCGCGGTCGGCGGCGGGCACGAGCTTGGTCATGGCATCGCGCATTTGCGACAGGTCCATCCGCCGGTAATCGTCCAGACTGATGCCATAGCTCAAAACGGTTTCACGGCCCCCGTGTTTGAGGAAGTGCCGGAGCACTTCTCTGTCGGAGAAGCTCTCCAGAAACATCTCTTCATGATTGCCCGATACATAGCGGACGTTGCGCTCTTCGCCCCACTTGCGCGCAAGTGCGATGACGCCGGCACTGTCCGGTCCGCGGTCCATGAGGTCTCCGAGCAGAACCACGGTGGTCTTGGCGAGCGCGCGCGAGGCATCGTCTGTCTCTATGGCGGTCTTCAGAGCGTCGAAAAGGTCGAGGCGGCCGTGAATATCGCCGATAACATACCATCGTTCGCCATCCGGCACGCGCGCTATTCGGCGAGCAGGCTGGCCATTGGAGAAGAGACGACGGATGGAATCGAACATAACCGGAATATTACAGACAAAGGGGGATGCGAGCGCTTAGAGTAGCACGGCGAGGGCGGCAAGAGAGCAGCGACGCCGGCAATTCAAATGCAGTTGCTCAATAGCCATGCTTTTTGTTGCAATAGGGTTTCAATGAAGCGCCCTTATTGCTTGCTTGGTCGCAATGGTGCACGATTGTTCCAATTTCGACCGAGGATCCTGTTCTAAAATTCGGACCCGGCGAAAGCGCAGGTGGGACGAAGCACCTAGACGAACCAACAGGAGTTCGAAAATGCTCACGTCCTTTCACGGCAAATTTGCCGTTTCTTCTGCCGCATTGGTTACCAGCCTTGCGGTCCCGTCGCTGGCACAGGCACAGGATGCGGCCGATGATAACGGGCTGACTGTATCGGCCAATGTGGCTCTCACAACCGATTACCGATTCCGGGGAGTATCTCTCTCTGCCGGTGATCCTGCCATCCAAGGCGGCGTGGATGTCGCTCATGAGAGCGGCTTTTATGTCGGAACCTGGGCCTCCTCTATCGATGGCGGGGACACCTATGGCGAGATGGAATTCGATATCTACGGGGGATGGTCCGGAGATGTGGCCGAGGGCGTAGCCCTCGACGTCGGTATTCTCTATTACCTGTACCCGACTGAGGAGTTGGGTCTCGATACCGATTATTGGGAGCCTTATGCTTCGGTCGGCTTCAATGTCGGCGGAGCCGAGGCGACGGTGGGCGCAGCCTATGCCTTCGAGCAGGATTCGCTTGGTGGGGACGATAATCTCTACATCTATACGGACCTTGGTTATTCCCTGCCTTCCACGCCGGTGTCGCTCTCCGCGCATCTCGGCTACACCGATGGCGTGCTTGCACCGCCGTTCCTGGCCGGAGATACCGATGAAACCGGGCTCGACTGGTCTATCGGAGCGAGCGTATCCCAAGGCATCCTCGAGGTTGGCGTTGCGTATGTCGGAGTCGAAGGTCCTTCGATCGACGGCCTGACCGACGATGCGATCGTGGGCACGATTTCTGCGAGCTTTTGAAGTTCGGACTTTTTGGGGGTGGGGCGCATTGCTTGGCTATGCGCCCCTTTCTCTTTCTTTGCCGCGCACCTAGTTGTGCACAATGACCAAATATCTACACACCATGATCCGCGTGACCGATCCTGATGCGACGATCGCTTTCTTCAATCTCATCGGCCTGGAAGAAGTTCGGCGCCAAGAAAGCGAAGCGGGGCGTTTTACCCTCATCTTCCTTGCCGCACCCGGTCAGGAAGGCGTTGCCGAAGTCGAGCTGACTTATAACTGGCCGGCGGAAGATGGCAGCAAACCCGAAGAGTACCATGGAGGTCGAAATTTCGGCCATCTCGCCTATCGGGTGGAAGACGTCTATGCCACTTGCGAGCGCCTGATGGACGAGGGACACACGATCAACCGTCCTCCACGTGATGGCCATATGGCGTTCGTCCGGACGCCGGATGGCATTTCGGTCGAACTGCTGCAGGACGGCTATCTTGAGCCAATGGAACCCTGGGCCAGCATGGAAAATACCGGCAGCTGGTAATTTAAGCGTGCCTCGCCCTGCCTCAATCGAGGTAGGGCGAGCGGACATCGTCCGGATGCGCGGTCGTCAGGCGCAGGATCGTGAAGCCGACGACAGCCGAAATCACTGATCCCATCAGGATGCCGATCTTCGCTTCTTCGATAAGCAAGGTATTTCCGGCGAAAGCCAGGCCGCTGATGAAGAGGGACATCGTAAAGCCGATTCCGCACAGGATCGACACACCCCAGATTTCCGGCCAGCTGGCTCCTTCGGGACGCGGTGCGAAGCCGACCTTGTCCGCTGCCCAGATCGCCGAGAAAATGCCCAGCTGCTTTCCGACGAATAAACCTGCGGCAATCGCCAGGGGAAGTGGTGCAAATACCCCTGCCATGCCGAGATCGCCGAGTTCGACGCCGGCATTCGCGAAGCCGAACACCGGTACGATCAGATAAGCGCTCCAAGGTGCGAGGGAGTGTTCCATCGTCTCGACCATGGTTTCGTCGTCCTTGCCGACCATCGGAATGGTGAGCGCAGCGACGACGCCCGCGATGGTGGCGTGAACGCCGGAATTCAGCACAAAGAACCACAGGACCAATGCCGCGATGATGAAGGGCAAATAGGCTTTCACCTTCATCTTGTTCATCACGTACATAATGGCCGTCACGACAGCGGCGCCGATCAGCCAGGAAAGCTTGATCTTCGCAGTATAAAAAAGGGCAATCACGAGGACGGCGCCGATGTCGTCCACGATGGCTACTGTCAGCAGGAAAAGCCGCAATGAGGCGGGTACACGATTTCCGAGCAGACCCAGCACGCCCATGGCGAAGGCGATATCGGTAGCTGCAGGGATCGCCCAGCCGCGGGTGAGGCCTTCAGCGCCTTCTGCATTGACGAAAAAGAGATAGACCAGAGCGGGGAAAATCATCCCGGCGCCTGCTGCCAGGACCGGCATCTTGCGCTGATCGGGCGAGGAAAGCTGTCCTTCAATCCACTCGCGCTTCACTTCGAGACCGACGACAAAGAAGAATATCGCCATCAATCCATCGTTGATCCACAGGTGTAGCGTGTTCAGCTTGAACACCGAGGGATCGAACATAAGGCCATGGAACAGATGATGATAATCTTCGGCCAATGGTGAGTTTGCGGCCAGCATTGCCGCGATCGCGACGAAGATTAGAAGGATGCCGGCTGAGGCGTCGCTTACGAAAAGCGCGCGGACAGGGGCAAACACGAGGCGGACTACGGAAGGGCGTTCGGTCATGACGCTGGGTTCTTTTTAGGAAACGCCCGCCGGTTGCAAGTGCCGATTTGCCATCGCATCGTGCTGGGGACCAAAAGCAGACCTTTGGTGAGCGGTTGATCCCGACGGCGTGCCCTCCCATTCCAGCTTGCGACGCGTAACAGACCGGCATTGTTACCTTCCGACAACACTCCGTCTTTGACTTTAGGACGATCTGTGAAATCGCCAGTTTTTCCTTCCAAGTTCGTCTTTTATACAGGAAGCCCGTGAGATAGGGGCTGCTAATGGACGTCTATCTCCCAATCGCTAATTTGTCGGTCAACGGTCTCTGGATCGTTGCGCTCGGCGCGATTACCGGCGTCCTGTCTGGTCTGTTCGGCGTGGGTGGTGGCTTTCTTACCACACCTCTCCTCATCTTTTACGGTATTCCACCTACGGTCGCCGCAGCCTCGGCTTCCACCCAGGTCACCGGAGCGAGCGTTTCGGGAGTAGTCGCGCATAGCAAGCGGAAGGGGGTGGATTACCGAATGGGTACCGTCATGGTTGGCGGCGGGATCATCGGTGCCGGGATCGGAGCACTTCTTTTTCGCTTTTTTCGCTCGATCGGGCAGATCGATGTCGTCATCAGTTCTCTCTACGTGATCCTGCTCGGATCGATCGGCATTCTCATGGCGAAAGAATCGATCCAAGTGCTGAGAGGCAAGAGCGGACAGCAGGCTGCTCGCCGGAGGCACCATCCATTGGTCGCCAACCTTCCCTGGCGTTGGCGTTTTTACGGATCGGGTCTTTACATAAGCCCTCTTGCACCGGCGGTTGTCGGCGTGGGCGTCGGCATACTTACCATGCTGATGGGAGTGGGCGGCGGTTTCATCCTCGTGCCCGCCATGCTGTATATCCTCGGGATGAGCGCGAATGTCGTGGTGGGAACAAGTCTCTACAACATTCTCTTCGTCACCATTGCCACCACACTCATGCATTCGCTGACCACCCGAGCGGTCGATATCGTTCTGGTGGCTTTGCTGCTGGTCGGTTCGGTCACTGGCGCACAATTCGGATCTCGTCTTGCAGTCCGTGCGAAGCCCGAAATCCTGAGGTTGGTCTTGGCGACGATCGTCTTGCTTATCGCTTTTCGCATGCTGCTCGGGCTGTTCTATCAGCCGGACGAAATCTACACGGTCTATCCGCTGTGAGGGCACTCTTTTTACTCATGGCAGCCTTGATGCTATCGGGACAACGGGACCCTCTTCTGGTTCCCGAAGTCTCCCAGCACGAAGTGCAGGTGCGCCAAGGGTTCACCGGGACCGAACTCCTGCTTTTCGGCGCGGTGCTCGATCCGGCGGGCCGGACCGGCCAAGGCTATGACATTGTGGTGGTCCTCAAGGGACCGAGCGAACCTGTACGCCTGCGTGAGAAAGAACGTTTTGCAGGTGTCTGGGTGAATGCGCAGAGCACGGATTTCAGGTCCGTGCCAAGCTTCTTTGCCGTGGCTGCCTCGCGGCCGGTCAGCGAAATCGTCGACGAAAAGACCGCTGCCATTTACGAGTTCGGAACGGGCTACATTCAGCTTTCGCCAAGCGGGAGCATCAACCCGGCAGAGCAATTGCGCTTCAGCGAGGGGCTGGTTGATCTCAAGCAGCGGCAGAGGCTTTACAAGCAGAACATGAATGGCGTGCAGATCAGCCAGAACGTCCTTTATCAAGCGCGCATCTCGCTCCCTTCCAACGTCACCACCGGGACCTACACTGCCGAGACCTTCGCTGTGACCGATGGCCGGGTCATCGCTTCGGCCGAAGCGACCGTTGAAGTCCGCAAGGTAGGGTTCGAGCGCTTCGTGGAAGTCAGTGCGAACAGATGGGGTCTGGCCTATGGCCTTATCGCGGTGTTTCTTTCGGTAGGCATGGGGTGGGGGGCCGGACGTCTCTTCGCACGGCTGTGAGGTGCATGCAGCGATGACATCGTTGACCCGATCTTAACCCTTATCGGCGCACTGTCCGGCTGACTTTACAGGGTCGATACCCGAAGGATCAGGGCCGGATAGTGAGTAATATGGACAAGGGCAATTTTCGCGGTTTCGGGGGCGGCAGTCACATGGAGGGCGAACAACCCGGCGCACGATCGCTGCGCGATCGCATCCGCCGGTCGAGCGAGAGCGAACAGAGCATGGCAGGCGGTGCCGTATCGCGCTCTGGTTATGTTCACCAGCAGCCCGTTCCCCCAGAAGAACCCGCAGTGACTAAGCCAGAACCCGGCCCAGTCTCGAGCGAACAAGCGTCTCAGCAGACGACTGTTCATCCTGATCAGCAACAGAGCCGTCCAGTCCATACGCCTCGTCTGGGCGAAGCTCCGCCACGCCCGTCGGATCTGGCACCCAAACCGCAGGCGGCTCCACCTCCCAAGCCGGTAAAAGAAGACGAGCCTGTGAGCGATAATGCGCTGCAGCCCATCGGAGTCGTGCTCGAGATTGCCGGTTCCGGATCGATGATCGCCATTGACCTGCAGCGCCTCACGGAATGTTCTCAGGATAGCGATCCGGCCGTGGCCATGGCCGGCCAGGTCGGTTCGCAAATAAAGATCCGCGTCGGCAGTAGCTGGCTGCTCGCCAGCGTGCGGAACCAGAAACAGGATCGCAAAGCTGGTACGATTCTGGCGAACATCGACTTCCTTGGTGAAGGCATCGAGGAAAAGCTGACCGGCCGCTTGCACGGCTTCCGGCGCGGTGTGACGCGTTACCCCGTTCCGGGCGCCATGGTCTTTCCCGCATCTACTCCCGATCTCAGGCAGGTCTACGCCAGCGACGGACGCAGCGCCGTGACGATCGGCAAGGTTTACCCGACCAAGGACATTCGCGCCGGTATTTATGTCGATGCGATGCTGGGCAAGCACTTCGCCCTGCTGGGATCGACGGGTACGGGTAAATCAACCAGCGCTGCCCTGATCCTCCACCGTATCTGCGAGGCGGCGCCGGAGGGCCATATCGTCATGATCGACCCGCATGGCGAATATTCCGCGGCTTTCAGGACGACAGGCGTCATTCTCGACGTGTCGAACCTGCAGATGCCCTACTGGATCATGAACTTCGAGGAGCATTGCGAAGTCCTGCTGACCAGCAATGGCAACGAGCGGCAGGTTGATGCGGACATTCTCGCCAAGTGCCTGCTGAAGGCGCGTCAGAAAAGCCGCCTGGCCGAGACCATGGGCAAGATCACCGTCGATTCGCCGATCCCTTACCTGCTCTCCGACCTCTCCAACGAGATACAGGACCAGATGGGCAAGCTGGACAAGGCCACCAATTCGGCGCCCTACATGCGGATCAAGAACAAGCTCGACGAGCTCAAGGCCGATCCGCGCTACCAGTTCATGTTCTCCGGCATGCTGGTGGCCGACACGATGGCGGACTTCATCTCCAAGATCTTCCGCATGCCATCGAACGGCAAGCCGATTTCGATCATCGACGTGTCTGGCGTGCCGTCCGACATCACCGCAACCGTGGTCGCCGTGCTCAGCCGCCTGGTGTTCGACTTCGCGATCTGGGGCCGTGACGAGAAGACCACGCCGATCCTGCTGGTGTGCGAGGAAGCCCACCGTTACGTCCCAAGCGAGAAGAACGCTGACGGCAATTCGGTCGGCATCATTCTGGGGCGGATCGCCAAGGAGGGCCGTAAGTACGGCATCTCGCTCGGCCTGATCACCCAGCGCCCGTCCGACCTTGCCGAGGGCGTGCTGTCGCAATGCGGCACGATCATCTCGATGCGCCTCAACAACGACCGCGACCAGGAATTCGTCCGCGCCGCCATGCCCGAAGGTGCGCGGGGATTCCTCGATGCGATCCCGGCGCTGCGCAACCGCGAATGCATCATCTGCGGCGAGGGTGTGGCCATCCCGATCCGCGTCAGTTTCGACAATCTCGAGGAAATCAAGCGCCCGGCGTCGGAAGACCCGAGCTTCATCGAGATGTGGAACAACCCCGGCGGCGAAGAGGACATCGTCCTGCGCACCGTCCAGCGCTGGCGCTCGCAGGGGTAGTTTGTGTTTTGCGAACCCGCCTCCGCGGGTTCGTCCTCGCTAGATGTGCAGCAAGCTGCACCCGCTGCGGGCGGGCCTGCTGGTGGCCTTTGGCCAGCTGCGTCTTCGACTTCGCTTCCGCCCTTGCCGGGCCTCCGTCGACCCGGATACTTTCTCCTTCTTCACGTTCCCCGTGTATCGCCGAAGAGATGGATGTGCAGGCGGTCGCTCATCCGGAAGCCGTTTTTGACGCACAGCTCCGCGAGCCATTTCTCGCGCGTGCGCAGCGTCTCGCTGTCGGTGCCTTCGGGCATGAGGAAGACGTGGCCCGGCCGGAAGCGATAGCGGTCGCGCAGGGCCAGCACCTCGTCCACATCGGCGGGCTGGGCGATCACGAATTTGAACCACGCGCGCGGGTCGGTGGCATAGGCGTCGAGCCGTTCGGGCAGCAGCGCCAGCTCGGCCGGATTGCCGCTATGCGCCAGCTTGGGGCTGACGTTGAACTGGTCGATCCGGATGTCGAGCGGCGGCGGCGCCTTGGTGGTGCCGTTGGTCTCGATCTCCACCGAAAGGTCGGGCAGCAGCTCCAGCAGACGGGCGAGGGCCGGGGCCTGCAGCAAAGGTTCGCCGCCGGTAATGACAAGCCGGTTTTGCCCCAGCGACTGGATGATCGCGGCCACTTCCGTTTCGGGCAGCGTCACCTGATTTGCCTTGCGCGCATAGGTCACGCCGCCGCGATGCGGGCGCTCGTCACCGTCGAAATGCCAGGTGTAGGCAGTATCGCACCAGACGCAGGCAAGATTGCAGCGCGACAGCCGCATGAAAGCGACGGGCATTCCCGCGCTCGGCCCTTCGCCCTGCACCGAGGCGAAGATCTCCGGCCCGCCGGTATCGTCGGTGGCGAGGACTAGAGGCATTTTCTGCCGGGCGGTGTTACACCGACCCCCCCATTTTCAAAAATTCGCGCGCTCCCTAAGCTGCCACGTAAAACACTGAAATCTCGTGACCATTTCACCGTGCGGCCGGGCAGGGCTGTCAACTTCCGTCCGGCCGCGCCGAAGGGGCGATCCAGCCGGCGCGGCGCGGGGACGGAAGAGGTCGGCAAGGACATGATTCCGGCATAGGCAGGAAAGGAGCGTGTAGGAAAGCCGATCGTCACCCCAACCGTGCCAGCGCCGCGCGCAGGCGGTCGATCTCGGCGGCGTGGAAGGCCGCATCGGCGCGCGCCTTCTCCACCGCCTCTGGCTTGGCCCGTTCGAGGAAATTGGCGTTGGAGAGCCGCCCGTTGAGGCTGCCGAATTCCTTCTGGCTGGTTTCCATCGCCTTGGCGAGCCGGGCCTTTTCCGCTTCCACATCGATCACGCCTTCCAGCGGGATGATGAAGGCATCGTCGCCCGCACCGATCTGCATCGCCGCGCCTGAGGGGGCTTCGGCGAAATGTACCGGCGTCAGCCGCGCGAGGCGTTCGATCGCGGCGGCGTTTTCGTCCACTACCTTGCGGCCCAGCGCCGAGGGGGCGGGGAAAAAGGCTTCGAGCTTGGCCCCCGGCGCAATGCCGAGTTCGTTCTTCGCCGCGCGCACTGCGCTGGTCAGCGCGATCAGCCAGTCGATTTCCGCCTTGGCGGCAGGATCGACTTCGGCTTCGGGTTCGGGCCACTTCGCCGTGATGAGCGGGTAATCGGCGCGGTCGCCCTGCTTCGACCACAGTTCTTCGGTGATGAAGGGCATGAAGGGGTGGAGCATGACCAAGATCTGGTCGAGCGCCCAGCCGGCGACCGCTTTGGTTTCCTCGTCGAAATTGCCCTTGATGAGCTCGATATACCAATCGCAGAAGCGGTCCCACACGAAGTGATAGATCGTGTTGGCAGCCGCATCGAAGCGCAGGTCGGCCATGGCGGCGTCGAGCGCCTGTTTGGTCCCCACGACTTCGCCGATGATCCACTTGTTCACCGCCTGCGTGGCAGCGGGTGCGGCAATGCTCGTGCTCGCGCCGATGCCATTGGCCTGGCAGAAACGGGTCGCGTTCCACAGCTTGGTAGCGAAGTTGCGATAGCCTTCGACGCGGCGTTCATCCATCTTGATGTCGCGGCCCTGGCTTTCCATGGCCGACATGAAGAAGCGCAGCGCATCGGCGCCATACTGGTCGATCAGGCCCAGCGGATCGACGACATTCCCCTTGGATTTGGACATCTTCGCCCCGTCGGCAGCGCGTACGAGGCCGTGCAGGTAGAGGCGCGGCCAGGGCGCCTTGCCGGTCAGATGCATCCCCTGCATCATCATGCGCGCATCCCAGAAGAACAGGATGTCGAAGCCCGAAATCAGCAGATTGTTGGGATAATGCTTTTCAAGAAGATCGGTCTTTTCGGGCCAGCCGAGCGCGGCGAAGGGCCACAGCGCGGAGGAGAACCACGTGTCGAGCACGTCGTCGTCGCGCTTAAGGGAAACGCCCTCTCCGGCCTGGGCCTGCGCCTCTTCCTCGGTCAGGGCGACATAGGCATTGCCGTCTGCATCATACCACGCCGGAATGCGGTGACCCCACCACAGCTGGCGGCTGACGCACCAGGGCTGGATATTGTCCATCCAGTTGAAGAAGGTCTTTTCCCAAGCTTTCGGGACGATTTCGATGGTCCCGTCCTTTACCGCCGCGATCGGGGCCGCGGCCAGCTTTTCGGCATCGACATACCATTGGTCGGTCAGCCAGGGTTCGATCACCACGCCGCCGCGGTCGCCGAAGGGCGTTGCGATGGTGCGCGGCTCGGCATCGTGCTCGGTCTCGTTGCCTTCCTTGTCCTTCGTGATGTGCGGGATGAGGAAACCCAGTTCCTTCATGCGCGCCACGATCTGTTCGCGCGCGCCGTCCACGCCGTCGCGCTTGAAGCGGTGCAGGCCGATGAATTCCTCCGGCACCAGTCCGTCGGCGGTCTGGCAGACATTCGCTTCGCCATCGAGCATGTTGAGCATTTCGCCCGCCGCGAATCCGGCGCGCTTGCCGACATCGAAATCGTTGAAATCGTGGCCCGGCGTGATCTTCACCGCGCCCGAGCCGAGTTCCGGATCGGCGTGTTCATCGGCCACGATGGGCACGCGGCGGCCGGTGATGGGCAGCGCGACATGCTTGCCGACAACCGATCTGTAGCGCTCGTCATCGGGGTGAACCGCCACTGCCATATCGGCGAGCATGGTTTCCGGGCGTGTGGTGGCGACTTCGATGTAATCGCGGCCATCATCGAGCGTGACGCCGTCTTCCAGCGGATATTTGAAGTGCCAGAATCCGCCCTTCACATCGGTGGTCTCGACTTCAAGGTCCGAAATCGCGGTCTTCAGCTTGGGGTCCCAGTTCACCAGCCGCTTGTCGCGGTAGATCAGGCCGTCCTTGTGAAGATCGACGAAGGTCTTGAGCACGGCGTTCGAGAAATGCTCGTCCATCGTGAACTGTTCGCGTGACCAGTCCATCGAACAGCCGAGGCGGCGCAGCTGGCGCGTGATCGTGCCGCCGCTTTCCTCTTTCCATTCCCACACCTTGCCCACGAACTGCTCGCGCGAATAATTCGTGCGCTTGTCCTGCTGCGCCTCAAGCTGGCGTTCGACCACCATCTGCGTGGCGATGCCGGCATGGTCGACGCCGACCACCCACAGCGCATCCTTGCCGCGCAGCCGTTCGTAGCGGATCACCACGTCCTGCAGCGTGTTGTCGAGCGCGTGGCCGATATGCAGGCTGCCGGTGACGTTCGGCGGCGGGTTCACGATGGTGAAGGGCTCCGCATCGGGGCGGTCCGGGCGGAAAAGGCCCTTTTCCTCCCAATGCGCGTACCAGCGCTGTTCGATTTCGGCCGGGTCGAAGGTCTTGGATAGCTCGGTGCTCATGGTCGAAGCCCATGCCAGCGCCTTTTGTGCGATGCAACGCCGTATGGGATTGTGAAGGATACCGGCTTGTTTACCGTGTCGTTTCGCCGCATACGCTGAACCGAATGGCGCGGTTGGCTGAATATGACATCGAAGACGGTGAAGGGGGTGCGGTACTGACGCTCTCCGGTCCGTATCTTGTATCGACGATCGGTGCGCTCGACGGCGAGCTGCGCAAGATCGAGGGGCCGATCGCCCGGGTGGACCTGTCCGATGTGACCGAAATCGACACGGTCGGCGCGTGGATCGCCTGCAATATCGCCAGCGAACACGAAGCCGAGATCACCGGGGCAAGCGAGCGGGCGCAGCGTCTGCTCGGCGCGCTCGAAGGTACGGGCAGCGAACAGGACATGCGGCCGGAACGCCTGCCGGTTTGGACCCGCGTGCCCGATGCGATGGGCGAAAAGGTCTATAACGCGCGCAGCGGGATCGTCGGTGTCGTCAGTTTCCTGGGCGCGCTGCTTATCTCAGCGGGCAATCTGATCCGCCATCCGCGCCGCTTCCGCACCGTGGCGCTGGTCAAGCAGCTGGAACTGGTCGGCGTGGCGGCCCTGCCAATCATCGGCTTGATGAGCTTCCTCATCGGCGTGGTTATCGCGCAGCAGGGCGCGGTCCAGCTGGCGGCGTTCGGCGCGGAAACGCTGACAGTGAACCTTGTCGGGCGCATCACGCTGCGCGAACTGGGCGTGCTGATGACCGCGATCATGGTGGCCGGCCGTTCGGGCAGTGCCTTTGCCGCGGAAATCGGCACGATGAAGCTGACCGAGGAAATCGACGCCATGCGCACCATCGGCATCGCCCCGATGGAAGCGCTGGTGATTCCGCGCATCATGGCCGCCGTGCTGATGATGCCGCTGCTGGGCTTTTACGCCTCCTGCATGGCGATCATCGGCGGCGCAGTGGTTGGTGAGCTCATGCTGGGCATCCCCTTCTGGACCTTCCTGTCGCGCATTCAGGACGTGGTGCCGACCTATGACGTGTGGGTCGGCCTGCTGAAAGCACCCGTCTTCGGGCTGATCGTGGCGCTGGCGGGCTGTTACAACGGCATGCAGGTGAAGGGCAATTCGGAGGAAGTCGGGCGGCGGACGACCCTGTCGGTGGTGGCGGCGATCTTCGCCGTGATCGTGCTCGATGCCTTTTTCGCCGTCTTCTTCACCAAGGTGGGCTGGGCCTGATGGCTGACGAACAGGACAAGGGCGACAACGCCAAGGGCCCCGCGCGCCGGCACGAGCGTTTCCGCGGCGAATATCCGATCGTGGTCGAAGGGCTGGTAAACCGCTTCGGCGAACAGGTAATTCATGACGATCTCGACCTCAAGGTAAAGCGCGGCGAAATCCTCGGCGTGGTCGGCGGATCGGGGACCGGCAAGTCGGTGCTCATGCGCTCGATCATCGGCCTGCAGCCGCCGGCCGAAGGCGATATAAGGGTGTTCGACAAGTCGATCGTCGATGCCGAACCAGATGCGGAAATCGGCGTTCGCGATCGCTGGGGCGTGCTGTTCCAGGGCGGGGCGCTGTTCTCCACGCTGACGGTGGGCGAAAATGTCGAAGTGCCGCTCAAGCAGTTCTACCCCGAGATATCCGACACGCTGCGCCATGAGATCGCGCGCTACAAGATCATGCTCTCGGGCCTGCCCGAAGAAGCGGTCAACAAATATCCGAGCGAGCTTTCGGGCGGCATGAAGAAGCGCGCCGGGCTGGCGCGCGCGCTGGCGCTCGATCCCGAACTGCTGTTCCTCGACGAGCCCACGGCGGGCCTCGACCCGATCGGCGCGGCGGCATTCGACAATCTCACCCGGGAACTGAAGGAAACGCTTGGTCTCACGGTGTTCCTAATCACGCACGATCTCGATACGCTGCATGAAATCTGCGACCGCGTGGCGGTGCTGGCGGACAAGCAGGTGATCGCGGTCGATACCGTGCCCAAGCTGATGGAACTCGATCATCCCTGGATCCAGGAATATTTCAACGGGCCGCGCGGACGGGCGGCGCTGACTGCCCAGGCGCTCGACGAATTGCGGCGTCACATGGACATGCCGGTCGCGGCCCACGCGGTCAAAGCGTTGGACAACGCCCCGGAAAAGAAGGCATAGGCGAAGAACATGGAAACGCGGGCAAATTACGTTTGGGTAGGGGCGGTGACGCTTGCGGTGCTGGCTGCGCTGGCGCTGTTCATCGTGTGGATCGCCCGCTGGGGCGAAGGCGACCAGAAGGAATACGACATCTTCTTCAAAGAAAGCGTGTCGGGCCTCGCCAACGGCAGCCAAGTGAGCTTCGCCGGCGTGCCGGTCGGCCAGGTGAGCCAGATCGTGTTGTGGGAAAAGGACCCTGAATTCGTCCGCGTGCGCATCAGCGTGAAGGAAGAAGTGCCGATCCTCGTGGGCACCACCGCCACGATCCAGGGCAGCTTCACTGGCGTGTCCACCATCCTGCTCGACGGCGCGCGTAGCGGCGCTCCGCCGATTTCCTGTGAAACCACCGCCTGCACCGAAGGCGTGCCGATCATTCCGCCCAAGGACGGCGGCCTCAACGCGCTGCTGTCGAACGCGCCGCTGCTGCTCGAGAGGCTGGCGACGCTGACCGAGCGGCTGACCCAATTGCTCGACGATCAGAACCAGGGCGAGATCGCGGGCATCCTGGCCAATACCAACCAGATGACGGCTGAACTGGCCGATGCTGCGCCGCAGTTCGAGCGGACGATGGCGGAATTGCAGGTCACTCTGCGCGAAGCCTCCGAAGCGCTCGATGAATTCGAGAATGTCACGGCTTCGACCGACCGCCTGCTGAACCAGGAAGGGGCGGCGCTGGCCGACCAGCTGCGCACCACGCTGAAGCAGGCTGGCAATGCCTCCGAGGAACTGCAGGGTGTGCTCGCCGAAGCGCGTCCGGCAACGCGGCAGCTGACCGAAAGCACGCTGCCTGCCGCCGAAGCCACGCTGCGCGATCTGCGGGCGACGAGCAAATCGCTGCGTGAAGTGACCGAGAAGATCGATGAACAGGGTGCGGGCGCACTGCTCAACAGCAAGCCGCTGCCCGATTACAAGCCGTGAGAAGGGGCCGACCCGCGATGACCAAGTTTTTCAAGTTCGCCACGCTGGCACCGGCTCTCCTGCTCGGCGGGTGCATCTCCTTCGGCGGTGATGCACCCGATAGCCTGCTGACGCTGACGCCCACGGCCACTGCGCCCGCGGGCTCCGGCGCGTCGAGCAACTCGGGGACGGCAATCACCCTGATCGAATTCGAAGCGCCCAGCGCTCTCGACGTGACGCGCGTACCGGTGCAGGTCAGCGATACCGAGCTTGCCTACCTGGAAGACGCGGTCTGGGTCGAAAAGCCCGCGCGCCTGTTCCGCCGACTGATCGCCGAAACCATCCGCACCCGCTCAAACCGCGTCGTGATTGACGGGGACGATCCCGGCGTGCTGGCCGACAACCGCCTCACCGGCACCATGCGCCAGTTCGGCTATGATGCCCGGACCAGCAGCGTGGTCGTGGTCTTCGACGCCGTGCGTCCGGGCGAGGGCAGCGATGTCGTCACCCGCCGTTTCGAGGCCACCGTGCCGGGCGTCCTGCCCGAAACCGCGAGCGTGGGCCCGGCGCTCAACCAGGCGGCCAACGATGTGGCCGCGCAAATCGCCGAGTGGGTCGGCTAGGGCCCGCTAGCGCTTCGATTCTTACGATCGCTTTGGAAGCGATCCTAGAGCGCCCCTGCTAGAAAAGGCTCCTCAGGGCTTCTTCGTTCGAATCAAGACGCGCTCGCAAGCCTTGGGCCTCGTCTTCTAGCCACGCGAGCGTGGCGTTGGCGAAGGCTGCCATGCCGGCGCGCGCGGCAAGGGCCGCCTGCAGATCCGGAACGCCGCGTGCTTTCAAGGCCGTGGCAAGCGCGTCGGAAAGCGCGGCCAGCTTCATCAGCTCGCGTTCGTGAAGCGCCGGGGTCGCCGATATGACCTCCTGCCGGGGTTTTGAGAATGATCGGTTGTCCTCGAGCAACTGGGTGACCGATCGAAATGCGCGGAACAGCGTATCGATGGGGCCCATGTATTCCGGCGCATCGGCGATCGACAATGTCAACGCTTCGACCAGAATTGCCTGCCCATCGAACAGCACCTCGCGCTTATCGGTGAAGTGGCGGAAGAAGGTCCGTTCGGTCACGCCCGCGCGCGCGGCGATCTCTGCAGCCGTCACGCCATCGAAACCGCGGTCTCTGAAGAGCTGCACCGCCGCCTGCTGCAACCGCACACGCGCATTTAATCGCTGTTCTGCCATGTCTCTCCTTGTCAGTCACTGACATAAGCCTATGTCAGTGACTGACGGCACTTCCGCTGTCGGTTTGCCTTATAGCAGCAAGGAGGTTGCGATGAATATATTCCTGACGGGTGCCAATGGCTGGATCGGTTCGATGATTGCCAGCGAGCTGATGGCCGCCGGTCATTCGGTCACCGGCCTGGTGCGATCGGCGGACAAGGGCGCGGCGCTCGAAGCGCAAGGCGGGAAAGTAGTGCTTGGCTCGCTCGGCGATCGGGACGTTCTTCGCCGCGGTGCGGAAGCTGCGGATGGTATCGTGCATACGGCATTCGGCGCCGACTTCTCTCGCATAGGCGAGCTGGCCGCCGAAGAGACTGCGGCGATAGAGACCTTCGGTGAGCTATTTGCCGGATCGCCGCGACCAATAGTCGTCACCAGTGGCTTTTTGCACATGGACGGCGGGAAAGCGAAAGAGACCGATCGGCCCTCAGTGTGGCCCGTTTTTCCGCGCGCCTCCGAGCAGACTGCGTTCAGGCTGGCCGAGCGCGGCATCCACGCCACCGTCGTTCGCAATCCGCGCTCGGTCCACGGCAAGGGCGAAACACATGGTTTCGTCCCCATGCTGGCTGCGGCGGCCCGCGAAAAAGGCGTGTCCGCTTATATCGGCGACGGCGCGAACCTGTGGCCCGCGGTCCATCGTCTGGATTGTGCGCGCGTCTATCGTCTTGCCGTCGAACGCGGCGCCATTGGCGAAGCCTATCACGCGGTTGCCGAAGAAGGCGTCCCCTACCGCGCGATCGCCGAAGCGATCGGCCGCCAGCTCGGGCTGCCGACCAAATCGCTGACAGAGGAAGAGGCGGAAGCGCATTTCGGTCCGCTGGCGATGTGGGTCGGCAATGATGGTCCCGCTTCGAGCGAATGGACCAGGAAGACACTCGGCTGGTCACCCGAGCAGGTCGGTATCGTGGCCGACATAGAGCAGCCGGATTATTCGGAATAGGGCCTTGCGGTCTTCATGGCGGGTGAGCGGCAGCGCCCGTCATGGGCAAAAGTCTTTTGCGAAGATGGCAGCTTTGCCATCCTTGGTCTGTGGTGGGGCTGGCACGCGCTCGGCCCGGAATCGGACGCTCTGCAATGCCTGCCAACCACCATCTTGAAGGTCGAGGAGCGCCAACAGCAGTTTCGACCTGCAATCGGCGCTCCTCTGGAATGGCTACATCCCAGCTGCCGTCGGGCGAACGATCACCTCGTTGATGTCGACGCCCTCCGGCTGTTCCAAAGCGTAACGAATGGCCCGCGCGATGGCGTCCGGCGTCAGCGACTTTTGCCGCCACGTCGTCAGCGCGGACGCGATCTCCGGATCGGTTATGTCGTTGCCCAGCTCTGTCTCCACCACACCGGGCGAGATGATCGTGGTGCGGATATCGTCGTGTTCCTGTCGAAGCCCCTCCGTGATCGCCCATACTGCGTATTTGGTCGCACAATAGACCGCCGCACTTGGCATCACCATGTGGGCCGCAATCGAGGCGACATTGACCACATGCCCGGAGCCTTGGTCGATGAAGCGAGGCAGCACCGAAGCAATTCCGTTCAGCACGCCGCGAATATTGACGTCGATCATGCGGGACCACTCGTCCTGTTTCAGCGCGGCGAGGGGGGAGAGGGGCATGACGCCGGCGTTGTTGATGAGCACGTCCACGCTTCCGAACCGGTCTTGCGCCGCCGCAGCGAAGGCCTGGAAGTCTTGGGCATCCGTCACGTCCAGTGCTTGCCATGCTACGGCATCCCCCAGTTCGCTTGTGAGCGCTTCCAACCGGTCGGTGCGGCGCGCGCCGATGAACAGCTTCGCGCCCGTCGCGGCCAGTTCGCGCGTGGTTGCCTCGCCGATCCCGCTCGAAGCGCCGGTGATCAGCACGGTCTTTTCGATTGTTTTTGTCATGCCAGTTCCTCTTTCTGTCTGGTTGAAAGGCAGATAGGACGCTGGTTGCGAAGGCGTGAGCTTGATCCGCTGCAATCCTTGCCTGATCCTCCAGAATTCACGCCCCATGGATTGCGAACTGGTGCTGTGCAGTGGCAAGGCAGAGGGATGAGTAAGCATTCCGAACTGGCGGCGCATATCGCGCGGCATGTCGGCCGTACCGGGATGGTCGATACGGCGATCCCGCAGCTGTCCCTGTTTCGGGCCGACGAGCCGACACAGCCGCTACCCGCGGTCTACGAAGCCTCACTTTGCCTGATCGCCCAAGGGTCAAAGCGTGTATCGCTTTCAGATCAGAGCCTGACCTACGATGCACAGCATTACCTGCTCGTGTCGCTGGACCTGCCGCTGATCGGGCACGTGACGCAGGCCAGCCCCGATGCGCCCTATCTATGCGCAAAAATCGATATCAACCAATCAGTCTTGGCCGACCTCATCATGGAGGAAGGCGAGCGCGTCCCGAAAGCAGACCTTCCAGCACTGGCAGTCTACCGCAGCGACGACGATCTTGTGGATGCTGCCTGCCGTTTGGTGCGGCTGCTCGATCGCCCGCAAGAAATCCCCGCTCTTTCCCCGCTGATCGAGAGGGAAATTCTCTACCGCCTCTTGACGGGACCGCATGGGCCGACGCTGCGCTATATGGCGGTGGCTGACAGCCACCTCAATCAGGTGAGCCGCGCCATCAGCACAATCCGTTCAGCCTTCGATCAACGCTTGCGTATCGAGGAGATCGCGGCAGCGGCGGGTATGAGCGCTTCTTCGCTGCACGAGCATTTCAAAGCGGTCACGCGGATGACGCCCCTGGAATATCAAAAGCAGCTGCGGCTTCAGGAAGCACGGCGGCTAATGCTTTCGGAAGGCGTCAACGCTGGATCGGCAGGATTCGCGGTGGGCTACGAAAGTCCGTCGCAGTTCAGCCGCGAATACTCTCGCCTGTTCGGCGCTCCGCCGCGACAGGACCTCATGCGCTTGCAAAACAGTGGGAATATTCTGACGCCGGTATGATGCGTGGTGGAGAGGCTCATTGTGTCGCGTTCGAAGCGAGGGAGGCTATACCTTTCGACCGCCTAGCTTAACCGCCTCAGCGCCAGGGGAACACCTGCCTGTGTGCGGGTCAGCGCCCCTTAGAGCGCTCTGACAAACTCCATCGCCGCAAGGAAATCGCCCTTTCGCTTGGCGCGCCGGGCTTCGGCTTCCTCGTCGCGGCCCCAGAGATCGGCCTGCCACTCCTCCTCGAGATTGGCCGCCGCCCACAAGGCGTCGCCATCCGCGCCAGCCTGCAGGGCCTCCAGCCCGATGCAAAGCGAGGCAGCAAGCGAGGCGGTCTGTTCCAGCGCGGCGAGGGTGAAGGGATCGAGCTGCTCGAGCCGCGCCGCGAGCCGCTGGCGCGTTTCTTCGGTCTGCGGGCGGTGGAGGATGCCGCTGATGCGGTGGAGGGTCACCCCTTCGCGCGCTTCCAGACCGGCAACGATCGGCTCCCACAGCTCCTGCTGGCGGCGATAGAGCGGCTCTTCCGGATCGGCGCGGAAGCACAGCGTATCGGTTTCTGCGTAGCCGAGCAGCTTGTCGACAAGCGAGGCGCGGTCGCTCGCGACGACGTCCAGCGCATAATCGGCCATGTCGCGGTAGCGGAAGGCGGCCGGATCGATGGTTTCGCCCTGGCTGCGCCATTCCTCGGCCAGCTTTTCCGCCAGATCCTCGCTCGGTACGATCTGGGCCTTGCCGCCTTGCGTCTTCAGCGGCCTCGCGTCGAGCATGACCTGCCAGCCTTCGCCCGTGCGGGCGGTCGACACATCCTTGTAGAAACGTTTCATGTCCGCCCTTTCCAGCGGCGCGCCACGAACATCGGCACGATGAAGAATAATCCCACGCCCAGCAAGACCGCCGCGGCTGCCAGCCAGTCCGGCATCGGCAATCTGTCGCCAAGGCCTGCGATCCCGGCCAGCACGGAGAGCAGGCCGGCGATGCGGATCACGTTGAGCAGGATGAATTTCACGATTGCCGGGTCACGCCCCTGCATTGATCATGTCCTCCAGCTCCTGCATCGTGCCAGCCACGCCTTGCGCGCCCGCTTCGAGCAATTCGCTCGGTTCGTGATAGCCCCAGGCGACGCCGATGGCGCGAACACCGGCCGCTCGGGCCATCTCGATATCGAATGTCGTGTCGCCGATCATCACGGCGCAATCACTTGCTACATCTGCTTCGGCGAGCGCTTGCTCGATCATCGAAGGGTGCGGTTTTGACGGGTGGCGGTCGGCAGTCTGGAGCGAGACGAAGTGATGCTTGATCCCGTGCATGTCGAGGCATGAATGCAGGCCGCGATCGCTCTTTCCAGTGGCGACGGCAAGCAGCCAGCCGGCATCGACCAGACGGTCGATCAGTTCGGCCATGCCGTCATACAGCGGTTCTTCCAGTGTGCCCTTGAACCGCCGGTCGCGATAACCGGACTTATAGGCGTCCAGGGCGATATCGCGCTGGTCGTCGGTCGCCCCGGGAGCAAGTTGGCGCAGCGCCTGCGGAAGGCTGAGGCCGACCATGCGGCGCACTTCATTGCGATCGGGGCTGGACAGGCGGGCGGCCGCGAACGCTTCGTCCATCGTGTCGCAGATTGCCGCCTGGCCATCGACCAGCGTTCCGTCGCAATCGAAAATGACGAGCCGCTTCACTTGGCTTTGCCCCGGCCCTTCGGCTTGCCTCCCGCACCGCCGCGGGCACGGCGTGGGCCGCGCTGGTTCTTCTTGTAGGTCTTGGCGTGCTGGCGGGCCTGCTGCTTCTTTTCCTCGCGCGATTTGGGCGGCGGATCGTCACGCATGGGGGTGGCATCGCTGGCCTTCTCGTCGAAGCCGATCTGCTCCATGCTGGCGGCGAAATGCTCCGGCAGGTCGGCCGTCACATCGAGCTTGCCATCGGGGCTGTCGATGATCAGCCGGCGCGCGTGGAGGTGCATCTTGCGGCTGATCGAGCCAGTGAGAAACGCGTCCTTCCCGCCGTATTTGCCATCGCCCACGATCGGGTGTCCCATGGCCGCGCAATGCACGCGCAGCTGGTGAGTGCGGCCGGTCAGCGGCTGAAGTTCGAGCCAGGCGACCTTCTTGCCCGCGCTTTCGACCACGCGATACTTGGTCTTGGCCGGCGCTCCGCCTTCGTGATCGACATGCATTTTCTCGCCGCCCGAACCCGGCTGCTTGGCCAGCGGCGCCTCGATCACGCCTTCGCGAATATCGGGCACGCCCACCACCAGCGCCCAGTAGATCTTCTTGGCGCTGCGGCCGGAAAACCGCTTGGAGAAAAACGCCGCGCTGCCTGGTGTGCGGGCCACCAGCAAAACGCCGGAGGTATCCTTGTCGAGCCGGTGTACGAGGCGCGGGCGCTGTTCCTCGCCTTCTTCCATATACGCATCGAGCAGGCCGTCGACATGGTTGAAGGTGTTGGTGCCGCCCTGTGTGGCAAGGCCGGGCGGCTTATTAATGACTAGCGCGCTCTTGGTCTGCGTCATCAACATGTCGGCGGCCTGATCGCGTTCGGCCTTGGTCAGCTCGCGCTTGGGCTTGGCCTCCCGGTTCGGCGCGTCGCCGCCGGGTGGCACGCGGATTTGCTGCCCCTTCGCCAGCCGATCGTCGGGCTTGGCCCGGCTGCCGTCCACGCGGATCTGCCCGGTGCGGGCCCATTTGCTGACAGTGCCGAAGCCGACCTGCGGCAGGTGGCGCTTGAACCAGCGGTCGAGCCTGATGCCGTCGTCATCGGCTTCAACCGTGAAATTGCGAACTTCGTCGGAGGTCTTCATGCCGCCACCCGCATGACCGCAAGGCCCATCATCAGGCCGGTGAGCCCCAGCGCCAGGGACAGAACGGCGTAAAGCGTGGCGAACAGAAACTGCCCGCGCTGGATCAGCAGGATCATCTCGAGGCTGAAGGCACTGAAAGTGGTGAAGCCGCCCAGCAGGCCTACGCCCAGCAGGAGGCGCAGCTGTTCGCTGCTTTCCCCGCCATTGCGCGCCAGCCATCCCGCGAGCAGCCCCATCAGCAGGCTGCCCAGCGCATTGACCGCAAGGGTCGCGAAGGGAAAGGCAGAAATGATCGGAGCACCGAGCCATTGCGTCATGGCACGGCCTGCCTGATACCGCAGCGCTGCGCCGGCACCGCCGCCGATGGCGACGTGCAGGGTGGCTACGAGGGGGGATAGGGTGGACATGAGCCTGCCTCTAGCCGCTGGGGCGCGAATGCGAAAGGCGCTGTTACACGCTTGCCTTTTTTGCCGCGAATCCTTATGTGCGCCCCGTTCGAGCCGGTCCGGAACGGATTCGGCGCGTTTTTCGTTATAGTAGCGAAACCCTATTCAAGGAGGCATACCCCGCTTTTGCGCGGGCTCTGGCCCGCAAAGTCGAGGTATTGAAGTTTATGCAGATCATGGTTCGCGATAACAATGTTGACCAAGCCCTCCGCGCGCTCAAGAAGAAGCTGCAGCGTGAAGGCGTGTATCGCGAAATGAAGCTGCGTCGTCACTACGAAAAGCCCAGCGAAAAGCGCGCACGCGAAAAGGCTGCTGCCGTTCGCCGCGCTCGCAAGCTGGAGCGCAAGCGTATGGAGCGTGACGGCATCAAGTAAGACGCCGTCCGCGAAAGTGCCAAGCGATTTTGCGCCCGGATGGGCCGAAATTTCAAAACCGCGTTGCACCAGCTAACCAGACAAGCCATGAGGGCGCGGAGAAATCCGCGCCCTTTGCGTATCAGGACACAGTTCACATGACCGAGATTACCCGCGTTCCGTTGCAACCGATCAAGAAAGGCTCCCTGGCCAAGCTCTGGCTGGGCGTCCTTGTCGCCATTCTGCTGGGCGGCGGGCTGGCTTGGGCCGCTGCGCCCAAGACCGCCGGGATGGAAACGCTGACCGAAGGCACCGGGCCTTCGCCCGAGATGGGTCAGGTCATGTTCGTCAAATATGTCGGATCGCTCGACGACGGGACGGAATTCGACCGTTCGCAGCCGCTGCCGATTCCGCCGGGCTTCCTGCCCGAGGGAACGCCGATGCTGCTTGAAGAAGGCGCGCTAATTCCCGGCTTTCTCGATGCGCTGCTGAAGATGAAGCAAGGCGGCAAATATCTGGTCACCGTCCCTGCAGATCAGGGCTATGGTGCGGAACCGCCCCCCGGATCCCCGATCCCGGCCAATGCCGATCTGACCTTCGAAGTGGAAGTCACCGACATCCTTTCGCGTCCGGAATTCGATGCCAAGCTGCAGCAGCTGCAGGCGATGATGGGCGCCATGGGCGCACAGCAGGGCGGCGAAGGGGCTCCCCCCGCACAATAAGCCTCATCTAGCCGCTTGAAGGTGGGGGCGCGCACGGCTAACGCGCCCTCATGTCAGTCACACGCGAAGAAGTGGCCAAGATCGCCTCGCTCGCCCGCATCAAGATGGGCGAAGAAGAGCTTGATCGCATGGTCCCCGAACTCAACAATATCCTCGACTGGGTCGAACAGCTGGGAGAGGTCGATACCGCCGGTGTCGAACCGATGACTGCGGTCATCCCCAATACGCTGCGCCTGCGCGACGATGTGGTCGATGCCATCCCCGAAACCTCGGGTGGCCGACGCGAGGATGTGCTCGCCAATGCCCCGGCGGCCGAACATGGCTTCTTCGGCGTGCCCAAGGTGATCGAATAATGACCGAATTTACCAATCTCGGCGTGAAGGAAATCCGCGACGGCGTTGCCGGCGGCGACTTCACGGCCCGCGAAGTGGCCGAAAGCTTCAACGCAGCCGTTGCCGCGGCCGCCGAACTCAACGCCTTCATCGTCACCACCCCTGACCATGCGCTGGCCGCCGCGGACAGCGTCGATGCCAAGCGCGCCAAGGGCGAGGATCTGGGCATCATGGGCGGCGTGCCGATCGGGATGAAGGATTTGTTCGCCACCAAGGGCGTGCAGACCACCGCAGCCAGCCACATTCTCGAAGGCTTTACGCCGCAGTATGAAAGTACTGTCAGCCAGAAGCTATGGGACGCCGGCGCGGGCATGCTGGGCAAGCTCAATCTCGACCAGTTCGCGATGGGGTCGTCCAACGAAACCAGCTATTTCGGCAACGTTAATTCGCCTTGGCGCAAGGAAGGCACCAATGCCGGGATGAGCCCGGGTGGTTCTTCTGGCGGGTCATCTTCCGCCGTCGCGGCGCGCATCGCGCCTGCTGCCACCGGGACCGACACTGGCGGTTCGATCCGCCAGCCCGCTGCCTTCACAGGTATCTGCGGCATCAAGCCGACCTATGGGCGCTGCAGCCGCTGGGGCGTGGTGGCGTTTGCCAGCAGCCTCGACCAGGCTGGCCCGATGGCGCGCAGCGTCGAAGACTGCGCCATCATGCTTGAAGCGATGGCCGGGTTCGATCCGAAGGACGCGACCAGCCTGCAGTTGGACGTTCCCAATTGGGAAGCCGCGCTGTCGGCAGACCTGAAGGGCAAGAAGATCGGTATCCCGAAGGAATACCGGATGGACGGCACCGACGAGGAAATCCTCAAGAGCTGGGAGCAGGGCAAGGAATGGCTCCGCGATGCGGGCGCCGAGATCGTCGACGTTTCGCTGCCGCACACCAAATATGCGCTGCCCGCTTATTACATCGTGGCACCCGCCGAAGCATCGAGCAATCTCGCGCGCTATGACGGCGTGCGCTACGGCCTGCGCGACCTGCCCGATGGGGCGGGGCTGCAGGACATGTATGCCGCGACCCGCGCCGAGGGTTTCGGCGACGAAGTCAAGCGCCGCATCCTGATCGGCACCTATGTGCTGAGCGCCGGTTTCTACGACGCCTACTACACCCAGGCGCAGAAGATCCGCACGCTGGTGGCGCAGGACTTCGCCAAGGCTTTCGAACAGTGCGACGCGATCCTGGCGCCGACCACGCCGACCGCCAGCTTCCCGCTCGGTTCGCTCAACGAAGACCCGCTGACGATGTATCTCAACGACGTCTTCGCCGTTCCCGCCAGCCTTGCTGGCCTGCCCGCGATGAGCGTGCCGGCGATGCTCAACAGCGCCGGCCTCCCGCTCGGCCTACAGATCGTGGGCAAGCCCTTCGACGAGCAGGGTGTGCTCAACACGGGGCTGGCCATCCAGCGGCGCGCAAACTTTGACGGCAAACCGGAGAGATGGTGGTGAGCACTTACCGCATTCAGGGCGAAACGGGCGAATGGGAGGTCGTGATCGGCCTCGAGGTCCATGCGCAGGTGACCTCCAACGCCAAGCTGTTCAGCGGCGCTGCGACCGCTTTCGGAGCGGAGCCGAACACTCAGGTTAGCCTGGTCGATGCGGCCATGCCCGGCATGCTGCCCGTGCCCAATCGCGAGTGCATCCGGCAGGCCGTGCGCACCGGCATGGCGATCGAGGCGCAGATCAACAAATACAGCCGGTTCGACCGCAAGAATTACTTCTATGCCGATCTGCCGCAGGGCTATCAGATCAGCCAGCTCTATCATCCGATCGTGGGTGAAGGGTCGCTGACGATCGATGCCGACGAGAAGGCCGGGATCACCGAAGACAAGGTCATCGGGATCGAGCGCATCCATGTCGAACAGGATGCGGGCAAGCTGATGCACGACCAGCACCCGACGATGTCCTATGTCGACCTCAACCGCAGCGGCGTGGCGCTGATGGAAATCGTGTCGAAACCCGACATGCGTTCGCCTGCCGAAGCTGGTGCCTATGTCCGCAAGCTGCGCAGCATCCTGCGTTATGTCGGTTCGTGCGACGGGAACATGGAAGAAGGCTCTATGCGCGCCGACGTGAACGTCTCCGTGCGCAAACCGGGCGAGGAATTCGGCACGCGGACCGAGACCAAGAACGTCAACTCGGTGCGGTTCGTGATGCAGGTCATCGAATATGAAGCCAACCGCCAGGTCGAAGTGCTCGAAAGCGGCGGTACGGTCGATCAGGAAACGCGCCTGTTCGATCCGGGCACGGGCACCACGCGGACCATGCGCAGCAAGGAAGATGCGCATGACTATCGCTATTTCCCCGATCCCGATCTGCTGCCGCTGGAACTGGAAGACAGCTTTCTGGACGAATGCCGCGCCAGCCTGCCCGAACTGCCCGACGCCAAGCGCGCGCGGTACGAAGGCGAGCTGGGGCTGACGCCCTATAACGCGCGGGAATTGACGGCAGAGGTCGAAACCTTCGCCCGCTTCGAAACGCTGCTGAGCGCGGCCGCAGCGAAAATCGGCAAGTCGGAGGCCAAGGTCGCGACGCAGGTCGCCAACTGGGCGCTTTCGGTCGCTCCGGGCGTGATGAAGTCGCTCGGCGAAGAGGCCGATCCGGCCAACGCCACTGCCGAAGCTCAGGCCAGCATCCTGGCTATGCAGGACAAGGGCGAGATTTCGGGGGGACAGGCAAAGGAAATCTACGAGATTGTCCTCAAGACCGGACGTGATCCCGAAGAGATCGCCGATGCCGAAGGCCTCAAGCAGGTCAGCGACACAGGCGCGATCGAAGCTGCGATCGACGAGATTATCGCCAACAATTCCGACAAGGTCGAAGAATACCGCGGCGGCAAGGATAAGCTCTTCGGATTCTTCGTCGGTCAGACGATGAAGGCGATGCAGGGCAAGGCCAATCCGGCCGTGGTCAACCAGATCCTCAAGGACAAGCTGGGCTGATCCGATAGCGTCATCCCCGTCGGGCGCACTGGCCCGACGGGGAGGATGCTGGTCCGCGCAAATCGCGGCATGCTGCTGCATGGCGCCGACGGATTCTCTCGTCGACCATATATGTAACTCGGCGACACGGGCCTTGCTCAGGCAGGTGCCTGCGCATAATCCCGAGCCATCATGCGCTTTTCGCGCATTTGGTAGGGGACCCTTTTACGATGAGAAAGATTACAACCGTCGCTGCCCTTCTGGCGTGCGTCGCATCTGCGCCGCTTGCCGCCAAGGAAGGCATGTTCACGCCGCAGCAGCTGCCAGAGATCGCCGACGATCTTCGCGCTACTGGCCTCGAACTCGATCCCGAAGCGCTGAGCGATCTGACTGGCTTCCCGATGGGCGCCATCGTCTCGCTTGGCGGCTGCTCGGCCAGCTTCGTTTCGCCTGAGGGCCTGGTGGTCACCAATCACCACTGCGCCCGCGGCTCGGTGCAGTACAACTCGACGGCGGAAAACAACTATCTGGAAAACGGCTTCCTCGCGAAGACAAAAAGTGCGGAAGTGCCCGCCGCTCCGGGCTCGCGCATCTATGTCACCACCGCTTTGACCGATGTGACCGACCGTGTCCGCGCAGGCACCGATGCCCTGTCGCCGACCGACCGTTATGACACGGTCGAGCAGCGGCTGAAGGACATCACCGCCGAATGCGAGGAGAAGGCCGGTTATCGTTGCCAGGTCGCCAGCTTCTACGGCGGCGCGGAATATACGCTGATCGAGCGCCTCGAAGTGCGCGATGTGCGGCTGGTCTACGCCCCGGCGGACTCGGTCGGCAAATATGGCGGTGACATCGATAACTGGATGTGGCCGCGCCACACGGGGGATTTCTCTTTCTACCGCGCCTATGTCGCGCCCGACGGTTCGGCTGCCGATTATGCCGAAGAGAACGTGCCTTACCAGCCGGAGCATCATCTGAAGGTCAGCGCGTCCGGTCTCGACAAGGGCGACTTCGTGATGGTTGCGGGTTACCCCGGATCGACCAGCCGTTATGCTCTGTTGGCTGAAGTTGAGAACACCTTCGGTTGGAACTACCCCACCTTCCAGACGCTGCTGACCGAATGGATCGGTACGATCGAGGATGCTGCACCGGCCGGCTCGGATGCCCGCGTGAAGTATGAAAGCCGCCTTGCGGGCCTCAACAATTACGAAAAGAACCTGCGCGGCCAGATCGATGGCGCTCGCCGTGTCGGCCTCGTCGACCGTCGCCGTGCGCGCGAAGCGGAACTGGCCCGGTGGATTGCCGCCGATCCTTCCCGCGCCAATTACGGCACGGCGATCGCGCAGCTGAAT
Organism: Qipengyuania sp. NPDC077563; assembly: GCF_044901345.1. Taxonomy (NCBI): domain Bacteria; kingdom Pseudomonadati; phylum Pseudomonadota; class Alphaproteobacteria; order Sphingomonadales; family Erythrobacteraceae; genus Qipengyuania; species Qipengyuania sp. NPDC077563. The sequence goes on along the minus strand of NZ_JBJDPC010000001.1, from coordinate 622,001 downwards.
GCCCTTGAGGAGGAAAGCGCACAGGCTGCGCGGACCAGCTTCTGGTACGGCAATGCCACCCGTCCGCAATTGCTGGGCGCAGCGCAGCGGCTCTACCGTCTCTCGAAAGAACGGGAGAAGCCGAATGCGCAGCGCGAATCCGGCTATCAGGATCGCGATCTGACTTTCTTCCGCCAAGGCTTGCAGGCGCTTGACCGGCGCTACGATCCGGTGGTGGACAAGGCTGAGTGGCTGCTGTTCCTGAACGGCTACATCCAGCAGCCTACGGCCGAACGTGTCCCTGCCTTCGACAAGGCGCTGGGTCTGACCCCGCAGACCACCGCAGCGGACCTGCCCGGCCTGCTCGACAGCTATTATACCGACACCACGCTGGGCGATACCGAAACGCGCCTTGCACTGATGGAAGCTGATCCGGCCACCTTCGAAGCCAGCGACGATCCGTTTATCGAACTCGCCGTGGCGCTTTACGATTATGATCGCGGCCTGGAAGATGCGGCGGAAGAACGTGCCGGTCGTTCGCTCGCGCTGCGGCCCGCCTATATGGATGCGATCACGCAGTGGCAGCGCTCGGAAGGTCAGCTGACCTATCCCGATGCCAATTCCACTCTGCGCATCACCTATGGCAATGTCATGGGCGGATCGCCCTTCGACGGGATGCAATATCTGCCGTTCACGACGCTGGAGGGCATCACCCAGAAGGATACCGGCGAAGAACCGTTCAATGCGCCGCAGCGCGAGCTCGATCTGATCGAAGCCAAGGATTACGGCAAATACGAGCTGGATTCGATCGATTCCGTCCCGGTCAACTTCATGTCCGATCTGGACGTGACGGGCGGCAACAGCGGTTCGGCCACTCTCAACGCCAAGGGCCAGCTGGTCGGCCTGTTGTTCGATGGCACCTTCGAAAGCGTCAACTCGGACTGGGATTTCGATCCGCGCACCACACGCAGCATCCATGTCGATTCGCGCTACATGCTGTGGGTGATGGACAAGGTCGACGGGGCGCAGGCCCTGATCGAGGAAATGGATATCGTCGAGTAAGACACTCGGCGACCACGCAAACAAAAAGGGCCGCCGGAGCGATCCGGCGGCCCTTTCTTTTGTCTTTAAGACCTTAGCCCTGGCGTTCGCCGGTCAGGGCCATGTCGCCAAAAGCGCCGGCGTTGACGGTGCCGGTCATCTGGTCGCCATCGACGGTTGCTTTGCAGTTCAGCGTCATCGGCATGGGGACGGTCATGTCCATCGCCCAGGTCAGTTCGTTGCCGTTGATCTTGCCGTCCTTGACGTCCATCGAACCCATTCCGCCGGCCATCGAACCGGTGAAGGTGTTGCCATCGTCACCAGGGACCACAGTGAAGGTGCCCTTCTGGTCGCCCATCGGGCTTTTGACGACGGTGTCATAAGTTCCGGCTACGGACATGCATATTCTCCTTGATTAACAGTGCGGCTTAATCGCCGTAACTTACACTAGTGTCAATTAATGGTCCAGTTCCTGGACGGTGTAGGGCAGGCCCGTGCGTTCGAGCTGCGGCTCGACCACCTCGGCATCACCCACAACCACATAGACAATGTCTCCGTAGACGAAATTTTCCCGCGCAGCCTTTGCAAGCTCTTCTGCAGTCAGCGCACGATATTTGTCGGCAATGGTTTCGTAGTAATCGTCGGGACGATCGTATTTCACGATGTTGACCATGCCCGCGAGGACCGAGTTCGAGGTTTCGAACTGACCCGGAAGTTCGCGCACATTGCCGTTGATCGTCCGTTCGAGTTCGGCCGGTGTTACGCCATTGTCGCCCACGAAGCCGGTAATTTCCTTTTCGAGTTCAACGATGGAATCGCCCGTCCGGTCGGCCTGAACTTCGGCCTGAACGGCGTAAACCAACCGGTCGCGGTTGTACGTAACGCCGGAACGCGAGCCGTAGGACCAGCCTTTTGTCTCGCGAAGGTTCATGTTGATGCGCGACAGGAAGCTGCCACCCAAGACCTCGTTCGCGGCAATGAGCACGGTGTTGTCGTCGGTGCCACGCGTATCGAGAACGCGCGCTCCGAGGATCACGGATTGCGGCGAGTTCGGCCGGTTGAGGAGGACGATCCGCGCTTCGGGCGCAGGCACATCCACATCGTAGGTTTTTGCCGGAAGCGCTGTAGCTGGTGCCTTCCAGTCACCGAACGATGCCTCGAGCAGGCTCACGGTTTCCGCGAGGGTGGTATCACCCACCACGAAGACCTGAGCATTGTCGGGGCGGATCCAGCGCTGGTGCGCCGCATCGAGCTCAGCCGGTGTAAGACCTTCGACCACGGCAGCATCACCGAGCCCCGAACCTGGGATCCCGTAGGGGTGGGGACCGAAGACAAGCGGGGTCAATACCCGCTGGCCCGCGCTGCTGGGGTTCTTCATTTCGGCGCTGATCCGGTTGAGCTGCTGCGAGCGCACGCGCTCCAGATCATCCGCGCGGAAACCCGGATTGCGCACGAAATCCGCAAACAGGTCCAGCGAGGGGGCGAGGCGGGTGGAGAGCGAGGAGAGCTGGAAGCTCGTCTCGTCGAGATTGGCAAAGCCGTTGATGCTTGCGCCCAATCTTTCCTGCGCGATCGCAAGCTGCGTCGCATCGAGATCGTCCGTGCCTTCGTCCATTGCCGCGAGCATCAGCGACTGGGTACCCAGTTCATCGCGATCGTCAGCCGTGTAGCCGGCATCGAACACCATGCGGACGGTCACTTTCGGCACCGCATCCCGGCGTGCGAAATAGACTTCCATCCCGTTCGACAGCGTTGCGCGCTCGATATCGGGAAAATCCAAATCGGTCAGCTGGCCGACGGGTGGAAGCTGCGAACGGTCCTGCGCCTTGGTCATCCGCATGGCATCCGGATCGCAGAAGTCCGGGTTGCAGTAAAACTCGACCGGCGCGGCATTCAGCCCTTCGCCCGTCGTGTCGGCCACCACGGCTCCGCCGCGGTTTTCACCGCCCTCGGTACGCTCGCCCGGCTCCACAATCAGCGAGAAGCGGGGCTTGGTAAGCCACTTCTGGGTAACGGCACGCACTGACGCCGGTGTGGCATCGACCATGCTTTCAAGCTGGGTGCGATAGTGACCGGGATTGTCGTGATAAAGCTCGCCCTCGGCCAAGGTTACGGCTTTGCCGCCGAAGCCGCCGACCGATTCAAGTCCGCCGATCAGGCCGGAGACGATCGAGGTTTTCGACCGATCCAATTCGTCGGTCGTTGGCCCTTCGGTGATGAATTGCGCGATCTGCTGGTCGAGCGCAGCCTCGAGTGCGGCGCGTTCTACACCGGGCTTGAGGTCGGCCTGCACGATGAAGACGCCGGCGTCCTCGTTCGTCCATGCCCAGCTGGATACGGACACGGCGAGGCCCTGACCGCGGACCAGCGCGTTATCGAGCCGAGAACTGGCAAGGCCGCCGAGCGTGGTCTGTGCCAGCGCCAGCGGCACGGTGTCGGCAGAAGTCTCGCCGGGGATGGGCCACATGCGATAGATGCGGGTGGTGGAAACCTGATCCTTGATGATCTTCTGCTTGTCTGCGGCAAGTTGCGGCACCGTGATCGCCGGATCGACGACTTCATCGCCTCTGGGAATGGCGCCGAACCACTCGGTCACCTTTTCCTTGGCTGTGGCGAGATCGATATCCCCTGCCAGCACGAGGACGGCATTGTTCGGACCATAATGATCCTTGAACCAATCCTTCACATCGTCGAGCGATGCGTTGGTCAGGTCATCCATCGAACCGATGGTGGAGTGATAATAGGGATGGCCGCGCGGGAAGATGTTCTCGACCACTTCATAGCGCAGGAGGCCGAAGGGCTGGTTGTCGCCTCGGCGCTTTTCGTTCTGGACAACCCCGATCTGGTTATCGAGCTTTTCCTGCGTCACCGCGCCAAGAAGATAGCCCATGCGATCGCTTTCGAGCATGAGCACGCGGTCGAGTGCGGCCGTAGGGACGGTTTCGAAGTAGTTGGTACGGTCCGCATTAGTGGTGCCGTTGAAGCCGGTCGCACCGACCTGCTGGAGCGGCTCGAAGAAATCTCCATCCGCGTTTTCGGAACCGTTGAACATGAGATGTTCGAAGAGGTGGGCAAAGCCGGTCTTGCCAGCAGGCTCGTGCTTGGAGCCGACATCGTACCACACGGATACTGCCACCAGCGGGGCCTTGCGGTCGGTATGCACGACGGTGGTCAGTCCGTTGGGCAGCGTGAAGGTCTCGTAAGGGATTTGGACCTGGTCGACCAGCTGAGCCAGATCGTCGCCCTCCGCATCTGGTGCTGCCGCAACGGGGGCTGCTGCCATGTCTGTGTCCGCCACTGTCGCGCAGCCGCCGAGCGCCAGCGCGAGGACGCTCGTCATCATACTCAATCGTTTCATCTTGTTCTCCCTGTCGAGCCCGCGGCTACCGCCGCATATTTCCTGCTTAGTTCTGCCTGCAGATTTTCGAACGACTCAATGCCGCGCGACCCTAGGCAGCTAACGGCGGTGCGTCACTGTCTTTCGGGTAGCGGCATTGGCGATCACATCCTCGCGCCAGAAATGCACCGGCTTCAAGCGATGCTGGACGAACAGCGTAGCCTGATCGGCGTAATGCGGGGATTGAGGGCGTGTGGTCGCCGCGCCGTAGGGTTGGATCGAGCGAGATGTCACGCGTTCGCCCGGCATCCATTCAACCCATTGAATAAAGCTGTCTCCGTGACGAACGGCGAGTCGCCCGTCCTCTTCGACATCCCAGAGCGTGGATGCGCGCAGCGTGTCCGAGCCGCCGTCCAGCGGAAGATCGACATCCCCCTGGCGCAGCCGCAAAAGATCTCCCATCGGCGGGTCGATGCGGCCGAAGTGGGTTTGCAAATGGCCTACCGCCTTTGCCAGTTCGTCGCGCACTTCCGGACAATCGGTGTTCTGATAGCGGCACGACATGAACTCGCGGATCATGAGGAGGGCGAGGCTGTCAGCCCTGCCTATGTTATCCGCGGTAAAGTCCCAGTCGAGCAGCAGCCTGCGTGCAGCGTCGAGCTCGGGCTCGTCGGCCACGTCGAGACGCTCGAGAGCTGACCACAATTCGGCAATATATCCTTTGCGGGCATAGCCCGTGTCATACTTGATTTCTTCCAGCGTCTTGCGATCAAGTTGGTCTGCATCACTCATCAGCTGCCACGCCCTGCGCGAGCGATTGGTCTGCTTCAGTTCGACCCCCATTTCCGGTTCATAGGCATCAGCCGGCAGATCGCTGCCTGCGCCTGCGGCGGTGAAAGGCGTGTTGTTCGCATTGTAAAGCCAGCCCGAGGCCGGATTCACGTAACGCGGCAGGGCCGAATAATCGACGGGTCCCTTCCAAACGAGCGATGGGTCCGTTCCGTCGAGAATACCGCGCCAGTTGGGGCCTTTGGGGCGATCGGGAATAGCTGCGTTATAAACATATGCGATATTGCCTGCAGCGTCTCCGTAGATGAAATTGGTCGATGGGATGTCCATTCGCGCGAGGATTTCTTCCCATTCTGCCAGGCTTTTCGCCTTGTTGAGCCGGTAATACGCGTCAAGCTGTCCAAGGTTGTCCATGCCGCCATACCGGAATGCGAACGCGCCCTTCTCATTGATGATGACCGGACCATGGACGCTGCGATGTACCTCGCGGCTGATCGGCAGAACTATTGGTCCGAACCGGACAGGTAACGTAACGTCGCTTGTCTGCAGATCTCGCCACTCCTTTCCGAAGCGATAGCGTTCGCCCGTGTCGTCCAACTCGAGTTGATAAACGTCGACCATGTCGGGCGTGTTCACTGTATTGGTCCAGCCCAGAACCTCGTTATGGCCGAGAAAGGGGAAGGGCGATCCGGGGAAATTGGCTCCGGCATAGTGCCAGCCCTCCTCGCTCTCGACGACGAGCTCGTACCACGCCACGCCGCCGCGCCACGGCTGATGGCTATTGGAGACCAGGATCGTCGGACCGCCGGATTTTTCGGGAGCCACGGCGAAGGCGTTTGAGCCGTTATGTGCGCCTTCAGAGCCGAATGGAGAATAAGCGGTTTTCTGCGAACCGGGGAGCGTATCACCCGAGAGGCCATCGGAAATGGCATCGCGCGGAAAGCCGGGAATATCCGGACCGTATTCGCGGCGCAGATCATCGCCCGCGACGAGGGGTTCGATCACATTGTTGAGACCGAAGAAGAACGGCTGGCGAAGAGCGAAACCGGCAGCGACATCGAGACCGTTGACCGGAAAGAGATTGCTCAGCTTGATTTCGTCAGGATTTTGCTCGGCGTAATCGTTGAGGCCAGTGGCGTAGGCTTCGAAAAGGGCGCGCGTATCGGCGGGCATTTGCGGGTAATGCCGCTCCGCCGTGCCGCGGGCATCGAGGAGATGATAGACATAATCGACTGCGGCGCCATCCTGCCCGGCGATCGCTCCGTAGCGGCCACGAGCCATGGCGATGACATCCTGAAGCGTAGAAAAATCGTCTTCCGAATGCGCGATGGCCACGCCGTAAGCCACGTCGCGATCGCGCTTGCCATAAATGTGAGGCACGCCGAATTCGTCGCGAATGATCTCGGCGGAATAATCGGCTTCAGGAGGAGGCGCTTCGCCGCGTCCCGCCCAGAGCGGCTCCCAGGTTGCCAAGGCAATGAACGCCATTAGCAGCACCAGCGACAGCAAGGCACTGCCGCGCCAAAACCATTTTGCCATGAATTCGATCCTCTCCAGACGCAATGCCTAGCGAGCAGTGCAGGGTGAAGCAATGCTCTGGGCAAAACCCGGTGCGGGGCCTTCCGCGATCCGGATTCGGACCGCTAGCCGGGGGGCGTGACAACCCAGATCACCATTGGCCATGATTCTTCCGGCAAGCCGGTTGAGTTCGATGTCGAGGAACTTCTCGCCACCCGTCTGCTCGTCCAGGGCAATTCGGGCAGCGGGAAATCGCACCTTTTGCGGCGCCTGCTTGAAGAAAGCGCGGGGCTTGTTCAGCAGGTGGTGATCGATCCGGAGGGTGACTTTCCTTCGCTTGCCGAAGAGTTCGGCCATGTCGTGATCGATGGTTCGGCCTATTCGCCGGGTGAAATCGAGGCCTTGGCGCGCCGCATCCGCGAACACCGTGCAAGCGTGGTGCTCGATCTCGATCGCTTGGAAGTGGAACAGCAGATCCGCTGTTCGGCGCAGTTTCTGACTGCCCTGTTCGATGCGCCGCGAGAGCATTGGTATCCGGCGCTGGTCGTGGTCGATGAAGCGCAGATGTTCGCACCGGCGGTGGCTGGCGAGATCGCGGAGGATACGCGGCGCATGACGCTCTCGGCCATGACCAACCTCATGTGCCGGGGTCGCAAGCGCGGCTTGGCCGGTATCGTTGCGACCCAGCGTCTCGCAAAGCTGGCCAAGAACGTTGCCGCCGAGGCGTCGAACTTCCTCATGGGCCGGACTTTTCTCGACATCGATATGGTGCGCGCCGCCGATCTGCTTGGCATGGATCGCAGGCAGGCCGAACGGATACGCGAACTGGAACGTGGGCATTTCCTGGCTCTCGGCCCGGCAATAACGCGGCTGCCCTTGTCGGTGAAGATCGGTCCGGTGAAGACCGGCAACATGGCGCGCAGCGAAGGTCTGATGGCTCTGCCCGACACCGCTCCCGAAGACATGGCGGATCTGCTCACGCGTGATCTTGCGGCAGATGTTGCCAAGGCACCGCCGCCGCCCGCGCCGCCACCTGCCCCGCGGATGGACGAGATAGAAACAACCATTGCCCATGCCGAGGAACGGCAGATTGACGCGCCGGCGCAGCCTGCCGATACTTCTGCCGTTGCCCAGCGGATCGATGAAATCATTCATGAGTTGGCGGGCGAGGAAGGAATTGCGTTCCAGTCCGCGAGTGCACAATTCCAGACGTTCCTTACCCGATGCCGCCGTGAACGGCTGATCGGTCCCATGCCCGATATGTACGGCTTCCGCCGCAGGTTTGCAGTTGCGGGAGCCGGACTGACAGATCTCGGTGACGCCATGCAGTCGCGGATCATGGACCTCGCCCGTTCGGTGGACGACGATTTGCTCGGTCCTTTTCTGGTCATCGCCAAGGCGGCCCATGCCGGGGAAACGCAGGTAGACGAAGCCGAGCTGGCACGGGCCTATGGCACCAGTTCACCGGGGCGCATCAGGCGGCTGCTCGAACATCTCGAACGGCAAGGTCTCATCGTCGTGCGTGAGGATTTCGGCGGGGGGCGAACCGTGATGGTGCCCGGTCTCAAAGGCATTTCGGCCGAATAAATTTCTCCTTGCCTCTCGCGCTGAGCGGGCACACCCCTATATCCGAATAACACACCTCGCAAAATTCTTCGCGGGGTCTTGTGTTGCATATCCGCAACACCATATTCGAGCGGCAATTCTCGCAAGAGGAGTTTTACATGAATCTCGAAAAGTTCACCGATCGCGCCAAAGGCTTTCTTCAGGCGGCGCAGACCGTGGCCATCCGCAATAGCCATCAGCGCATTTCGCCTTCGCATCTGCTCAAAGCGCTGCTCGATGACGATCAGGGCATGGCGGCTCAGCTGATCCAGCGTGCGGGCGGTAATCCCGGCGTGGCGATCACCGAAATCGACAATGCGCTGGCCAAGGTGCCTGCGGTATCGGGTGGCGGCGCGCAGCAGACGCCGGGCTTAGACAATGACGCCGTGCGGGTTCTCGATCTATCGGAACAGCTGGCTGAAAAGGCTGGCGACAGTTTCGTGCCGGTTCAACGCATACTGCAGGCCCTGTCGGTTAGCGCCACGGATGCCGGCAAGGCGCTGACTGCCGCGGGCATCGACGCAAAGGCGCTCGAAGAGGCAATCCAGGAAGTGACCAAAGGGCGAGCCGCGCACAGTGCCGGAGCCGAGGAAGCCTATGACGCGATGAAGAAATATGCCCGCGATCTGACGCAGGCGGCGCGCGACGGCAAGCTCGACCCCGTTATCGGGCGTGACGAGGAAATCCGCCGTACTGTGCAGATCCTCGCTCGCCGGACCAAGAACAACCCCGCGCTTATCGGCGAACCAGGAACCGGCAAGACCGCTATCGCCGAAGGCTTGGCGCTGCGCATCGCTAACGGCGACGTGCCCGACAGCCTAAAGGGCCGCACGCTCATGGCGCTCGACATGGGCGCCCTGATCGCGGGCGCGAAATATCGTGGAGAGTTCGAGGAACGGCTCAAATCCGTGCTCGACGAGGTGAAGGGCGCCGAGGGCCAGATCATCCTGTTCATCGACGAGATGCACACGCTGATTGGTGCAGGGGCTTCCGAGGGCAGCATGGATGCGGGCAATTTGCTCAAACCTGCGCTCAGCCGGGGCGAGCTGCATTGCATCGGCGCGACGACTCTCGATGAATACCAGAAATATGTCGAGAAGGACCCGGCGCTGCAGCGGCGCTTCCAGCCCGTCTATATCGCCGAGCCGAGTGTAGAGGACACGATCAGCATCCTGCGCGGCATCAAGGACAAATATGAGCTGCATCACGGCGTGCGCATTACCGATGGCGCGATCGTTGCCTCCGCGCAGCTATCAAACCGTTACATCCAGAATCGCTTCCTGCCAGACAAAGCGATCGACCTGATGGACGAAGCGGCTTCGCGCATCCGTATGGAGGTGGAGTCTAAGCCCGAGGAGATCGAGGGTCTCGACCGCCGCATCATCCAGCTGCGGATCGAGGAACAGGCGCTGCAGAAGGAAACCGACGAGGCATCGAAGGATCGTCTCGCTACCCTGCGCAAGGAACTGTCCGAGCTCGAACAGCAGAGTTCCGAGTTGACCACCCGCTGGCAGAACGAACGCGACAAGATTCACGCCGAAGCGCGGGTCAAAGAAGAGCTCGACCAGGCAAGGATCGAGCTGGAACAAGCACAGCGTGGCGGCGACCTGCAAAAGGCAGGAGAGCTTCAATACGGCAAAATACCCGAGCTTGAACGCAAGCTGGAAGAAGCCAGCGGCCAGACCGACAATGCCTTGCTGAAGGAAGAAGTTGCCGAAGATGATATCGCCGGCGTGGTTTCACGCTGGACGGGCATTCCGGTGGACAAGATGATGGAGGGCGAGCGCGAGAAGCTGCTCGAAATGGAGAACATCCTCGCCAAGCGAGTGATCGGGCAGAGCCAGGCGATCGATGCGGTATCCAAGGCAGTGCGCCGTGCGCGTGCCGGCCTCCAGGATCCGGGGCGCCCGCTGGGCAGCTTCCTGTTCCTCGGCCCGACCGGCGTCGGCAAGACCGAGCTCACCAAGGCCCTCGCCATGTTCCTGTTCGATGACGATCAGGCGATGGTGCGCATCGACATGAGCGAATTCATGGAGAAGCACGCGGTCGCCCGCCTGATCGGCGCGCCTCCGGGCTATGTCGGATATGAAGAAGGCGGCGTGCTCACAGAGGCCGTGCGGCGCAGGCCCTATCAGGTCGTGCTGTTCGACGAGGTCGAAAAGGCGCACCCTGACGTCTTCAACGTACTGCTTCAGGTGCTTGACGACGGACGTCTGACGGACGGGCAGGGCAGGGTGGTCGACTTCAGCAATACGCTGATCATCCTCACTTCGAACCTCGGTAGCCAGTATCTGGCCAATATGGACGACGACCAGAAGGTCGAGGATGTCGAGCCGCAAGTGATGGATGTTGTCCGGGGCCATTTCCGCCCCGAGTTCCTCAATCGTCTGGACGAAATCATCCTGTTCCACCGCTTAGCACAAGAGCACATGGCCCCGATCGTAGATATCCAGGTGGCGCGGGTGCAGAAGCTGCTCAAGGATCGCAAGATCGAGCTGGACCTAACCGAAGCTGCGAAAAAATGGCTTGGCCGAGTGGGCTATGATCCAGTCTATGGCGCACGGCCGCTAAAGCGTGCAGTGCAGCGTTATGTGCAGGATCCGCTTGCCGACATGATCTTGTCAGGAAAAGTGCCGGACGGTTCGACGGTTAACATCGACGAGGGGGATGGGGCGCTGGAGATGCAGGTGACGTAGGAGCGCTACTTAAATAGCAATTAAAAAAGGGCCCCCGTTTCCGGAGGCCCTTTCTTTTTGTCGCTTTTGACAATTAGAAGTCGAAAGCAACATTCGCGAAGAAGGTACGACCCGCGTAATCATAACCAGAATACAAGGGCACGTTGCCAATGCTGCTGAAGCCAACATTCGAGATGCGCGGCGGCCGGGTATTAAGAAGATTGCGAACACCAAAGGTAAATTCGTAATCATCAAAGCCCACTTGAACCGAAGCGCTGTGCAGGAAGTAGTCCTCTACTTCCAGTAGATAACTATCCTTGTAGGACTGCACGAGATCTTCGTCGATTTCACCAGTTGCATTGTCGAATGCGAAATAATCGTAGGTCTTTTCACGATCGCCATCTGTCCAATCGACGCCATAGCGAAGAACAATATTATCCCAAGCGTAGGTGGCATCGAAGTTCCCGACCCAATCAGGCGATGTTACGATACCGTTTGCATCTTCCAAGAACTCTTCAGGGAATAGACGCGAAGACTGTTCGGTGTACTTCGTCACATTCGCGTTAAAGACAAAGCGTCCAGGTCCAACTTCGCTAGCGAAACGGCCGTTGAACTCCCAGCCTTTCACAATGTCTTCAGACAGATTTACGTAGCTGCTGGTGACCTCAAGCTGATCGTTATCATTGCGATCTACGAAGCGGCAAAAGCCTTCGTTCGGGTCGAAGTTGGTGTCACTATAGCAACGATTGAGGATCGTTGCCCCAGCCAAATCGGATACTCCATTTTCAACCTTAATGTCGAAATAGTCCAGAGCGAGCGAAAGTGTACCTATTGACTGCGGCAGTGGCGGCCGCACAACAGCCCCCACCGACCAGTTGGTCGACGTTTCGGCTTCGAGACCCGTTTCAGCACCACCTCGACGGAGCACGGTCACACTGCTGTTTTGTGTGAAAGTAGTTACGTCGATACCGATACTTGCGCAGTTTGCCGCGATGGTTTGATCGGTAGGGTTATAATCCGACACGGCATCTGGGAAGTTGTCAGCATCGCAGGGGTCGCTGCCTGCACTTGCAAAACCGCTCGTCGCACCGAGGAACTGTTCAGCCAGCGCTGGAGCGCGATAGGACGTGCCGTAACTGCCTCGGATACCGAAACCGCGGAAGAATTCCCATTCGCCCGCAACCTTGTACGTTACGTCGCTGCCGTAGGAATCGTAATCGGTGTAGCGTACCGATCCGTTGACCGAAAGATTTTCGAAGAATGGTCGATCCGAAACGAGGGGTACGTAAATTTCGCCGAAGACCTCCTTCACCGAATCGGAGCCAACGGTTGGTGTCGCTGCGGTAAGGCCGTAGAGATTACCGCTGACCGAGTTTTCATCAGGCTGATCATTGATCCGCTGTTTCCGATACTCCGCACCTAGCGCAAGCTGAACGTCGCCGCCTGGAAGGGCAAAGAGCGGGCCATCAACTGCAGCTGCGAGGGTAGTTTCGCGGAACTCAGTTGTTCCGACGATATCGGCGAGGATATAGTCGCGGAATTCCTGGGGCAAGTCGCCACCAACCGAAGCTGCGTTGAGCATAGGCGCCGGAACACACTCGGGATTGGATGCCTCGCTCACACAACTAAAGCTGCCATCGTCATTCTGAACGACATTAAGCGAATTGGCCAAGCGATTGGTGAGGAAAGATTGACTCTCCTCGGTGCCATCGTTCCAAGATTTTCCTACATACAGGTCATAGCGCCAGTCGGAAGGTAGATCCCCGCGGATCCCGCCACCTGCACGAACATAGTCAACGGTCTGAGCAGAATCAGTAAGACCGAAGCCAATGAAAGAGCGGGCCGCAACGATCTGGCCGCTCGATGTCGAATTAGGATTCAGGAAGTAACCATTGCGCAATTGTTCGGGCAAAAGCGGGCTTCCTTGCAGATAGTCCAAGGAAAGCTGACGGTACAATTTCGCTTCTGATTTGCGGCGCGTGGCCAGCAATTCGCCGTATACCTCAGCGTTGCCGAGGATGTCGAGATCGTACGAGCCGGCAAGGAACCCTGTATAAACTTCCCTCGGCGTGATCAGATACTCTTCTTCTTGGGCGGGATCGAAGGTATCGCGACTATAGTAATCGACACCGAGAAAACCTGGGAACGGGCCACTGGTCACTCCAGGAGCGGGGATAAAGCGGCTAAACGTCCCAGTACCACCCAGGCGACTCTGAGCCGGCACACCAACAAGAGCGGTGCCAGCGTCGTTTACAACCGTGTATCCAACAGTATTGATCGTTACCCCGCCACCATCAAGGGTGAAGCAAGTGCTGCCATCAAACCCAGGGGTGTCGCCAGAACCAAATTCACTGCCTTCGCCGTCAAGGTACCCGCCGACCGTACAGTCGAACCAAGGATTATCATTCCGCGCATAACCTTCCCGCTTGGAATATTCGAGCGATCCAACCAAATTGAACCGGTCGGCCTCAATGCCAAAGGTCGCAGCAGCGCGATAGGAAGTACCTGCACCAACTTCCGGTACATTGGTTTGAAATTCGAGGTTAAGCCCTTCAAGCTTATCGTCGGTGATGATGTTCACAACGCCTGCGACTGCATCCGAACCATAAACTGACGAAGCACCAGCTTTTAGCACCTCAATACGTTCTACGATTGCTGTCGGAAGAACGTTTAGGTCGGCCGCGAGAAGTGAGCCGCGCGTACCGCCTGGCGCCAGGCGGCGGCCATTGAGGAGAACAAGCGTCCGAGCAGGGCCAAGGCCACGCAAACCGAGCGTATTCGCGCCGGTGCCGCCGTCGGTGACAAACCCAGCGTAATAGTTGTTGATCTGGCTAGCGCCTGCGGTAACCGCGTTGCTCTGCAGCGCGTCAGTCGAAGAAGCAAAGCCACCCTGCGTAATTTCATCAGCGGTGATGACGGTAATCGGTTCGATCGTCGAAAATTCGTCACGGCGAATGCGCGAACCGGTTACGACGATAGCCCCGGTATCAGCAGCAGAGGTATCTGCATTCGAAAGGGTCGCCTCGCTATCACAAACACCATCTTGATTTTCGTCAGGGCAATCCGGCGGGGTGGTACCAATATCTTGAGCGTAGACAGGCGCGCCGAATGCTAAAGCAACCATTGCAGAGCCGGCCAGAAGCACTGCCCTTCCATGGAACTGCGAGAAAGTATTTCTCATTTATTTTCCCCAAGAATAATTTTCGTTTCATCAAATCAGAAACATCTAATATGCGCCATCTCTCATAGCGCTTAAGAGGTCTCAGATTCGGAAGAGAGGTCTTTGCTCCGTACCGACGCTTCCGCAAAGACAATTTCACCAAATGTCTTAAAATTGTCAAAAATGTTGCAATTTGGTAACGGGGCGGGCGTTAGAGCATGGTAATAAAGAAGTTACCTTGCTAGCTGGCTCGTTGCTATTGCCTGCAGGCTCGTCCGCTACTTTAGTAGGGATAATGCAAAGGCCGGTGGGCGGTTTGGGCCGTTCAGCATCACGGGGCTCGCTTCGATCGCTGCCCCCACAAAAAAGGGCCCCGGAAATTCGGGGCCCTTCCAGTCGCTCGGAGTTAAGCGAATTAGAAGCGCTTGCTCACACTGATCGCATAGCGGCGACCGATGTCGTCGCTTTCCGACCCAGGATAGATGTATCCGAAATATTCCTGACCGATACGATCAAACAGGTTGGTGACCGCGAAGTTGAAACGGAAATCGCTTTCCGTATCGAAATACACGTTCATGTTGACCGTCACGTAGTCGTCCAGCTGATCGAGTTCACGCGTGTCGTTCGGGCTGCCGCCACGATCGAAGCGCGAGAATAGCTGCTCGCCAGTGTAGTTGACGTAGGTTCCTACACCGAAGTTGTCGCCGGCAAACACCAGGCGGGCCTGGCCGGAGAATTCCGGATCGCCGAGAGTACCGTCCGAACGCTGCGGAGCCACCCCGGTGATGTCGTTGATACGACGCTTCACATAGAGCAGGTCGCCGCCGGTACGCAGGGTCAACGGAATGCCGATCCCATTGAGCGAGGTACGATAATCGAGCGCACCAGTGATACCTTCGAACAGGATCCGCTGACCATTGACGAAGCCGGTCCTTACAGCCGGATTCGTGGGCAGGTTGGGGATCTGGCCATCAGCGCCGAAGCCAAGAGCTTCGCAGAAGCTGTTGCCGTTGATCGGATCTGCTGCGTTGAAGTTCTCGTTGTCAAAGCAACCCGAGGCGAGCTCTGTCGCGCTCAAGCTGGCAATGGGGCCTTCAAGCTCGATGTCGATGTAGTCAGCGGTGATGGTTAGACCATTCACGAAACGTGGACGAACGATGACACCGAAAGTGAAGCTGTCAGCCTTCTCGTTTTCGAGGTTCGGATTACCTCCCGACAAACCGGCGACCGATGCCTGCGCCGCAAGCAAGTTGTAGGTGGCCGGATCGTTATTGGTTGCAGCCAAGAACGCGAGGCAGTTGCGCGTGCGCGTTTCCGGGACCGGGCCGGCGTCGATTGCCTGCGCAGTACAACGATCAGGCGGACGAACGAAGGTCGGGCTCTGAGGCAGGAACAGCTCGGTGATTGCGGGAGCACGGAATGACCGTGTGAAGTTCCCGCGGAACTGAATGTCCTCGATCGGCGCGATGCGGCCGCCAACTGCGAAAGACGTGAAACCGCCGTTCACTGTGTTGTCGACGTAACGAACACGTCCGAAGACTTCTGCACTGTTGAGGAACGGAATGTCGTTCTCTGGCGATGCCAGCGGAACGAGAACTTCGCCGAACACTTCGTCGACGTTGTACTTACCCGAAGTAGGGGTAACCGCCGCGCCGCGACCTTCACCGAACTGCGTGAAGCTTGAAGGCGTGAAGGAAGCTTCTTCCTCGCGGTGCTCGTAGCCTACGTTGAAGCCGATCGGACCTGCCCACAGGTCGAACAGATCGCCGCCGAAGTTGGCGTTGAACACCTTTTGCGTGATGTTGGCGACATCGTTGATGTCTTCACGGATGTAGTTCAGCGCTTCCTGGCTGGCTACACCAACGCCGAGAAGGTTGAGCGGAACACAGGCAGGATCGGCGATTGGCTGAACTGGCTGATCGGGAGCGGCCGGAACTGGCGGCGTGGTCGTGCAGACCGGGCCGTTGGGACCGGCGACATAACTTACCGCATTGATGAATCGCTGCTGGTTGATCTCCTGACCGAAGTTTTCAATTTCGTTCGTGCCGTAATTGAAGCTGACTTCGTAGTTCCAGCGATTGTCGAACAGCCCGCCGAATTCGCCACGCAGGCCGACTACGCCGCGCTTGAGCTCGCTCTCGGTTACAGTGCCGTTGTCGAAGAGATCTTCGTTCGAACGCGAAACGTTGAAAGTCGTCAGTCCGAGGCCAGTGAGAGTGGCGCGAGCCTGATCCGTCAGGAACGGGTTCGTCGCGACATCGTAGGTGAGACCGCCCGACACGCCCGGATCGAACACAAAGGTGTTGAATGAAGGATTGTTCCCTTCTTCGATCGCGCGACTGTTGTAGTACAGGCCTTCTGCAAACGCTTCCACGCCCGGCACGATCTCGTAGCTGAGAAAGGCGTTGGTGGTAAAACGCTCAAGCGTCGAGGTGACACTGAACTGATCGGCAGTGTTGTAGGCCGTCGGGCTCAGGCCCGTTCCGAAAAATCCGGTGAGGTTCGTGCCCGGAAAGATGTTGTCGATAAGCGTTCCGTCGGGAGCGAATGCAAGCCCGAAGCCCGCGTCTGTGATCACACCGCCGGTGGACAGATAAGGCGACAGAACATTCGGAAATACGACACGTGCCGGGACGCCATCGTCGGGGCCGGTGTTGCAGCCGATGTTCGGATTGACGCGGCCGTCATCCGCAGGCTGCGTGGTTCCTGGAGCGCAGCGGTTGTTCAGGAAGCCGAGGTTGTCACGGATGTGCTCGCGATCCGAACCGCGAACGCCGTTGGCCTTGTCATAGGCCACCGACAGGGTGACGTTACCGCGATTGTCGGCAAAGTTGGAGCCGAACAGGCCGGAGACGTTGTAATTAAACGCGTCGCCGCGATCCGAAATTCCCGAGGTTCCGGTCATTTCGAAACCTTCGTAATCATCCTTGAGGATGATGTTCACGGTTCCCGCAATCGCATCCGAACCGTAGATCGGCGCGCCGCCGACGAACACGTTGTCGATCCGCTCGATGAGGTTCGTCGGAATGATGTTGAGGTCGACCTGAACGCCTGGTGCGCCGGACGAGAACAACGAAGGAAGGTTGGACGATACGACGCGGCGACCATTGACGAGGCTCAGCGTGCGGTTCGAACCCAGACCAAATGTATTCACGAAGTTGACGCCGGCGCCGTAACCGGCCTGATCGCCACGCTGGCTGACGCTGCCACGGAACTGCGGGAGTTCGTTCAGAGCATCGGCTGCGTTGGTGATGTTGCGATCATCGTAATACTGGGCGCTGATCGAGCTGGTGGGCTCGGTGCCCACGATCTCGGGGCGACGGATACGCGAACCGGTGACGACGATGGCGCCTTGCGTGTTCGAAGTTGCATCGGGGGCAACCGCGTCGCTGGCATTGACCTGTTCAGGAGCCGCTTCCTCGCTCTTATCCTGTGCGAGGGCGGGACTGGAAAGCGCCACAGCAGCCAGTCCGACACCGGCATATAGCGCCGCCCGACTGCTGAAATTTGCAAAGTTCAATTTCATGAATTGTATCCCCAACCTATTGATTAGGCAGGCCATGCATCGGGACTCAGGAAGATAATTGCCTGGAACCGCTCTCTCCAGCACGGCTTGCTTCGAGGAGACCTGCGGGATACCGCCCGATTGCGCAATGTGAAGATATTAGATATGCTGCATATTTAAATTAGTGTTGCACGGTTGCCACATTAGAAATTTGGCACATATTGCTAGTTGGAGCTGACCATGGGCCGTGCCGCCTCCGTTTGCGAGCTATCCTAATTGTCCGTTGATTGCGATGGGAACAGCTTCAGTTTGCTTTTCGGAAGCCGCCGAGATCGAACTTTTGCTCAGTCTTTTGAAGCTTTAAGCCAAACTCTGCTGGACAGGAGCTCTAATACCCATCTGTCTCGCGATGATCTCTAACCAGTGTTGAACTTGGGAAATCTCATTTTCCGTTGATTCTCCTGGCGTATCTATTCGGATCTCGCCATCCCCTTTTGAGTACTCTGAAAACAATGGGGCGTTCTCAAGTGTTTCTGGAGAGAAAGAGGATGAGTCGATGAGGCAAAAATTCAAAATTCTCTGCACAGTTTCGGCATGATTTCTGTCAAAAAATTCAGCATCCAACGTGCGCACACGGTCGTGATAGGGGCCTGAGGCGAGGTTGGTGAAATAGTTCTGATAAAGAAACCACGCTAATCCGGCAGCTTGAAGGTCAGACATTGCGAAGTTTTCGGTTGGGGACATGCCAAGGTCGAGCCCCGCATATTGCTGCACTTCAAGATATAATTTGCGTCCCCAGCGATGGCCCATCAATCCGCGTTTACGAACGCTATTCAGGAAAGGTTTGAGCGCACAGGTCATGAATATCGCTCGGCTGTCAGGCGACGCTTCCATAATCTCAGGTATCAGCCTGTTGGCGTGATTAGTCGGCTTTACAAAGATGGCAGAAACACCGGTCCGCTGTCGTGCGAGCAAGCGCAGCACGATACTAAGAATTGGGCGGAATTCAGCAGGTGCATTGACCAGGGAAGCGATGATGCCTGGCTCGCTCATCCCCACCGCAATGCCGTCCATATTCAATGCACGGCTGAGCAGGGTTGAGCGACAAAATGCTGTATGAAAAACGAAATGGATCGGCAGAGTTTCAACTCGAATGTCCCGTAGCCGGGAAATAGGAATCTCTTGCTTGTCAGCCGAATCTTCTGGCTGAAACTCGAAGAGAAATCCTGGTGCACGAAATTGCTCGTGCGGGAATTTCTGAAATTGGGCCGTGCCATTCGACCAGTCGATACTATGGGGAAGCCAACCTGGGTCTCCCTCGATGATTATAACGGGGTCGGTGGTCATCTACACAAAAGCTCAATGTTCATCGCTCTGGCGGCGCCGTTATATCTCGCGTGCTTCAAAATATTCAGCGAATTCGACGCGCCTTCACACCCAGTTGTCCATCAACGCGCAGCCAGTAAGAGGTCAGAGCAGCCTTCTCCAATTCGACTTCGGCCCCCACTTTGGGCTTGAACCGCCGCGGAGTATTGGTGGCTTGCCAGACGCTGCCTTCCTCAATTTCGATTTCCCAGTGATCGCCGCGTAACTGGCGAATTGCTGTAATATGCGAATTAAGAACCTGCTCTTCAGCGTCATCTCCGGGTCCGAACACACCCAGCTTGGGTATGCTGAAGCCGAAAAGCCCACGGCGCGTTTCAGCGATGTCCTCCTTGTCCACTACTGTGATTTCCCCGCGGTCCTGCAGATCAACTAAGGTTTGCACAGATTGATCGAAACAGGCGAGGCGTGCAGAATCATCCTCCATCATACTGCAAATTTTCAGCGCCTGTAATTGATCTGTTTCGCTTTGCTCCCTTGCCTGGGAAGCAGGAGCGTAGCTGAGCGACAGCGCGGCAACTCCCGCCATCCAGGCCGTAGGAATGGTCACCGAATTGCCCATGGTCATCCTTTCGATCAATCTTTGTCCGCTATGGCAGCAGTATAGTGCCACGAGTCAACTGTGACCGTTAAGACACATTGCGAAAGCTACATATTTGCGAAGCGTTTCCGCAATTGCGAAATCATAATGTCGTAGAGTACGTCGAGCATGTTCAGATTGTTGTCTGGATCCATCTTTCTAATGGGGCGGCGTTGCGTCGCCCCCCTCAGAGGGGATAGAAATGTCTTACAAGTTTTCGAAAGCTGCGTTGCTGACAGGCACGATGATGGCTGGTGCCATGATTGCATCGCCTGCCCTGGCGCAGGTTGATGAGCAGGTCAATGAACCGGCGACCGAGCCGGCCGCTGCGGCTCCCGCTCCCATTGTTGTGACCGGGTCGCGCATCGCGCGCCGCAACGTGGAAACTGCTGCTCCTGTTGCAGTCGTTCAAGATGAGGAGTTCGAACTTTCGGGCACCGTGAACGTCGAGAACGTGATCAACACTCTGCCCCAGGTAGTTCCTGGTACGACGTCGTTCTCGAACAATCCTGGCGATGGTGCTGCCACTCTGAACCTTCGTGGATTGGGCGCCACTCGGACGCTCGTCTTGGTAAATGGTCGTCGCTGGCTGTCTTACGACACTTCGCAGATCGTCGACCTGAACACCATCCCTTCCTTCCTGCTTGACAGTGTAGACGTGGTCACCGGCGGTGCTTCGGCCGTTTATGGTTCGGATGCTCTGGCTGGTGTCGTGAACTTCCAGTTAAAAGATGTGGAAGGCATCGAACTCGGCGGCCAATACGCGCTTACTGAGCGCGGCGATGGTGCGCGCTATGAAATTCACGGAGCTATTGGCACTAGCTTTGCCGATGGACGAGGCAGCGCAACAGTCTACGCGGAATATTTCAATCGCTCGCCAATTTTCCAAGGTGATCGTGGTTTCTCAAGATTCGCGCTTGGCGGCGAAACATTTGATGCGCCTTTGCAGCAGTTCGGTTCGTCTACCACACCCAACGGAACCATAACGTACGCCGGCGGCGCAAGCGGGCTTGGTCCGCGTTATCGCCGGGATAACCCGAACACACCTGCGGTCGAACCGACTGACAATGGCATCGGCGATTTCAATCAGCCGACCAATGCTGTATTTTTCGACACACCAGGCTCGTTCCGCCCCGGCACTGGGTCCTACAACTACGCCCCGGCGAACTATTTGCAAATCCCGCAGGAACGTTACCTTGCCGGTGGCTATGCCGATTACGATTTCGATGGCGGACACACGGCTTATACGGAAGTTACGTTCGTAAACAATCGTGTGGCGACCGAACTTGCAGCTACTCCGGTTACAGGTCCCTTCAATCTTGACCTTGATACTGTAGGCCAGTTTCTTGACGCTGCATCTCTTGCAGACTTGACGGCAATCGACGCAGCAGAAACCGAACGGAATCTTGCTGCTGGCGTCGCCGACGATCCAGGCGTTGTTCGTGCAAACATCAACCGTCGCGTGATCGAAACCGGCTCGCGTAACTCACTCGACGAGCGTAACGCATTTCGCGTTCTGGGCGGCCTGCGTGGTCCCATTAACGAATATCTGACTTACGACGCTTACTACATGTATTCGCGTACTCGTAATGCCAATATTCAAGCAGGTAACATTTCACGGTCCGCTTTTCAGCGTGCTCTCGATGGAACCGATCCAGCGATCAATATCTTTGGTTTGGGAACTCTTACTGAAGCTCAGGTCGATCAGATTTCGATCCTCGCACAGAATGGCGACGTGTCGAGCCAGCAGGTGGCTAGTGGTGTCGTATCGGGCACCTTCGGCGACTTCGCTATTGGCGAGAATTCCGATCCGGTTGCATTTGCGCTGGGTGCTGAATATCGGAAGGTAGGATCGGAATTTATTCCGGATACCGCTCTCTCGTCGGGCGACGTCATCGGCTTTAATGCTGGTGAGGCAACCGAAGGATCTTATGACGTCAAAGAAGTGTTCGGCGAACTTAACATCCCCATTGAATTCGGTTCGGCACGTCTCGAATTCTCCGGCGCTGGTCGTTATTCCGACTACTCGCTTGATGCCGTTGGTGGGGTGTGGAGCTATGCTGGAGGCGTGGAATTCGCTCCCATTCCAGATGTAACTCTTCGTGCTCAGTATCAAAAAGCAGTTCGTGCACCTAACGTGGACGAGCTGTTTGCCGGTCAAGCGATTGGTTATCCAGGCGCAACCGATCCATGTTCGGTCGCGGCTAATGCAACCAACCCGGCAGTCGTCGCCTTCTGTGAAGCCACCGGTGTGCCAGCGGGCGCCGTGGGTGGCGGAACGAATATCCAGCCAAATACGCAGATTCCTGCATTGTTTGGCGGAAATCCGGATCTTCAGGAAGAAACCTCAACCAGTTGGACGGCTGGCGTCGTTCTGCAGCCAAGTTTCTTCCCAGGCTTTACGCTGACCGCGGACTATTTCGATATTGAGATCGAAGATGCGATCACGACCGTAAACTTGCAGCAGACATTCAGTCTCTGCGTCGGTGCCAATGATCTTTCAGCTCCGATCTGCGCCGCGTTCGCTCCTGAAAATCGCAATGGTCTTGGTCAGATTGAGGTCACGAGCCCACCGCTCCTCCTTCCGCGCAACGTGTCGAATTTCCGTGTCAAGGGTGTCGATCTGCAAGCGACATATAGCACGGTTCTTCCGTTCTCGTTGCTTACCGATACAGGAGAGCAGGACTTCAATCTCTCGTTCCTTGGTACTTGGACCAAAGAATCTTCCACGATTGCTGCTGCTGGTGCAGACAAACTTGATTGTGCAGGCGAATTCGGCGCAAGTTGCGGCGAACCGACCCCGTCATTCAAGTGGAGCAGCCGTGCGTCCTTCATTGATGGTCCGGTAACCACGTCGCTTCGCTGGCGTCACCTTTCGGCTGTCGATGACGACGACGATTCGGTAGATTACGCAGCTTTCAATGGTGTAGAGCGTCGGGATGCGTATGATCTGTTCGATCTTACTTTTTCGTTCATGGCGTCTGAGCAAACGACCTTTACAATTGGTGTGAACAACATCTTTGACGAGTTGCCGCAGACCCCGACTTTCGATGCTGACGGCATCGTAACCTCGGACAATGACGGTACTTTGCTTGGCGACAATCAGCTGGAAGCAAACTCTTACAGTGGTACTTACGATCCGCTGGGTCGTGACTTCTTTGCATCGATCAACTTCAAGTTCTAATCGATACGTCGAAGAAAAAATTGGGGCGGCAGACTTCGCGGTCTGCCGCCTTTTTTCATGGTCGATACGAACTTCGACGGAGCAGGTAGAATAGCGGTAGTTGCTCAGTTCAGGTTCAAAACGTGATCAGGTCCGCGAACGGGTTTTCGCCGGGTAAGTTGATCGCGATGGTGGCAATCGGCTCTCGATGGTGTTTGCGAAATCCGGCAAGCAGGATTTTCCGGTCATCCGCCGCAGCGCAAGCGTCTTCAAGCGAATCGATGCGGCTTATCTCACCTAACAATTCCCTCTTTATCGAGCCCAGTGCGTCCATCAGAATTTCCCGCTTATTCGTCGGACCAAGCACCAAAGTCCGCCGGGCGGCTTCGCATACTTCCCACGCGACTGACCTTTGGCCGAAGCGCTCTTCTCCCTGACGTGCGAGTTTTTCCGCAAGATTGATCGCCTCGGGTGCCGAGCAGTTGTCTGCTGGTAGGAGCGCATGAACGCGCGCGAACAGTTCGTTTTCATCGTTGACCCACCTTAGCTGCTCGCGGCGGTGCCGGTTTTGCGCGAGAATGGGACCATCGCCGCGATGAACCATCAGGGCAATGCGGCCGCCCGGTTTCAGGACACGGACAATTTCGGCAGCGGCCGCTTGTGTATCGCCATATTCGAAACCAAACTGGCTAATCGCGACATCGAAGTTACCGTCATCGAACGGCAAATCGTCCATCGATACTCCGCCGACCAGCCGGACGTTCTCAGACAAGGTCGGCAAGCGCTCAGCGATATCGATACCTGTGATTCGCAGATCGGGGCGTACCGTGTGCAACATCGCGGGCACTTTGCCCGCTCCCGTTGCGATGTCGATTACAGTGGATTTAGGCGTAAGGCGCTTTGCAAACGTACTCCAGGCCTCGAACTGCGCCCTGGTTAGCGGGTTCCATTGGTTTGAGACCACACTTGGTGCAGCAGATGCCTGCTCGTTCCTCCAGAATGTCTTCCAAACTTCTTCTGTCTGAGCTCTATTCATAGGTCCGAACTATACGGGGTGCCACATCAAACGCTACCGTCATGCGTATACCTCCGGTAAAGCACGTCGTGCCGTGGTAAAGCGTGCTCGGAAACAAAGCCAGATAGCCCAGCCTTGGCTGCAGGACGCACAAGGGTTCGAGGTCGAGCATAAGATCTGTCGGCGGGCGGCCAAGTTCCAACTTTCCGCCGGCATCATCAGCGACACTCTCAGGGATGATCATATATAGAGCAGATGAGATGACGCCCTGCGGATGAATGTGGGCCGCATGGTGATCACCACCCTTCAGGCGAACCGACCAGGAGCCAAGCAAAGACCACCGATCTTTCTTGTGCGCAAGGAGAGGGTGTGCCGGATCATGATCCGGCAAGCCGCTGCGGTAAATCTCGAGCGCCTGCTCCACCGCCGACTTCAGCAGCTCAAGCTCCAGCTCCTGGCGCTGGAAAAGTATGTGGCGGGTTTGCGTTCCTCCGCGCAAAGATTGACCAACAGGAAAGCTCGATCCGTCGTGCAGGGCGAGAAGCGTGGGAATGACGGACGAGAAGACATTTTCCGCATCGGGAAGCGGCAGCATCCGGATAAGACCGGCTTGCTCGTGAAGCCAGACAGCGCGTTCATCGCCGGTCAGCCGCCACAGAATGCCACGCAGAGCATAGGCTGTGTGTGCGGTGGTCTTGTCCGCTGCAGCGATGTCCAGCAAACGCTCCGCTTCTTCTAAGTCTCCTCGCCTCAGCCGATGCCTTCCCAGCTCGAGCGAAAGGTCGGGACTGTCCCAGTCGATCCGATCGAACAATTCGTCGGCCAGATCGAGTTTGCCGGCCATTCCCGCACTGGACGCGCAGGCAAGTTCGAAGATCCGCTCCCCCGCAAATCGGCTCTTGGCGTCTTCGGCGATCGCGTATGCGCTCTCATGCTTTTCCCGCCGGGTCAGATGGCGGATGTGCGCCGCCGGTATGGCAGCGAGGCTGGGCATCCGCCGGGCAGCTTCAGAGTAATGTGCGTCGATCTCGCTTTCGCCTGTGGCAGACAGGAGCTGCGCATAAAGGTCGAGCGCGTCGATCCATTGCGGTGCCTTGTCGACGAGCTGGGCGGCCAAGGCCCTAGCTTCCTCGGCCCTTCCGGCAGCGTCGAGTGCCTGAGCCCGTCCAAGCCAGAGATCGGCTTCGCTTGGAAGAATGGAAAGCGCACGATCGAACTGCGGAAGCGCGTTTTCTTCACCTCGGACCAATGCGACCCGCGCTCTTCCATGAAGCGCCCGCGGGTGGTCGGATTTCAAGAGCAGGCAGCGATCATAACTCGACGCTGCTTCTTCCATGTTGCCGGCCTGGCGAGCTGCATTGGCGCGGCTCGACCAGTAACGCGGCTGGTCCTGCATTGGTGCTTCGAGGCCGAGAGCAAGCTCCAGCGCGGCGGCCGGTCGCCCGGCCGCGGTCAGGGCTATGACAAGGTCGAGCTTCAGATCGTCACTGTCGGGAGCCAGGGCGATAGCCTGACGGTAGAGATCGACCGCTTGGTCATTGTTTTGGCGGGAAAGGGCCAAGGAGGCCGCCTTGCCTAGTAGGGAAAGGTCCTTTGGATATTTGCTGAGGCCGGCTTGAAGGATCGCGCTCGCTCTGGCGTTGTCGCCACGCCCGGCAGCATCCTGGGCGGCAGTGATGACATCTTGCGGGCTGCTGATCACCGGTCGCGGAGCCATCCTGTTATCGCCACGCGTCCTATCGGTGCGAAAGGAGCCACGTAGCTGACTAGGTGGCTCTGGGGCACCGCGAAGAGATTGAGCGAATTGAACCGCGGGCGAAATCCCTCGACGATATCCCCGTCTTCATCGAGGAAAATGAGATACCCGCCCCAGTCGGGATGCCAGTCATCGCGCGACAGATTGAGGACGTAGGCAACTCGCCAGCCTTCGGCGACATGGCTGTCGATATGGCGGCCGAGGTACTGGTTAGGCGCGAACAAGGTCGCCTGGCCATCGGCCTTGTGAAGCTCTGCAATCCCGGTGATATCTCTGGCCAGTCCGAGAAATTCCGGCGTATTAAGATATTCGAGCAGCAATTCGTGGACGCCGTCCGGCTCCCACTTCTCCTGCACTGCAGCGACGAAAGGATAATGGGCAAACCGAAAGGCATAATGACCCCGGGCCGATGCCTGATGCGCCGCATTGGCCGCCGCATTCACGGCGCTTGTCCCTTGTTCGGCCCTGACCTCGTCATAGCGCCAGGATTGCGGCTTGATGCCCGCCCCGTCGCCCGCCTGAACGGCCATACCCCACTTCGTACCGGAGAGCAGGATCTGCTGGATCTCGCGGGCGGTCTGCTCGGTGAGAACATCGCGGACCTGCACCCGCGTCTGCTTCGCGAACCGGCGGGCGAGTGCCGGGCGATCCAGCTCGGGATTGAGTTCGAACAGCTTTCGCATTGTCAGCGGTTCTAGAGAGCAAGATTGTACGAAACAAGTGGGGTGAGACTGCAAGATCGAGCATTGAAAGTTGACGTAAACGGAAGGGTCACATAACAAAGTCTCAAATAGAAACGTATCTTGGGAGAGATCAATGCCTGAAGCCTATATCGTCGAAGCAGTGCGGACCGCCGGCGGGCGCCGGGGCGGGCGGCTTGCCGGGGTGCATCCGGTCGATCTCGCGGCAAAGTCGCTCGATGCGGTGATGCAGCGCTCGGGGCTGGAGGCGCGTGCGGTCGATGATGTCATCATGGGCTGCGTCAGCCAGGGCGGCGAACAGGCGATGCAGGTGGGGCGCAATGCCGTTCTCGCGGCGAAGCATCTGGGCGAGGGCGTGCCCGCCGTCACGATCGACCGGCAGTGCGGTTCTTCCCAGCAGGCCATCCAGTTCGCCGCGCAGGCGGTCATGAGCGGTACACAGGATGTGGTAATCGCCAGCGGCGTGGAAAGCATGAGCCGCGTGCCCATGGGATCGACTGCCATGCTCCACATGAAAGAGGGGCTGGGGCACTACAAATCGCCCGGCCTGGAAGAGAAATATCCCGGTATCCAGTGGTCCCAGTTCACGGGCGCGGAAATGATCGTGAAGAAGCACGGCTTCACCAAGGATGACCTCGATCGCTTCGCCCTGGAAAGTCATCGCAAGGCTGCCGAGGCGACCAAGTCCGGTGCGTTCGAGGACGAAATCGTGCCGGTCGAAATCGAGACCCCCGAAGGCAGCGAGATGCATACGGTCGATGAAGGCATCCGGTTCGATGCCACGCTAGACGGCATCGCCGGTGTGAAGCTTCTGAGCCCCGACGGCACCATCACCGCCGCGTCGAGCAGTCAGATCTGCGACGGGTCCAGCGCGGTGCTGGTGGTGAGCGAGAAAGCGCTGAAGGAATACGGCCTCACTCCCATCGCGCGTATCCATAATCTGACGGTGACGGCAGGCGATCCAGTGATCATGCTGGAAGAACCGCTGTTCGCGACCGACCGCGCGCTGGAGCGGGCGGGCATGAAAATTTCGGACATCGATCTTTACGAAGTGAACGAAGCCTTCGCGCCCGTTCCCTTGGCATGGATCAAGCATACGGGAGCGGATCCGGACAAGCTCAATGTCAACGGCGGAGCGATCGCGCTGGGCCATCCGCTCGGCGCATCGGGCACCAAGCTGATGGCAACGCTTGTCCATTCGCTGAAAGCACGCGGCAAGAAATACGGATTGCAGACGATGTGCGAAGGCGGCGGAGTCGCCAATGTCACTATCGTCGAGGCGCTATAGCGGCAGGAGATTGGCACGCGCCTGTCCTCGCAATCGGGGCCGGAGATCAATTTTGTCTGGCGCGCAGTTTCAAAAGAAGTACGGCTTCTGGCCTATCGGTCCGCCAGCGCGACCGGCAGCCCGGGCCGAGCGATTTTCAGATTGAGGAGAGAGCAATGGAAGTAAGCAGCAACACCCCCGCCATCGTCACCGGCGGCGCATCGGGGCTGGGCGCAGCCACCGCGCGCGCCATCTCAGCCAAGGGCGCCAAGGTCGCCATCTTCGACATGAACGAAGAGAAGGGCAACGCCATGGCCGAAGAGCTGGGCGGGGTCTTCTGCAAGGTCAATGTGACCAGCGAGGAAGAAGTGGATGCCGGTTTCGCCAAGGCACGCGAAGCGCACGGACAGGAACGCATCCTGGTCAATTGCGCCGGTATTGGTAATGCCATTAAGACAGCGAGCCGCGACAAGCAGACGGGTGACATCAAGCATTTCCCGATCAGCGCCTTCGAATTCGTGGTCCAGGTCAACCTCATCGGCACGTTCCGCTGCATCGCCAAATCCGCCGCCGGCATGATGAGCCTCGATCCGATCACCGAGGACGGCAATCGCGGCGCCATCGTCAACACGGCCTCGGTTGCAGCCGAAGACGGCCAGATCGGTCAGGCGGCCTATTCGGCATCCAAGGGCGGGGTAGTCGGCATGACTCTGCCGATCGCGCGCGATCTCATGAACGAAGGCATCCGCGTCAACACGATCCTGCCCGGAATCTTCCAGACCCCGCTGCTGATGGGCCTGCCAGAAAAGGCGATCGAAGCACTGAATGCCAGCGTGCCGTTCCCCAAGCGTCTCGGCAATCCGGAAGAATATGCCAAGCTTGCCATGACCATGATCGAATGCGGCTATTTCAACGGTGAAGACGTCCGTCTCGACGGTGCCATCCGTATGGCGCCGCGCTAAGCCACCCCGACCGAATGAAAAAGCGCCGCCCGTTCAATTGCGAACGGGCGGCGCTTTTGGTTTTGAGCGTGCTTGCTCAGTAATTGGTTTCCATGAGCTTGATTGCTCCGGTCCATTCGTCCTGCTCCGCCGCATCGGCCAGGAGAACGGCGACATCGCCCCGGGCAGCGTTGCCCTTCGGATCGACATCGTCGCCGAGCCGAACCGACCCGGTCGGGCCATCGTCCGTGAGTGAGACCGGCCGCAAGATGGCATATTCAAGGCTGCTCTTTTTCAGATGCTCGTCTGCAGCGTGCTTGGCTTCGAGATAATGCGCCAGCTCGCTATCCGGATCGGGATCATCGGCACCCACAGAGCTCAGCATCACGAAGCGGCGGACATCGCTTTTCTCCGCAATGTCGATCAATTTGATCGCGCCGTCACGATCGACCTTGTCGGTCATCTCGGCGCTGGTGTCGCCGCCCGACCCGGCGGCAAAGATCACGACTTCGCATCCATCGGTTACGTCGTCCTGCAGGTCGGTTAGGTCGCCCTGGCGCTGTTTGGCCTTGCCGGGCAGCTTGCTAGTATCGGATGACTGGCGAACCAGCGCAACCGGTTCATGGCCGCGATCTGCGAGTTCGTTGACTAGGCGGGCGCCTGTGTTGCCGGTTGCTCCGGCTACGAGGATTTTCATAGGTTTTCTCCAGCGAGATTAATTGGGATCAGGGAAGGAAGATGGCCTTGGTGTTGACGAATTCCTTCATGCCGAACCCGCCATGTTCGCGGCCATATCCGCTGTCCTTGACGCCTCCGAATGGCATGTTCGGATCGGCAGCGCCGAAGGAATTGACGCGGACCATACCGGTGTCGAAGTGGTCGCGGGCAAGCCGGATCGCTTTGTCCTGATCCTTGGTGAAGATGCCGCCGCCAAGGCCATAACGGCTGTCGTTGGCGATGCGCATCGCGTCTTCATCATCCTTGGCGCGAATGATCGATGCCACCGGTCCGAACAATTCATCGTCATAGGCCGGGGTGCCTTTCTTGCAGTCGGCCAGCACCGTGGCGGGGTAATACCAGCCCTTCGGATCCTCTTCCCGATCGCCGCCGCAAAGCAGTGTGCAGCCGCCGTCGAGGCTCTTCTGCACCTGCTCGACCAGGGTATCGAACTGCTCCTTGCTCGAAACCGGGCCAAGCTGCGTATCCTCGTCGGTTGGTGCGCCGAGCTTGGTGCTCTTCATCCGCTCGACGAAGGCTTCGACGAATTCGTCATAGACGGCATCCGTCACAACGAAGCGCTTCGCCGATACGCAGGTTTCGCCGTTGTTATAGAGGCGTCCGGTGACGCATGTCTTCACTGCCAGATCGATATCGGCATCTTCCAGGACAAGGTAGGCGTCGTTGGAGCCAAGCTCCAGCACCGTCTTTTTGAGCGCTTCGGCTGCCTTGCTGCCAATGTGGCGGCCGGCACCGTCGCTGCCGGTCATGGTGACGGCGCGGATCTTGTCATGTTCGATGATCTCGTCCGAAGTGTCGTGATCGACCAGAACAACGTCGAACAAGCCCTTCGGCAGGCCTGCTTCCAGACAGAGATCGCGGAGCAGAAGACCGCTTCCGGTGCAGATGCTGGCGTGTTTGAGAATGCACGCATTCCCGGCCATCGCGTTGGCGGCCAGAACGCGGACGGGCTGATACAGGGGGAAATTCCACGGCTGGATCGAATAGATGACGCCGATGGGAGAATAGGTCACTATGCCGCGCTTCTTGCCGCCCGAATGTTCACGCTCCTCGTCGGCCAGTTCCTCGGGCCCGCGATCAGCGGAATATTCGAAGATCCTTGCGCAGATTTCGACTTCAGTCTTGCCGTCCTTCAGCAGTTTGCCGGTTTCCTTGGTCATCAACTCGCTGATACGGTCGCTGTTGTCGCGCAATGTTTTGGCGATCTTGCTCAGGATCTCTCCGCGCTCTTCATGGCTGCGGGTGCGCCATTCGAGGAAGGCTTCGTGCGCAGCCTCGATCTTGGCGAAGGCTTCATCCTTCGACATGAGGTCGTAGGTTTCGATGTCTTCGCGCGTCGCGGGATTGTTGGTCGTAATCTGTGCCATTGGCCACCTTGCTTGAATTGAGAAACAGTTCGTCTTTGCAACGGGTGTGGGGGCGAAGGCGTTCCACCGGCGGGCACGCGTGGTGGCAGCGGGCGCTCGGACTGCCGTGTTTCCTACTTGGATCGGGCGCGCTATGCGGCCCTCATCGGATCGCGCCGTATTTGTTGGTTTTTTGTCTCGATGGAGCCTCCGAGCACCGGGCTTTGCATTTGCTCCTGGACCGTGCTCCATGTGCTCCATCCTGTAGGATTGCCGGAGGGGAAATCCAAATGAACGACCTGACTGAGATCAAGCTCGAGATCGCCGATGGAATCGCCATCGTAACGCTCGATAGACCCGAAAAGATGAACGCCTTCACCAGCGTGATGAAGCAGGAATTCATCGATGTGCTGGATATCACCGATGCCGATGACAGCGTGCGCGCGCTGGTCGTGACCGGTTCTGGCGAGCGGGCGTTCTGCGCTGGCGCAGATCTCACCCCGGACGGGGAAAAGGGCAATGTCTTCGCGCGCCACGCCCCGGTGGAGGATCTCTCGGACGAACGCGTGCGCGACGGGGGCGGGCAGCTCGTGCTGCGGCTCTTCAACTCCAAGAAGCCGGTCATCGGCGCCTGCAATGGTGTTGCGGTCGGGGTGGGGGCGACCATGCAGCTGCCTTTCGACATGCGGCTCTGCAGCGATAATGCACGGTTCGGTTTCGTGTTCGCACGGCGCGGGATTACGCCCGAAGCCTGCTCCAGCTGGTTCCTGCCGCGGCTGGTCGGCATGCAGACTTCCCTAGAGTGGTGCATGACCGGGCGCATCTTCGGGGCTGAGGAGGCTCTCGAGAAAGGCCTGGTGCGCTCGGTGCATCCGCAGCACGAGCTGAAGGATGCTGCCATGTCGCTGGCGCGCGAGATCGCCGACAATACCTCCGCCGTCTCCGTTGCCATGACCCGCGCTATGCTCTGGCGGCTTTCGGCGCTCGAGCATCCGATGCTGGCACACCGGATCGACAGCCGCTCGATCTACCGGCTGGGCAAGAGCGAGGACAGCAAGGAAGGAGTCCGCAGTTTCCTCGAGAAGCGACCGCCCGTCTATCCCGACACGGTCAGCGCAGACATGCCCGACTTCTATCCGTGGTGGGACGAACTGGGCTATGAATAGGGGGCAGGTGGTTACGGCTGCAACCTTGTAAAAGCGGGGGGCTTCATTAGACCTTGGCGGGATGAGTACTCGAAAACCCGCCCAGCGCCTCGCCGATTTCCTGCCGTATCAACTGTCGGTCGCGTCGAATGCCGTCTCGACCAGGATCGCGGAGCAGTACCGCAAACGCTTCGCGCTGAAGACCACCGAATGGCGGATCATGGCGGTCCTCGGCGATAGCGGTCCGACGACCCAGCGCGAACTGTCTCAGGCGACCCTGATGGACAAGGTGCCAGTCAACCGCGCCTGCAAGTTGCTGGAGAGCCGCGGGCTGGCTCAGCGCACTCCGAACGAGAGCGATGGCCGCTCGCACCTGCTAGATCTCACTGCGGAGGGGCGGGCAGTCCACGCCGGGATCATGCCGCTTGCGCTAAAGATCGAGGAAGAACTCTTCTCGGTATTGAGCGAAGAGGAGCGGACGCAAATGCGCGACATGCTCGCCCGGTTACGCCAAAGTGCTGGGGAGTTCGATGCAGAAAGCCTCGCCGACTAGATAATCGGCGAGGCTTTCTTCGACGGTTCGTCGTTTCGACTTTCCGCGTTATTTCAGAAGACTGTCGGAGATGTTACAAGCCGCCGGTCCAAGGATGACGATGAACAATACTGGCAGAATGAAGAGGATAAGCGGAACAGTCATAATGGCTGGCAGACGCGCCGCTTTCTCTTCTGCACGCATCATGCGTTCGTTACGGAATTCAGCCGACAGGACGCGCAAGGCAGAGGCCAATGGAGTACCGTACCGTTCGGTCTGCACCATTGTGGTTACAACGCCCTTGACCGCCTCCAAATTCACTCGATAAGCGAGGTTGTTGAAAGCTTTCTTGCGCTCGTTGAGGAAGGATAGCTCGATTGCGGTCAATGTAAATTCTTCGCCGAGTTCCGGGTAGGCTCTCCCCAACTCTTTCGCTACGCGGTTGAAGGAAGCATCGACCGTCAGCCCGGCCTCAGCGCAGATCACCAAAAGGTCGATCGCATCTGGCAAACCCTTGCGGATCGCATCCGTTCGTTTGTTCGCAATATTGGATAGGTAGATCTCTGGGCCTTTGTATCCTAGAAATAGGGCTGCAGCCATGGCTGCTACGCGCTTAAATTCCCAGTCTGGATAGATCTCAATTCCATACAATAAAATCGCCGTGATGGTTCCGAATAGTGTCGGAAGGATCATGCGCAAGGCGATGAGGATAACGGCAACTTCTTTGTTGCGAAATCCGGCCCAAGCTAATTTTTGCTGTATTTCATCGACTTGGCTCTGTTGCAGAACCTTCATGTTCCCGAGAGTATCTCGGACCTTGTCGGTAGTACTCGAATTGCGAACAAGGCTTTGGCGTTTTTTAGCGCTTGCTGTGACAAGTCCGAGCTTCAGTTCTTCTCGCCGCCCCTCGAGGGCTTTGACGCGCTTAGCCATGGGGTCTTTGATTGTCAGCGCGGCATAGATCGCAAAAATGACAGCTACAGCCGCCACTCCGGCGAGAATCGATCCTACGAGCAAGACGTCGAAACCGAGTAGCGTGGGGCCGGTCGAACTTTCCATTATAATGTTCCTCTACCGCTCAGATTTCGAAACTGACCATCTTCGCCATGATGAACGCACCGATACTCATCCAGACCAATCCACCGAGGCCAGTTACAATCAGTCGATCATCAGTGAAAAAGCCCGCTACATACGATGGATTTATCCACCAAATCATGGTAAAAACGACGAAGGGAAGAGCACCCACGATGTAAGCGGACGCTTTCGACTCAGAACTCATTGCGCGGATTTTGAGCTTCATCTGGGCTCGCTTCCGAAGCACATCGGCTAGGTTCGAGAGTGTCTCCGCGAGATTGCCGCCAGTCTCACGCTGAATGGCCAAGGTGATGCAGAAAAAATCGAATTCAGGAATATTGAGCCTATCTGCTGTTGCCTGAAGCGACTCCTCCATCGTACGCCCAATTTTAATGCGCTCCACGATACCTTTAAACTCTTGGCCGACAGGACCCGGCACTTCCTGTGCGACCACTCCGAGAGTTTCGGTGACTGGAAGGCCCGAGCGAAGGCCACGAACAAGTAACTCAATGGCGTCTGGAAACTTGGCGTTGAATTGCGCCGTGCGTTTCGAAATCGTCCTATTCACGATGAAGTGTGGAATGCCAGCAGCGAAGAAAATCGCGACCGCTAATGAAAGAGGTAACGAGCCCGACTGCAGGTAAAGTAGTAAAGCCGTGATGAGGGCTAAGCCGAGCGAGACGTAGAAATACTGACTTAGGCTCCAATTTTTTCCGGATCGATCTAACCGAAGAGCCAGAGCAGCGAGGCGTGACTCTGAACCGGCCTGACGATATTGTTTGGGTTTGCGGGCCGCGATGGCCTTCTTAAGTTGGGATTCAACCTTCGCATCAGTGCTTTCAGAATGCCGATAGCGGACTTGTTGCAGTCTCCTCTGGCTTGCTTTCGCTACGTTTGGACCCGCGAAGGCGAAGTAAAGCAATACGAGCAGAACCAGCATTCCGCCGAAGATCAATATGAGCTGGGCCGTGTCCATCGCTAAACTCCGTAAAAGTCAAATTCGGATTTCGGATAATCGGCGCGCGAATGCTCGCCTACCTCAGCCGAATTCAGGCCGTCGCCTTTTCCTTTTTCGTCATCAGGCCCTTCAGGTCGAAACCCCCGAGCAATGATTTCTTTGCCGACTTTTCGTCATCGTTGCTGTCAGCTTCGCCCAGTCCGATAATCTGCGATGCAGCCTGCTTGATGCCAGCCGACATCTTGCTTGAAGCGCTTGCGTCGATAACCGTCTTGCCGAGCTTGGCTGCCGAGATTGCTGCTTTCTGATCGAGTGAGATGGAAACATCGATCTTACGTTCGATAGAAGCTTCGAAGTCGGCCTTGCTGATCTCGGAAGCTCCCGGCTGGACCCTGTTGGCAATGACGAGCGGAGTGACATGCCCGGCATTCGTCTTGAGCCAAGAGAGAATGCGAATAGTGTCACGCGCCGACGCCAGGCTCATATCGCACACTACTGCCGCAACGTTCACCTCGTTCAGAACATGCGGAAAATTGATCAGCATGTTGCGCGGCAAATCGATCAGTGTCATTTCAAAGGCGTGGCGAAACTCCTCTTGGAGTTGCAGGAATGCTGCGCCATCTGTCATGAGCGGCGAGTTGATCGGTGCCTCTGCCGAGAGGATGGCCAGATTGTCGTTGGCGCGGATCATGGCGCGCTCGATGAAGAGGCCATCAATACGACTGGGATTGTCGATTGCATCGGTAAGGCCGCGCCCCGGCTCGAGATCGAGCGTCAGTGCACCGGTGCCGAAATGAACATCTAGATCAAGCAATGCAGTCGGCATGCGCTTATCAGTGCTATAATGCCACGCGAGAGAAGTGGCGAGCGTCGACGCTCCTACACCACCGCGCGTACCGATGATCGCAGCGGAGATATGATTCTTTGCCTGCTCGGCTTCGCCGCCGCGTGGCGCAGAGAAGACGGCTTGGGCGTTGTTCAGAGAATCCCTCAAAACCGCAGCCGATAAGGGCTTGAGCAGATAGTCGTGAATGCCGCTCGAGATCAGATCGCGGTAAAGGCGTACGTCATTGACTTGGCCGATGGCGATCACGACGGTGCCCGGTTCGCAAACTTCCGCTAGAGCATTAATGTCATTAAGTGGATCGCCGCTTTCGGAAAGGTCCACCATCAGAATATTTGGGCTGGCCGAGACGGAGAGCGACTGAACCGCGTTACGCAGTCCGCCCTTGTTGCACTTCTCGGGCTGCCAACCGAGTTCGATGACTACCGGGCGGAGAACATCCAGCGCGGTTTCGTCACAAATGTATGCTGCGAACGGATCGCGGTTTGTGGGCATGCTCATGGCTTACTGGCCTCCTCCGGTAGAAACTTGAGGTAGTCCCTCAGCACCAGTAGGCGCTTGGTCACGATAGCTTCTTATGGCCTTAGTCGAAGTGGTTACGACCGTTTCGCCTGTACCTTGCTGACCTTGGACAAGATCCTCGGGGTTGGCGATCATGGCAGCGAGGTTGGAGTTTACCGAACAACCATAGTTAGAGCTGGTTGCATTCTTAGGATTGAACTCTGCTGTTCTGGACCAGTCTGGGCATCCCGGAACTGACGCCGTGCTCCGTGTTACTACAATTCGCGTATACCCAACGGGTACGGTGCCGGTTGTCAGCGGGGCGCCTTCCGAAAGCAGCAAGCCGTACCTTCCGGCAATGGCGGCGATCTCGCTTTGAACAGCGCTCCCTGCAGTACCGTCATCGATAGCTATTCTATCTCCGTAGCGGATATTCATGCTTTCGAACCAGTCGGCAAGGCGTTGCTTTTCGCTGATTGGTAGACCGCCTCCGTTCGACTGAACGTCAAGCGTGAAGTTTGATCTCTCGATCACCGGCTGATTGACGCTGTACAGCGAGCGGTTGTCCGTGGTCGCGCTACCGCATGCGTTCAACATCAGAGCGAACGTAAGTCCGAGCGGAGCCGCAATCGAGCGTTTATCGATAAAGCGCATTGCTTTCATCTCCTTCATTCGAAACTGAAGCCTGGCTTTGCGGCTACGGTATTGTGATGTTCCGAGGTGGTGGCATTTTCCGCCAATCGACCAGCCAAACTGGGTTCGGCCTGCGAAACTTGAGGGTTCGCATCGATCGTTTTGGTAGTGGGTACTGGGCGCGCACCGCCGGAGACGCCGTGTGCTTCACGAAGCTCCAACAATCTCTGATATTCGGTTGGCTTCAGATACCCATCAGTTGGGAGTGCGATGTCATTCGCATTGACCGGCTTTACCAAATAAGGAGTTACCACGATGACCAATTCGGTTTCGCCCCGGCGATAGCTGGTGGAGCGGAAAAGATTGCCGAGCACCGGAACGTCGCCCAAGCCAGGCGCTTTTTCGATATTATTCAGGGAGTTGTTCTGTAAAAGTCCCGCAATCATGAAACTTTGGCCCGAGCCAAGCTCCACCGTCGTTTCGGCGCGCCGAGTGGTAAGTGCCGGAACCTGAAAGCCATCGATCAAGATGGCACCTTGGCTCGACAATTCCGAAACTTCGGGCCGGACACGTATTGAAATTCGGCCGTTCGCAAGAACCACTGGCGTGTACGCAAGGCTCACACCATACTTTTTGTAAGTAATGCTGGTTGTGCCCAAGCCGCCAGAGGCGGGGATGGGAAATTCGCCACCTGCGAGGAATTCAGCTGTTTCCCCTGAAAGGGCAGTGAGATTGGGTTGTGAAAGAGTGGTAACAAGTCCCTGCGTCTCTGCAAGATCAAGAGCGGCACCTATATCTAGGCCGAGCAAATTGCCGAAAGCGCCGAGAGTAGTGCCCGGGGTTATTTGATCTATAAGAGTGGCTCCCTCACCCTCGAAATTCCGGCCAACTCCCAGCGGACCTTGAACACGCTCTCCGGTTATTGGACTGACGTAACTAGGCTGAAATTGGCTGATAGCCCCTCGACCTTGACCGACGCCGAACTGGAAGCCGTTCGTACTGTCGGCCGTCGCCAGGTTCATGCCGATGGCTTTTACCACGCTCCGGCTTACTTCGGCGATGCGGACCTGAAGGTTGACCTGTAGCGGAGTCGCCATTTTCAGTCGGCTGATGACATTCACGTCATCGCCCACATAGGCCTCCACCAACATCTGCGCATCGGCGGCGTCTTCCGGAGCGGCTACTGTACCCGTGAGGAGAACAGTATTCGTTCCCATCGTCGCGACGTTGATCTTTGCCTCGGGCATCGTGAGAGACAACATCTGATCGATGCTGGAAATGTTTGACCCGACGCGCACATTTGCGGACCAGATAATCTGTCCGGACGCATTGCTCGCATAGACAGTCGTTTCACCTCCCGCTTTGCCGAAAAGGTAGAGCTGCCGTTGCGATTTGATCTGGACATCGGCCACGCCATCATCCGCAATGAAGACATCCGACATCGAACCAGGAACATTAATTAGCTCCCCGCGCCCAATCGAAAGTACGATGTCTTGATTGGGACGGATTATGGACTGGGCCGTTGCCTTGGTCGCTGGAGCAGCGGCTAGCGGTGCCAGCGCGATGCTGGCAAACAGCAGTTTGGTGGTGAGACGACGTTTCATGGACTTGCCCCTAGAGTGACTTTTTGTCAGCTTCGTTCTTAACGGATGGTGCTCATGGCGGACGGGACGGTTTGCCCCGCGTTGGCTACGCCGCCGCTGACTGCCCTTGCTAGGCCTCCAGCACCGATATTGACATCTTCGCTGCGCTTCCCGCGAGTTACGGTAACCGTGGGGCCGCTACGGACTGGAGCACCGTTTTCAACGTAGCCACCGCCAGATGGCGCAGGGCGGCCTTGGGCTGGCATCGAACTGCGCTGGAAGCGAGAGACGTCGCCACCGGTGACAAAAGTGCTTTTACCGTCATCAGGGCGGCTCGCGATCTCGCGGAGAAGCCGCTCTTCTTCTGCTGGTGAAGCGCCTTCCGGAATGACAACGTCACCGGATGCGATGGCGCGCTCTAGTTCGCTATGGCTATCGGCGAGAGGGCGGAGCGCCAAGCTGAGTGAGCCTAGTGTTTGCGCCACGGCAACCTTTTCGGCGATCGTCGGAGTTACCTCGAGCGTGACAGTACGGAATGATTTGACCTGGGTTTGGCCTTCCACAACCTCTTGGCTGGTCGACTGGTCTGTCGCGAGTACACGAAGATTGCGAAGAATTGTCTCCGAAGCCTTGAGGGCAGAGCCCTCTCCCGAAACCGTCTGCGTCAGAACCATGTCGACACGATCCCCAGGAAAGATGAAGCCTGCAACCGCGGCCTTCGCATCGACTGGAACAGTGATCGCGCGCATTCCCGGGGTGAGCGCAGCCGCAAGGAACCCGCGATCTCCTGGACTGACTAGCGAACCTTGGGTAACCGGTTCGCCTGCTGTCACAGCATAGCGTACGACGGTGCCGAGCAACTGATTTATGTCCGCCTCTCCGTCGAGGAAATACGCGTCCTGAACCAATTCTTTGGGCCAAAGTTGATAGCCGATCGCGTCGGCAGTAATGATAGTGCCGACGGGCAGAGCTCGCTGCGCGACAAGAACCTTCGGCCCTTGAGTTTCCACGACCGCCGCGGCCTCCGCTTGCGGGGCGGCAGCGCCTGCAAAGATGCTGCGTGCAATAAGAGCGGTCCCGATCGCAACGATCAGTGCACTTACCAGCAGAACCAGTTTCTTCCTATCCATGGCTTGTCAGCCCTCTCAGTTAGCCCGGCAGATTCGATGCGGGCGGGTATGACTTTGTTCTTAAGTAGCGATTGGTTAAAATCGCGTTTCAGCCCGCAAGGACTGGCGCAATATCCGGTCCAAGCGCGGTGGCTACGACCCATAGGCCAGCGATGGAGATGGCCAGGCCATACGGTATGCGCGGCTGGTGTTTGTGCCGGCGAATGATTTTGATCGAAGCGAGAGTGACCAGCGCAAGCAACGCGATTGGTGCCACCGCCATGGCGATCGTCACGCCAACATTGCTGTCGACCGATTCGCCAAGCGCGTGAGGTAAAGCGAACCGGGGTCCTCCGAGAATGGAGCTTGCGAAGACTGCTGCGATGAGTGTGCAGCCAATCAGGATCGCGGTGTCTCTGAGGGGTTTCGCGCCGACAATATTAGAGCGGGATACGCCCCAAATGCCCATG
This sequence comes from Qipengyuania sp. NPDC077563, assembly GCF_044901345.1. Taxonomy (NCBI): domain Bacteria; kingdom Pseudomonadati; phylum Pseudomonadota; class Alphaproteobacteria; order Sphingomonadales; family Erythrobacteraceae; genus Qipengyuania; species Qipengyuania sp. NPDC077563. The sequence goes on along the minus strand of NZ_JBJDPC010000001.1, from coordinate 582,653 downwards.
ACCAGCGTCAATACCCAGCCGACCATTGCCATGATCAGCACGAGCCCGACGAATTCCATTGGCGGAAACCAGAGCGCCAGCGCCGTCAGAAGCTTGAGATCGCCTCCGCCCATCTGGCCGATGGCAAAAAAGAGAGCGCAGATGGCAAAGGTGATTCCTGCCAGGCCCAATTGAAAGGCGATGCCGGGCCAAACCTCCAAGCCAGTTGCCAACCAGAACAGAGGCGCCCCCACTGCGATAGCGACATTCAGCCTGTTGCTGATTATCCGGCTTTTGAGGTCGGTGAATGCCGCTACTATCAGCGCCATTGCCAAGGCGCCGAGCAGCACATAGGTGAAAATCACATTGTCCATTGCACCGTCCCGAACTTCTATCGAGAGGTGTGTCTACAGATACATGCTTACTAAAAAGTAACCATGTGTATCGCGTCTAACGGAGGTTTCCCATTCCCGCCCCGCTGACTTCGCAAAGCGCTGCGCCTATCGAGCGCCGGACGATTCCAGTCCATGCCGTCGAGCGCAAGTGGTTCGCGGAAGATGGACACGAATTGCGCCGCATCGATTGGCCCGGGGTTGGCGCTGAGAAGCGCGGATCGATCCTGTTTCTTCCCGGCCGCACCGACTTTTTCGAAAAATATCTCGAAAGCCTCGAAGAATGGCACCGGGCCGGGTGGGCGGTTACAGCAGCGGACTGGCGCGGTCAGGCGGGGTCCGGGCGTTTGGGAAATGACGACGTGACCGGACATGTGGAAGATTTTGGCGATTGGGTCGCCGATCTGTCCTACTTCTGGAGGGCCTGGAAAAGGTCTACGCCCGGTCCGCATGTGTTGATCAGTCATTCAATGGGTGGTCACATCGTGACCCGCGCGCTCGTCGAAAAAACAGTGGACCCGGACGCGGTTGTCCTGTCGGCTCCGATGCTCGAGATGGCCGGGCCTCCACTGCCTCTCGCAATACTTCATTCCGTCGCACGCTTGATGACCCGTATCGGGTCGCCTCAGCGACAGGCTTGGAAATGGAGCGAGAAGCCCGGGGAAATGCCTTCACGCAGGCGCGACCTGCTCACACATGACGACGCGCGTTATGAAGATGAACTATACTGGCGCGAAAACAGGCCGTATCTGATTATGGGGCCGGGAAGTTGGAGGTGGGTCGAACAGGCCTACGCGTCGATCCGCAAGCTGGAGGCGCCGGGGGCCATGGAAAGGGTAAATGTTCCGGTCCTGATAATTTCCACTTCGAACGACAAACTGGTAAAGCATGAGGCTGCGGTGCGAGCTTCCACTCGCTTGCCGCATGGTGAATTGGTTGCGTTCGGCGACGAGGCGCGCCACGAAATCTTGCGTGAGATTCCCGCCGTGCGTCACCGGGCGATGCAAGCTATCTCCGAATTCCTCAATCGGGTGGTACCCCGACCGAAGTGAAAACTTATGATTTTGCCATCATCGGGGCCGGGATTGCCGGCGCGAGCCTTGCGGCCGAACTTGGGCAGCATGGAGCTCGTGTCCTGCTGCTCGAGGCAGAGGATCAGCCTGGTTACCATGCGACGGGCCGATCCGCAGCTTTCTGGGACGAATGTTACGGCGGTCCGGAAATTGTCCCGCTGACGCTGGCGTCTGGCGCATATCTGCGGGACCACGGTTTTCTCATCAGGCGCGGGGCTCTCTACATCGGCAGGCAATCGGATGAGCAACGTCTCGCCAGCTTCATGGACCGGTTTTCGGATACAGGAGCGGGAATAGAGCGAGTGGGCGCCTCGATGCTACACACGCACGTGGCTGGGCTGCGGACCGATTGGACAGGTGGTATTTGGGAGCCTGCCTGCGCTGACATTGATGTGGCCGGTCTGCATGCTCATTTCCTGGCGCTTTGCCGAGCAGAGAAGGTAGATTTGGAATGCCGGGCGGCCTTAAAGACTGCAGATCGGATCAAAAATTCTTGGCGGCTGGATTGCGGCAAGGCCGGGATCTTTGCCGCTTCGGTTCTTGTTAACGCGGCGGGTGCGTGGGCGGATGATGTCGCGGTGAGGGTTGGTGCGAGCGCTATTGGAATTCAGCCTCTGCTCCGCACAGTGGTTCAGCTTCGCACCGATCCAGCGCCGGCACCTGATCAACCACTGGTGCTCGATATTTCGGGCAATTTCTACTTTAAACCTGAAGCCGGTCGGCTCTGGTTGAGCCCGCATGATGAAACACCGAGTGAGCCATGCGACGCAGCACCGGAAGAGCTAGCAGTCGCGACGGCGATCCACCGATTGGAGCAGGTTGTAAATTGGAAGGTCGAAGCCGTTGAGAAGCGTTGGGCTGGCCTGCGCAGCTTCGCTCCCGATCGGCTGCCCATTTACGGGTTCGATCCTCGCGTGGAAGGCTTTGCGTGGTTCGCGGGGCAGGGCGGCTTCGGCATTCAGACATCACCCGCTGCCGCCAGATTGGTCGCGCAGCTATTACTTGGCGAACCATGTGACGAAATGACCCGATGCCTTGATGCATCACTTTATGATCCATCCCGATTTTATTAGCTGCGCTTGCGCCTGCCTATGGATTCCGCCGCGTCACTCGCCAGTTGATCGACCCGTTCGTTCTCAACATGGCCAGAGTGACCTTTCACCCATTGCCATTCGATTTGATGTTTGCTGCGAAGATCATCGAGCTGGCGCCATAGATCCTCGTTTACGACCGGTTTTTTCGCCGCGTTCTTCCAGCCTTTTTTCTTCCACCCGTGAATCCACTTTGTGATGCCATCGATCAGATAGGTGCTGTCTGTATGGAGGGTAATCTCACAAGGTTCTTTGAGCGCTTCCAATGCCCTGATCGCCGCGGTCATTTCCATCCGGTTATTGGTGGTCTGCGGCTCGGCGCCCGATAGTTCCTTTTCGTGTTCTCCCATCCGTAGCAAAGCACCCCAGCCACCCGGTCCTGGGTTTCCTTTGCAGGCGCCATCGGTAAAGATTTCGATCCGTTTCATTGCGCATGCCCTTAACGCGCGATCGGCATCAGGCAAACGCGGTAGCACCTTTTTCGGCGTAGAAATCCCATCGGCGAAGAAAATCGATAGGATCTTTGCGGAGTACCTGGGCATCGGCTGGGGTGTTGAGCCAGTCTTCGGCCCTGCTGGCCACAAATCGCAAGCAGGCACCTTCCGCCAGAACGGGCAGCGCCTCTCGTTCCTCCGCTGTCAGCGGCCTTACCGCTTCGTAACCCTGAATGATCGCCTCGCCGACAGCACGATCGAAGTTAGTACCATCGGCACCGAAGCACCAGGCGGCATGGGTCACGGCCAAATCGTAGGCCATCATGTCATATGCAGCGAAATAGAAGTCGATCATCCCTGAGACGGTCCCGTCCAACATCAAGACATTGTCCGGAAACAGATCTGAATGGATAATCGAGCAGGGCAGCGATTGTGGCCACCGGGCCACGAGTCTGTCGGCTCGCTCGGCAATACCAGCAAGCCGGCCATCGATATCCGTGAGCTTCGCCGGATCGCTGTCTCGTAAGATTGCGGCCGTGTCCTTTGGTGCAAGATCGTTCGCCCGTCTTTCGCCAAAGCTTTGCCCGGCGAGATGCACATATGCCAACGCTGAACCGACCGCTGCTGCCTGTGTGGGTGTTGGGCGAGTTGGCGAAACGCCGGGAAGAAACTCGATGAGGGCGACAGCCTTACCGTCTATTTCGTGATGAGAAGCACCATGCCGATCGTGAATAGTGGCCGGCACCGCGCAGCCAGATTGTGCAAGATGATCGAGGAGGCCGAGGAAAAAGGGCAACTGCGCAACATCTATGCGCCGTTCATACATGGTGAGGATGTAGCGGCCCCGGGTGGTTTCGAGCAGCCAGTTTGAATTCGAAACACCCTCCGCGATGCCCTTGGCCGAAACGAGATCGCCGACATCATATTCCGCTATCAGGCGAGCGAAATCCTCTGCCCCAAGATGAGTGTAGACAGCCACTTACTCGGTGAGTTGGCGGGGCAGCTTGAACACCATCGTTTCTTCCGCTGCAGTGACCGGTTCTTCTTCGACCAATCGCCATTCGGACAGACGGTCCACGACTTCGCGGACAAGCTTCTCAGGTGCGGAGGCCCCGGCGGTCAGGCCGACGGTTCCAACCCCTTCGAGCCATGCGGGTTGAATCTCGTCGGCGCGCTGTATGAGGCGAGCATCAGTACCCAATCGTTCAGCCACTTCGACCAGTCTTACGGAATTGGACGAGTTCGGGGCACCTATGACGAGGACGAGATCACAGGAGGGCGCGATGATCTTGACCGCAGCCTGACGATTGCTGGTCGCATAGCAGATATCCTCTGCCTTCGGCGCAACGATCTGCGGGAAACGCGCTTCCAGTGCATCGGTGATCTCGCGCGTGTCGTCGACGGACAGAGTGGTCTGCGTGAGGTAGGACAGATCGTCCTCAGTGGTGAACGGAAGTTCAGCAACATCATCCACAGTCTCGACCAGTGTGATGCGGCCTTCGGGGACCTGGCCCATGGTGCCGATGACTTCGGGATGACCGGCGTGGCCGATGAACAGGATGTGCTGGCCTTTCTCGATCTGGCGTTCGGCCTGGCGGTGGACCTTGCTGACCAGCGGGCAGGTCGCATCGACATAGAGGAGCTTGCGGCGATCCGCTTCGGCAGGCACCGATTTGGGCACCCCGTGCGCAGAGAACACCACCGGCGCATCGTCAGGCACTTCGCTCAGTTCTTCGACGAAAATGGCGCCCTTGGCCTTGAGCGAGTCGACCACGTAGCGATTGTGGACGATCTCGTGACGGACGTAGACGGGCCTCCCGTATTTTTCGAGCGCGCGTTCAACGATTTCGATCGCCCTGTCGACGCCTGCGCAGAAACCGCGCGGCGCGGCGATCAGCAATTTCAGCGGCAGGCGCGGATCTCCGGCCTGAGCAGCGCCGTTCGGGGATTGAAAGGGAGCGTTCATATGTGCCCCCCTAGCGCTTTGCATCGCGTCAAGCTAGGGGACGCGAGCCCCGCCGAGGGGTACGCATACGAACACATGAGGAATGCCGCCGACATGATCACCCGTAATCGCCTCCTGACCGCTGTGGGACTTGGCCTTGCGCTGGCAGGTTGCAAAACCTCCGGTGAACTGGTGGTTGACGGTGGCGGCGCGGGGATCACCGCAGTCCGCACGACCTGTCCCGCAGTAGGCATTCCCGACTATACGGGCGACATCACGCTGTTCCGCAGCCCGACATCGCGCACACTTGCCGATCTCGATGTGGCCGCTTCGATGACGGATCTCACCTCGACCTGCAACGAAACGGGTGACCGGGTTTACACCGAGGCGACTTTCAATGTCGTCGCACGGCGCAGCGATGTTACCGGCGCCCGCTCGGTCGAACTGCCCTATTTCTCCACCGTCCTTCGCGGCGGTAGCGCAGTGATCTCGAAGCGGCTGGGAACGGTGACGCTCACTTTTGCCGATGGCGAAGAGCGCGCGATGGCCAGCGGCAAGGCCGCGGCCTATGTGAACCGCGCGGATGCAACCTTGCCCGAGGACATTCGCGAGAAAATTACCCGCAAGCGTGAGGCGGGCGATCCCGATGCAGCGGTCGATCCGCTGGCCGATCCGGAAGTGCGGGCGGCGGTGCAGCGGGCGACTTTCGAAATGCTGGTCGGTTTCCAGCTCACCCAGGATCAGCTGCGTTACAACGCGACGCGGTGAGATCATCCAGGCGCCGGGCTGGCGCCTAGCATCTTGCCATTTCGCGCCATTCGTTTAGGCGCGCAGCTATGTCCGACATCCAGACTTTGCACGCCGGTTTCGCGGCGAGAATCGACGCTGTTCTCAACGCCCTCGAGATGGAAGGACATCTTCCTCCCGAAGCGAACCGATCGGGCGTCACGGTCGAACCTCCGCGCGATCCCTCGCATGGCGATCTCGCCACCAATGCCGCGATGGTCCTTGCCAAGCAGGCCAAGACCAATCCGCGCGCCCTGGCCGAGCTTATCGTCGAGCATCTGAACCGCGAGCCCGATATCACCGAGGCGAGCATCGCCGGCCCCGGTTTCATCAATCTGCGGCTGGCAGAAACCGCCTGGCTGCGGGAACTGTCGGCAATTGCCACGCTGGGTGACGATTACGGCCGGTCGGGGATCGGGGGCGGCCAAGTCGTCAATATCGAATATGTTTCTGCCAACCCCACGGGCCCGATGCACATGGGCCATTGCCGCGGCGCCGTGGTGGGGGATGCGCTGGCCGGACTGCTGGAATTTTCCGGCCACAAGGTCACGCGCGAATATTACGTCAACGATGCCGGCGGCCAGGTCGATGTCCTCGCCCGCTCCGTGCATCTGCGGTACCGCGAGGCGCTGGGAGAAGATATCGGCGCAATTCCCGAAGGCCTCTACCCCGGTGACTATCTGAAGCCGGTCGGCGAGCGGCTGGCCCAGGAATTCGGCGATAGGTTCAAGGACGCGCCCGAGAGCGAGTGGCTGGAGCTGTTCCGCGAACGATCGGTCGCCGCCATGATGGACATGATCCGCGAGGATCTTTCGCTGCTCGGTATCCATCACGATCTTTTTTCCTCCGAAGCCAAGCTTCAGGCAGCGGGCAAGCCAGCCGAGGCCGAAGCCTGGCTGCGCGAACATGGCTTCGTCTACGACGGCGTGCTTGAAGCGCCCAAGGGCAAGTCTCCGCCGGAAGACTGGGAACCGGTCGAACTGCCGCTTTTCCGTTCGACCGAGTTCGGCGACGATCAGGACCGTCCGATCAAGAAATCGAATGGCGCATGGACCTATTTCGGCGCAGACCTCGCCTATCACTTCCAGAAGGCGGAAAGCGCCGATGCGCTGATCGACATCTGGGGGGCGGACCATGCGGGCACGGTCAAGCGGATCAAGGCCGCCGTTGCCGCGCTGACCAAGGGCGCCGGCCGCGATGTGCCTTTCGATGTGAAGCTGGTGCAGATGGTCAATCTGGTTCGCAATGGCGAGCCGGTGAAGATGTCCAAGCGCTCCGGTACCTTTGTGACACTGGCCGATGTGGTGCAGGAAGTGGGGAAGGACGTGGTGCGTTTCACCATGCTCACCCGCAAGCCCGAAGCCCAGATGGAGTTCGACTTTGCCAAGGTCGTTGAGGCAAGCAAGGACAACCCTGTCTTCTATCTCCAGTATGCGCATGCGCGTATCCGTTCCACCTTGCGCAAGGCTGGTGTCGAGCCGAGCGATGCGCATCTCGACCGCCTCGGCGCGGACGAGCTTGCGCTGGTGCGCGAAGCTGCTCAATTCCCGCGCGTCGTCGAAGCGGCCGCCAAGGCCCGCGAACCGCATCGTATCGCCTTCTTCCTCGGCGATCTCGCCTCGGCCTTCCACAGCTTCTGGAATGCGGGTAATGATGATCCGGCGAAAAGGATCATTCAGGACAACGATCCTGAACTTACCGCAGCGCGCCTGTTCGTGGCCGCACAGGTCGGACAGGTGATCCGCAACGGCCTCGGCATCCTGGGTGTCGAGGCAGTCGAGGAGATGTAGATCGATGGCAACCGGGCCATATGAGCGTGGAGAGGGTTGGGAAGATACCGATCTCGAACTGATCGACAGCGACGAGCGACTGCCGTGGCTTGAAGCGGAAGACGAGGATGAGCGCGGGACTGGTTTCGCCACCTCGCGCCTGATCATGGTCGGCGTATTTTCGCTTCTATTCGTCGCCGCCCTCGTCGGCGCGGCATGGTTCACCATGGGCGTAACCAGCGACGAGCCCCCGGCGGACGGCAGCGTGGTCGAAGCGCCAGCAGAGCCGTACAAGACACGACCGGAAAATCCCGGCGGCAAGGAATTTGCCGGCACCGGCGACACCAGCTTTGCCGTGGGCGAGGGAAAACGGCGCGAAAGCAAGCTGGCCGACAAGCCGGCCACTCCGGCGCCCGTCGAGCCCGCACCAGCAGAAACCGCCGCACCCTCGCTAGCCACGACCATGAACGAGGGGCCACGCAGTCCGGAACCCGCCAAGGGGACCAGTGTGCAGGTAGGCGCTTATCCGAAGCGCGCCGATGCAGAAGAGGCATGGGGCCGGCTCATCAGGCAGACAGAGGTCCTGAACGGCGTGCGGCACCGGGTGGCTGAAGCCCAGGTGGATATTGGCACCGTCTACCGGCTGCAGGCGCTGACCGGCAGCAATGCCGAAGCGCGTTCGCTGTGCAACCGGCTGCAGAACGACGGGCTGGCCTGCTTCGTCAAATAGCCGGTGGTCACGGCTTTTCCGTCTGATTTTCCACACCTGATGGCCGCGATTTGCTTGGCCTGACGCCAAAAAGATCGCAGTTTTATCGCCATGACACCCGCCATCTTCGGCATTGCCGGCCCAGAACTCTCCGCCGACGAGCGTGCCTTCTTCAAGGACGCCGATCCTGCCGGCTATATCCTGTTCGGCCGGAATTGCATCGACCGCCAGCAGATGCGGCGCCTGACCGACGATCTGAAGGCCATTCACGGGCGGGATCGGTTGATCGTATCGATCGACCAGGAAGGAGGGCGCGTTGCCCGCATGAAAGCGCCTGAATGGCCGAAATATCCGGCCGGGGAAGCCTTTTCGCGGCTGTTCGAGATCGCACCTGCCTCGGCAATAGAAGCCGCACGCGTGAATGCCGAAGCTATCGCGCGGGAACTGGCGCTGGTCGGCGTGACGGTCGATTTCCACGCCCCGTTCGATGTCCGGCGCCCTGAAACCGACGATGTGATCGGGGATCGCGCGCTCGGCAGCGAGCCGATGCAGGTGGCAGCGCTGGGCCGGGCCGTGCTGGATGGCATGGCCAGAGGCGGCGTTGTGGGGTGCCTCAAGCATATGCCGGGCCATGGCCGGGCGACGATGGACAGCCACAAAGAACTGCCCGTCGTGACCGCCAGCGACGCTGAGCTGGAAACGGATATCGCGCCGTTCCGCGAACTGGCTGGCCATCCGCTCGGCATGAGCGCGCATATCGTCTTCACCGCATGGGACGACAGCAATCCGGCGACATTGTCCGACACGGTGATCGTCGAGATAATCCGCGGCAGGATCGGCTTCGATGGCCTGCTGCTCACCGACGATATCGACATGCAGGCGCTTGAAGGCACCATACCCGATCGCGGTGCGGCGGCGCTGGCTGCTGGCTGCGACATCATTCTCAATTGCTGGGCCAATATGGATGACCAGCGCCAGATTGCCGAGCGTTTCCCGGATATGGCGGAAAAGACAGCGCAAAGGCTCGAGCGCGTGCACAGCGCGATGGGCGATCAGCCGGACGAAATCGAGACAGCGGACCTTATCGCCAAGCGCGACGCGCTGCTGGCATTAACGGAGCAGGCTGCGTGAACAGCGGCTTTCTCTTTGCGGAGACACCGCAGGAGAAAGATAACCAGCCGCCCGGCATGGCCGTCGAAGACGCGGGTGATAGCGACGCCCTTTATCTGGAACTGGAAGGCTGGGAGGGGCCGCTCGATCTGCTGCTAGACCTCGCGCGTCGGCAGAAGGTGGATCTGCGGGAAATTTCGATCCTCGCGCTGGTCGAACAATATCTCGACTATATAGAACAGGCCGAAGCCCTCAAGCTGGAGCTTGCGGCGGACTATCTCGTGATGGCGGCGTGGCTCGCCTATCTTAAATCGGCCATGCTCCTGCCCAAGGACGAGCAGGAAGAACCCAGCCCCGAAGAACTGGCGCTGAAGCTGCAGCTGCGGTTGCAGCGGCTCGGCGCGATGCGCGAGGCCGCAGGCCGCCTTTTGGGGGGCAACCGGATCGGGCGCGATGTCTTCCTTCGCGGCGCTCCGGAGGGACTGGATATCGTTCGCAAGACGCGCTGGGAATGTGACCAGTTCGCCCTGATCGAGGCCTATGGGAGGGTCAAGGCGCGCACTGCGCCGGCCGTCCATATGGTGCGCGAACGGCCCGTGATGACGCTGGAATCCGCGCTCGACCGCGTCTCGAACATGCTCGGCGTGACGCTGGAATGGATGGAACTACGCGAATTCCTTCCGCCTCATGCGGAACCGAGGTTGCGCAAATCCGCGCTCGCTTCGAGTTTCGTGGCAGCGCTGGAACTGGCGCGGCTGGGCCGTGCCGAAATCGCGCAGGACGAGACTTTCGGCCCCATGCGGCTGCGGCGGGTCCAGTGAACGCGCTCCAACGATCCATCGAAGGCGCGCTGTTCGCGGCGGAAGACCCGATGAGCGTCGATGCGCTGGCAAGCTTCCTGGGGGATGTCGACAAAAGCGAAGTGCGCGCGGCGCTGAAGGCTCTTGCGTCCTTCTACGAGGGACGGGGCATACACTTGGTAGAGCGCGCCAAACGCTGGCATTTCGAGACCGCGCCCGATCTGGCGCATCTCCTGCGCAAGGAGCGCGAACAGCTGCGCCGCCTGTCACGCGCGGCCACCGAAGTGCTGGCGATCATCGCCTATCACGAGCCGGTCAGCCGGGCCGAGATCGAATCGATCCGCGGGGTGCAGACGAGCGGCGGTACGCTCGATGTGCTGATGGAAGCGGGCTGGGTGAAGATTGCCGGGCGTCGCGAGGTGCCGGGACGCCCGACGATCTATGCCACCACGCCCGAATTCCTCGATCACTTCGGGCTTTCCAGCCGCCGCGATCTGCCGGGATTAGCGGAATTGCGCGCGACCGGCCTGCTCGACCCGGTGGAGGAAGCCTATGAGGAGCTGACTGGGGACGAAAGCGGGCCGGTTGATGATGAAGAGAATACTTCACGCGACGCCTGACTGGCATTCGCCTTCAAGCACGCCTATACTTGCGTTCAGACACATCCGTTTGGAAGGTATTCAAAATGTCGCTCGGCCCATGGCAACTCGTCATCATCGCCATCCTGATACTCGTGCTGTTCGGTCGGGGAAGAATTTCCGAAATGATGGGCGATTTCGGCAAAGGTATCAAAAGCTTCAAGCAGGGCATGAACGAAGAAGAGGCCAAGCCCGCCAAACGTATCTCGCACGAAGCCAAGCCCGCGGATGAAGGGCTGACCGAAGATCAGGTCAAGCAGCCGTCCGAGACCAAGTGACTTTCAGCAAGAGCCGCTAAACAATGTTCGATGTCGGCGCGGCCGAGCTGCTCGTTATCGTGGTGGTCGCAATTCTGGTGATAGGTCCCAAGGACATGCCCGCGGCCATGCGTACGGCTGGCCGCTGGATCGGGAAACTGCGCCGTATCTCCTCGCATTTCCGGTCCGGGATCGACGAAATGGTGCGTCAGGCCGAAATCGAGGACATGGAAGAAAAATGGTCTCAGCGTAACAAGGAGATCATGGCCAGATACCCGACCGGCGGCGAACCCGAAGGCGGGGCGCCCGAAAATATCCTGCCAGCAGGTGAGGGGATGGAACCCCTGCCTCCTCGCAGTGCCCCCGCGGTTGGCGACACCACCGCAGAGGCGGCGGTCAACAAGGTGGACCGGCCCGCATCTCCTCGCGCGGAGCCAGCGCGAAGCACTGACGAGCCAAGCCTGCCGTTCGACGAGGATGGCAAGGACCGCTGATGGCCTTTGAGCTGAGAGATATCGACGACACGCAAGCTCCGCTGCTCGATCATCTGATCGAATTGCGATCGCGGCTTGTGCGCTGCGTAGCGGCCCTCGTGGTCGCATTCAGCGTTTGCCTCTACTTTGCCGACGAGATCCTCGGTTTTCTCATCCAGCCGCTCAAACAAGCGTTTCCCGACGGCGAGGGGCAGTTGATCTTCACCAAGCTCTACGAAGTCTTCTTCGTCGAGCTGAAGGTAGCGCTGTTTGCCGGCTTCTGCCTTTCGTTTCCCTATATCGCTAACCAGCTCTGGGCATTCGTCGCACCCGGTCTGTACGCGAAGGAGAAAAAGGCTTTTCTTCCCTTTCTGGTGGCGACGCCGTTCCTGTTCATTGCCGGCGCATCGCTTGCCTATTTCGTCGTGATGCCGACCGCCTTCACCTGGTTCCTCGGGTTCGAAGGAACGGCGGGCGGGCTCGAAATTCAGGCATTGCCAACGGCGAACGAATACCTCGGACTGGTGATGCAGTTCATTCTGGCATTCGGCATGAGCTTTCTGCTGCCGGTGCTGCTGCTGTTGCTGCACCGCGCCGGAATCGTCACACGCAGCCAGCTGGCGGGCGCGCGGCGCTACGTGATCGTCTTCGTGGTCACGCTCTCTGCCGTGATCACGCCGCCCGATCCCGGATCGCAATTGCTGCTGGCGGTGCCGCTCCTGATCCTATTCGAAGGCTCGCTTCTCTTGATGCGTGTCTTCGATCGGCGCGATGCCAAGACCAAGGCGGAGGAAGAGGACCCGGCTGCTGCCGAAAGCGATCAGTCGGCGTCGTAAACCTTCTGGCCGCCGACCCAAGTCTCGAACACTTGGGTTTGCCTTATTTCATCAGGCGACGCCATGAGCGGATCGGTATCCACCAAGACGAAGTCTGCGCGTTCGCCAGGTAGCAACCGGCCGAACCGGCCTTCGGCAAATCCGGCATAGGCGGCGTCTGCGGTAAACGCGGCGAAGCTCTCTTCTCTGCTGACGCGCTCACTCGCTCTCCAGCCACCGAAAGGATCACCAGCAGCATTGGTGCGCGTGATCGCGGCAGCGAAGCCGGCGAAGGGATCGGCGGACTCTACCGGGGCATCTGACCCGAAGGCTAGCGTGCCGCCAAGACCGAGGATCGTATTCCACGCATAGGCCCCGCCAAGCCGATCTTCGCCCAGACGCGCTTCTGCCATGTACATATCGCTCGTCTGATGCACCGGCTGCATGCTGGCGATGATTCCGTGATCGGCAAATTTCGGCAGGTCAGCCGGATCGACGATCTGCGCATGTTCGATCCGCCAGCGCAAATCCTGCGGGAAACTTTCCGCGATTTCGGTGACGGCGTTCAGCGCTTCGGCATTGGCTGCATCCCCGATCGCGTGAACTGCCGGCTGAAACCCTCCCTGCGCTGCCCGCACGAGAATGTTGCGCAGCTGGGCAGGCCCCATCAGCGGCAGGCCGCGATTTCCGGGATCATCGGCATAATCCGCTTTCAACCACGCGCCGCGGCTACCAAGTGCCCCGTCGAGATAGAGCTTTACTCCGTTGAGACGCAGCTTGTCATCATAAAGCCAGGGCGAGGGGTTGGCGCCCGCGATAAGCAACGCCTGGTCCATACCCGCCGAGTAGCTCATGATCCGGAGCGTCAGCGAACCGTTATCGCCTGCGCGGCGGAAGGCCTGCCAGTCTTCGATGCTGGTACCCATGTCGGCCACAGCGGTGATGCCCTGGCTGTGGAACACTTTTTGCGCTTCGGCAAAGGCAAGGTCGCGCTCGTTCGGTCGCGGCGCAGGGATGGCCGAATTCATCAATTCCTCGGCCGCATCGACGAATACACCCGACGGCGTCTTGCCATCGGCAAGTTTTTCGATCCGGCCGCCACTCGGCGATTTCGTCGCGGCAGCGATGCCTGCGGCTTGCAGCGCTAGGCTATTGGCCCATCCGGCGTGACCATCGACCCGCTGGAGATAGACCGGCCGATCACTGACTGCGCGGTCCAGTTCCGCCGCAGTCGGGAAACGGCCCAGACCCCATTTTTCCTGATTCCATCCCCGTCCGAGGATCCAAGGGCGGGATTCGTTCTCGGCTGCGAAAACGCGGATTTTTTCCAGCGCCTCTTCCAGCGAATTGGTTTCCGACAGGTCGAGCGTCAGGGCGCCGAAACCAACTCCCATCACATGTACATGAGCGTCGATCATGCCGGGGATCATGATCTTTCCCTGACCATCTTCGCGGTAATCGGTGCGCGGACGCTCCTGACCGCGGGTCAGGACCTGTGCGATGCGCCCATCGTCGCCGATCACCAGCGCTTCGAAGCGCTTGACCTTGCCATCTTCGTCGAGAGTGACGCCGCTTACATTGTCGACCAGTACGTCGGCATGGAGAGGCATTGCAATCGCCGAGGCGAGAAGGGCGGTAGCGAATTTCAATTTCATGAGGCGATCCCAAGTCTGCATGTCGAACCGTGCGATAAGGCATAGCTTGGCGCGCGCAAACCCTTTCAGCAATTGCGCCGCCGCCACCCGCGCCCTAGGGGCCGAAACCATGATACAGGCATCACCAAAGCGCGCCGACCAGGACGCGCGCGAGCTTCTTACCTTAGCCGATGTGCGCCAGGCGGCGCAGCGCATCGATGGCTCGGTGGTCAAGACGCCGATGATGCGCTCCATTACTTTGTCCGACATTTCGGGCGCCGATATCTGGCTCAAGTTCGAAAACCACCAGTTTACTGCCGCTTATAAGGAGCGGGGCGCGCTTAATGCGCTGGAGCAGTTGTCGGACGAACAGCGCGCGAAGGGTGTCATTGCGGCTTCGGCGGGAAATCATTCGCAGGGTCTGTCCTATCACGGGCGCCGGTTGGGCGTGCCGGTGACCATCGTGATGCCTTCCACAACTCCAAGCGTGAAGGTCATGCAGACCGAAAGCGTGGGCGGGAACGTTGTCCTGTTCGGCGAGACTTTCGATGAAGCGTACGAGCACGCCCGAACATTGGAAGCCGAACGCGGTCTGACCTTCGTGCATCCTTTCGATGATCCGAAGGTCGCGGCCGGTCAGGGAACGGTGGCTCTCGAAATGCTCGAGAAGAAGCTCGATTTCGATTATCTTGTCGTGCCCATCGGCGGCGGCGGGTTGATGAGCGGGATGGCCACCGTGGCCAAGGCGCTCAACCCGGATATTCACATGATCGGGGTGCAGGCAAAACTCTACCCATCCATGTATTCTGCGGTGACGGGCGACGTTCTGCCGTGCGGCGGCGATACGCTGGCTGAAGGCATCGCAGTGAAGGAGCCGGGGGCCTTCACGCGGCAAATCATCTCCGAACTCGTTGACGAAGTGCTGCTCGTTGAAGAGGCGGATCTCGAACATGCCGTTTCCCTGCTTCTCCAGATCGAGAAGACCGTGGTCGAGGGTGCGGGGGCAGCAGGGCTTGCCGCCGTATTGTCAAACCCGGAGAAATTCGCTGGCAAGAGCGTGGGACTGGTTTTGTGCGGGGGCAATATCGACACCCGGCTGCTGGCCAATGTTCTGGTCCGCGACCTGGCGCGATCCGGCAGGCTGGCGCGATTGCGGATTACTCTTCAGGATCGCCCCGGTGCGCTGTTCAAGGTGATGCGCGAGTTCAACGAGCACAACGTCAACATCATAGAAATCTACCACCAGCGCATCTTTACCACCCTGCCTGCCAAGGGCCTGATCACCGAGATCGAATGCGAAGCGCGCGACGCGCCGCAGATCGACCGTCTGATCAAGGCGCTCGAAGGCAAGGGCTACCATGTCGAGCTGGCCGAATTGGCGTAAAGCCGCCTGATGATCAGGTAAATTTCCCGGCCTCTTGGCGCGACTCGTGCGGAGAGGCCAATTTTCATGGTTAAGAGTCTTTTAACCCGGGCCCGCGTCATGCATAACGGCATTGTTGGCGAATAAAGCTTCGCAGCAATAAAGGACGCAGCCGTGACGGCACCCATTCGTTTTCCTCGGTTCTTCGTGACCAGCCCGGCGCCCTGTCCGTATCTGCCGGGCAGGAGCGAACGGAAGGTCTTTACCGAATTACGAGGTGAATCCGCGGATGAACTCAATGAAGCGTTGAGCCGCATCGGCTTCCGCCGCAGCCAGACGGTGGCGTACCGGCCATCGTGTCTCGATTGCCAGGCATGCGTGTCTGTGCGGGTCGTCGCCGAAGAGTTCAAGCCATCGTCGAGCCAGAAGCGGACGTTGAAAGCGAACGACGATCTTGTCGTGTCTGAATGCCGGCCTTGGGCGACCGAAGAGCAATACGCCTTGCTACGTAAATATCTCGCCGCTCGTCACCCCGGTGGCGGCATGGCAGAGATGGACGAATCAGATTTTGCGGATATGGTGGAACATACGCCCGTATCCAGCTATGTCATTGAATATCGGGAAGCGGGAGTAGGTGCCGAGCCGGGTCGTCTGGTCGGTGCATGTCTCACAGACGTGCAGGGTGATGGGCTGTCGATGATCTACAGCTTTTACGACCCTGAAATTGAGGATCGATCTGGGCTTGGGAACTACATTATTCTCGACCACATCAGGCGTGCTGCCGACAGCGGACTGCCTTATGTATACCTCGGCTACTGGGTCGAAGGGTCGGATCGGATGCAATACAAGGTTCGATACCGCCCGCTCGAGCGTCTTACACGGCTCGGGTGGGAGCGGTTTCACGATGTCGAGCAAAAGCGCCTCATCCAGAATTCCGTCCAATCGGATGGCTCGCGCAGCATCGATCCCATGCCGTCGAAGGACGGTGGCAGATTGCGGTACAAGGTCCGCGATTGACAGGTTTCGCAGTGGGCTGAAGCTGTGCGTGGCTGCGGCCGCCTTGCTGAGTTTCTCTGCGGCTGCGCATGCGCAGACGCTTGATGATCTGATTCCGGACAGCGCCGTCGAAAACCCTGATGCTTGGGCAGAGCAGGGTGCCGATCAGACGGTCGAATCCTCCGATGCCACTGCACCGGATCCCGACACGCCGATCGCCCAGCCGCCCGGTTTCGACCTGCCGTGGCCGGATGACATCGCGATCGAGGATTTCGAGCCGCTCGAACCAGAAGAGGATATCGAGTTCGCGGATCTCGATCTGGGGCAGGCCAATGTATCGTTCGAGGAGGCCGAAACCGAGCGCGTCGCCGACAATCTGCTGCTGGGTTTTCCTCAGACGGACCCGCCTTTCTCCGACCGCGGCGATTTCGTAGAGCGCTTCGAGGCTCTGTCGACGATCGAAGAGCTCGAAGATTCCGAGGCCAATCTTGCGCAGCTGGCGGCGCGTGCCCGCGAAGACGAAGAACTGCTTGGCGACCTGCTGAGGGTCTATGGCTATTACGATGGCCAGGTCATCCGCTCGATCGGCAATCTGCAGGTCGGCGATGAGGCGGCGGCGCAAACGCCGACGGTGCGTTTCGACATACTTCCGGGCGACCGATACAAGATCGGAGCGGTCGATCTTGGCAGTCTGCTTTCCGCTCCGGACGGCGCAGAGCTGCGAGATGCCTTCGAGATCTATCCGGGTGACTACCTCCAGAGCGACACGATCGTGCAGGAGCAGTTCGATCTTGATCGGGCGCTGGGCGAAACCGGTTATCCCTTCGCAGCCATCGACGCGCCCGAATTGCTGATCGACCATGAGCGTGTCGAAGGCGACCTGACCTTAAACGTGACGCCCAATGGCAAATATGTGTTCGGCGGCGTTGTCAGCAGCCAGCCGGACTTCCTGTCGGGCAAGCATCTGGCCAAGATCGCCCGCTTCGAACCCGGCGATACCTATCAGCGCAGCCTCTCTCTCGACTTGCGCCGTGCGATTACGGCGACCGGCCTCGTCTCCTCGGTCTCCGTCACTCCGCGGGAAGTAACGCCGCCGACAGGCGGTGAGCCGGGTGTCGTGGCGATGGACGTAGAACTGCAGCAGGCCAAGTTGCGCACTATTGCCGGCGCGATCGGCTATGGATCGGAAGAAGGTATTCGCATCCAGGCCAGCTGGGAACACCGCAATCTCTTCCCCCCCGAAGGATCGTTGCGCGTCCGCGGCATCGCGGGAACGCAAGAACAGCTGGCTGGCGTCACCTTCCGCAAGAACAATTTCGGTGGCCGCGACCGCGTGCTGACGCTGGATGCCTATGCCAATACGATCGACAGTCCGGCCTTCGATGCGCGCACCATAGCGCTAACGGGTGTGTTCGAGCGCAAATCGACGTTGCTGTTCCAGAAGAACTTCAGCTGGTCTGCCGGTCTGGAACTGATCGCCACGCAGGAAAGACCTCCGGTCGTCGATGGGATCCAGGAACCACGGCAAACTTATTTTGTGGCTGCGCTTCCCGGGACAGTCCTTCTCGACGAGACCGACGACCTTCTCGATCCGACCCGCGGCTTTCGTCTGGGTGGCAGGTTGTCGCCCGAAGCTTCCACCACCAATGGCGTGGAAAGCTTTTACGTGAGCAGTCAGGTCGATGGCAGCTACTACCAGTCGCTCGGTGATCGCCTGGTACTCGCCGGGCGCGCGACATTCGGCTCCATCCCCGGCGCAGACCTCCTTCAAATTGCGCCTTCGCGGCGGTTCTATGCCGGCGGCGGCGGCTCCGTGCGCGGTTATGGCTATCGCAAGATCGGGCCGGAGAACGATCTGGGCGAGCCGACCGGTGGCCGAAGCCTGGTGGAACTGGCGCTCGAAGCGCGCATCCGCACTGGTTTCCTCGATGGGGCCGTGTCGGTGGTGCCGTTCGTCGATGCGGGCTCGGTAGGACCCAACCCAACTCCTGATTTCGACGAGATCAAGATCGGGGCCGGACTGGGCGTTCGTTACCATACCGGCTTCGGACCGATCCGTCTGGATGTCGGCGTCCCGTTGACGCCTGACGAGGATGACGCGCCAGTCGCCGTTTACGTATCGCTAGGGCAGGCATTCTGATGACCGAAGTGGCAATGGAAGAGCAGGCTGCTCCAGAGCGCAAGCGTGGCCGTGGTCGAAAGATCGGAAAGTGGGCGATTATCCTCATCGCTACTCCGATTATTCTTCTCGTCGCGGCGCTGGTCTTGCTCAACACGCCGCTGGGCGAGCGGTTTCTGGCAAGCCAGATCAGCAAGCAAACATTCCCGAACGGTCTGGTTGTCCGGGTCGGTCGGATCGAAGGTAACATCTATGGGGATGCCGTGCTTCACGATGTCACCCTGTCCGACCCGCAGGGCGTATTCCTGACCATTCCCCAAGCCGAGATCGACTGGAATCCGCGGGCCTGGCTGAACAACAGGCTCGACATCGATACCTTCGCCGCGCACCGGGCCACCTTGGCGCGCCTTCCCGAATTCATTCCGAGCGAAGAAGACGGTCCGATCCTGCCTGGCTTCGATATTTCCATCGACCAACTCGAGATAGACAATCTGATGCTCGCACCCGGCATAGCGGGGGACACGGCGCAACGCGTAGATCTCGATGCCGAGGTGCAGATTGAAGATCGCCGACTGTTCGTCGATGGCGATGCGCGTCTCGGTGAGCGGGATTCGCTTGCTCTCCTCATCAATGCCGAGCCGGACGGCGACAATTTCGATCTGTCTGCGGATATCCAAGCGTTCGAGGACGGGCCCTTGGTGGCCATGCTGGGTCTTCCGCAAGCCTACAGCGCCAAGCTGCGCGGCGACGGAACCTGGTCGCGCTGGCAGGGGGCACTTCTCGTACGATCGCAAGAGAGCCGGATCGCCGCGCTTCGCGTCACAGCAAATGACGGCATTTTCGGGCTGATCGGCAAAGTGGACCCAAGCGACTTTGTGACAGGCACTGTCGCAAATGCCTTGGGCGATGACGTAGCGATAGAATCGCGCATCGCCATCGATGCACGCAAGTTCGATGGACGCACAAGGTTGATCGGTCGGGGATTGCGTTTTCGCGGCGAAGGCCTGATCGACTTGGCGGATAACGAGATTTCCAATTACGAAGTCGATGTCAGCCTGCGAGATCCGGGCCTGTTCGGCGACAGCCTGCGTCTCGAAGATGCGCAGGCATCTGCCACGCTTAATGGTGCCTTCACCGATCTGAGCATCGTTCATGAGTTGACTGTCGGGCGCCTGATTTCAGGAACAACGAATATTGCCGGACTGCGTCAGGAGGGAACAGCGCGCTACGACGGCAGCAGTTGGACGCTCCCGCTATCGATCGATGTGGGGCGTATCCAGACCGGTAATGAGCTGGTCGATCCACGTCTCGTGAACGGCAGTGGCAGAGGCCAGATCGTTCTTTCTGGCGATCAGCTGGTCGGAGACGAATTGCGGATTGCGTTTCAAGGACTTGCAGCGAACCTGGCTTTACGTGGGAACCTCAATTCCGGACGCTATCAAATTCGTGGCCCTGTGCGGGCCGATCGTCTGGCGTTGGACAATGTGGGAACCGCAGGCGGCACTGCGATGATCGATTTCGATCTCTTGCCTTCTGGTTGGAGAATCTCAGCCGATCTCGACGCACGCATTTCGCCGGTCTCCAATGACACGCTCGCCAATCTGGCCGGCCCGGCACTCCGTGTTCGCGGCGGGATCGCCACCGGAAGTGGCGCGGCGATCGACTTTCGGCAATTGCGCGTAAACTCTCAAAAACTGCGTCTAGCGATGAATGGGCAGATCGCCGGGTCGACGACGACTTTGGCCGGAAGCGGCGAGCACTCCGATTACGGACCATTTACGGTTCAGGGGCGGATCGAAAATGGCGCACCGACTGCAGAGCTGGTCTTCGCGCGTCCGGTCACCGGGCTGGAGGATGTTCGTCTGGCCATTGCCCCTAACGCTGATGGATTTTCCATTGATACCGAAGGTGGTTCGGTGCTGGGCCCATTCACCGGCATGTTGGGACTTTATTCTCCGCAAGGTGGGCCCACGCGCATCGATATCGAAAGTCTGACCGTATCCAATACCAATGTGTCGGGAGGACTTACTCTCGTGGATGGAGGTGCGCAGGGGTCCTTGGCACTGGCAGGCGGCGGCCTCGACGGCACGATCGCGCTGACGCCGCGTGACGGTGGGCAAGGAGTTGATCTGGATCTAGCGGCCCGCAATGCCAGCTTCGGCGGCAGCACCCCGCTTTCCATCGGTCGTGCGGACATCGCCGCAACCGGCGTAATTGGCGGTGGCTCTTACAATTTCTCGGGCACTGCCAATGCGCAGGGATTGCAATATGGCACTCTCTTCATCGGTAGAATGGCCGCTCAGGGAGAGGTCGTTGACGGCGTGGGCAGATTGGATGCCGCCATCTCCGGCAGACGCGGAAACCGGTTTGCGCTCGACTTGAACGCTCAATTCCAGCCCAATCGAATAGCGTTGGCAGCAGATGGACAGTTCGCAGGTCGCAAGATCACCATGCCACGCCGCGCCGTTCTCACCGCTCTCGATGGCGGTGGCTGGCAGCTGGCACCGACACAGGTGAACTATGCCGACGGCGGGGCCATCGCCTCAGGCACATTCGGCAACGACGAGACTTCGCTTGAAGTAAAGCTCGCACGCTTGCCCTTGTCACTCGTGGATGTCGTAGCCAGCGATCTTGGATTGGGTGGGACGATTTCCGGGATCGTGGACTATCGTGCGGTACGTGGAGGATTGCCGACCGGTACGGCGCGGGTGAAGCTGAACCAGCTTACCCGATCCGGATTGGTCCTCTCGTCCAAACCGGTCGACTTATCCCTTCTCGCGCGGCTTGAAGAAAGCAGTCTGGAAGCGCGCGCGGTCTTGGCGAATGAGGATATTCGGCAGGGACGTATCCAAGCCTATATCACGGGACTGCCCAGCACGGGCGATCTGACCCAGCGCCTTCGCGCAGGGCGGCTCGATGCCCAGCTGCGTTATCAGGGCGCTGCGGAAAGCCTATGGCGACTGGCCGCAATCGACGCGTTCGATCTGACCGGGCCGGCCGCAATCGCTGCCAACGCCACGGGCACCTTGGCCAACCCGCGTGTCCGCGGAACGGTGCGAAGCGATGATCTGCGGGTTCGCAGTTCTCTTTCCGGCACGGATATCCGCGATGTGACCGTGCGTGGAACGTTTGCCGGGTCCCGTCTCAACCTCACGCGATTTGCAGGATCGACAGAAAACGGCGGAACGGTAACGGGTAGCGGTATCGTTGATCTTGAAGGATTGGGCGAGCGGGTGGAAGGGCGCTTTACCGAAGTGCGTGGTCCGACGCTCGACCTGCGTGCCTCGGCGAAAGACGCAAACCTTCTCAGAGCGAATGGCCTATCCGCGACTGTGACAGGGCCCCTGCGGATCGTTTCAAACGGACTTGGCGGCACTATCGCCGGGCGTGTACGGATCAACCGCGCCAGCTGGCGCTTGGCGAGTGCAGCGGAGGACATGCGGCTTCCGGTGGTCGCGACGCGTGAGATCAATGCACCGTCGGATCGTGCCCCTGTCGTCGCGCCGGGACGGTCTTGGCGCTATCTCATCAACGCAGTCGGCAACAGCCGCATCGATGTCGACGGGATGGGACTGGACAGCGAATGGGGCGCCGACATCATTCTGCGTGGGACGACAGACGATCCGCGCATCGGTGGTTCTGCGCAGGTTGTTCGCGGCGATTATACTTTCGCCGGAACGCGGTTCGAACTTACTCGCGGGGAAATCGATTTCGACGAGAACGCGCCGATCGACCCTTCGCTGGATATCCGTGCAGAGACCGAACGCGATGGTGTCGACGTGGTGGTGAGCGTGTCCGGGACCGTATCGCAGACCGAAATCGCGTTCACCTCCGACCCGGCCCTGCCCGAGGAGGAAATCCTTGCGCGGCTCTTGTTCGGCGGCTCGATCACGACCTTGTCCGCAACGGATGCGTTGCAACTGGGGGCCGCTGTCGCAAGCCTGCGTGGCGGCGGCGGGCTCGATCCTATCAATCAGCTCCGGAGCGCCATTGGTCTCGACCGGTTGCGCATCGTGTCTGCCGATCCAGCACTGGGCCGCGAGACCGGTGTCGCCTTGGGCAAGAACATCGGCCGCCGCTTCTATGTGGAAATCATCACCGACGGACGGGGATATAGCGCGACCGAGGTCGAATTCCGCATCACCAGCTGGCTATCGTTGCTGGCAAGCGTATCGACCATCGGCCGCGAGAGTGTGGTCGCGGAAATCAGTCGCGACTACTGATCGGGAAGGCTCAGCCTTGCGGCGCGTCTTGCGGCACCAGTACGGTGTCGACGGGGATGATCACGCCATTAGTGGCTGCTGTGGCAGTGCTGGCGAAGCGAGCTGATGATCCATCGCCGTTGGACACTGTGACTGCGTCACCGTCCATCGAGAAGGTTACATCGCCGCCTCCAAGGGTGGTCATGGTCACGTCGCCGCCCTTGTCTTCGATCGCCTTGGCGATGTTTTCCGGCGTGAGGTGACCAGGCAGGATGTGTTCGCGGAGCAGCCCGACGAGGATTGGGCGCTGTTCCTCCTGCATCAGGACCTGGCCGCGATCTCCAAGGGCCTCGAAGGCGCTGTCGTTGGGTGCGAGCAGCGTATAACTGCCCGGACCATCGAAGATGGAGCCGAGTTCGGCGGAGGAGATGGCGCCATTGAGCGCAGCCATGTCCGGCAACTCATTCAGAGATGCGGCCATCGTGCGCGTACCTTCCTTCTGGGTCGAAGCGGCGCCGGCGGGTTCTTCGGACTCGCTGCTGCAGGCGGGAAGCAGGGCGAGCCCGGAAATTGCAGCAGCCAGCATCAAGGGCTTTGAGAATGTGGATTTCATGAGGTGTCTCTCGTTCAGACCAAGAGGTCGATAACTGCGGCTACAAGGCGTGTCTGGGGGTCGATCTGGAAGATCCGACCATCCGAATAACGGTACTGCCGATCCGGCGTGTCATAATACCGATCGCGGTAGGCGTAGGGCACGTTGTACACATCATAGCCGCTGGGCATCGGCTGACCGACGCTGATGTCATCACCCGTGATCAGTGCTGCAATGGACGTGATCGCAGCATCGTCAGGGGTGACGCGGTAAATAACATTGTCGGCGTAGCGGTACCGGTCGGGGCCGCCGAGATCGTAATAGTCGACATAGTAATCAGGCATGTTGTAGCTCTGATAGCCGGACGGCCAGACATTGCCGACTCCGAGCGCACCGCCGAGTAGCGGCAGCCAGCTGGAAATGCCGCCATCGTTGCCGTAGCGGACGAGATAGCCGTCATTGTAGTAGTAGTCACCGCGACGATCGTAATTGGACAGGCCAAACAGGCTGGGTCGGTAATTGTCGCCAAACAGGCTGCGCTGGTAGCGATCCTTTACCTGCCCAGGAGGATTGCAGCCGTTGTTCTTCTTGGCGAGTCCCGGAGGACAGCCGTCGATGAGACCGCGATCGCGATCACGCGAAAGCCAGCTTCCGTCACGCACGCGCCGCACATCGTCATAGGCGGTGCGCACATTGCCGTTTCCGCGATCTCTGAAGGCGTCGCGATCGCTGTTACCGTTGCCATTGCCGCGGTTGCCATTGTTCGCACGGACGGGCGCGTTGCCGTTTCCATTGCCGCGTTCGGCGCGGATGGGAGAGCGATCGGGACCACGATCGGTTTTGACCTTGGCGTTTCCGTTTCCACGGCCGTTGCCGTTACCGGGATTGGACTGAGCCATTTTTTCAGGGCCGCGGTTGGCTTTCATGCCCCCGCCATTGCCCTTTTGCTGGGCTGCGGCGGCGTTGCCATTTCCGTTACCATTTCCGTTGCCGTTGCCTTTTCCTTGGGCTGCGGCACCGCTTGCGGCGAGCGCGAGTGCTGCCGCTCCTGCCATGAGGATACGCATTTGTAATACTCCTTTGGCCTGAGAAACGGCGGGCGGCCGGAGTCGGTTCCGGTTCATCGGCGCGCAAGGTGGGCCGTGTCCCATTATTGCATTCCGTATAACCGTGCCTCTTCACGCCGGCGCCGGATCAAGCCCTTGAGAACCTGTCCGCCGGCATATCGCCATCGGGCGAATTCCTCTGCGGCCCGGTCGAACTGGCCAGCGATGTGCAGCCGCGTGAGAGTTGCGCGGCGAATGGCGCCCGTGTTGTAGTGAAAGCTCACGAGAGCATCGAATTGCTGCTGTGTGGTAGGCGCGGACCCGATCGCGGCGGAAACCTCTGCGGCGTAGCGGACGAGATCCGCTTCGAAGCGCCTGTCGCATTGCTCCTGCGACCAGACGGTCCCCGGGCGGATCCCGGGTCCGGTCGATCCCCATCCGATAGTCCAGGGAGCTCCCCCGGTGCCAGGGTCGGGATAGGCTTCATAGAGCCCGTCTGGCCGCAGACGGGCACAGGATTCGAAGCGTTGGATAAGTTGGATTCCCGCTGGGGAAATCCTACAGGATGGAGTACATGGAGCACGGTCCTGAGGGTAATTTTGCTCACCCGTTCCAGGCGCCGAATTCTGTCCGCGATGGACGTCCTGCTCCAAGGCCTGATCGATAGCGAGGTCGAGCGTCTCGACCTCGCTTTGCCGTAAGCCGCGCCCAAGCATTTGCCGGACGGTATCGAAGATAATTTTGCGGTTCATGGGCATTCCTTTCGGTTCGGGAAGGCCAAGGGATTGGGCAGATTTTTCGCGTGTAGGAAAATGGAAAATCGGGCTCGGCTGTAAAGAGCTCTTGACTGTAAAGAGCTCTTGTCAGTAAAGAGCTCTTTACAGGAAGCAGGTTGGATCGTGAGAAACCGGGTCAAGGAGCAACGCGAGGCGAGGGGCTGGAGCCAAGGTGAACTGGCTCGCCGGCTCGGCGTTTCGCGGCAGACGGTGAACGCCGTCGAAACCGACAAATACGATCCTTCGCTGCCCCTCGCATTGCGGATGGCGAAGTTGTTCGCTGTCGCCGTGCCAGATCTTTTTATCGACGAATGGGAGCCGATCGCATGACAAGCACCACAGATAGTCACGGCAAAGTGAGGAAGCTGCTTTTGCCTATCGCAGTGGGAGCTGTTGCCGGTTTCCTGGGGGCCTTAGCCTTTCTCCGGCTAACCGATCGTGGAACCGACGCCGGCCTCTCTACCTCTGCGGAAATTGCCGGGCTCACGGCCCTCATTTACATTCTCTCCGCTCTTGCAGTCCTGATCGGTACGCTTCTGCCCAATGCCGGGGCCAAGGTGCTGAACGTGGAAGATGCGGATGAACTGCGCGAGATGAAGGTCCAGCTTTGCTATAGCGCTGTGGGAATGGCTGCTTTCGGCCTGGCCCTGCTGATCCTGGCGCTTTCCGGACCTGATGGCTGGTTTACGCCCGAAGCAGGGGCCGGCTTGACCATCGCTCTGGTGGTGCTGGGCGTGCTGGTGTCGAAGCTCATGGGCCGCCATACCGACGAGCTGCAGCAGGAACTGTCACGCGATGCGATGGCATCGTCCTTCGTTCTGGTAATCCTGATTGGTGGTGGATGGGCGATCCTGGCCCACACGGGATTTCTCATCGCGCCGGGACCGCTGGACCTGGTGACGTTATTCGCTGCTACTCTGCTGGTCGCGGCGTTCTGGCAGTCCGCCAAGCGGGGGCTGCTGACACGAGGGCCCAATTGACAATCTGACGCAGCGACTGACGGGAGCGGGCTAAGCGGCAGCCGCAAGCACGACGCCGGTGGACTTACCTCGCCTTGAATTCAGGCTGCGGAGGGACGCCCATCGGCTGCCAGCAGTTCATGCAGTTCGTCAAGAGAGACGGCGCGGTGCGGCTCCTCGCATGCTGGCTGCCAATGCCCGATCCTCAGCGCCCTGATATTCAGATGATCCAGGTCGGTCTGATCTTCGTGGTTGCGCAGATGATCGAGGGCAGCCGGGTTCTGGGCCACGATTTCGGCACAGGGTTCGTCCCGCAACGCCGAGATGTCGATGGCCTTGTCGAACCTGAGATGGAGTTCCTGTGCCGCGCACCAATCGACTTTGCCGGTCATCCGTTTGGAGTAACGCAATTCCAGCGCCACTTTGGCTCCATCGCTCACGCCTAAGGGCGCCGCCAGCGAGAGGACAGCGCCGCCTTCAGAAATGGTCCGCAGTCGCACGGTGACACTGCGCCCCTCGCACGTCAATTTGCCGATCCAGACCAGCCGGGCGCGGCCATTAGCCTGGCGCGGCAGGGGCAGCGTGGATGCGTCCGCCTGATTGTTTTTATCCACGAGCGGGCCGGGCAAGACGGAGGTCAGAACGGCTTCGCAGGTTTCCTCTGCCGCAGCGAGCTCGGTATGACCGCAGAACTCCAGGCCGATCCTTCCGTCACGCATCCAGCGGACGAATGCCGCGATGGGAGGTGCGTCACCGTTCGTCAGGGAAATCTGATCGCCGCGTGCGGCAGGAATTTGCCCCGTGATCATGATCCCGTTGGCAGACATATCGAGAAGCGTGGCGTCGAAATGCGCACCCTGATGCAGGGCCCGGACGGGTCTTTCCTTCAGGGCGCTTCGGTCGTCATTGCGTTGCAGCCCGGCGCGCGAGCCGGTCCGTGCGATTGCCACTGCACCCAGGCCCGTTGCCGTGGGATTCTGCTTGCGCCTTTTCTTCAGGATGATGCGCTCGGCGCGGCCTTCATCCGCCTGTTCGCCAAGCTTCGTATGCCAGATGCTCACGCGGTCCTGCCCTGGAAAGTTTTCATCATCACGGGCGATAGGGCGGGCACCCTAAGAATTGGTATATCGTTGGCCCAACAAAAAGGCGCCCGGGTTGCCCCGGACGCCTCTTTAGTCGGTAACTCCGCTCGATCAGGCGGAATAATACATGTCGAATTCAGCCGGGCAGGGCGTTGTTTCGACGCGCAGGACCTCGTCCCACTTCAGCTCGGTATAGGCTTCGATCTGGTCCTTGGTGAAGACTTCACCCTTCAGCAGGAATTCGTGATCTGCCTCGAGCGCCTCGAGCGCTTCGCGCAAGGATCCGCAAACGGTCGGAACGTCTGCCAGCTCTGCCGGGGGCAGGTCGTACAGGTTCTTGTCCATCGCTTCGCCCGGGTGGATCTTGTTCTGGATCCCGTCGAGGCCGGCCATCAGCAGCGCGGCATAGGCGAGGTAGGGGTTGGCCATCGCATCGGGGAAACGGAATTCCACGCGCTTTGCCTTGTCGCCCGCGCCATAGGGAATGCGGCAGGAAGCCGAACGGTTGCGGGCCGAATAGGCCAGCAGCACGGGCGCTTCGAAGCCCGGAACCAGGCGCTTGTAGCTGTTGGTGGTTGGGTTGGTGAAGGCGTTCAGAGCCTTGGCATGCTTGATGACGCCGCCGATGTAATAGAGGCAGTTTTCGCTGAGGCCGCCATACTGGTTGCCGGCGAAGGTCGGCTTGCCATCGTCCCAGATCGACATGTGCGTGTGCATGCCCGAACCGTTATCGTCCTTGATCGGCTTGGGCATGAAAGTCGCGGTCTTGCCGTAGATATGCGCGACCTGATGCACGACATATTTGTAGATCTGCATGTTGTCGGCGGTTTCGACCAGCGTGCCGAAGGTGAGGCCGAGTTCGTGCTGCGCAGCGGCCACTTCGTGGTGATGCTTGTCGCATGGGAGGCCCATTTCCATCATGGTCGAAACCATTTCGCCGCGGATGTCGACGGCGCTGTCGACCGGGGCAACGGGGAAGTAACCGCCCTTGGCGCGCGGCCGGTGGGCAAGGTTGCCGCTTTCATATTCGCGGCCGGTGTTGGTCGGCAGTTCGATATCGTCGAGGCGATAGCCCGAACCGGCATAGCCGTCTTCGAAGCGAACATCGTCGAACATGAAGAATTCGGCTTCCGGGCCGACATAGATCGTGTCGCCGATACCGGTCGACTTCAGATAGGCTTCGGCGCGCTTCGCGGTCGTGCGCGGATCGCGGGCATACCATTCGCCGGTGGACGGTTCGACGATGTCGCAGAAGACGATCATCATCGGTTCGGCGCTGAAGGGATCGACATAGACACGCTCCAGATCCGGCTTCAGGATCATGTCGCTTTCGTTGATGACCTTCCAGCCGGCGATCGACGAACCGTCGAACATCAGACCGTCTTCGAGCTGGTCTTCATCGAGCGTGGATGCGACCATCGTAAGGTGCTGCCACTTGCCCTTGGGATCCGTGAAGCGGAGGTCGACCCATTCGATTTCCTCGTCCTTGATGCGTTTCAGGACGTCGTTTGCCTTTGACATGTATTGCCTCCGTTAGGGTAGTTCGTAATGCGCCCGCCGGGTTGGCGGGCAGGAAAATTCCGCGGGAAATCAGATGGCGTCGTGATCCCTCTCGCCCGTGCGAATGCGCATGGCACTTTCGATCGGGCTGACGAAGATCTTGCCGTCGCCGATCCTGCCGGTCTGCGCGGCGCCGGCGATGGCTTCCACCGTGCGTTCGGCGATGTCTGCCGGGACGATGACTTCCAGCTTCACCTTGGGCAGAAAATCGACGACATATTCGGCGCCGCGATACAGTTCGGTATGGCCTTTCTGCCGGCCGAAACCCTTGGCTTCGGTAACGGTGATGCCGGACACGCCGATCTCATGGAGAGCCTCCTTCACCTCGTCGAGCTTGAAGGGCTTGATGATCGCTTCGATCTTTTTCACGTGTCTACCGGTCCCGTGTGCTGCCGTGCGGGACGAATCCGCACAGCAACGTCATGTCATGTTTCGCGCGACGTTCCAAGAAACGTGCCAAACCCATGAACGGCTGAACGGCGTGATTTTGCCCGGGCAGCGATCGCGGCACTGCCCAAAGGCTGGTCGGCTGCTGCCTGTTTATTAGGCAGAGCCGAACTTGAGGCCGGCGGTCTCGGGCAATCCGCATAGCAGATTGAGGTTCTGGACGGCCGCACCGCTCGCCCCCTTGCCGAGATTGTCGAGCCGGGCCACGAGCCGGACATTCCAGCCGCCTTCGTTGCCGAATACGAACAGCTCCATGCCGTCGTCAGGCTCGGCCCCGGGTTCGAGGAGAAGTTCCTTTTGAGCCGGGTCGGTACACACCTTGACCACCTGCGAGCCTTCGTAGAACTCGGCCAGAGCGCCGCGCAGCGCATCGGCGTGGGGATCGTTTGGCATTGCGCCCAGATGCAAAGGCACCTCCACGATCATTCCGCGATAGACCGGCACCACGGCAGGCGCGAACAGGACCGGATGATCGAGCCCCGCATGAGCTTTCATTTCGGGCAGGTGCTTATGCGCAAGATCATAGCCATAGGCGCGGAAGCCCGGCGCCTCGCCGCTTTCGTAGCGTTCGACCAGCGCCTTTCCGCCGCCCGAATAACCACTGACCGCATTGACGGTATAGGGCCAGTCGGCCGGGACTAGTCCGGCGCGAACCAGCGGAGCGATAAGGCCGAGAAACCCGGTGGGGTAGCAGCCGGGATTGCTCACCCGGCGGGCATCGGCGACGCGTTCGGTGCCGACCAGTTCCGGAAATCCGTAGCACCAGCCTTCGGTCGTGCGATGCGCGCTCGAGGCGTCGATAACCCGCGTACCGCTGGCCGGGTCGATCAGCTCGACCGCCTCGCGTGCGGCATCGTCCGGCAGGCAGAGGATGGCGACATCGGCTTCGTTCAATGCTTCGCGGCGCGCGCCAGCGTCCTTGCGCCGGTCATCGTCGAGCGTGATCAGCGAGAATTCGCTGCGCGGCGCAAGCCGTTCTGCGATCTCGAGCCCGGTCGTCCCTGCCGCGCCGTCGATGAATATCTTATGCGGCATCGGCTGGAACCAGTGCGTCCGAAAGCGTATAGCCGCTGGGGCCTTCGGGCCCGGCAGTCAGCCACACCCAGTCACCTTCGCAGTCGAGCAGCTCCACTTCGGATCCGGCGGCAAGCGTCGCGCCTTCATCAGCGTCGCTGCGCGAACCAAGTTTCAGCGTGACGTCCCGATCGCCAAGCGTGCGCTTGATGGGGATGACATAATGCGCCGCCAGATAACCATTCGCGAGCGCGATGTGCGCCAGATCGCCGCGCAGGGGCAGCGTGCCGGGCGCAGGTTTGCTCACCGGCCCCTTCAGTCCGACTATTCCGGTAGGTAATGTGTAATCGGCCGCAGCGCTCACGTATTGGTCCCTTGATGCAAACGCGAGCGCTTAACCGCGTAGCGGCTGCGGGGCAAGCTTGGTGCTCTTTCTACGATGCAGCGAACCGCTTCTGGAGCATGTGCCATGCCGCGCGTAATCCGTAAGCATCGCCGCCCTTGGGCCGTCCCGGTTTGGCGGCGGGCCTCCAGGCGAAGGTGTCGAAATGAGCCCAGTCGAGGCCGTCGCCAACGAATTTATCGAGGAAGAGACCTGCCACGCTTGCTCCGGCGAAGGAATTGCCATGCGCATTGTTGGTATCCGCGATTTCGGAGTTCAGCCATTCGACATAGGCTTCCGGCAGAGGCAGGCGCCATGGTTCGTCATCAACCGATTTGCCGGCTTCGATCAATTCAGCCGCCGTCTCATCGCGGCGGGTCATGAGCGCGGGATAGTCCGGACCAAGCGCGACACGCGCCGCACCGGTGAGCGTGGCGAAGTCGATGATGAGTGTCGGCTTCTCCTCGCTGGCGCGGGTCAGCGCATCGCCCAGGATCAGCCGCCCTTCGGCATCGGTATTGCCGATTTCGACGGTCAGACCCTTGCGCGATTTCAGCACGTCCCCAGGCCTGAAGCTGTTGCCGGAAATGGCATTTTCGACTGCTGGAACGAGCAGATGCAGCCGCACCGGAAGCTTTGCTCCCATGACCAGTCGCGCAAGGGCGATTGCGTGCGCTGCGCCGCCCATGTCCTTTTTCATCAGCAGCATTCCGGACGAGTTCTTCACATCGAGACCGCCGGAATCGAAGCACACGCCCTTGCCCACGATGGCCAGTACGGGATCGCTTTCCTTGCCCCAGGTCAGATGCATGATCCGCGGGGCATGGTGCCGAGCGGCAGCGCGCCCGACCGCATGGACCATCGGATAATCCTGCTCCAGCTGGTCGCCGCGGGTCACGGCCAATTTGCCGCCATGATCCTTGGCGAGGCGTTCACACTGGTCTTCCAGCGATGCCGGGCCCATGTCCTCGGCAGGGGTGTTGACCAGATCGCGCACGAGGCACACCGCCTGAGCTTCCGCCATGGCGGCATCGATTTTCTGCGCTTCTTTGGTTAGAAGAATGCGCGGGCCAACGGGCTTTTCAGGTTTTTTGTAACGGGTGAAGGCATATTGAGCCGTCTGCCACCCGTGGAGCGCGGGTCCGGGTTCACCCTTGGCAAGGCGATAGGTGCCTTCGGGCAATTGTTCTGCCAGCTTTGCCAGGCACCAACTGGACAGGTTTTCAGGATTGGCTACCCCGCCAACCGCAAACCAGCCGTCGCCGTCGGGCACGATCGCAACCTGATAGCCGCTTCCGTCGAATTTCTGACCGTCCAGCGCGGCGCGCTGTCCGGCGGGAAGGGTTTTCTCCCACTCGGGAAATCCTTCGCGATTGACGAGAAAAATGGGGACAGCCTGCTGTCCGCGATCCGCCTGGATTAGGTCGGCTTTGTCGGCCATGTTAGTTTTCTTCCGATTAATCTTTCTGGTGCCAAGGTAATTCGATGTACAAGTCTCTGTTCCTGATTTCCGTGGCGCTGTCGAGCGCGGGTTGTTCGCAGTCGGCGGATGACAGCGCCGCTCCTGTCGAAGCGATGAATGCGCGCGTGGAAGCTCCCGCGACCCCCAAAACACCCGCCCAGCCAGCGGTGACCGGGACAACCTTTGAAGATGATGCGGAAAGCAATGGTGGCAAACGCACCTTCGATTACAGCTGGCCGGCTGCCGTCAATCGCATCCCGGAACTCGCAGCGCGCTTCGAGGCCGACCGCGCCAAGCAATTGGCGGAACAGAAGGACGATTGGCAGGAAGCGATTGAGACGTCGCCCGAAGAATGCGGAGCATGCAGGAACCGCGATTTCGAGAAAGAATGGAAAGTGGTCGCCGATCTCGATGACTGGCTGAGCCTTTCGGCAGACTTCTACGTCTATACCGGTGGAGCACACGGCAACCACGGCAAGAGTTCGCTGGTATGGGACCGGGAAGGCAGGCGCGGTATGAAGGGGGTCGAGCTTTTCAACTCCGCCGTTGCTCTCGAAACCGCGCTGGGCGCGAAGCTTTGCGATGCACTGGACCAGGAGCGGGCGAAACGGCGAGGCGAACCGGTTACTCGCGATGGAGAATGGTCCACCGATTGCCCGGGTATCGACGAAGCCACTGTATTGGTCGGATCCTCCGATGGCACGGCGTTCAACCGCATCGGTATCTATTTCGGCCCTTATGTTGCAGGGGCATATGCAGAAGGCGACTACGAACTGGATTTCCCGGTCACCGCTTCTGTTCTCGACGCGGTGAAGCCGCAATTCGCAAGCGCATTCAAGGTCGGGAGCTAGAGCGCTCGCAATTTCGCTCCGACATCACTAAGTGGTGCGCATGACAGAATATCAGGTAATCGACAGCGAACAGACCGTTTATCGCGATGGAACCATCAAGCTTCATGGGCCCGATGGTTTTGAGGGAATGCGCAAGGCCGGACGGCTGGCAGCGGAAATTCTCGACGAATTGACCGAGCTTGTCCGACCCGGCGTAACCACCGGGCAGATCGACGACAAGGTCCGCGAAATGACGCTCGATGCCGGTGCGGTGCCTGCAACCATGGGTTATCGCGGCTATGCACATAGCTGCTGCACTTCGATCAACCATGTGATCTGTCACGGTATTCCGTCCGACAAGGCTTTGAAGGACGGTGATATCGTAAATATCGACGTCACACCTTTGCTAGATGGCTGGCATGGCGATACCAGCCGGATGTTCTTCGCCGGGGAACCGGCGTTGAAGGCCCGCAAACTGGTGGATGTGACATACGAATGCCTCATGCTCGGCATCGAGGCTGCGAGCCAGCCGGGGGCAAGACTGGGTGATATCGGTGCGGTTATCGAATCCCACGCCAAGTCCCACCGATATGGCGTTGTGCAGGAATTCTGCGGCCACGGGGTAGGGCGGCTGTTCCATGATGCGCCGGAAGTCATTCACACCGGCCGCAAGGGCACAGGCCCGCTCCTCAAGCCGGGCATGTTCTTCACAATCGAACCGATGATCAATCTGGGCCGCCCGCAGGCCAAGATGCTCAATGACGGCTGGACTGCCGTGACGCGTGACAAATCCCTGTCCGCGCAGTTCGAACACTCGATTGCGATCACCGACGACGGGGTCGAAATCTTCACCGAAAGCCCCAAGGGTCTGCATCAGCCGCCTTATTGAGGCGAGCCATCGGCGGAACGCGATCTAATCCCGTGATGCTCGCACTGCCGCACCTGCGGCAAAGGGCGTCACGGCGACCAGCACGAGACTGATTGCCGCTGTCAGAAGAAGGCCCGAGCTGTCGGGCCGGGAAAGCGTTCCCGCTCCGAAAATCAGGATCGGGACCGCAAGCGGAATGACCATCAGCCCGGCGAGCGCAGCGCCTCCGCGCATGCTTGCCGTCAAGGCTGCCACCGTGAGACCGACCGCAGCGAGGCCCGGTGTGCCCGCCAGCAATCCCAACACGACCGTCCGGATGGTATCCGGCGACAAATTGAGCAGGGCAGCGGCGGGTAATGTGGCAAGAAGCAGCAGCGGAGCGAAGGCGAGCCAGTGTGCCAGCAGGCGGATGGCCATCGCCAATTCCTCGCTGATCCCGCGTAAATACAGCTGGTCGAGAACGCCTGCTTCCAGATCGCCCGCCACCAGTTTTTCGAGCGGCAGGATGGCTGCGAGAAGCGCGGCAATCCAGATCACGCCTCCGCCGGTGCGCGCCAGCATCTGCGCGTCGGGACCTACGGCGAAAGGGTAAAGCATCGCCACTGCGAGGAAGAAAAGCAGGGGCAAGACGCCTCGGCCGCTGCCGCCGGGCAAAAGCAAGCCGAGATCACGCCGAAGCAAGGCAAAAATGGCGGTCACCGGATGAAGCTTTCAATGGCGAGGGTTTCGCCAGCCAGTGCGATCGGCTGGTGCGAAGCGACCACGGCGATGCCTCCTTGCTCGCAATGCCTGGAAATCAACATCTCGACTGTCTTCTGCGCTTGCGTATCAAGGCCATTCAAAGGCTCGTCCAGCAACCAGATCGGACAGTCACGAGTAAGAAGGCGGGCCAGCGCAGCCCGTTTCTTTTGGCCGGTAGAGAGATAGCGCACCGGTATATCCATCAGCGGTTCGAGCTGAAGCAGTGCGTGCATTTCTCCATCTGCCAAAGAGCCGTCCAATCTCGCCCAGAATGCGAGCGCCTTGCCAAGCGGCTGGTTGATGTCGAGAGCAAGCCGCTCGTCGACCAGGCCGATTGCACCGGTGCACGATATTTCGCCAGCAAAAGGCCGGGCCAGCCCCGCCAGGATGCGCATGAGGCTGGATTTGCCGATCCCGTTCGCCCCGGTGACATGGACCGCATCGCCGCTGGCGCAGGTCAGCGACAGGCCCCGGAAGAGCAGCCTATCACCTCTACGGCAGGCGATGTCGGTTGCGATGAGCTGCGCTTGCATGGGCGGCAGCGATAGGCAAAAGGCGCGGGCACGACAAGCAACAGAGGATTCGCGCATGGCCGTCGAGGAATTGACCCCCGAAGAACGGGACAGCTGGCTAAGGGCGCTCCCGGAATGGTCGCTTTGCCGGGAAGGCAAAGCGATCGAACGCGCTTTCGAATTTGCCGACTTCGCCGAAGCCTTTGCCTTCATGACACGCATCGCGATCATTGCGGAGAAGCGCGATCACCACCCTGAATGGTTCAATGTCTACAACAAGGTCGAAATCACCTTGACCACGCATGATGCGGGCGGGCTCAGCCTGCGCGACGTGAACATGGCGAAGAAGATCGACAAGCTGGTGTAGGCAGAACGCCTTGGGCCGGGCTCCATTCTGTCCCGGCCCAGGCGGTCACTGTCTTCAACCTACCGTAGTGCTCAGCGAAGCAGCGGTCTTGCGGCCGAGCGCGTCTGTTTCCGCAGCCGGCCTGGCAGCCAGCGCGCGCCGAAGGCGAGGGTCTTGGCGGTCTTGCCGACGGTGGTGTGCAGCTTTTCGCCATGCACCGCATCCCACGCCGCCTTGGCCACTTCCTCCACCGGCGTGATCTCCAGGCCTGCGTCCATGACGCGGCGGCGGATCATGTCATTGCTCATCGCATTGGCATTGTGATCCAGCAGTGGTGTATCGATGAAGCTGGGCATGATCGAGCGTACCTTGATCCCATCTTGCGCCCATTCGGCATCGAGACTTTCGGTTATGGCGCGAACGCCGAACTTGGTGGCCGAGTAAACACTCGCACCTGGCGTCCCGTAAATCCCGGCTGCACTTGCCGTGTTGAGCAGGCAGGAGCCGGGCGCAGTTTGTTTCAGGTGGGGATGGGCTGCTTGCGCCCCGAAGAGTACGCCCTTGAGATTGATGTCGAGACAGCGCGTGATTTCCTCTTCATTGTTTTCGATCAAAAGACCACCGAGGGGAATACCGGCATTGTTGGCTACGACATCGATCCGGCCGCCGGCTGCAGTTGCAAAACCGTCGAGCGCGCGATCCCAAGCGGCGCGATCTCGCACATCCAGCGCTTGCTGGAACACGAACCCATGCCCGACCATGTCGAGGGTTTCGCGCATGCCGGCTTCGTCGATGTCGGCGAGGCCGACGAAATAATCCCGTTGCCCGAAATAGAGTGCGATGGCGCGGCCGATGCCGGATGCGCCGCCGGTGACGAAGATTGCCTTGCGCTGGCTCATAGAATCTCTCCCAATCTATAATGCCGGATCGGCATAGGCATGCCAGGTGAAGATGGCCATCGCCCCGCGATAGGGCCGCCAATTTTCCGCCAAGGCGCGTGTCTCTTTCTCGCTCGTCCGCTCATCAAGGCCAAGCAGCTTTCCGCACGCGGCCTGAACGGCTAGGTCGCCCGCCGGCCAGATGTCGGGCCGGCCTTCGGCGAAGAGGAGGTAGATTTCCGCCGACCACCGGCCAATTCCCTTGATCCGGACCAACTGGGCGATGGCTTCCTCGTCATCTGCAGGAAGATTTTCCAGATCGAGCTCCTCGCTGACAACCAATTCGCACAGCGATCGTGCGTAGCCCTGCTTCTGACGGGACAGGCCGCATCCGCGCAATGTGTCGAAGTCGCGCGCGAGCAAATCGCCTGCGGGCATGTCCTCCCCGAGTTCGGTTTCCAGCTTCTGCCAGACCGAGGCTGCTGCTGCCACGCTGACCTGCTGGCCAACGATCGTCCGTAACAGAGTTCGGTATCCGGTCGGGCGAATACGTTCTTCGGGGTAGCCGACGCGGTCGATCGCGGCTGCTACAAGCGGGTCGCCACAGGCAATTTCATCGAGGTGCGACCGGATGGTCGCTGTCGTCAGACCCATGGCTTTGGCTTGCCTTCCCGTATCGCTTTGAATAGCAGCAGTCCGCATAGAGCCCGTCCGGCGGGCATGGCAATACAGGATACAATGGATGCCCAAGCTGATCGTCACTACCCGCGAAGGCGAAACATCAGAGATCGAGGTCGAGACCGGCCTGACTGTCATGGAAGCCATTCGTGACAATGGTTTCGACGAGCTGCTGGCCTTGTGCGGCGGTTGCTGTTCGTGCGCCACCTGCCATGTCCATGTCGATCCGGAGTTCGCGGACAAGCTGCCGGAAATGAGCGAGGATGAAGATGACCTTCTCGAGAGCAGCGATCACCGGTCCGATACTTCCCGCCTTTCCTGCCAGATCCCTTTCGGTGCAGAGCTGGATGGACTGAAGGTTACTATCGCACCTGAAGATTGATGTTGTTTGCCGCTGCGGCATCGCGCGCCTAACTCGGCCAGCATGACTCAAATTCCCGTACGCGAGCAGACGCTCGACCTCATCGGCAATACCCCGCTCGTCCGCCTGGCGGGCCCCAGCGCGGAAGCCGGTTGCGATATTTACGGCAAGTGTGAATTCGCCAATCCCGGCGCGTCCGTAAAGGACCGTGCAGCGCTTTATATCATCCGCGATGCAGAAGCGCGCGGAGACCTGAAGCCGGGCGGCACGATCGTCGAAGGTACCGCCGGAAATACCGGCATCGGCATTGCTCTGGTTGCCAATGCACTGGGTTATCGCACCATCATCGTGATGCCCGACAACCAGTCAGCAGAAAAGATGCAGACCCTTCGCGCCCTTGGCGCCGAACTGGTGACTGTACCCCCCACGAAATATGCCGACCCCAACCATTTTCAGCACGTCTCGCGCCGGATGGCGGAAGAAACCGACGGCGCGATCTGGGCGGGGCAGTTCGACAATACGGCGAACCGCAAGGCACATATCGAAGGCACAGCGAAGGAAATCTGGCAGCAACTGGATGGCCGGGTCGATGGCTTTACCTGCGCAGCCGGAACCGGGGGTACCATCGCGGGCGTGGGCATGGGGCTCAAGGAATTCGACGAAGACGCGGTGATCGCGCTCACCGATCCGCACGGTGCCGCTCTCTTCAACTATTATGCCCATGGCGAGCTGAAGAGCGAAGGTTCGTCCGTGGCCGAGGGGATCGGCCAGGGGCGCATCACCGGAAATCTGGAAGGTGCGCCGATCGATACCCAGTTTCGGATTTCCGACGAAGAGGGCCTGCAATGGGTCGCCCGGCTCCTGCGCGAGGAAGGGCTGTGCCTCGGCCTTTCGAGCGGCATCAATGTCGCCGGTGCCGTGGCGCTCGGCAAGAAGCTGGTGACTGAAGGTCGGGAAAAGCCGCAGGTGGTCACCATTCTTTGCGACACCGGCTTCCGCTACCTCTCGACCCTCTACAATCCGGAATGGCTTCTTTCGAAAGATCTGCCTGTTTTCGACTGGCTTGAACTGAAAGATTGACGCGAAGCGTGGCAGTGCCCAAGATTCCCGGCATGCCACGATCTCTTGATCTCACCCGTAACACACCCACCGTCGGTGAGCCTACTGATGTTCCGCTTGCGGGAACCCGCTCCCAATCGATGCAGCGGCTTCAGATCGGCATTGGGGGGATCGTGCTCATGGTGCTGCTGGTCGGGCTTGCGAGCCTTATTCAGGACCGCATGCTCGAGGTGGACGCCGCTGCTGTACCCGCAGCTGCGCCCACCACGGAGCCGAGCCAGCCGGTAAAGCAGAATGATCCTCTGGTCGAAGCGGGGGTCGTTCCCGATCTTCCCCAACCATCGGCTCCTTTGCCATCGCAGTCTCCGGCTCCGCTTCCGGAACAGGGCGTTCCCGATGCTCCAGCTTCCCAGCAGTAAGACCATCGCGGCGCTTCTTTCGCTGGCATTGGCCGGATGCAGTGTGCAGTCGGCGCAAAGCGATCCTCCGGAAGAAGCGCGGCAGGACACTGCCAGAACTGAAATCGGCTTGTTCACCACCCTCCCGATTTACTGGGGTGAAGGCGGCGACATCGCTTCGGTGCTGAATGGGCAGGTCGAGGATGGGTGGGTGCGTCAGGCGCTGGAGCAGAACAGCGAGATTTTGCCGCTCGATACTCTGGAAGCAGAAGCGCTGAACGGGTTCGATCAGGTCCTTCTTGCGCAGCCGCGCCCACTCGCGCCTTCGGAAAACGTAGCGTTCGACAATTGGCTAAGGGAAGGCGGCCAGGCACTTATCTTTGCCGATCCGGTGCTGACCCAACACAGCGATCATCCACTGGGAGATCCGCGCAGGCCTCACGACATGGTGGTCATTTCACCCATTCTGGCGCGGTGGGGTTTGGACCTTGTTTTCAACGAAGAGCAGCCGAGCGGCGAGCGCTTCGTACCTTCGAAAGGTAGCAACCTGCCGGTCGAACTTGCGGGTCATTTCGAGCCGCTCGATGAGGCCGGATATGCAGACTGTGACTTATCCGCGGAGGGGCTGGTGGCAGATTGCAAGATTGGCGAGGGCCGGGCCCTGCTCATCGCCGATGCCGCACTTCTGGATGATCACCATCCTGACGCGGCACGCAAGAGCGCTCTTGTGAGCTTGATCGACCGAATATTTCACCGCTGAGAATCCCCCTTCGGGGATTTCACGGGACAGCGCGCGGGATTTGACGGGAAAGCCTGTCGAATGACCGGATAACCACGCGATTCTCTCTAAATTCTGCGGGAATTAGTTAATGGGCTGGTAAAGTTCTCAAGGGCGCCGGCAATAAAAACGCTCTTATTTTCAATTACTTGAAAATCTATCCCGCAAAATCCCGTAATTTTCCCTTCCATCCCCGCCAGTCCCGATATAAACCCACCACACATCGGACATGCCATTGTCTTTGCGTGCGACGCCGAGAGGTTTCGGACGCCGTGGAAGCGCGTGCTTTTGCGGGCGGGAGAGGTGTGTCGATGGGGAGGACGCTAACGCAAGCTGGGGAACGGGGAAGTGCAATTTGGAGGGTACAGCGGACAAGCCTATTCGCCTGCGGGCGATAAGGGCCGCTTCGTGCTCCCTCCGCTTTTCCGCAAAGCTGTGAAGGAAAGCTCCGATGGTCGGGTTCTGTGCTTGATGAAGCACCCCACCTGGAACTGCCTCGTTGGTTTCGGGCTCAGCCGCAAGGAAGAACTGGACGCGCAGCTCGATCGCGAAGAAGAAATCGCTGTCCGCGTCGGCAAGGACTTCGATCGCGATACGCGCGCCAGCCAGCTGTTTGGCTTCATTGAAATGCCATTCGACGACAGTGGCCGGTTCGTGATGCCTGATCATCTCCGCTCGCTCGGCCAGATCGAAGACGGGCTTTATTTCCAGGGTGGTGGG
This sequence comes from Qipengyuania sp. NPDC077563, assembly GCF_044901345.1. Lineage (NCBI taxonomy): Bacteria > Pseudomonadati > Pseudomonadota > Alphaproteobacteria > Sphingomonadales > Erythrobacteraceae > Qipengyuania > Qipengyuania sp. NPDC077563. Next base: position 542,579 of record NZ_JBJDPC010000001.1, on the reverse strand, counting down.
CGCTTTTTCACTCTCTGGAACCCGGAAGAGCTCGCCAAGATGGGCGATGATTGGGCAAGCGCGAAGGCGGCCTGCGAGAGCTTGCTGGCCGATGCCAAGGCTAAGGGCAAATGAGCGCTGCGCCTCATATCCCGGTCCTCCTCGATGAGGTTGTTGAAGCGCTCGACCCGCAGCCGGGCGACGTGCTGATCGATGCGACCTTCGGTGCGGGAGGATACACGCGCGCCCTTCTCGAGCGCGGGGCGACGGTGCATGCCTTCGACCGTGATCCCGACGCAATTTCGGCTGGTCGCGACTGGTCGGAAGCAGAGGGTAACTCTGCGCGCCTCGTCCTTCATCCCCATCGTTTTTCCGAAATGTTGGATGTCATGCGTGCTGCCGGCGTCGAGAGCGTCGACGGTGTAGTGATGGATATCGGCGTTTCCTCGATGCAGCTCGATCAGGCGCACCGCGGTTTTGCATTTTCTGCCGACGGCCCGCTCGACATGCGCATGAGCCAGGAAGGCGAGAGTGCGGCCGACTTCCTCAACAACGCGGACGAAAGCCTGATCGCCGACGTCATCTACCAATATGGCGAAGAGCGTCAGTCGCGCAGGGTTGCGCGCGCAATCGTCGCTGCGCGCCCTCTGGGAACCACTGGCGAACTGGCGGCCGTGGTGCGCAAGGCGCTGGGGTACAAGCCGCACGACAAGAAGGACCCGGCAACCCGGACCTTCCAGGCTATCCGAATTTACATCAATGGCGAGCTCGACGAACTGACGCAGGGTCTGTCGGCCGCCGAACAGTTGTTGTGCGATGGTGGCCGCCTCGCGGTGGTCAGCTTCCACAGCCTCGAAGACCGGATCGTCAAGCGCTTCCTGCGCGAGGCATCCTCACCCCCGAGAGCCTCGCGTCACGTCCCCATGGCGGTGCAGGTCGATCCGGTCTTCTCCCCCATCTCGAAAGCGATCAAGCCGACCGAGGCTGAGATCGACCGCAATCCGCGTGCGCGCTCATCGGTGCTGCGCCACGCGGTCCGCACATCCACTCCGGCAAGGGAGGCCGCATAATGGCCCACACTTCGCGCATTCGCCAGATCGGCTGGTTGCTGATTCTCAGCATGTGCGGCGCGCTGTTTCTCGCCCTGACCTTCAAGGTCAACGCGGTGAAAAGCGACGTGCGCCTGCTCGAGCGCCAAATCATCGCTTCGGAACGGTCCAAGCTGATGCTGGAAACCGAATTCCAGACCCGTGCGAGCCAGATGCAGCTTGCTGCATGGAACCAGGTCGAATTTGGATATTCCGCGCCACGTGCGGACCAGTATGTCGAGCACGAGCGTCAGCTGGCGGTTCTGGGTACACCCCGCGGCCTGGACGCGCCGCAACCGATCCGCGTGGCCAAGGCCGATACTACTCCATCGGAAAACGAAGGGCTCTTTGAAGACTGGCTGGGAGACGACGAGCAGGGGGCCGAAACCATTGCCTTGGCCGCGGCTCACGTTGACGAGCCTGCCCAGCGCTTCGCCAACAGTCTTGCCCAGCGCCTATCCCGGCCGGCAGCCGCCTCGGTCGCGATGGCGGAGGTAGGTCGGTGAACGCATTCTCCGCTCTCCACGGTGGACCGGGAGCGGTTAGCATGGCGATGGCGAGCGGGCGGGTGCAACTCGTCAGCATCCGCCAGAAATCGCTCGATCTTGCACGCTGGCGCGTGCTCTGGATTGCGGCGATCTTTGCACTTCTGGCCGCCGTGGCTGTCAGCCGGATCGTTTATCTTGGGGCGGGCGGTGAAGAGGCCCGCGCCACTTCGCTCGAAGCTGCTCTGCTGCCTGACCGCGGGGAAATCGTGGACCGGAACGGCGTGCCGATGGCCCGCGCCTTCCCGGCTTACGCGTTATGGTTCAATCCCGATGCCTTGGGCGAAGATGAAGAGCCGCTGGTTGCGGACCCCGCTGAGGTTGCAGCCAAGCTGAAGGCGATCTTCCCGGACATGGACGAGAAGGCTCTCGCTGCGCATCTCGCCAGCGGCAAGGGCGGCTACCTGAGGCGTCGCCTCCTCCCTGAAGAGGCCAACCAGGTGCAGGATATCGGCGAGCTCGCGCTCGAGATGCCGATGGAAGAAGATCGTCATTATCCTCAAGGCCAGATGGCGGCGCATGTCTTGGGTTACGTCGCTGCCGACGGCACTGGGCGCGTGGGCATGGAACAGGTCTTCAACGATCACCTGACCAATCCGGCAACCCGGGGGACGCCCATTGCCCTCTCCATCGACGTCCGGGTTCAGGGCGCGCTCGAGGATGAGCTGCGTCGCGGAATGAAGCTGACGCAGGCCCAAGGCGGCGCTGGCATCGTCTTGGATGTGGATACCGGAGAAGTCATGGCGCTAGCGTCGCTGCCGGAATTCGATCCGAACAAGATCGACGCCGAAGGGCAGAAGCTCATGTTTAACCGCGTGACCAATCAGGTCTATGAACTCGGTTCGACATTCAAGCCCTTGACCGTAGCCGCAGCGATCGACTCAGGCACCATCCGTGATCTCGGTAAACGCTTCGATGCCTCTCCTGTGAATGTAGGGCGCTTCACGATCCGCGATAGTCACGCCATGGGGCCAACGCTCAATGCGGTCGAAACGCTCATCCATTCTTCCAACACCACAAGCGCACGCATTGCTGATGAAATGGGGCCGGAACGGCTCCGTCAGTATATGATCGATCTGGGCATGAACGATCGTCCGCAGATCGAACTTCCGGCCAAGGGCTTCCCCTTGTGGCCGGGAGACGATTGGGCGCGCCTCACGAACATGACAGTCGGTTTCGGCCATGGCATCGCAGTGACCCCTCTGCACTTAGCCAGTGCATACGCAGCGATGGTGAATGGCGGCGTCTACCGCCCGGCCACCTTGAAGAAACTTGGTCCGGGCCAGGCACCCAAGGGGCGCCGCGTGTTCAAAGCGTCCACTTCCAGCCGCATGCGGCAGATGATGCGCGCCATTGCTATCTACGGCACAGGCCGCAATGCCGATGCCCCAGGCTATCGCGTCGGCGGCAAGACCGGTTCCGCCGAAAAGCCGGGTGGTAAGGGCGGCTATCGCCGCACAGCACTGGTTTCTACTTTCGCCGCAGCGTTTCCTATGGACCGGCCGCGCTACGTCGTCATCGCCATGCTGGACGAACCGAAGGGAACGCTGGCCAGTTCCTATCAGCGTACCGCAGCTTGGAATGCGGCCCCAATCGTTGGTCGGCTCGTGCCGCGTATCGGTCCGCTGATCGGCGTGCGTCCCGACGACAAGCGCGATATCGATATTTCCGCCATCACCCCCCTCATTCCCGAGGCGCAGAAATGAAGTTAGCCAAGATCTGCACCGGCGCCGGTTTAACTTGCCCGGAAGCCGCAGACATATCAGTCACCGGCTTCGCGATCGACAATCGCAAGGTCGCGCCGGGCACGGTGTTCGGTGCCTTCCAGGGTGCCCAGGTCAATGGTGAAGATTTCATTCCGGCTGCTGTAGAAGCGGGGGCGGTTGCTGTCGTGGCGCGGCCGGAAGCCGACGTCGTCGGCGCCTTGCACATCGCCGCGGCGACACCCCGGAAATGCTTTGCGGAAATGGCCGCGCAGTTCTTCACTCCCGTTCCCGAGCACATCGTCGCGGTTACCGGGACGAATGGAAAAACCAGCTGCGCCGAGATGACCCGCCAGATCTGGCGCATGGCGGGAGAACGTGCGGCAAGCATCGGTACCTTGGGTGTGACTACACCTGACGGAAGCGTTTCGACGGGGCTGACGACGCCCGACATCGTGACCTTCCTTTCGAACATGAGTGGGTTGGCGCGCGAAGGTGTGACGCACGTCGCTTATGAAGCGTCGAGCCACGGCCTTTCCCAATATCGCAACGAGGGCATCCCCGTCGCAGCGGCGGCTTTCACCAACTTCAGCCGCGACCATCTCGATTACCATGCCGACATGGAGGACTACTTCGTTGCCAAAATGCGGCTGTTCGACGAAGTTGTTTCTGATGGCGCCACGGCTGTCGTATGGCTGGGCGCGGACAATAGCGACTGGAACAGGCGCGTTGTAAAGCACGCCGAGAAGCGCGGTCTTGAGATCATGACCGTCGGAGAAGAGGGCAAGGACATCCGCTTAATTGGCCGCGAACCAACGCAGCTCGGTCAATCGCTCACCGTCGAGCATGATGGAACCGAGCGCACTATCAATCTGCCACTGATCGGTGCTTATCAGGTGTCCAACGCGCTGACTTCAGCCGGGCTTGCCTTGGCAACCGGCATCGATGCGAGCCGGGTTTGGGACGGCGTTGCCCGTCTGCAACCTGTACGCGGTCGCCTCGAACGCGCCGTGATCGCGCCAAGCGGTGCTCCCGTCTATATAGATTACGCCCACACGCCCGACGCATTGGAAGCCGCGATTGCGGCACTGCGTCCACATGTGACAGGCCGCCTAATCACCGTTTTCGGTGCTGGCGGAGACCGCGATCACGGGAAGCGCGCTCCGATGGGGCAAGCTGCTGCGAAGTCCAGCGACCTCGTAATCGTCACCGATGACAATCCCCGGGGTGAAGATCCTGCGGAAATCCGTCGACAGGTGCTTGAAGGCGCTGGTGATGCGCGCGAAGTGGCTGGGCGCCGCGAAGCCATTCACGAAGCCATTGCCGCCGCAAGAGCGGACGATATCGTCCTAATTGCTGGCAAAGGGCACGAAACGGGTCAGATCATCGGATCGGGAGAAAGCATGCAAGTCCATCCTTTTGATGACGTCGAAGTCGCTCGCGAATGTGCTGCCCAGATCGCCGCTGGCGGTGCGGCATGAGCGCTGCGATCCTGCGCCATCCTGCTTATGTCGAATGGCCGACCGATCCGCGCGATCGTCTCCCGCTCACCTTATGGGGCAGCGAGGCCATCGCAAAGGCAGTAGGCGGAAAAGCCAGCTGCGAATTTCAGGTCGCCGGTGTCGAAATGGACAGCCGCGATGTTGTCAACGGGGATCTCTTTGTCGCTCTCAAGGGCGAAGAAATGGACGGCCACCGGTTTCTCGACAAGGCTTTCGAGAACGGGGCTGCGGCGGCAATTGTAGATCGTCCAGTCGATTATCCGCATGTCCTTGTCGACGATACAACTGCAGCGCTCAAGGCACTCGCGGCGGCGGCGAGAGGACGGACCGGCGCGAAAATTATCGGGGTTACCGGCTCGGTGGGCAAGACCGGGGTCAAGGAAGCGATTTTCGCCAGCCTCGAGCGGGCGAGCCGCGGTGCAGCACACCGTTCGACCCGTAGCTATAACAACCACGTGGGCGTTCCGCTCAGCCTTGCCAGAATGCCGGCGCGAAGCCGCTTCGGCATCTTCGAAATGGGCATGAACCACGCCGGAGAGATCGAAGGCCTTTCCAGGCAGGTTCGCCCGCACATCGCCGTGATTACCACGATCGCACCGGCCCACATCGAAAATCTGGGCTCGATGGAGGCTATAGCAGAAGCGAAAGCCGAAATATTCCTCGGCCTTGAGCGGGGCGGCGTTGCCGTAATCCCCGCGGACAGCGAACATTGTGAACGGCTGCGGCTTGCCGCGGTGGCCATGGAAGCCAAAGTGATCAGTTTCGGCCGGGCACCCCATGCCGATATCCGTTTGCTAGATGCCATACCGAGCGCCAACGGGGGCAGCCTGGTGACCTGCGAATTCGATAACGGGCGTCTGTGCTACACCGTAGCCGAGCCCGGCGATCATTGGGTGATCAATTCGCTCGCAGTCATGGCTGCAGTTCGTGCGGCAGGCGGGGACATGGCAGCAGCCGGTCTCGCTCTGGCCGAGATGGGCGGACTGAAAGGAAGGGGCGCGCGCCACGGAATTTCTGTTCCCGGAGGCACTGCGCTGATGATCGACGAAAGTTACAACGCTAATCCGGCCAGCATGCGCGCTACGCTCGCGCAACTGGGCCAGACCCCGTCGAGCCGCCGCATCGCCGTCTTGGGCTCCATGAAAGAGCTGGGCGATTTCGCAGACAAATTCCACAGCGCACTTTCCGAACCGCTCATCGCAGCCGATGTGGACTATGCGATATTCGTCGGTGAAGAGATGCGCGCTCTTGCCCGGGAACTGGGGAAACCTGCCTTTAACTCGCTTGGCAAGCCGCTCGAGTGGGAGCATTGCAATACTGCCGGGGAGGCTGTCGGGCTGCTGGAGCAATTCGGCATCATCGCAGGGGACGCCGTGCTGGTGAAAGGTTCGAATTCAGTCGGCCTCGGAAAGCTGGTCGACCACTTTACCTAGGAAGCGCCGCGCGCCGATGCTCTATCTTCTCGCCGAATATTTCAATTTCGAAGGTCTATTCAACCTTGTGCGCTACCAGACCGCGCGCGCGGGGGCGACATTGCTTACAGCCTTGCTGATCGGGCTGTTTATCGGGCCCCGTTTTATTGACATGCTGCGCGTGCGGCAGGGTAAGGGGCAGCCGATCCGTGAAGACGGGCCCCAGACCCATCTCGCTAAGGTAGGCACGCCGACCATGGGCGGTTTGATGATCCTTGCCAGCCTCACCCTGTCGATGTTGCTTTGGATGGATCTCAGCAATCCTTTCGTCTGGGCGTGCATGGCCGTGACCGGTGGTTTTGGCCTGATCGGTTTCCTTGACGATTACGACAAGGTTTCCAAGTCCAGCCACAAGGGCGTTTCGGGGAAGGTGCGCCTGCTATTCGAATTCGCCGTGGCCGGGATCGCCAGCTGGATCATCGTCAGCCAGATCAATACCTTCGTCTATGTTCCCTTCGTAAATGATTTCGGGATCGAGCTTGGGCCGCTTTATTACGTTTTCGCAGCATTCGTGATCGTAGGCGCCGGAAACGCAGTAAACCTCACCGATGGTCTGGACGGCTTGGCCACGATGCCGGTGATTATCGCGGCAGGCACTTTTGCGGTCATCGCCTATCTTGTGGGCCGCGTGGACTATTCCGAATATCTCGGTATCCCTTACGTGGAAGGCGCGGGTGAGCTGGCAATCTTCTGCGCGGCAATCATGGGGGCGGGACTCGCCTTCCTGTGGTTCAACGCCCCTCCGGCTGCGGTCTTCATGGGTGACACCGGTTCGCTGGCCCTCGGCGGCGCACTGGGCGCGATTGCAGTGGCGACGCATCACGAGGTTGTCCTGGCGATTGTCGGCGGGCTGTTCGTTTTCGAGGCGCTCTCGGTCATCATCCAGGTGTTCTGGTTCAAACGCACCGGGCGCCGGGTCTTCCGCATGGCTCCCATCCACCACCATTTCGAGCAACTCGGCTGGTCCGAGAGCAAGGTCGTGATCCGCTTCTGGATCGTAGCCATAGTGCTCGCACTTCTGGGGCTGGCAACGCTCAAGCTGAGATGATCACCTCACCCGCCTGGAAGGACAAGAAATACGCGGTGCTCGGGCTCGCGCGGTCCGGCCGGGCGACGGTCGAGGCGCTGCTCGCGGCAGGAGCGGACGTGCTCGTGTGGGACGACCGCGAGGAAGCGCGCGAGCCCTATGCCGGTCGCTGTGACATCGGCGATCCGCTGGAGGCGGACCTCAATGGTTATGCAGGCGTGGTCGTCAGCCCCGGCGTCCCGCTCAACTCCCACCCGATCAAGCCCCATGCCGACAGCTTTGACGTGCCGGTCATCGGCGATATCGAACTCTTTGCACAGGCAAGGGCGGACTTGCCGCCTCATAAGGTCGTCGGCATTACCGGCACCAATGGCAAATCGACCACCACCGCGCTGGTCCATCATATCCTCAAAACCGCAGGCTTACCGACGACGATGGGCGGCAACATCGGCCTGCCGATCCTCGAACAGGAGCCTCTGCCCAAAGGCGGGGTCTATGTGCTGGAGCTGTCGAGCTACCAGATCGACCTGACCTATTCGCTCGATTGCGATGTGGCGGTAATCCTGAATATCACCCCGGATCATCTCGACCGGTATGACGGCGATTTTGGCAAATACGCCGCAAGCAAGTCGCGCCTCTTTTCCTTGCAGAAGCGCGGGCAGAACTCGATCGCACGTTTTACTGATGCTCGGTCGCTGGGCTCTTTCGCAGAGGGTTCGATTGCGAGCATTCTTGAAGATGTGCTGAGCAATCGCGGTGTCACGCGGAGCGAACAGTCGGAGTGGCCATCGCTAAAAGGGCCGCACAACTTGGAAAACGCTGCTGGCGCTATCGAGGTTTGTGACATTCTCGGACTTTCCGCCGGACAAATTCGCGAAGGCCTCCGCACTTACCCCGGCCTCCCGCACCGCATGGAACGGGTCGCCGAGATATCCGGCGTCACCTATGTCAACGACAGCAAGGGCACCAACACCGCCGCCTCCGCGCCCGCGCTCGCAGCGTTCGAAAATATTCACTGGATCGTCGGTGGGCTCGCCAAGGAGCCGGGGCTCGGCGAGTGCGAGCCCGAGCTGGGCCATGTGAAGGCCGCCTACACTATCGGCAAGGCCGGGCCGGACTTCGCGGCGCTGCTCGAAGGCAGCGTACCTGTGAAGCAGTGCGAAACGCTCGACCGGGCGGTGACCTTTGCTGCCGCCAAGGCCGACGCGGGCGACACCGTCCTCCTCTCCCCTGCCTGCGCCAGCTTTGATCAGTACGCCGACTTCGAAAAGCGCGGCGAGCATTTCCGTGCACTGGTGGAGGGCCTGAAGTGACCGCCATGCAGCCCTTCGTCCCCGGCGCCAAGCGCAAGCCGGCCCACATCCCGGGTGGCAAGCTGTCGCGCTGGAGCCAGCTGAAGATCTGGTGGCGCGAGATCGACCGCGTGCTGCTTGGGCTTGTTCTGTTGCTGATGACGCTCGGCACCATAGCCGTGGCAGCGGCCAGCCCGGCCAGCGCCGATCGTCTTTCGACATCGACCGAAACGCTAAATCCGCTCTATTTCTTTTATCGCCACCTCGCCTGGCAGGCGATTGCGCTGGGCGTCATGTTTGGCGCATCCTTGCTGAGCCGCGAGAATGCACGCCGTTTTGGCGTGATACTCGGCGCCGCGATGCTCGGGCTGCTCTTTCTCGTGCCATTTATCGGAGTGGAAATTAACGGTGCGCGGCGCTGGATAAGCATCGGCATGCAGTTCCAGCCATCGGAATTCCTCAAACCCGCTTTCGCGATCGTTCTCGCCTGGATCCTCTCCTGGCGCATGCGCGATCCCAATTTGCCGGTCCTCTGGATATCGACAGGGCTCACCGGGCTCATCGGAATGCTGCTCATGATGCAGCCGAACTTCGGCGAGTTCATGCTTTTTGCCGGTGTATGGATGGTGATGATCCTTCTGGCGGGCATGCCGATGAAAAGGTTGGGCGCGGTGATAGGGCTTGGCCTGTTCGTGCTGACCGCAACCTATTTCCTCTATGACAATGCCCGGCATCGCATTGACGCCTTTTTCGGCGGCGGCACGGCATACGATCAGGTCGATCTTGCCAGTCGGACGCTATTGGCAGGCGGTTGGACGGGATCAGGCTATGGGCTGGGGCTGAGGAAGATGAGCCTGCCGGAGGCACATACCGATTATATCTTCAGCGTGATCGGGGAGGAGTTCGGATTGATCTTCTGCGCGCTCATAGTGCTGATCTACCTGGCCATCATCGTCCGGGTCCTGATGCGTTTGTTCGACGAGGAAGATCTCTTCGCGCTGCTGGCCGGAACGGGGCTCGTGTCGCTCCTCGGGGGGCAGGCTTTCATCAACATACTCGTCAATTTGCAGCTCTTCCCTTCCAAGGGCATGACCCTGCCGCTCGTCAGCTATGGTGGCTCTTCTACGATAGCAGTGTGCATGGCAGTTGGCCTGCTGATCGCGATCACGCGCCGCAATCCCTATCTGAAAACCACCACGAAAGGGCTTGGCGACCTGCTGGGCATGGGGCAGGGCAGGGCGATGAAGACGCCAGAGGCGCGCATCTCGCGCGAGATACACCAGTGACCCATTCCAATCGCCATTACGTGCTCGCAGCCGGTGGGACCGGCGGCCACATTCTGCCTGCTTTTGCCTTGGCGACCGAACTCGACAAGCGAGGCCACCATGTGGCGCTAATCACGGATGAGCGGGGCGCCCAAATCCCGGGCAAGCCTGATTTCATGCCTGCTCACGTCCTCCCGGCAGGGCGTTTCGGGAAGAATCCGCTGCAGTGGCTTCGCGGAGCAAAAGCGGTGTGGGAGGGGCGCAAGATGGCCATGCGCCTGTTCGAAAGTTTTCAACCAAGCGCAGTGATCGGTTTTGGCGGCTATCCTTCGCTACCCTCCATCCTCGCCTCGACTTCGGCACGAATTCCCACGATCATCCATGAACAGAACGCGGTGCTGGGCCGTGTGAACAGGCTGTTCGCCAACCGGGTTGACGCGATCGCGACCGCTTACCCTGAGGTTCAGAGGCTCAAGCCGTTGCAGCAGGGGAAGACCCATCTGGTCGGCAATCCGGTGCGGGCCGAAGTGCTTAACCTGCGCAAACGACCATTCCCGCCATATGAGGAAGAAGGCCTTCTTCGCGTACTCGTCACTGGTGGCAGCCAAGGCGCGCGCGTCTTGTCCGAAGTCGTGCCCGACGGGCTGGCCATGCTGGCCCCCGCCATTCGCCAGCGGCTCCAGGTTACACAGCAATGCCGTCCGGAAGATCTCGCAGCTGTGCGCGAGCGCTATCTCACTCACGGCATCCCTGCCGAGCTTGGCACGTATTTCGAAGACATGGCGACGCGGCTTGCCGATGCGCACCTTTTTATCGGCCGTGCGGGTGCCTCGACCATTGCCGAACTAACCGCGGTCGGCCGGCCTGCCATTCTCATACCGCTGCCCATCGCGACGGACGATCATCAGGCCGCGAATGCTCGGGAGATGGCCAAGGCGGGCGGTGCGCGGATGATCCGTCAGGAAAAATTCGGCCCCAAGGAGTTGGCCAAACAGATCAAGGCGCTGGCGGACAATCCCGAAGGCCTTGCAAATGCTGCCCATGCTGCGTGGAACTGCGGGCGCCCCAAGGCCGTAGAGGACCTTGCCGACCTCCTGGAAAGCTTCGGCGGGGCGGATATGATGGATGTGATCCGCGTCGGCGGAAATAATGCGCGTGGGGCCTCTCAAGGCGTCGTGGCAGGACAAACCTCCAAGACAACGACCGCCAAGAAGGAGAGCGCGGAATGAAGGGCGTACCAACCGATATCGGAACGATCCATTTTGTCGGGATCGGCGGCATCGGCATGTCGGGTATCGCCGAGGTGATGAACAATCTGGGCTATACGGTGCAGGGTTCAGACCTGAACGAAAGCCCGGTTGTCGAACGGCTCCGCGCGCAAGGTATTTCGGTGAGGATCGGGCACGCGAAGGAAAATGTCGAAGGTGCTTCGGTCGTCGTGACTTCGACGGCAGTCAAGCGCACCAATCCCGAAGTGGCGCACGCGCTTGAAAACCGGATTCCGGTGGTTCGCAGGGCCGAAATGCTTGCCGAGCTCATGCGGCTGAAATCTACCATTGCGGTGGCCGGTACCCATGGCAAGACCACTACTACCAGCATGATCGCCAGCCTGCTCGACTGTGGCGCTATCGACCCCACGGTGATCAACGGCGGCATTATCGAACAATATGGTTCGAACGCGCGGCTAGGCGATAGTGACTGGATGGTGGTCGAAGCCGATGAGAGTGACGGAAGCTTTCTGCGTCTCGATGGGACCATTGCGGTCGTGACGAACATCGATCCCGAGCATTTGGATCACTACGGCGACTTCGACGGGGTGAAGGATGCTTTCGTCGAGTTCATCCACAATGTTCCGTTTTACGGTGCTGCGGTGCTTTGCATTGATCACCCTGAAGTCCAGGCAGTGATCGGCAAGGTTCGAGATCGCCGCGTGGTGACGTACGGCTTCAATCTCCAGGCGGATATTTGCGGCGTCAACGTTCAGCCGCATGAAGGCGGAAACCGTTTCGACGTCATCGTTCGTCAGCGGGGCGAGGAGGATCGCCGGATCGAGAATGTGTGTCTCCCGATGCCTGGCCGCCACAATGTGCAGAATGCATTGGCGGCAATCGCCGTATCGATCGAGATGGGCTGTCCCGATGAGGTGATTTGCAGCGGCTTCTCCAGTTTTGGCGGCGTCCGACGCCGATTTACCAATGTCGGCACTGTGGCAGGCGCGACCGTGATTGACGACTATGGCCATCACCCGGTCGAAATTCGCGCCGTGCTGGAAGCTGCGCGCGAAGCGACCCGGAACCGCGTGATCGCAGTGATGCAACCCCATCGGTATACTCGCCTCAATGATTTGATGGACGACTTCCAGAGCGCCTTCAACGAGGCGGACCAGGTCTATGTCACTCCGGTTTATGCGGCAGGTGAGGATCCGATCGAAGGCGTCGATGCGGAAGCCCTGGTCGAAGGTTTGAAATCGCGTGGACATCGCAGTGCCATGACGGTGCAGGACCGCGAAGATTTGGCGAAGAAGCTGGCCACTGACATCGAAGAGGGCGATCTCATCGTCTGCCTCGGTGCGGGCGACATAACCAAGTGGGCCGCAGGCCTTGCCGATGCGATCGGCAAGGAGCGTGCCGAGTGACGCAGCAAGAAAACGATGTCTGGAACTTCGATAGCGGCATGGCTCCCGACTGCTCCGTGGAGGGGAGTATCGAAGCGCCGATCGAAACCGATGGCCTGCGCGGTAAACTGACTTCGAACGCGCCGCTTGCAAAGCTGGTGTGGTTCAAAAGCGGCGGCAATGCCGACTGGTTGTACGAGCCCGAAGACATGGATGACCTGCAGGAGTTTCTCCGGCGGATCGACGGGAGTCTGCCAATCATGGCCCTTGGCCTCGGCTCAAATATGATTGTCCGCGATGGCGGCGTGCCGGGCGTGGTAATTAAGCTCGGCAAGCCGTTCGCCGATGTTTCGATCGATGATGATAGCTGTATCGTGGACTGTGGTGGCGGGGCGCATGGAATACTCGTCGCCAGTGCAGCCCGCGATTGCGGGGTGGCAGGTCTTGAATTCATGCGCGGCATCCCCGGCACGGTCGGCGGCTTCGTCCGCATGAACGGCGGGGCCTATGGCCGCGAAGTGAGCGATGTGCTGATCGACTGCGACGTAGTCATGCCCGGCGGCGCGATGCACCGTCTCCCTGCGTCTGATCTTCAATATTCCTATCGTCATTCCGCCCTACCTCAGGGTGCAGTCGTCGTCCGCGCTCGGTTTCAGGGCGTGTCGGGGGACCCCGAAGTCATCGGCGCGAAGATGGACGAGATTGCCGAGGCTCGGGAAAACTCCCAGCCGCTGCGCACCAAGACAGGTGGGTCAACCTTCAAGAACCCGCCGGGTGAAAAAGCGTGGCAACTGGTCGATGCAGCGGGTTGCCGCGGACTTGCCATAGGCGGCGCGCAGGTGAGCGAGAAGCACACCAACTTTCTCATCAACACGGGGAATGCCACGAGCACGGATATCGAGGGGCTGGGCGAGGAAGTGAAGCGCCGCGTCTACGAAAATTCGGGTGTGGAGCTCGAATGGGAAATACAGAGAGTGGGGCGACCTTAAGGAATGAGTATGACCGATCTCTCCAAACTTCCTGCCGATATTCACATCGCCGTCCTGATGGGCGGTTGGGCCAATGAAAGGCCTGTCAGCCTGATGTCTGGCGAAGGCGTTGCGAAAGCGCTGGATGAGCGCGGCCACAGGGTTACCCGGATCGACATGGACCGCGATGTTGCCGCGCGCATTGCAGAAGTGAAACCCGACGTCGTCTTCAACGCTCTGCACGGCGTTCCAGGAGAGGATGGTACAGTGCAGGGCATGCTCGACCTCATGGGCGTACCCTATACACACTCCGGTCTCGCCACCTCGGTAATTGCCATCGACAAGCAGCTGACCAAGCAGGCGCTCGTTCCTCACGGCATTCCGATGCCTGGCGGGCGTATCGTCAAGACCGTCGACTTGTTCAAGCGGGATCCGCTGCCGCGCCCCTATGTGCTGAAGCCCGTGAACGAGGGTAGCTCGGTCGGCGTCGCCATCGTGACCGACGACGGCAATTACGGCAATCCCATTGCCCGCGATGCGAAAGGGCCTTGGCAGGACTTCTCGGAGCTTCTGGCCGAGCCTTACATCAAGGGCCGCGAAATGACGTCGGCAGTGGTGGATTTCGAAAGCGGCCCACGAGCTCTCGCTGTGACCGAACTAAAGCCCAAGAGCGGGTTTTACGATTTCGATGCCAAATATACCGATGGGATCACCGATCATATCTGTCCGGCAGACATTCCCGAGCGTATTCGGGATCTTTGCCTCGAGATCGCGCTTAAGGCACACAAAGTGCTGGGGTGCCGCGGCACCAGCCGGACAGATTTCCGCTGGGACGAGGAGCAGGGCGAGGACGGTCTGTTCGTGCTCGAAACGAATACCCAGCCCGGCATGACACCGCTCAGCCTTGTGCCCGAGCAGGCGAGAAACGCCGGGATCGAGTATGGCGAACTGGTCGAAACCATAATTGCCGCAGCTTTGCGAGACCATGACGGTGTTAAACGGAACCGGGGAAGCGATGGCTAAAGTCAGCCGTAAACCCACCGGCGTCCGCCGATCCGCCGCCGCGCGCAGTCGCAGTCAGAAGGCACGCGCCGCCAAGCGCCATACCTCAGGTCTGCTTGACCGCATCATGGCTGCGCTGCCCTTCACAGAGGACCAGTGGCACAAATTCTTTCTTGCTTCGATCATCGCGCTCGGGCTCGTGATCGCATGGACGGTGGCCAGCTATGCCGGCGTGCCGGAGATTGCGCGCGCGGAGCTCGCCAAATCGGCCAGTCGCGCAGGCTTCGAAGTCGATCGGGTACGCGTGACCGGGGTAGAGCGGCTAAACGAACAAATCGTCTATGAGCGGGTCCTCGGCGAACAGGACCAGCCGATGCCGCTCGTCGAAGTCGGCGAGATCCGCGAGCGTTTGCTTGAATTGCCTTGGGTGAAGGATGCCCGCGTCTCCCGGCAATTGCCAGATCTGCTCAAGATAGACATCGTCGAACGAGAACCTCACGCTATCGTGCAGAAGCCAGACCGGCTTATCCTGGTCGATGCGACTGGCCATGAACTGGAGGCCGTGTCGCGCGAAGAAGCGCCGGACATGCTCGTGATATCGGGCCCTGGAGCACAGAAGCAGGTGGCCGATCTTGGGCGACTGCTCGATGCCGCTCCTGCGCTGAAGCCGCAGATCGCCGCAGCGGAGTGGATCGGCAACCGGCGCTGGAACCTCACTTTCGGAACAGGTCAGATGCTCGCCCTACCGGAAGGCGACAAGGGCCCTGCCGCACTGGTAAAATTTGCGGAAATGGATGGTAGAAACCGCCTCATCGGCGGCAAGGCCGTCGCGATAGATATGCGCGTGCCAGACCGCGCCTATCTGCGCTGCAAAGATGGCCCGTGTCCGCGCGGGCTTACGGCGGCGATGGCCGAATAATGGCGTCTTCTCCGAACACTCCCCTGCCGCGCATCAATCGCGTCTTCGCAGCCGTGAATATCGGCTCATTCCGTATTTCATCGATGATCATGGGCCAGGCCGAGACGGGCGAGATGATCGTGCTTGGCTCTTCCCACCGCAAGGCCGAAGGTATCAAGCGGGGCTACATTACCGACATGGTAGCCGCCACGCACGCCATTCGGGCAGCAGTGGAAACGGCTGAAGCGAATGCCAATACCACCGTGTCAGGCGTGTGGATCGGATGTGCGGGCGCGGGTCTGTCAAGCAAGATCGCGAGTGTCGAGGTGGCCATTGGCGGGCGCAGGATCGACGAGGATGATGTCGAGCACCTTCTGTTCGCGGCGCGTGACCATATTCAGCCCGAAGGCCGCACCGTACTGCACGCACAGCCTGCCCATTACACGCTCGACGGTGCCCATGGCGTCGCAAATCCCA
Source organism: Qipengyuania sp. NPDC077563 (assembly GCF_044901345.1). Lineage (NCBI taxonomy): Bacteria > Pseudomonadati > Pseudomonadota > Alphaproteobacteria > Sphingomonadales > Erythrobacteraceae > Qipengyuania > Qipengyuania sp. NPDC077563. Next base: position 526,747 of record NZ_JBJDPC010000001.1, on the reverse strand, counting down.
TCGGCCTGCATGCCGAGACACTTGGCGTGGACGTCCACGTCACTCTTGCCGATGGTGCTCCAGTGCGAAATCTGATCGAAGCCGTTCAGAGCGCGCATCTCGATGTCGATGGTGTGGTGGCAAGCCCCTTGGCGGCAGCCTATGCCTGCCTTTCGAACGAGGAGCGCGATCTGGGTGTTGCACTGGTCGAGATCGGCGCTCAGGTGACGAATGTGTCCGTCCATGCGGGGGGGATGCTCCTCGGACTGCGGTCCATTCCTGTCGGTTCGAACGACATCACCGATGCCATCGCTAGCTCGCTAGGCATCAGGCGCGGTCAGGCCGAGCGTCTGAAATGCGTGTCGGGTTCGGCAATCGCGACACCGAGTGACCATCGTGAGATGATCCCCGTGAATGCGCCGGGGGAAGAAGTCGACGGTAGATTGGCCCGCGGGGCCGACGAACAGAACCGCATCCCTCGGGCAGAACTGGTTTCGGTGGTCACGGATCGTCTTGGCACGATGACAACCGAAATCAGCAAGGGCCTCAAGGCAATGGGTTTTTCCGGCGCGAATGGCGGTCAGGTGGTGCTGACCGGGGGCGGTGCGGAATTGCACGGGATTGCAGAATTCGTGCAGGGCGCACTTGGGTTACCCGTGCGTCGGGGCAAGCCGCCAGCCCTGCGCGGATTGCCCGAGGCGCATGCCACGCCTGGCTTCGCGACCTTGGCGGGCCTGTGCCTTTATGCCTCCGAAGATCCGGTCGACATCCGCAATGTGGGCCCCAGCTATCAGCCGACGAGGCGGTACTCGGGACTGGGTCTTGTCAACCGTGTGGTGCAGGCGGTACGTGAATATTTTTGAATGTAAGGTAATTTCGGTTGAATCGAGCCGCGCAGCGCGGTGGATAACGGCAATTACCCTTTGCCTACGCGAATCGCTTTGTGCCAAAAGCGTGCGTGAAATGGCTTCGGCCAAAATTTTTTCCCAAGGGAACGCCTAATGAGCATCAATATCGGTCCTGCATCCAGCGACGACATGCGCCCCAAGATCATGGTTGTCGGGGTTGGCGGTGCTGGCGGAAACGCCATTGCAAACATGATGGACGCCGAAATCGAGGGCGTCGATTTCATCGTTGCCAATACCGACGCCCAGGCCCTCACAAGCTCGCCTGCAGAAAAGCGCATCCAACTCGGCCCCGATATCACGGGCGGACTGGGCGCAGGGGCTCGGCCCGAAGTGGGCAAGGCAGCGGCCGAAGAAACGGTCGAGGATATCGAAGACGCGCTGGAAGGTGTGAACATGTGCTTCATCGCAGCCGGCATGGGCGGCGGCACGGGCACTGGCGCTGCACCGGTGATTGCCGAAGCAGCGCGCAGGAAGGGCGTTCTGACCGTAGGCGTGGTCACCAAGCCGTTCCTTTTCGAAGGCACGCGGCGCATGCGCAGTGCCGAAGCGGGCATCGACGAACTGCAGAAGCATGTCGACACGCTGATCGTCATTCCCAACCAGAATCTGTTTCTGGTTGCCAAGGCAGATACCACCTTCAAAGAAGCGTTTGCTCTCGCTGACGAAGTGCTCCAGCAGGGCGTGCGTTCGATTACCGATCTCATGGTCATGCCGGGCCTGATCAATCTCGACTTTGCCGACGTTCGCTCAGTGATGAGCGAGATGGGCAAGGCGATGATGGGAACAGGCACGGCGGAAGGCGACAATCGCGCACTCGAAGCGGCTGAACGCGCGATCGCCAATCCACTGCTCGACGGCGTCAGCATGGCCGGGGCCAAGGGCGTAATCATCTCCATCATCGGCGGCGAGGACATGAAGCTGCTCGAAGTTGATGAGGCTGCAAACCACATCCGCGAGCTCGTCGATGACGACGCGAACATCATCTGGGGTAGTGCCTTCAACCCCGATCTCGACGGGCAAATTCGCGTATCCGTTGTGGCGACGGGTATTGAGGAAGGCGGCCGGTCCACTCCTGCTCAGCCGCGCAATTTCTCGATGGCCCCGCAGCGGGCTCCGCAGCGTCCGGTATTGGACCTGGAAGAAAGCAAGCCTGAAGAAGAGCCGTTCGAGCTTGATCAGGGCATGTCCGCCGAGCCGACACCCGCCCCGGCGCCCGCTTATGATCCGGCGCCCCGTGCACCCGCCAAGCCAGCCGCGTCCGACTATGATGACAGCGCGGATGAAGAAGGCCCGTTGATGAATCCGGCCGGCCTTTCTCCATCTGGCCTTGGCGATGATTACGGCGAGGAAGACGAGGACTATGATGATGTCGACGGCATTGTCGATCCGCTTGCCGGAATGCGCAACGAGCATACCGAACGTTTCGATCGCTATAACGCAGACGAACAGGGCGGCGTTCCCGCTCCTGCCGATGATCGCAATTACGCGCGTGGCAGCCGGTCCGAAGATGGATGGACCGACGAAGATCCGCGCGCAGTGACCACTCCGCTAGATCTCTCGGACGAAGCGGATTTCGACGACGCCCTTGATCTTGGTGGCCACGCACGGGCCGATCGCTCGGGAGGCGGCGCAGCGGCGCAGCCGAACCGCAGTCCGCTGTTTTCCGGTCAAGGCGCCGGGGCGGGCTCAGGTGCCGACAGCCGGGGAGCAAATAACGCTCCGGGCGGCGCTCCCGCGGGTGGGGCCTCGCAAGGTAGCACTCTGTTTGAACGCATGGCCAATCTGTCGCGTGGCTCGAACTCTTCACAGGACGAGGAGGACGACGATGATGATGGCACCAATGGCGATGGCGGCGGCCTGAACATCCCTCGTTTTCTTGGCCGGCAGAACAACCAGTAACTTTGGCTATGGCGCGGTTTGCTGGTTTTCGAAACGTCAGGCGGCTTCAGCATAGCAAACGTTGGTGGGCTGGCGCGGCAGTAGTCGCGCTGGCGGCTGGTGCGCACTCGGCGCACGGCCAGGAAGTCGTTCAGCCCCTGCCGTCGCCCAGTTCCTCCCAGCTAAGCTCTGCCTTGCAAAGACTTGCGCAGGACGGGAACGATGTGGCCGCTCTAATCGATGCAGGAGATGCCGCGATCGGTTTGGGCGATGTGGCAGCGGCTATCGGTTTTTTCGGCCGCGCACAGGAAATCGCGCCCACCAATCCCAGGATTTCGCTCGGTATGGCGCGGGCCTACACTCTTTCGCGGAGGCCGGTTGAAGCGTTGCGGCTTTTCGCAGAGGCGGAGCGTGGCGGCATTCCGTTGACTGTTATGGCGGCAGAACGGGGGCTGGCGTTCGATCTGGTCGGCGATGCAGCGAGTGCACAAGAACTTTATCGCCTCGTGCTTTCATCCGGTCCTAATGAAGACATTCGGCGCAAGCTGGCGTTGAGCCAGGCCATTTCCGGTGATCGGGTCGGGTTCGAAGCCACTCTTCTCCCTCTGCTTGAAAAAGGGGATTTCGCGGCGTTCCGCACCAGGGCGTTCGGTCTTGCCATTTTAGGAGACACCGATGCTGCGGTCGGCATCGCGCGGGACATGATGCCGGGCGCAGCATCCGCGCAGATCGAGCCATATTTGCGCTACATGACGCAGCTCACGCCGGCGCAGCAAGCCGCGGCGGGCGCTTTGGGAATCTTTCCTCGAAGCTCCAACGTCGGCCGGGACGATCCCGATATCGCGGCCTACACGGGCTCGGCGGGGACCACTGCCACGACGGCCGGAAGCAATCTTGCCCCCGCGGGCGCGCCGCTGGGAAGCAGGGCGAAAGCGAGGACCGCTCGCGAACCCACCTCCGACCGCCGGACAAGGCGCGATCAACGTAGAGGCGCAGAACGCTCCGGCAGACGTCAGGCGCCACCCTCTCCTGCGGCAGCGCCGCCGCTGGCGCCCCCTCCGCCAGCGCAGGAAACGCCCGCTGCCGAGCTCCCTGCACTTGCCAGTTCCGGCGAGTTACCTGCAGTAACTCCGGACCCATCTTCAGTAGAAACACAGCCCAGCCCCGCGCAGGACGAAGCTGCGGCGCGCGCAGCAGCCCCATTGCCGCAGCCGCTTCCAGCTCGGGCTCTGCCACCCGTATCGCTGCCGCCGGAGCCGAGGGAAAGCGTATTGGAAGCCTTTGCCGGTCTCGATCTCGCGGACGGCGCGTCCACTGCTCCCCGCGCCGGAGCGGTCGACATCAGGTCGATCGAGGTGCCGCGTGAAACGAATGAGCCGCCTAAGCCTGCTATTCCATCCCGCAACTGGGTCCAGATAGCGACGGGGCGCGATATTGCCGCACTGGCCTTCGACTGGCGGCGCATTACCCGAAGCGCGGGTGGAGAACTGGCGGGTAAGAAAGCGTTCACTGCCCCTTGGGGTGAAGCGAACCGTCTCCTGGCGGGCCCTTACGAAAGCGCCAGGGAAGCACGGGCGGTTGTCGCCAAGCTCACGGCAATGGGCGTCGACAGTTTTGCCTTCACCAGTGCGCGAGGAGAAGAGGTGACTGCACTGGCGGGAACAGACGCCGCTCCCAACGGGCCTCCGCCTGCACCAGCCAATCCTGCAAGGAATTGGGTTCAGGTCGCAACCGGCCGGGATCGTGACGCGCTGGGCTTTGACTGGCGACGCATATCGAGAAAGGCGGACGGAGCCCTGAAGGGCAAAGGGCCTTTTGTTGCAAGCTGGGGAGCGACCACTCGCCTGCTTTCCGGGCCTTACGATTCGGAGGCGGCTGCGCAGGACGTCGTCACCCAGTTGAAAAAGCTCGGCATCGACAGCTTTACCTTCTCCAGTAAGGATGGCGAGCCGGTCGAGAAGCTCGACTGAACCGACAGCTGGAATTCCAAACTAATCCGTATCCGGAATCTTGTTCACAACCTTTGCACAAGCTGGTGTCGTTCTCCCCAGCGCCGAAGCCGGTCGTGATTGCCAAGCTCCTTAACCAATCGGCACAAGCGAGTGCATGAGATGGACGGGAACTCGCTAATGCACTCCGCAGAACGCCGATACGAGGTTGAGGACGATGCGGCTCCGCTCGACATGCTTGTCGCTCTGTTCGGTGCGCGGGGGTGGCCGTTCGACGTTTCGGCGGATGAAATCTGCGGCGAAATTCAGGGTAGCTGGGCCAAATACCAATTGCGCGGCATCTGGCGCTCGGACGACCGTGTTCTCCAGATACTCTGTTTGCCGGATATCCGCATCGCGGCGGAGAAACAGGGCGCGGCGCACGAACTGGTTGCCTTGGCCAACGAGCAGATGTGGCTCGGCCATTTCGACATTTGGTCGAACGGAAGTGTTCTCCTCTACCGCAATGGTACATTGCTCGGTGACGAGGGTCTGCTGAGCCTGGATCAGGCGCAGGCTCTGGTGGAGATCGCAGTAGAGGAATGCGATCGCTTCTACCCGGCGTTCCAGTTCGTTCTGTGGGGTGACAAGGAGCCACGCGCCGCGCTCAAGGCGGCCATGGTGGAAGCGGCTGGCGAAGCCTAATTTCCTTACCCATATATTAGCCATCTGTGTTTCGGTTTTCCTTGAAATAGGCGCGAAAAAAAGCGATATTGTCATCAGAAGCGGGGGCGGGTTCGTTTCCGCGCATGGGAGTTTTTGAAAAAATGGCCAACTGGAACGAAACAGATCGCAGGCCGGACATGACGTCCGTTCCGCGCGCTGGCGATCCGGCAGCCCGCGGCGTTACGTTCGACGCAGGGCTGCGCAAGCATATGCTGTCGATCTACAACATGATGGCTTCGGGCGTCTTGCTGACCGGCATCGTCGCCATGCTGTTCGTCAATTCGCCTTTGTTCGACGCCGCGTTCAACGTGGTTCAGACCCCCTATGGCCGCGCCACGCAGCCAACCGGCCTGGGCTGGATCATCTCGCTAGCCCCGCTGGCCTTCATCCTGGTCCTGAGCTTCGGCGGCGTGCAGCGCTTCTCGAAGACCGCGCTTCAGGCCATGTTCTGGTCGTTCGCGGTGTTGTTCGGCATGTCGATGTCCACCATCTTCATGACCTATACCGGTGAATCGATCGCGTCGGCATTCTTCGCCGCGGCAGCTGCTTTCGCTGGACTGAGCCTGTTCGGATACACGACCAAGAAGAACCTTTCGGGCTGGGGCAGCTTCCTCGTGATGGGCCTCGTCGGCATCATCGTCGCCATGCTGCTCAACGCCTTCTTCTTCCAGTCGGGCGCGATGGGCCTCGTGATCAACATCCTCGGCGTGCTGATCTTCGCGGGCTTCACGGCCTATGATACGCAGCGCTTGAAGACCGAATATTCCTACGTTCGCGGAACGGAATACGCGGGCAAGGCGGTCGTCATGGGCGCGTTCAGCCTCTATCTCGACTTCATCAACCTGTTCATGTTCCTGCTGCAGTTCCTCGGTAATCGCGAATAAGCGATCCTCTGACGAACGCGGTCTTCGGACTGAAATCGATGCCCGGGGCGAAACTCTCGCTCCGGGCATTTTCTTTGCGTCCTCAACACGCTAAGAGGTTCTCTGCTTCATCCCCCATCAATCATAGTCGGGCGATGGTGTTACATAGTCTTTGAGGAGGGTCGGCGTCGCCGTGAGCCGCATTTCAACACAATCCATCCGTATCGCAGCATTGGCCGCAGCTCTGGGCGCCATTGCCGCCTGTACCACGCCGCCGCCTCCGCCGCCTCCACCCCCGCCGCCTCCGCCGCCCGTTGTAATCCCGCCGCGGCCTACGCCGCCGATGGGGGCCACCACCAGCATGACCATCCCGATGGTTGCCGCAAGCGGTGTCCGCCAGACAGTTAATGCTGGTCTCACTCCCGCCCAGACTACGTGGAATCTGCGTTCGGCCCTCAATGTGGCCGCCCTCAACTGCCAGGATCTCAAATACACCGGGCTGGTCGACAATTATGGCGCGTTCCTCAAACGCAACGCGAAAGAGCTCTCCGCCACCAACCGCGCGTTGCAGAGCGAATTTCGTCAGCGCTACGGTTCGACCTACCGGGACGTGCAGGATTCCTACATGACCCAGGTCTACAATTATTTTGCGCTTCCTCCGGCGCAGGACGCGTTCTGCGATGTCGCGTTCGCGATCAGCAACGAGGCGCTCACGGTCGAGCCAAGTCAGCTCGACCTTTTCGCCTCGACTGCACTGCCGCGGATCGAGAATGCGTTCGAGGATTTCTTCCGGGCTTACGAGCAGTACCGCGTGAATCTGGCCGCCTGGGATTCGGAATACGGCCCGCCCGCTGCGGTAACGACCACGGTGCAGGGGTACACCAATCCTCTGGATCCCACCGCCACGGTACAACCGGGCCAGACTGTCGTGGGCTCCATGCCGGCGACCGATCCAGCGGCGGCAGACACCGCCTCACAGGCACCGATAATTATTGCCACCGATAAGCTCGGCGCTGGTAATCAGCCTGCGCCAACCACCCCGCTGCCAAGCGAGGGGCCGATCTTCCAGTCCGGCGAAGTGGTGCAGGGTGAAGCGACATCCGCGCCGACAACTCCCGAAGATGCCGGTCAGGATACGCCCGACTAATACGATCGGCTGAGTAACGTTTTCTTTGGGCGGCTGGAGCGATCCGGTCGCCCATTTTCATGTCTGCTCAAGTACAGTCGACTGCGCTCGTCCCAACTCTGGCTGGCGACATGCCTGCAAACACCGCGTTCCGGCCCCTCGCTGAACCATCCTGGGACATTGAAAACTTTCCTTTTCGGTGGGTGAGTGTTCGCCGCTTGCGTGCAATCATCCCGGCTGCAATCTCTCGATGGTCCCGAGAAAGTTCAGCCGGAAACCGCGATTTCATGACCCTTACCCATCTGCAGAGGCTCGAAGCCGAGAGCATCCACATCATGCGCGAAGTAGTGTCGGAAGCGGAAAAGCCCGTGATGCTTTATTCGATCGGCAAGGATAGCGCAGTGATGCTGCATCTTGCCAAGAAGGCCTTCTATCCTTCGCCCCCGCCATTCCCGCTGCTTCACGTCGACACGACCTGGAAGTTTCAGGAAATGTACGCGCTGCGTGAACGAAGCGCTGAGGAGGCGGGCATGGAACTGCTCGTCCACCAGAACCCCGAAGCACAGGAACTGGGCATCAACCCCTTCGACCACGGGCCGCTCCATACCGATATGTGGAAGACGCAAGGGCTGAAGCAGGCGCTCGACAAATATGGCTTCGATGCCGCTTTCGGCGGCGCGCGCCGGGACGAGGAAAAGAGCCGCGCGAAGGAACGGATATTTTCCTTCCGTACGTCCACCCACGGATGGGATCCCAAGGCGCAGCGTCCGGAATTGTGGAACCTTTACAACGCCAAGAAGAAGAAGGGGGAGAGCATCCGCGTCTTCCCGCTGTCCAACTGGACCGAACTCGACATCTGGCAATACATCGATCTCGAAAATATCGAGATCGTGCCGCTTTATTTCTCCGCCATGCGGCCGACCTTCGAATATGAAGGCGGCCTGTTCATGGCCGACGATATCGACCGGCTCGAAAAAGTCATGGGCAGGCGTCCGGAAATCATCGAGCGCTCGATCCGCTTCCGAACGCTGGGCTGCTTCCCGCTGACCGGCGCAGTCGAAAGCGAGGCGGCGACGCTGCCCGAGATCATTCAGGAAATGTTGCTCACCACCACTTCGGAAAGACAGGGCCGCGTGATCGACAAGGACGGCGGCGATGCCTCGATGGAGAAGAAGAAGCAGGAAGGCTATTTCTAAGCTGCGGTTGCGCCGTCCCGTTCGCCCTGAGCTTGTCGAAGGGCCGTCCTTCTTTTGGACCGGCGGGAGCAAAGAAAATGCAGGGCTTCGACAAGCTCAGCCCGAACGGAATTCCAAGTTATGACCCACACGACCGACGACACGATTTATCAGACCGACGCCCTCATCGCCGAGGATATCGACGCCTATCTCGAGAAGCACCAGCACAAGACGATGCTGCGCTTCATCACCTGTGGCAGCGTGGACGATGGCAAGTCGACCCTGATCGGGCGCCTTCTTTACGACAGCAAGATGATCTTCGAAGACCAGCTGGCCGCGCTGGAAAACGACAGCAAGCGGGTCGGCACACAGGGGCAGGACATCGATTTCGCGCTTCTGGTCGACGGCCTCGCCGCCGAGCGAGAACAGGGCATCACCATCGATGTAGCCTATCGCTTCTTCTCGACCGAGAGCCGCAAATTCATCGTCGCCGATTGCCCCGGGCATGAACAATATACCCGCAATATGGTCACGGGCGCGTCCACGGCCGATCTCGCCTGCATTCTGATCGATGCGCGCAAGGGTGTGCTGGTCCAGACCAAGCGCCACAGTTTCCTGTGCCACCAGCTGGGCATCAAGAATCTGGTGCTGGCGGTGAACAAGATGGATCTGATCGATTACGATCAGGCGAAATATGACGCAATCATCGCCGATTATCGCGCTTTTGCGGAAAGCATCGGCATCGAAGGCTTTACCGCCATCCCGATCTCCGGGCTCGCAGGCGACAATATAACCAGCAAATCGGACAACACCGCCTGGTACGATGGACCGACGCTGATGGACCATCTCGAAAGCGTCGAGGTCCGTCTTGATGAAAACATGGCCAGGCAGTTTCGCATGCCCGTCCAGTGGGTCAATCGGCCAAATCTCGACTTCCGCGGTTTCTCCGGCCTGATCGCCAGCGGCCGGGTGAAGCCGGGGAACACGGTTCGCTCGCTCCCATCGGGCAAGACGAGCACGGTCAAATCCGTGGTGACGATGGCGGGTGATCTGGACGAGGCGGTGGCCGGTCAGTCGGTCACCATCACGCTCGATGATGAAATCGATTGCTCTCGGGGGGACGTGCTGGCCGCTGCGGACAGTCCGCCGGAAGTAGCCGACCAGTTCGAATCCACGCTGGTCTGGATGGACGAGGCTCCGCTGGTGGTAGGTCGTGCCTACTGGATGAAGCTGGGCACGCAGATGGTCAGCGTGACGGTTTCCGAGCCGAAGTACGAGATCAACGTCAACACGATGCAGCATCTTGCGGCAAAGACGCTCAACCTGAATTCCATCGGCGTCAGCGAGATCACCACCGATCGCCAGATCGTGTTCGAACCCTATGCCGAAAACCGGGCGCTTGGCGGGTTTATCCTAATCGACAAGATTTCCAACCGGACGGTCGGTGCGGGGATGCTGAATTTCAGCCTTCGGCGCGCCCAGAATGTCCACTGGCAGGCGGTCGATATCACGCGGGACGATCACGCCGCGATGAAAAACCAGAAGCCGCGCGTGCTATGGTTCACCGGGCTGTCCGGATCAGGTAAGTCGACGATTGCGAACGAGGTGGAGAAGAAGCTGGCGATCATGAACCGCCACACTTTTCTGCTCGATGGCGACAATGTGCGGCACGGTCTCAACAAGGACCTCGGCTTTACGGAAAGCGACCGGATCGAGAATATCCGGCGGATCGGCGAAGTCGCCAAGCTGATGACCGATGCAGGGCTGATCGTGCTGACCGCTTTCATCAGCCCGTTCCGCGCGGACCGTCAGCTCGTGCGCGACATGATGGGCGAAGGCGAATTCATCGAGATCCATGTGGACACCCCCCTCGATGTCGCCGAGGCACGCGATGTGAAGGGGCTGTATCGCAAGGCGCGCGAAGGCAAGCTCAAGAACTTCACCGGCATCGATAGCCCCTATGAGGAACCGGAAGACCCGGAAATCCGGGTCAACACAGTGTCGATGAGCCCCGAAGAAGCGGCCGATCACATCATCAGCCAGATCCTGCCGCTGAAATAGGCGGCAGGAGCCTGGACAGGATCAGTCGACGAAGTCCTCGACCCGTTCGATGATGATGGCCGGGGCCATGCCGCCGGCGGCACACATGGTGACAAGGCCGAACCGCTTCTGCTGGCGCTCCAGCTCGTCCACCATCGTGCCGATCAGGATGGATCCGGTCGCGCCGATGGGGTGTCCCAGTGCGATCGAGCCGCCGTTCACATTCACCTTGTCCCAATCCCGGGACAGGTCGCGAACGAATTTGGCTGCCACCACTGCAAAGGCTTCGTTGATCTCGTAAAGGTCGATGTCGTCGGTGGTCAGGCCGGCCTTCTCGAGCACCTTTTTTGCCGCGGGAACGGGTGCGTTGAGCATGAGGGTAGGGTCATCGCCCATATTGGCGGTGGCCACGATGCGGGCGCGTGGCTTGAGCCCGTGCGCCTGGGCATAGTCCTTGGACGTCACCAGAACCGCTGCCGCTCCGTCGACAACCCCCGAACTGTTGCCCGCATGGTGGAAATGTTCGATTTTCAGATCGGGGTATTTCGCATTCACCAGCCCGGCGAAGGTGGTGCCTTTCTTGTCGAGCGGGACGTGGGCGATCTTGGCGAATGCTGGCTCCAGCTCGGCCAGCCCTTCCATCGTGGTCTGCGGGCGGGGGAATTCTTCCTTGTCGAGCAGCACATTGTCATCGTCATCGGTGACCGGGACCAGCGATTTGTCGAACCGTCCTTCTGCGATGGCTGCCGCGGCGCGCTGCTGGCTGCGGTAACCGACTTCGTCCAGCTCTTCGCGGGTAAATCCTTCCATGCTTGCGATGGCGTCTCCGCATACGCCCTGATGGCTCTGCGGATGGATGGCCTGCAGGCGCGCATTGTAGCTGCCCATCATCGGCGGTTTGAGCCCGGCGGCCATCTTTTCCTTGGCGAGTTCTGCGGTCAGGCTCATCATCTCGGTTCCGCCTGCGACCACGCAATCTTCCATGCCGCTCATCACCTGCGCGGCGGCCAGTGCCACGGATGTGATTCCTCCGCCGCAGAACCGGTCGAGAGTCGTCCCTGAAGACGTGATGTCATACCCCGCATCGAGCGCGGCCATCCGGCCAAGGTCGCCGGCCTGCATGCCGTCCTGCGTACTGACGGACCAGATCACGTCGTCGACCGTCGCCGTATCGAGCCCATTGCGGTCCCGGATCGCCTTCAGCACCGTGGCGGCAAGATGCTGCGGATGCATCGCGGCAAGCGCGCCTTTGCCCTGTTTTCCTATCCCGCGCGGCGTCCGGACGGCATCGATAATGTAAGCTTCGCCCATGGCATGATCCTCTCTTTAATCGATTATTGCGGCAAATGCCGGTTGACGTTTGCGTAAGCGTCCCGCAGCTAGGGAGCAAGAACAGTTTCAAAACGCAATGGAGAGAGCGAATGTCCGACGAGGTCCTGACCGAGGTCGATGACGGAGTCCTGATCGTCACCATCAACCGCCCCGATGCCAAGAACGCCATGAGCAAAGCCGCCGCCGAGGGCATCGCCGCCGCCATGGACCGTTTGGATGAAGATGATGGGCTTCGGGTCGGCATCCTTACCGGTGCCGGGGGCACCTTCTGCTCCGGAATGGATCTCAAGGGCTTCCTGCGCGGAGAGTCGCCCAGCATCGAAGGTCGCGGATTCGGCGGCGTCGTTCAGGCTCCGCCGAAGAAACCCCTGATCGCGGCAGTCGAAGGCTATGCGCTGGCCGGTGGTCTGGAACTGATGATCGCCTGCGATCTCGTGGTGTCGCATCGGGACGCCAAATTCGGAATTCCCGAGGTCAAGCGAGGCCTCGTCGCGGCGGCGGGCGGGGTGATGATGCTACCCGACCAGATCCCCGAACGAATCGCCATGGAGCTGGCGCTGACCGGAGAATTCATTGGCGCCGATCGTGCCTACGAGCTCGGGCTGATCAATCGCGTTACCGATGGTTCGGCACTGGACGAGGCAAAAGAGCTGGCCAGGCGCATCGCCGCCAACGGCCCGCTGGCCGTGCGCGTGTCCAAACAGATCGTGAAAGATTCGCGCGGCTGGGCGATGGATGAGCGTTACGACAAGCAGGCCCAGCTCATCGGGCCGGTCTTCATGTCGGAAGATGCCCGCGAAGGCGCCGCCGCCTTCGCCGAAAAGCGAACCCCGAACTGGAAAGGCAAGTAACATGGGCGTGATCGACGTACGGCAACCCGCCTTTATGGAGGACGAGGAAATCGCGATCTTCGCCGACGCAGTGGGCAAGTTCTACGAGAAGCACGCCCCGGAAAAGCGCGTGCTGAAATGGCGAGAGGATGGCCAGGTCGAACGCGAATTCTGGCGCGAGGCTGGCGAAGCCGGTTTGCTCGGCTCATCCGTGCCCGAGGCATACGGCGGCCATGGCGGTGACTTCCGACACGAGATGGTCGTGATCGATCAGCAGGGTAAGCACGGCGTGGAGGGTTTCTCGGCCAGCCTGCACAACACCGTCATCCTGCCATATCTGGTCCGTCACGGAACGGAGGAGCAGAAGAAGAAGTACCTGCCCAAGCTCGTAACCGGTGAACTCGTCAGTGCCATCGCCATGACAGAACCGGGGGTGGGCTCCGATCTCCAGTCGATCACCACGACTGCGCTCAAAGACGGTAATGGCTATCGCATCAATGGGGCCAAGACATATATCTCGAACGGCCAGACTGCGGATTTCATCATCGTCGTCGCCAAGACGGATCCGAAGGAGCGCGCCAAGGGTATTTCCCTGATGCTTCTAGAAACGGAAGGGGCAGAAGGTTTCCAGCGCGGCAAGAAACTCGACAAGGTGGGGCTGGATGCACAGGACACGTCGGAGCTGTTCTTCGATGACGTATTCGTGCCGTCCGACGCGGTGCTGGGCGGCGTGGAAGGGCAGGGCTTCTACCAGTTGATGGGCGAATTGCCCCAAGAACGCCTGATCATCGCCATGGGCGCCATGACCACGATAGAACGCGCGCTCGAAGAAACGGTGGCTTACGTCAAGGACCGCAAGGCTTTCGGCAAGACGATCTGGGATTTCCAGAACACGCAGTTCACCCTGGCGGATCTCAAGGCCCGGGGCACAGCCGCGCGGATTTTCGTGAACGATTGCATCGCCAAGCACCTGGACGGCAAGCTCGACGTGCCCACTGCATGTATGGCCAAATACTGGGTCACGGAATTGCAGGGAGAGGTGGTCGACAAATGCCTGCAACTTCACGGCGGGGCCGGTTACATTAACGACTATCCCATCGCCCGCATGTTCCGCGACAGCCGCATCACACGGATTTTCGGCGGTTCAAACGAGATCATGAAGATGGTGATCGCCCGCTCTATCTGAGCTAGCGCCGTGGGAGAGGATTACTCGATCCCTCCGCGGCGCAACATTGCATCGATTTCCTTTACTTTGGCGGCATAGCGCGGATCGTCAAGCGCACCGTAGCGGGCAGCGAATTCGGCATCGGTGAGGCCGTCGCTCAGTTTCAGGGCCTCGGCGGGAAGCAGAGTATTTTCGTCACCTCGCATCAGCTTTGCGCGCGCCTTGTCGAGGGTCTGCGGATCAGTCAGGCGCCGCGCAGTGAGCAGGCCGGCGCGGTCGCTGGCAAGGTCGACGAAGGAAAAGCCGCTCGGATCTTCAGGCGCCAGCATAGCGACGCCCGCCTTGGTGTCTGCCAGCTCCTTCCATTCGCCGATCAGCGTGCCCAACCGGTTGCCGGTCGTCATTTCGAGCGCCGCCGACAGTGTCCAGTGCATAGCCCAGTCAGCTCTCCCGTGAAGCAGGATGGGAGCCATGTTTGCGGGCGGCGAACAGGCCTCGAGAGCCTGATTTCCGGCGGCTAGGTGAACCTTTTCCGGCGTTGCGGTAATAAGTGCCAAGGCCATGATCGCCGTGCGATGGCCTTCGGGGCTTGCCTCACTTGCAGCAAGAGCCCGGCGGATATGCGCTGCAAGAGACGCTTCGGGTTCCGCGACCTGCATTTCGACAAGGTCGCAGTAGAGAGCAGCAATGGCATCTTCATTGAGTGTCGCTCTGCCGGTCGCCGCGGCTTGCACCAACAAGCTCTCTTTCGGCATCAGGACCTTGGCTGCGACGGTTTCACGGCTGATGGCGAGTTCCCGCAGGATCTTGTCGAGAGGCGGCAATGCCGTTTCGGCGCCGAGATAGCGCCGCTGCAATTGCTCCAGCCCCCAGTCCGACAGCCATCCTGGCAGTGAAATCGATCCTACCTCGATATTCCAGCCGGGCATGCCTTCGCTGGTGCCGCGTGCACGCGCCCTTATGTTGAGCCAGCGCCACAGGATCGGGCGGCTGCCGGTGAGAGTCAGCGTGCCGTCTTCGACCCCAGCGTGGATACGGGCCGGGGCAGCCCCCTGTGTCGCCATGGCTGACAGTGCCGCCAATTCGGTATTGCCGAGAGTCAGGGTAACGGGCTTGCCGGTTTCCCGACTGGACCGGGCTTGTTGCGCCAGGCCCTTAGCAGCGGCCACCTGATCGCCGGTCGCCGCCCGCTTTTCGTCCACCCAGGGTGAGGGACTCGTGGCGAGCATCGGTACACCGATCAGGAGGGCGAGGAGTAGGGCTATGAAAAGACGCTTGCGGCTTCTCCGCGGCGATGCGGTCGTCATGGCTGCGCCTCGGCGCTTTGACCTAATCTTTGCGAGGCGCGGCTTTCATGGTCGGCGATTGCGAGGCGCTGAGCGACCCAATTGATGGTCGGGCCCTGGATCACGCTCGACAGCAGGACCACGAAGAAGACCACGTTGAAGATCGCGAATGCCCCCTCGACACCGGCTACGATCGGGAATGTGGCGAGAACGATCGGGACAGCACCGCGCAGGCCTGCCCAGGAAACGAACAGCTTTGATCGCCATGCGAACTGGCGAAAAGGGGCAAGGCAGAGAAAGACGCTCACGGGCCGGGCGATGAACATGAGGATCGCCGTTATGGCAAGCCCCGGCACGAGGACCGGCCCGAGTTGCGATGGAGTGACGAGCAAGCCCAGCGTCAGGAACATGGCAACCTGTGCCAGCCACGCCATGCCGTCCTGAAAGGTAGAGACCGTGCGTTTCGCGGCATAAGATCGACTGCCTGCGACCAGCCCCGCAAGATAGGCAGCGAGAAAGCCATTGCCCGAAAACAGCTCGGCAGCGCCGAAGGCGATGAGCGCGGCGGCAATCGAAATCACGAAGGCGAGCCCGCCCTGACGGTAGCCGCCGCGTTTCAGCAGCGCAGGCATGGCGAAGCCGACCGCGATCCCCACGATCGCGCCCATGATCATCTGCACGAGGAATTCCGGCACGAGCGTCAGCGGAGAGGCGGCCGGTTCGGCAATGAACAGCAGGACGGCACCAACCAGGAAGATGGCCATGGGATCGTTGGAGCCCGATTCCACCTCGATCAGTGCGGGCACATCGCCATGAAGATCGAGCCCGGTCGACCGCAGGATTGCGAATACCGCAGCCGCATCGGTCGAGGCGATGATTGCGCCCAGCAGGGCGGCCTGGGGCGGGGCGATATCGAGGAGCAGAACGGCCGCACCGGCCACGATGCCCGCGCTGATGAGGACGCCCAGGGATGCCATGATCAAGGCGGGCGCGGCAACCCGCCGCACATCCTTCAGATCGGTGTCGAGCCCGCCCGAGAAGAGGATGAATACCAGCGATGCCATCCCGATCGCCTGGGCGAACGCGAAGTTCTCGAAGTCTATCCCGCCCGGCCCATCGATCCCCGCCAGCATGCCAAGGCCGAGGAAGCCGATAAGCGCGGGCAGGCCGAAGCGGCTCGAGACGCTGCCCGCAAGAACCGTGGTCAGCAGCAGGACGCCGACGAGGAGGAAGGTCGCCTGGGTATCCAGAAAGTCCATCGAACAGACCTCATGCGACGGGTCCCCACCGGCCCGCGTGATTGGTCGAGAAGAAGCGCGAATGCGGGCCTGCTATTTAGGCCTCCACCACCTTATGCTCGATCGCGCCGAAGATCGAATGACCTTCCGCATCCTTCATCTCCACGCGGACGGTATCGCCCGGGGCCATGAAGCGGGTCTTGGCTTCGCCTTCGGCGATGGTTTCGATCATGCGGATTTCGGCAATGCAGCTATAGCCGAGACCGCCTTCGGCCACCGGCTTACCGGGATCGCCATCGGGGCCCTGGTTCGACACCGTGCCCGATCCGATGATCGTGCCGGCGCCCAGATCGCGGGTCTTGGCGGCATGTGCCACGAGGTCGGCAAGGCTGAAGGTGGCATCGACCCCGGCATTGGCGCGGCCGAAGGGTTTTCCGTTGTAATCCACCATCAGCGGCAGGTGGATGACGCTGCCCTTCCACGCATCGCCAAGCTCATCGGGTGTGACCGCGACGGGGCTGAAGGCGCTGGCAGGCTTGGACTGGAAGAAGCCAAAGCCCTTTGCCAGTTCGCCCGGGATCAGGCCGCGCAAGCTGACGTCGTTCACCAGCATGACCAGCTTGATATGGCTGGCGGCTTCGTCGCTCGACACGCCCATGGGCACATCGTCGGTGACGACTGCGATCTCGCCTTCCATGTCGCAGCCCCACTTGGTGTCCTTCAGCGGGATATCGTCACGCGGGGCGAGGAAGCCGTCGCTGCCGCCCTGATACATCAGTGGATCGTGGTAGAAGCTCTCCGGCACCTCGGCACCGCGCGCCTTGCGCACCAGTTCAACGTGATTGATGTAGGCCGAACCGTCGGCCCACTGATAGGCGCGGGGCAGCGGCGAATGCGCTTCGCGTTCGTGGAACCGCTCGGTCGGCACGGCTTCGTGCTCCACGTCGGTGTAGAGCGCTTCCAGCCTGGGTGCGACCGCATCCCAATTGTCCAGCGCATGCTGGAGCGTGGGAGCGATGTTGTCGGCGGCGCAATAGCGGGTGAGGTCCTTGGAGACGACGACCAGCTTGCCGTCGCGGGTTCCGTCCTTGAGCGTGGCGAGTTTCATGGGAGTCCTCTCTCTTAACTGTTGTCAGGATTGTCGGGCTGCGCGTCCGGATGGGCGCGCTGGAATTCAGGTAATGCCAGGCAGGCGCGTTCGATCCGCTCGATATGCGGCTTGTCGCTGAAATCGAACTCGAACCGCCGGGCGTTATAGACCTGAGGCAGCAGGCAGACCTCAAAGAAGCCGGGGGAATCGAACAGGAAGTCGCCGGTGCCCAGCTGTGCGAGGCGCTGTTCCAGCGGATCGAGCGTGCGGGCGAGCCAGTGGCGATACCACACGCCGATCTCTTCCTGCGACTTGCCGTATTCGTTCGACAGATACTTCAGCACCGGCAGGTTGAGCGGCGCGTGCAATTCAGTGGCGATGGCGTAGGCCAGTTCGCGCGCGACATAGCGATCGTCGAGATCGGTGGGCAGCAGCGGCCGGTCGGTATAGGCTTCGTCGAGCCATTCGATCTGCGCCATCGACTGTACGCGGTCCATGCCGCCAGCTTCCAGCAGCGGGACCGAACCGAACGGATTACGGCTGGTGAAGGCAGCGCCCTTCTGCTCGCTCTCGAGCAGGTTCACAGGCACGTATTCGTAGTCCAGCCCCTTGAGTTCGAGCGCGATGCGCAGGCGATAGCTGGTCGAGCTGCGGTAGTAGCCGTGAAGGCGGATCATAAGGCAAATCCTACAGGATGGAGCACATGGAGCACGGTCCTGAGGGAAATAACTCCGGAGGCAGTTTTTCCCTGAAAAGCGCGGGTGTCAGGCTGTTGGAAGCGAGTCATCTGGCCTCTGTGACAGGCGGCCCGAATGTAGGAAAGGGTTCTTGAACCATCAGCGCGAGCGGCATAGCGGTGCGGCAATCCATGGTCCCGAGCCATCAACATGCCCGGGTGCCGGACCGCCGTTTCCGCCTTGCCGGCGCGCGATGGCGATTGTCCTGTCAAAATGCCGGAATTCCCGTGATGGCGCGGCCCAGGATCAGCGCGTGGACATCATGGGTGCCTTCATAGGTATTGACCGTTTCGAGGTTCACCATGTGGCGGATGACCTGATATTCTTCCGAAATACCGTTGCCGCCGTGCATGTCGCGGGACTGACGCGCGATGTGGAGCGCCTTGCCGACATTGTTGCGCTTCACCACCGAAATCATGTCGGGCGCAAACTTGCCCTCGTCCATCAGGCGGCCAACGCGAAGGCTTGCCTGGAGGCCGAGAGAGATTTCGGTCAGCATGTCTGCCAGCTTGAGTTGATAGAGCTGCTTGGAGGCCAGCGGCACGCCGAACTGCTGGCGGTCGAGACCGTATTGGCGCGCGGCATGCATGCAGAATTCAGCAGCTCCCATAGCGCCCCAGCTGATGCCGTAACGGGCGCGATTGAGACAGCCGAACGGACCCTTGAGCCCTTCGACATTGGGAAGCAGCGCGTCTTCGCCCACTTCCACTTCGTCCATCACAATCATGCCCGTGGTGCTGGCGCGCAGCGAAATCTTGCCTTCGATCTTGGGCGCGGAAAGGCCCTTCATGCCCTTTTCGAGCACGAAGCCGCGAATGGCGCCGCCATGGTCCTCACTCTTCGCCCAGACGACGAAGACATCGGCAAAGGGGGAATTGGAAATCCAGGTCTTGGAGCCGTTGAGGACATAGCCGCCATCCACCTTCTTGGCGGTGGTTTTCATACCTGCCGGATCGCTTCCGGCGTCGGGTTCGGTGAGGCCGAAGCAGCCGATCAGCTGGCCGCTGGCGAGACCGGGGAGGTACTTCTTGCGCTGGTCGTCCGAACCATAAGCGTGGATCGGATACATCACGAGACTGGACTGGACCGAGGCCATCGAACGATAGCCGCTGTCCACCCGTTCGATCTCGCGCGCGATCAGGCCGTAGGCGACATAGCCCGCGCCGGCGCCGCCGAATTCTTCGGGAATGGTTGCGCCGAGCAGGCCTGCTTCGCCCATCATGGGGAAGAGTTCGGGCGCATCCTTTTCCTGGGAGAACGCCTCGATCACACGGGGCTGGAGTTCGCCTTGCGCAAAACCATGCGCAGCGTCGCGGATCATCCGCTCTTCCTCGGTCAGCTGCTCGTCGAGGTTGAAGGGATCCTGCCAGTCGAACGGCACCATTCCAGCCATGTGGTCTCCTTTGTAACTTTATTTGCCGATGGCAGAGCGGCGCAGGGCGCGCAAGAGGCGCTTGTCCAAGACCGATCTGCCTCGGCCAACGGTTCAAATCCGCCTAGCACGAGCTGGCGTCAAGGCGGCAGAAGATTCGCGCGGCGGCGGGGAAGGGGTCAGATGGGGTCCGCCCCGTCCCGCTCGCGCCGCGCGTCAAATATACGGGGGCCTTACTTCACGAGGGGGAGGGCCTTGCGGCAGTCATCGGCACATTCGCGGCACATCTTGGCGCACATCTCGCAATGCGGATCGTCATGCTTCTCGCATTCCTCGGCGCAGGTTTCGCAGGCCTTGATGCACAGTTCGAGCTGGGCGCGAAGCACGTCGATGTTCTGCGCGGTGCGGCGCACGGCCAGCCGGGCTGTCGCGGCGCAAACGTCGGCGCAATCGAGGCAGTAGCGGATGCACTGTGCCATATCGCCATCTTCGGCGACGCAGGCATCGGCGCAGCTGGTGCAGAATAGCGAGCACAGCATCGCGTGCCGCGCGGCGAGGATGAGCTCTTCGGTTTCGTCTTTCACCTGCGGGTGGGTATCGATCATCTTCTGCAGAGACATGGGCTTCCTTTCCTTGGAGGGTTCGCTTCAAGGAATGGATACAGCAGGCCAACTGTTCCGAGCGCGCCTGGGCGTACCCGGCGCAATCGGATCAGTTGTACTGAATGGCGCGTTCGACCGAGTGGATGACTTCGGCAGGCGGGCAGGGCTTTGAAAGCGTTTGCGCGCGGGGAAAGCGGATCGCCACTTCATCGGGCGTGAGCTGGCCGGAGTGGAAAATGACCTGCACGTCTTCCGCCATCATCTGTTCTGCCAGCGGATAGACGATCCCGTCGCCCAGCTGGACATCGAGGATGGCGATATCGGGCTTGGACTTCTGATAGGCGAGCATGGCGCTCGATAGGTCCACGAAGGGACCTTCCACGATATATCCGGCTTCGGAAACGGTGTCGCAAAGGTCGATCCCGATGATCGCTTCATCTTCAGCGACCAGCACGCGTAACGGCTTCGACTGTACCATTCAGCCTCCTCGTTTTGCTCCGACCCAAGGTGATATAATGGTCGGAGCAAAGGGAGGTTCCCGAAATTCCCGCTTTTCTAGGCGCCGGCTCCGTAGCGGTTCTGGAATTCGGCAGTATCGCCTGTCGCCAGAAGGCCTGCCTGACCGACCCAGTCGTCGCGCCGGATACGGCCCTGGAAGCGCCCGAGTTCGGCGTCGATCCGGTCGATATCGGCCTCGTTCCAGGACGCGATCTCGGAGAAGGAGGTGATGCCCAGTTCGTGGAGGCGCGCGGCAAGCTTCGGGCCGACACCCTTGATACGGGTCAGATCGTCGGTCCCGGCGCCGACCGGCTTGGGGGTGGCGGACGATACGCCGACCTGTCCCACCTCGGCGCTGGCAGCGACGGCCGCGCCGCTACCGGCAAGACCGGTGGGCGTGGCGACGGGCTGCGGATCGCGAGCGGCGGCGGGCGGTGCATCGACCAGCGCGGAGTTGCGCTGGGCCTTCTGCGCGCCTTCGTCGAGCACATCGCCCCGGCTCGCCCCGGTGACCTTGGTGCGGCGGGTGCTGCGGAACAGATACCAGGCGACGACGAGCCCGATGACCAGCGCGATGGCCAGCAGATACCAATATTCGGCGAGCAATTGATTCATGGTGCTTCCTTCGTGTCCTCAATCTCAGCCACCTGCCCGCGGCCCCAGAGGGTGAAACCGATGGTCAGGCCGATCAGATAGGCGACCAGCATCAGGGCGATGACTTCAAACCAGATGGGCATCGGTCTCTCCTGTCATCGCGGCCCCGGCGTGTCGACCGGTGTGGGTGTGAGCGGCTCCATCCGAATGACGGAGAATTCGATGCGGCGGTTGGCGGGATCCTCTGCCGTCAGGCTGGCTACCGGGCGGCTCGATCCGTAACCGCGTGCGCGCAGGCTGTCGCGCGGGATACCGCGGCGCACCAAGGCTTCGCGCACGACCCGGGCGCGGTCCATGCTGAGAGCGACATTGTCGGCCTCGTTGCCGGATTTGTCGGTATGCCCGGTGACCGCGATGATCGCACCGGAGCAGGGCTCCAGCGCTTCCGCCACCTCGTCCAGCAGCATGCGGCTGGCCGGGACCAGCGCGGTGCTGGCCTCCTGGAAACGGATTGTGCGCGTGCGCAGCAGTCCGTCGACATCCTCCTGGCAATGGAGCGGTTCGTAGGTCGGTTCGCTGCCGGCGGCATTGACCGTGCCATCGACCCACGAGACCCCGCCCACGCCGGGGATGGAGGCGACGATCTGCGCGGCGCGGGTCCGCTCCTCGTCGCTGAGGTCTTCCCCGCCCGAAAGCAGCGGATGGCGCGAGGGCGAGCCGGTGCTGCTGGCGAAATCGACTTCCACCACACCCAGATCCTGCCGCGACAAGGCCGCATCGGCCCGCACAGACAGTCCCTGCGCCATGCGCGCGGCCCGGTCCGAGAAGAAGGACACGGACCCGATCGCCATCACCAGCAGAGCCCCCAGGGCGATGATCGTACGCGCAGACATGCCCGGCTCATAGCCGCGCGCCAGCGGGCCTGCCAAGGCTCGATTGGCAATCAGTTCAGCGCAATCAGTTCAGGGACGCCGCCGTTTCCACCAGTGCCAGATATTCCTGGCGCAGATATTCGTCCTGCCTGCCGGCAAGACCTTCCACCGCGTCCCAGCTATAGCCGGCCAGCAGCGTATCGCCGCGCAGCTTTTGCCCATAGGCCGCAACCGAGGCGGCGAAGGCAAAATCGCCGCGGGGTGCCTGGCGCGTATTCAGTGCGGATGCGGGCAGGCGATATTGGAGCAGGCGCGATTTTTCCCCATCAGGCAGTTTGTAGCGCAGTTGCACGAATGCCGCCTCGGAAGCGTGAACGCCGGGCGTGGTTTTTGCCGCAGCCTGATACCGCCGGTCGGAAACCCATCCCTTGGCCCCTGCCGGGATCACTTCATAGATTGCCGTCACCTGATGCCCGGCACCGATATCGCCTGCGTCCACGGCGTCATTGGCGAAATCCTCTTCGCGAAGGGCGCGGTTTTCATAGCCGATCAGGCGATACTGGCTCACCACCGAAGGATTGAATTCGATCTGGATTTTCACATCCTTCGCGATGGTGAAGAGCGTGGAGCTCATTTCGTCGCGCAGGACTTTCCGGGCTTCCATCGGCGTATCGATATAGGCGTAATTGCCGTTCCCGTGATTGGCGATCTGTTCCATCATCGCCTCGTTGTAATTGCCGGTGCCGAAGCCCAGCGTGGTCAGGGTTACACCGCTATCGCGCTGCTTCTCGATCTTCTGGATCAGGGCATCGGTATCGTAGATGCCGACATTGAAATCGCCGTCGGTCGCCAGGATCACGCGGTTCACGCCGCCTTTTATGAAACCCTTCTTGGCCATGGCATAGGCGAGATCCAGACCGGCAGCGCCCGCTGTCGAGCCGCCCGACTGCAATTGCGCCAGGGCCGCGCGGATTTCGGCAGGATTGCTGGACGGTTCCAGCAGCACCCCGGTGGTGCCGGCATAAGTCACGATGGATACCTTGTCCTGCGGCGAGATTTCCCGTGCGAGGCCGGAGAGCGCCTGCTTGACCAGCGGCAGCTTGTCCCGGTCGTTCATCGACCCAGACACATCGACCAGGAAAACCAGATTGGCCGCCGGGCGCTCGGCGCGCGGCAGATCGTACCCGCGCAGACCGATGCGCACGAGCCGTGCTGCCGGATTCCAAGGGCTGGCGGCAGCATCGAGCGTGACCGAGAAAGGTTTGCTGCGATCGGTCGGCCGCGGATAGTCATAGCGGAAATAATTGATCAGTTCTTCGGTCCGCACCGCCGATTCCGGAGGCAGCGCACCGGAGGTGAGAAACCGGCGGGTGTTGGCATAGGCGCCCGTGTCCACATCCACCGAGAAGGTGGAAACAGGCTCATTCGCCGCAATCCTGATTGCCGAGACATCTTTCCCGGAATAGCGTTCGCGGTTCTCATCCCGATTGATAAAAAGATCGGATGGCATACCCGCCGAGGGCACGCCCGGAGCGTAGCGGCTTTCCGCCACCATTTCCGCCTGTTCGATCGCGGCGGGGGCGTAAGCCGGTTCGGCGATGTCGAGTGTGGTGACATGCTCTATTTCGGCGTCACCATCCTGTGAGCATCCGGCGATCACAAGAATCATCGAGGATGTTGCGAGAAGCGACATGGCACCCCCCACGAATCGTGTCCGGTTATCCATCGCCTTCCTCTCCATGATAGTTTCCCTAAGCAGTGATGTTATCTCATAAATTAAGGCGAATTGATGGCTTAATTGTGGCTAAAATAGGGCATTAGTCAATTGGCGTTGCGTGATCGGTTTGGCGCACAGCGCTGCAAACCACGATAAGTGGCTGATATGATGATGGAAATTTTAGATTGTCAGGCTTGCTGGTCGGGCAGCGTCTCGTCGCCCGATTTGGCCTTTTTTCGACTAAAGAGGACGCGATCTTCCGGGCCGAAGCCGCGCTTCCAGATCACGTAGCCATAGGTCGCCAGGATTGCGGGGACACCCAGCGCCAGTTCAGCCCATTCGGGCAGATAGGTCACCAGATAGCCCACCAGCGTCGCCGGCGCGGCAGCATAGACGAGCGCCCAGCGCCAGTTGTTGATCCCGTGGCCGAGGATTTTGGTCAGCAGCAGGGCCTTAACCAGGCTGGCCACGCCGAGCGCAATCATCAACGCCATGGCTGCGGCGGCTGCCTTGAACGGCTCGCCATAGCCATAAGCCATGACCACCTTGATAAGGATGATGGTGAGCACGGCCTGCAAGGCGATCGTGGCAATCGAGATCCACAGGTTGCGAACCCGTGCGACATAGACCAGCACGGCTTCCGAAACGACGGCGGTCGCGGCCACCACTTCGGCCAGCAGCAATAAAGCGAGCGCGCCGGTGCCGCCCACGGCATCCGGCCCGAACAGACCCATGATCGCTTCGCCGGGAACGCCCAGCGCAAGCCCGATGCCCGCCTGCGCGGCGATGATCCAGAAGCCTACCTGGCAGACCTGCTTGGCGATGGCCGCGTAATTCTTGGTCTTGAGGTTCTTGGTGATGACCGGGCCAAGGATGGGCTCGAAACTGGTCTTCAGTTTCTGCGGCAGGCTGGCGACCTGCTGTGCCATGTAATACACGCCGACGGCGGAAGGCGCGGCGAACAGGCCGAGGATGAAGACGTCGACCCGGCGTGTGCCCCATTCGATCGCGTCGGCGGTGGCCAGCGGCAGGGCGCGCAGCACGATCTTGCCCATGTAATTTGGGCTGGGCCGCCAGCCCAGCGGCTTCCCATAACTGCGGAAGAAGGCCCATAGCCCGGTGGCCAGGCCCGCATAGATCGAGACGAGATAGGCCATCGACAGGCCCGATTTAGACAGCACGGGCACGAAATAGAATGTGCCCGCTGCGATGGAGATGGTCCAGGGCTCCACGATCGCCCGCGCGCGAACGGTGGTGGCAATGTCGTATTTATAGGCCTGCGCGGCGAGCACGATTTCGGTCAGCGCATAGCCGGGAATGGCCAGCACTATCAGCCGGTCAAGCTCGGTATATTCGCCGCTCGGGAAGAGCGGGGCAGGGACCAGCCAGAAGAAGGCGGCAGCGATCCCGGAAAACAGCAGCGCCAGCAGCATCCCGTCATAGACGAGATTGGCGGGATGGTATTTTTCGCCATCGGACAGCCGCTGGGCGAGGCCGCGCTTTTCGCCCATGGCGCAGATCAGCGCCGTCAGTTCGACCACCACCAGCGCGGAGGCGAACCGCCCCGTGGCATCAAGACCGTAGAGACGGCCCGCGATAAAGAGGAACGGAATGCGCGCCAGCAGCCGCAGCAGGAAACCGAGGACGTTCTGCTTGCCGCCCTTGGCGAGAGCGGACAGGTCTTCGTCATTGGTGGCTTCTGTCACCCGGCGGCTTCCTGTTCGGCCTTCAGCGGACGGGCAAGCAAGCCCTGCACGACTTCGCGCGGATCATCGCCCCGCAGCAAATCGTAGACCGCCGTGACGATCGGCATGGCGATCCCGTGGCGCGCCGCGAGTTCCACCAGCACCGGCGCGGTATGCGCGCCTTCGGCGACCGTGCGGCGGTCGGCCATGAGGTCCTGCGCGCTCTGGCCTTCGCCCAGCGCCTTGCCGAGCGAGAAATTGCGGCTGGAGGTGGAGGAGCAGGTGAGGACGAGATCGCCCAGCCCGCACAGGCCGGTGAGCGTTTCCGCCCGCGCGCCCTTTTCCTCGCCGAAGCGCAGCATTTCGGCATAGCCGCGCGCGATCAGCGCGGCGCGGGCATTCTGGCCAAGCTGCAGCCCGTCGACCACGCCGCAGGCAATCGCGAGGACGTTTTTCACCGCGCCGCCGATTTCCGCGCCGGTTACATCGTCCGAATAATAGGGACGGAAAGCCTGGCGCGCGATGGCGGGGGAGATGCGCTTCCACTGCGCCTTGCCGCCGCTGCAGGCGAGAGTCACGGCGGCCGGCAGGCCGGCGGCAACTTCATGGGCGAAGGTCGGTCCGGAAAGCACAGCAATCTCGCTGCCGGGCGCCGTGTCGCGGGCGACATGGTTCATCAGCCGGCCCGAACCGGCCTCGATCCCCTTGGAACACAGGATCAGGTCGCGCGGATGGCCGGGCATGGCTTCGAGCACGCCGCCCATATGTTGCGCCGGAGTGACCACCAGCAGCGTATCCAGACCGGCCATTTCGGCAAGGTCGTCCGTCGCGTGAATACCCGGCGCAAGTGTCGCGCCGGGCAGATAGGTCGAATTGGTCCGGCTGGAATTGATTTCCTGCACCAGCGCCGCCTCGCGCGCCCACAGCAGCACGTCGCTGCCGTCGCTCGCCACCATCTGCGCCAGCGCCGTGCCCCATGCGCCTGCGCCAAGAACACCCGTCTTCATGCCTTCACTCCTGCCCCGCGCACCGGTTCCGCCCCGGCATCGAGCGGCCAGCGCGGCCGGGCCGAGATGTCGAGCGGATCACCGGCGAAATCGGGTAGCCCCAGCCGTTCGATCCCCGCCCAAGCGATCATCGCCGCATTGTCGGTACACAGCTTGGGCGGCGGCGCGGTGAAGCGCATCGAGTGCTGCGAGGCCAGCGCTTCCAGCGCCGCGCGGACCGAAGCGTTGGCCGCCACGCCGCCTGCCACCACCAGTGTCTCGCAATCCTGCATCTCCGCCAGCGCGATCCGCAGCCGGTCGACCACGCAATCGATCGCCGCCTGCTGGAAGCTCGCGGCGATGTCTTCGGACTTGTACTTGCCGCTCTCGTGCGCGCGCAGCACGGCGCTTTTCAGTCCGGCAAAGCTGAAATGCGGTTCCCCGCTGCCGACCATCGGGCGGGGCAGAGGGACTGCTTTCGCATCGCCTTCCTTCGCGGTGCGTTCCACGGCAGGCCCGCCGGGAAAGCCGAGGCCGAGGATCTTGGCGGTCTTGTCGAAAGCTTCGCCCAGCGCATCGTCGATCGTGGTGGCAAGGCGCCGATAGCTTCCCACGCCGTCCACCCGCAGGATCTGGCAGTGCCCGCCGGAAACCAGCAGCAAGGCATAAGGAAAACCGAGCTCACCATCGGCCAGGCGGGGGCTCAACGCATGGCCTTCCAGATGGTTGACCGCGATCAGCGGGACATTGCTCGCCATGGCCAGCGCCTTGGCACTGACGAGACCGACCATCACGCCGCCGATCAGGCCGGGGCCAGCGGTGGCGGCGATCCCGTCCAGATCGCCCAGCGCGACATCGGCATCGCCCAGCACAGCCTCGATCATGGGGGCGAGCCGCTCGGCATGGGCGCGCGCGGCGATTTCGGGGACCACGCCGCCGAAGGGCGCGTGTTCTTCATCCTGCGAGGCGATGCGCTGCGCCACGATGCGCCGATCGCCATCGACCACGGCCACGGCGGTTTCGTCGCAGGAACTTTCTATGCCCAGAACCAGTGTCATTGCGCTTTCCCTTAGCGTTATCGCTCGCTAGGGCAAGCGCGCGCCATGTCAGACAGAACGCCAGCACCCGCTCCCTTCCGCCTTGGAACCCGTCGCTCACCGCTTGCCATGGCGCAGGCGCACGAGGCGCGCGCCCGGTTGTGCGCCGCGCATGGCTGGGATGAAAACCTCGTCGAACTGGTCCCGGTGATCGCCAGCGGCGACAAGATCCAGGACCGCCCGCTGGCCGATATCGGCGGCAAGGCGCTGTGGACGCGCGAGCTCGATATCTGGCTCGCGGAAGGCCGGATCGATGCGGCGGTCCATTCGATGAAGGACGTAGAGACGATCCGCCCCGCGGAAATCGCGATCGGCGCGATCCTGCCGCGCGCGGACAAGGCGGACGTGCTGCTGGGCGCAAGCTCGCTCGAAGCCATTCCGCAGGGCGCCCGCGTCGGCACCAGCGCGCCGCGCCGTGCCGCACAATTGCTGAATGCCCGCCCCGATCTTGAAGTGGTCGGCATCAGGGGCAATGTCGCCACGCGTATGGCAAAACTCAATGCAGGCGATGCCGACGCGACTTTCCTGGCTGCCGCCGGGCTGGCGCGGCTGGGCGAAAATTCGGTCGGTACAAGGCTCGATCCCGAAGAATGGCTGCCCGCTCCGGCTCAGGCGGCCATCGGGCTCGAATGCCGCGCGGGCGACGATCAGACGCGCGAGATACTTGCCGCCATCGACCACGGCCCCAGCAACGAGGAAGTCATGCTAGAACGCGCGCTGCTCGAAGGGCTGGGGGGCACGTGCCACAGCCCCATCGCTGCGCTGACCCGGCGCGACGGCGATGATCTGCACTTGCAAGCCGCCATCTACAGTCCCGATGGCGCGATCCGCATTGCGCGCGAAGGCCGCTTCGCGCCCCGCGATCTTGACGGCGCACGGCAATTGGCGCGCGATCTGCTGGCCGAAGCGCCAGAGCATGTCGCGGTGCATTTCGGCGGCGCGGCATGACCCGGCCGCTGTTCGTCTTCCGCCCCGAACCGGGCCTGCGCGTTACGCTGCAGACTGCCGATGCGGCGGGCTTCGATGCCTATGGCTGCCCGCTGTTCAAGGTCGAACCGGTCGAATGGAGCGCGCCCGACCGCAAGGAATACGATGCACTGCTGGTAGGCAGTTCGAACGTCTTCCGGCACGGCGGGGCGGGGCTGGACAAGCTTGCCGGCCTGCCGGTCTATGCGGTGGGCGAGGCAACAGCGGAAGGCGCGCGCGAAAAAGGCTTCATGGTCACGAAGACCGGCAAGGGCGGGCTCCAGAACGTGCTCGACGAAATTGCCGGGCGCGAACTTCGCTTCCTGCGGCTTGCCGGCCAGAAGATGATCGATCTGGACAGGCCCAAGGGGATCGAGATCGACACCCGCGTGGTCTACCGGACACGGGCGCTGCAGATGTCTCCTTCGGTCAGCAAGCTGCTGCGCGAACAGGGCGGGGTGGCGCTGCTTCATTCGGGCGAGGCGGCTGGCCGTCTCATTGAGGAATGCGACCGGCTGGGCATCGACCGCAAGACCATTACCGTGGCCGCGCTCGGCCCGCGCATAGCAGGTATGGCGGGCAAGGGCTGGGAGGCCGTACACACCGCGCCCCAGCCGCTCGATGCCGAGCTACTGGCCATGGCGCAGGGTTTGTGCCAAGGCTGAGCGGGGTTCGCGAATTGGAGCGGAATGGACGATTTTTCGACTAATCGGCGCGCACGTCGCAGCAGCGTGAAGCCTGTGTTACTGGCCTTGATGGCGTCTTTCGCGCTGGGCGCGGGCGCGGTCGGCTATTTCGCGTGGCGCGACCGCGTGCCCCAGGACGGCGCAGAGCCGGCCCAGCAGCTGGCGCAGACTGTCGCCGAAGAACCGCGCGCAACCGGATCACCAAGCCCCATGCCCAGCGCCGCCGAGCGTGCCCAGGCCGCCGATACGGTCGAGCAGATGGCCGAACAGCAGGGCGGCATCGACCAGCGGCTGGCCGCCGCCGAACAGCGTCTGGCCCGGCTCGATCTGCAGGCGCAGGCCGCTGCCGGCAATGCCGCGCGGTCCGAAGGGCTGCTGATTGCCTTCGCCATCCGGCGCGCCATCGATAAGGGGGCGCAGCTGGGCTATCTTGCGGATCAGTTGCGGCTGCGCTTCGGCGATGCCTTGCCCAACGCCGTCAACACGATCCTGACATTCTCGCGCGATCCGGTGACGCTCGATCAGCTTACCGCCCGCCTCGACGGGCTGTCGCCGCAGCTTCAGTCGGGTGATCAGCGCGGCGGGTTCGAACGCTTCACCGAAGAACTCGGCGCCCTGTTCACCGTCCGCCGCGAAAGCGCGCCATCTCCCCAGCCGGAAATGCGTATCGAGCGCGCGCGGCTGTTCCTGATGAGCGGGCGGACCAGTTCCGCCATCGCCGAAGTGCGCAACATGCCCGGCGCGCGCAATGCCCAAGGGTGGCTGCGCGATGCCGAACGCTATGCCGCGACGCAGCGGGCGCTGGACCTGATCGAAACCGCTGCCGTGCTGGAGCCGCGCCGCCTGCGCGATGGCGCGGGCAATCGCATATCGCAGCCCAGCCCGGCGGAAGAATAGGCCTCAGCCCTTCATCAGCTCTGGAACGTCTCCCGAAACGCCGCGCGCTTCGTCCATAAAGAACTTCTTGAGCCACCCGGTCCGCTGGACCCCGGCCATGCCCAGCCGCCGCACGGCGCTGGCGGTCTTGCCGGGGACGCCGAAAATGCGTGTCAGCGTGTCGGTTGCGCCCATCACCATCACGGAATCGAGCGCGCGCCACTTTTCATACCGTTCGAGCACCTGCGCATCGCCCAGATCGAGGCCCAGCCTGCGGGCATCGCCCAGCACTTCGACCAGCGCGCCAACGTCACGCAGGCCGAGATTGAGGCCCTGGCCCGCAATCGGATGCATCCCGTGCGCGCTGTCGCCGATCAGCGCCATGCGCTGGTCCACGATGCGCACCGTGTGCTGGAAGCTGAGCGGATAGGAAGAACGCCCGCTGTTCAGGGCAAGCTCGCCCAGGATGGTGCCCATCCGCTTTTCCACTTCGGCGAGAAAGGCACGGTCGCCCATCTTCAGGACGCCAGCGGCATCCTTTTCATCCACCGTCCATACCAGCGCGCTGCGATGCTCGCCCTCCGGACCGTCGAGCATGGGGAGCAGGGCAAAGGGCCCGTCCTGGTAGAAGATCTCCCACGCCACGCCGTCGTGCGGCTTGGAATGGTTGAGCCCGGTGATGATCGCGCGGTGCGAATAATCCCAGCTCGCCATTTTCAGCTCGGCATCCTCGCGCGTGGGGGAACCGCGACCTTCGGCACCGATCAGGAGATCGGCTTCGAGCACCGTGCCGTCTGCCAGCGTGGCGCTGACGGCAAAGGCATCGCGGTGGCGCTCCACCACTTCGACCGGCGCATGCATGGCAATCAGCGGTTCGTTCTTAGCGGCATCGTAGAGCGCGATGCGCAGCTGGCGATTGGCGAACATGCGGCCCAGCGAACCTTCGTGTGGTTCGGGGCGGAAATCGATGCGGCCCGGTTTCATCTGGTCCACCACCGCGATCGCTTCGATCGGGCAGCCATGCGGTTCCAGCGTTTCGGCCAGGCCGATATTGCGGAAGAGGCGCCAGCTCGCCGTCGAAATCGCCGAGGCGCGGCCGTCGAAGCCCTCCGCAGTGAGATCGGCCGGGTCGGCCCGGTCGACGAGGTGGCTCGAAAGCCCCTGTTTCGCCGCCGCCAGCGCCAGTGTGGTGCCGACGAGGCCGCCGCCGAGGATGAGCAAGTCGCGCTTGTCTGTCATGGGGGCAATCCCTAATGCGCTGAGCGTGACCGACGCAAGGACAATGGACGTGATGCGCGCTTTTTGGCTCGCTTTCCTGATTGCGCTTGCCTGTTTTGTCCCGTCCACGCTGTCGGCCCGAGAAGCACGCTTCGGTGGCGGCAATATCGCGGTCGAACTGCGCGCCGATGGGGAGCCGGTGGCGGGCGAAACCTGGATGCTGGCGCTGCATTTCACGCCGTCGAGCGCTGAGTGGCATGGCTATTGGTCCAATCCGGGCGATGCGGGGCAGGGCATGTCGCTCGAACTGGATCTGCCGCAAGGCTGGCAGGCGGGCGAACCACTGTATCCGGTGCCTCAGGTGCTGACCATTTCCGGGCTGATGAACCATATCTACGAAGGCGATTATGCCGTCCTCGTGCCGGTAGAGGTGCCGCAGGGGGCGGATGTGGCCGCCGCGCCGCCGGTGACGGGGTTCGTTTCCTACCTCGCCTGTACCGACCGGATATGTGTGCCGCAGGATGCCGTGCTGCGGGCGCGCACAGGCGGCGATTTTCGCCAGTGGCAGGCCGCCGTGGCGCCGCTGCTCGACCGGGATGCGGTCTATGAGGTTTCGGGCGACCGGCTGCGCGTGGGCGTGCCGCTGCCTGCCGAGCTGGACGTGGGCGATTTGCATCTGTTCATGAAGACCGCCGATTTCGGCAGCGGCCTCGCGCCCGATTATGCCGCCGTGCAGACTTTCATCCGGGAAGGCGATCTGCTGGTCGTGGAACTGCCGCTAAAGCGCCGCCCGGGCTTCGATGCCGCGCCGCTGCCGGAACGGATCGAGGGGATCCTCTCCTTCGGCAAGGGACAGGGGCTGCGCTTCGGCGCGGTTCAGGGGGACGTGCCTCTGGAAGGAGTGAAGCCGATCAGCGGCGGCGGGGCGCAGGTGCCTGCGCTGTGGGTGTTGCTGCTGGCGGCGCTGGGCGGCGGATTGCTGCTCAACATCATGCCCTGCGTCTTCCCGATCCTGAGCCTCAAGGCACTGGCGCTGGCCAAGGCCGGGGGCGACGAGATGTCGGCGCGGCGCGATGCGCTGGCCTATACGGCGGGCGTGGTGCTCGCCTGTGCGGGGCTGGGGGCGGCGATCCTCGCGCTGCGCTCGGCGGGGGAGCAGGTGGGCTGGGCCTTCCAGCTGCAGGAGCCGCGCGTGGTCGGCGCGCTGTTCCTCTTGGCGGTCGCCATCACGGCGAATTTCCTCGGCCTGTTCCAGGTGCCGGGCATGGCGATCGCGGGCGGCAGGGCCTCGATGCGCGGGTCGTTCGGGACCGGCCTGCTGGCGGCATTCGTGGCGACGCCGTGCACCGGCCCGTTCATGGCGCTAGCGCTCGGCGCGGCGCTGGTGCTGCGCCCGGTGGAAGGCTTCGCAATCTTCACCGCGCTAGGGGCGGGGCTGGCGCTGCCGTTCCTGCTGCTCGGCTTCATCCCGGCGTGGCGGAGGAAACTGCCCAGGCCGGGGCCGTGGATGGAACGGTTCCGCCGCTGGATGGCGCTGCCCATGGGGCTGACCGTGCTGGCGCTGGCATGGCTGCTATGGCGGATTGCCGACGATCTGTGGCTGATCCTGCTTGCCGTGCTGACGGTCATCCTGCTGGCGCTGCTCGCCTTATTGGGTCAGCGACAGGGCAGGGGGCTGGGCGGCGGCAAGATATTCTTCGCCTGCATCGTTGGTTTGGCAATTTTCGCCATCTCCCTCTTCCCCCAGCCGCAGCCGCGCGCATCCACCGAGGACAGCCTGCTCGCCCCGCGGCCCTTTTCCGAAACCGCGCTGGCCGAGGCGCGCACCTCGGGCAAACCCGTATTCGTGTGGTTCACCGCCGAC
Organism: Qipengyuania sp. NPDC077563; assembly: GCF_044901345.1. Taxonomy (NCBI): domain Bacteria; kingdom Pseudomonadati; phylum Pseudomonadota; class Alphaproteobacteria; order Sphingomonadales; family Erythrobacteraceae; genus Qipengyuania; species Qipengyuania sp. NPDC077563. Next base: position 493,413 of record NZ_JBJDPC010000001.1, on the reverse strand, counting down.
TGGTGCGTAACCTGCAAGGTCAATGAAAGCGTCGCCATCGAACGCGAGCAGACTCGCCGGGCGTTCGAGGAGGCGGGTGTCATCACCCTGCGCGGCGACTGGACGCGGCGCGACGAGGAGATTGCGAGCTTCCTTGCCCAGCAGGGCGCGGCGGGCGTCCCGCTTTACCTGTGGTATTCACCCGGCGCCGAGGCCGAGCAATTGCCGCAGGTCCTTACGCCGGATCTTTTGGCTGATCGGGCGCGGGAAGAAACGGATTCCCCGCTTTCGGCTCGCTGAGTTCGGCCCCCGGCAGTGCTTCCGGCGCGTCCCGCTCGCCCAGCGAATTGATGCAGCGGTTGATGAAATCGCCCGGCGCATTGCTGGCGTTGAGGATCACCGAGCCCGCACCGGGAATCGTCGCCTCGACGCGGTTGCGTCCGGTCAGCACTTCCAGCCGCGGATCGTCGGCGGCGGTCCGCCCGCGCCACAGCCACGCCTCGCTGCCCTCCGCACCGTCCTGTTCGGCATCGACCCACAGGCGTTCGACATGGCCATTGCCGATCAGCGCCAGCACCGCCTTTGCATTGGCATCGGCTGCGACATAACGCGTATAGACCAGCTGCCCGTCCTGGCAGGCGAGCGAGAGCAGGGGCGCTTGCCCCGGCAGGCCGTAGAGCAACCGCCCGCTCCTGGGGCTGGGGGCCCAGGCCGCGCCTTCGGTGTCGGGCGAGGCGATCGGCGCGCGCGGGGCGGTGCGTTCTTCCTTGATGACCGCGCGGGCGAGGTAATCGTCCGATGCGGGCGGCTTGCAGGCAGCCAGGGCGAGCAGGGGAAGCAATGCGAGTGTGCGAACCATGTGCGCCCCTATGCCCAGCTTTCTCCCAGCGTCAACGGGCGCGGATGAAGGCGCGCAAATCGGCAGAGAGTTTTGCCCGGTCCTCGTCGCGAATATACATCATGTGGCCGGCATCGTAATAATGGAACTCCACCCGGTCCTGCGGAATGCCGGTCCGGTTGAGCGAATATTCCGCGCCGAAGAAAGGCGTGGCGAAATCGTACCAGCCCTGGCCCACGAAGGTGCGCAATCCGCTGTTCTTGCGCATCGCCTCGCCCACGAAGGGCGCGACGTTGAGATAGGCCCCGCGCTGGCGGCCCGATAGCGACCAGTTCCAGTTCATGCCAGGATCGGACCCGATCGACTGGTATTCGCGGTCGGTCCGGTAACCCAGCCCATCGCGCAGCCAACTGTTGATCGCGGCGGTATAGCCCGCATCGATGCCGTAGAAGCTGGGATCGTCATCGGGATATTCCCCGGCGCTGTCGAAATCCGTGCCGGTATAGCGCGCATCGAGCCTGCCTATGGTCAGCCCCTGATCGCGCAGCAATTCCTTGTAGAACCGCGGGGCGGTCACGCGCAGATCCGCATTGTCGAGATAGGTTTCCGAAAGACCGGTCAGCCGCGCCATCTCGGCGCGGACCGAGGCGCGTTCCGCCGCGGGCAGATCCTGCCCCTTCAGCAGGGCGGTGGCGAAAGGCCCGATGGCGAAGCGGCGCGCGTCTTCCACGATCGCCTCGACCGAGGGGGCCTGCGCCTTGCCGTGATACCAAGCCGCCGCGGCCATGTTGGGCAGCGTCATGACATAGGCCATCTCATTGCCCGGCGTGGGCTCGCGCGCCGCGAAGTCGAGGATGGTCGAAACCAGGATCAGGCCATTGAGGCCGACATCGTTATAGGTGCGCCCTTCCAGCTCGCGCGCGACCATGGCGGTGCGGGTGGTGCCATAGCTTTCGCCGCCCAGATATTTGGGGCTGTTCCAGCGCCCGTTCTCGTTCAGCCACAGGCGGATGACCTTGGCCACGGCCTGCGCATCTTCTTCCAGCCCGTAATATTTCTTCGGGTCGGTGCCTTCCGTAAGATGGCTGAAACCGGTGCCCGGCGGATCGATGAAGACTAGGTCCGCGACATCGAGCAGGCTGTCGGGATTGTCGACGATGGGATAGGGCGGCGCGCCGTCGTCCTTCGCATCGGAAGGAATGGCCACGCGCTTGGGCCCCCATGCGCCCATCTGCAGCCAGACCGATCCCGATCCCGGCCCGCCGTTATAGATGAAGAACACCGGGCGCGAGGCATCGCGCGGGCTTTTCACATAGCTGGTTGTCACGATCACCGCTTCGGGCGTGCCGTCATCCGCCTTCAGCACCGTGTCGGATACGGTCGCGCGGTAGGATATGCGCTGGCCGCCGAATGTGCCGGTCATGTCCTGCGTGCGGACCTGCGGCTCCACCGCTTCGGCTGCCGCGCTGGCGGCGGGCTTGGCATCGTCCTGCGCCATGGCGGCGGCGGGCAGCAGCGCAAAGGCGCTGGCGGCAAGGACCCGGAAAATCGGGCGGCGGCTGGTCATCATGGCAAATCCCCTCAATCGGGATAACCTATGCCTGCCGCCGCGAAGGAGCGTCAAATACGCTCGTCGATCAGGGTTTGCCGCCCATCCGTTTATAGCGGGCCTTGCCGAGTGACTGCCGAAAGAAAGCTAAGACGGTGCTTTTCCAGAATCAGCCAACGGCATAGATTGCGGGGCGATATTGCGCTTCGGGAATCAGGAAGCCTCGATCTCTCGCGGTTTCTATCCAGCCCTCGATCGCGGAATCGATGTTGGCAAGAGCCTCCGCGCGGGTATCTCCGTGCGCGGAGCATGGCTTGAGATCGGGCACATCCGCGATCCAGCATTGGTCTTCGGCGGACCAGAACAGATTGATATGATAATGTGGTTCGTTCACGGACCCATATATAGGCCGTGTTCCTCTACCAGTTCAAGGAATTCGCGCACTTGATAGGCTTTGGCCTCTTTCCCGCTCGGCTGAATAGGAAAAGGGCGAGGAACCTTGGCGTGAACCCAAATCTGGTGACTGCCTTTCGTTCGGTCATGCTCAAAGCCAAAAGCCCGTAGCAATTTTTCGAAATCCCGAAAGCTGAGCGGCGCGCGCGGAGTGGCGATAAGTCTTTCGTAGAGCTTTTCGATACGGGTCATCATCACGTCCTGAAAGTATTTCCATGGACGTTAGCACTGCAAACTGGTCCGCGCTATTTTACGGCTTTACGCGTCAAGGTTTGCCGCCCATCCGTTTATAGCGCGTCTTGCCGTAACGATCCTTGCGCGTGCCCGGGCGGCCCGCATCGCTGCGGCCGACGCGGGGAGCCTTCTTCTCTGCATCGTCCAGGCCAAGCTCGTCGTTTTCCAGCTGGCGGATCTCGTCGCGCAGTCTGCCGGCTTCCTCGAATTCCAGATCGGCGGCGGCCTTGCGCATCCGCTTTTCCAGATCCTCGATATAGGCGCGCAGATTATGGCCGACGAGATTGTTGCGCTCGGCATCGCCCGTGTCAACGGTCACGCCGTCCTGCGCGGCGCTATGTGCCACGATATCGGCGATATCGCGCTTGATGGTCTGCGGCGTGATGCCGTGTTCTTCGTTATAGGCTTTCTGCTTTTCGCGGCGGCGGTCGGTTTCCGCCATCGCGCGTTCCATGCTGCCGGTGATGCGGTCGGCATAAAGGATCACGCGGCCTTCCAAGTTACGCGCGGCGCGGCCGATGGTCTGCACCAGGCTGGTTTCGGATCGCAGGAAGCCTTCCTTGTCGGCATCGAGAATGCAGACCAGCCCGCATTCGGGAATGTCGAGGCCTTCGCGCAGCAGGTTGATGCCCACCAGCACATCATAGACGCCCAGGCGCAGATCGCGGATCAGTTCGATACGCTCCAGCGTCTCCACGTCACTGTGCATATAGCGAACCTTCACGCCCGCTTCGTGCATGAATTCGGTCAGATCTTCGGCCATGCGCTTGGTCAGCGTGGTGACCAGCGTCCGGTAACCCATCTTGGCGGTCTTCTTGCATTCCTCGATGCAATCCTGGACCTGGTCCTCGACCGGCTTGATCTCCACCGGCGGATCGATGAGGCCCGTGGGGCGGATGACCTGTTCGGCGAACACGCCGCCGGTCTGTTCCATCTCCCATGTGCCCGGCGTCGCCGAAACGCAGAAGGTCTGCGGGCGCATCGCGTCCCATTCGTTGAAGCGCAGCGGGCGGTTGTCGATACAGCTGGGCAGGCGGAAGCCGTGTTCGGCCAGCGTGATCTTGCGCCGGTGGTCGCCCTTCGACATCGCGCCGATCTGCGGCACGGTCTGGTGGCTTTCATCGACGAACAGCAGCGCGTTTTCGGGCAGATATTCGAACAGCGTCGGCGGCGGTTCGCCCGGCAGGCGGCCGGTCAGGAAGCGGCTGTAATTCTCGATCCCCGCGCAAGAACCGGTGGCAGCGATCATTTCCAGATCGAAATTGGTGCGCTGTTCCAGCCGCTGCGCCTCCAGCAATTGGCCTTCGGCATGCAGTTCCTTCAGCCGCTCGGTCAGCTCGAACTTGATCGCCTCGCTGGCCTGCTTCATCGTCGGCCCGGGCGTGACATAGTGCGAATTGGCATAGACGCGGACCTTTTCCAGGCTCGCGCCCTTCTTGCCGGTCAGCGGGTCGAATTCGCTGATTTGCTCGATTTCGTCGCCGAAGAAGCTGACGCGCCATGCCACGTCTTCATAGTGGCTCGGGAAGATTTCGAGATTGTCGCCGCGCACGCGGAAGTTGCCGCGGGCAAAGGCGGCGTCGTTGCGCTTGTATTGCAGCGCCACCAGCTTGCGGATCAGTTCGCGCTGGTCGACGGTATCGCCCGTCTTGATGTCGAAGATCATCGCCGAATAGGTTTCGACCGATCCGATACCGTAAAGGCAGGATACCGAGGCCACGATGATCACATCGTCGCGTTCCAGCAGGGCGCGGGTGGCCGAATGGCGCATCCGGTCGATCGCCTCGTTTACGCTGGATTCCTTCTCAATATAGGTGTCGCTGCGCGGGACATAGGCTTCGGGCTGGTAGTAATCGTAATAGCTGACGAAATATTCGACCGCGTTCTCGGGAAAGAAGCTCTTGAATTCGCCATAGAGCTGCGCGGCCAGGATCTTGTTCGGCGCCAGGATCAGGGCGGGGCGCTGCAATTCCTCGATCACCTTGGCCATGGTGAAGGTCTTGCCTGAACCGGTGACGCCCAGCAGGACCTGCGTCTTCTCGTCCTCGCGCGCCGATCCCACCAGTTCGGCGATCGCGGTGGGCTGGTCCCCGCTGGGGGTATATTCGCTGACCAGCTTGAACGCCTTGCCCGGCATCGACTTTTCGGGCCGCGCGGGCTTGTGCGGGACGAAATCGCCGGTGGTATCCGGTTCTTCCAGTCCCCTGCGAATTACGAGGCCAGTGGTGGGTTCTGTCATAGGCGCACATATGGGGAACGCGGGGCAGGGCTGCAACGCCTGTTACGCGCCGGCCGGATATGCTAGCGCCGCAGCCGAATTATTCAGAGGATCAATGCCCATGCTTCGTTTCGTGACCACCGCCTGTGCCGCTCTTGCGCTGGCCGCCTGTTCTTCCGGCAGCGACGAAGTGGACGCCGATGGTGACGGCACGGTTTCCACCGAAGAAGCGAAGCAGGCCGCCGAAAAGGTCCGCCCGCTGCAGCCCGGCGAATACAAGATGAACATGGAACTGGTCGATCTGACCGACCCGACCATGAGCGCGGAAGAAATCGCGCAGGCCAAGCAGTTCTTCTCCTCGATGAGCGGGATGGCCCCGGCGCGCTGCCTGACCGAGGAAGAGGCCAATGAAGGCATGGCCGGCATCGCGCAGGGTCTGCAGGACGGAAATTGCACGGTCCAGAACATGACCGCCGATGAAGGCGGCATGCGCGGCGACATGACCTGCAAGGGGCAGAACGGCGATGCCAAGGTCAATATCGATACCACCTCGACCGGCACTTCCTCGCAGATGACCATGCGCGTGGCTGAGCCGACTGCGGACGGCCAGGAAAAGACCACCACGATGAAGATCGGCATGACCCGCGTCGGTGACTGCGCGAAGGAAGGCTGATCCGTTCAGGAACCCGCCATCGTGAGAGCGCATTATAGCTCCACGATGGCGACCTTACCTTTTTACGAACAACGCGCTGAATGGGGCCGCCGGCTGGCGCTGGCGGCCGAACCGTGCGCGGACGATGCGCGTCCGCCCAGTCTCCGGCTGTTTTTCCGGGAGTGGTTGTATCCATTCCTGCCGATCAAGAGGGTGTTCGGGCCCAAAATCGGAATAAAACCGGCGGCAAAACCGCAGACTGTGATGCTCCTGCCGGGCTTCGGCGCGCACCCAATCCGCATGCGCTGGATGGCCAGGCAGCTCGAAAAAGCGGGCCATGAAGCCAAGCGCTGGGGGCTGGGATACAACCTCGGCGCGACCGAATGGCGCTTCAAGCGGGTCGAGAAGCGCTTGAAAAAGCTGTATAAAAAGCGCCGTGAGCCGATCACGCTGGTGGGCTGGAGCCTGGGCGGGGTGATGGCGCGCGAACTGGCGAAGCTGCATCCCGAAAGGGTCGCCAAAGTCGTCACCATGGGTTCCCCCTTCTCGGGCAGCCCCCGCGCCAACAACGGCTGGCGCGCCTACCAGGCCATCGCCGGCCACCGCGTCGACGAGCCCGAGATCGACACCGTCGTTTCCGAGAAACCTCCTGTAGAAACAGTGGCTTTCTGGAGTCCCTGCGACGGAATAGTGGCGCCGAAATGCGCCTGTGGCAAACCGAATGAGCGCGATCGCGCCGTCGCCCTGCGCTGTACCCACATGGGTTTCGTCATGACGAATGAGGCCATGACGGCGCTTCTTTCGGAACTGGACCGCGACTGAACCCTTTATTCGGATAAGGCCGCGGACATTCCGTCATGTGGGTCAGCTTGCATCCAGGGGGCACATGAGCGGCGGAGCCGAATTCTTCAACGAAATGCGCGAGCCAGATGGGTCGGTAAGGTCCGCCTATTCAAACTATTGCCAGTGGTATGACGGGCAGGATCCCAAGCTTCTGCGGCGCAAGCACTCGGAAGCGGAAACGAATTTTCGCAAGACCGGCATCACTTTCAACGTCTACGGCGAAGACGAGGCGGAAGAGCGGCTGATCCCGTTCGACATGGTCCCCCGCATCATCGACGCCGCTGAATGGCGCCGACTATCGCGCGGGATCGAACAGCGAGTCTCGGCTCTCAACGCTTTCATGCACGATCTCTACCACCGGCAGGAAATCGTGCGCGCTGGACGTCTGCCGCAGCGCTTGCTCCGCAACAACGAGGCATGGCTGTCCAACATGGTCGGCTTCACTCCGCCCGGCGGCGTCTACACGCACATCACCGGGATCGACCTGGTGCGTACCGGGCCGGATGAATTCTATGTTCTGGAAGACAACGCCCGGACCCCTTCGGGGGTCAGCTACATGCTCGAAAACCGCGAAACCATGATGGCGATGTTTCCCGAGCTTTTCTTGCGCTGCCAGGTGGAAAGCGTGTCGGATTATCCGCGCCGTCTGGCCAAAAGCCTTGCCGCTTGTGCGCCGAGTTGTGCAGGCGACAAGCCGGTCGTGGCGGTCCTCACTCCGGGCATCTACAACTCGGCCTATTTCGAACATGCGTTTTTGGCCGACCAGATGGGTGCCGAATTGGTGGAAGGCAGCGACCTGCGCGTCATCGACGGCCGGGTCGCGATGCGTACGACCAGCGGATACAAGGCAGTTGATGTCATATATCGCCGGGTCGACGATGAGTTCCTCGACCCTCTCACGTTCAATCCAGACAGCGTGTTGGGCGTGCCCGGCATCATGGACGTCTATCGTGCTGGCGGCATTACCATCGCCAACGCGCCAGGAACGGGTGTTTGCGACGACAAGGCGATCTATTCTTTCATGCCGGAGATCGTCGAATTCTATACCGGCGAGAAGCCCTTGCTGCCGAATGTCCAGACCTGGCGCTGTGCCGATGAGGACAGCCTCAAATATGTGCTCGACAATCTGGCCGAACTCGTCGTCAAGGAAGTGCACGGGTCGGGCGGCTACGGCATGCTGGTAGGGCCCGCTGCGACGAAGAAGGAAGTCGAGGAATTCCGCGCTAAAATCGTGGCCAACCCATCTAACTACATCGCCCAGCCAACGCTTTCGCTTTCGACCTGCCCCATCTTCACCAAGAAGGGTCTTGCCCCGCGACATGTCGATTTGCGGCCCTTTGTCCTCATGTCCCCCGACAAGATCGACATCACGCCGGGGGGACTGACGCGTGTCGCGCTGAAGGAGGGGTCACTGGTCGTGAATTCCAGCCAGGGGGGCGGCACCAAAGATACCTGGGTGCTGAAAGACTGATATGGCGGGAGAAACGACATGTTAGGGCGCACAGCCAACGGCCTTTTCTGGATGTTCCGCTATCTGGAGCGCGCCGAAAACACCGCTCGCCTCTTGGATGCCGGACTTCGGATGGCGCTTACGCGCGATCTTGTGACCGCTGAGGAAGAATGGCGATCCGTGATTGCGACTTCAGGGCAGCGGCAGGCCTATGAAGCGAAGCACGCCAGCTATACCGGCATGCAGGCATGGAACTTTCTCCTGCGTGAGACAGGAAATCCTGCAAGCATCCTGTCGATGTTCGGTCTCGTGCGCCAAAACGCGCGGCTATCGCGCAATGCGATCAGCGGCGAATTGTGGGAAGCGATCAACGAAAACTGGCTCATGATCGACGAGCAGCTCGCAAAACCAGTGGGCGAGAACCGTGTTCTCGAAACCGTGGCCACCATCCGCAGGGCGGGCACGTTGGCCCGGGGCGCATTGCAAGGCTCGATGCTGCGCGAGGAAGGCTATCATTTCGCACTGACGGGCATGTTCGTGGAACGCGCCGATGCGATCGCCCGCATTCTCGACATCAAATACTATCTTTTGCTGCCATCGCTGTCCTACGTCGGCTCGAGCCTCGATACGGGTCAATGGGATACGGTCCTGCGATCGGTTTCGGGTGACCGTGCCTATCGCTGGCTCAATGCAGCCCAGGTCGACGCGCGCAGTATCTGCGAATTCCTGATTCTGGATGACCGCTTTCCGCGCAGTCTCGCCTTCTGCCATTCCGAACTGCGGGCCAATCTGGCGGCTCTCGCAAGGATCCATGGCAGCGAGGGCCAAAGCAACGCGCTCATGCGCGATGCGGACATGCGCCTGACCAATCTGAGTATCGACGAGATTTTCGACCAGGGATTGCACGAATTTCTCCTGGATTTCACTTCCTCGAATGCAGCGATCGGCAATGCGATAGCTGCAGATTACAGGTTCCTTTCCTGATGCGCCTCTCGATCAAGCACACCACTCGCTACCACTTCGACAATCCGGTGGTTCACGCCCTGCAGCGACTGCGCCTAACCCCGAAGGAGACGCAGGGTCAGGAAATTCTCGACTGGTCGATGGAGTATGAGAACGCGCGCGAAGAGATTACCTATGAAGACCAGCACCACAACACGACTACGCTGGTCGGTGTGGAACCTGGGACGCGCGAGGTGACGATCACGTGCAGCGGCCGGGTGGACACGCATGATCATGCAGGTGTAATCGGCCGGCATTCGGGACATCTGCCCCTGTGGAGCTTCCTTTCGCAAACCCGCCTAACGCGGCCAGGCCCGGGCATGAAGAAGCTGATCGATGACTTGCGCAAGTTCGAAGGAACGCCTCTGGACAGGCTCCATGCGCTTTCGCAGGCGACACTCGAAAGGGTCGAATACCGTATCGGTACAACCGATTGGAATACGACTGCGGAAGAAAGCTACGCGGCACGGACCGGCGTTTGTCAGGACCATGCCCACATCTTCATCGGGGCGGCGCGCGCATTGGATGTGCCGGCGCGTTACATCTCCGGCTATCTCATGATGAACGATCGCATCGATCAGGAAGCAACTCACGCATGGGCAGAAGCTTTTGTCGAAGGACTTGGATGGGTTGGCTTCGACATATCCAATGGAATAAGTCCCGATGAGCGGTATGTGCGGGTGGCAACCGGGCGCGATTACCGCGATGCCTCCCCAGTGACGGGCATAAGCTTCGGTAATACGACCCAAGTGCTCGAAGTGGATGTGCAGGTCGAGCAGCAACAAATTCAGCAGTAACGGAAGTACCTAATGACCTATTGTGTGGGAATGAAGCTCGACAAGGGGCTCGTCCTGATGAGCGACACGCGGACTAACTCAGGTGTCGATAACATCTCGGTCTTCCGCAAGATGTTTACCTGGCAGGTGCCTGGAGACCGCATCATTACCTTGATGACCGCGGGCAATCTGGCGACGACGCAGGCTGTGATCAGCCAACTGGAAGAGCGGACCAAGGAACCCGAGGAGCGCGATAATATCCTGCTCAAATCGCCGACTATGTTTCAGGTCGTAACCGAAATCGGGAATCTGATGCGGGATATCATCGGGCAGCGTCAGGATGCGAACGGCTCTCGGGGAAGAGGCCGTTTCACTGCTTCCATTATTGTTGCAGGGCAGATCAAGGGAATGGAGCCGCGGCTCTTCATGGTTTATCCCGAAGGGAACTTCATTGAAGCCAGTTTGGATACGCCTTTCTTTCAGATCGGCGAAACCAAGTATGGGCGGCCGATCATCATTCGCGGCTATGACCGCCAGATGAGCCTGGAAGACGGCGTGAAGTTACTTATGGTCAGCTTCGATTCAACGCTTAAGGCCAATCTTTCCGTTGGCTTGCCACTAGATCTGCAAGTCATAACGCGCGACAGTTATGAAGCGATTCACGAACATCGTATCTCCCAAGATGACAGCTATTTTCAGGTAATCTCTGCGGGATGGGGAGATGCCCTGAAGAACGCGTTCCACTCGCTTCCCGATTACAGTTTCTACCGCGGAGACGGTTAGCATTGCTTCTGGCCTAATTGATCAATGCCACGTTCTTTTTCTTGTCGGGCGGGGATATCGACTAGTTTCTACCTGATAAAGGCCTTTTAATTCAGCATGTTTTAGGCTCTATCCGTAAAATTACGGACTGCGCAATGTCCCTGAGTGCGCATAGGGTGTTAAGCATGAAACAGCGAACAATACTCCACATCGTCGATGGGTCGACAAGTTCGCGCGCTGAGCAGGCCCGAATGGGTCACGAACTTGGTTATCATTGCGAAATCTATGCGGATGTTGGTGAATTGATGTCCTTTCTGCCGCGTAAAGGAGTTGTTCTTGCGAGGGACGACAATCCGGCCAACGGGGTGGCGCAGGTTTTGAGGGCGGTGACCCTGACAGAGCATTGGATGCCGGTGATCGGCACATCGGCCGATCCTGATCCTTGCGAGGTCGTCGCCGCCATCAAGGCCGGGGCGATGCATTATCTCCGGCTTCCTCTGGAAAAGGAACGGCTGCGCGATGCTGTCGATCAGATTTCGAGCGAAGCCCATGCCTATGCCGACGCTCGGCGCAAGATGATCGAGGCCCGGAACCGGATTGCCAGCCTTTCCCCCCGCGAACGCGAAGTGCTCGATTGGCTTTCCGAAGGGCGGAGCAACAAGATGATTGCCCTCGAACTGAACATCAGTCCTCGTACGGTGGAAATTCATCGCGCCAACATGATGAGTAAGCTTGGAGCGCAACATGCGGCAGAGGCCGTACGGCTCCGGTTGGAGGCAGATCTGGAGAAGAATACCGTTATGGTGGGGGTAGCTTAGCCGCTTTTATCGGCAGAAGCTGCCATCGCCGTGTTCGAGATGAAAGTGATCCTTGTGGGCGGTATTGTAATCTGGCCCCAAAACCGTGCCGAACCTCTTGCAGGCGCTGCGATGCACTGTCCGGAGAAACTCTCGCTCATCGCGGCCGGCATCCCAGCCTGACTTCACGGTAATGCGGCGCCCATCGGCGAGAACGAATGCGCCGATATCTATAGCTTCGGCACGAGAATGTGCTGAGCGGCGCGTAGTCCCCGCAACATTGCGGCAAGAATAACTGCCCATCGTCTCGATCTGCACGATCGGACTGCCCAGAATTTGACGCGCGGCGCGGTCTACCCCGTATCGCGCCCAGGCCGCGAAGCTGTTGGCCAGAGGGCAGGCCAGCGGTCCGAGATTGGTTACCGTCAATGGCCCTAGATCCCCACCAACGCGATCCAGTTTGACACTGTCGAGGGCGGCGCATCCCCCACCGTCCCTCCGATCGGGAAGAGGCGCAAACTGAGCGCCAGAGCTGCCAAGTTGCGCCAAACACAGCTGGGCTTGAGGCCGCTCCCAATTTGCAGAGCCGCGCCCTGCTGCTGGTGCAGGCGAGGCGGCTTCGCGGGGCTCTGGCGCAGTCCCGCATCCTGCCAGCGACAGTGAGGCGATCGACGCGATCAGAGTAATTCGACGCATTGCCACGCTTTATACCAATCCGCTGAACACCTGCCAAACGCGAAGCTGATGCGACTAGCCAGCGTCTACCGGTGTGGGAGACCGATACGTGGCCTTGCTCACCGCCCACGTAGCCAGCCAGGCTGCGATGAAGCCCGGTACGATCTCGTAAAGCCCTCCATCGAATCCGGGCAGCGCGCTGTTCCAGCCCAAGGCAATCCATGCTGCAACGACGCCGGCGCCGACAACAAGCCCGGCGACGGCACCAGCGCCAGTCATCCGGTTCCAGACCAGGGATAGAATGATGAGAGGACCAAAAGCTGCGCCGAACCCTGCCCATGCGTTGGAGACGAGGCCAAGGACTTCGCTTTCGGGATCACCGGCGATCCAGATCGCAGCCAGGGCCACGAGCGCGACACAAACGCGGCCCACATTGACGCTTTCCCGTTCGCTGGCGTTTTTGCGGAAAAAGAGTTTGTAGAAATCTTCCGTAAGCGACGATGAGGCAACTAGAAGCTGCGAACTGATGGTCGACATGATCGCGGCCAGAAGTGCGGCAAGCAGGAAGCCGGTCACGATCGGATGGAACAGAAGATTGGCAAGAACGATGAAGATTGTCTCGGGATTATCGACCACGATGCCGTTACGTTCGGTATAGGCGCGCCCGGCAATTCCGATGCCGATGGAGCCGAGCAGGGCGACACCCATCCAGCTCATCCCGATGTTGCGTGCTGTTTTGACCTTTTCGACCGTGTCGATGGCCATGAAGCGGACGATAATATGCGGCTGGCCGAAATATCCCAGCCCCCACGTTATCGCGCTGATGAAACCGAGCAGTGTCAGGCCCTGCGTCAGGCTGAGAAAACCTTCGACGGGAACGTCGGTGAGTGAGCCTCCACCCTCGCCGCCAGCCCCAAACATCACTACCAGCGGCATCAACACCAAGGCCACAACCATGATGCAGCCCTGCACGAAGTCAGTCAGGCTCACTGCCAGAAATCCGCCTACCATCGTGTAAGCAAGGACGACGAGGCAGGTAATCCAGATCCCTGCCATATAGTCGCTCATCCCGAGATCGGGGATGATACCGGCGAAGCTGGTCTCAAAAAGAAGCCCCCCACCAACCAGGCCGGCAGCTGTGTAGACGGCGAAGAAGACCACCACGATCAGTGCCGATACCACCCGCAGTGCAGTGGCTTTTTCCGGGAACCGGTTGGCCAGAAATTCGGGTATCGTCAGGGCATTTCCAAGCTCTTCGGTCTGCTTGCGCAGGCGAGGAGCCACAATGACCCAATTGGCCAGGGCGCCAACAAAAAGACCTATGCCGATCCAGGCCTCGACCAATCCTGCGGCAAAGAGCGCACCGGGAAGGCCAAGGAGAAGCCATCCACTCATGTCGGAAGCACCGGCCGACAAAGCGGCTACTGCCGGGTGAAGGTTTCTTCCGGCGAGAAGATAGCCTTCGCTCGTATTTGTAGAACGCTTCCAGGCCCAAAGGCCGATGGCGATCATCAGGACAAAATAGAGGGTGAGGGAAATGAGAGTTCCTGTCTGCATGGCCGCGGTCGTAACAAATGTAACGGGGCTTGGCCACACTCTGGAGAATCACTCATGATGCGGGTTGCCTGAGGTCTGCTTTCTTGCAAGGTCAGGGCTATGGAGCAGCCAGTCATCACCTTTGCCATGGCTCTCGCATTCTGCGCGGTTCACTTCTTTGTTGGTCACCTTGAATGGTTGGCGCGCACGCCCCGCAGCAAATGGCTGTCTTTCGCTGGCGGAGTAGCTGTCGGCTACGTCTTTCTGCACATTCTGCCCGAGCTTGGATCGCATTCGGTTACGTTCGAGCGCGCAACCGGCTTACCTGCGATGATGGCCGAAAGCCTGGTCAATACCCTGGCGCTGGTCGGGCTGGTTCTTTTCTACGGTCTGGAGCGCGCGCTTTCCAGATCGCGCGAGGATAGGGGTGAGGAACAGGCAGATGGGCGGCCGCGTGAGCCGGTCTTCTGGTTGCATGTTGGCGCCAGCGCTTTACTCGTCGCGTTGATTTCCTACCTTCTGAATCATCGCGAGGACCAGACTGCTCTTGGTCTTGGTCTGTATTTCGGCGCCATGACGCTTCATTTCGTCACGGCCGACTTCGGCACCAGAACAGAGCATCCGGAAGCATATGACAGCAAAGCCCGTTGGGTGCTGGTTATGGCTACACTGGTTGGCTGGCTGTTGGGCCTTCTTTTCGTATTGCCACAAATTATCATAGCCTGCCTTTTCGCTTTCGTGGCGGGAGGAGTGGTGTTGCTGGTTTTGAAGGAGGAACTACCCGCTGAGAGGCGCAGCTTCTTCCTGCCGTTTTTCGGAGGCGCAGCAATTTATGCCGGTCTTGTTTTAGCTGAAATCGCGTCGATTAACTCTTAGTCAGGCCCTGCGGTTAGGCGGATTGTGCGGGATGTGCCTTGGTTGATCGTGACAAGTTGGCAACACTTGTAAAACTTAGAGTTTTTCTGACCCCATTAGGTGGAACTCAATCCTCTTTCACTCGTCAGGGCTGCGAGCATTTGAAAGGAATACCTAATGAAGTCTAGCATGTACCTTGCATCCATCGTCGCGATCGCCGCGGCTTCGCCCGCGTTCGCACAGTCGGATAATGCAGGCATGGATAGTGACTATTTCTCCGGCCCCTATGTTTCGGCTTCGCTCAACGGCGATTTCGTGAATGATTCGGGTAGCGAGCGTATCGTTTTTGATCCCACTGGCGGTGAAAACTTTCAGATCAATCTTCCTACCGCGACCGGCGCCAATGCGTTTTCGCCTGGCTACTGTGCGGGTGAAGCATTGGGAAGCCAGCGGGTTCAGGGTTGTGGTGATGACGATTCCGCTCTCGGCGGCTCCATCCGCGCCGGATATGATGCGCGAGTAGGCAATTTCGCTGTTGCTGGCGTCCTCCTTGAAGGAACGCTTGGCGGCGCAACCGATTACACCACGGGCTTCAGCACCACTCCTGCAAGTTACACTTTCAGCCGTGAGGTCGAAGGCTCTGCTGCCCTTCGCGGTCGTCTCGGAATCTCGCCGGGTGATGGCCGTGGCCTTCTCTACGCAACCGGCGGTGTCGTGTACGGCAAGATCGACCACGATTTCGCCACGACGAACACAGCCAACGCATTCGAAGTTATCGATGAAGACGATTGGCAGTTCGGTGGTCAGATCGGCATGGGCGGAGAGCTCATGATCACAGACAACCTGTCGTTCGGCGTTGAGTATCTGCACACGCGTTATAACGACGATGACACCTATGTTCGCGTCACGCAAGGCACTGCTCCGGCAACGAACCCGTTCGTCCGTCAGGGCGGTACTACCAACATGCGTCTGAGCAATCAGGATCTGTCGATCGACTCCTTCCGCGCGACGGTTGGTTTCCACTTCTAAGTCCATTGCAGACACAAGAAAGGGCCGCTCCCAAACGAGAGCGGCCCCTTTTTTTGTGCCTGTGAAAAAGGACTTAGATCTGGCCGGAGCGCTTGGCGCGCTTGCGCTCGTGCGGATCGAGGATGGCTTTGCGCAGACGGATGTTTTCCGGCGTCACTTCGACCATCTCGTCGTCGTCGATATAGGCGATAGCCTGCTCCAGCGTCATGACGCGCGGCGGCGTCAGGCGGATGGCATCGTCCTTGCCGGTCGAACGGAAGTTCGTCAGCTGCTTGGACTTCATCGGGTTGACTTCCAGATCGTCGGGCTTGGCGTTCTCGCCGATTACCATGCCTTCGTAAATCTTGGCGCCGCCGCTGATGAACAGCTCGCCGCGATCTTCAAGCGCGTTGAGCGCGTAGGGAACAGCTTCACCGGGGACCATCGAGATAAGAACGCCGTTCTGGCGACCTTCAATCGGGCCGCGGTAAGTGTCATACTTCTCGAACAGGCGGTTCATGATGCCTGTACCGCGCGTGTCGGACAGGAATTCTCCGTGATAGCCGATAAGGCCTCGTGACGGAGCAGAGAAGGTGATGCGAGTCTTGCCTTGGCCCGACGGGCGCATTTCGGTCAGCTCCGCCTTGCGGCGCTGCATCTTCTCGACAACCGTGCCCGAATGCTCGTCGTCGACGTCGATGACGACTGTCTCGAACGGCTCCATGCGCTGGCCGTTTTCTTCACGGAAGAGGACACGCGGGCGGCTGATGCCCAGTTCGAAGCCTTCGCGGCGCATCGTTTCGATCAGCACGCCCAGCTGCAGTTCGCCGCGACCGGCGACTTCGAAGCTGTCCTTGTCTTCGCTTTCGGTGATGCGGATCGCGACATTCGTTTCCGCTTCACGATAAAGACGGTCGCGGATGAGGCGGCTTGTCACCTTGCTGCCTTCACGTCCCGCAAGCGGGCTGTCATTCACGGCAAATCGCATCGCCAGGGTGGGCGGATCAATGGGCTGCGCTTCGATCGGTGTCTTGACGCTGGGATCGGCAATGGTGTTTGCCACGGTGGCTTTTTCGAGACCGGCGAGCGCGATGATATCGCCTGCTTCTGCACTGTCGACCGGTACCCGGTCGAGCCCGTCGAACGAAAGCAACTTGGTGGCGCGGCCGACTTCCAGGACATTGCCCTGTGCGTCGAGTGCGTGGATCGGGTCGTTCAGCTTGATAGTGCCCGACTGCACGCGGCCGGTGAGGACGCGGCCCATGAAGTTGTCACGATCGAGCAGGGTGGCGAGGAAGCTGAAGGGTGCTTCAGTATCGAGGCCCGGGGCCGGGACATGGTCCACGATCAGCTTGAACAGCGGATTGAGATCGCCGGAGCGGGCCGTCTCGTCGTCGCTCGCATAGCCGTCGCGGCCGGAAGCCCACAGGCTGGGGAAGTCAAGCTGCTCGTCATTCGCATCGAGGCTGGCGAAAAGGTCGAATACTTCGTCGAGGACTTCCTGCGGGCGGGCGTCGCCGCGGTCGATCTTGTTGACCACCACGATCGGCTTGAGGCCGAGACCCAGAGCCTTGCCGGTCACGAACTTCGTCTGCGGCATCGGGCCTTCGGCACTGTCGACCAGCAGAATGACGCCGTCGACCATGCTGAGGATACGTTCCACTTCCGCGCCGAAGTCGGCGTGGCCGGGGGTATCGACAATATTGATGCGGGTCCCGTTCCATTCGACACTGGTGCATTTGGCGAGAATCGTGATTCCACGTTCTTTTTCCAGATCGTTCGAATCCATAGCGCGTTCTTCCACGCGCTGATTCTCACGGAAAGTGCCCGACTGGCGGAAGAGCTGATCGACAAGCGTAGTCTTGCCGTGGTCGACGTGGGCGATGATCGCCACGTTACGAAGGTCGCGGGACATAATGAGTGCTTTCGTAAGGATGCCGTAACGGCGGGCACTTGCGAGCCGGCCAATTCGAGGGCGCCCCTAGCCGAAATGGTGCGTTGCGGCAAGCGTCGATCCCTCTATCTCGGCGTTGCAATCAAGTTACATCGCGCTTGGGGGAAGGCAAGAAATGCGCTAGACGGGACGGCATCGGAGAACAGAACAAATAAACTCTCCGGTGTCTGTGCGGCTTTTGGGGAAGGCGGGCAGGCTAAAACATCAGGTTTTGAGAGGAAGCCGCTAAATGAAATTGAAGGCCTATGGTCGCACGGCGACTATTCGTTCCGCCTTATTGGTTGGTTCTGCCGCCGTCATCGTTCCCACGTCTGCCATCGCGCAAGACGCCGAGCAGGAACAGGCAGCTCAATATGACAGCGCAGAAGAACAGGCAGCCAGTCCTGACCCCAACATAATCATCGTTACAGCGACGAAGCGCGAGCAGACGCTTCAGGAAGTTCCGGTTGCGGTCAGTGTAACAACTGCAGAAACTATCGAGCGCGCCCAGATCCGCGACATCGCCGATCTGGCGACGGTCGTTCCATCGCTGCAGGTCAGCCAGCTTCAGAGCGCCTTCGCTACGAGCTATTCGGTGCGCGGCTTCGGTACCGACGGCAACAATATCGGCCTCGAACCATCCGTCGCCATGTTCGTGGACGGGGTCTATCGCAGCCGTGCGGTCGCCCAGATATCTGACCTTCCCGATATTCAGCGCGTCGAAGTGCTTCGCGGACCGCAATCCACACTATTCGGCAAGAATGCCAGTGCCGGTGTGATCTCGATCGTGACCAAGCGTCCCGAATTCGAGTTCAGCGGCTCGGTCGAGGCCAGCTACGGCAACTATGATGCCAAGGTCGTGAAAGGGTACGTCACCGGCCCGATCAGCGAATCCATAGCGTTCAGCGCCGGTGCCGGTTACAACAATCGGGACGGCTTCCTGACGAATGGGTTCAACGGAGAGGACGTCAACGATCGCAACCGCTGGTTCGCGCGTGGACAGTTGCTGTTCGACAATGGCGGCCCGCTTCAGGCGCGCATCATTGCAGATTACGACAAGATCGAAGAACGCTGCTGCGGCGTGGTGAATGTCGCGCCGTCGCTCGAGACGGGCATCATCACATCCCCGCTGATCGGCGGGCAGGTGAATGATTTCAGGGACAATCCCGATGGGGACGTGATCTTCACCGATGTCGATCCGCTCAACGACATCAAGAATTATGGCATATCCGGCCAACTCGATTACGAATTCGGCAATGTCGTGCTCACGTCGATCACGTCCTATCGTGAGACCCACCTTTCGGCCAATCAGGATGTCGACTTTACCAGCGCATCGCTGGCAAGCGGTGCGAATATCGGCGATGCCGATATCGACACCTTCACGCAGGAACTGCGTTTGTCCTCGGACTTCGACGGACCGTTCAACTTCCTGCTTGGCGGTTACTATTTCGATGAGACTGTCGATACGCGTGACCAGATCATCTACGGAGACGACTTCCGCACCTATGCCGATCTGCTCATTCGCGGCCTAACTCAGGGTACCCAGAGCGTTCCTTCGCTAGAGGCGACGCTGGGTGCATTGAATGGGACCGACTACACTGGCCAGTTCTTTGCCGAGGGTCAGGGCTTCTTCAACGCCATCACACAGGATAACGAGGCATATTCGGTTTTTGGCAATGTCGATTTCGCCTTTACCGACGAACTGGTTCTGACGCTCGGCGCGAACTACACCAAGGACAAGAAGCAGATCGCCACGGACTCCCGTAGTGAGGATGTCTTCTCTGGTGTCGATCTCGTGGCATCTGGCAATCGTGCAATCTTCGCTCAGGGTCTCGCTACCCAGGTCGGCAACATCCTGATGCTGGGTCGTCCGGCGTCGCAGGCCGAAATAGGCGCGTTTGCCGCTGCCAATCCGGCGGTGTTCGGCCAGGTGGCGACAGGCGTGCAGACCTTCGCCGACGCCAACGATACCAATCCGGCGGTCAATCCGCTGCTTGGCCTTACCCCCTTGCAGTTTCTGCCGCCGTTTCAGAACTGCCCGAATGCAGTCGAAAGCTGCAGCACCAATGACGACGACTGGAGCTGGAACGTTCGACTGGCGTATGAGGTCACGCCGACACTCAACGTCTACGCCAGCTGGGCAACCGGCTACAAGGCGCCAAGCTTCAACCTCTCCCGCGACAGCCGCCCGGTCCCGGCCGATTTTGCGGCACTACAGCAGCAAGGTCGGGCGGTTACCAATCTGCGCCCGGGAACGCGCTTCGCCGAAGCCGAGAATTCGGAGGTCTACGAAGTTGGGATCAAGGGCAATTGGGGCCTGGCGGCTGCCAACCTGACCGTCTTCCAGCAAAGCATCGATGATTTTCAGGCGAACACCTTCACGGGTTCGTCCTTCGTGCTGAGCAATGCGGGCAAGCAGGAAACCTTCGGTATCGAGTTCGATGGCTATGTCAGGCCAACGGACGCGCTGACGTTCAACCTCGCGATGACTTATCTGGACGCCAAATATGACAGCTTCGTCGATTCGCCAGTGGGTGACCTGTCCGGGGTCGCCGTCGCCGGTGTGCCGGAACTGGCAGCCGTATTCGGCGCGACCTACGATCAGGAAGTCAACGATGCAGGTGACCGTATCATCCTGCGCGGCGATTTCTCCTATCAATCGCAGGTGCAGGTGCTGAACGGGCTGACGAACTATATCGTAACCGATCCTGCGACCGGGGAGCGTGACTTCACGCAGGCGCGTGCCGTGGCGCAGCAATATACGCGCGAGGTGAACAGTCTGAATGCATCGCTTACCTACGCGATGGCCATGGGACTGGAAGTGTCTGTCTGGGGCCGCAACCTGCTCGATGATCGTTATATAACGACGATCTTCCCCTCTGTGGCGCAGGGACAGTCGATCTCGGGCTATCCGAACCAGCCTCGCACCTACGGTGTCGCTGCGAAGTTCAAGTTCTAAGCTAGGCTTGCACTTGAACGATCAGGGAAGGGGGCCGCAGGCCCCCTTTTTGCGTGTAGTTGGCAAACAAAGCGCCTTGCCGGGCAGCGGTGTCTCAAAGCGCCCGAAGCACCTGCGCTGGCTTGCTACGCAAAAGTGGAAGCGAGCCGCCCACAGCGAAGGCGACAACAACAGCAAGCCCTAGGCCGAGCACGGCGAAAACCTGCCCCCAATCGGGCAGCCAGTCGAATTCGAACAGCTGAGTGACCACCAGCCAGGCGGTCAAGGTGCCGAGACCCAGGGCAACCAGTGCAAGCGCCCCCGCGAGCAGCGCATATTCAGCCAATTGCATAGCCAGTACCTGCCGGCGATCGGCCCCCAGAACGCGCAAGACCACGGTGTCGTAAGTGCGCGAGGCCCGGGCTGCCGCTATCGCACCCAACAGCACGGCGAGACCGGCAAGCACTGCAACACTCGCCGCTGCCAGGGTGGCGATGCCGACCTGTTCGAGGATGGTACGAGCCTGCTGAAGCACGCCGCCGACCTCGATCACCGAAGTGGAAGGAAATTCGCGTACCAGCGCCTGCAGCAGCGGACCGGTCGGAGTGCCGTCCGAAAGCTCGATCGTCGCGGCGAGATTGTGCGGGGTGTCGCGCAAGGCATTCGGGCTGAGCACGAAGACGTAATTGAACCCCAGGCTTTCCCAGTTGATGGTGCGCAGACTGGCAATGCGGGTCTCAATCTCCGCTCCCAGCACTCCGAAGGTCAGCTTGTCACCGATCTTAAGCCCTGCAGCTTCGGCGAAATCCTTGTCGACCGAGACGAGTGGCTCGCCTACATACATCGGGCCCCACCAGCTTCCGTCCGTCAATTCGTTGCCTTCCGGAACCTCATCGGCGTAAGTGAGGCCGCGCTCTCCGCGCAGGGCCCATGCGCCGTCGGGGATTTCCTCGAGGCTGGAAGTACGGGTCATCGACTCTTCCGGGCCGAAGGCGAGAACCGCTCCGCGCAGGGCCGGCACTGCGCGCACACTGGCCCCGCTGTCGGCCTGTGTAACCAGCGCGCGGAAATCAGCCTCCCGGTCGCGGGGGACATCCAGCACAAAGTAGTCGGGCGCGCGCTCGGGAACGCGGCTCTGAATATTGCCGTCGATCGAACTCTGGATCGCTGCGAGCAGGACGAACGCTGCGAGGCCGAAGCCCAGCGCAGTAACGAGCGAGCCAGTGCTGGATCCGGGGCGGTAGATGTTCGCCAGTGCGGCGCGCGCTATCGGGCCTTGCGGGCGGGGCAGGGCAGCAGCGCCCTTGCGGATCAGCCATCCCAGCAAGGCGAGCAGGCCGAGCACGATTGCAGCTCCAAAGAGAAACCCGCCAGCCAGCAAGGGGCGACTGGAGGTGAGAAGTGCCAGCCCGACGATCGCCGCTAGTCCCCCGGTCACAACGAGCATCGCAGACCGATCGCGCGCCAATGGCGCCACGCGAGCTCGCATCAGGGCCATTGCAGGAAAGTGCCGCGCGCGCATCAGAGGGGGGGCAGCAAATACAAGTGCGACGAGAAAGCCATAGGCGGCTGCAAGAGCAAGAGCGCCTGGATCGATCACAAATCCGGCATTGACCGGGAGCAGACCTTCCAGCGCTTGGGCGAGAACTGGCACCACTGCGACACCGACGACCAGACCTGCGATGCTGCCAACAGCGGAGGCAGCGAAGATCTGCAAGGCATAGATCCGCGCGATATCGCGGCTATCAGCGCCCAATACCTTCAGTGTGGCGATCGATTGCCGCCGCGCATCGAGATAGGACGTCACCCCTCCGCCGATGCCGATACCGGCGATGACCAGCGCGGCCAGGCCCACGAGGGTGAGAAATTCACTCATGCGCTCGATGAAACGGTCCGTCCCGGGCGCGCCATTCTCAGCCGTGTCGATATCGAAGCCGGCATCCGGAAAGCGATCTTCCAAGTCTTGTTCGATCGCTTCCAGATCGCGGGTTTCGGCAAGCGCCAACCGTGTCTTGCTCTGATACATGGAGCCGGGCTCGAGCAGGCCGGCGCGGCGGGGAAGATCCTCGGCGACCATTATCGTTGGGCCAAGCTGGAAACCTTCGCCAAGCCGGTCGGGTTCATCCTCGATGATGCCGGCGACAGTCAGCGTTTGCGTGCCAACTGCGAAACTATCGCCGCGGCGAACGCCGAGCCTGTCAGCCGCGCCGGGGGCGAGGAAAGCCTGATTCCCGGTCGGTGCGGGGGATTTGCCCTGACCTTCCAGCACCAGGCTGCCATAAAGCGGGTAAGCCTCGTCGACGGCCTTCAACTCGATCGGCGCGGCAAGATCATCCTTGCGCGCCATGGCCTGCAACCGTGTGCCCGCAGATACTGTGCCGAGCTGTTCCAGCGCCGCACGTTCGTCGGCATTGAGCGAACGTTGCCACAACTCGACCTGGATATCCCCGCCGAGGAAAGTCTGGCCATTGGCTTCCAGCTCACGCTCGATGGCAGCGGTGAGCGAACCGATCGCTGCGAGCGCCGCGGTGCCAAGGAAGATACAGACCAGCAAGAGCCGAAGCCCCTTGAAACGGGCATTGAGATCGCGCCTCGCGATCCGCCAGGCATTGGCCCAGCTCATGCGGCGGTATCGCTTGCAATCTTGCCGTCACCCAAGGTCAGGATGCGGCCGCAGTGCTCGGCAAGTTCTGGATCGTGAGTGATCACCAGCAGCGTCGCGCCGGTTTCCGCACGCCGCTCGAACAGGAGATTGACGATCTCGTGACCGGTCGCCGCATCGAGATTGCCGGTTGGTTCGTCGGCAAAGATGAGATCGGGACGCGGAGCTATGGCGCGGGCTATGGCGACCCGTTGCTGTTCGCCGCCGGAAAGCTGCTGCGGATAGTGATCCAGACGGTGGCCAAGGCCAACTGCCTCCAACTCGGCGCGCGCGCGAAGCTGAGCATCTTGCTCCCCGGCGAGCTCCATCGGGGTGGCCACATTTTCGAGCGCAGTCATGGTCGGCAGGAGGTGGAAAGCCTGAAGTACGATGCCGATCCGGCCCCGGCGGGCGCGGGCGAGTTCGTCCTCTCCCATGGCGGCGAAATCCTCGCCTGCCACCAGAAGCGTCCCGGAGGTCGCCCGCTCCAGCCCCGACAGCACAGCCATGAGTGAGCTCTTGCCCGAACCCGACGGTCCGAGCAGGGCAACAGTCTCTCCCGCGCCCACGGTCAGGTTCAATCCCTTGAGGATTTCTACCGGCGCTTGCGATGAGCCGAGGGTGAGGCGCAGGTCGCGGGCGCAAATCGCATCTTGAGAAGTATTCACTCGGCTGCGATGGCAGAAGGCCAATCCCCGCACAAGGAACTCCGCCGATGCGTCTCGCAAGTTTGTCGATCCTCCTGTCCGCCCTGACGCTGGGGGCTTGTTCGAGCGAGGTCGAGGAGAGGCCGACAGACGAGCAGCCAACCGCGGAAATCGCGCCCAATGACATCAGCGTAGAAGGGGAGGAGCGACGGATCCTTGCCTTCGGAGACAGCCTGTTTGCAGGGTACAATCTGGCCGATCATCAGGGCTATCCCGAGAAGCTTGAGCGGGCCCTGCGCGAAAACGGAGTGAATGCCCGCGTGATCGATTCCGGTGTGTCGGGCGACACAAGTGCGGCGGGAAGGCAGCGACTGGCCTTTGTGCTAGACCAGCTTGAGGACAAGCCCGATCTCGTGCTCCTCGAACTGGGCGGCAATGACATGCTGCGGGGGATAGATCCGGCAGATACGCGCGCCAATTTCGAGGCGATGCTCGATGAATTGCAGCAGCGAGACATTCCGGTTCTCCTGATGGGTATGCGCGCCCCACCCAATTACGGACCCGACTACCAGCAGCGTTTCGACGCGCTCTATGGCGAACTTGCGGCCGAGTATGGTGCAGCGGTCGTCCCGTTCTGGCTGGAAAGCATTTACGAGGATCCATCGCTATTTCAGTCGGACCGGATCCATCCCACGGCGCAAGGCATCGACACATTGGTGGCCCACACTTTGGACGAGGTTGAAGCCGCGCTTCCGGCGAAGAACTAGAGGCGCGTAATTTGCCCCGCGGTGATGCGCCAGATTGCGGCGCGATCCGCGATGGTTTCGAAGGGCGCGGTTTCCGTTCCTGTCATCCAGACCTGCGCCCCGCTTGCCTCCAGCTGATCGAACAGGGCGGCGCGCCTAACGGGGTCGAGATGGGCCGCGACTTCATCGAGTAAGAGAAGGCCTGCGCGTCCTTGGGCGGCCAGCGCTGCGTGGGCCAAGGTAATGGCCACAAGCATGGCCTTCTGCTCCCCAGTCGAACTTTGGGCGGCGGTGACGCGTTTGGCTGCGTGCACCACTTCGAGCTCGTCGCGGTGCGGCCCGATTAAGGTGCGCTGGGCGGCACGGTCGCGCTGACGGCCATCGAAGAGCGCTTGCGACAGCGCCTCGGCTGTATCTGCTCCCCCGGGTGCATAGGTCAGGGCGGGGCGGGCGAAAGGCTCGTTCGGCATATGGGCGATCCGGCCCATCAGCGTGTCGACGAGATTTGCCCGTCCGGCAATCAGCCTTCCTCCATGCTCGACCATCTGCGCCTCGATCGCGTCGAGCCATGCGCTTTCGGGCGGCCGGTCATCCGACAAGAGCCGGTTGCGTTCGCGCAACGCCCCTTCGTAGCGCGAGGCATGGACAGCATGCGCAGGATCGAGTGCCAATGCCATCCGGTCGATGAACCTCCGCCGGTCGGCAGCGGGCCCGGTAAAAAGCCCATCCATCGCGGGGGTGAGCCAGGTAAGCGCCAGCCATTCGCCCAGCGCGGTCGCCGTTGTCTCGGCACCATTTATCCTGACCTTGCGCCGCCCCGGCTGCTGCGCTTCGGAATAGGTGGCCAGCCGCACCGGTTCATCGCGCGGACCTGTCAGCAGGCTCGCTCCGACGCCGAACCCGTCGCTGGCGCCATGCTGCACAATTTCGGCAAGCGCCGCCCGGCGCAATCCTCTGCCCGGCGACAGCAGCGAGATAGCCTCCAGCACATTCGTTTTTCCGGCTCCGTTATCCCCGACAAGAAGATTGAACTGCGCCGTGCCCGCGATTTCGGTGGCAGCATGATTGCGAAATCGGGTGAGGGAAATGCGATCCAGCATGGGCAGATGCGCCGTAACGCGGCTGCTCATTCCAAGCCAGCCGAAACGCAAATCCAAAAGTTGGGGTTTTTCACCAATCTTTCGGTTTGATGAACGGTGCTATTCCCAATGGTTCAGCAAAAAATGGCTCAATTCCGACATTCTTCGAGTTTGGCATGGCCGTTGCAATCAATCTGGTGTCCGCCGGATGGTCCGGGGACAAGCCAAGGTTAAAGGGAAAACAAACCATGTTCGACATCGACTTCGCCAACAACAAGGCACTCGCAGTATTCTTCGCTTTCGGCGCTTCGGCTCTGATGATGGCTTATGCGATCATCCCCGCCAGCCCAGCCGGCCTTCTCGCCTGATCTATTCAAACACCACCCAGTCCGGAGTTCATGACCATGTTCGATATTGAAAAATCTGGCGGCAAGCTCGTCGCAGCCGCATTCTCGCTCGTCCTTTCTGCCGCAGTGTTCGCATATGCGATCATCCCGGCCTCGCCCAATGGAGTTCTCGTATGAGCCAGCTGAAATTCCGTGATGAAGACAATGCAGTCAAGCCGAGCCGGAAGTTCCGTCTCGACCGTCAGAACGGCAAGCTGATGGGCGTCTGCGCCGGGATCGGCCGGTATTTCGGGGTCGATACCACACTGGTCCGGGTGGGCTTTGTGCTTGGCACTCTGTTCGGCTTCGGAAGCTTCATCCTGATCTATCTCGGCATCGCGCTGATTGCCGACTAATCGGAGACGCGGGGGCAAGACCGCGTCCCATCACCCTACATGGCCGAAATGCCGCCATCGAGCTTGAGCTCTGCGCCGGTCATGAATTTGCTCTCATCGCTGGCCAGATAGACCACCGCATTGGCGATATCATCAGGCTCTCCCACCTTGCGGAGTGGGATCTGCCGGGCAAGCTTGTCGAGCAGCACTTTCTTGTCGAGGCTATGCGCCTTGGCCGTTCCATCCAAGATCGGAGTATCGACGAAGGTCGGGTGAACCGAGTTGCACCGGATATCCATATTGTTCTTGGCACAATGAAGAGCGATCGACTTCGATAGCATCCACACTGCCGCCTTGCTCGAATTGTAGGCCGGCATGGTATCGCTGGCGATAAGCCCGGCAATGCTGGAAATGTTGACGATCGATCCCGGCGCATGTTCGCGCATCAGCGGCAGGGCTTTCTGGCAGCCATGAAAGATGGAATCCACATTGACCGAAAAGCAGCGCTTCCAGTCATCGAATGCGCAGCTCTCAATGTTGCCGGCGACACCGATGCCTGCATTGTTGATGAGAACGTTCAGGCCGCCCAGATGCTCGCGCGCGGCATCGACAGCTGCTTCCCAGGCCTGCGGATCGGTCACATCATGCTGAATTGAAAAAGCGGTCCCATCGCCGAGATCGGCATTGATGATATCGGCGCTTTCCTTCGCCCCATCACCATTGAGATCGCTGCAGAGCACCTGGGCGCCCTCTTCGGCCAGCCTGCGGGCATGCGCGCGCCCCAGGCCCTGTGCCGCGCCCGTTACCAGTGCCAGCTTCCCTTCGCAGCGACCCGCCATACTCACTCTCCTTCGAATATTGTCTGTCCCAGCAAAAGGAGCATACGCACATCGATGCCGCAACCTTCACGGCGCTTGGAGGCAAGAAAAGCGGGGAGGGCGTTCATCGCTATCCGGTGAACGACAATGTTTTCGCCTTCCACTCCGCCGCCTTCGTGAACCTTCACAAGGCCGCGCGCGCGCACCAGGGTGAAGCTTTCGCTGACCATGCCGGGCGAGGAAAAGAACTCGCCCAGATTTTCCAGGTTGCTGGCGCGGTAGCCGGTCTCTTCTTCCAGTTCCCGCCCCGCCGCGGCGAGCGCATCTTCGTCTTCCCCGCCATCGTCGCCGCCGACCAGCCCGGCGGGAAGTTCGATGCATCTGCGGCCTAATGGAACGCGATATTGCTCGACCAGTAGTACGTGGTCCTCATCGTCCACAGCCAGAATGACGGCAGCGCGGATGCCGCGGCTGCGGGATACGTATTCCCAGCGGCCTCGGGTCTTCGCGGTTACGAACTTGCCTTCCCAAACGATCTGTTCGGGCATGTCGTGATCGGGGACGCCCTCGCTCAAAGTTCGATCAGCCGATCGGGCAATTCGTTCTCATCGTCGTCCGCCCGCGGGAAATTCTCTGCCAGCACCTTGCCGACATCGCGCACGCCCGCCGCGAGGCCTTCGGCGATCCGGCCGCGGCTGACTTCGGCAAGCATGTCGGCCATGGCTTCACCCCAGATTTCCGCGTGGACCATCTCCGCAATCGGTTCGTCGGCGACGATTTCGGCGCGATGTTCGCGCATGGAGAGGTAGAGCAGAATGCCGGTGCGACCATGCGTCCGGCGTTCGGCACCGACCTTGAAATGGCGGATCGCCGCATCCCGGACGCGGTCCGCGGCAACCGGTCCGGGGACCAGCTTGAACTTCAGCGCCTGCCATAGCTGGAGGGCCAGAACGGCAAGGAATGTAACGAGCCCGATGGCGAGCAGGACGGTAAGAACAAGGCCCTGTGTCCACTCGCTGGACCACCCCCCGGCGAGACTGTCCAGCAAAGCTAGGAGCGGCTCCGGCGCCATGGCGAACAGGCTCATGGCGGTGAAGCTCGCGCCGACCGCCCACCACAGCGCCACGTCGGTATAGCCATCCGAACGGTCGGCGAGGACGGTCACGATTTCCCCGCTTGTCGTCGTCTCGGCCTTGGCCACGGCATCGCTGACGATCAAATGTTGTTTTTCAGTCAGATAGACCATTACCAGCCCCCCGAGGCGCCACCGCCTCCGAAACTTCCCCCGCCGCCGCCAAAGCCGCCGCCGAAACCACCGCCGCCACCGAAGCCGCCGCCTCCCCAGCCGCCGCCACCGCGGTCATCAAGGCTGCGCGCCACTGCCTTGCCGGCCTCCCACAGCATGATATCGCGCGCCGTGTTGCCCCACGGACCACCGCGATAACGGCGCCGCCTGCCACGTCCGCGCAGCATGGGCAGGATGAAGAAGAAGAACAGGAAGCCGAGCCAGACGAGCGTGCCGATTGGGAACCCTCCGCTGCGGCTTTCGCGCTGGGATTGTGCCTGCTGGGCGACCTCGGCCGCTTCTTCTGGCGGAAGCTGCAACTGGTTGATGATCTGGTCCGCGCCCCACGAGATACCGGCAGAATAATCGCCGTCGCGGAAATAGGGCTTCATGCCTTCGACATATTCATAAGCAAGCCCGTCCGGGATGATCCCTTCGAGGCCATATCCCACTTCCACTCTCATCTGGCGTTCGTTCGGCGCGATGAGGAGAATGATGCCGTCATTGCGTTCGGCATCGCCAAGCTGCCAGAACCGGCCAAGCTGGTATCCGTAATCGGCGATGTCGTAGCCCTGGAGATCGGGCACGGTCGCCACTACGAACTGCCGCTGGTTCGACTCCTCGAAGGCGTTGAGCTTTTGCGTCAGCTCCGCCTCGGTCGCGTCGTCGATGATATTGGCTTCATCGACGACCGATGCGGTGCCGCGTTCGGGGAAGGATGGCTGCGCAGCGGCGGGCAGGGCGAACCCTGCCGCCGCTACCATGATCAGCAGCAGCCGGAATAGACGATCCATGATGGCGCTTCTCCCTTGCGCGCGGATCAGTCGGCGCTGCTGCGCATATCGAGCTGCGGAGCAGCTTCGGCGCCTTCTGTCACGGCTTCATAGGGCACCAGCGGTTCGGCGCCATGAATGATGTTCGCGCCGATCGTATCCGGGAAGGTGCGGATGGTCGTGTTATACTGGCGCACGGCCTCGTTGTAATCCTTCACCGAGACCGCGATCCGGTTTTCGGTGCCTTCGAGCTGGGTCATGAAGCGGCCGAAATTCTCCTGGCTGCGCAGTTCGGGATAGCGTTCAACCGAAACCAGCAGACGGCTCAACGCGCCGCCGAGATTCTGCTGGGCCTGCTGGAATTGCTGCATTTTTTCCGGATTGTTGAGGTCGTCGCCCTCGAGCTGGATTTCCGGGCGAGTGGCCGATGCGCGGGCCTCGATGACTTCGTTCAGCGTCTGGCGTTCTTCCTCGGCGGAGGACAGCACGACCTGCTCGAGATTGGGAATGAGATTGGCGCGGCGCTGGAAATCGGCCTCGACATTGGCCCATTTCGCCTTGGCATTTTCCTCGGCGGCAGGGACGGAATTGATGCCGCAGGCCGACACGGCGAGCGCGGCGGCGCCAAGCAGGGCGGAGCGAAAAGCGGTCAGGCGGTTCATGTCGGTATTCCCCTAAAGCAACATGGTGCAAATGTGTCTTAGGTAGATAGCACGGTGGCCGGGGCTTTCAAGTTAAGCGAAGGGTTGAGGACGCGATTTTCCCGTGCCAGAAACTCCGCCACATTTTGCAGGTAGTTTTAGGGAAGATGCCGCGTTCATGCTGAAAGACTTCAAAGCCTTCATCGCCAAGGGCAATGTGATCGATCTTGCGGTCGCCGTCATCATCGGCGGTGCCTTCAGCACGATCGTCAAATCGCTGACGGACGAGATCATCATGCCGGTGGTCGGCGCGATCTTCGGAGGTGCGGATTTCAGCCGTTATTTCATCCTGCTCGACACGCCCGAGGGGTATGACGGCCCGATGGACGACTATGCAGCGCTGCAGGAAGCGGGGGCTGCGATGATCGGTTATGGAAGCTTCGTGACCGCGGTGATCAATTTCCTGATCCTGGCGTTCATCATCTTCCTGCTGGTTCGCTATGCCAAGAAAGTCATCGCGGAATTCGAGGAAAAGCCGGAGGAAGTCATCACGCCCCCGGGTCCCACCGAGATCGATCTGCTCAAGGAAATCCGCGACGAATTGCGCAATTCCCGGTCCGGCGGGACAGCGGCTGGCGCGGGGAAGGATCCGGCTGGCGGGTGATCTTTCGGCAAGCTGCGGGAAGTCACTTTAAATTCATCGGCTTTGCCCTATATGGGATCTGCCGGTTTCGGCCGGCTATGGCGATAAATGGCGCTGTGCAATAGGTACAACGGACCCGGGGGCAGTACCCGGCGGCTCCACCACAAAGCGCGGAATTCCGCGGTTTATGACGGGGCCGAACTAGGATCGACGTGTGCTGAAAGACAGTGTTTTCGCCCGGGCTGAGTAACCCGTAAAACTGTTCACAACACACAAGTGCCAACGATAACGAAGCACTCGCTCTCGCAGCGTAATCTGACGGGCTAACGCCCTGATCTTACAAAGCTAAAGCGCGGTTGGACCCACCGGGCAACAGAAGCGGATTCCGGGGCTCCGGGGGTAGCTAGCAACAGAAACCCCCACCTTCCTCAGATACACAATTCACACGCAAAATCGCGGAATCGCGAGCGGCGGCTTGCGCTCCATGCGCGGCTAAATTGTTCCGGAATAGGGTCCGAACACCTTCTTGATCGGATGGCAGAGAGGCGGAACGCCGGGTTTTCGGCGCCGAACGCTCAGTGGATCTGGTCGGACCCGCCGACATGGACCGTCCGGCTGGACTGCCGGGCGAGAAGATAGGCATCGGATTCGTCCAAGGCGTCTGCCGGAACGTCAACTTGCGGCTCCACCGGGGCTTCGGCTGCGGGCGTCACTTTCGCCTGCCGCGCTTCATGCTCGTAGCGGATGGCATCGAGAATCTTCGCGCCGCCGATGAATACGGCACCGGCCGTGGCAGCCATCAGCACATAGCCGGGCCAGCCGGGATAGATTTCGGTGTAATGCGCGCCGCGGGTCATGGCACCAAGAGCAAGAGCGTAGATGATCAGATACGCTTCCCAGCGTGTCTTGATCACAAACAGTCTTTTGACCCTCGATAGCATGTAGATGCAGCGCTCCGTCCTTAATTTCCTCTCATGCAACGGCTGTACCAGCCAGCCGTTCCCGCCACTTTTCATGGTTAACGCAGGCGCGATTTGTCAAAAAATCCGACACCCTTTTCGTAAGGGCCGGAGCGCTGCTCCGGATCGTCAGGCGAGCTCGCCCAGCGAGAGCACGGCGAGCAGGGCTTCGCGCGCCTCGACCACCTGCCTGGCCAGCGCATCGCTGCCGATCTGGGATGGGTCGATCGTCTCGGGCCACATTTCCGCGATCACGGCTTCGATCCGGTCGGCCTTGGCTTCGTCCAGCATGAAGCGCTGGTCGACCGCTTCCGGGTCGGCCACCACGCGCAGGCGCAGGCAGGCGGGGCCGCCGCCATTGGCCATCGACTGGCGCACATCGACCGGGATTACCTGGCGGATCGGCCCATTGCCCGCGAGCATGTGTTCGCACCACGCCCAGACGCTGGCGCTTTCCTGGCATTCGCTCGGCACCACCAGCGCCATTTCGCCGCCGGGCAGAGTGAGCAGCTGCGCGTTGAAGAGATAGGTGCGGATCGCTTCTTCGAGGCTGACCGCGCTTTCGGGCACTTCGACCACTTCCAGCGCGGGGAAGGCCGCGCGGATCGCGTCATAGGCGCCCTGCTTATCGGCAAAGGCGCGTTCGTGGGTGAACAGCACGCGCTCGTTCGCCACGGACACGACGTCATTGTGGAAGGCGCCGGCCTCGATCGCTTCGGGGTTCTGCTCGATGAAGACGCATTTCGCCGGATCGAGCCCGTGGAGGCGCGCGATGGCGCGGCTGGCCTGTTCGTGCTGGCGCGCGGGAAACTTGCCGCCCTGCTTGCCCCAGACGAAGACCTCGACGCCGGGCGCATCGTGGCTTTCGCAAAAGCGCATGTGGTTGGCCGCGCCTTCATCGCCGAACGCGGGCAGCACGGCATCGTGGACGGTAAAATGCTGTTCGTCGCCAAAGGCCACGGCCAGCTGGGCCTGCGTATCCTGCCATTCCTGCGCGCGGTGCGGCATGGTCACAAGATTGGCGGGGGTGAGATGGCAGCGCCCGTCCGCCGTATCGGGCGCGGGGCTGACGGTGGCGGCATTGGCGGTCCACATGCTGGAGGCGGACCATGCGGCGGCCAGCAGCTGGCGCGGCGCATCCTCGCCAATGGCCAGGCCGCGGATCAGATCGCCATTGGGGCGCGGCAACGGCAGGAGGAAACCCTGCGCCAGCCCCAGCGCCATGTTGGACCGCATCTTGGCAATCCCCTGCAGCGCCGCGGCGCGCGGATAGGAGGTGTTGCCCTTGTGGCTGGCACTGGCGATATTGCCGAGGCTGAGCCCGGCGTAATTGTGGCTGGGGCCGACGATGCCGTCGAAATTGATTTCTACGAGTGTCATCTGATCTCCGTTCGTCCAGATCTTGTCGGCAGAATGTATGTCTTCGTCATTCCCGCGCTCCAAGAAAAGAGCTGGGCTTCGGCAGGCTCGGCCCGAGCGGGATAGCGATGTCGTGCCATCTTTCCGGGACCCATACCGTGGGGCCGCCGCTCTTTTCCAGTGCTTTTGCCCGTGTTGGCTTCCCTCGCTCGTCATTGCGAGCGACCGGAGGTCGCGCGGCAATCCATGATGAGGCGCTTGGGCAAGTGTGGCGCCATGGCTCGCCGCGTCGCTGCGCTCCTCGCGATGACGGGGGTTTGGGCGGTTGTCTTTCCTCGCTCGTCATTGCGAGCGACCGGAGGTCGCGCGGCAATCCACGGGGGGCGTTTAGGCAACCGCAGCGCTCCTGCCGAAAACCCGCAGGAGATTACCGCCCCACGCTCCACACCGTGTCGCCCACGCTCACTTCCAGGGCCTCGGCGCTGATGCGGTCGATCGATACCGTATCGTCGTCGCCGAAATCGCGCATGCCATAGGCCGATTTGAAACCGCCGAACGCGCCCGCCGCGATCAGGGCCTTTTCGCCGATGTCGAGATCGGTATCCACCACGCGGGCCGGTCTGGCCGAACTGATGCTTTTCACATTGTCGGTGCGCGCGGTCATGGTCGGCCCGCCGTCGAAAATGTCGACATAACCTTCCGCCGCGAAGCCTTCGTTTTCCAGCATGCGCATCGCGGCGCGGCCGCTGGGGTGGGGCACGCCGATGACCTTGCGGGCCTCGTCGCTGAGCATTTCGACATAGACCGGATGCTTGGGCATCAGATCGGCGATGAACTGGTTGCCATTGGTGGCGTTGAAATAATCGGCTTCCTGGAACGTCATGCCGAAGAACCGGCCCGCGACCCCGTCCCAGAAGGGCGAGCCGCCGCGATCGTCGATCACGCCGCGCAGTTCTGCCAGGATTCGGTCGGCAAAGCGCGCGCGGTGCATGGCAATGAAGAGATAGCGGCTGCGCGCCAGCAGCAGGCCGTGCCCGCCCGCGCGTTCACCCGGATGGAGGAACAGGCCGCCGACCTCGGACGAGCCTTCGAGATCGGTGACGAGGCTGAGGAGTTCGGCGCGCACCGTGCGGTCGAGTTCCTGGCTGTGCTGCGTCAGCGTGTTGAGGCGATAGGAATAGAAGGGCCATTGCTGCCCGACCTGGCTGAAGATCTGGCAGGTGCCGCGCACCTGGCCGGTTTCCATGTTTTCCAGCACCAGCGTGAACTGGTCATCGCCCAGCTCGTCGTCGGTGCGCGAGAAGGCTTGGTCGGCGCGCTCCAGCTTGCGGGTGAGGGCGGCGCGGTCGGCGGGCAGATTGGTGAATCCGCCGCCGGTCAGCTTGGCCATTTCGTAAAGATGTTCGAGGTCGTCGAGATGCGCGGCGCGCAGGCGGAAGCTCACAAATACTCTCCGGTGGAAAGCTTCGACAGGACCAGCGCGGACAGGGCCGCGCGTTCCCGAAGCGAAGGAACGATCATGAATTCGTCTGGCGAATGGATGGCCCCGCCGCGCACGCCCATGGTATCGACCACGGGGACCCCGGTGGCGGCGATATTGTTGCCATCGCACACCCCGCCGGTGGGTTTCCAGCCGATGGTCTGGCCCAGCTCGGCCCCGCAGGCCTTCACCAGATCGAACAGCCGCTGGGCCTTGTCATCGACCGGCTTCGGCGGGCGGGTCACGCCGCCGTGGCGGTGCACGCCGACTTCGTGTTCGGTTTCGATCAGGCGCAGGATCGCATCCAGTTCGCCATCGAAGCGGTGCATCGCATCGGTCGACTGGGGGCGGATGTTGAAGCGCAGGATGGCGAGGTCGGGCACCACATTATTGGCTGCGCCGCCTTCGATCTTGGCGGGGTTCACCGTGATATCGCCGGCCTCCAGCGCCTTGATCCGCAGCACGAGATCGGATGCGGCGACGATGGCGTTGCGGCCATCATGCGGATTGCGGCCCGCATGGGCGCTGCGCCCGGTGATGGTGATCGAATAATTGCCCGTGCCGCCGCGCGCATGGGCCAGCGTGCCATCGGGCAGGGCGCTGGGTTCATAGGTGAGCGCGGCGTATTTCCCGCGCGCGAGTTCCTCGATCAGCCCCCGGCTGGCAAGGCTGCCGGTTTCCTCGTCCGCATTGATCATCACGTCGTAACCGACGCGGTCTGCGCCTTCCATGCCCTCGAAGGTCTTGAGCGCGTGGAGGATGACGTTGAGGCCGCCCTTCATGTCGGCGGTGCCGGGGCCGTTCAGCGTCTCGTCGTCCAGCCAGGTCACTTCCTGAAACGGGTGATCCGCCGGGAAGACCGTGTCCATGTGGCCGGTCAGCACGAAGCGCCGCTGAGCCTGCGGGCGCACGCGCAGGACCATGTGCTGGCCATGCGGTTTTTCGAATTCTCGCCCCTCGGCCGAAATGGCGGTGACCGTGGCGGGATCGACCAGCTCCACATCGCCGGGCAGGGCGGAAAAGGCATCGGCGAGCACGCCGGCCATCTTCGCCAGACCTTCGATATTCGCGGTGCCGGTGTTGATCGCGGCCCAGTCCTGCACTTCGCGCAGCATGGTGTCCGCGTCCACGGTGTCGAGAAGGGTTTGAGGTGCGCTATCCGGTTTCATTGGCAACTTCCTTAGTCGTGACACGCCTCAAGTCCACCCCCGCCACACAGGCAGCGGGCAGGCATGCCTTGCATTCGTCAACGGGTGGCGGCATAGACCGTGCCACTCCTCCCCGGGTTCACATCGTCAAGTCGCAGACTACCCAGAGGAGTTCCATGACCCATTACGTGACGCGCGCCGGTATCGAAATCGACCCTGCGCTGGCCACTTTCGTCGAAAGCGATGTCCTGCCGCCGCTGGGCCGGGATGTGGACGGGTTCTGGCAAGGGCTTGCTGCCCTGCTGGGCGAATTCGCGCCGCGCAATGCCGCGCTGCTGGCGAAGCGCGAGGATTTGCAGGCGAAGATCGACGCCTGGCATGTGGAGCGCAAGGGCCAGCGCCACGATGCAGGCGCCTATCGCGCCTTCCTCGAAGACATCGGCTATCTGGTGCCCGAGCCGGGCGATTTCACCATCGGGACGCAGAATGTCGATCCCGAAATCGCGACCATGGCCGGGCCGCAGCTGGTCGTGCCGATCCTCAATGCGCGCTTCCTGCTGAATGCGGCGAATGCGCGCTGGGGCAGCCTGTACGACGCGCTCTACGGCACCGACGCGCTCGATGCGCCGCCGGCGCGGCCGGGCGGTTATGACGAGGAGCGCGGGGCGGCGGTGATTGCGCAAGGCCGCAAGTTCCTCGACGAGACGTTGCCGCTGGCGACGGGAAGCTGGGCGGATATTTCTGGGCGTGACGATATCGCGCTAAGCGACGAGGGGCAGCGGGTGGGCGCGACCGCCAGGGGCCTGCTGTTCCGCAACAACGGCCTCCACGTCGAAGTGCAGTTCGACCGCGAGAGCGCCATCGGCAAGACCGACCGGGCGGGCAT
The DNA here is from genome assembly GCF_044901345.1 of Qipengyuania sp. NPDC077563. Taxonomy (NCBI): domain Bacteria; kingdom Pseudomonadati; phylum Pseudomonadota; class Alphaproteobacteria; order Sphingomonadales; family Erythrobacteraceae; genus Qipengyuania; species Qipengyuania sp. NPDC077563. The sequence continues at coordinate 457,089 of NZ_JBJDPC010000001.1, read as the reverse complement.
TTCCGACGTGGTGCTGGAAGCCGCGCTGACCACCATCGCCGATTGCGAGGATTCGGTGGCGGCGGTGGATGCGGAGGACAAGCTCACCGCCTATCGCAACTGGCTCGGCATCATTCGCGGCGATCTGTCCGAAAGCTTCGAGAAGGGCGGGAAGACGCTCACGCGAGAACTGGCGGGTGATCTCAGCTATAAGGATGCTTCAGGCGCCACGTTCCGCCTCCCCGGCCGCAGCCTCATGTTTGTGCGTAATGTCGGCCATCTGATGACCAACCCGGCGATGCAGTGGGACGGCAGCGAGATTCCCGAGGGCATTCTGGACGCGGTGATGACCAGCGCGATCTCGGCGCAGGATGTCGCGGGGCTGGGCAAATACGGCAATTCGCGTTGCGGTTCGATCTATATCGTGAAGCCCAAGATGCACGGGCCGGAAGAATGCGCCTTCACCAACGATCTGTTCGATGCGGTGGAGGATCTGCTGGACCTGCCGCGCCACACGATCAAGGTCGGCGTGATGGACGAGGAACGGCGCACTTCGGCCAATCTGGCGGCCTGCATCCATGCGGTGAAGGACCGGATCGTGTTCATCAACACCGGCTTCCTCGACCGGACGGGGGATGAAATCCACACCTCGATGCGGGCCGGGCCGATGATGCGCAAGGGCGAGATGAAGAACTCCGCCTGGCTCAAGGCTTACGAGGCGCGCAATGTCGGCATCGGCCTCAAGCATGGCCTGTCGGGCCGCGCGCAGATCGGCAAGGGCATGTGGGCCGCGCCCGATCTGATGGGCCAGATGATGCTGGAGAAGATCGGCCATCTGCGGGCCGGGGCCAACACCGCCTGGGTGCCGAGCCCCACTGCCGCCACGCTCCACGCCATCCACTATCACCGGGAAGACGTGTTCGAGATCCAGCAGGGCCTGCCCGAAGAGGCGAAGCTGGACGAGCTGCTGACCATCCCGCTCGCCGATGGCACCAACTGGTCGGAAGACGAGATTGCCGAGGAACTGGACAACAATTGCCAGGGCCTGCTCGGCTATGTGGTGCGCTGGGTCGATCAGGGGGTGGGCTGTTCGAAGGTGCCCGACATCAACGACGTCGGCCTGATGGAAGACCGCGCGACGCTGCGCATTTCCAGCCAGCACATCGCCAACTGGCTGCTGCACGGCGTGATCTCGCACGATCAGGTGATGGACAGTCTGCGCCGCATGGCCGCCAAGGTGGACCAGCAGAACGCGGGCGATCCGCTCTATGAAGCGCTGCTCGAGAATGAGGACGGCGCCGCCTTCAGCGCTGCCAAGGACCTGATTTTCAAGGGCGTGGAGCAGCCCAGCGGCTATACCGAACCGCTCCTGCATCGATGGCGCCAGCAAAAGAAATCGGCGCAGGGGTGATTTCGTCAAGCAACTGGTAAAGTTTGTAAGTTAAGACAGCGGTCACTTAATCTGAGGGATCGCCCAGCTTGACTGTCAATACGAAGGCTCAGCGCCGCGAGGAACGGGTGGACTTGCTCGTCCGGGCAAGTTTCCTCGCGTCCGAAGGTGGCGGCGCGGTGAGACTGTGCAACATTTCCGCGCTGGGCGCGCTGATCGAGGGCGAGGGGCTTCCCGCCGTGGGCAATGCCGTGGAACTGCGGCGCGGGCCGCTGTCGGTCAGCGGCAAGGTGGTGTGGCGCGCGGCCGATCAGGCAGGCATTTCCTTCGACGAGCGGACCGAGGTCACCGCCTGGTTCCCCGATGCGCCGCCGCAAGCCTCGGTCGACCGCGCTTTCCAGCGGATCCTGGAAGAATTCAGCCGCCGCGAAAGCGGCAAACCGCAGCCCACCTCGCTCGCGCCGATGCACAATTCGGTCATCACGGTCGACGACATGAAGCGCGTAGCACATTCGCTCGACGATCTGGCCGATGCCCTGTCCGACGATATGAGTGTGGTCATGCAGCATGCCGAAAAGCTACAGGTGCTCGACATTGCGGCGCAGCTGCTGCGCAAGCTTGCCAGCGGGAACTGAGTTTCGGCTCTAGCCCTGGGGTCCGGTCAGCGCTCTGGCCAGCGCGATGAAATCACTCACTTCGAGCGTTTCGGCCCGCCGCTGCGGGTCGATGCGCAGCGTCTCCAGCGCCTCCACCGCGCCGGGGAGACCCTTGAGGCTCTGGCGCAGCATCTTGCGCCGCTGGCCGAAGGCGGCTTCGGTCACGCGCTCCAGCATCCGCGCCGATACGCCTGCGGGCATGGCGGCGGGTTCGACATGGACGATCGCGCTCATCACCTTGGGCGGGGGCGTGAACGCGCTGCGATGGACTTTCATCGCCAGCCGCGCCTCGGCGCGCCACTGCGCCAGGATCGCCAGCCGGCCATAGGCCGAGGCACCCGGCTTTGCCGCAATCCGCTGGGCGACTTCCTGCTGGAACATGAGCGTGAGCGAGGTCCACAGCGGGGGCCATTCCTCGCCGCCCAGCCAGCGGGTGAACAGCGCGGTGCCGACGTTATAGGGCAGGTTGGACAGGATGGCGAAAGGCTCGCCCCCCATGATTTCCGCATGGTCGAGCTTGAGCGCATCGCCTTGGATCACGCGCAGCTTGCCCGGAAAGGCCGCTTCCAGTTCTGCCAGCGCGGGCAGGCAGCGGCTGTCCATCTCGATCGCGGTCACATCCGCCCCGGCGCGCAGCAGCGCGCGGGTGAGACCGCCGGGACCCGGACCGACTTCGAGCACGCGGCGACCGCTCAGATCGCCGGGCAGCGCCGCGATCCGGTCGAGCAAGTGTTCGTCGAACAGGAAATTCTGGCCCAGCGCCTTGCTGGCGGACAGACCGTGGCGCGCGATGACTTCGCGTAGAGGGGGAAGATCAGCCATGCGCCGCGCGCCGTGCCGCCATGTCGCCCGCCATGCGCAGGGCGGCCATCATCGCGCCGGGATCGGCCAGCGCCTTGCCGGCAATATCGAAGGCAGTGCCGTGATCGGGGCTGGTGCGCACGATCGGCAGGCCCAGCGTGACATTCACCCCCTCGTCGAAATCCAGTGCCTTGATCGGGATGAGCGCCTGATCGTGATACATCGCCAGCGCCGCGTCATAGGTCTTGCGCGCGCGCGGCGTGAACAGGGCGTCGCCGGGGTGCGGCCCGGTGACCGGGAGACCCTCTGCCCGCAATTGCGCGATCGCCGGTTCGATGATGGTGGTTTCCTCGCTGCCGAAACGGCCCTGTTCGCCCGCATGCGGGTTCAGCCCGCAGATGGCGATGCGCGGGTTTTCGATGCCGAAATCGCGGCGCAGCGCGGCAGCGACGATGCGCGCGCGGCGGACGATCATCTCTTCGGTCAAAAGCGCGGGCACATCGGCCAGCGCGCAATGCACCGTCAGCGGGACTGCCCGCAGGCTGGGCCCGGCGAGCATCATCACGGCATCGTCCCGCGCGCAGCCCACTGCATCGGCGAGAAATTCGGTCTGTCCGGGCTGGGTGAAGCCGACCTTGGCCAGTTCTCCCTTGGCGATCGGCGCCGTGACCAAGCCGCCAGCTTCGCCCTGCGCGGCAAGCCGGGCCCCCTCGGTCAGCGAGAAGAGCGCCAGCCGCGCCCCGTCGGCATCCGGCTGTCCGGGCGTGTAGGTACAGTCTTTCTCACCAAGCACGGGCAGGGCGTCCGGCCACAGCGCGGCGACGTCTGTTGCCTGGGATACGCTGGCGATCTCTAACGCTAGGCCGCGCTTTGCCGCAGCCTGTTTAAGAACGTCTGGCCCGCCGACGACGAAAAAAGGAGGCGTGCCCCCGTCTTTGCGGCGGGACCACGCCTCGACAATGATTTCAGGCCCGATCCCGGCCGGATCGCCGAGCGATACGGCCAATGGGAGCGGGGTCATGGTCAATTGTATTCGATATAGGCGTCGTTGCGCAGATCGCGCAGATACCGCTGGGCCGCCTTGTTGGTGCGCTCGTCTTCGAGCTGGGCCATCAGCTGGTCGAAGTTCGGACCATCGGCGGATTCGGGATCGTCACGGCCGCACAGCATGAGGACGCGCACGCCTTCTTCCACCGAACCGAAGGGCGGGGTGGTTTCGCCGATCTGCAGGTTCAGGACGATGTTCTGAAGCTGTTCGGGCAGCGAACGGGCGCGGATCTGGTCGTTGGTGACGACGCTGGCGCCCAGCGCTGCCGCGGTTTCATCGGCGCTGCCGCAGCCGCGCATCGATTGCACGCCGCCGAGGAAGGCCTGTAGCTTCGCCTGGTTCTGCGCTTCGGCAGCGGCGGGATCGAAGGTCAACTGGATCTGCTTGAGGCTGAGCGTCGCATCGCGCGGATCGGCCATGAGCACCTGGCGCTTGTCGCGCAGGTAGACGATCCAGTAACCGCCCGGAATCTTCAGCGGACCGACAAGCTGGCCCGGTTCCATCTGGTCGACGATGGTTTCAAGCTGCGGATCGCCCAGCTGGGGCAGCCTGATCCAGCCCAGATCGCCGCCGACAGCCGCTGTCGATGCTTCGGAGAACTGGCGCGCATAGGCAACGAAGCTGCCGCCCTGGCGCAATTGTTCCATGATCTTGGCCGCATTGGCTTCCACTGCCGCGTCATTTTCGGGCGTGGCGGACTGGAAGATTTCCCAGACCCAATATTCATTGGTGCCCTTGGATGCTTCCAGACGCTCCATCATCTCGTTCACTTCTTCGGCAGACACGTTGACGAAGAAGGATACCTTCTGGCGCAGCAGGCGCTGCCAAGCGAGTTCGCCCTTGATCTGGCGCTTGAGCGAAGCGGCCGAGGATCCCACGCTGGCGAGATAATCGCCCATGTCTTCGACCCGCTGGTTGTTCTGCGCGGCAACGCGGGCGAAGGTCTGGTCGACCTCGGGGTCGGAAATCACGATGTCTTCGGCTTCGGCGGCCTGGATCTGCAGCGTTTCGTCGATCAGATTGCGCAGCACCTGGGCGCGCACGCGCTCCATCTCTTCCGGCGGAAGCTCGGTGTCGTTGGCATTGACGAGCAGGGCGACGCGCTGATCGAGATCGGTGCCGGTGATGACGTGGCCGTTGACCACGGCGGTGGCCCGGCGGACATTCGGATCCGTTTCGCCCAGCATCGTCGGCTGGTCGGGGAGACCGAGCGGATTGGCTTCGACCGCCTGGCCGTCAGCCTGCGCGTACACGCCGGGCGCACCCAGTGCGAGGCCCAGCGCGGCGGTCATTCCCATGAATTTCGATACGATATGTGCGTTCACGCTTGTCTTCCCTTGCGGCGCGATATCTGCGCCCGGATAGCCTGCGGTTTGCCCTGTAAAGGCTGAACCGTAGCTGATTGCGCGTGGCGGATAGCGGGTTTGACCCGCGCTGCCAATATCAGGTCCCTACCGGAAACCCAGATTCTTCAAGCTGAAGTACAGCTGGAAGGTATCGCCGCGCCGCGCGTCGCCGGCCGAGATGTAATCCCGCCGCCAGGTCGCGCCCATTTCGAGGCAGTCGTCCTGATAGGCGACGCCCAGCCGCGTGCGGATGGGCTGGAAACCGTCGCTGCCGAAGGTGGGGTCTTCCTCGCTGTCGGTGAGGTTGAACACGCCCGATCCGAATACCGACCAGTAATTGGCGAAGGCGACACGCACGGCGGCGCGCAGTTCCTCGCGGTCCTGCAGATCCTCGACCGTGTCGATATTGCGGTTGAGCCGGAGATAGCCGATTTCGGCATAGGTGCGGCTGGTGCCCACCGTCGCATCGAATTCGTTGCGGCGGACGGCGAAATTGTCCTTATCCAGCCGGTAACGGTGCGCCACCTTGAGGAAATCGCGATAGCGAACTTCGGTGCGGCCAACGAAATCGCTGACCCGTTCGGACAGGCCGGTGCCATCGGGGAAAATGTCGCGATCGGCATCGAGGCGATAGGATTGGCCCAGCGTGGTGAAGATTTCCACGCCCGGCCGCCGCAGCTTCCAGTCGAAACCGTAGGTCACGCGCGCGCCGTCTTCGACCCGGTCATAGCCCGGGAAGCGGTTGAGCGCGAAGAGGTTGGAATCTTCCAGATCGATCGCCCGCGCATCTTCATTGGGGATGGCGAGGTTCTTAATCTCTGGCGTGGCGACCAGCTGCACGCGGGGGGTGAAGACCTGATCGAAGCCGGCGACGCTGCCCACGAAAGGCCATTCAACATCGGCCGCGGCCAGCGCGACCCCGCGGGTCTGCCACCCTTCTTCGCCGCGATAATAGGCGTTGGGATTTTCGAGATTGTCGTCCGAATGATAGACATCGCCGCGGACCATGCCGGTCAGGGTGAAGACCTGGCCCATGCCGGTGATCGCGCGGCGCGACCATTCCGCCCTGGCAAAGGCGCGCTGCGTGTCCTGGCCGATATTGCGCGTGACCGCCATGGTGTTGAGCTGCAGGTCCAGCTGCCCGTCCAGCACGGGATCGGCGATGCGGCGGCGATAGTCGATCAGCGGCAGGGCGACGGGAACCGTGTCCTGATCCTGGTTCAGCCGCAGCGTCTGCGTGGCCCAGCCTTCGACCGCGAGATAGGAATCGGCGTCGATCCGTTCCACGCTGAGGTGCGAGCGCAGCCGGTCGTCACGGCTGATGTCGTAGCGCCTGAGGAAGGTCTTGTCGGTCGCCAGACGGAGCGAGCTGGTCAGGCTCCAGTTCGGGCTGAACTGGAACTTGCCATTGGCGAAGACATAGCCGGTGATCTGATAGGCGCCCTTACCGGTGAGGTGGCGCCATTGGGCGGACACCATCGGCGTGGTCTTGGAAAAGACATAGCCCGAAAGCGTAAGGTCCTTGTTGTCGGCCAGGCGCAGGTAATAGCTGCCCGAAACCTCGATCCCGTTGCTCTTGGAAAAGCGCACGTCGGGCACCAGGAAGCCGCCCACGGCCCCGCCATCGGTGCGGACCGACAGGCCGGGCAGCGGGATCAGGCGCTGGCCGAACACTTCGAGATAGGCGCCGGTGAAGCTGACGCGGGCTTCGGCCGGATCGTAGGTCACGCGGTCGGCGGTGATGCGCCAGCTCGGTTCCTTGTCGCAGCCTTCGGGCGTGGTGACGGCGCAGGCGCTGTAAGCGGCTTCTTCCAGCGCCACCGTGCCATCGCTTTCGCGGATGCCGCGATTGGCGGCGAGCCGGCCGCCCTGGCGCAGGGCGAGGAGGAGATCTTCCATCTCCCCGGCCTCGAACTCGTCGGTCAGTTCGACCCGCTCGGTAAAGAGCTGGTTGCCGTTCTCGTCCACGAAGCGGACATTGCCGGTGGCGGTGATCAGGCCGGTGCGCTGGTTCCAGGTAACCTTGTTCGCGCGCAGCGACCGGTCACCCGATTGGAGCACCACATCGCCCTCTGCCGTGGTCGTCTCACCGTCGGAATCATAACTGAGGATGTCTGCGGCAAAGGATATCTGCCGCTCGCCAGCCGCGTTGAATTCGGGTGTGGGGGCGGGCAGATCGTCTTCGCTGGCGATCACCACAGGCTCTTCGCCCGGCTGATCGGGGGCGGGCAGATCGGTGGGATTTTCGCCTTCGGGCTGTTCCACGGTGCCGGTGCCGGTGGCGGCGCCATCCTGCGCGAAACCGGGGGCCGCATGGCACAGGGCCAGTCCGGCCACGGCAGTGCCGAGAAGATGCATCACGTGATTCGACGGAAGGGCGCGGCCACGGTGCATGGCTTGCCTATCGCACCCGCCACGCCTAATCGCAATCGGGTTCGTTCGGGACTTGCAGCTTTCGGGCGCGTCCCGCTCATTAGAGAATTCTGGAGAATCCATGCACATTCAGTTCAATCAGTCCCGTCCGCAAGGCGCGCGCCTAATTGCGCATGTGGTCGACAAGGGCAAGCTTCCTTCTGCCACCAATGCCGCGATGCGCGCAGGCGCCGAGGCAGCGCGTTTCCGCGGCAACACCGGCCAGACCTTCGACGGCTTCGTCGAGGACGGCGGCGAAGTTGCCCGGCTGGCGCTGGCCGGTGCGGGCGAGAAGAACTCCGACGCACGCCTCGCCAATCTGGAAAACGCCGGTGCGGCACTGACCGCGAAATACCAGTCGAGCGGCGACAAGGAACTGGTGCTCGACCTTTCGGAAAGCGACTTGTCGGCCGACGAGGCGGCGCATGTCCTGCTCGGCCTGCGGCTGCGCAACTGGCGCTATGACATCTACCGTACCAAGCTGAAGGACGATCAGAAGATCACGCTGGAAAGCGTGACCGTGGTCGGCGGGCCGGACGGCATCGAAGATGCCTGGGCCGAAGCATCGGCCCTGGCCGAGGGCGTGGAATTCACCCGCGAACTGGTCACCGAACCGGCCAACATCATCTATCCCGAAAGCTTCGTGGCGCGCTGCCAGGAACGCTTCGAGGGTACCGGCGCCGAACTCGTCGTGCTCGACGAAGCGCAGATGGAAGAGCTCGGCATGGGATCGCTGCTCGGCGTCGGGCAAGGCTCGTCGCGCGATTCGCGCATCCTCGCGATCCGCTGGAACGGCGGCGGCAGCGAAGCGCCGACCGCCTTCGTCGGCAAGGGCGTGACCTTCGATACCGGCGGCATCTCGATCAAGCCGGGACCCGGCATGGAAGACATGAAGTGGGACATGGGCGGCGCCGGCGCGGTGGCAGGCGGCATGCTGTCGCTGGTCAAGCGCAAGGCGAAGGCCAATGTCGTAGGCGTCATGGGCCTGGTGGAAAACATGCCCGACGGCAATGCCCAGCGTCCGGGCGACGTGGTCACCTCCATGAGCGGCCAGACCATCGAAATCCTCAACACCGACGCCGAAGGCCGTCTGGTGCTGGCCGATGCGCTGCACTGGACCCAGAAGGAGTTCAAGCCTGCGCGGATCGTCGATTTCGCCACGCTGACGGGTGCGATCATCATCTCGCTCGGCAATGAATATGCCGGCCTGTTCTCGAACGATGACACGCTGTCCAAGGAACTGGCCGATGCGGGCGAGGCCGTGGGCGACAAGGTATGGCGCATGCCGATCGGCAAGGCTTACGACAAGCTGATCGACAGCCCGATCGCCGACATGAAGAACATCGGCGGCAAGGGCGCAGGCTCGATCACGGCGGCGCAGTTCCTGCAGCGCTTTATCCTCGACGATACGCCTTGGGCGCACATCGACATCGCGGGCACGGCCTGGTCGGAAAAGCCCGGCCGGACCTGGGGCAAGGGCGCAACCGGCTTCGGTGTCCGCCTGATCGATCGCCTCGTAGCCGACACGGCGGAAGGCTGAGGCGGTAACAGCGTCATGGCGAAGATGAGGCGCAAGGCAGACCTTCCTACCAAGGTCTGCGTCACATGCGGCCTCAGCTTCGCCTGGCGCAAGAAATGGGCCCGCGACTGGGACAATGTACGCTATTGCTCCGAACGGTGCCGCCGGACCAAATCCGGTGAGGGCTGATCATCCTTGGACAGCGGGGCGGTAGGACACACATATGCGCGTCGATTTCTATCAGCTGAGCCGCGATCCCGTGGATGTGACGGTGGGCAAGCTTGCCCGCAAGGTCATGCAGGCGGGGGAAAGGCTGGTCATCGTGGCGCAGGATGACGCGCAGCGCGAAGGTCTGTCGCAGACCCTGTGGGGGCAGGGGGGCGGCGCCTTCCTCGCCAATGGCCCGGCCGATCAGCCCCATGCCGCGCGCCAGCCGATCCTGCTGTCGGCCGAATGCGCTGCGCCCAATGATGCCCGCATGGCGATCCTGGCGGATGGCAAGTGGCGCGAGGAGGCGACCACCTTCGACCGCGTGATGCTGCTGTTCGATGCCGCGGCGACCGACGATGCGCGCACCCTGTGGCGCGATCTTGCCGCGAGAGAGGCCATCGACAACCGCATCTTCAAGCAGACCCCCGAAGGCGGCTGGCGCGAAGGCCGCTGAATTTACTGGAACTCGCCTGCCTCTCACCCGTCGAGAGAGCATGAGACATCTGCTTTCCTTCACGCTGCTTCCCGCATTGATCCTGTCTGCCTGCAGCAAGCTGGAGGATGAGGGCGATACCGGCGCGCCGGAAGAGATAGCCGAGCCGATTGGTTCTTACGACATCGATGCCGAGAGCGGAGAAGTGCGCGCCACGCTGACCGATTCCGATGGCGTGACCACGACGATGCAGGCCGGCAGCGAGGTCGAAGCGCGTTTTCCGCCGCCCTTTACCGCTTATCCCAATGCGCAGATCACCAATACCACCTGGGTCGAGCAGGGCGATGGCACCTTCGTGACGGTGGAATTCACCACGCCCGATCCGCGCGCGAGCGTGGTCGACTTCTATCGCAGGCAGGCACAGGCCGCCGGGATCGAGGTGGAAGTGGAAGTCGATGCGGGCGAAACCACCACCATCGGCGGTGAGAATAATGCCGATCGATCGAGCTTTGCCCTGCAGGTAACCGAGAAAGCGCGGGCGACGCAGGGACAGGTCAGCGTGACCCGCGGCCTGCGGTAAATCTTGCCGTTCGCGCGTCCGGGCGCTAGGGCGCGCGCGAGAACATTCTCCCACAATTGAAAACCATATTTCGCAAGGAATTTGAACATGGCGGTTACCCGCACCTTTTCGATCATCAAGCCCGATGCAACGCGCCGCAACCTGACCGGCGCAGTAACCAAGATGCTTGAGGATGCCGGCCTGCGCGTCGTTGCATCGAAGCGTATCCAGATGACCAAGGACCAGGCCGAAGGCTTCTACGCCGTCCACAAGGAACGCCCCTTCTTCGGCGAACTGGTCGACTTCATGATCTCCGGTCCGGTCGTGGTGCAGGTGCTCGAAGGCGAAGACGCCGTGAAGCGCAACCGTGACGTGATGGGCGCCACCAACCCGGCCGACGCCGACGACGGCACAATCCGCAAGACCTATGCGGAATCGATCGAAGCCAACTCGGTCCACGGTTCGGACAGCGACGAAAACGCCAAGACCGAAATCGAATTCTTCTTCAACGAAGACGAAATCGTCGGCTGATTGCCGCCGCTTGTGAAACTTTGTTAAAGTTTCCAGCGGGTAAACATATGAAATAGGCAGCGGGCACGCTCCTGTGATAGGAGGGTGCCCGTTATGCTTTCAGCCATCCTCAACCGGGTCAGCCCGAAACGGCAGCGCGAAGCGCTGGTCCGCAACCTGGTTTCGGCCGTCAGCCGGATGGATTATTCCGAGGTAGACAAGTATCTTACCAAGGATTTCCGCTTTTCCGATGCGACCGGCAGGAGCATCATCGGGCGCGATAAGTACATCAGGGAAGACCGGAAGTTTCGCGAAGCTGCGGGCTGTCCGGCCACTGTCATCGACTCGCTGGACCACAATCGCGGCGAAGTGCTGCTGCGGGGCCATCTCGAGAGCGATATTGACGAAATCGCCGGGCCGACGATGTGGCGGCTGCTTTTCCGCGATGGGCGCATCTGTTCTGCCGAAGTGACGCGGTCCTTCGCGCAGCTGACGCTTCCCCAATATGTCGGCCGCAAGGGCGGGGTTTCAGCCTGAGGTTTCCCGCAAAGCCGGGGTGAGCCGCGCAATCTGTTTGCGGTGTTTTCGATGATGTCCCTTGCTCGCCAGCGCGAGCTCCCTTTCCACCGCGGCCTTCGCCGTGCCGTCGTAGCCGTGGCCAAGATCACGGTAGACTTGTTCCAGAACATGATGCGGCTGATCGTTCAGGCGGCGGAAGCACACGCTTGAAAGCGGTCTGCCGGTCTGGTCGAGGGCGGCGGCGGTGCAGCTTTCTCGCAGCTCTATCTTGCGCTCCCACTCGCGGTGCAGTTCTTCCTCGCAATGGCTGTCGCTCTGGAAGGCGCGCTGGCTGGCCACCATCGACAGGCTGCTGGCCAGCACGGCATCCCGGTCGCGTTCGCACAGGACGAGGCGCGCATCGGGAAAGCGGGCAAGCAATTCGGGCAAATCCTCGCTGAACTGCGGGCATTTGAGCAGGCGCGCACGCCCTGCATTGCCGTGCCATGCGGCATCGGTGCGCAGGATGCGGCAGAATTCACGATAGATCGGCGCAGCGCTTCGCTTCTCGCTGAAGGCGACAAACGAGGGGATACGCCACTGCGCCTCGAATGCGGCGGGCGAGAGCGCGGCGGCCAACCAGCCGATCTCTTCATCGGTCCGTATTGCACCGAAGGGATGCATGGTTTCCAGCCACGGATTGATACGGCGCGCCAGGAACAGGCCGGCGCGGGCCTTGATCGGGCGCAAATCCGGGCGGGATGGCACCGGATCGTGGCTGTCGCAGAACCGTGTGCCGCTGAAGCGCGGATCGGCGGCGAGCAGGCGCTGCACGCGCGTGGTGCCGCTGCGCATCTGGCCGAGCACGATGATCGGCGAGGCGAGGGCGGTGGCGGCCAGGTCCGGCTGTTCGCGCCACAGGCGGCCCAGCGCGTGGCGTTTGCGGATCGCCCCTTTCAGCTGGCCATAGGCCATGGTGTGGCCCAGTGCATTGAGCTGGGCTTCGTCATTCAGCGCTGCGCACAGTTTTTCCAGCCGCAGGCGGAAATCGGCGACGTCTTCCTCGCTGCGGATGGAAATCTCATCTTCCGGCGAAAAGCCCTCCGACCCTTCCGCCCAGAGGAAATCGGGATCGAGCCGCGGGCGCTCGGTCCAGCCGCGTTCCCACATGGCCCCGATCGCGCGATCTGCCCACTCGGCAAAGCTGGAGCGGGTGAAAAGATGCGGGCGGGGCGGGCTCACTCCTGCCGGTCCCTGAAGCGCTTGTAGAGCGCCTGACCGACCTTGCGCAGGACATGTGCGCCGAGGAGGACGCCGACGGTGATCAGTACGGCGTCGAACAGATTGACCTGCTCGGTCTGCCAGCTGTCGTCGGGCTGGAACGCGATCATGCCGAAAGCGATCACCGCGAGCATGAAAAAGATATAGGGGCTGAGACGGCCCATCAGCGCTTCATCCGCAGATAATCATTGAGGACACGGGGGTAGAGCTGGTGCTCGGCAAAGCGGACCCGCTCGGCAAGGCTGTCAGCCGTCTCGCCTGCGCGAATCGCCACCTTGATCTGTGCCAGGACCTGCCCGGCATCGAGTTCTGGAGTGACGAGATGGACCGACACGCCGCCATGGCTGTCGCCTGCCTCGATAGCGCGCTGATGCGTGTCGAGGCCGGGATATTTCGGCAGCAGGGACGGGTGGATGTTGAGCATCCTGCCCTGCCATTGCCGGGCAAAGCCTTCGGTGAGGATACGCATATATCCGGCCAGCACGATAAACTCGGCCCCGGCATTGCGGGCAGCTTCGTCCATCGCGGCATCGTGATCCGCGCGGCTCATCCCCTTGTGCGACAGCGCGAAGGTGGGAATGCCCTCCGCCTCCGCCAGGGCAAGCCCTTCGGCCTGCGGATCGTTGGCCGCGACCAGCACCACGTCATAGGCGGCATCCGGCAGAGCCGCAGCATAGAGCAGCGCGGCCATGTTGCTACCGCGCCCGGAAATGAAAATCGCGACCCTGGTTCTGGCCGGCGAAGCGGCGTCAGCCAAGATGCACTGCCTCCCAGTCCTCTTTCGCGGACCATGTGCCTTGCGAGCCGCGCACGGTGCAGCCCTTTTCGCCTTCGGTGATGCGGCCGATCGCCAGCACGTCCTCGCCTGTTTCTTCCAGGCGGGTGCGGACCAGTTCGACCTTGGACGGGGCCACGGCCAGCACCATGCCGACACCGCAATTGAAGGTGCGCGCCATTTCGCCCGGCTCGATATTGCCCTGCGCCTGCAGGAAAGCCATCAACCCGGGCTGATCCCAGCCATCGGCATCCACTTCGGCATGCGCGCCCTGCGGCAGGACGCGGGGAATGTTTTCCAGCAGACCGCCGCCGGTGATGTGCGCCATCGCGTCGATCAGGCCGTCGCGCACCAGCGGGAGCAGGGTCTTCACATAGATGCGGGTGGGTTCGATCAGCGTGTTGATCAGCAGCCGGTCGCTGTCGAACAGCGCGGGCCGGTCGAGCTTCCACTGCTTGTCTTCGGCAAGGCGCCGGACCAGCGAGAAACCGTTCGAATGGACGCCCGAACTCTTGAGGCCGAGGAGGATATGCCCCGGGGCCACGCGGTCGCCGGTCAGCTGTTCGCCGCGTTCCACCGCGCCCACGCAGAAGCCCGCTAGATCATAGTCGCCGCCCGCATACATGCCGGGCATTTCAGCGGTCTCGCCGCCGATCAGCGCGCAGCCGGCCTGCTTGCAGCCTTCTGCTATGCCCGCGATCACGCGCTCGGCGACTCCGTTCTCCAGCTTGCCGGTGGCGAAATAGTCGAGGAAGAACAGCGGCTCTGCGCCCTGGACGATCAGATCGTTCACGCACATGGCGACGAGGTCGATGCCCACGGTGTCATGCATGTCGCTGTCGATCGCCAGCTTGAGCTTGGTACCCACGCCATCGTTTCCGGCGACCAGCAGCGGGTCCTTGTAACCGGCGGCCTTGGGGTCGAAGAAGCCGCCGAAGCCGCCGATCTCCCCGTCCGCGCCGGGACGCATGGTGGCTTTCACCAGTGGTCCGATCGCCTTGACGAGCGCATTGCCTGCATCGATCGAAACTCCGGCCTGTTCATAGGTGTAGGAAGGCGTGTTGCTACTCATGCGCCAAGCCTTTTGCGCACTTTGCCGGTAATTTCCAGCATTCCCGCTTGGATTTCCCGAATGCTTTGGGCAAAAGGCCCCCGAACACCCCATGGGCAACTCTTTTTTCTCCTCCCGTCGCGCGCGCACCGCTCTCATCGCTTCAGGTATCGCCCTGGCGGGCGGGGCTGGCTGGCTGGCACAGGCCCAGGTCGGCGGGGACCGCGGAATCGCGCCCGTCGCGGCTTCCACCGACATTCAGGTGTCCGGCGTCGAAGTAGATGTCAGCGCCGACAGCGGCGTGGAAGCGCGCGAGGAAGCCTGGCGTGAAGCGCAGGTAAAGGCCTGGAAAGAGCTGGACGGCCCGGACCTGCCCGAATCGCGCATCGTCAGCCTCGTCTCGGCGATCGTGATCGAAAGCGAACGGCTGGGCCCGAAACGCTATGTCGCCACGCTGGGCGTGGTGTTCGACCGGCAGCGGGCGTCCGCCTATCTGGGTGAAGATGGCCGCGCGGCGCGCAGTGCGCCGATGCTGGTGCTGCCCGTCACCGTGTCCGGCGGCACGCAGCTGATGTACGAACAGCGCAATCCCTGGCAGGCGGCATGGGCCGAATTCCAGGCCGGTCAGAGCCGGATCGATTACGTCCGGCCGCAAGGTTCGGGCGGCGAATCGCTGTTGCTGACCTTCGGCCAGACGACCCGCCGCAGCCGCGTGTGGTGGAACAACATCCTGGATGAATTCGGCGCTGCGGATGTGCTGGTGCCGATCGCCAATCTCAAATATTCCTATCCCGGCGGCCCGATCGAAGGGACGTTCACCGCCCGTCACGGGGCCGACAGCGATTTTCTGGCCAGCTTTACCCTGCGCGCGGACAATCCCGACGAGCTGCCGCTGATGCTCGCCAAGGCCGTGGCCCGCTTCGACAAACTTTTCGAAAGCGCGCTCGCATCCGGCAGGATCCAGCCCGACCCGACATTGGATGTGAAGCCGGGTGAACTCAATCCCGCGATCCAGCGGCTGGTCGATCTCGGCCGCCGGCTGCGCGTCCAGGACGAACAGCGCGCGGAGGTGGAAGCCGCGCCTGCCCCGACGACCAGCGACGGCGCGCTGAGCACGGCGCCCATCGACCGTCCGCCGCCCGAAGGATCGGTCGCGCTTTACACCGTACAGTTCGCATCGCCCGACGCGGACAGCTTCAGCGCGATCCTGGCCGATGTCCGCGCCACGCCGGGCGTACGCTCTTCGGGCGTGCGCTCGACGGCGATCGGCGGCACTTCGGTCCTGACGGTCAGCTATTCCGGCTCCATCGGCGGTCTCGCCGATGCCCTGCGCGCCAAGGGTTTCTCCGTTCAGCAGGGGCCCACGGCGCTGTTGATCAGTCGCTGAGCGGGCGGCAATTCTGGCCCGCATGACGCAAATCGCGCTCCCGCTCACGCATCCCGTTCCCAAAGAGGCGCCCAGCATCGTGCTTGGTTCGGCCAATGCGACGGTGGCGGATGCCTTGCGCGATCCGCACAGCTGGCCCTTCGGTACGGCGATCCTCAGCGGCCCGCCGCGGTCGGGCAAATCGCTCATCGCGACATGGTTCGGCTCTCACACCGGGGGCGGGGCCATCGACGACGCGCATCTGCAGGACGAGACCGAGATTTTCCACGCCTGGAACCGGGCGCGCGAAGATGGTTTTCCTCTGCTGCTGACCGTCGGGCAGGAACGGTGGAATATCCAGCTGCCCGACCTGCGCAGCCGCATGGGGACAGCCCTCCAGCTGGAACTCGGCCCGCCGGATGATGACATGGCCGCCGAACTCATGCTCAGCCATGCTGCCCAGCGCGGCTTGGTTCTGGGCGAAGGCGCGCCGGCCTATCTCGTCCCGCGGATGGAGCGCAGCCATGCCGCGATCGAGCGGATCGTGGCCGAAATCGACCGGCTCAGCCTTGAACGCAAGCAGCCCGCCACCATGTCCGTCTGGCGCGATGCGCTGGAGGCCGTGGATGGCCCGGAACAGGCGCGCTTGCTTTGATCTGCGGTAAGTGAGAGAATTCCCGGGTATGTTGGAACGGCTGATCGCCTATCTGGACTCCATCAAGGAACGCGATCCTGCACCGCGCACCCGCTGGGAAGTCCTGCTGTACCCGGGTGTCTGGGCGCTGGGCTATCACCGCGTGGCACACTGGCTGTTCGAAGCGGATCTGTTCTTCCTCGCGCGGCTGGTCAATCATTTCAGCCGCATGGTGACGGGTATCGACATTCATCCCGGTGCCAGGATCGGCCGCAATTTCTTCATCGATCACGGCTTCACAGTGATCGGCGAAACCGCGCATATCGGCGATAACGTCACCATCTACCAATGCGTGACGCTGGGCGGGACCAATCCCACCAATGGCGTGGGCGGCAAGCGCCACCCCACGATCGAGGACGATGTCATCATCGGTTCGGGTGCCCAGGTCATCGGACCCATCACCGTGGGCCGGCGGGCGCGCATCGGTGCCAATGCGGTGGTGACCGACGAAGTGCCCGAAGGCGCAACCATGATCGGCCTCAAGGCGCGAAGCACGTTGATGCCTGCCGAGGAATGGATGCGCGAATTCATGCCCTATGGCACACCGTGCGACGATCCGTGCGAGCCAAGCCGCGACGGTGTCGAACGGCTGGAATCCGAACTTGCGGCCCTGCGCGCCGAAATTGCCGATCTGCGGGCCGCTCAGCAGGCGGCTGATCCGCAGCAACCCGCGCAGCGCAGCGGTACTGCCGACTGATGGCGCAACCGGGTAGTGCAAATATCGTGGCCTTTCCGGGGCGCAAGCCCGGGCAGGTCGGCTTCCAACGCGATGAACTAACCAAGATTCTCGACGTCTACGGCCGCATGGTCGCAGCCGGGCACTGGCGCGATTATGCCATGGATTTCACCAAGGATGTCGCCACTTTCGCAGCCTTCGTGCGCCACGCCGAACGGCCGCAGGCAAGGATCGAGAAACGGCCGACGCTGCGGGGCAAACAGGGCATGTGGACGCTGTTCGGCGAACACGGACAGGTGTTGAAACGCGGCCATGAACTGGCCGGTGTTCTCGCCCCGCTGGAACGGCGTCTGCTCAAGGCAGTCGAAGACTGATCCATACAGGCTGACAGCGCAATGATGCGCTTCACGAAAAAGGGCCCGCCCCTCATGGACAAGCCCTTCTCTCGGTGGCTGATGGATCAGGCGGTGGCCGGCAGCCGCGCCTGAAGATTTGTGGGCAGACCGGTCACGATGGTGCGGCGGATCGGGGTCCACAGCGCGCTGAGCGTGAGGAGAGCCGAACCAATCACCAGCGCGGTAAGCGCAAAGTTGAGCTCCACGGCGCCGAATTCGCGGAACAGATAGGTCAGCGCGATCAGCACATAGGCAAGCGCCGATACCAGCAACGCGCGGCGATCGACCGCCAGCGCCACGATCCCGAAGACGATGTAGATCGCCAGAACCGCCACTGCTGCGCCTGCGCCGATATTGTCTCCCTGCGTGACGCCCAGCGAATGGAACAGCGGATGCGCGATCATGGGCGCGGCGAGCAGGTGGAGCCAGAAAGCCACGTCGCTGCGGCGGGTGGTCCGGCCGAGATCGGTCATGTCCCAGCGCATGGCGAGGGCGAAGATCGCAAGGCCAGACGCCAGCACGAGCGCGAGGATCACGGTTTCACCGGGCGAACCGATGATCGCAGCGATGATGGCGATGCCGGTGATGGCCAGCGCCGCCGTACCGGCCGCGACCGTGATCGGCACCATGAACCGCCGCCAATGCGCCCAGGCTGCCCCGGCCGCAATCAGGCCCGATGCCGAGACGAGCACCGCACTGCTGGTATCGCTATGCATCACGCCGAGCAGATTGCCCACCCCGATCACGGCGGCGAAAACCGCGCCCACGAAAGCAAGCAGGAGCAGGATCGAGGGCAGCGCCATATGTTTGCGGCGGGTGAAGAATTCCGCCAGTAGCCACGAGGTAGCCGACACCAGTATGCCGCCGAGCAGCAATTGGAGGCCGGTCCGCAACCTGTCGGCATCGATATATGCGTCGATCTGCGCCTGCGTCGGATCGAGAGTTCCCATCACGGGCAGGGAGGTAAAGGCGTTGGCGATCTGTTGGCCGATGCCGCCGGCAGCCAGCAGCAGGATGATCACGCCGATGCTCACGAAAATATCGTTGAAACCGGTAACGAGCCTGAAATGCTCGGCATCGGCGGGCACCGCATCGCGCGAGGCGGCGACATGGGCGCGAAGGGCGTTGGCCGCGTCGGCACTGATCGCTCCGGCGCTGACGGCGGAATTGAGGTCTTCCTGGCTATACATCGCCAAATCTCCCTGTTCGAGGAACGATGGTGGTGTAGGCCTAGTGTATTAATACGTCAATACGGCTCATCGACTCGGCCAGGCACCACCGTAACTGCCATGCGCCGCTGTGCCGCGTGCTCCTCGGCCGCTTGGACGGGGTGTGCGGGCAAATATTCGGCCTGTGCTGCAGTTATCTTGCGGGTCAGCGACGCGAACAGAAAGGCGCTGAGCAGCAGCAGACCGGATCCGAAAGCGAAAACCGCATATTCCATCCATAGCGGGGTCATCAGGATCAAATTGGTGCCAGCATCGATCAGGAACTTGAAGATCATGGCGCTGAAGACGAGCAGACCGACAATCATGGCCGTCCACCACGCGGTG
This sequence comes from Qipengyuania sp. NPDC077563, assembly GCF_044901345.1. NCBI lineage: Bacteria > Pseudomonadati > Pseudomonadota > Alphaproteobacteria > Sphingomonadales > Erythrobacteraceae > Qipengyuania > Qipengyuania sp. NPDC077563. Next base: position 437,937 of record NZ_JBJDPC010000001.1, on the reverse strand, counting down.
ACATCTTCTGCAGTAGTATGGGCGAAATCGTCGCCCTCGCCATGGCTGCGATTGTACAGTTCCCGCATGGCCTCGAACGGCACGATGAGGTTCATCAGCGGCACCGCATAGCCGATGAGCACCTTGCGCGGGGTGTATTTGGGACGCCATCCTGCTGCGACCATATTGGCATGCGCTTGGTGCAGCCACACCATGGCTGCCGCGAAAAAGGCCAGCGCCGCCAGCACGAGGCCAATCAGCGTGAGAACGCCGGGCGATGTCCAGCCGATGCTTTCGCGATCGGGAATGAAGCGGCCCTGCAGAAAGAAGGCGCTGCTCGATCGGTTGTATTCATTCTCCAGCGCGGCCTGCTATGCCTGGTAACCGTAATAGGTGCTCGGGCGGTAGATCTCCTCGATCCGCTCGATGCGCTCATATTCCTCGCTCACAGCCACTGCGGCGAGGCCGAGCTGGGTCAGGCCGACCACCGCCAACAGCACTGCCAGAACACTGACTGCCAGCGAAGTCTTGCGCATGGTGCGCAGCGCGTTTTCCCACTCCATGACATATCCCCCAAAGAAAAGCCCCGCACCATCATGCGACGGTGCGGGGCTTTTCGCAATAAAGGTGGAGTACTTAGCCGCGGGCGCTGCTCGGGCCGGTTCCGGTGACCTTCTGCATCGCGGTCAGGATCGCACCCGACTGTTCGGCGCCCGACTGAGGGGCCTTGAGGTTGGAGAAATCGCTGATCTTGTCCCAGTTTGCGGCGAAACCTTCGACAGTGCGTTCTTCGTCCTTCAGCCAGACGGCATCGTTCATGACGGTCCAGGCGCTGTGGAAGCCGCCTGCACCCGCGCCGACGATGGCGTTGGTGGGGGCATCTTCACTGACCAGGAAGAGCGCGGCCGGAACCACGTTCACCGGATCGAACAGCTTGAAGGCTTCTTCGGGGAAGAGATCTTCGGTCATGCGCGTGCCGGCTACCGGGCTAATCGTGTTGACCTTGATGTTGTACTTCGCGCCTTCGAGCTGCAGCGTCTTGGTCAGACCGGCGAGGCCGAGCTTGGCTGCGCCGTAATTCGCCTGGCCGAAGTTGCCGAACAGGCCGGTGGAGGATGCCGTCATCAGGATGCGGCCATAGGCCTGCTCGCGCATGGTTTCCCACACGGCCTTGCTGACATTGGCCGACCCGTTGAGATGCACGTCCACCACGAATTCGAAATCGTCCATGGTCATCTTGGCGAAGGTCTTGTCGCGCAGCACGCCGGCATTGTTGATGACGATGTGCACGCCGCCCCACTTCTGCTTGGCGTCGGCGACCATCTTTTCCATCTGTTCGAATTCGGTCACGCTGCCGCCGTTCGATACGGCTTCACCGCCGGCCTTCTCGATTTCCTCGACGACCTGCAGGGCCATGTCGGAATGGCCGGTGCCGTCGCGCGAACCGCCCAGATCGTTCACGACGACCTTCGCGCCGCGGCGCGCCAGTTCGAGCGCATATTCGCGGCCCAGACCGCCGCCGGCTCCGGTGACGATAGCTACCTTGTCCTTGAAATCGATGCTCATGGGGCTGCTCCTGTGTGTTTTTTGTCGTTTACGTAAAGGTCAATTGCCTTGGCGAGGTGGCACTTAAACCCCGCACTTGCAACCGTATGCGCGGCGATCCGCCGTGCCGTAGGGGCAGGACGAGGGCTAGAGCCGCTCCAGCGCGGGGATCAGTTCGGCCAGCGAATCAATCGCCGCATCGGCGCCGAGCTCCGCCGCCGTCCCGTCGCAATAGCCATAGCAGGCCGCGATGACGGGCACGCCTGCGGCGCGCGCCGCTTTCATGTCGTAACTGCTGTCTCCGATGAAGACCATCGCGCCGCCGCCTGCCAGTTCGCGCGCCTTCAGCAGCGGGTCGGCAGCGGGCTTTGCGATGTAATTGCCCTCTGCGTCCTTGCCGAGGCTGTCGCCCCCGATCACGAAGACGAAGCGATCCAGAAGTCCGAGTGTGCCCAGGATGTCGCGGGCAAAGCCTTCGAACTTGTTCGTGACGACGCCCGTTGCAACGCCGCGCGCCGCCAGCGCATCGAGCACCTCCACGGCATGCGGATAGGGGCGCGTATGGACCGCGTTATTCTCTCCGTAATAGGCGAGCATTGTCTTGTAGAGCTTGCGGAATTCGTCGTGAGGGAGACCGCCTTGCCGGTCGATCGCCTGCTGCAGCATCGCCTTGGCCCCGCCGCCGATGAGGTCGGTCGCGCTTTCGACCGGGATGGTATCGAAGCCGCCCAGGGCAAGCGCATGATTGACCGCCGTGCCGAGATCGCGATGCGTTTCGAGAAGGGTGCCGTCGAGGTCGAAGGCGACGATATCGAAAGGAAAATCTGCCATTGCCTTTCGAGTGCAGGATGGTTCTTCAAACTGCAAGCGAATGATGGCATGGCCCGTGGCTATGGAAAACTCACGCGATTTCGCCGCCGTCATTCTCGCCGCGGGTAAGGGTACCCGTATGAAGAGCAATCTTCACAAGGTGCTTCACCCGATCGCCGGACGGCCGATGCTCGATCACTTGCTCGCCACGGTCGATGGCCTGGCTCCGGCGAAAAAGATCGTGGTTGTCGGCTCGGGCCGCGAACAGGTCGAAGAGGCATTGGGCGAGCGCGCGCAGACGGCGCTGCAGGAACCCCAGCACGGGACCGGCCACGCAGTCCAGCAAGCCGAAGAGAGCCTGGCAGGGCACAGCGGAGACGTTCTGGTACTCTATGGCGACGTTCCCTTCGTGCGCGGCGAAACGATGGAGGCCATGCTCGACCGGCTGCATGCCGAAGACCGCCCCAAGGTGGTGGTGCTGGGCTTCGAACCCGAAGACCCGGGCCATTACGGCCGCGTCATTGCGGATGAGAGCGGCAAGATATCGAAGATGGTCGAATTCAAGGACGCCAATGAAGCGGAGCGCGCCTGCCGCCTGTGCAATTCCGGCGTCATGGCGGCACGTTCGGGCGATCTGTTCGATCTGCTGCGCCGCGTGGGCAACGACAATGCGCAGGGCGAATATTACCTCGTGGACGTGGTCAATATCGCCAATGAAGACGGCGATACCTGCGCGGTGATCTCCTGCACCGATCCCAGCGAAGTGACCGGTATCAACAGCCGCGCCGAACTGGCCGCGGCAGAGCGGCAGTGGCAGGAATATCGGCGCGAGGAAGCCATGGCCGAAGGCGCCAGCCTCAAGGCTCCCGAAACCGTCTTCTTCAGCTACGACACGGTGCTGGGCCGCGATGTGACCATCGAACCCAACGTCGTTTTCGCGCCAGGCGTCACCATTGCCGACGGTGCCACGATCCGCGCCTTCAGCCATCTCGAAGGCGCGCGTGTGGGCGAAGGATGCGAAGTCGGGCCCTATGCACGCCTGCGCCCCGGTGCGGTGATGGAAAAGGGAAGCAAGGTGGGCAATTTCGTCGAGATGAAGAAGGCCACGCTGGGCGAAGGCGCCAAGGCCAACCACCTGACCTACCTCGGCGATGCCACGGTGGGGGCAGGGGCCAATATCGGCGCAGGCACGATCACCTGCAATTACGATGGCTATTTCAAGCACAAGACGACCATCGGCGAACGCGCCTTCATCGGCTCCAACAGCGCGCTGATCGCGCCTGTCACCATCGGTGCGGACGCGATTGTCGCAGCCGGTAGCGCGGTGAGCCGCGATGTCGCGGCAGGCGAACTGCGCATGGTCCGCGCCGACCAGATGGTCAAACCCGGCTGGGCCGACCGCTTTCACGATACGATGAAAAAGAAGAAAGCAGCAGAGAAGAAGGATGGGGGCGACAAGGGCTGAGCGAACAGCTGCCCACCTGCTGGCTGTGCGAGCGTCCGCTGGGCCGCAAAGTGCAATGGCATCATCCCGTGCCCAAATCGAAAAAGGGCCGGGAGACGGTGCCGGTCCACCCCATCTGTCACAAGACGATCCACGCCAATTTCACGAATGCCGAACTCGCACGTTTCGGCGATGACCGCGATCGGCTCGCCGCGGCGGAGGACATGGCGCGGTTCCTGCGCTGGATCGCCGACAAGCCAGCCGATTTCCATGCGCCGGTAAAGCGGGCACGATAAAAAAGGGGCGGCCCATGCCGGACCGCCCCCTCTTTGCAAATTCCAGTAAGCTGGGCGGTTCAGTCGCCTTTGTTGTCGTCCATCAGGCGCTGCATCAGATAGACCATCTGCAGGGCCTGAAGCTGAGCGCGCTGTTCGTTGTCGACACCGCCCGAATGGCCGCCGGTCGTCTCCTCGTAATACCAGTACGGCTGGCCGAGGGATTTCAGCTTGGCTGCACCCTTGCGGGCATGGGCGGGATGGGTGCGGTCATCCGCGGTCGATGCCCACAGGAAGGGCTCCGGATAGTCCACGCCTTCGACGATCTTCTGATAGGGCGAATAGCCTTCGATCCAGGCACGCTGTTCGGGAATGCGGGGATCGCCATACTCGCCGATCCACGAAGCACCGCGGCCGATCAGGTGATAGCGCAGCATGTCGAACAGCGGGATCTGGACGATCGCCGCATCGAACAGGTCGGGGCGCTGGGTAAAGGCCGTGCCTACCAGCAGACCGCCCTGCGATCCGCCCTGAATGCCCAGGTGATCGGGCGAGGTGATGCCGCGGGCAACAAGATCCTCTGCCACCGCGATGAAATCGTCCCATGTCCGCTGCTTGTTTTCGCGAATGGCGCTCTGGTGCCACATGGGCCCGAATTCGCCGCCGCCACGCATGTTGGCGAGGACGTAGGCACCGCCCTTTTCAAGCCACAGCTTGCCTGTCGTACCGAGATAGCCGGGCAGACGCGGCACCTGAAAGCCCCCGTAACCGGTCAGGAGCGTGGCGGTGGTGCCGTCCATCACCATGCCCTTGGGCTTGACGAGGAAGTAGGGGATCTTCGTCCCGTCCTTGCTGGTGGCTTCGAACTGCTCGACGTCCATTCCCGCCGGATCGAAATAAGCGGGCGAGGTCTTGATCGTTTCCGGGGTGGAGGACCCGTCCGAATAATACAGCGCACTCGGTTCGAGGAAGTTGGTCACCGAATACATGATGTCGTCGGATTCGTCCGAGGTGGCCGCCACGCCGACGGTGGCATTGTCGGGCAGGACGATCTCGCTGCTGACCCACTGGCCATCGACATAGTCGAATTTCAGGACCTTGCCGATCACATTGTCGAGAATGTTGATGTAATAGCTGCTGGCGGTCGATCCGCCGCCCTGCTTGGTCTGGCGATCACCGGGTGCCCAGACGAGAGTCTTGGCCGCGCCGTTCGGATCGGCCAGCCATTCATCCAGATTGGCGGAGATCAGGGAATCGGCAGGGAAGGTCTGGTCACCGACCGTCCAGTCGACGTCGGTCGAAAAGAGCATCTGGCCGTCGATGATACCGCCGAGCGAGGATTTGTCCGGCATGTCGAGCCTGACCCATTCGCCATCCTGCTGGAGATACCAGGCGCGGTCGTGGAAAGAGGTTCCGCGCATGGCGGTGTAGCCGTGGACCGTGCCTTCGCTGTCGCGCAGCAATCCGGCGCCGGCCCAGACATCGCTCGCCTCGCCGCGATAGATTTCCGGCGCATCGGCGAGCTTGGTGCCGCGCTTCCACAGGCGGGTGGTGAAGGGATATTCGCTTTCGGTGAGCGTCCCTTCACCGAAATCGCGGCTGACCAGCAGCGTGTCCCGGTCCAGCCATTCGGCATCGCCCTGGCTTTCGCTGTCGATGACAAAGCCGTTCTCGACAAAGGTCTTCGTCTGCATGTCGAATTCGCGCATGACGGTGGCATCCTTGCCCCCGTCGGACAGGGAGATCATGCAATAGCGCAGGTCGGGCGGCAGGCAGGAAGAGCCCTTGTACACCCATTCCTTGCCTTCTGCTGCGGCCAGCGCATCGATATCGAGCACGGTTTCCCACTGCGGTTCGTCGCTGCGATAGCTTTCGAGGGTGGTGCGGCGCAGGAGGCCTTTGGGGTTCTGCTTGTCCTGCCAGAAATTATACAGGCCATCGGGACGGAACGAGACATAGGGGATTTTGTCCTCGCTGTCGTAGATGGCGAGCGCTTCCGCCTTGAGCTGGGCGAAGCGGGGGTCCGCCGTCATGTGGGCGGTGGTGCGTTCGTTCTCGTTCTCGACCCAGTTCAGGGCCTTGTCACTGCGGGCTTCTTCCAGCCAGATGAAGGGGTCTTCGTCGGGGCCGGGAATGCCGTCCTGCGCTTTTACGGGTGTAGTCATGGCAAAGGCCATGGCCGCGCCCATCGCAAGTGTCGATACCAGTTTCATTATCGCATCCCTCCTAGGAAAGACGCCACTATGCCGCTGTGATCCCGAAGAGTAAAATCGTCCGTCGTCTCCATTCGGTCGTTCGACGAAAGCTTCAGGCGGTCCCTTGCGCTGCCGAAGGAACGGCGAACCGTCCATCGGCGAACTGCCGGGCGGAGAGCCATAGCCGGCACGAAAAAGGGCGGCACAGTGGCCGCCCTCTCGAATTCAGGTAAGAAGCCGGGTCAGCCCTCGACGTGTTCGGCGAGGACCGTCAGGCCCTTTTCGCCGACCTCGGCAAAGCCACCGCGGACCTCAATGGTCTCCGGCGTGCCGCCTTCGGACTTGTAGACCTGGATCTGGCCGTCGCGAATGGTCGACATGAAGGGCGCATGCCCGTCGAGCACGCCGAATTCGCCTTCCGCCCCGGGGACGACCACCATGTGGACTTCCTCGGAACGGACCAGCTTGGCCGGTGTGACGAGTTCGAAATGCAGGGCCATGCTTAGCCTTCTTCCGCCAGCTTCTGGGCCTTTTCGACCACCTGATCGATGCCGCCGACCATGTAGAAGGCGCTTTCCGGTAGGTGATCGTATTCACCGTCGACGACAGCCTTGAAGGACTTCACCGTGTCTTCCAGCTGGACGAACTGTCCGGGAATGTTGGTGAAGACTTCGGCCACGTGGAACGGCTGGCTGAGGAACTTCTGGATCTTGCGGGCACGGGCCACAGTCAGCTTATCTTCTTCAGACAGTTCGTCCATGCCGAGGATGGCGATGATGTCCTGCAGGCTCTTGTACTTCTGCAGCGTTTCCTGGACGCGGCGAGCGGTCTGATAGTGCTCGTCACCTACAACGCGCGGTTCGAGCACGCGGCTGGTGGAGTCGAGCGGGTCGACCGCCGGGTAGATGCCCAGTTCCGAAATCGCGCGGTTGAGCGTGGTCGTTGCGTCCAAGTGGGCGAACGAGGTTGCCGGTGCCGGGTCGGTAAGGTCGTCGGCGGGAACGTAGATGGCCTGGACCGAGGTGATCGAACCCTTGGTGGTCGAGGTGATCCGTTCCTGCAGGTTACCCATGTCGGTGGCGAGCGTCGGCTGATAGCCCACGGCCGAAGGAATACGGCCGAGCAGGGCCGACACTTCCGAACCCGCCTGGGTGAAGCGGAAGATGTTGTCGACGAAGAACAGCACGTCCTGGCCTTCGACGTCGCGGAAATATTCCGCCATGGTCAGACCCGAGAGAGCAACGCGGGCACGCGCCCCCGGAGGCTCGTTCATCTGGCCGAACACGAGCGCAACCTTCGAACCTTCGCTGATGGCTTCTCCATCGTCGTTCTTGGCGATAACGCCTGCGTCGAGGAATTCGTGGTAGAGATCGTTACCTTCGCGGGTACGTTCACCCACACCGGCGAAGACGGACACGCCGCCGTGGCCCTTCGCGATGTTGTTGATGAGTTCCTGGATGAGAACCGTCTTGCCCACGCCGGCGCCGCCGAACAGGCCGATCTTACCGCCGCGCGCATAAGGTGCGAGAAGGTCGATGACCTTGATGCCGGTGACGAGGATGGCCGCTTCGGTCGACTGGTCGACGAACAGCGGTGCGTCCGCGTGGATCGGCATGGTTTCTTCGGCGCCGATCGGGCCGCGTTCGTCGATCGGCGCGCCGATGACGTTCATGATGCGGCCGAGCGTCTTGGGTCCGACAGGAACCGAGATCTGCGATCCGGTGTTCACGACTTCCTGGCCGCGGACGAGACCGTCCGTGCCGTCCATCGCGATGGTGCGGACGGTGTTTTCGCCGAGATGCTGCGCGACTTCGAGAACCAGCGTATTGTCGCCGTTCTTGGTTTCCAGCGCGGTCAGGATCGGCGGCAGGTCGCCTTCGAACGCAACGTCGACGACGGCGCCGATGACCTGGCTGATTACGCCATTGGGGCTCTGATTAAGCTTGGGTGCGGTGGCCATGATCTAAGTCCTGATTTTCAGTGATTTCGGCTTAGCCGACACAGACGTTTTCGGGATCGGCGAAAGTCCATTCGCCATCGCCGGCGGTGAGGGTAGCCTTGTTGCGAAGATATTCGTCTTCACCGAGCCCGAATTCGCAGACGACATCGGGCGAACCCATGCCGGCACGCTTGCAGATCGCGGTGTTCACGGCGTCTTCGTCGGGGCAGGCTTCGGCGTACTTCGTGGTGAAGTAGGCCTGGTCGGGAGCAGCGAGTGTTTCGATCGGTTCGGGCGCAGCAACTTCGGTTGCGACCGGTTCGGGCGCAGGCTCTTCACCGCATGCCGCAAGGGCGAGGGCAGGGAGGAGGAGGGCGAGTTTCTTCACGTGTAAACGTCCTTTAGAGAGCTTCTGCACCGGCGATGATCTCGATCAGCTCGGTGGTAATGGCGGCCTGGCGGCTGCGGTTGTACTGGATGGTCAGTTTCTGGATCAGGTCGCCTGCGTTGCGCGTGGCATTGTCCATCGCGGTCATCGAGGCGCCCTGTTCGGATGCCTCGCGTTCGAGCAGGGCACCGAAGATCTGCGTCTTCACATAGCGCGGCAGCAGGTCTTCGAGGATTTCCTCTTCACCCGGTTCGTAATCGACCACGGCACCTTCGCCGGCTGTAGCCATCGCATCGTCGCCTTCAGGCGGCGGTACGGGGATCAGCTGGTCGACGGTGGGATCCTGCGCCAGGGCGGACTTGAAGATCGGATAGACGAGATGGGCGACATCGAATTCGCCTTCCTCGAACCGCGCAATCAGATCGTCGGCGATTTCCTCGGCTTCCTCGAACCCCGGCTGGCGAACTTCGGAAGTGTCGAAATGCTTCGCGATGCGGTTGGGATAATCGCGCTTGATCGGCGCGCGGCCCTTCTTGCCCACGAGGTAGAAAGAGACATCCTTGCCTTCCGCGATCAGCGCCTTCGCCTTGGCCTTGGCAGCCTTGACGATATTGGCGTTGAGACCGCCGCACAGACCCTTGTCGGTGTTCACAACCACCAGCAGGTGGCGCTGGTTTGCACCATTGCCGCGCAGCAGCATCGGTGCGCTGTCGCCAGCCACCTTGCTCGCCAGCGATCCCATCACACCCGAGAGCCGCTCCGCATAGGGGCGGGCGGCTTCGGCGGCGGCCTGCGCGCGGCGCAGCTTGGCGGCTGCGACCATCTGCTTGGCCTTGGTGATCTTCTGGGTCGACTTGACCGAGTTGATCCGGCCCTTGAGTTCCTTGAGGCTTGCCATATCCTGTTCAGCCTTCCAGCGACTTCACTTCGACGAGCTGCGGTTCCGACCGGAGCCACCCCTCGTATTTCGCGAAGACATCCTTGGTGTATTCCTGAGCATGGTGGAAATCGAACGCGTCGCGATCCGCCCACTCTTCGAAAATCATGATCGTGCTCGAACCGTCCGCGGCGCGGCGCGGTTCGAACGCCAGACATCCTTCTTCGTCACGGGTCATCGGAACGATGGCGGCCACCGCCTGTGCGGCGGCCTCCATATGCTCCGGCTTGACCGGGATCGTGGCGAAGAGGGTGTAGCTCATCGATCGATCAGGCGAACTGCTTTGCGAAAGCCTTGAGCGCGTCGACGACCTTGTTCTTGGTGTCGTCTTCGAACTTGCCGGTGGTGCGGATTTCTTCCAGCACGCCGGCGTGTTCGCTGCGCATGAAGCTCAGCATCTGCTCTTCGTATTCGGTCACGCGGTTCACGGCGACATCGTCGAGATAGCCGTTGGTGCCGGCGAAGATCGACACGGTCTGCTCTTCGAACGGCATCGGGCTGAACTGCGGCTGCTTGAGCAGTTCCGTCAGGCGGGCACCGCGGTTGAGCAGCTTCTGCGTCGCGGCGTCGAGGTCCGAGCCGAACTGCGCGAAGGCAGCCATTTCGCGGTACTGCGCGAGGTCGAGTTTCATCGAGCCCGAAACCTTCTTCATCGCCTTGGTCTGGGCGGCACCGCCCACACGGCTGACCGAAAGGCCGACGTTGATGGCCGGACGGATGCCCTGGTAGAACAGGTCGGTTTCGAGGAAGATCTGGCCGTCGGTGATCGAGATCACGTTGGTCGGGATGTAGGCCGACACGTCGCCTGCCTGCGTTTCGATGATCGGCAATGCGGTCAGCGAACCGCCGCCGTTGGCGCCGTTCATCTTCGCCGCACGCTCGAGCAGGCGGCTGTGGAGATAGAACACGTCGCCGGGGTACGCTTCGCGGCCCGGAGGACGACGCAGCAGCAGCGACATCTGGCGATAGGCCACGGCTTGCTTGGAAAGGTCGTCGTAGCAGATCACGGCGTGCATGCCGTTGTCGCGGAAGAATTCACCCATCGCGCAGCCAGTGTAGGGCGCGAGATACTGCAGCGGAGCCGGTTCCGAAGCGGTCGCGGCGATGACGATGGAATATTCCATCGCGCCGTTTTCTTCGAGGCTCTTCACGATCTGGGCGACGGTCGAACGCTTCTGGCCGACGGCGACATAGACGCAGTAAAGCTTCTTGCCTTCGTCGTCGCCCTGATGGGCATCCTTCTGGTTGATGAAGGTGTCGATCGCGACGGCGGACTTGCCGGTCTGACGGTCGCCGATGATCAGTTCGCGCTGGCCGCGGCCGACGGGAACGAGAGCGTCGATGGCCTTGAGGCCCGACTGCACCGGTTCGGAAACCGATTCACGCGGGATGATGCCCGGCGCCTTCACTTCGACGCGCATGCGCTTGTCGGCCACGATCGGGCCCTTGCCGTCGATCGGGTTGCCCAGAGCATCGACCACGCGGCCGAGCAGGCCCTTGCCGACGGGCACGTCCACGATGGTGCCGGTGCGCTTGACCGTATCGCCTTCGGCGATGTCGGTGTCGGCGCCGAAGATCACGGCACCCACATTGTCCGCTTCCAGGTTCAGGGCCATGCCCTGCACGCCGTTAGAAAATTCGATCATCTCGCCGGCCTGGACGTTGTCGAGGCCGTGGATGCGGGCGATGCCGTCACCAACGGAGAGAACCGAACCGACTTCGCTGACTTCGGCTTCGCTGCCGAAATTGGCGATCTGGTCCTTGATGACCTTGGAGATTTCTGCTGCGCGGATATCCATGTTTCTAGTCCTTTAAGCCTTCATGGCCTGGGCGAGAGAATTGAGACGGGTGCGGATCGAGCCGTCGATACGCTTCGATCCGATGGTTACGACGAGGCCGCCGAGAATCTCGGGGTCGACCTTCGTGGAAAGCTTGACCGTGCGGCCTTCACGGGCGGTGAGCTTGCTCTTGAGATCGGCAAGCTGCGCGTCGGTCAGCGCATGGGCGCTGGTGACATCCGCAAAGACTTCGCCGCGCTGGGCCGAAGCAATCGTGCGGAAGGCACGAATGACGCCGGGAAGCTGCCCGAGCCGGCGGTTCTGCGCCAGCGTGCCGAGAAACTTCTGCGTCAGGTCGCTGAGGCCCATGATGGCCGACACGCCCCAGAGGGCCTTTTCGGCCTGGGCGCGCGTCACGCGCGGATTGGTGGTGAGCATCTTGAGCTCGGGCGATTCGGCCAGGCCGGCCTCGAGCTTGTCGAGATCCGATTCGACCGCGGTCACGGTCCCGGCCTCGCTGGCCAGATCGAATAGGGCGGCGGCATAGCGCCCTGCAAGGCTAGCCTGAATACCGGCGGAAATATCCACGCGTCTCTCGTCCTCTAAGGGTCGGAAAAAGGGTTCTGTACGTCCATGCCGATTAGCAGCGAATTTGAATCGCCCCGGCAAGATTGGCGCGCGCCTAGCAAAGGGGGTCTCGCAAGGCAACCCGAGTCACGTCAGGGAATTGCGGGTGGCCTAGTCTGCAGGGGTGTCCAACTCTCGCTTTATGCTAACGGGCAGTGATCGCGGCAACGCATTCAGCGGCAGGGCATAAAGAGCCCTCAGATACACTTCATCGAATGGGGTAAGTCTTGCTGGGGCATCCTTGATCGAATGGTTGAACAAGGCGAGTATCGAAGGCGTGCGATCCATAGTCCAAATCCCCCCGTCGGCATGCCCCAGCAGGACCATCGCGCCATAATCTGCAATCTGTCGATAGGTCGCGCCGCGCAGCCGATGCGCATCGATCGTCAGCACGCTCGATGAGATCGCTTTGCTGTGCGCGGGGCTAATCCGGCTCGCCCTTGAATTGGAGTCCGAGAAACCTTTCCGCCCGAATTTTGACCGGGTTTCGATATTGAACAGCGTGACCGCTGCCTGGCCATCGGCATAGTCGGATTCTGCTTTGGTCAGCTTGGCTGAGGAAGCGAGCCGGGGCTGTTTATCGATTGCTTGCCGCAAGAAAGCAGGGACATCGTCCACCACTACGAGCAGCGCATTGGGTCGGCAATCGGCAGGAGCAACCTGTATTCCGACGCTGATCGCGCGTTCATCGATCATTTGCTTTATTCCTGCGCTTGCCGGTCCCTCAAAACCTAACACGGCAAGGCAAAGCGGGTCGATGTAACGCGGCAACGCGCGATCATAATGCAAGTCTGGCGAAACTCGCTTTGCGGCCTCGATGATTTCGCTTTCCGCATTTTCGGAGCCGACCACGACAATTGTGTCGTCAGCGACATTCTGCGGTTGATCCCGATCCTGAGCGATCACGGCGGTCTGCGATAGCAGGCTGGCGCAGATCCCGAGAGCGCATGTGAGTAACTTCGCCATCCACGTTTGTTGCCCTAAATCGGCTCGGTCTACAAGTTATACGCAGTTCTACGCAAGTCGATGTCGCCTATTACCTATCCTGCTTTGAATATAAAAAGGCTTCCGCTTGGTTTTTTTCGCCGCGAATGATTAAGACAGTTCATGATGAGGTCGCAGGCCGACTGCGTTGAGCGCAGGTCCGGCCGCCGGTCGCTCTCATCTAACCTCGCACTGATAAACCAGCCGCTCGTTGGGCTGGCGGGGGAGCTGGCCGAGCACTTCGCCCTGCAGATTGCCCAGCGTGCTCGCCGCGCGTTCCGCGCCGCAGCTGGGCGCCTTGTATTTGCCGCGGGCCTTGCGGGCCTCGCTCATCGCGCTGCGCGGCAGGAGATAGCGTTCGGAGCGGAAGATGCGGCGGTCGGGGTCGAAACTGTTCACGGCCACGGCATCTTCCTCGTTCGGCACGAAGACGCGCGACCAATTGCCCGAGGCATAGCCATATTGCGTGCGCTCGTTGACGCAGCCCTCGGCGGTCCAGTCGAAGGTGAGTTCGGGCGTTTCGGCATTGGTGATGCGGCTGCGTTCGGGAAGGATGTGGCACACGAAGCTGCCGTCGCCCCCGGCATTGGCGGCCAGCGGGTCCTTGCCGCCCGAAGCGGTGGTGCCATCCTGCATATCCGCCGCCACGCGTCGGTCGATTTCGTCGAGCCCGGGGCGGGTCACGAAGGCAATCAGCGCCACCACCACGAGGAAGGCGGCGAAAGCGAAGGCGATATAGGCTTTCTTGCGGCGCAGCTGGGCATCCTCGGCCTCGGGATCGGTGCGTTCGCGGTGGCTCCAGCCCCACAGGCCCAGGCCGAAGGCGACCAGCAGCAGCACGAAGGCCAGCGCCATGCGGTCCTCGCGGTCCTGCGCCACGCCCAATTGCGCCGTCAGCAGCGCGCGTTCGCGCCGCTCGCGCGTTTCTTCCGCCCGCTGCGCCAAATTCTGCAACGCCTCGACGCGCTCGGCATCCAGCCGCTCCTTTTCCGCCGCATCCAGATCGGCGAGGCTGCGGCAAGTGCTGTCGTTCGTCAGCGGGGTGACGTCGTTTTCGCGCAGGAAGGGCAGCAGTTCGCGATTGGACACGGCGAAGAAGAATTCCGCATCGCCGCCTTCGTTGTCCGCGCCGAAACTGTTCACCCCCACCACGCGGCCGCAGGGATCGAGCAGCGGGCCGCCCGAATTGCCGCGCGCGATGGGCGCGGTGTGCAGGATGGTGTCGAACTGGCGGCTCGGCCGCGCGCCCGAGACGAAGCCTGGGCTTTTCACCGGCGGCATGGAGCGGAAGATGTCGCTCATCGCCAGCCCCTGCGCGCGGTCCACATTCATCGGATAGCCCACGCTGACCACCTGCCCGCTGTCCGCCACCTCGCGCGCGGTAATGGCGAGCGGGGGCAGCCGCAGATCGCCGGTCACCTCGACCAGCGCCAGATCGGTGCGGCTGTTGACCGCAAGGATGCGGCCATAGACCGCCTCGCCGCCGCCGCTGGGCACGATGCCGATGCGCAGCTCGCTGTCGCTCATCGCGTCGCGCACCACATGGGCATTGGTCACAATCTTGTCCGGCGCGACCGCAAAGCCGGTGCCGTGGCTGACCGGGTAGATCTCGTCACTGTCGCTCTGGCCCAGGATCACCACGCGGACCACGCCGCGCGCCGCCACATCGATATCGGCGGGTTCGGCCTGCACCAGCACGGGCAGGAGCAGCGTTATCAGTGCCGCGATTGCTGTGAAGAAACGTGTCATTGGCGCTGGTCCTTAGCTATTTCCCCGCATTGACCGCAAGCTTCGGGATGCGCCGCGTCCAGAGCTTTGGCATTCCTCCGGCATCACGCTAGGAAAGAGGCAGCCATGTCTGAGACGCCCGACACCATATCCATGACCGACGGCCCGCTCACGGACGGCCAGCTCACCGACGACCGGCTTACGGATGACCGGCGCTGGCGCATTGCATTGGCCAAGGACCGGCGCTTCGACGGCGTCTTCGTCACCGGCGTCCATTCCACCGGCATCTATTGCCGCCCGTCCTGCCCCGCGCGCGCGCCGAAACGGGAAAACGTGCGCTTCTATGCCGACCCGGCTGCGGCAGAGGCGGCGGGCCTGCGCGCCTGCAAGCGCTGCGCCCCCGATCAGCAGAGCCGCGAAGAACAGGCGGTGCTGCGCGCGTTGGCAGCGATGAAGGAGGCCGAGGACAGCCTCTCGCTCGACCGGCTCGGCGCGCTGACCGATTATTCGCCCACCCATTTCCAGCGCATCTTTACCCGCGCCGTGGGCCTCTCGCCCGCCGCCTATCAACGCGCGCTGCGCCGCGAGCGGGCGGAAGAGACGCTGGCCGGGGGCACCAGCGTGACCGGCG
Source organism: Qipengyuania sp. NPDC077563 (assembly GCF_044901345.1). NCBI lineage: Bacteria > Pseudomonadati > Pseudomonadota > Alphaproteobacteria > Sphingomonadales > Erythrobacteraceae > Qipengyuania > Qipengyuania sp. NPDC077563. Next base: position 422,677 of record NZ_JBJDPC010000001.1, on the reverse strand, counting down.
CGATCTACGAGGCGGGCTATGCCTCTCCCTCACGCTTTTACGATGACAGGAAGGACAGCGGCATGACGGCCAGCGAGTGGAAGGATGGCGGCAAGGGCCGCACGGTGCATTGGGCGAAAGTCGACACCACAATCGGGCCGATGCTGGTCGCGGCGACCGAGCGCGGCGTGTGCTGCCTGTCCTTCGGCGAGGGCGAGGAGGAACTGCGCGCCCGCTTCCCCAAGGCGCAGCTGGTCGAGGGCGGGGAGGACTTCCGCAGCCTGTTCGAACAGGTCGCCGCCGCGGTCGAGGCCCCGCACACCGCCGCCAGCGCCGACATCCCGCTGGACGTGAAAGGAACCGCCTTCCAGCAGCGCGTATGGCAGGCGCTGCGCGAAATCCCGCCCGGCGAAACCCGCAGCTACGGCGAACTCGCCGCCGCGCTGGGCAGCCCCAAGGCCAGCCGCGCCGTGGGCGGCGCCAATGGCGCGAACAACATCGCCGTCCTCATCCCTTGCCACCGCGTAATCGCCGCCGATGGCGGGCTGGGCGGCTATGCCTATGGAACCGAAATAAAGGCGGAATTGCTCCGGCGGGAGAAGGAGTGCTAGGGCATCAAGGTCAGCGGGAGGATAGAATGAGCGAGACGTCAGCGAATATGCCAGCGCGTGGAAGCGGGGTGAGCAGATTGCCGATATATTTCATCATTGCGATCCTGCTGTCCTTTGCGGGCGGTTATTGCGCAGGCAAGGATATGGCTCTGCGTGACAATGCCAGGGACGCGAGGGAGGCTGCGGCGGCGAACTGACCGTGATTGCCAGAAGAGTCTTCAAGGTCATGCGCTCCCGGGGAGCGAGTAAGCGAGTCTTGAAGGGTCTGTTGCCATGGCGGACAGCGCCCACTGCTACGCACTTACATGGCGGCGTGAACTGCAAGTTGCTGGACCAACTTCCACTTTCGGGCATCGACATAGTCACGTTCTACAAACGCGATGAACTGACAACCGATCTCATTTGCTGCGCCGTGGCTATCGCAGATGACGTATGGACCTTTCACGAAGAGATGGTCGGCTGGGATTTGCTGATCGACCACCTTTCCAAACTCCCGGACTTTCAGGCCGATTGGTATGCAGCGGTTTCCCAGCCGGCTTTTGCTGCCAGTGAAACGATAGCTTTCGAGCGCTAGACAAAAGGCTCAAGCCTTTGGCGGTATTGCTTCGCGACCGTTAGAACGGCACTAGCCGGTGGAGATCGACGCTCAGCGTTTCGGGTTCGTCATAATGGATGGTCAGATCGGTCATGCTGTCGATCCGGATTTGGGCGCTGTCCCGACCCTGCATTATCGCAAGCGGATTTGGATTGGCCAGTCGCGCGCGCAATCTGGCGGGGTTGTCGCATTCCGGCTGGAGGGGGTGTTGCGCCGTGCATCGCACGGTTAAGCCTTCCGCGTCCTTCAGATAGGCGTCGAGACGGCCAAGCGCCCATGCGGCGCGGTCGGGGGACGCTGCCGCTGTTCCGATCAGGCGGACATAGCCCGTGTCAGGACAAGTTCCAGCGTCGCGGGTAAGCGCCACCTCACGCTCTGCGCTTGCGCCCCTCCTCCGGTCGAACCACCAGGTGGGGGCGCCATCCTCCTCGCCCGCCGGGGCGATGTTCGCAAGCCAGCGGGTGCGCAGGCAAAAGCCGTCTTGCGGGATCGGCTGCTCGGTCAGGATGAGCAGGGTGTCAGGCCTCATATATTGTGGAAACTGGATCGCCTGGCTGGCGATGGGCCGCTGGTTGCGGCCTTCGAGGACCATTTCTGCAAGCGCATCAGGTTCCGCAGTCGGCGGATCGGGAAGCAGCACCAGGATTGCTGAAAGGATCGTCAGGCTTAAAGATGAAAACATGCCAAGCTTTTGCGCGGAGGGTCCGACATCTGTCAATCTCGGCCGGTCTGGTGAAATAGCGGGAGCCGAATTCTTCGTGCCTTCTGCAAAACCTGTTTTCCTACACTGCCTATTTCTGCAATCTGGCTGGTAATGACGAACACGGCCCTTCATCCTTTTCCATTTGGCGCATCCTCCTGCCCCGATGGGCCGGTGCAGGCCGGTTTGCGGAAGTTGACAGGGCGGGGCGTGGAAACATCGCTCCACCCCGCGGAAAACAGTGGTTCGCGGGGCAGGGGCGAGTTTTTCAAAAAGCCCCTGTCGGTGTCACGCTGGCGTGCTTTTCAAAGCCGATCGCGATTCACAGGGGCGGGCCGCGTGTTCGAATTCGCCGAATGAAGGGAAGGGTCGAAATGGACGAGACAATCACACCGCAGCCACAGCCTGAAGCGGCGCAAGGCCAGGCAGGCAAATCGAAGGCGCGGCGGTTCTTCGATTTCCCGCTGATCGCGCTAATATCCGGACTGCTTAGCTTCGTCGCCGCCGGGATTACCATCGGCATGGCGCTCTATGCCGTCGCGGCGATTGCCGGGATTTACGACATGGAGACAGCGCCTGTCTGGCTGACCGATTATCTCACCGCGATCCTCATGGCCGTGGGCGCCGTGATGGTGGCCAAATTCTCGCTGCGCCATCTGGGTGAGGAACCGCGCGACGACCTGCCCTTCGATGCCCGCGCGCGCGACTTTTTCGTCGGGCTGCTGTTCGCCGCCGTACTGATGAGCCTGATGGTCGGCATCGCCGCGCTGCTGGGCGCCTACCGGATCGACGGCTGGGGCGGCAGTACCTCCTTCCTGATGCTGTTGCTGATGGCGGGATTTCAGGCCGCCTTCTTCGAGGAGATCCTGTTCCGCGGCGTGATCTTCCGCTTTCTGGAGGAATTCTTCGGCAGCTGGATCGCCCTGCTGATCTCGGCGCTGCTCTTCGGCCTCGTCCATTGGAGCAATCCCAACGGAACGCTGCTCGCGGCGCTGGCGATCGCGCTGGAGGCGGGCATCCTGCTCGGCGCGGCCTACATGCTCACGCGCAATCTGTGGCTGGCGATCGGCCTGCACTGGGGCTGGAACGTGGTGCAGGGCTATATCTGGGACGTGTCGGTGTCAGGCATCGCGGTAGATGGGCTGGTCGATGCCAAGCCCATGGGCGATCCGCTGCTGTCGGGCGGGGCGTTCGGGCTGGAAGCATCCGCCATCGCCATGGTGATGGCGACCGCGACGGGCATCTGGCTGCTCGTGAAAGCGGTGCGTATCGGGCACATCGTGCAGCCCTGGTGGGTGCGCCGCAGGACGGGCGTAGCGCTGCCGACCTCTACCCCTCCTATCTCGCCCACGCTTTCGGTGAAGCGGTGAGCGAGAAAAACTGTGCTACGGCCCCTTGAATTGCGAACCGTTCGCAATAAATGGGGGCGATGACGACAAGACCAGAACCCCGCACGCTCGAAGTGCTCAGCTCCGAAACTCTCTCGCCCTCCATGCACCGGCTCGCCCTCGGCGGGGCCGGGCTGGTGGGTTTCCCCGGAGGCCAGGCGGGCGGTTACATCAAGCTGATGTTGCCGGCAGAGGGCGAGCGGCCGCTCGTGCGGACCTACACGATCCGCCGCCAGTCGCCCGAAGCGCTGACAGTCGACTTCGCGCTCCATGGCCAGGAGGAGGCCGGACCGGCAACGCGGTTCGCGCTCGAAGCACAGCGCGGTGCCACCGTTCAGATCGGCGGACCGGGTCCGGCGAAGCCGTTGCCGCAGGGACGGGATTTCTATCTGGTCGCAGGCGACATGACGGCCCTGCCGGCGATCGGCGTCAATCTGGAAGAACTCGACCGGGGAGCAAAGGGTCACGCAGCGATCGAGATACAGTCCGAAGCCGACCGCCAGCCGATCGACGCGCCGCCCGGGGTGACGATCGAATGGATCGTGAACCCGCAGCCGGGGCTCGCGCCCGAACTGCTGGTCGAAGCGATGCGAGCGGTCGAATTACCCGATGGCGATGTCGCGGCATGGGCGGCATGCGAGTTCTCCTCGATGCGGGCGTTACGGGAGTTCTTCCGCGGCGAGCTGGGCCTTGGTGGAGACGATCTCTACATCTCCAGCTACTGGAAGCATGGGCTCGAGGAAACGAAGCATAAGGTGCTCAAGCGCGAGGATGCGGAGGCGCAGGCGGCCTGAACTGGCGCGTCAGCTGCGCGCCCAGTCGCTGTCGGCGGGGGTGAGCGTGTCCAGGAACGCCTCGGCGCTGTCGAGATATTCCTGGCGGCGATCTTCGTCCATGCGGTCCCAGGTCGAATAGATCCGGCCGATGCGGTGGTTCTTCTCCAGCCGGTCGCGGTGGCGGTCCATGAAGTGCCAGTATAGCGGGTTGAACGGGCAGGCGCCGTCACCTGTCTTCTTGCTGGGCGAATAGGCGCAGCCCGAGCAGTAATTGCTCATCTTGTTGATGTAATTGCCGCTCGCCGCATAGGGTTTGGAGGCCAGCTTGCCGCCATCGGCATAGAGGATCATCGCCGCCACATTGGGCAATTCGACCCACTCATAGGCATCGGCATAGACGACCAGATACCAGTCCTGCACCGCGCGCGGATCGATGCCCGCCAGCAGAGCGAAATTGCCCAGCACCATCAGCCGCTGGATATGGTGCGCATGGGCATTGTCTCGGGTGGAGCGGATGGCATCGGCAAGGCAGGCCATGCCGGTCTCGCCGGTCCAGTAGAAGTCGGGCAGGCCGCGCTGGGCGTTGAGCGCATTGGCCTTCTGGAGGTGCGGCATCTGGTGCCAGTAAAAGCCGCGGACATATTCGCGCCAGCCGATGATCTGGCGGATGAAGCCCTCGACCGAATTGATCGGGGCCTTGCCGTCCTTATAGGCCTTCTCGGCGCGCTGGCAGAGCTCCAGCGGGTCGAGCAGGCCGAGATTGATGCTGATGGACAGCATGGAGTGAAAGAGGTCGTCCTCACCCGCCACCATCGCGTCCTGATAGGGGCCGAAGCATTCGATGCGTTCGGCGAAGAAGGCGTCGGCGGCTTCCTCCGCCTCGTCGCTGGTGACGGGCCAGCGGAATGTCTCGAGACTGCCGAAGTGATCGCCGAAGCGGTCCTCGACCAGTTCGATGCACTCCTGCGTGATCTGGTCAGGCTCGAACTTCGGGCGTTCGGGGGCGGAGAGGCCTTCCTTCGGCGGTTTGCGGTTTTCGCTATCGTAATTCCACTCGCCGCCTTCGGGCTTGTCGCCGTCCATCAAGAGACCCGTCTTGCGGCGCATGTCGCGGTAGAAATACTCCATGCGCAGCGTGTCGCGGTCTTCCGCCCAGTCGTCGAATTCCGCCTGGGTGCAGATGAAGCGGTCGTCGCGCAGGATTTCGACCTCGCAGGCGAACTTGTCCGCCCACTGGTCCATCTCCTCGCGCACCCGCCACTCGCCCGCCTCGACCACGCTGACCAGCCGCGGCGAATGCTCCTCGATGGCGCGGGCGACCTCGCCGGTGAAGCTGCCCGCGTTGCCATCATCGTCCAGCTTCACATAGTCGACCGTCCACCCCGCGTCGCGCAGCTCTTCGGCAAAGTGCCGCATGGCGGAGAAGATCAGCACGATCTTCTGCTTGTGATGTTTTACGTAAGTGGCCTCGTCCCACACCTCCATCATCAGGATGACGGTATCGTCTTTGGTGCGGCCCCGGATCGAGGCAAGGTTGCGGGTCAGCTGGTCGCCAAGGATCGGAACGAGAACGGGGCCGGACATCGCCTGTCACAATGCCCGACTTTGTCGAAAAGGTCCTGGAAAGAGATTCGCTTGTCAGGAATCAACACGAAGATCTTCTTCCTCGTTTTCGTCATCGTCGATCTTGGGGCGAAGTTCTTCCATCAGCGCGGCGCTGTCGCCAGCCTCTGCCTGCCTGACCATCTCGCGAAGTTCATCAATTTCTTCGCCACTGGCGTGGGGAAGATTGACCACCGGGCCAAGAATGATCAGCGCCTCGCTGTCTCGCTTCTCCAGCAGGAGCAGATAAGCGAGAGAACGCCGTATGCCGATATCGAATGGCGCAATCCGAAAGGCCTGTTCGAGACCGACGCGTGCATCTTCCGGTATTTGTTCACCTGCGTAGACGAATGTATCGAAATACCTCTTCAGAATGTCCGGACGCTCGGGGTTGATCTGGTTGGCGGCTATTAATTGTCGGCGAGCTTCAGCAATCTTGGCAGGGTCTGATTTCGCATCCTCCAATGCAATTTTCGCAAGATAAAGATATGGGCGTACCGTATTAGAATCGGACGCCATGAGGCGGTTGGCCAGTTCGCTTGCCGCAGTATATTCTTCCGCGTCAAATTCAGCTTCCATGGCTGCATCGATCACTTCAGGTGACTTAGGATAGCGGGATAACAGATCACGTGCTCGAGCCGCGACGTTGGGCGCACCTCGCTTAGTCACTCCCGCAGTTGAACGTATATGAATAGGCATCGCTGCCGCCTCCGCTTCGTCCAGCTGCGTCAATTCGATGTCGGGCGCACTCCCAGGGGGAAAATCAACAGCGATAGCGCGGGCCCTGCCACGATGATATTTTTCCAACTCGCGCTGAAGTACGTCAAGGTCTCCAAAAGCCTGACGTGCAGCGTCAAGATTGGGTGTGCCTGCGGTCACCAATCTCAGATAGTTAGCGAGCTGACCTTGGCGAGACGGTTCAAAGGAAAGGTAACTCGTAAACATCCAGCCATATGCATATTGCCTTGCAACATCCATTCCGGAAACTCGGCCTTCTTCGGTGTCGAGATCGAGAATGTCTTCGACATCAAAACTCAGCTCGCTCAGTACGAAGTTGCGATAGCGAGGCGGTTCTCCAAGATTGAAGCCACCCTCATTAAACCGGATCGTTGCGAAAAGCTCTGCAAAGCCTTCGCTATACCAGAAGGGGTAGGCTGCAGGAGCATGCTGACGCGAAAAATAATGTGTATATTCGTGAAAGAGCACTTGGCCAGGGCTCAATTCTTCTCCGGTGCTTTGCCGCGTTCCTCGCCTGCCACGAGAACGGCGTTCTTCTTCTGCAGGAACGAAGGCTACCGAATTTCCGGCGCGTGGAACGAAAAACCCGGCCACGCCATCCGAATTTGCCAGATCGCCGACGTCATCAATGGTACCTGTCTGATAGATCGTCACTTTCTCGCTTTCAGCCACTTCCCCTTCATCGATCGGAAGCCCTCTAAAAAGTCTCAGTGATTGGTCCAGCCGTTCCAAGCTGACCGCTACGTCACTTGCCATTTCCCGGCCACCTTCAGAAACGACTTTAAAATGGTCGCTTTCTGCTACCCACCAATCTTCGGCGTGGGCTGGTGTGGCGACAACGGCGGCACCAATTAAAAGTGCTTTTTTGAACATGTGCGGACCCCTCTCAGTATAATTAGAATAATGTCGAACCGCAAAGCCGTATGCCGTACAGCCAACAGGGCTGATCAATTGCGAAGAACGGTTCTCTGGCGTTAGTTTCGCCCCCTGAAGTGTCAAAAAGTACAAATTGCACAGGTGAATGCAAGGGTGAATTCGCCCTCACGTGCCTCAAACGAAACTGTACGGGTCCACATCAACCGCCACGCGCACTCCTGGGGGATGGTCGATGCGGGCCAGCCAGCGGCGAATCACTTCCTGTAATTGCACGCTGCGCCGGGCGTTCATCAGCAGGCGGTAGCGATAGCGGCCGCGCAATTGCGCCATGGGTGCGGGTGCGGGGCCCAGGATCATGCAGTCGGCGACATCGGGGCGCGTATCGCCGATGCGGCGGGCGGCCTCGCGCGCTTCGGATTCGTCTTCGCTGGAAACGATGATCGAGGCCCAGCGACCGAAGGGCGGGGCGCCCGCATCGCGGCGCATCTCGGTCTCGGCGGAATAGAAGGCGTCGCGGTCCCCGGCGGCGAGCGCGGCGATCACGCTGGCTTCGGGATGGCGGGTCTGGATCAGCACTTCGCCCGGTTTCGCCCCGCGGCCCGCACGGCCCGCCACCTGCGCCACCTGCTGATAGGTCCGCTCGCCCGCGCGCAAATCGCCCCCTTCGAGGCCGAGATCGGCATCGACCACGCCGACCAGCGTTAGTTCGGGAAAATGGAAGCCCTTGGTGACAAGCTGCGTGCCTACGATCACATCCACCTCGCCCGCATCGACCTGCGCGATGAATTCCGCCGCGCGGCCGGGGGAATTGAGCGTGTCCGAAGTGGCCACGAACACCCGCGCTTCAGGCAGCCGCTCGGCCACTTCATCCGCAATCCGCTCTACCCCGGGACCGCAGGCGACCAGGCAATCGGGCTCGCCGCATTCCTGGCAGGCGGCGGGGCTGGGCGCTTCGTGGCCGCAGTGATGGCAGGCGAGGCGGCGGGTAAAGCGGTGCTCCACCAGCCAGGCGCTGCAATTGGGGCATTGATAACGAAAGCCGCAATTGCGGCACAGCGTCAGCGGCGCATAGCCGCGGCGATTGAGGAACAGCAGCGATTGCTCCCCGCGCTCCAGCCGTTCGGCCACCCCGTCCACAAGCCGCTGCGCCAGCCACATGCCCTGCGGCGGCTTTTCCTCGGTCAGGTCGATGATGTCGATGCTGGGCAATTGCGCGCCGCCGAACCGGCTCGGCAGATCGACCTTCTCGTAAATCCCGCTCTCGGCCATCTGCAGGCTTTCGAGCGCGGGCGTGGCGCTGGCGAGGATGATGGGAAACTGTTCGAAATGGGCGCGCATCACGGCCACGTCGCGCGCGTTGTAGCGCACGCCGTCTTCCTGCTTGAAGCTGGTTTCATGCGCTTCGTCGACCACGATCAGGCCGAGCCGGGCGAAGGGCAGGAACAGCGCCGACCGCGCGCCGACGACCACTTGCGCCTCGCCGCTGGCCACGGCGCGCCAGGCCCGCCGCCGCTCGGTCGATTTCAGCGAGGAGTGCCACAGCACCGGCACCGTGCCGAAGCGTTCTTTGAAGCGGTGGAGGAAGTTTTCCGTCAGCGCGATTTCGGGCAGCAGGACCAGCACCTGCCGCCCCATGCGCAGCGCCTCGGCCACGGGTTCGAAATAGGTTTCGGTCTTGCCCGATCCCGTGACCCCATCGAGCAGGAAGGGCGCGAATTTCCTGTCGCGCACGGCCTTGGAAAACAGGTCCGACGCCTCGCGCTGCTGATCGCTCAATTCCACAGCTGCGAAATCGGGCCGCGCTTCGGGATAGGGGCGGTCGCAATCGACCTCCACCGGCTCCAGCACGCCCTGGTTCACGAGGCCCCGCAGCACGCCTTCGGATACGCCCGCGATCCCCGCCAGTTCGCGGATGGTCGCCTGTTCGCCGTCCAACGCCTCCATCGCCGCTTCGCGCTGCGCGGTCATGCGTTCGGGCATTCCCCCGGTCAGGCGATATTCGGTGATGCTGGCCGGCCCTTTCAGCGCACCGCCCGAAGACAGCGCCATCCGCGCCACGCTGGCGAGCGAGGCGACGTAATAATCGGCCGTCCATTCGATCAGCCGCCGCAGGGGCGCGGAAAGCGGCGGGATCGGAAACAACCCCCTGAGGCCGCGCAATTTCTCCGCAGGAACGTCCGTCCCGGGAAGCCGTTCAGCCTCCCAGACGATCCCCACCACGGTGCGTGGACCCAGCGGGCATTCCACCACCTGGCCGAGTTCGACGTTCATGCCATCGGGCACCTTGTAGTCGAGCGGGCCCAGCGCGGCATTGAGGACGAGGCAGCGGACGCGGTTCATTGAGGCGCCATATGGGCGGGGTAGAGTGCAGGAAACAAGGGTGGGACTTTGTGAGGAGTGATAAAATGACAGATATTCTCGTGAAACCCGCCGCGCGCGCTTCGATGCTGGAACAGAGACACGGGCGGCGCGCCTTCCTTGGCGGGCTGTCGCTCGGCGGGGCGGGGCTGGCGCTGGCGGGCTGTGCCAGCCTGCCCGGATTCAGCATGGTCGATGCCGCGCAGCGCATTCTGTTCCTGTCCACCGACCGCGCTTTCGGGCGGATGCTCAATTCGGGCGGCTTCTGGGATCAGCAGGTGGCCACGCTCGGCCTCAACAACCTTCTCGGCACGCGGGGCGATGTGCTGTCGCGCATCCTCACCTCGGCCCTGTTCAAGGACCGCCTGCAGGATGCCTTTGCCGATATCGCCTATGACGGTGCGCAGCGCGCCGCGCCGCTGGTGACCGATGCGGTGCGCACGATCGGCATCCAGAACGCAATCGATCTGGTCAATGGCGGGCCGACCGCGGCGACCGGTTTCCTGCGCGATTCGATGGGCCGCGCGCTGATCGATGCCATGGTGCCCGAACTGGGCGATGCCATGCACGTGGCGCAGGATCCGCTGGTCGGCGAGCTGGTCTCTGCACTGGCGGGCCGCAATTTCGCCGATGCCACCGCGCGCTTCGCCAACAATCTCGACGATACGATCTGGCGCGAGATCGGGCTGGAGGAAGCGGCCATCCGCCGCGATCCGCGTTCCACCCGCGATCCGCTGATCATCGGCGTGTTCGGCGGGGCCTCGCGCCTCTAGCCGCCGCGCACCCCAATCGCTAAGGCTGCCGGGGAATCGCAAATCGCTTCCCCGGAGCCTGATCACATGAAATTCTTCGTCGACACCGCCGACATCGCCGACATCAAGGAAATGGCCGACACCGGCCTGCTCGATGGCGTCACCACCAACCCCTCGCTCATCGCCAAGTCGGGCCGCGACTTCATGGAAGTGACCAAGGAAATCTGCGATCTCGTGGATGGCCCGGTCAGCGCCGAAGTCGTCGCGCTCGATCACGATACGATGATGAAGGAAGCCGAAACGCTGCGGAAGATCGCGGACAATGTCTGCATCAAGGTGCCGCTGACGATCGACGGCCTCAAGACCTGCAAGAAGCTGACCTCGGACGGCACCAAGGTGAACGTCACGCTGTGCTTTTCCGCCAATCAGGCACTGCTGGCCGCCAAGGCCGGCGCGACCTTCGTGTCGCCCTTCGTGGGCCGCCACGACGATAATGGCCTCGACGGCATGGAACTGATCGCCGCCATCCGCCACATCTATGACAATTACGATTTCGGCACCGAAATCCTCGTCGCCAGCATCCGCAACCCCGTTCATGTGCTGAAAAGCGCGCTGATCGGCGCCGATGTCGCGACCATGCCGCCTGCCGTGATCAAGGGACTGTTCAAGCACATCCTGACCGACAAGGGCATCGAAGGTTTCGTCGCCGACTGGGAAAAGACTGGCCAGACGATCCCGACGTCCTAACTAGGAAACCATGGCAGACCAGACCCCCCTCGACCTGTTCAAGCAGGCGCTGACCGGCACGGCCCGCGCAATCGCGCAAGAACCCGAGGTCGAGGTGGCCTGGAGCGCGGACAGTCCCGCCCAATCGGGCAAGAACTTCCGCGTGCCTCTGCCCGGCCGAACGCTTCCGCCCGAACAGGCGCGGGAAGCGCGCGGTTTTGCCGACAGTTTCGCGCTCAAGCTGCGCCATCATAACGAAAGCGTGCACGCCAAGGGCGCGCCGCCCGAACCGATCGCGCGCGCCTGCTACGATGCGATCGAGCGGGTGCGGTACGAAGCGATCGGCTCCACGCGCTTTTCGGGCATGAAGGGCAATCTCGATGCCGCGGTGGAATTGCGCACGGCCAGCGATCCCATCGCGCGCGCCAACGAGGCGAAGGAAGTACCGCTGCCCACCGCGCTCTCGCTCATGCTGCGCGAGGCGCTGACGGGCGAGGCTATCCCCGAACGCGCGCAGCACGGGGTCGAGCTGGTGCGCGAGGAAATCCTGTCGCGCATCGGCACGGATATGGAAGGCCTCGCGGGCGCGCTGGATGATCAGCGCGCCTTCCAGGATCTGACACTCGACATGCTGCGGCATCTCGAACTCACGCTGCCCGACACGCCCGAGGACGAGAGCCGCGACGATGGCGAGGACGAGGAAGGCGAGGCACCCGAGGAAGATCAGGATTCCGACGAGGAAGACGACGGCGAGGCCCAGCCGCAGGAAAGCGATGCGCGCGGCGAAGTCGTCGACGGCGAGGCTGACGGCGATGCCGAACAGGACACCGAGGGCGAGCAGGAAATGTCGGACGGCGATCCGTCGGACGAGGAGGGGGAAGGCATGCAGCCCGTCCGCCCGAACCGCCCGTGGACCGACCTGCCCGAAGATTTCGACTACAAGCATTATACCGACAAGTTCGACGAAGTGATCGAGGCGCCCGAGCTGTGCGATCACGAGGAACTGGACCGGCTGCGCACCTATCTCGACAGCCAGCTGGCGGGATTGCAGGGCGTGGTGACACGGCTCGCCAACCGGCTCCAGCGCCGCCTGATGGCGCAGCAGAACCGCAGCTGGGATTTCGACCAAGAAGAAGGCATGCTCGATGCCGCGCGGCTGACCCGCGTGGTCGTCAGCCCCGGCCATGCGCTCTCCTACAAGATCGAACGCGATACCGAGTTCAAGGATACGGTCGTCACCCTGCTGATCGACAATTCGGGGTCTATGCGCGGACGCCCGATCTCCATCGCCGCGATCAGCGCCGATATCATGGCGCGCACGCTCGAACGCTGCGGGGTGAAGACCGAAATCCTCGGCTTCACTACCCGTGCGTGGAAGGGCGGGCAGAGCCGCGAGGCATGGCTGGCCGACGGCCGCCCCGCCAATCCCGGCCGCCTCAACGATCTGCGCCACATCGTCTACAAGAAGGCCGACGAGCCATGGCGCCGCGCGCGCCGTAATCTCGGCCTGATGATGCGCGAAGGCCTGCTGAAGGAAAACATCGACGGCGAGGCACTTCTCTGGGCGCACACCCGCCTGCTCGCCCGCCCCGAAGACCGCCGCATTCTGATGGTGATTTCCGACGGCGCCCCGGTCGACGACAGCACGCTTTCGGTCAATCAGGCGGGCTATCTCGAAAGCCACCTGCGCAAGGTGATCGACTGGATCGAGAAGCAGTCCCCCGTGCAATTGGTCGCCATCGGCATCGGCCATGACGTGACCCGCTATTACAAGCGCGCGGTGACGATCATGGACGTGGAACAGCTCGGCGGCACGATAGTGGAGCAGCTTGCAGGACTGTTCGAGGTCGAGGGGTGAGCGATGGCTTCACTGGAGAAGAGCTCGCGCAGCAGCGCGGCTCCGCGAATGAGCCAAACTGGGATGCATTCGTAAACAAGGTCGGAGGATACAAAGTTTCGGATCGATATCCGCAGGCTGACTTCGAAAACGCCGACTACGTTTTTCCCGATCAGAAAGTTGTGATTGAACTCAAGATAATTGAAAACGAGATTGATAAGACTGACCAATTTCGGGAAAAGATGAACGCTCTATCGGCGCGTCTTTTCGAGAAGCACAAAAAGACGCCGCTGGCGCTCGATCCGAAAGTCACTGCTCAGTATCTTAAGGGCTTCATTGGGTTATTCCGCTCGCCAATTGCCCGCATTGGGAAGAAGGCGAACAGCCAGATAAAGACTACTAAATCGACATTGGGTCTAGAGGATTATCAAGGGGTTTGGCTACTCGTTAACGATAATCTTCGCGAGCTCGCGCCCGAGCCGATGCTCCACACGCTAGGGCGAATTTTGAACGGCTCATACAGCTCAATCAATGCCTGCATTTATCTCACAAATCACTACGTCATAGTGCCCGGTGACGAGTACGGCCGAATTCTCTGGGCGCCTCTCTATCAAGCAAAAAAAACAGGTCAGCTTCGTGATTTTGTCAATTGGCTGGGGAGAGAATAATTTGATTACGCGACAGAAATAGGTGATCCGTCAGATGATCGCATTGAGACTGATGAGTACGATCTCACTGGTTCAAAAGCAGCTGGGGCAAAGTTCCCTCCAATCTAATTGTCGAGGCTTTATGACCCCCACCGAAGCTGTCCAGACCCGCCGCTCGATCCGCAAGTTCACCGATCAGCCGGTGGACCGCGAAACGCTCACCCGCGTGCTCGAAAAGGCCCAGCGGGCGCCTTCGGGCGGGAATACGCAGCCTTGGCACGGCATCCTGCTCACCGGTGAACCGATGCAGGCGCTGTTCGACCGGATCGCGCAGGAATTTCCCAAGGGGCGCGAGGCGCATAAGCCCGAATACCACATCTACCCGCCGGAGCTGGACGGCGCCTATGAACAGCGCCGGTTCGGCGTGGGCGAGGACCTCTATGGGGCGCTCGACATCTCCCGCGAGGAGAAGGGCAAGCGCCTGATGTGGTTCGCCGAAAACTTCCGCGCGTTCGGGGCGCCGGTGCTGATGCTGGTCCACACGCCCAAATACATGGGCCCGCCGCAGTGGAGCGATATCGGCATGTGGCTCCAGACCATCGCCCTGCTGCTGCGCGAAGAGGGGCTCGACAGCTGCTTCCAGGAAGCATGGGCGATGTATTCCCCGCAGATCCGCGAGATGGTCAGTATCCCGGAAGACCACATTTTCTTCTGCGGCATGGCCATCGGCTACCGCGATAAAGGTGCGGCGGTGAACAATTTCGACGTGAAGCGCGCCGGGTTGGACGAGGCCGTGCGGTTCGAGGGGTGGGACTGAGCCTTACCATCCGGTCCTTGGGTTGAGATTTCGGTCGTTGGATTGCTTCGCTTCGCTCGCAATGACGTCGTTATAAATCTCACCCTTCATTGCGAGGAGCGGAGCGACGCGGCAATCCATGGCCCGAGCTACCCCACAGTGTAAGAAGGGGCGCCGCTTCTCCAGCCCCCGCACCCTATCCGCTCAGTAAGCGCAGACCGAGAAATCGCTGCCGCTCCAGCACGCCGGGTCCTGCGCCGAGCGGGTGGCCTGGCCCCAGCGCGAATTGATACCGTCGGAGGTCATGCCGCGCACTTCGGCGGTCTTGCTGTCGATCTTCGACACGCTCACGCTCAGGATGCGGCCGTAGATCGCGCCGTCGCCCGAGCGCGACATGAGGGTGAAGCCGCCGTTCGACTGGGGCGAGAACTGGCAGGGCGCGTTCAGCACTTCCTCGCCGCCGCTCACGATCTCGCAATCGACGATGCGTTCGCCGGTTGCAGGGGCCGCAGTGCTGGTTTCGCTTGCGGCGTCTGCGCCCGTTTCACCGGCGGGTTCCGCGACGTCCTGCGTCCCGGCGCCATCGGCAGAGGTTTCGGCCGCGGTATCGGGCATGGCGCTGTCGACAGTCTCCACATCGTCTGCTTCCGGAGTATCGGCGTCTTGCGACGAGCAAGCGGTGGCAAGAATTGATGCGCCGAGAACAAGTGCTAGACGGTTGATCATGTAGGCTCCGGTAATAACGGCTTCGAACGGTGTGAAGTATTTCGAAGTAAAGGATGAGACCTGCCAACGGGGGGTGGCGGGTTGTGTTCCGACGGCCGAGGCGCATTGGCGAATAACGCCGCCGCAAGCGGTAGCAATTGACCCGCGCGCCCGCTGCCGCCAAACGCCATCCATGACCGAAACCCCGCTCAAGCTGTTCAACTCGCTCACCCGCCAGATCGAGACCTTCACCCCCGTCCATCCCGGCGAGGCGCGGGTCTATTCCTGCGGTCCCACGGTCTACAACTACCCCCATATCGGCAATATGCGCGCCTATGTCTTCGCCGACATCCTGGGCCGCACGCTCAGCTGGAAGGGCTACGATCTCACCCACATCATCAACATCACCGATGTCGGCCATCTGACCGACGACGGCGATGCGGGCGAGGACAAGATGGAGAAGATGGCGGCGCAGAAATCGCAGTCGATCTGGGACATCGCCAAGCACTATACCGAGGCCTATTGGGAGGATGTGCGGGCATTGAACATCCGCCAGCCGGCCAAATGGTCGGTCGCCACCGATTACATCGACGAGATGATCGACTTCGCGCAGGGCATTGCCGACAAGCATTGCTACGAACTGGACAGCGGCCTCTATTTCGACGTCTCGACCGTGGACGATTACGGCAAGCTCGCCCGCGCCGTCACCGAGGAAGGTGAAGGCCGCATCGAAACGGTCGAAGGCAAGCGCAATTCCGCCGATTTCGCCATCTGGCGCAAGACGCCAGCGGGCGAGACGCGGCAGATGGAATGGGACAGCCCCTGGGGCAAGGGCGCGCCCGGCTGGCATCTGGAATGCTCGGTCATGGGCGGCAAACTGCTCGGCTTCCCCTTCGACATCCACACCGGCGGCATCGACCACCGAGAAATCCACCATCCCAACGAGATCGCGCAGAACCAGGCGCATTGCTGCACCGGTGGGCTGGGCGAGGCCGAGAACAGCGGCGCGCGCATCTGGATGCACAACAATTTCCTGGTCGAACGCAGCGGCAAGATGTCCAAGAGTTCGGGCGAATTCCTGCGCCTGCAATTGCTGATCGACAGGGGCTACCATCCGCTCGCCTACCGCATGATGTGCCTGCAGGCGCATTACCGCAGCGAGCTGGAATTCAGCTGGGAAGGGCTGGGCGCCGCGCTGACCCGGCTGAAACGGATCGTGATGGCGGTGGAAAAAATGCGCGTGGCGAATAGAGGTTCTGATTTTGACGTTCAGCAGGCGATTAGCTCGCGGATGAAACGCTTTGATGAGGCTATCTCTGATGATCTGAACACTAGCGTGGCTCTAACTTTGCTCGAAGGCACGATACAAGCTGCCATTGGACAGCAATCTGCTGAGGCTTCCTTAGAAAAAATGGACGAAGTCCTGGGGTTGGGGGTACTGAATCTTACCCGCGAAGACCTGCGCATCCGTCCGCAATCGGCCGAGATCGAGGAAGAGGAAATCGAAGCCGAAATCCTGCGCCGCAAGGATGCCAAGCTGCAAAAGGACTACGCCACCAGCGACGCCATCCGCGCGAGCCTTGCCGCCAAGGGCGTGGAAGTCATGGACGGCGACCCGCTGGGGTGGGAGTGGAAGCTGGATTGATTTTTTGGGGGCGCGGCGGGCTGCACAGTCCCCCAATGGATTGCTGCGCTACGCCGGCAATGACGAGGTAAGTTTCCCCCCGTCATTGCGAAGAGCGCAGGCGACGCGGCAATCCATGGCGCGACCTCGCCCCAACCCGCACCGTCTTCCCAAGCCTACGCGGTTGCGTTCCATTGAATCCATTGGGTTACAGGACATGAGGTGACTGACCGAATGTCCGCTCCACAGCCGGAAAGCCCGAAAGCCGCCATCGGTACATCGAGCCTAAGTATGCCCAAATTAACACCGTCGAAGCACCTTCGTATCACTTTTGAGCCGTCGCCAATCGATGCATAGTCTGGGTCGAACTAAGGTTTGCGACTGTTTTCGCACCGTAACGCTCAGTGCGGAGGCTCATTGACTGGTTTACAAAGCTTTTTGCTAGAAACCCTTCTGCTCACGCTCGGTTGCCAATGGCTCTAGCCTGCACTTGTTTTGCGCCGCGAGTAGCAATAAATCGCCTGGGTGACTGTTTTGCGCCTACACAGACTTCTCTTCCGACTGGGATTGCTTTCAATCCTGGTCGCTGTGCTATTTCAGGCCACGCCGTCCTCGGCCATACCGACGTATCGCGACCGTGGATCGGCTTTCGACGCGACCACCTATGAAGTGGCGGTCCTCGTCCAGCGCGATGAGGCATCACACCAGGCTCTTACCGTTGATCCGGTTATTCCGAGACCGCCCGCGCCGGATTCAGAGCAAGCCAATTTTGCTGAGCCGAAGGCTTTCAGCGGCCCTCCGAAGCAGACCGGGCCACCGCTCCTCCGCGGCCGCCACATCCTGCCTCCAACCAGAGCTCCCCCAATATTCACCTGATTGCCGCGTCCAGGGGCGCGATTTCTACGTCCAAAATTCAGGTGAAATTATGTTTGAAAACAAGGCAGATCCTGCCAATCCATCCGCACGCTTCGATAGCATCGAACTCCTGCTGAACCGGTATCCGGATGTAAGCGATGAAGAAGTGGTCCAATTGAAACGCTGGTTTGGCAAGCAGGCCAGCGCGTTCGAAGTCGCCAGCATGGCGAGCAAGAACCCGACGGGATACGCGCAGTTCCGCGCAGATCATATCGACAAATTCAGTATCCTGGAAATGGTCCTGATTGCGCTGTTCGCCGGGGCCATTGTGAGTATCATCGTGCTTGTTCTGTAACCAAGCGCGATAACAAAAGCCGCGCCGGCATTCTTTGATGCCGGCGCGATCATCCAACCTGCCGGAGGGTACGCAAGGTTGTAGTGACGTTCAAATACAGACCGCGCCGTAGGTAACGGCCGAGCGAGAGATTCGGTCAGTCGAAAAGGCCATTGAAGACGGGGCATCCGATCAGTGGTGCGCCAGTACCCAATGCCATAACCATGCTGAGTCCGGTTCTGGCAGGGAACTGGGCGAAGCGGATGATCGGCTAACGACCCTATTGCGGACTCAGGCGCTGACCAGCAATGGAGCGGAGATGAACAGCGGAGCATCGTTATGGCACCTACTTTCGACTGAGCTTCTCAGGGAGCTTTGTGCGATAGAGCTTACTCACACAGTTGGAGTTGGGGTTTCTCATTCGAGACCAATCGAGGAAATCCTCCGGAGAAAGGATCATACTCTCATCTGTCTAGGGCAGGATTTGACGAGGCGAGTGGAGACCGACGCTGATCTAATGGCCGAGGGTGCGTTACTGATTATGTGCCGGCCCGAAGGAGTGGGATACTTTTACAGCAAGGATTCCGAACTCGCCGTGCTCTTGTCGTCAGGCAAGCCGACGCCTGCCGTAGCTACCTTTTCGGACCTATGTAAATTGCACAGTGAGTTCTTAGAGGACGTGGGCGCTTTTTCTGGACCACTGCGGATTTGGCACGATCAGCTGGAGGTCGAGGCTCTTGCTCGCTTAGCTGCAACCAATCCGCCAAAGGAATGGAATTAGAGGGTCTCGGCGAGTTTCACTCTTGCACAAAGCGTCCGCTTCCCACCCAATTTAAGTCATTCCGCTGAAATTGATTTTTGGCCAAAAACTGCCGTAGGACTGAAAAGCTGCCGTTCACAGCTAATTCGTTTTATAAAACAATGGATTAGTCGAAAATCAGAATCCACAACAATTTCATAAAGCAAGTGACAGTTGCACAACATCTGACAAGGCACTGAGTCCATTGCATTTTGGTGCGCGCCGAGTGAGGCGCTAGCGAAAAAGATGTCCAAAAGCTGCCAGTCCGCTAACGACCCTATTGCGGACATTGACTTGCGGCTATTCGACGCACTCGTGGTAGGTGCCGTCGGGGCTTGGCGCGTCGACTATTTTCCAGCGACTGGATGCAGCTGAGAACAGGTCACGACGGAGATTTCCCGTGTCGCTGTCGGACCCGAGCAGATCGTTGTTTCGGAACATCGAAACTCCAACAGACTTCGCGGACGCGGCCCCGATGTTGTTGATCATAACTGGTCCGCTTTCCGACCGCCATCTAGTATCTTCGACCACGAGCGCGAATAGATGCTCTTTCGCGATGGGGCTATCGAGCGCCTCCAAATCTCTGCTGGCCGACTTAGAGTAATCGTCCGTCGTGGAACCATAGCGCGCCGCCACTTGGGTTACGACTGACTTCAAAGCCGTCAAGTCCTCGGTGTCTGTAAGGCAAATTCCGAACTCATCGTAGGGTCTATGGGCCGCGCAAGCCGTTAGCAGGAGAACAGGGACGAAGAGGAGAGCGCGCGCCGTCATCCGGTTGATCTAAGACTATCTTCAGCGAAAGCCAAATGACTGCTAACCACCCAAAATCAGACATTAGGCCTCTTCTCGCACAGCGCCGAAAGCAGCCGTTAGGCGCGAACACCAGCGCGTAACCCTCTTTCCCACGCCACCCTCAACCCACCTCACCACCCCCCAATCCCCACCCCGCACTTGATCCGCGCGCCCGCTTCCCGTCTAGCGGCATCACACAATGGGAAAGAGGGTGCCCCGCATGACCAAAGCCGTGATGTCCGCCATGATCCGTCCGCTGGTGGAGCCGCGTCTGCCTGAATGGGTGGAGCCGCTGTGGTTCGCCAGCAAGGACGAGGCGCTGAAGCTTGCGCCCGAGGCCGAGATCGGCTGGTTCGATCTCAACGAAACCGCACCCATGGCCGAAATCGCGCAGGCGGCGACCAATCTCAAGTGGCTCAATTCGATCTATGCGGGGCTCGATTTCATGCCGCTTGGCCTGCTGGAGGAACGCGGCGTCACCGTCACCAACGGGGTGGGGATCAACGCCATCACCATTGCCGAATATGTCGTCATGCTGATGCTCGCCCATGCCAAGGGATACCGCGAGGTGGTGCGCGCGCAGGACCGGCGCGAGTGGCTGACCGACAGCCCGGGCAAGCGCGAGCTGGCGGGCGAGCGGGTGCTGTTGCTGGGCCTCGGCGCGATCGGCAGCCTGATCAAGACCCGGCTCGAGGCCTTCGACATGAAGGTGATCCCCGTGCGCCGGTCGGGCGGGGAGGGCGCGCTGCGCCCCGGGCAGTGGCGCGAGAAGCTGGGCGAGTTCGACTGGGTCATCCTCGCAGTGCCCTCCACCGGGGAAACCCGCCACATGATCGGCGAGATGGAACTGGCCGCCATGCGCCCCAATGCCGTGCTGGTGAACATCGCGCGCGGCGACGTGGTGAAGCAGGACGATCTGGTCGCCGCGCTGGAGGCGAAGACGATCGAGGCCGCGCTGCTCGATGTGACCGATCCCGAACCGCTGCCCGAAGATCACCCGCTGTGGGGCCTTGATAACGCGCAGGTCACCATGCATTTGTCCGGCCGCGCGCAGACCAAAATGTTCATGCGCAGCGCGGACCGCTTCATCGAAAACCTCGATCGCTGGCACAGGGGCGAGCCGGTCGAACCGCAGATGGATCTGTCGGCGGGCTACTGACCGCGCCCGCCGGGCCTCGCGGGCGGGGGCGCGCGGGGCTCACCCCTCCTCCAGCAGCAGCAGGTCGCATTGCACGACCATGCGTTCGGCGGGCATCAGCCGGTGATCGACCTCCGCGATCCCCGCATCGGCGACCAGCTGGCCGGGAATGGCGAATTCGTGGTCGGGCAGGCAGGCGATGAAACGCTCGGCCGCGGCCACTGCCTCGGCGCCCGCGAACAGCAGCGCCAGCCGGTGGCGGGTGCCGGCGAAGGTGATGCTGGCCCAGGCCTTCTCGGTATGGGCGAGCACCTGCCCGCGGTGGTCGCACAGATCCATCAGCGCCCGGCGCAGATGATCGGTGGCGGACCGGCGAGTACTGGTGCGGGGCGGGGCGGGGGTGCGGGCTTCACTGGACACGGTCGGTTTCCTTCTTGCTGGCGGCGTTGTTGCTTGCGGCTGCGGCCTTGGCGGCTTCGGCTTCCGCGAGCTCGGCGGCGGCGAGGGCGGCTTCCATGACGGCGGCGTCGAAGCCGGACATGAAGCTGCGGATATGCGCCTCGGTGACGCCGCGCGGCTCGCGGCCATTGCGCAGGTCCAGCACGAAGCGCGGATCATGCGCGGCCAGGCGGCCGAACTTGGTCGCCGGCATGGTGTGCTGGCGGAGGAATTTCTCGATGTGGCGGATCAGCATGATCGCGGGGCTCCTCTGAATGACGAATGGGGCGAATCGCTCGCTTTGTTCTCTATTCGTTCCAGCCGAAATCCTACTTGTCTAGGAAAAATCCTATGGTATAGGAATTTTCTTGTAGAGCCTCGGTGTCCGGCCCGATTGCGGCCGATCAAGAGGGTGTTCGGGCGCAAATCCGGAACAGTGGGCAGGAAAGGAAATGGCGATGGCAGAGATGACTTCGGACCGGGCGCGGCTGGTTGAACTGACCGAGAAAAGCCGTACCAGCCTGGCCTCGCTGTCGGCCATGCTGGGCCGCAATCCCAGCTATCTCCAGCAGTTCGTGCGCAAGGGAAGTCCGCGCAAACTGGAGGAAGCCGACCGGCGGAAACTGGCCGAATTCTTCGGGGTGGACGAGGTCGAGCTGGGGGCCGATCCGGACCTGCAACGCGCTGGAAATACGCGGGATTTGCAGGCGGTGGACTTCATCGCCGTGCCCCGCCTCGCGCTCGATGCCTCGGCCGGGCCGGGAGCGTTTTCGGCGGAGGAAATTTCCTTCGACGCCTTCCGCTTCTCGCGCCGCTGGCTGCGCGAAATGGGCCTCGAAGGAGCCGATCTCTCCGCCATCCGGGTCGAAGGCGACAGCATGGAACCCACCCTGCGGAGCGGCGACGAGATCTTCGTCGACCGCAACAAGCGCAGCGGCGAGGGAATCCACGTCGTCCGGATCGGCGACACTCTCCACGTCAAGCAGGTCCAGGCCAGCGCCCCGGGCCGCATCGCGCTGATCAGCGCCAATGAGGCCTATGCCCCGATCGACCTCGCCCGCGAGGAGGTGGAGGTGATCGGGCGCGTGGTGTGGAAGGGGGGCCGGATCTGACGGGCCCGAATAAGCGCGGCGGAACAATCGCTTGCCTCGCCCGTACCGTTCCCAACCCCGCGGGTTGGTGGATCGCCGGGCATTTGTTGGAGAGAAGCGATGAAAAAGACACTTATTCCCGCCGCGCTTGCCGGCACCATCCTGCTCGGCGGCTGCGCCTCTTACGGACAGGGAGGCTATGGCCAAGACGGCGGCGGCCTTGGTGGCGGCATTCTCGGAGCCATCCTCGGCGGCGGTAGCGATTACGGTTACAATGCACGCGGCGATTTCGAGCGCGCGGCAGTGGACGCTTGCGGCCGCGAAGCCTCACGCTATGGCCGGGTCCGCATCGAAAGCGTGAACCAGCAGGAACGCGATTACGTCTACGTCCAGGGCCGCATCGAAACGCGCGACTACAACCGCGACGAATTCACCTGCGTCTTCCGTTCCGACGGCCGGGTCGTGGATTTCCAGACGCGTTAACCTTTTCCCGATAAGGGGCGTGTCGTGACTATCGATGCGCCCCGTCAGGTTCTCGCCAAGGTTGAAGAGGACAATCCGTTCTTCGACATTATCGGCGACGCCTATCGCATCTTTAGCCGCGCGAAGCCCGACAGCACCGAAGTGTGCCAAACTTGCTGTATGGATGGCGCGATCGAAGCCGATTTCTTCAATCCCGATATCGCCGATCTTCCGCTCGACTACGTGCAGGACTGGTATTTCGCGGCCCACCGGCTGCCGGAAATCGCTAAGTCGACCTGGGCATATCTCTTGCCCCGGGTTCTCGAAATTCTCGCCTGTCATTGCGACGTTGCCAGCGTCGGCCCGGAAGTCGCCCTGCAGCGCTTCGAGACGGGCAATCCGGAAAACTGGACGGGTGAGGAATGGGACGTGCTAGACCGCTTCCAGCGGCTCTACCTCAGGCTTCAGCTGGAACGCAGCCGACCCTTCAATATCTCACCGCAGCCGTTGGACGAGGCGATGTGCATGTTCGCTGCTGGCGGCTGGCCCGTCGCCAAGCTCGTCGAACAGATCGATCACGCCCCGGACGAGGTGCTTGCCGCGCGCTTCCATTACGATTGGTGCGAATGCCAGAGACCGGGCGAGGCCAGCATATCGATAAGCGCTTTGTGGCCCGACCAGAAGAACATCGAGGTATGGGACTATTACGTTTCGCCGCGCCTGCATGATCGCATGGCCGCGCTTGGCCTCTCGGAGACCGCGGACCCGGAAATCGCGGGGAAGGCCTTTCGCGTCGCGAGCCTCATCGAGGCGAACTGGGTCTAGCCGGTGGTCACGGCTTGCCATTGCGGCCAGCCGCCTCCACCTATGGTGGCATGACCCAGACAGCTTCCACGCCCCCGATGAAAGCCGGTATCGTGCCGGTGACGCCGCTCCAGCAGAATTGCTCGCTCATCTGGTGCACTGCCACCAACAAGGGCGCGCTGATCGATCCAGGCGGCGATCTCGACAAGCTCAAGACGGCGGTGGCGAATTCCGGCGTGGAGCTGGAGAAGATCCTCATCACCCACGGCCACATGGACCATTGCGGCGAAGCCGGGGTGCTGGCGAAAGAGCTTGGTCTGCCGATCGAAGGCCCGCACGAAGCGGACCGTTTCTGGATCAGCCGGCTCGACGAAGACGGCGCGCGCTACGGCATGAACAGCCAGGTTTTCGAGCCCGATCGCTGGCTGGAGGATGGCGACACGGTGACGGTCGGCGATCTGACGCTGGAGGTCATCCATTGCCCGGGCCACACGCCGGGTCACGTCGTGTTCTTCCACCGGCCCAGCAAGTTCGCCGTAGTCGGAGACGTGCTGTTCCAGGGCAGCATCGGCCGCACCGATTTTCCCATGGGCAACCATCAGGATCTGATCGACGCCATCACCCAGAAGCTGTGGCCACTGGGCGACGATGTCACCTTCATCCCCGGCCATGGTCCCACCAGTACCTTCGGGCAAGAACGCAAGACCAATGCCTTCGTGAGCGATTCGGTGCTGGGTTAGAGCACTCCCATGGCGATCAGCACGGCGGCGATGGCAAGACCCGCCTGCACCAGCATGGTGACGATGACGCCGATCGTGCGCCCCTTGGCCAGCGCGCCGCCGTCCATCCCCAGGCCATGCGCCACGCGGCCCAGCATATAGGCTGCGACCACCCAGGCGAGCCATGGCGCGCCGCGGCCCGACAGTTCGATGGCGGCCACCAGCACCAGAACGAAGCCGGTGTTCTCCACAAAGTTGAGCTGCGCCCGCATCCGCGCGGTGAGCGGGCCGCCGCCGTCATCCCCGATCGAGACATTGTGCCTGATGCGCATCTGGCCGACTCGGATCGACAGCCACAGATTGAGCACGGCGGCTGCCGCAGCGGCGGTCAGGGTGACGGGCAGGACGATATCCATACAGATGATGCTCCACTGGTAATCCGGAAGGGGAAGCGCTAGCCTGCGACCCGCGCGGCAGCAATTGCCAGCAGGCGATCAGGCGATAATCCTCCCCTTCGCTTGCATCCTTCGGAAAATTCGCTATAGCGCGCGCCTTCACCGTCACGGTCGGGACAATGCATTCATCGCGCCTCTTGTGCGATGGTCGCCTGTCCCCTAGGGCGGCCACCGAAATTGACTGAAATTGTTTGAGGAACAGGTGCCGAGATGGCCGTCCCCAAGAGAAAAGTATCGCCCCACCGTCGCGGCAACCGTCGTTCGCATGATTCGCTTTCCGTAGAAGCACATCACGAATGCTCGAACTGCGGCGAACTCAAGCGCCCGCATAATCTGTGTCCGCACTGCGGCTATTATAACGGGCGCGAAGTTCTCGCTCCCGAGGGCCTTTAAGACCTTAGCTTGAACCGGAGAACGTCATGAGTTTACCGCGTATCGCCGTTGATGCGATGGGCGGGGACGAAGGGGTTCGCGTAATGGTCGAGGGTGCCGCGCTTGCGCGTCGGCGCCACGACCGATTCAAGTTCCTGCTGGTCGGTGACGAGACGAAGATCAGGGCTGCGCTGGCCAATCATCCCGGCATGTCCGAAGCGAGCGAGATTCTCCATTGCGAGGATGTCGTCGCGGGCGATGAAAAACCATCGCGAGCCCTTCGTCGCGCCAAGACCACCAGCATGGGTCTCGCCGTCGACGCCGTGAAGCGCGGCGAGGCGGGGGCTGCCGTGTCCGCCGGCAATACCGGCGCGCTGATGGCGATGAGCAAGCTTGCGCTGCGTACGATGCCCGGTCTCGACCGGCCTGCGCTCGCCGCCCTGCTGCCCACGCTCGGCGACAATGACGTCATCATGCTCGATCTGGGCGCCAATCGCGAATGCGATGCGCGCAATCTGGTGCAGTTCGCCATCATGGGCGCGGCCTACTCGCGCATCGTGACCGGCCGGGAACGCCCGCGCGTGCGCCTGCTGAACATCGGCACCGAAGAAACCAAGGGCACCGAGGATATCCAGGCCGCCGCCGATCGCCTGCGCACCGCGGCCGGACTGGCGATGGACTTCGAAGGCTATGTCGAAGCCGACAAGATCAATCGCGGCGAATGCGATGTGGTCGTGTGTGACGGTTTTTCCGGCAATATCGCGCTAAAGGCGATCGAGGGGGCGGCCCGCTTCGTCACCGATCTCCTGCGCAGCGCCTTTTCCTCGTCCTTCCGTTCGAAGGTCGGCTTCCTCGTGTCGCGCCCGGCGACCGAGCTGCTGAAGCACCATCTCGATCCCAACAACCACAATGGCGCGGTCTTCCTCGGCCTCAACGGCGTAGTCGTGAAGAGCCATGGCAGCGCCAATGCCAAGGGCGTGGCCAATGCGGTGGAAGTCGCCGCGCGGCTGCTGGAAGACGATATCACCAACCGCATCGCGAAGGATCTCGGTGCCATCGACACCGAAAGCCTGGGGGCCAAATGATTCGTGCGGTGATTACCGGTAGCGGCAGCGCGCTGCCGCAGAATTGCGTGACCAATGCCGATCTCGAAGCGCGCGTCGATACGAGCGATGAATGGATCGTCGAACGCACCGGCATTCGCCAGCGCTATATCGCGGGCGAGGGCGAAACCACCTCCACCCTGGCGACCGAGGCCGCGCGCAAGGCGCTGGACGATGCGGGCGTCGATGCGAGCGAGATCGGCCTGATCGTGCTCGCCACCGCCACGCCCGACCATACCTTTCCCGCCACCGCCACGCAGGTCCAGCGTACGCTGGGGTGCCGCGGCGGCGTGGCGTTCGATGTCCAGGCGGTCTGCTCGGGCTTTCTCTATGCGCTGGGCACGGCGGAATCGCTGCTGCGCACCGGCATGGCGAAAAAGGCGCTGGTGATCGGCGCCGAAACCTTTAGCCGCATTCTCGACTGGGAAGACCGCACAACCTGCGTGCTGTTCGGCGATGGTGCGGGCGCGGTCGTGCTCGAGTCGCGCGAAGTCGAATCGGACGGTCCCGGCATCCTCGCCACGAAACTGCATGCCGATGGCGAGCATAAGGATCTGCTTTATGTCGATGGCGGGCCTTCGACCACCGGCGAAGTCGGCAAGCTGCGCATGAAGGGCCGCGAGGTTTTCCGTCACGCCGTGGTCAACCTCGCGCAGGTGCTGAACGAAGTGCTGGAAGACGCCGCGATCACTGCTGCCGATATCGACTGGGTCGTTCCTCACCAGGCCAACGCCCGCATCCTCGACGCTACGGCACGCAAGCTTGGACTGCCTGCAGAGAAGGTCGTGGTGACTGTCGACCAGCACGCGAATACTTCGGCCGCTTCAGTGCCGCTCGCTTTCGATGTCGCTCGCAAGGATGGCCGCATAAAACCGGGCGATCTGGTGATGTTCGAAGCCATGGGCGGCGGATTTACCTGGGGTGCCTCTTTGGCACGCCTATAGTATTCGCCAAAATAAAACTGCCTCATCCATTGCCGGAATTGGCTGAATACAGTATGTTGCTTCCATTGATCGAACCCAGGGTCGCTTCTGGGGAAGGAACAACATGGATATGATGCGCTCCGTTGGAACGCTCACGCGCGCCGATCTGGCTGAAACCATCAATCGCAAGATGGGTTTGAGCAGAGCTGAATCGCTGGATCTTGTGGAAGAAATTCTCGCGAAGATGTGCGATGCGCTGGCCAGCGGCGAAAACGTAAAGATTTCCGGCTTCGGCAGCTTCGTGCTGCGCGACAAGAAAGAACGTGTCGGTCGCAATCCCAAGACCGGCGTCGAAGTGCCGATCACGCCCCGCCGCGTGATGACCTTCCGCGCCAGCCAGCTGCTCAAAGAGCGGATTGCGCACGGCTGACCTCGTGGCCTAAGGGTGGCGCATGGCCGAATTTGACGATCACAAGGAAGCGGGCGCGCTGCGCACCATTGGCGAAGTCGCCACCGCTACCGGTATCAAGACTCATGTGCTGCGCTATTGGGAACAGCAATTCCCCCAGCTGAAACCGCTCAAGCGCAGCGGTGGCCGCCGTTATTATCGCCCGGAAGACGTGGCGCTGGTCGAACGGATCGACGATCTGGTCAATGCGCGCGGCTATACGCTCAAGGGCGCGAAATCCGCGCTAAACGAGCCTGCCGACGAGGCCGCACCTGCCGCCGTAGCGCCGCCCACCGACACGCTGAACAAATCCGACCTGCTCATCCGCCTCAAGGCCATCCGCAACGAGCTGAAAGCCGCGATGATGGCCTGAGAGCCGACCTGCCGTGGCCGGGGCGGCGAAACGCTTCCCGCTCGACAGCAAAGGGCACGGCGGGCATGATGGCTCGGCCATGAAGATCGCTGTTCTCTCCGATATCCACGGTAACATCGCCGCTCTCGATGCGGTGCTGAGCGACGCAGCCGCACGTGGTGTGGACCAGATGGTCAATCTGGGAGATATCTGTTCCGGGGCGCTCTGGCCGCGAGAAACCGCAGACCGGCTGATGGCGCTGGACCTACCCACGATCCGCGGCAATCATGAGCGGCAGGTTCTGGCGGACAATCTCGGCAGCATGGGGCCGTCGGACAGGAGAGCGCGCGACACGCTGCGCGACGACCAGCTTGCCTGGCTGGCAGCTCTCCCGCCGACCCTGCAATTGAGCGAAGACGTGCTCATGGTGCACGGCACGCCTTCAAGCGATCTGGTCTATTTTCTCGAAACGGTGACCGAGGCCGGCGTGCGACCCGCTTCGCTGCCCGAGGTGGAGGAGCGGGCAGGCCAAACCACGGCGCGCCTCGTCCTGTGCGGCCACACCCACGTTCCGCGCGCCGTAATGCTGCGCGATGGGCGGCTTGTCGTGAACCCGGGCAGCGTCGGCCTTCCTGCCTATGAGGACGATAATCCGTTTCCCCACGCCATAGAAAACGGCTCGCCCTTTGCGCGCTACGCCACCGTCAGCGATGATGGCGGCACCTGGCAGGCAAGCTTTCATCTGGTCGCCTACGACTGGGAACAGGCCGCCCGCGACGCCGAGGCTGTCCAACGCGCCGACTGGGCCAAGGCACTGCGCACGGGAACGATGTAAAGCGGCTTTCCCCAAGGCGAAGGCCGATAATGTTGCAAAGCTTTAAATCCGCCCATCCAGCGGCAAGGCCGAGGCAGGAGCCAACCCCGCGGCTTGCCGCAATATCACTCGCCTTTCTTGTCCGGCATGCCGAAATCGCCGGGTCCGAAATTGCCCGCAGTCAGCGAAGCGCCGGGCTTCATCAGCAGGCACCAGCCGTAATAGGCGCCCGGCGCGGCGTTCTTTTCGACCCAGTCTGTCGGCCTCGCAATCTCCGGGCGGCACTTTCCCGCATCCAGATTGGCCCGCGCAGCCGGGGTGTAGGCCGGTGGCGTGCCTCCGTGGTACAGGAACGGGATCGGACTGCCCGTGCGCGCCGGTGTCAGGTAAAGCGTCCGAAACGCATCGAGCCAGCCCGTGAGCGCCATCGTGCGATGCTCTTCACTACCCGAACGATCGACGAACGCCCATTTCATCCCTTCTGGCGCGCTGCTGCTGAACGCTGACACAAGCGTTTCCAGCCATTCACCCGACCGGTTACCCACTCCCTCGTCGCCCATGGTGATGTAGATCCTGCGATCCGAAGCGGGCTGGGCAGCCAGCTTCGTTGCCGCCTTGTCCACCACGCGCCCCTCGTCCCACCAGACGCTGGGCGTAAGCGCGATATAGTCGTCGAACATTGCGGGCCGCTCGAGCAACGTGTCCACCACGAACAAGCCGCCGAGCGAGGCCGCCGTCAGCACCTTTCGGTCCGTTCTGTAGCGGGCGGTCGCCCAAGGGATCACGTCTCTCGCCAGAAACTCGCGAAACTTGGGCGCGCCATCGGGCTGCATCCGCTCCCCGAAGACTTCGGCGAGCGCCTGCGGGTTCATCCGTTCGAGCGGCGGCGTGAGCTCGGCATAACGATTGTCCGTGCGAACACCGATGAGGATGAAGGGCTCGAAACTGGTGGAGAATTCGGCCTCCGCAGCGATGCCGGAAAGCAGTTCGAAATCCTGATCGGGCCCGCCATCGACAGAGAAGACGACAGGATAATGCCGGCCCGGGTTTTCCGCGTAACCGCGAGGCAACCGCACGCTGATCAGCCTGGTCTCGCCGTACACGCTGGACGCGATCTCATGGGCAGACCCGATCACGATCGGCACCCCTTCCGGATCGGCGAGGACCGCGTGGCCAGCCGCGTCCTGCGCTCCGGCCGGGGCATGGGTCGCGCCGCACAGCACAGCGGCGCTCAAGGCGATGATTTGCGGGGAGAACTTCATGCACGATGACTTGCACACTATTGGCATCGCGCCAAGGCTCGGGATGGAACGCAGACCTCCGCCGGTGCGCCAAACGAGCATCGCCATCGGCGGGCGGGGAGGAGGGAAGGCCGACCCTATCCGTCAGCCTCCCGCACTCCGCGCCCATGGCCGGTTCTGCCTCTTACTGACCGACCTCGATATAGGCGCGCGAGGTACTGGTGTTGCCCTTCGCATCGCGGGCATCGTACTCGATCCAGACGATCCGCTCGATGGTCTGAAGCAGGGTGACCCTGACCTCCCCCGTGACCAGAAGCTCCGCGTTGATCGCGCTCTGGTACTGCGGCGGAACGCGCACGGCGGTGATGGCCGCCTGCTGGGCATTGAGCGGTCCGGCGGCGCTCAGCGTCACATCGTTGCACACGAAGGATGCCGGATTGGAACAGGCGGCAGGGAAGGTCTGGAAGCGGAGCCCGATCATCGAGACGCGGTCGGGCACCGCTACGAAATCGCCGCTGGCCGCGGGGATGAGGGCGATCTCGGTGTATTGGTCGAACCAGCCGCGGATCGTGGTGGCCGTCTGCGTATTCGCCTTCGCCAGATCGCTGTCGGTGGGCGCGCTCGTGTTGAAGATGTTGTTCAGCAAGGGCACGATGTTGATGCGGAGAGCATATTCCACATCGGCGATCCGTCCGCCGCTGGACAGATGCTGGTCGACCGCGCTGCCAAAGGTGGCAAGCAGGGCCGCGGCGGCACGGCGGCCGGCGGCGCTGGTCCGTCCAGCGCGTGAGGATCTTTGCAAGATGGACAGGATCGAGGTGGCCGAATTGAAATCGATCGGCGCGGCCTGCGCCTGCGCCCGTACGGCATCGAGGTGCGGGCCGACGATGATGGCCTGCGTGGTGGAGCCGGTCTCGGTCGTCTCGAAACCGGCCTGGGCCAGCAGTTTCAGATTGAGCGCGAGGATATTTCGCGCGCGCTGGGCAACGGCGGCATCGGTGCTGTCCAGCATCGCCAAGGCGTCGAATGTCGAAATCTCGGCCGCGGACATTCCCAGCCCCAGATTGGCAGCAACGCCATCGTCGTCGATGGTCCCGAACAGGCTGGTAACCGGCGAAACGACGGTCGCTCCCCGCGGGGCGGTCACTCTCGTATAAACGAAGCCGGTCTGGGTGCTGACACCGCCCACCTGGATCGCCGCGGTCGGCTCCGCCAGCGGCTCCACCGCAGTGAGCCTTCCCGTTGCATCGCGTCCGAACGCGCCCGTCCGGTTGGTGGCGGTGACCAGATCGTCGGCATTGTTGACGCGGTCGCCGAAGGCCCCGCTTTGATTGGTATCCCAGATCACTCTGGCGATCAGCGGCGCTCCCGACGCTGCCGAGAAGGCGACCGACGGTGTGGGGGTTGGTGTGGGCGAGGGGCTCGGGGCAGGGGCCGGCGCGGGAGCGGGCGGTCCGCCAGTCGGCGGTGCGGGAGCGGAACCATCCCCGCCTCCGCAGGCAGCAAGAGCGAACGCCAGACCGATCAGCGAGATTTTCGAATGCATTGTACACGACCCCTCATGTGAAGGGTTCATATTAGAAATCAGTACCTAAGAATTGGTTGAGGACTTTTCGCTCCGCGCCGTAACCCTGAAGCGGGGACCCTACTCCGCCGCCAGCAGTTCCTCGGCGCCGCCGAGGTCCACGCTGACGAGGCGGCTGACGCCTTTTTCGATCATCGTCACGCCGAACAGGCGGTGCATGCGGCTCATGGTCACGGCATTGTGCGTGACGATCAGATAGCGGGTGTCGGTTTCCTTCACCATCGCTTCCAGCAGGTCGCAGAAGCGGTCGATATTGGCGTCGTCCAGCGGCGCGTCGACTTCGTCCAGCACGCAGATTGGGGCGGGGTTGGTCAGAAACAGCGCGAAGATCAGCGCGGTGGCGGTCAGCGCCTGTTCGCCGCCCGATAGCAGGGTCAGCGATTGCAGCCGTTTGCCCGGCGGCTGGGCGAAGATTTCCAGACCCGCCTCCAGCGGATCGTCGCTGTCGATCAGCGCCAGATGCGCCTCGCCCCCTTCGAAGAGGCGGGTGAACAGCCGCATGAAGTGGCCGTTGACCTGCTCGAACGCCTCGCGCAGCCGTTCGCGCCCCTCGCGGTTGAGATTGCCGATCGATCCGCGCAGCCGGGCGACCGCCTCGCGCAGCTCCTGCTGTTCGGCGGCATTGGTGCCATGCTCCGCCTCGATCCGCTCCAGCTCCTCGGCGGCGACGAGATTGACCGGGCCGATCCGTTCGCGGCTGCCGGTGAGGCGGTCCATTTCCTCGCCCTCGTCATCGGCCGATCTGACGCTATCCTCGGCGAAACTGAACTTGTCCGGCAGGAGCGGGGGCGGGGACTGGAAGCGCTCGCCGGAAGTGCGGGCCATTTCCTGGCGGCGGGCATCGTGGCTTTCGGCGCGGGCGGACAGGCCGGCGCGGTTCTCGCGCGCGCTGGCCAGCGCCTCGTTCGCGCTGGTGAAGGCCTGATCGGCGGCCTGCGCCTCCTCGTTCGCGGCGGCGAGCGCGGTTTCCGCCTCGGCGAGCTGCGCGCCGAGCCTTTCGCGCACGGTGTCGCCCTGCTCGATCTCCTTCATCAGCCCTTCGGGCTTGGCAGCAAAAATGGCGCGTTCTTCCTCGATCTCCTCGAAGCGGCGGGCCATGTCGGACAGGCGGCGAGCGGCCTCGCCCGAGCGGGCCTGCCAATTGGCCATGTCGCTGCGCTGGGCGGCGGTGCGTTCGCGGGCCACAGCCAGCGACTGGTCATGCGCGGCCAGCTCGGCGGCGCGGGCCTGCATGGTGGTGCGCGCGGCATCGTTCTTCGCCCGCGCGGTTTCGAGCGCGGCGCGGCCCGCCGCCGGATCGGGCAGGGCGGCGCGCCTGGACTCCGCGGCAGCAAGGTCGCTCTGGGCCTGCGCCACGACATCGGCCTGCTGGCGCTCGGTCTCGGCCAGTTCCTCGAGCCGGGCGGCATTGCGCTCGCGCGCCGCTTCGGCCTGGTCGAGCGCCCGCAGTGCGCCGCGTTCGGCTTCGCTGGCGGCGGACAGGGCGCGATCGGCCGCGACCAGGTCGCGCTGCAGGGCGGAGAGCGTTTCTGCAGCTTCGGCCTGCTGCGCCTCGGCCTGTTCGACCGCCGCGCGCAGTTCGGGCACCAGCGCATCGAGTTCGGCGAAGCGGTTCTCCGCTTCGAGCCGGGCAGCCTCGGCCGCGCCTTCGCCGCGCACCACCAGCCCGTCCCACCGGCGCAGGCGGCCATCCATGGTGACGAGATGTTCGCCCGGCTTCAGCGCGCGGCCATTGTCTTCGTCCACCACCTGGACAAGCGCCAGGCGGGCGCGCAGTTCGTTAGGGCACTTTTCCAACCGATCAAGAAGGGTGTTCGGGACGTTTTCCGGAACATCCGCGCCGGTCCAGTAGCGGCCTTCGCTCTCTCCGTCGGGCAGGCCGAGCAGCGCCTTGCCGTCGCGCCCCAGCGCCGCCGCCACCGCCCGTTCATAGCCCTTTTCGGCGCGTATCCCGTCGATCGCCTGCTCTCGCCCGGACCGCTTGGCCGCCGCTCTTTCGCGCGCGTCGCGGTCGCGTTTGAGGGCATCATATTCGCGCTGAACCCCCGATAATTCGGCCTTTGCGGCGGAATAGGCGCTGGCCGCCTCGTCGCGCTGGGCCTGCAGTTCGGCCTTGCTGCTTTGCATGGTTTCGATCGCGGCGCGGTTCGCCTCGACTTCGGCTGCCGCCTCGCTCGCAGCTTGGCGCGCGGCATCCACGGCGGCACCCAGATCCTCGCCCGCAAGTGCTTCTCTTTGCTGGGAAATCCGCTGGCGGTCCGCCTTCAGTCGGTCGAGCCGCGTGCTGGCCTGCTGCACTTCCGCCTCGACCACGCGCCATTCCGCCTCGACCCCGGCATTGTCCGCTGTCGCCTTGGCCAGCGCGAGTTCGGCGGTGCGGCTGGCCCGCTCGGCATCTTCGGCCTGCGCGACCAGTTTGGGGCGCTGCGCCTCGTCCTCGGCGAGCGACTTTTCGCTTGAGGCAAGCTCCTTTTCGAGCCGCGCCAGCGCTTCTGCCGCATCCTTGGTCAGCCGGTCGGCATCGCCGCGATCCTCCTCGAGCCGGGTCTTCTGGCGATTGAGATCAGCAAGGCGCTGCTCGGCAGCTTCCAGCTGGCTGGTCAGCGCGGCCATCCGGTGGCCATGCGCGCTGGCATCGTCGCGCCGGTCGGCCTGCTCTTCGCGCGCCTGTGCCAGCTTTTCCGCCGCTTCGCGCTGTTCCTTCTGCGCTCCGTCCGCCGCCTGCTGCGCCGCAGCGACCCGCGCATCGGCATCCGCAGCGGCCTTTTTCGCCTCTTCCGCAGCTGCGGCCGCATCGCGCCAGCGGGCATAGACGAGCCGCGCCTCGGCGGTTTTTATCTCGTCCGAAAGGGCGCGATAACGCTCCGCCTGCTTGGCCTGCCGCCTGAGCGAGGCGATCTGGCTGTCCATCCCCGCCATCAGATCCTCGAGCCGCTCGAGGTTCTTCTCGGTCGAGCGCAGCTTGCTTTCGGCATCGCGCCGCCGGACGTGGAGGCCCGCGATCCCGGCCGCTTCTTCCAGCATCATGCGGCGTTCGACCGGCTTGGCAGCGATGACCTGGGCGATCTTGCCCTGGCTGACGAGGGCGGGACTATGCGCGCCGGTGGCCGCATCGGCAAAGGTGAGCGCCACATCCTTGGCGCGAACATCCTTGCCGTTCACGCGGTAGGCGCTGCCGGCCCCGCGTTCGATCCGGCGGATGACTTCGAGTTCTTCGGCGTCGCCCGTTTCGGCGGAGAGGACGACTTCGGCAAAGTCGCGGGGAGGGCGGGTCGCGGTCCCCGCGAAGATGACATCTTCCATCCCGCCCGAGCGCATGGATTTGGGCGAATTTTCGCCCATCACCCAGCGGATTGCCTCGAGCAGGTTGGATTTGCCGCACCCGTTCGGGCCGACCACGCCGGTCAGCCCGGGTTCGATGCGCAAGGTGGAGGGTTCGACGAAGCTCTTGAAACCGCTCAATCTGAGCTGTTTGATGAGCATCGCTGTCAGCCCCCCACCCGGCTTTACCTCGCGCCGGCGCGCTGGAGGATGGGTTCGAGAGCCGACCAGGTATTGGCGTCCACGGTGTTCCCGTTCAGCTGGAAGGTCGGCGTGCCGGCAATGTCATATTCCGAGCCATAGCGCTGAGTGAACTCGGCAGCTTTCTCGATCGCGGCCGTGTCGGCCAGACAGGTGCGGGCCTGGTCTTCGCTGATGCCGCGGGCGGCGAAGAAGTCGAGCAGGCCGATCTGCTGCGCGCCGGTCACGAAACGCTGTTCGATCGGCTGTTCCATCGCCTGCGAAAAGGCATCCGCATTGGCTTGATAGGAACCCATGATCGTTTCCAGATTGGCCCAGACCTGGTCCGACAGCGGAATGACCGATTCAGCCGCACCGCATTTGGTCAGGCGGCCAAGGGTGATATCGATCGGACCATGGATCGCGAACTGGCGCAGTTCGAAGCTGACCCGGCCGCTGTCGACATATTCCATCAGCGGTTCGCTGCCCTCGACCGAGAAGCGCGCGCAGGTCGGGCAGGTCAGCGACCCGTATTCCACCAGCTTCAGCGGTGCATCGGGATTGCCGACCAGCGTGCCGCCTTCTGCCGTTTCCTCAGCCACATCGCGCCACTGCGTGCCCGCAGGGGCGGAGATCGCAGCGATGGCATCGCCTTCGAGATCGGCGCTTTCGGCAGTGTCTGAGCTGCCGCAGGCGGCAAGTGCCAGCGCAAGCGGAGCGGCAATGGCGAAACGAAGGCTGCGTATCATCGAAATCCTCTTAATTTGGCCGGAAAGGCTAAGACAAGCCCTGCTGCAGATGAAGCAGGGCCTGCATTGTGTCCACAGGGATGTGCCCGGAAAAGCGCAGGTGCGTCAGCTTTTCGGGGTCTTGAAATATTCGTCGAGATGCGGCTGGAGCGATTTCCAATCATGCACGTCCAGCGTCTTGC
Source organism: Qipengyuania sp. NPDC077563 (assembly GCF_044901345.1). Lineage (NCBI taxonomy): Bacteria > Pseudomonadati > Pseudomonadota > Alphaproteobacteria > Sphingomonadales > Erythrobacteraceae > Qipengyuania > Qipengyuania sp. NPDC077563. The sequence goes on along the minus strand of NZ_JBJDPC010000001.1, from coordinate 386,810 downwards.
CGGCCATGATGAAGGTCGGCGTGCCGCGCAGGCCGAATTTCTCGACATCGGCCTGGCTCTGGTTGGCGATGGCGTTGGCCTTGGCCTCGTCGGTCAGGCATTGGTCGAGCTGGGCGCGCGAGAAACCGCGGCCTTCCATGATATCGTAGAAGTCGAGATCGCTGGCAATGGCCTGCGCCCGGCTGGCAAAGCTGCCGAAACGCCAGCGGCTGGTCTGTGCCTGCGTTGCCTTGCGGGCCTTGGCCATCCAGTCGGCATGCTTGATGATCAGCGCTTCGTGATTGCCGAAGAATTTGGACGGTTCACCGCACTGGGCGGCCAGCGCCGCTGTCAGATCGATGGGATCGCGGATCAGGTGTCGCACCTCGAAGGAAACCTTGCCGGTCGGGACATAGAGCATCTTGATCGCTCCATCGCCCGTGCGCGCGAAATCGGCGCAGTGCGAACAGGTGTAGCTCATGAATTCGACCAGCTTTCCCGGGGCTTCGGGGTTGCCGATCAGATGCCCGCCATCGGTCGCGGTAACCGTGGTACCCCAATTGCCCTTCTTCTGGGCATTGGCGCGCGGCGTATCCTGGGCGGCTGCGCCCACGGCCAGTGCGGATGCGGCCAGAACCATGAGCGGCTTGGTAAAGCGGGAAAACATAGGCACGTCAGTCTTTCCTGTTGTCATCGGTCCCGAAGTTGCGCGCCAGCGATTCCAGCACGGTACGCAGTTCGGGATCCCCTATATCGCGCAGGCTGTCGCCCAATTCCATGGGAATCGGCTTGAGCGAAGGTGGCGCTTTGGCCTTGTTCCTGTCCTCCGGCGGCTTAACCGCACCTTGCCGCATCTTGATCCGGGCCACTGCCTTGTAACCGAAGAAGCGGTTCACGCGCTCGGTAATCTCGGGCAGCACCTGCTGGATCAGCGGGGCATGGGCGGGCAGGACGACCAGTTCCAATATGCCTTCGGACTTCTCACCGGGGGGGAAACGGATCATTTCGGGCATGCACACGCGGGCATGCGTTTCGCCCACGATTTCGGGCCAGCGGCTGACCACGCTGCTTTGCACGAAGCCGAACCGGCGGAAGGCCGGCCGCCCGATCTGCGGCATGAGGTCGGAAATCGCCTTGGCCCCCCCGCCGCGCGGGCGCTCGTAGGGCTTGAAGGGCTTTGATCCCTTCTTCGGTTTCCGGCTGTCTGTCTTGTCACTTCCCATTACGGCGCCGCTCATGCCATAGGCGCGGCGTGGCCGCCATAGTCTCCGAAAAATTGCTCGACTGGTACGATGCGCATGCACGGCGATTGCCGTGGCGCGCTATGCCCGGCGAAGCGCCGCCCGATCCCTACCGTGTGTGGCTGTCGGAAGTGATGCTGCAGCAGACGACCGTGGCGGCGGTGAAACCCTATTTCGAAGCGTTCACGGCCCGCTGGCCGACGGTGAACGATCTCGCCGCCGCGCCGGAAGAAGACGTCATGGCGGCCTGGGCCGGCCTAGGCTATTATTCGCGCGCCCGCAATCTGGTGAAAGCGGCGCGCGCCGTGGTCGAACTGGGCCGGTTCCCCAATACCGAAGCAGGCCTGCGCGAATTGCCGGGTCTGGGCGCCTATACGGCGGCGGCAGTCGCGGCGATCGCCTTCGGGCGGCGGGCGGTGGTGGTCGATGCCAATGTGGAACGCGTCGTGGCCCGGCTCTTCGCGCTGGAGGAACCCTTGCCGGGGGTACGCAAACAGATCCGCAGCAGTGCCGACACGATCACGCCGGACCGGCGCGCGGGCGATTTCGCGCAGGCGATGATGGATCTCGGCGCGACGATCTGCACCGCGCGCGATCCCAAATGCCTGCTATGCCCGCTGGCGAGCGAATGCGACGGGCGGGTTATGGGCGATCCTTCACGGCTGCCGGTAAAGGCGCCGAAAAAGGCCAAGCCCGTGCGGCAGGGCAATGCCTACTGGATCGAGCGTGAAGGATCGGTCTGGCTCGTGAAGCGCGAAGGCAAAGGCATGCTCGGCGGCATGCGCTCGCTGCCGGACGATGGCTGGTCGGCCCGGGCGGATGGCGATGGGCAAAGGCCGCTGGCGGGCGAATGGAGTGCGTCTGGCCTCGTGCGCCACACCTTCACCCATTTCGCGCTGGAACTGGCGGTCCAGCGCTATGCGGGCAGCGAAAGTCCTGCGGGGAATGGCGAATGGTGGCCGCTCGACCGGCTGGACGAGGCGGGCCTGCCGACCCTCTTCGCCAAGGCCGCGCGGCTGGCGCTGGCCTAGATGATGCCGCCGCCAAGCGAGAGGCGGATCACGGCGATCAGCAGCACGATCAGGTTGAAATTGCGGCCGCTGTTGCTCGACGAAAGCTGCCCGATCACCACGCCGATGACGATCAGCGGCAGGGCGAACCAATTGCCCCAGCCAAGCAGCGGAATGGTCGACGGGATGACGATGACGAGCGAGATGATTCCGAAGAGGAAAGAGATCAGGTTCAGCATGTGTCCTATATGGGTAGGGCACTGCGAGGCCGCAAGAGGTTTCGTTTCGCAATTGACCGTTCAGCTTCAAATCCGCATCAACCGCCGGAACCAGTTTGAGGGAAAGAGGACGCTTCATGGCCTATCGTGAATTCGACGCACCGGAAATCTCGCGCCGATCCTTGTTGCGCGGCGGCGCCTGGCTGACCGCCGGAGCCGCGCTGGCGGCGGCGCCGATGGGCCGCGTCGGATTTGCGCAAGCACTGTCCGAAGCCTCGCCCGCCTGGCCTCACGTGCAGGCGATGATCGATAAATATGTCGGCGGGCGCAAGCTGGCCAATATGGTCGCGGCGCTGGGATGGGGCGAAGCCGAGCCGACCTATCTGGCCCGCGGCGACCTTGCCCTTGGCAGCGGCAAACGCGCCGGACCGGACAGCCTCTATCGCATCTATTCCATGACCAAGCCGATCACCGGCATGGCCGCGATGATCCTGATCGACGAAGGCAAGCTTGGGCTCGATCAGCCCATTGCCGAAATCCTGCCCGCATTCTCCAACATGATGGTGCAGAAGACCTATGATGGTTCGGTCACCGATCTGGAGCCTGCCGAACGCCCGATCACCGTGCGCCAGCTGCTGACGCATACCGCGGGTCTTGGCTATGGCATCGTGCAGAAGGGCCCGATCCGCGAGATGTATGCCAAATACGGCATCTCGCCCGGCCAGGTCAGCCGCCTGCCTATCCCCGGGCTGGGGCGCGATGAAGCGATTGCCGGGCTGGACAAATTCGCCAACAATCTTGCCCGCCTGCCGCTGGTGCTGCAGCCGGGGACGAAGTGGAGTTATTCGGTCGGGCTGGACCTGATGGGCCGCGTGATCGAAGTCGCCAGCGGCATGCCGTTCGACGAATATCTGCGCACCGCCATTTTCGAGCCGACCGGAATGAACAGCACCTGGTTCCGGGTGCCGCAGAGCGAAGTGGGGCGCTTCACGACCAATTACGGTATCCTTGGCGGCAATCTGCTCCCGCTCGATCCTGCCGGTGCCTCCGTCTATCTCGACAAGCCGGCCTTTCCGTTCGGCGGGGCGGGCCTGGTATCGAGCGCGCGCGATTACGACCGGTTCCTCACCATGCTGCTCGGATATGGCATGATCGATGGCCGCCGCGTGATGAGCGAGGCCGCGGTCAAGCTTGGCACCTCCAACCTGCTGCCCGAAACCGCCACCACCAAGGGCACCTGGATCGATGGCCAGGGCTTCGGCGCGGGCGGCCGTGTGCAGGACGGTGCATATGGCTGGGGCGGGGCGGCCGGTACGGTCGCGTTGGTGAGCTACAAGGCTGGCCTGCGCGCCACCATGATGACGCAGTACATGCCCTCCGAAGCCTATCCGATCCACGAAGGTTTCCCCAAGGCCGTGATGGCCGATCTTGCAGCAATGCAGGGAGCCTGAGCCATCACCCTGTCCTTTACCGGATCGCGGCTGGACCGCGCCGATCACGTCCGTGCCGATCCCGAACGGCTGGCCGGATACATGAACTGGAAGGCACGCCTGCTGGGGCTCGACGGGCTGATCCCCGGGCTCGACGATAACGGCGCGCTTGCCTGGGGCACGCTCGCCGATGCACCTGAGGATGCAGAGCTGGTCTTTCTCGGCCTCGACGCTGGCAAGGCGTGCTTTGCCGCGGTCCCGCCTGCCGGAGATGCCAGCCCGCGCCTCGCCAATCCGCAGCTATGGTCGCTTATGGCCACTCTTCCTGCGGACGATCTGGCGCTGTACGGCGGTGCCCGCAGCATCGTCGACTGGCACGCGCGGCACCGCTTCTGCGCGCAGTGCGGCGGCGATACCAAGCTCGCCAAGGGCGGCTGGCAACGCGATTGCACTGCATGCGGGGCGAGCCATTTCCCGCGCACCGATCCGGTCACCATCATGCTGGTCGAACATGACGGCAAGCTGATGCTGGGCCGGGGCCTGGGCTGGCCCGAAGGGCGGTTTTCCGCGCTTGCCGGCTTCGTCGAGCCGGGCGAGAGCATCGAGGAAGCCGTCGCGCGCGAGGTTCTGGAGGAAAGCGGCGTGCGCGTGCGCGACGTGAGCTATATCGCCAGCCAGCCCTGGCCCTTTCCCAGCCAGCTTATGATCGGCTGCCATTCTTTCGCTGACGATACCGCTCTTACGATCGACGAGACCGAGATGGCGGAAATCGATTGGTACACGCGCGAGGATGTCGAGGCGGCGCTGGCAGGCAATGGCCCCTTCGTCGCGCCGCCGCCGCATGCGATCGCGCATTATCTGATGGAATGGTGGGTGAAGAGATGACCGAGCCGCGCAAACTCTCGATCGACATCTGGTCCGATGTCATGTGCCCCTGGTGCCTCGTCGGCTGGGGCAATCTCTCGCAGGCACTCGGCAAGCTGGAAGGCGAGATCGAGGCCGAGATCCGCTGGCACGCCTTCGAACTCAATCCCGATATGCCCGAAGAGGGCGAGGAGCGCACCGCGCATATCGCCCGCAAGTATGGCCGGACCATCCAGCAGTCGAAAGAGGTGCAGGGCCAGATGCGCGCCGCCGCCGAGGCCGCCGGGGTGTCCCTGGACTACCAGGGCGAGGAGCCCGCGCCCGACGCGATGATGTGGAACACCTTCGCCGCGCACAGGCTGCTGACGTGGACGCTCGAAGAACACGGGCCAGAGGCACAGACCCGGCTGAAGCTTGCGCTGTTCAAGGCGCATTTCAACCAGCGCCGCCGCATCGGCGAGCGTGAGGTCTTGCTCGATGTGGCGCAGGAAGCCGGGCTCGACCGCGAGGCCGCTGCTGCCGCGCTGGACCGCGAGGAATTTGCCCGCAAGACCCGCACCGAAGAACAGGCCGCCATGGAAATGAACATCACCGGCGTGCCCGCCATGCTGGTGGAAGGCCGCTTCATGATCCCCGGCGCCCAACCGCCTGAGGCCTATGTGAATGTGCTCAGGCGCGTTGCGGAGAAGACTGTCGCGGAAAGGTGACGTCGCTCGCTGACCGCTAACGACCTGATTGCGGACGTTGCATGGCTGGGGTGCTCGCGCGTAAGTCAGCCCGCGATGACCGACGACAGGGCTTCAGATTTTGCCTCTTATGGTGCGCAGCTTTTTAGGGGTGCGCTCAATCCGTGTATCGATGTCTTGGAGGCGGCCCTGAGCACCCTGCCACAAGAGGAGGCTGGCCTTCGGCTCCACGGGATCGATGGCCTCGCGCTTTCGCTTTCCATCGATGGATGCGTCGGAGCCGTAGCTGCTTCAGTCCTGGGCGCAACCGCGAGACCAGTGCGGGCGATCCTGTTTAACAAGTCGCCGGAGACCAATTGGTCGCTCGCTTGGCATCAGGACCGAACAATATGCGTGAGGGAGAAGCGAGAGGCTCCCGGATTTGGCCCATGGACCCTCAAGAGCGGCATGGTTCATGTCGCTCCTCCGTTCGACCTGCTGACCCGAATGGTGACGCTGCGGGCGCACCTCGACGATGTTCCGGCCACTAATGCTCCACTTCTCATCGCGCCGGGTTCCCACAAGTATGGCCGGGTCGCGGTCGACGACGTCGATAGGGTCATCGAGGTTTGCGGTAGCGCATCATGTGTTGCGGAGGCTGGGGACGTCTGGCTCTATGCAACGCCGATCCTTCATGCGTCCGAGGCAGCTTCTCTGCCCAGGACTAGGCGGGTGCTTCAAGTCGATTACGCCGCTGAAGAGCTTCCCTTTGGCCTCGAATGGCTTGGCGTGTAACGTCCGCTTTCCACCCATTAGGGGACATTCGCAATCTGCCAGTGGAGACTTTCAAGCTACAAAAAGCCCCACCGGTGAGGGCGGGGCCATTTGGTCGGAATTTTGTGAGCGAACTTAGCTCGATCGGCTGTCCTGCATGGCCTGGCGGGTCTTTTCGCCCTTCTTGGCGTCCTGCGCCGGATTGTCCGAGCCGACTTCCGGTTCGCGGTTTTCGGGATCGGTCGCGCGGTTCAGTTCGCCCCGCTTGCCGACCCTGCGGTTGACCTCGCCGCCCGACGAGCTTTGCTGCGACGGGGTGGGGTGCTTGGTCATCTCATCGATGAGTTCGTTGTCGGGGTGCATTGACTGGCGTTCGGGCATGATTGCTATCTCCTTTACCCCATCAACGGCTGGGCCTTCGGCGATGTTCCGAACAGCAGACCTTTCTTAGGCGGCAAGGATCTTGCCGACGAATGCGGCGGCTTCGCGCTTCAGCCCGCTCGCGTCTGCGTCGAGGCCGGTTGCCGCATCCAGCAGCTGATCCGCCGCCATTCCCGTGTCGCGCGCCCGTTCGCGCAATTGCTCGATACTCATTTCGATCTCGCCGACGCCGGCCACGGCCATGTCCAGACTGCGCGCCAGTTCGCGGCTCGATACCGATTGCTGGTCGACCGCGCCGGCGATGGCGGTGGCCGTGGCCTCGACTTCGCGGATGCGCTCGCCGATCAGCGTCAGGGCGCCCGCGCTGCTGCGGGTGCTTGCCTGCATGGAGGCCATTCTGGCGGAGACGTTCCCGGTCGCCTCGCGTGTCTGGCGCGCCAGTTCCTTCACCTCGCTCGCCACCACGGCAAAGCCGCGCCCTGCATCGCCGCCCCGCGCGGCTTCGATCGAGGCGTTGAGAGCGAGCAAATTCGTCCGGTCGGCGATGGAGGCGATGAGGTCGACCACCTCGCCCACTTCGGCGGCAGCGCGGGCGAGTTCCTTCACCGTCTCGTCGGCCAGTTCGGCGCTCGCGCGCGTCTCCTGCGCCAACGAAGCGGATTGCGCGGCCTGCTTGCCGATTTCCCCGATCGACAGGGCGAATTCGTCGGTGGCCGCAGCCGCCGATGTCATTCCGGTGGCCGTGTCGTTCATCCGGCGCACCACATCTTCCACCAGATCGACCGACTGGCTGGCGGCGCTGGCCATCGAACTGGCGGTCTTTTCCAGCTGGTGGGATGCGGCGGCGACATTGGTGACCACATCGCCCATCCCGCCTTCGAACCCACGCGCCAGATCGCGCAGCATCGCCCGCTGGTCCTCGCGCGCCTGCCGCTGCAGACCGGTCAGCGCTTCGGCGCTTTCGCGGAATATCACCAGTGCGCGTGCCATCTCGCCGATCTCGTCATCGCGTTCCACACCGGGAATGGCGATCGAGCGGTCGCCATCGGCCAGCGCGGTCATCGCGCCGGTGATCTCGCCCAGCGATTGCGACACCTGACCTGCCATCCGCCGCGCGGCGAGCACGACCACCAGACCGCAGGCGAGGATTAGCGCCAGCGCCCCGATCGACATCCAGAACTTCAGGCTCTCCAGATCATGCTGGGCCCGCTCCGCTGCTTGAGAAAGTTCGGTTTCGATTTCGCCGCTCTGGTCCGACAGCAGCCTGCCGCTGACATCAATGGCCTCGGCCAGCATGGCCGCGTTCTCCTGCGGGCCATAGGCCGAAACCGAAGCACGCAGCGCCTCAAGCTCGGGCCGGAAGCCGGATACCTGATTGCGCAGCCACGCGATCCTTTCCTGCGAGGTTGCCTCGCTGACGTCCGTCGCCATCGATCGGTCGAGCCGCTTGCTGGCATCCTCCAGCGAAGCGAACGCCGCTGCGATCGAGTCTTCGCTGCCTGTCACTGCATAGCGCGATGCGTGGTAGCGGCTGTGGGCGATGCCGGTATCGAATTGCGATGCCGCCAGCGCGCGTTCGGCAATGACGGCGCTGCGATCCGAGCGCAGCGAGACTTGGTAGAACCCTATTCCCAAGAGAATGGCGAGGCCGAGCAGGATGCCGATGGCAAGCGCGACGAAGAGGGAAATCTGGCCGCGGATCGTGCGCCGCGAAGCCAGTGCGCGGCGGATCGGGGCGGGCAGCTTGCGGGCTGGGGCTGGTTCCGGAAGGCGTGTGTCGGCAGCCGGAAGAAACTTGGTCTGAATGTTCATGGTGCAGGCCCCGATCTGCCCTGCGACATCTGTCCGGCAAGGCTTGGTTCGGAAGCGCGGCTAGCCTGCAAAAATGACAGGAAAATGAAGCGGTTTCAGGGGTTTGGTGGTTAATTTTTCTTAATCACCATGACGCCGGATCAGCTGTATGTCACAATCTTGCCAAATCAGCGGCCTGCATCAGATAAGGCCCAGCCTTTCGAGCTTCCCGGCCAGCTTTCCGGGCAGCACATCGCCGATATCTTCGCCTTCCTCAAGATCCCGGGGCGGATCGCCCTTGAGATAGCGCCAGCCCTGATGCGCGCGCTTGGGGCGCGGGTGGACACGGACCAGTTCGGGCTTGAGATCGATCGACCAGCGCCCCGTGGGCGTCTCGCTGAAGCCGAGGATTTCGCTGCGTGCGACGATCGAATGCTGGTGGATCCAGTAAAGCGAGCCGCCGATGCATTCCTTCCATTTGGTCGGGCGATAACGGGTGGTGAGATTGGGGCTGCGCCGCTGCGCGTACCAGCTTTCGATATCGCCGAAGCTCTGCGCGCCGAACGCGATCTTGGTCAAATGGAGCGGCATCCGGTGGAGATAGGGCCTGAACCCGAAAGAGCAACCGCTATGCGCAGGCCGAAACGGGGCCGGGGCGGGGTGCTTCCAAAAAGGCCTTTCCTACATGGCGCGATCGATTGCAGGGTGTGCGAATGCCCGCCTTCCACCCTCTCGAAACCAAGGTTTTCTGCCGCTTTGAGCAGGGTGCGCGGGCCCCGTATTATTTCCCCCTGGACCGTGCTCCATGTGCTCCATCCTGTAGGAAACTACCCCGCGATACCGCTCGCCACGGCCAGTCCGAGAAAGGCAAAGAAGCCCATCGAATCGGTAATCATGGTGACGAACACGCTGCTCGCCACTGCCGGGTCCTGATCCAGCCGGTCGAAGGCGACGGGGACCAGCACCCCTGCAAGACCGGCCGTTGCCACGTTGATGACCATGGCCAGCGCAATCACCGCGCCAAGCATGGGCGTGAAGATCGCTGCCGTCGCCAGTCCGATCAGCACGGCGATGGTTACGCCGTTGAGCGTCGCCACGCGAAACTCGCGCCACAGGATGCGGCCCGTGTTCGAACTCGTCAGCTGGTTCATCGCGATGGCGCGCACGGTCACGGCCATGGTCTGCGTGCCGGCATTGCCGCCGATGCTGGCGACAATGGGCATCAGCACGGCAAGCGCGACCAATTGCTCGATCGCCGCACCGAAGGCCGCGATGATCAGGCTGGCGACCAGCGCGGTACCGAGGTTCGCCACCAGCCAGCGCACGCGGCTAGAATAGGCTTCGCGAATCGGTTCGTTGATGTCGCCTTCGCCCGCGCCGGACATGAGCAGCGCGTCTTCGCCCGCTTCCTCGGCGATGATGTGGACGATGTCGTCGACGGTCATCTGGCCGACCAGCCGGCCGTCCTCGTCGATCACGGCGGCGCTGATCAGGCCGTACTTCTGGAACATCAGCGCAACCTCTTCCTGGTCGAGCGTGGCGGGGATCAGCGTCTGGTCGCGCTTCATCACATCGCCGAGCGAGACGTCGCGCGGCGTGCGCAGGATCCACGAAAGCTGGCAGGTGCCGACCGGATGCATGCGCTGGTCGATCACGAAGATCTCGAAGAAGTCCTCGGGAAGGTCGCGCCCGTCACGCAGGAAATCGATGATGTCGCCCACGGTCACGTGTTCGGGCACGGCCACGAACTCGCGGTTCATCAGACGGCCGGCAGTCTCCTCGGGGTAGGAGAGGGCGGTCTGGATGGCGATCCGGTCTTCCGGATCGAGCTCGGCGAGGATGGCCTTCTGATTGTCCTCGGCCAGATCCTCGATCAGCTGGACGGCATCGTCGGTATCGAGCTGTTCGGCGATCTGCGCCACCGCATCGGCGGGCAGCGCCTCCATCATCTCGTCGCGGACGTAGTCGTTGAGTTCGGCAACGACTTCGCTGGTCATGAGATCGGTGATCTCGCTGGCGAGCCGGTGACGATCCTCCTTCTCGAACAGCTCGAGAAGGTCGGCGACGTCGGCCGGATGCAGCGGTTCGACGAGATCGTAGAGCTCGCCGCTCGCGCCTGCTTCCAGCGCTTCCTCGACCGAGCGGACGAACTCGCGTTTCAGCGTGTTCTCCTCGTCCATGCGCTCGTCGTCGATGCGGTCGTCGGGGCGCGCGCCATCGTCCGGCCCGCTATCCGTGCCCGGCGCCAGCATCACATCGTCTTCGTCGAGGCGCGTCTCGTCGACCATATCGCCGCTCTAGGGAGCGCAAGCCGAAAAGCAAGCCGTGACACAGGCGCTGTCCCTGCTAATGAGGCGCCAACCGAATTACAGGAGACATACCAATGGCAGACAAGCTGACATTCACCCTCGACACCGGCGACGGCGAAAACAAGGATGTGGTGATCACGCTGCGCCCCGATCTCGCACCCGGCCATGTCGAGCGGATCACGACGCTGGTGGGCGAAGGCTTCTACGACGGCGTGGTCTTCCACCGCGTGATCCCCGGCTTCATGGCGCAGGGCGGCGATCCGACCGGCACTGGCATGGGCGGCAGCGACAAGCCCGACCTCAAGGCCGAATTCAACAGCGAACCGCACACCCGCGGCACCTGCTCGATGGCCCGCACCCAGGTGCCCGACAGCGCCAACAGCCAGTTCTTCATCTGCTTCGATGACGCCGAATTCCTCGACGGCCAGTACACCGTCTGGGGCCAGGTCGAGAGCGGCATGGAACACGTCGATGCCCTGCCCAAGGGCGAGCCGCCGGCAAACCCTGGCAAGATCGTGAAGGCGACTGTTTCGTAAGTCGTTCGATCATCTCAAACCGGAAGGGCGGCCACGTGCCGCCCTTCGCATTGTAGGACCCCGAGCTTTTCGCTATGTGCGCCCGCCTATCATGAAACCTACCACTTCCCCCAAGACCTACAGGGTCAAGAGCTTCGGCTGCCAGATGAACGTCTATGACGGCGAGCGCATGGCCGAAATGCTGGGCGAGCGCGGCATCGTGCCCGCGCCAGAAGGCGAGGAAGCCGATCTCGTCGTGCTCAACACCTGCCACATCCGCGAGAAAGCTGCCGAGAAGGTCTATTCGGATATCGGCCGGCTAACCAAGGCCGGGCGCAAGGTCGGCAAGGAGCCGCTGATCGCCGTGGCCGGCTGCGTCGCACAGGCCGAGGGCGAGGAGATCATGAAGCGCTCTCCGGCAGTCAGTATGGTTGTCGGCCCGCAGGCCTATCACCGCCTGCCCGACATGCTCGACAAGGCGGTGAAGGGCGAGCGGGCGACCGACACGGATATGCCCGCCATCGCCAAGTTTGCAGCATTGCCGGAGCGCCGCCGCACCAATCCGGCAAGCTTCCTGACCGTGCAGGAAGGTTGCGACAAGTTCTGCACCTACTGCGTCGTGCCCTATACCCGCGGCGCCGAAATCAGCCGTCCTTATGCGGACCTCGTCATCGAAGCGAGGAAGCTGGTCGACGCAGGCGCGAAGGAGATCACGCTCCTGGGCCAGAATGTCTCGGCATGGTCGGGCGAGGACGAGAAGGGCCATCACGTCGGGCTCGCGGGGTTGATCCGTGATCTTGCCAAGGTCGATGGCCTCGCGCGCATCCGCTACACCACCAGCCATCCGGCCGACATGGATGACGATCTGATCGCCGCGCACGGCGAAGTGGACAAGCTCATGCCCTTCCTTCACCTGCCGGTGCAGGCTGGCAGCGACCGTGTCCTGAAGGCCATGAACCGCAGCCACACGGCCGAAAGCTATCTCAAGCTGCTTGACCGCTTTCGCGCCGCACGGCCCGATCTTGCGCTGTCGGGCGACTTCATCGTCGGCTTCCCGGGCGAAACCGATGCCGAGTTCGAGGAAACTCTCGCACTGGTCGATGAGGTCAAGTACGCTCAGGCCTTCAGTTTCAAGTACAGCCCGCGCCCCGGTACGCCCGCCGCGACGATGGAAGGGCAGGTCGCCAAGGAAGTCATGGACGACCGCCTCCAGCGCCTTCAGGCCGCGCTCAACCGGGATCAGCTGGCCTTCAACGAGGCAAGCGTCGGGCGGACCTGCGAAGTGCTCGTCGAACGCAAGGGCAAGCTCGAAGGGCAGTGGCTTGGCAAGTCGCCATGGCTTCAGAGCGTATGGTTCGAAGGCGCAGCAGCCATTGGCGATCTGGTGGAGGCCGAACTGGTCGAGGCAGGGCCAAATTCGCTCGCCGGCAAGCTTCGGGAAAAGGTATCTGCCTGATTACAGGCGTGTGACTTTCCACCGTCTTTGATCGTGCCAGCTTGTTTCACGGGCGGGAATGCCTAGATTTCCGACTCGATACACATGCGAAAGGAGCAGATGGCTCGCAAACCAGCTCAGAAGCGTTCGGGTCACTCCGAACCGGCCCTGACCAAACCGCCCGTACCACAGCGCGAGGTTCGCCGCGCGCAGGTGGATGTGAACTTCGACAATCAGAGCCTTCTCGGCGCTCTGTTCGGACAGTTCGACGCTAATCTGGTCCAAGTGGAAAACCGGCTTGGCGTGTTCATCTCCGCTCGCGGCAATGCGATCCATATCGAAGGCCCCGAAGACAGCGTCGCCCGCGCGCGCGACGTGCTTAACGAAATGTATGACCGCCTCGCCATGGGGCAGGATCTCGATGCGGGTGCCATCGAGTCGCTGATCGCCATGTCGAACGAACCCACGCTAGACGGTATCGTTGACGGCAAGCTGAGCGATGCCAAGGGCGGGCCGCCCATCATGATCCGCACGCGCCGCAAGACTATCGTGCCGCGCAGCGCCATGCAGGCGACCTATATGCGCAGCCTGGTGCGTGACGACATCATCTTCGCGCTCGGCCCGGCGGGTACGGGCAAGACCTATCTGGCGGTCGCGCAGGCCGTGGCGCAACTGATCACCGGCAGCGTACAGCGCCTGATCCTGTCGCGCCCTGCGGTCGAAGCAGGGGAGAAACTGGGCTTCCTCCCGGGCGATATGAAAGACAAGGTCGATCCCTATTTGCGCCCGCTTTACGATGCGCTCTACGATTGCATGCCGCCCGAGCAGGTGGAGCGGCGGCTGGCATCGGGAGAGATCGAGATCGCGCCCATTGCCTTCATGCGCGGTCGCACCTTGGCCGACGCCTTTGTCATCCTGGACGAAGCGCAGAATACCACGCGCGAACAGATGAAGATGTTCCTGACCCGGTTTGGCCAAAACAGCCGCATGGTGATTTGCGGAGATCCGCGGCAGGTCGACATCCCCGGCGGCGACGGCATGAGCGGCCTTGCCGACGCAGTCGGTAAGCTGGAGGGGGTGGATGGTTTCGGCACGATCCGCTTCACCGCAGCCGACGTCGTCAGGCATCCCATCGTCGGGCGTATCGTCGAGGCTTACGAAGGCCCTTCCGCATAATCGCGGATAAAGGCAACTGTTCACACGCAACGGAAGCGCGATTTGCAACTCGATATCGACGTAGAGGGATGGCCCGACCATCACGATTGGGAGGCACTGTGCCAGCAAGCGCTCGATGCACTCGTCGGTGTCGAGCCTGCGCTGAACAGCTCACGCCTTATTACCAGCGTACTCTATACCTCCGACACCCAAGTCCACGAGTTGAACAAAGAGTGGAGGGGTAAAGACAAGCCGACAAATGTCCTCTCTTTTCCCATGCTCGAGCGGGACGACCTCCTTGCGCTAGCGGCGGAAGGTCCACCGGAAATGCTCGGCGACATCGCTCTGGCATTCGAAACCTGTCAGCGCGAAGCCGATGAAAAAGCGGTGGCTTTAAAGGACCACACCGCCCATCTGCTCGTTCACGGTTTCTTGCATCTCGCCGGCCATGATCACGTGGATTCCGACAGCCAGGCAGCGGCGATGGAAAAACTCGAAGTAGAAGCGCTTGCAAAACTAGGCATCGCGGACCCATATGGGGACCGCTGAATTTTTGGAGTAGCAAAACGGCCCATGGCCAATTCTTCACCCCCCGCCGGAGACGCGGAGAGTAGCAGCGGGCTGTGGCCCGCCATTCGCAAATTGTTTGACGCCGAAGGTGGTGGCCGGAGCCTGCGTGCCCAGCTCGAAGAAGCTATCGACGAGCATGAAGGCGAAAACGGTTCCGAAGATACTGAAGATGCGGCCAAGGGCGATCTTTCGGGTGTCGAGCGCCAGATGCTCCGCAATCTGCTCCACTTTTCCGAACATGACGCTGATGATGTCGCGGTCCCTCGCGGCGAAATCATCGCGATCAATGCCGACGCGACGTGGGATGAAGTGGTCTCGACCTTTTCGGAGCACGGTCATTCGCGCATGCCCGTCTATCGAGGCCAGCTCGACGATGTGATCGGGATGGTGCACATCAAGGATATTTTCTCTTACCTGGCCGAGCGCAAGCCGCCGCCGGAAGACTGGACCGTTCTAATGCGTCAGCCGCTCTATGTGCCGCAGACGCGCAATGCGCTGGATGTGCTGGCGGACATGCGATCCCAGCGCATGCACCTCGCAATTGTGCTCGATGAATTCTCTGGCACCGATGGTCTTATCACCATTGAAGATCTGGTCGAGGAAATCGTCGGGGAAATCGAGGATGAGCATGACGATGCGCCCGAGGAGTGGATCGCCCCGATCGGCGACGGCATGTGGGATTGCGACGCAAGGGCCGAGCTGGATGACGTGGCAGACCGGATCGATCCGCGCCTTGCCGAGGTCGAAGAGTCGGTCGACACGCTCGGCGGTCTGGCATTCGTTCTCGCTGAACAGGTTCCGCCCAAGGGCGAGATACTAGAGCATTCCTCAGGTTGGCGCATCGAAGTGACCGATGGCGACGAGACCCATGTGACCCGTCTGCGGCTCCATGCTCCAAAGCCGGAAGAGCCCGCAGACTGACCTTTGTCAGTTGCAGAAAACCGCACATTCACACTCGACAGGTGGCATTTAAATGCATAGGCGGGAGCTATGGCCTCCCGCCGTTTGCCTCCCCTTCGCGCTCTAGAAGCTTTCGTGCGCACCGTGCGGCTTGGTTCTGCGCGTGCGGCTGCTGACGAACTTGGCTTGAGCCCGAGCGCACTTTCGAGGCGCATTGGCAATCTGGAAGAATTCGTCGGCAAGAAGCTGTTTACGCGTGCGCGGCAAGCGATGCAGCTGACCGATGATGGCCACGCCTTTTACGAAGCAGTGAATCCGCAGCTGGAGGCCTTGGCGAGAGCGGTAGAAAGCCAGTCGGAAAATCTGTCGGTCTTGCGTCTACATCTCGGCGTACTGCCGCTATTCGGCAGCCAGCGACTGTTTCCGCGACTTGCCGAACTCCGCGCGCGGCACCCGCTTTTGCACATCGACATCGATACCGGCGCCCATCTCGAAGACAGGGTCGGGGATGTGCTCGATGCAGCAATCATCCTGTCGCGCGGGCCTTCGCGTGGTCTTCATGCCGTACGGCTCGATTACAACAAGGTCCATGCTATCTGCAGCCGCGACCTTGCCCAGAAGTTAGGTGATGTTCCCGAAGAGGAACTGCTGTCGAAGCAAACTTTCCTCATTCACAACGAATTGCCCGAGAGCTTTTCAGCCTGGCGCGCCGAGATCGGTCATCCCAATCTTGAACCGGCGGCAATCGATCATTTCGACTCCGGCCAGCTCATGCTCGAAGCTGCTGCACAGGGGCTCGGCATCGCGATCATGCATGACGATCACATGCGCCGCGCCGCCGATCCGCGTCTGGCGACGCTATATAATGCGACGGTCGAGAGCCCTTACAGCTATTGGTTTGTATGCAAGCCCACAGCGCTTGAGGAACGGCCGGTCCGACTGTTCCATGATTGGCTGGTAAAAGCCGACCTCTAGGCGTCGGTCATTTTCGGTCGGTAGCGTACGGCTTCGACGACATGCTGGTAATCGCGGAGCGGTTTGCCGAGATTGGCAACCAGCTGCGTTTCGATTTCCGCGCGAGCCTTTGCTGCGATGGCCTTGCGCCCACGATAATCTTCGGGGCTGAATGGGTCGAGATAATGGATCCTCAGCTTGAATGAGCCACGCCGCGCCATCATCCGCATGGCGTTGTGGAGGCCAGTTTCCTCCCCAATCCAGGCGATTTCTTCCGAGTTGGGGCCGTAATCTATGACGACTGGTTGCACCATCACCCCCGGTGGAGGCGGTTCCATCACGGAGATCATTGAAGATTTGAACGGGAGCAGGGAATGTCCGTCGGTCACCGTGCCTTCCGGAAAGACTGTGACCGACCAATTGTCTTGCAACGCTTCTTTCAACGCGTTGATCTGCTCGGCCACGCCCATCCTATGTTCTCGCTTCACGAACACCGTTCGGTTGAGGCTGCACAGCCAGCCAATGACTGGCACCTGGCTAAGCTCCCATTTCGCGACGAACGCCGTACCGCTCGCGCCTGCCATCGCGAGAATATCGATCCAGGATATATGATTGGAGATGAAGAAGACGTCGCGGCGAAGGGGCGTACCCACCACTTCGACCCGCGCGCCTACTACGCGTGCAGTATAACGAAGGAACAGCATCGGGAAGGGCGAGCCATATGCAAACAAGCGATAGGCATAGTGTAGCGGCACGAAGATGAGCAGGAGGAGAAAAATACCGATCATCCGCAGGGCGAATCGAAACCATCCGATTGCCGTCAGCGGTACTTTCTCTCCGGCAGCGGCGGCCAGTCGCTTCGCCGTGTAGCGCGCGAGTTTGCGCTCAGCTCTCGCGGTCGAGCCGGACGCCATAGAGTTCCATCCGGTGGTCGACGAGACGGTATCCGAGCTTCTCCGCTATCTGTTTCTGTAGCGCTTCCAATTCAGGATCGACGAATTCTACGACCTTGCCGCTTTCCACGTCGATTAGATGATCGTGATGGGCTTCCGGAGCGGCTTCATACCGGGCACGGCCGTCACCGAAATCGTGACGGTCGAGAATACCTGCCTCTTCGAATAGTCTGACTGTCCGGTAAACCGTGGCAATGGAGATTCCCGGATCGATCTCACTGGCACGGGCGTGAACCATCTCCACATCCGGGTGGTCGTCGCTTTCGGACAGCACCCGAGCTATCACGCGGCGCTGTTCCGTAATGCGCAGACCCTTGTCGGCACAAAGCTGTTCGAGATCGATACGCTGATGCAAGTGGTCTTCCTGAATGAATAACGCCCCGCACCTTATCTGGGCGGGGCGTCTATCTCAAGCCGTACAAGGCCGCTTTATGCAGACTATTTGTTGCGGCCGACCTTTTCGCCCGGCTTGCGGCCCAGGCCGATCTTCTTGGCGAGATCGCGGCGCGTGTCTGCGTAATCGGGTGCAACCATGGGATAGTCCGACGGAAGATCCCAACGCTGACGATAATCTTCCGGCGACATATCGTGTTCGGTCGACAGGTGGCGCTTGAGCATCTTCATCTTCTTGCCGCAATCGAGGCAAATGATGTGATCCTTCTTTACCGATGCACGCACGGAAACCGCGGGATCGGGACGCTCTTCCTCATTCGTACCATTTCCGCCCAACCCGGAAAGTGCAGAATAAACATTGGAAATCAATGCAGGAACGTCATCGACGGTGACACTATTATTCGAAACATGTGCTGCGACAATATCCGAAGTGAGGGTAATGAGCGTTTCGCTCATATCTGTTTGAAAATTGTTCATGTGAATACTCCAGCTGCGGCCGGAAGTATGCATCACAACATGGCAAGTCTACACAAATCTGTAATGAAGATGCGGTTTGTCGCATACGTACAACCATGAAGCACGATTTAAGTCAATTATACTTTTCTGCCAAAGGTAAGAGCGTCTATCGTTTCACCTGTTACGGTACGATAATAGTTCGCGCGCCGTCCGATTAGTTCGAAACCTGCGGCGCGATAAACCGAGATTGCAGGGTTGTTAGCGCGCATCTCCAAAAACACCTTGCTTGCTTCGCGTTCACCCGCAACGTCAAGAAATCGTTCAAGTAATAACGACCCTACACCCTTCTTCCGATGCTTTGGATCCACTGCGATCAGCAGCAATTCAATTTCATCGGCAGCTTGTCTGGCAAGTACGAAGCCGGCCGCGTTGCTCCCTCCATCTGTCGGCTTTGCCGCTTCGTCACAAAGCATCGCGAAAGTGGAGGAGATTAGCAGTGAATCTTCCACTTGGCGCCGGGTCCAGGCTTCACGGTAGTGCGGATCGAAACTGATTTCCATGATCCGCATGAGCTGATCTAGCTCGCTCATTTGGCTGGCGCTTTCGCATCTGGCGAGCGCCCGTAGATTGGCGATAGAACTTTCGTCCGAAGGCATCTCGGGATGGCATGTGCGAAACCGGCGTCGGCCACGATTTCCATTGGCCGGACCTCATGGGCTGCAATCCGGGCAAATTCGGAGGCCCTGTTTCCAGCGACATTTGCTGCTGTCAAAGCGATCACGGCTTCTTCCGGTGTGCGGGACATGACCTCGCTCGCAGGCAATCCTCCAGCATCGAATGATTGGATAAACCACTCACCGTGCCCGCCGTTCATGCACGCATCGACTGGACCTGCCATTTTCGACTGAGCCATCGCTGCAATCAAAGACAGTGTAGGATAACCCGACACCCGGGCATTCCAGGCGATTCCCAGAGCGCGAGCCGCTGCGAGACCAATCCGCACACCGGTGAAGCTTCCCGGTCCCAGAGAAACGAGTATTTCGTCGCACTTGCCCTGACCGTGCAACTGCGAGATCATCGGTACAACGCGTTCTGCATGCCCGCGGCCGATCGTTTCATGGCGGGCATCAATGACCCGGTCACCTTCAAACAAAGCAACCGAGCACGCTTCTCCGGACGTATCTATCGCAAGCATTCGCATGGCGAACGCCCTGCCTTACGCAAGACCCTGCTTCAAGTCAGTCGATACGATTGAACTTGTCAAAATCAGGACGCGGGCTGCGCGCGAATATGCTTTCCTTGTCGCCATAGCCAATTGCGCAAACCCAATCGGCGCGATGCCGTGGTTGGTCGGCAAAGAAATGTTCGGTAATCTTGTCGAGATCAACTCCCGACATGGGACCGCAATCGAGACCCAGCGCCCGAGCGGCGATCATCAGGTAAGCGCCCTGCAGCGCTGAATTGCGAGCCGCTCCTTCCTTGCGTCCTTCCTCATCACCTTCGAACCAACTCTTGGCATCGGCGTGAGGAAAGAGCCAGGGAAGCTCCTCATGAAAATCGATGTCGTATCCGATGATCGCGACCACCGGAGCGGTCTTGATTTTCTCTTGGTTTCCTTCGGATGCGAATTCGGCGAGTTTGTCCCGCGATTCCTGCGATTTGCACCATACGAGCCGCACGGGTTGCATGTTCGCAGACGTAGGACCCATTTTCAGCAGCTCGTAGATTTCCTTGATCTGCTGATCGCTGACCTCCTTGTCATGCCAACCGTTATAGCTGCGTGCTTCTCGGAAAATCTGATCGAGTGCGGCAGCAGAAAGATGGTTGTCATGGAATTGCTGGGTCATATCATCCTCGGATTTCGGTGCGTCGACTTACGCTTCGCGGACTTCAACGACCTCCGGCACATAATGTTTCAAGAGGCTTTCGATTCCGTGTTTCAGCGTTGCGGATGAAGACGGACATCCCGCGCAGGCCCCTTGCATCTGGAGATAGACCACACCGTCCTTATAGCCGCGATACTGGATATCTCCGCCATCACCGGCGACCGCAGGCCTAACGCGGCTTTCCAGCAATTCATGGATCTGAACCACGATATCCGCATCGTCTTCGTTTTCCTCGACCAGAAGATCACTCTGACCGGGGACGGCAATTCCGCCCGCGGTACCTGGTGCGAAAAGCGGCGCCTCAGACACGAAGTGATCGAGAAGAATAGAGAGGACCTGCGGTTTGAGATCGCTCCAATTGGCACCCGGTGCAGCAGTCACGGTCACGAAATCGCCGCCATAGAAAACATTCGTCGCTTCGCCGGTATCGAAGATGGCCTGCGCCAGAGGGCTGGCTTCGGCCGCTTCGGGGGACGCGAATTCGCGGGTTCCCTTGCCCATTACGGGGCGACCCGGCAGGAATTTAAGGCTTGATGGATTTGGCGTGGTTTCGGTTTCGATGAACATGAGATGCGATGTAGGTGGGGGGCTGCCTATGGGCAAGGCATCCCGGTTTCCCTGGCCGAAGGTTTTCCTTCATTCACTGGCGCTTCACCAGACGCTCTCCTATATCCTGCGCATGACTGATAGTTTGCGCGCCGCACGGCGTATCGCTTTGTTTCTCCCGCTTCTGTTGCTTGCCCCGCAGACTCTGCCCGCGCAGGAAGTAGAGCCGCCTGCATCCCTGCAGCTAGAAGGCGAGACGCCTTGGATTTACGAAAACAGCGACGTTCCGCGCGATGAGGAATGGCAATTTGGCGAGCTTGCCAACGGCCTGCGTTATGGCGTGCGGGAAAATGGTGTCCCTCCCGGCCAGGTTTCAATCCGGGTGCGGATCGACGCAGGTTCCCTGTACGAGAGCGATAGCGAACTGGGCTATGCCCACTTGCTTGAGCATTTACTCTTCCGCGAGAGTAAATATCTCGGTGTCGCCGAAGCCATTCCAACCTGGCAGCGCCTCGGCGCGACTTTTGGCAGTGACACCAACGCGGAAACCAGTCCGACGCATACTGTCTTCAAGCTCGACCTTCCAGATGTGAACGCGGCCAAGCTCGATGAAAGCATGAAGCTGCTGTCCGGCATGGTGCGCGATCCCGTACTGTCCGACGCGAACGTTCGCGCCGAGGTGCCGATCGTGCTCGCCGAGAAGCGCGAGCGCGGCGGCGTTGGTGAGCGGGTAAGCGAGCAGACCATGCAGACGCTGTTTGCTGGCCAGCGGCTGGCGGAACGTATCACCATCGGAACGGAAGACAGTCTGCAGGCAGCGACTGGCAATTCGGTCAGTGCTTTCTACGACCGCTGGTATCGCCCGCAGAACACCGTAATCTCGGTGGTCGGCGATCTTGACCCTGTGCTTTTCGCTTCGATGGTTGAGAAATACTTTGGCGACTGGTCCAAGCCCGGCGCTCCGGCCAAGGCCCCCGACTTCGGGGATCCTGTGGCGCCGGCCAGTGCAGATCCTGTCAATCCGGTTGGCGAGGCCGCAGTTATAGTCGAGCCGACTTTGCCACGAGCGTTCACCTTTGGATATTTCAGGCCTTGGCGGCAGGTCGACGACACGATCGCTTATAATGAAGGCCGCTTGCGGGAATCGCTTGCGCTTGCGCTTATCAACCGGCGGCTGGAAGCTCGCGCGCGCGCCGGTGGAAGCTATCTTTATGCGCAGGCTAGCGAATCCAAGATAAGCCGGTCGGCTCATGCCACGCTGGTGCAATTCGCGCCATTGACGGAAGATTGGGAGGCTGCCCTCACCGATGTTCGGGCGGTCATCGCCGATGCGTTGGCGAACCCACCTACTCAGGAGGAGATGGACCGCGAACTGGCCGAAATGGAAGTCGGCTTCGCGAACATGGTAGAGCAGCGTTCTGTCCTCGCAGCGTCGGGCTATGCCGACGACCTCGTCAACGCGGTCGATATCCGCGAGGCGATCGCCGCGCCCGAAACCTTCCTGATGGTTTTCAATTCGATGAAGGCCAAGACGACGCCGCAGGCACTGCTGGATGATACCCGCGAGCTGTTCAGAGGGTCGGTCATCAGGGCCACCTATGTGACCCCTGAGGCCGGGGAGGCGACCGAAGAATCCGTGAGGACAGCGCTTCGCGAAAGGGTCGATGCCGATAGCAATGCGCGGCTGGCTGCGCAGAGCATAGACTTCGCCGACCTGCCCGCGATCGGAGAGCCGGGCGAGGTCGTCCTGCGTTCGCCCCACGGTCTCGGCGATGTCGAGCGGATCGAGTTCGGCAACGGTGTCAAAGCCCTGCTGCTGGCGAATGACCATGAGCCGGGCCGAGTGGCAGTCAAGGTTCGGTTCGGTGCCGGTATTCGCGCCTTTGATGCGGACGATGCACCCTACATCAGCCTTGGCGAAAGCGCGCTGGTACAGTCCGGCTTGGGCGAACTTGGGCAGGAAGAGCTCGACCGCATCAGCACCGGTCGCAAGATGGGTTTTGACTTCGATATCGGCGAGGGCACCTTCTCCTTTAGCGCCATGACCCGCCGCCAGGACCTCGCAGATCAGCTGTATCTCTTTGCCGCCAAGCTGGGCATGCCGCGCTGGGATGCCAACCCCATTGCCCGTGCGAAGGCCGCTGGGCGGTTGGCCTATCAGAGCTATGAGGCGAGCCCTAGCGGTGTGCTCAACCGCGACCTTGAGTATTACATCTACGACAAGAATCCGATCTTCCGCACCTCCACTCCAGACGCTCTCGCAGAAACCAGCGTCGAGGGTTTCCGCGAGGTATGGCAGCCAATCCTTCAGCAAGGCCCGGTGGAAATATTAATCTTCGGCGATTACGACCGTGAGGAAGCTGTCGCCGCGCTTTCCCGGACCTTCGGGGCCCTGCCGGATCGCAAGCCGATCCCGCAGCAGGTTCTGAACAGGAAGATAGAACTGGCCCCGGCCGGTGAGACTGTCGTGCGTTACCACAAGGGTGAGGCCAATCAGGCGGCGGCGGTCATCGCTTGGCCGGTGGGCGGCGGACTGGCCGAAATCCGCAAGTCACGTCAATTGTCGATCCTGACTGAGGTCTTCTCGAACCGCCTGCTTGAAGCCATGCGCGAGAAGGCTGGGGCAAGCTATGCCCCCTCGGTGAGGCTGGATTGGCCGATTGATGTCGACAGCGGTGGTTCGATCATGGGATATGCGCAGTTGCAGCCCAGGGATGTGCCGGTCTTCTTTGCCGAGGCCGATCGCATCGCGCGCGAGTTGACCCAAACGCCGCCGACGGCCGACGAGCTTGCCCGGGCGACCGAACCGCTGCGCAATTATTACGAGCGGATTTCGAGCGGAAATTACTTCTACCTTCTCGAGCTGGAAGGATCGACATCCGATCCGCGGCGGATGCAAGCCCTGCGCGGCATTCTGAACGATTATTCGCAGACGACGCCTGAGGCCATGCAGGCCCTTGCTACTGAATATTTTGGCGGAACATCGGCCTGGCGTATGGCGGTAATCCCCGAGGGGCAGAAACTGGCGAGCGGAACGTCACCGGGCGGGGCGCAGTCACGGCGGTAAATTAATCAGCCCAATCGCACTTTTCCGCTGGGCAAGTTTATGCTGCTTGCGCCAAGGCTCTGGCTGGGCTTGGCTTTGCGCCTCGAATAATCATGAATTGGACTGGTAATGGCACGCGATTGGGCACCGGATAGCTGGCAGAACTTCGAAGCGAAGCACCTGCCGCGCTATGAAAACGCCGCGGCGCTGGACGAAGCAACGAACTTACTGTCGAGCCATCCGCCGCTGGTGTTTGCCGGAGAAGCGCGCGCGCTGAAGGCCGATCTGGCCGAAGTCGCTGAGGGTCGTGCCTTCCTGCTTCAGGGTGGCGATTGCGCGGAAAGCTTTGCCGAATTCCACCCGAACAACATCCGCGATACGTTCCGCGTCCTGCTGCAAATGGCGGTCGTCATGACGTTTGCCAGCAAGCAGCCGGTGGTGAAGGTCGGCCGTATGGCGGGGCAGTTCGCCAAGCCGCGCAGCTCGGACACCGAAACGCAGGGCGACATGACCCTGCCGAGCTACTTCGGTGACAATGTGAACGGTATCGATTTCGATCCGGCATCGCGCACCAACGATCCTCAGCGCATGGTCCGCGCCTATTTCCAGGCATCGGCCACGCTCAATCTCCTCCGCGCCTTTGCAGGCGGCGGCTATGCGAACCTGCGCCAGGTCCATCAGTGGACGCTGGACTTCATGGGCCGTAGCCCGTGGGCCGACAAATTCTCCCATGTGGCCGACCGCATTGGCGAAGCGCTTGATTTCATGGAAGCTTGCGGCATCGACCCGGCTACTGTGCCGCAGCTGCAGGGGACCAGCTTCTACACCAGCCACGAGGCGCTCCTTTTGCCTTACGAGCAGGCGCTGACCCGGCGGGATAGTCTGACGGGTGACTGGTACGACACCAGCGCACATATGCTGTGGATCGGCGACCGCACGCGCTTCGACGGCAGCGCACATGTCGAATTTGCGCGGGGTATCGGCAATCCGATCGGCATGAAATGCGGACCGAGCCTAGAAACCGATGCCATGCTCAAATTGTTGGATACGCTCAATCCGGCACGGGAGCCGGGGCGCATCACGCTCATCAGCCGCTTCGGCCATGACAAGGTGGAAGAAGGCCTCCCTCGGCTGGTCAGGGCCGTGAAGGCGGAAGGGCACCCTGTCGTCTGGAGCTGCGATCCGATGCATGGCAATGTCGTGAAATCGGATAGCGGTTACAAGACGCGCCCGTTCGACCGGATCCTGTCGGAAGTGAAGGGCTTTTTCGCCGTGCACCGCGCGGAAGGCACTCATCCAGGCGGCATCCATGTCGAAATGACTGGTCAGGATGTCACCGAATGCGTGGGCGGGGCGGTCGCGATCACGGACGAAGCGCTTAAAGATCGCTATCACACCCATTGCGATCCCCGTCTCAATGCGGCCCAGTCGTTGGAACTCGCGTTCCTCATCGCCGAAACTCTCAACGCGGAGCATGGCCACCAGCAGGCGAACGCCGCCTAGTCTCATGCACTGTTGCGTTCTGCGCTGAATCCGCATCGCATCAATGATAACTCTCTGCGCGACAGGCGCGGCGGAACCATGCGCCGGTTACCCCATTTAGACTTGAGATCGTCTTGGCCATCCGGCTGGACGGTTTCAGGTTTTTGGCTGGCGGGCCTTTAAACCTCCACTCGAATCCGCCATGCTGACACATGGTTGCCGCTGAACGGCAGCCGCAAGGGGAGAGTGGCCATGACCGCCGCGCAGGCCAGCAACAACGTTACCGGCAGCGATCTGGCAGAGCGGTTCGCCAACATCCGCCAGCTCACCGAGGCTCTAGTCGAACCGCTTTCCGAAGCAGATGCTACCCTCCAGTCGATGGAGGATGCCTCGCCGGCTAAATGGCATATCGCGCACGTAACGTGGTTTTGGGAAACCTTCCTGCTGCGCGATCATCTGCCCGATTACACGCTGTACGACGAGCGCTGGCCCTTCGTCTTCAATTCGTATTACGAGGCTGAAGGCGAGAGGATCGCGCGCTTTTCCCGCAGAATGCTTTCCCGGCCAACCATGAATGATGTTCTTGCCTGGCGCCGTCATGTCGACGAAGCCATGAAGCCCTTGCTTGAGCGCGAAGATCTGCGCCCGCTGATCGAGCTGGGCTTTGCGCATGAGCAACAGCATCAGGAATTGCTCCTCACCGACATCAAGCATGCGCTTTTTCAGAACCCGCTGGGCCCGGCGATGTGGGAGAAGGCCGGATCCATCTCCTCCTCTTCGGCGCAAGAGGAATGGTTCGCGCATCCAGGGGGCATCGCCCGGGTTGGGCATCAGGCGGACGGCTTTGCCTTCGATAACGAAGGGCCGGTGCATCGTGTGCTGCTCGAACCCTTCGCTCTCGCTTCGCGGCTGGTAACAAACGGTCAATGGGCAGAATTCATTGCCGATGGCGGCTATGACGACGCACGTTTGTGGCTGTCCGATGGTTGGGGCTGGGTGAAGGAGAATGCCATTCGCAGCCCGTCATACTGGCAGGACGAGGCGCATTTCACGCATTCGGGCTGGCAGGACCGTGATCCCGATGCGCCGGTGACCCATATTTCTTATTATGAAGCAGATGCCTTTGCCACTTGGGCTGGACACAGGCTGCCAACGGAATTCGAATGGGAAGCGATCGCTCGGGGCCAGGAAGGAGCTTCGGCTGCGCATGATCCCGAAGCCGGGAATCAGTTAGATCATGCCGCTCCGCCCTTGCCGGTCGGCTCAGCAAGTCTATTCGGCGATTGCTGGCAATTCACCCGTTCCGCCTATTTGCCTTATCCGCGCTTTGAACCAGCGCCCGGCGCCGTAGGCGAATACAACGGCAAATTCATGAGCGGACAATTCGTGCTGAAAGGCGCGAGCTGCGCCACGGCACGTGGACATTCGCGTGCGAGCTATCGCAACTTCTTCTACCCCCACCAGCGCTGGCAATTTACCGGGCTGAGATTGGCCAAGGATCTATGAAAACCGAACAAGGTATTGCGCTCGTCGATCGCGACGAGAAGGGTGTGGTTCGTGCATTTCGCGACGACGTTCTGCAGGGGCTTGATCAGCACCAGAAAGCCATTCCGGCACGCTGGCTTTACGACGACGCCGGATCGCAGCTGTTCGAGGATATTACCGACCTTCCAGAATATTATCCCACCCGCTCGGAGACCGAAATTCTCGATGCACGCGGCAAGGAGTTCGCCGAGCTGATCGGCAAGGGCCGCGCGGTGGTGGAATTCGGGTCCGGCAGCTCGGTGAAAACCCCCCTGCTGCTGCGCGCGATCAATCCGTCCGCTTATGTGCCGCTCGACATCTCAGGCGAATTCCTGCGGGAATCTGCCGCAACTCTGGCAAAGAAATTTCCTGACGTTGACGTCTTCCCGGTGGAAGCCGATTTCATGCGCGAAGTGCAATTGCCAGATGAGGTTGCGGATCTGCCGAAGCTGGGTTTCTTCCCTGGCTCGACCATTGGCAACATGGTCCCGCGCACGGCAGTCGATCTGCTGCGTTCCATGCGGGCAACCTTGGGAGCGGAAGAGGGCGGCAGACCCCTGCTGCTGATCGGCATGGACTTGGTGAAGGACCAACAGGTTCTCGAAGCCGCTTATAACGATTCCCGAGGCGTGACGGGCGAATTCAATCTCAATCTCGCGCGGCGGATCAATCGCGAGCTCGAAGGCACGATCCCGGTCGATGCCCTGCGCCATACAGCGCCATGGAACGATGACTTCGCGCGGATCGAAATGCATTTGGAAGCGCTTGAGGATTTTGATTTCGAAGTAGCCGGTAAACGCTTCTCCATGCGTAAGGGCGAAACGATCCACACGGAAAACAGCCACAAGTTCACCCGCCGCAGCGCCAATACCTTGTTGCTGGCCGGTGGCTGGACTCCGCAGGCGCGCTGGACGGATAGTGGCGACCGCTTCTCCCTGATCCTCGCCGAGGCTACCGAAAAGCGCGACGCCCCCTGAACAAATTGATCGCGTTCATCGACGATACCGATCGCCCCTCCTATATGGACTGACGATGGACTCGCAGAGCGCTTTTGATGCCCTTGCCGAAATAATCCGTGCCGTGCCGCGTTCCGGCCTGTTGGCAGGGACGATCGGCGCCCTCCTTCTGGGCTGGATCGGCGCCATCATGCTGCGGCACAAAGTGCTGGGCGGGCGCCTCGTGCGGACCGCCAGCACGATTGCTCTGATGGCCATACTCGTGACCGTCTTCCTCCAGCTTGCCCGCTTCGACCCTCGGCTCGACGCCGTCACCGAACTGGGCATGCCAAAGCAATCGATAGTGGGCGAAGAAACGGTCATACCGCTTGCGGCAGATGGTCACTACTGGCTGGTTGCCGAAGTGAACGGCGTGCCCACGCGGTTCTTGGTGGATACCGGGGCCACGCTCACCGCTCTGTCTGCCGAATCCGCCCGGCGTGCGGGGCTGGAACCGCGGACGGGCGGGTTGCCGGTCATGCTGAATACGGCCAATGGCGCAGTGACGGCAGAACTCACTACAGTCGACAGCCTGCGCTTCGGCAATATCGAGGCGGGCGGGCTGGATGCGGTGATCGCCCCCAATCTGGGCAATACCAACGTGCTGGGGATGAATTTTCTCAGCCGACTGGAAGGCTGGCGGGTCAAGCAGGGGGATTTGATCCTCGAGCCGGGCAGTCTCGAAGAAGGCTAAGGCTTTGACGAGGCGGAAGGAGCCACTAAGGCTGCCGCAATGGAAAAAGCCCATTCGCTACCCTGTTCGCCACCCCTCGACGATCTTTTGGGCGAGGGCCCTGTTTCTCTGTTTCTTGATTTCGATGGCACGCTGGTCGGCATTGCCGCCGAACCGGGCGCGATAGATGTGCCGGCCAAATTGCCGGACGCGCTGCTTTCCTTGCGGGACCGGTTGGGTGGCCGCTTGGCGCTCATTACCGGCCGGGCACTGGATGATCTGGCCTCGCACCTTGGTGAGGTCCCGCTGTGCCGGGCCGGCTCCCATGGAGCATCACGCTTGCTCCCCGATGGTTCGCGCCTTGGCGATGAGCCGTTGGCACTCACCGACGAGTGCATCGAGGAAATGCGCAGCTACGCCGATCTGCATGATCTCTATTACGAGACCAAGGCCCATGGCGGGGCTCTGCATTTTCGGGCGCGCCCCGAGCGGCAGCACGACACGCTCTCCTTCGCCCGCGACCTGGCAGAGCGCTATGAACTGGAAGTAACCAGCGGCAAGGGCGTTGCCGAACTGGTGCGCCCTGGCGCCAACAAAGGCGGGGCGGTCAAGGCTTTCATGGAGCAGGCGCCCTTTGCCGGATCGGTCCCCATCTTCGTCGGTGACGATACGACAGATGAGGATGGGATGGAGGCCGCAATCGAATGCGGGGGCTTCGGCATTGCAGTCGGGGAACGGAAGAGCAAGGCTGCACGCTATCACCTCAAAGACGTTGCTGCGGTGCACAATTGGCTGGACATATGAACAAACCGAATCTCGAACTATCTCCCATCGGCAATTGCCAGGTCAGCGCGCTGGTCGATACCGAGGGGGGCTTCGTCTGGGGCTGCGTGCCGCGAGTCGATGGCGATCCGGTCTTCTGCTCGCTGCTCAATGGCGATCGGCGGGACGA
Organism: Qipengyuania sp. NPDC077563; assembly: GCF_044901345.1. Classification (NCBI taxonomy): domain Bacteria; kingdom Pseudomonadati; phylum Pseudomonadota; class Alphaproteobacteria; order Sphingomonadales; family Erythrobacteraceae; genus Qipengyuania; species Qipengyuania sp. NPDC077563. Next base: position 357,713 of record NZ_JBJDPC010000001.1, on the reverse strand, counting down.
GGGCACTTGGCGCTTCGAATTGGAAGGGCAGATTTCTTCAAGCCAGTATTACGTGCGCAATACGCCGATTCTGGTGACGCGCCTCGAGGCGGAAGACGGCAGCGCGCTCGACATTTTCGACTTCGCGCCGCGTTTCGAACGGTCGGGCCGCATGTATCGCCCGGTCGCCTTCGCCCGCATCGTCCGGCCCGTCGCCGGTGCACCGCGCCTGCGCGTGCGGATGGCGCCCATGAAGAATTACGGGGAAGCGCTGGCCGACACCACCAACGGCACCAATCACGTCCGTTACCTCCTCGGCAACCAGGCCATGCGGCTGAGTACCGATGCTCCCGTGGGTTATATTCTTGAGGATCGCGGCTACCGCGTCGAGAGCGATCAGCACTTCTTCCTGGGGCCCGACGAACCCTTCGTCGGCAATATACGTAGCGAAGTGCGCCGCATGGAAGAGGACACGCGCAAGTACTGGCAGCATTGGGTACGCGGCCTCCATATCCCGCTGGAATGGCAAGAAGAGGTAATTCGAGCGGCCATCTCTTTGAAGCTGTGTCAGCACGAAGAGACCGGGGCGATCGTCGCCGCCCTGACTACTTCGATACCCGAAGCGCCTGGAAGCGAGCGGAACTGGGACTATCGTTATTGCTGGATCAGGGACAGCTACTACACGGTGCAGGCCCTGAACCGCCTCGGCGCGCTGGACGTGCTGGAGAAATATCTCGCCTATCTCCGCAACATCATCGACCAGGCGCGCGGAGGTCAGATCCAACCGCTCTATTCGGTAATGGGCGACCCGGAATTGCACGAATTCGAAGCGAAAAGCCTGGCCGGCTATCGTGGCAACGGCCCGGTCCGGGTCGGCAACGCGGCTTACAAGCAGGTGCAATACGATTGCTATGGACAGATCGTCATGCCGACAGCGCAGGCTTTCTTCGATACCCGTCTGCTGCGCATGGCCGATGAGCGCGATTTTGCCCATTTGGAAGAGGTCGGCGAAGCTGCCTGGGCCAAGCACGACAAGCCCGACGCGGGTCTGTGGGAGTTTCGCACGAGGCAGGAAGTCCATACCTACTCGGCAGTGATGTGCTGGGCCGCGTGCGATCGCCTCTCCAACGTCGCAGCAAGTCTGGGACGGGCGGACCGGGTGACGTTCTGGAAGGAACGGGCGGAGGCCATCCGCGCCAAGATCGACAAGGAGGCATGGAACGAGGAAGGCCAGCATTACGGCGCCAGCTTCGAAAGCGATTACCTCGATGCCAGCTTGCTCCAGATGGTCGAACTGCGGTATCTCAAACCGGACGATGAGCGGTTCCTGAAGACATTCGCGGCGGTCGAGCGCGATTTGCGGCGCGGCAACCACATGCTTCGCTACGCGGCAGAGGATGACTTCGGAGCGCCGGAAACAGCCTTCAATGTCTGTACCTTCTGGCTGATCGAAGCGCTGCACCTGACTGAGCGCAGCGAAGAAGCGCGGCAGTTGTTCGAGGCCATGCTGGGGCATACGACCAGGTCAGGGCTGCTCAGCGAGGATCTCGACTATGACACGGGCGAACTATGGGGGAACTTTCCCCAAACCTATTCGCTGGTAGGTATCATCAATTCAGCCGGCCATCTTTCGAAATCCTGGAGCGAGGTACGTTGAGTACTACCGACCGTCTTGTGGTTATTTCAAATCGTGTCGCTGTGCCCAAGGCGCGCGGTGCCGCCGGGGCCCAAGGCGGATTGGCGGGCGCTCTTCACGCCGCTTTGAAATCCAGAGAAGGCTTGTGGTTCGGCTGGTCAGGCGAAGAAAGCGCCAGCGGAGAGACGGGCAATATCGCCACGCAGACCAGTGACGGCGTCACCACCGCCACGATCGACCTTTCTGACACCGATGTAGAAGAGTATTACAACGGTTATGCGAACGCCACGCTGTGGCCGCTGTTTCACTATCGCCTTGATCTTGCGCAATACGAGCGGGAAACCGGCAAGGGCTATGAACGCGTCAATGAAAGGTTCGCGGAACTCGTCACTCCCTTGATCGAACCCGACGACGTCATCTGGGTCCACGATTACCATTTGATCCCGCTTGGCGAACGGCTGCGTGCTCATGGTTGCAAGAACCGTATCGGTTTTTTCCTGCATATCCCGTGGCCGGCCACCCGGCTTTTCGTTTCGCTACCCTATCATGAGCGGCTCGTGCGAACGATGCTGCACTATGACCTCGTTGGATTTCAGACGCAGGAATGGCTCGACAGTTTTCTTCATTACTGCCGCACCGAATTGGGGGCCGAGGTCAATGAGGGGAAGGGTACCGTAACACTCGACGGTCGTACGACGGTCGCGCGGGCCTATCCGATCGGGATTGATTGGGAGCATTTCAGCAAGCTGGGCGAAAAGGGAGAGGCACGTCAGGCGCAGCAGCGGCTGATGAGCTCGACCCGGCGCCGCACCGCGATGATCGGCGTTGACCGGCTCGACTATTCGAAAGGGCTGCCGGAGCGGCTTGACGGGATTTCCCGCTTTTTCGACAAGCACCCCGAACGGGTAAAGGATCTCGTATTCGTCCAGATTGCGCCGCCGAGCCGCGAGGATGTCGAGAGCTATCAGAAAATCCGCGCCACGCTTGAACAAAAGGCGGGTCAGATCAATGGCGCTCGCAGCGAAGTGGATGCGGTCCCGGTCCGTTACGTCAATCGCGGCTATAGTCACGAGGAACTTTTCGGCTTCTTCCGGGCAGCCAAGATCGGGCTGGTCACTCCGCTCCGCGACGGGATGAACCTCGTGGCCAAGGAATATGTCGCGGCGCAGGACCCGGAAGATCCCGGCGTGCTGATACTTTCGCGTTTTGCCGGGGCGGCTGCGCAATTGCCCGATGCCATGCTCGTCAATCCGCATAGCCCCGACGATCTTGCCCATGCTATCAGGACGGCGCTGGATATGCCGCTGGCAGAACGGAAGGAGCGGCATCAGAAGCTCATCGGCACGGTTCGCGATGATAATGTGCAGAAGTGGACCGATGACTTTCTCAACGATCTGGACACCGTCGCGCAGGAAAGCTGACGAATACCTGTTGCTAGTCAGCGAGGGGTATCGTCCGCAGCGATCCCCTGCCAAGCTGTCTCCATGATTCTTGCACCCTTTCTCGACACCCAAGGCATTCACAATTTCCGCGATTATGGCGGATGGAAGACGCGCGATGGAGGCATGGTGCGCAAGGGCCTGCTGTGGCGTTCGGGCCAGCATGTCGGCGCGAGTGCGGCGGACCTCCGGGCGATCGATGCGCTGGACATCAGGACGGTGGTCGACTTGCGCGGGGCTTCCGAGCGTGAGCGCAATCCCTGCAAAAGGTCCGAAAATTTCACGGCTGAAGTGTTCTTCCATGAGGGCGAAACCTCCTCGAGCCCCCCGCATATGGATGTGGACGAAAGCACGTCGACCGAGGACTATGCCCGCCAGCGGATGCTGGCCGTCTATACCCGCATGCCGCGCAACCCGGCGATGATCAGCATGTTCTCGCGCTATCTGCGGCTTCTGGCAGAGCGCGATGGAGCAAGCCTCGTCCATTGTTTTGCAGGCAAGGATCGCACCGGAGTTGCGGCGATGCTCATGCTGCACATCCTCGGCGTTGACCGGGACGATCAGATGGCCGAGTTCCTGCGTACTAATGACGCGCCGACCATGAAGGTGCTAGCCAGCCAGTCGGTACCCGGGATCGAGAAGAAGCTCGGCCGCAAGCTGGAGGAGGGCGCGGTGCAGGCCCTGCTCGGTGTGCGCGAAGAATATCTGGCCACCTACTGGTGCGAGGTCGAGGATGATCACGGCTCGCTCGATAGCTACATCGAAACCGTCTTAGGTGTGGACGAGCTGTTGAAGGAGCAGCTTCGCCAGCGCTTCGTGGCGTGACTTTACCCGGGGCAGTCCCCATATAGCCGCCTCACGATTTTCACAGACACGCATACGAGACTGACGATCATGGCTACCCATCGCACAAAGATGCTCATCATCGGCTCCGGCCCCGCAGGCTATTCCGCCGCCATCTATGGTGCGCGGGCGATGATGGAGCCGATCGTGGTGCAGGGTCTGCAGCCCGGCGGGCAGCTGACGATCACGACCGATGTCGAGAATTATCCCGGCTTCGAAGACGTGATCCAGGGCCCCTGGCTGATGGAGCAGATGCAGAAGCAGGCCGAGCATGTCGGCACGCGGATGATGTGGGACACCATCGTCGATGTCGACATCGCGGGCGGTTCGCCGTTCACTGCCACGGGCGACAGCGGCGATGAATATGTGGCCGACGTCCTCGTGATCGCTACCGGGGCGCAGGCCAAATGGCTGGGCGTGCCGGGCGAACAGGAACTGGGCGGCAAGGGCGTATCGGCCTGCGCAACCTGTGACGGGTTCTTCTACCGCGGCAAGAAGGTCGCGGTGATCGGCGGCGGGAATACTGCCGTCGAAGAGGCGCTGTACCTGACCAACCATTCCGATGACGTGACGCTGATCCACCGCCGCGACGAATTGCGCGCGGAGCGGATCCTGCAGGAGCGGCTGCTCAACCACCCCAAGATCTCGGTTATCTGGAACAAGACGGTCGAGAGCTTCGAAGCGGGCGAGAACGGCGCGCTGCACCATCTCAACCTGCGCGACACGGTGTCCGGCGAGGACAGCCAGCTGGCAGTCGACGGCGCTTTCGTCGCCATCGGTCATGCGCCAGCGACCGAGCTGTTCAAAGGCAAGCTGCCGATGGACGATGGCGGCTATCTGCTGACCGAGGCCGGATCGCCCAAGACCGAGGTGCCGGGCGTGTTCGCCGCAGGCGACGTGACCGATCATGTTTACCGCCAAGCGGTGACGGCGGCAGGCATGGGCTGCATGGCCGCGCTCGACGCCGAACGGTTCCTGGCCGGTCTCGAGATCGAGCCGGACGGCCATGTCCATGAGGCCGAAGCGGCGGAGTAGGCTGTTACCGCATCGTCATTGCGAGCCGCAGGCGAAGCAATCCATCTCAGGACATTCCAGCGGTTTGCCCGAGGCGACGAGGGATTGCCGCGTCGGCTTTGGCTTCTCGCAATGACTTGAAGCACGTCATTGCGAGCGTAGCGCGGCGATCCATGGTCAGACTTGGCCTCTTGCCGTGAGGGCAGGAGGTGGATTGCCGCGTCGCTTCGCTCCTCGTAATGACTTGCCTTTAGCTCAGCTCGAACGCCCAGATCGCGGCGTGGAATATCAGCGCGATGAGTACCACGCTCGAGAGGGCGAACAGCACGAAGCGCACCATCACCTTGTTCGCGGTGACCTGCACCAGCGAATGCAGGATGCGCAGGCCGACATAGATCCACGCCAGAAAGGCATTCATCCCGTCACCCATGCCGGCCATCGCCAGCACCAGGCAGACGGCGTAGAACACTGTCGGCTGTTCGTGCAAGTGGTTGTAATTATGTGCTTTCCATTGGACCTGCTCGGGCAGCCTTTCATCCAGCGTGCCGGTCCTGCGCACTTCGTCCGCCGCGATCTGCGCCTTGGTCATGGCGGGAATACGGGTGACATACATCCACAGCCACATGACCATGGTCCAGGCCAGCAGAACGATGACGGGGCGCAGGATTTCGGCGTCGATCATGGCACGAACCTCAAGCAGGGGCCAGGCTGGGGTCGTGGAACAGCGTCAACGCGATCGCCCGCCACGCCAGATGTACCAGTGCAAGTGTGGACAGCATGAACAGCAGGAAGCGGATCGATACGACATTGACCGTCGCCTGCCAGACCGAGTGAATGATCCGCAGCGCCACATAGACCCATGCAAATACCACATCGAGCGCGCTTGCGCCCATGATCGCCAGGATGATGCTGGCGGCGTAAAAGATGGTCGGCTGTTCCATCAGATGCGCGTAATTATGCGCTTTCCAGTTTATCCGGTCATCGAGCACGCCTTCGAGGTCCTGGCCGCGCCCGCCGGGCTTTGCCTCGCCGAGCCCCGACCCGACCTTTTTCATCGCGGGAAGGCGCGTGAAGGCCATCCACATCAGCATGATAAGCGACCATGCGACCAGCACGGCGGCGGGGGCGAGCATTTGAGCCTGCATTGAATTCGTCTCCCTCTCTCAGGCCGCAGGACTGCGGCGGCGGTGCGTGAAAGTCAAATCTCCACCGGATCGGACACCACAGGATCACGCCCCTGCCAAATCATACTTGGCCCAGCATTTCGGCGAAGCTGTCCGCATCGGTGTTGCCGCCGGTGATCATGATCACCGTATCCTCGTCCACCGGGACCTTCCCCGCAAGCGCTGCCGCCAATGCCGCCGCGCCGCCGGGTTCGACGACGAGATTGAGGTTCGAGAAGGCAAAGCGCTGGGCGGTGCGCACTTCCTCGTCGGTCACGCTGACACCGGGTTCGGCGCGGCCCCGCAGGACGGCGAGATTGATCGGCTTGGTCGCATCGGGCTGCAGCGCATCGCAGATGGTGGCGGGCGGATTATCGCCGACGCGCACGATATCGCCAGTGGCCATGGCCTGTCCGACCATGTCCCAACCTTCCGGCTCCACCACATGGATGGCGCTCTCGGGAGAAGAGAGTGCGAGCCCGGCAGCAAGTCCGCCGCCGCCGCAGCAGACCACGAAGCGCGACGGAGTGCGGCCAACCTGTTCGGCGGCCTCGATCCCGGCGCTGCCCTGTCCCTCGATCACCCAGGGATCGCCGAAAGCGTGGACCAGCGTGGCGCCGCGTGCTTCCACCTCGCGCGCAGCCACTTCGTCACGGTCCTCTCCGGGACGATCGTAGAGCACGATTTCCGCGCCGAGCGCACGTGTGGCCTCCAGCTTCACCTTCGGGGCGTTGCGAGGCATGACGATGGCGGCGGCAATGCCGAGCCTGCGCGCTGCCCAGGCAACGCCCTGCGCATGATTGCCCGATGACACAGCGACCACACCGCGTGTCTTTTCCTCCTCCGACAGGTTGGAAAGACGCCACCAGCCCCCGCGGATTTTGAACGCGCCGACCGGCTGCAGGCTTTCCGCTTTCACATGAGCGCGCACGCCGCCTATTTCGACGGGCAGCAGCGGGGTGGGCGGAAGAATGGCGGCGATGGAGCGGGCCGCGGCGATCACGCCTTCGCGATTCGGCGAGCGGTTAGCGTTCATCTTTGCGGGCCCTTTCCTTTACCAAGTTGACACAGTTGACACAGTCCTGAGGATAAACTCCGCTCCTCCTGATCGGGCGTAAATCGGGGCGGTGCGAAGGGGCAGGTGCATCGGTTCATCGAACCGCCATGCCCGAAAAGAGTGGTTGTAGGAAACCACCTTCAACGGATCGTTTGGACAGGCCCGTGCATTCGGTTAAGGGGCGCGCGATATTTCATTCACACAAGAGGTTTCATCCATGTCGACAGTTCTGGTCATCGGTGCAGGCGGCGTCAGCTCGGTCTGCGTTCACAAGATGGCGATGAATAAGGACATCTTCACCGACATTCATCTCGCCAGCCGTACCAAGTCCAAATGCGACAGCATCGCCGCCAGCGTGAAAGATCGCACCGGCGTGGATGTGGCGACCTACGAGATCGACGCCGAAGAAGTCCCCGCCATGATCAATCTGATCCGCAGGATCCAGCCCAGCCTGGTGGTGAATCTGGCGCTGCCTTATCAGGATTTGCCGATCATGGATGCCTGCCTCGAAGCGGGCGTGGATTACCTCGATACGGCGAATTACGAGCCCAAGGACGAAGCGAAGTTCGAATATAAATGGCAGTGGGCCTATCACGATCGCTTCAAGGAAGCGGGCCTGATGGCCCTGCTGGGTTCGGGCTTCGATCCGGGCGTGACATCCGTTTTCACCATGTGGTTGAAGAAGCACAAGCTGAAGACCATCCGCCAGCTCGACATTCTGGATTGCAATGGCGGCGATCACGGCCAGGCCTTTGCTACAAATTTCAACCCGGAAATCAATATCCGTGAAGTGACCGCGCCCGCGCGCCACTGGGAGAACGGCGAATTCGTCGAGACCCCCGCCATGGGCAAGAAGGTCGAATTCGACTTCGAGGCGGTCGGCCCGAAGAACATGTACATGATGTATCACGAAGAGCTGGAAAGCCTCGCCAAGTTCAATCCCGAACTCGAGCGGGCACGCTTCTGGATGACCTTCGGCGATGAATACATCAAGCATCTGACCGTGCTGCAGAATGTCGGCATGACGCGGATCGATCCGGTCCGTTATCAGGGCAAGGACATCATCCCGTTGCAGTTCCTCGCCGCCGTACTGCCCAAGCCCGAAACGCTGGGCGAGACGACCAAGGGCAACACCAACATCGGCGTGATCGCGACCGGAGAAGCGCTCGACGGTTCGGGCGAGAAGACTTTCTACATCAACAACATCTGCAGCCACGAAGCGGCTTACGAGGAAACCGGCAACCAGGCGGTGTCCTACACCACCGGCGTTCCCGCAATGATCGGTTCGGCCATGGTGGTGACCGGCAAGTGGGAAGGTGACGGCGTGTTCAACATGGAAGAAATGGATCCCGATCCGTTCATGGACATGCTGAACGACCACGGCCTGCCTTGGCAGGTGAAGGAACTCGACGGGCCGGTAGATTTCTGATGCGCATGAAGGGGATTTTCCTGATCGCGTCGCTGGTCCTGGCCGGATGTGTCGCCACGGAAGAACGCGGTCCGGAGATGGTGCAGGACGATCCGCGAGCGGTGTCGCCTGCCTATCCGCAGGCAATGACTGCGGCAGAGCGCGAGGCCTGCATGGCCAAGGGCGGCATGATCGAACGGCGGGGGAGGATGCAGACCGAACTCTGCGTGGTTCCCTATGCCGATGCGGGCAAGGCTTGCACCGATGGCGATCAGTGCGAAGGCAAATGCATTGCCGAAGGCGCAGTCGGCACACCGCCGGGTGAAACGACCGCGGGAATCTGCCAGCGCGACGACCATCTCTTCGGTTGCTTCGGTGAGGTGGAAAACGGCCGGATCGAAAACGGAATATGCGTGGACTGACCATCATCGCTTCGGCGCTGGCCCTTGCCGCCTGCAGTGGCGGCAGGGGCGGGCGCGAAGAGGCGCCGGAAGTCGTGGTCGACGAAAGCTGGCCGGATTTGCCGGACAGCGCCGTGTTCGGCGAACCCATGGCGGTCGATGTCGACAGCCATGGGCATATCTTCATCCTCCACCGCTCCGGGCACGATGATACGGACGGGGAAGGTGCGGAGACGATATCCGAGCTGACCGTCTTCATGCTCGCCGCCAATGGCAAGCTGCTGGGCAAGTGGGGCGCCGACACTTTCGCCGCGCCTCACGGCCTGTCGGTGGACGAAGACGACAAGATCTGGATCACCGATACCGGACGCCAGCAGGTGTTTCGTTTCAGCCATGAGGGCAGTGAAGAGCTCGTACTCGGCGAGCGCGGCGTTGCGGGTGACGACGGGCAGCATTTCGGCGGCCCGGTCGATGTCGCCTTTTCCCAAGGCCGGGTGCTGGTGAGCGACGGTCTCTCCAACAATCGGATCGCCGTGTTCGACCGCTCGGGCAACTTCCTTGAGCAGTGGGGCGGGGTCACCCAGCCACGCGGGATCGCGGCGGACGGCGAGCGCGTCTATGTCGCCGACGCCGGGGCCAACGTCCGGGTTTTTTCGCCCAGCGGAGAAATGCAGGACGAGATCGGTGCCGACAGAAGCGGAAAGCCCTTTGCCGTGAAGCCCGTGGGCAGCGGCTATATATTGGTGATCGAGGGGCGTGACCGGCAGGACCGGCCGGGCGCAATCGGGCGTATCTACCGCCCCGACGGCGAGCTGGAACGCGTGTTCGATGCCGGCGTCGATCACCGCACGGCCAACAGTATCGGCCAGGATGTGGCGGTTGGGCGCGATGGCAGCGTCTATCTCGTCGACAGCGGGACGGGCCGCGTGGTGAAATTCGAACTCGCCGCCGCAGGAGTCGCAGACGAGGACTGACGTCCCCCCTTTCGCTTGGCGGCGGCGGCGCCTAGATGCGCTGCCATGGAAACTAAAGCCGGTGATCCGGGCGCCTTCGCCCATTTCGACCTCGACCGCGTCGACAGCCCCGCCTTTGTGGTAGATGCCGCGAAACTGCGCGCCAATTGCCAGGTGCTCGCCGAAATACGCGACGAGGCGGACATCAAGGTGCTGTCCGCGCTCAAGGCCTTCTCGATGTGGAGCGCGGCCCCGATCATCGGCGAATATCTCGACGGTGTCTGCACATCGGGCCTGTGGGAAGCGCGGCTGGCGAGCGAGTTCTACGACGGCGAGATCAGCACCTATTGCGCGGCCTACAAGCCAAAGGAACTGGACGAGGTCTGCCGTCTGTCCGACCACGTCATCTTCAATTCGCCCGGCCAGATGCAGCGCGCCGCGCTCATCCTCGATCATGCCCGCGCGAGCGGTCAGAATTTCGAGGTCGGTCTGCGCATCAATCCGCAGGTGCCGACGGGCGAAGTGCCTCGTTACGATCCCTCCAGCCCGGGCAGCCGCCTCGGCTTCCCGCTCGACCAGCTGACGCCCGAGATGATGGAAGGGGTCGACGGCATCCATTTCCACAATCTGTGCGAACAGGATCTCGAGCCGCTAATCCAGACCTGGGACCGCGTGTTCGACGCGATCGAACCGTGGTTCGGCCAGCTCAAATGGATCAACATGGGCGGCGGCCACCACATCACCCGCGCCGACTATCAGCGCGAAGAACTGGTGGAATTTCTCAAGGACGCGAAGGACGATACCGGCGCGGAAATCTATCTCGAGCCTGGCGAGGCGGTGGCGCTGGACGCCGGCATTCTGGTCGGCACGATTCTCGACGCGGGCTATAACGGCCTGCCGGTCGCGATCGCCGACGTTTCGGCGACCTGCCATATGCCCGATGTGATCGAGGCTCCCTATCGCCCGGCCATGCTGGGCGAAGTGAGCGACCATGACACGCCCGAAGTGCGCATCGGCGGGCCGTCCTGCCTCGCGGGCGACGTGATCGGCGATTACCGCATCCCAGGCGGGGCGGAGGTGGGCAAGCGTTTCGCCTTTCTCGACCAGGCGCATTATTCGATGGTAAAGACCAATACTTTTAACGGCGTCCAGCTGCCGAGCATCTATATGTGGGACAGCGAGACCGACCAGCTCGAGCTGGTGAAGGAATTCGGCTACGCCACTTTCCGCGACCGATTGAGCTGAGCGAACGACCCATCGCACCTCAGCCCCGAAGCACCCTGCAAAACTTGCGGACAAAGGTCATGGTATTCACTTGCGTTTCATGAACCAGGATTTATATGCGCGCCTCCTGCTGCCCCAAGGGGACTTCCTAACCGCAAGGCAGCTTGTCGTTTCATGGTCCGCAAAGACCGTTTAGGGGGTCCCTTGAATTGCAGCATTTCCCAGACGCCAAGGCTGTAGTCCGCACTCTTTCGCCGGACGAACCGATCATTCTCAACCGCCCGCACGCCGCTGCGCGCGCGGCGCGTTTCTTCGTCGAGAAATTCCCGGGCAAGTCGCTTTATGCGGTGAAAGCCAATCCCTCGCCCGATCTCGTGCAGATCCTGTGGGACAATGGCGTAACGCATTACGATGTCGCCTCGATCGCCGAAGTACGCATGGTGCGTTCGGTCCTGCCCGATGCCACGCTGTGCTTCATGCATCCGGTGAAATCGCCCGGTGCGATCCGCGAAGCCTATTTCCAGCATGGCGTGAAGACCTTCAGCCTCGACTCGCCGGAAGAGCTGGCCAAGATCGTCAACGCAACGCGCGCTGAAGACGGCAGCGAGGCGGCCGATCTGCGCCTCTGCGTCCGCCTGCGCGTCTCCTCTGAGCACGCTGCACTGAGCCTCGCCAGCAAGTTCGGCTGCGATCTGACCGAAGCGCCCGCGCTGCTGCAGGAAACCCGCCAATATGCCGACTGGCTGGGCGTGTGTTTCCACGTCGGCAGCCAGGCGATGAGCCCGCATGCCTATGTACAGGCGCTCGACCGCACCCGCGCCGCGATTGCCGAAGCTTCGGTGGTTATCGACATGATCGACGTGGGCGGAGGGTTTCCTTCGGTCTATCCGGGAATGGAGCCGCCGCCGCTGGAAGACTACTTCAAGATCATCCACCAGCACTTCTACGCGCTGCCGATCGCTTACAACGCCGAGCTGTGGTGCGAACCCGGCCGGGCGCTGTGCGCTGAATATTCCAGCCTGGTGGTCAAGGTCGAGAAGCGCCGCGGCGAAGAGCTCTACATCAATGACGGCGCTTATGGCGCATTGTTCGACGCCGCGCATGTGGACTGGAAATTCCCGGTTCGCCCGCTCGAGGACGATCTGATCAAGCCGGAAATGGATTTCGCTTTCTACGGCCCTACCTGCGACGATGCCGATTACATGCCTGGACCCTTCGCATTGCCGGAAGATATTCAGGCTGGGGATTACATCGAGATCGGCATGCTGGGTGCTTATGGCGCGGCGATGAAGACCGATTTCAACGGCTTCGGCGCTGCCGAGCGGGTGATCGTGACGGACGAACCGATGGCCAGCCTTTATGATGGCAGCCGCGCGCGTCCTGCGGTCGATAATGTGGTGAACCTGCGCTAGGCGCGCGGGTTTTCCTGCGGCATCATCTGCAAGAAAGAAAACGGCCCGCGCCTAGGGGGAAGCGCGAGCCGTCGGCCGGGTTACGTCCGGCATGGGCGCCTGGGTTGGGGGAGAGAGGGGCGCCCTTGTAAAACCTAGAAATCAGAGCGGATCGGATTTCTTCTCGGCTGGTTTGGTCCCTTCATCTTCGTGATGAGAGTGATCCATCGCAGGCTCGGTCACGCGATGCTCTTCCGCCGGCTCCAGTTCGTCCACACCCGCATCCTGCTCGGGATCGGGCCGCGGAATGAAATCAACTCCGCGATTGTCTTGCTGCGGCATCGGAGCGGCTTTGTCGGGAGCGGTAGGAGCCGCATCCGAGTTTCCATGTTCTGCGTGCTGCGGAGCCTGCTGGGCAACGGCAGATGCCCCATGAAGAGCCATGAAAGAACCGCTGGCGACGAGGAGAATATTCTTCTTCATAAAAACTCCGGCGAGCATCGTGAACCTTCAGATACTCGCCGGACTGGAATCGCGCTTTTCGCGTGAATTTCACATTAATGCGCAAGCCATACGTCGCAGAAGGATCGCCTTTCGTCGACGGAAAGGGTTTCGCGCACTCAAACCGGCCTCTCGGCCATGTTGTGTTAGAATAGGGCAATCCGGTTGCTGCGCGGTTTGCCCTTGTTTGCGGCGCCCATGATCAGCCGTATTGTTCGCGGTGCTTGTCGAGCACTGGTTTGACCCGGCCCAGCGCTTCGCCGATCACCTCGGCGAAACCATCGGGCTTCAGATCGACTTCGGTATTGTGCGCCATGGTCAGGTGGCGCGCCTCGGCCCAGTCGGTGCCAAGACGGATCGCCCATTCGCGGAACCGGTCTGCGGCACCCGCTTCTGGCTGGAGCGATTTTTCCAAACTCGGATGAAAGGCGATCCTGCCGGACATCGGCAAGAGCGAGAGCGGGAAGGGCAGCTTCAGACGCGACAGCGTATCGTCGACGTGAATTGTCCCGCTTTGCGGGTGGTACGCCAAGACCGAAGCGAAATGGACGGTATCGTCCTGGCAAACGAGCCGTGTCCCGTCGGGCGTCGAAAACCGGAGTTCAGGCCCAATGATGTCGCTGAACCCTTCCGTCTCGCAATAGGTGTTCTGCCACGGCAGGTCCGGTAATTCGGTTTCGTGCCGCCGTGTTCCATAAAGCTTGGCTTGCGGAAAGGCGCTGTGCATCCATTCGCAGTGAAGCGTGTGATAAGGGTGGAGGTTAACGATCGCCGAAACATCCTGGCCGCCATTAGTCAGACGATTTACTTCGGCGAGAGTCTCGTCGTCGAGCGTATAGCTGTCGAGAAAGATGAATTTGCCGCTCTCCAACCGGACGAGCGAGCATTGTGTCCCGACATTGAGCATACCGGCGATACGTAAATCGCCGCGGATCATCCAAAAATTTTCGCCGAGTTTTTTCATCTTTCTTTCGTTGCCCTTTTTATTTTCAGTTATCAGCTGAACGCGGGGCACCACTTAGGTTTCCGCGCCAAGAAAACGATAATATCCGGCAATGCTGAGATCCGGATGGTTACCGGCTTGTTCGGCATGAATGGTAACCCTCCTTGCGTTGGCGCCGCGCGGCCTGCTGCGGGCGGCTGCCGTGCGGCCCTGTCACACCAAATTTTTCATCCGCTGGTGTTTGAAGCAAAAGCATTTTTTAATCTTATCGCCGTAGCGGCAACCCATGCCAAGCGCCGCATCAAACAAGACCCCTCCCAAGCTGGAAATAGCCGCCGGTTCTCCCCTTCAGGATGGCGGGAGCGTTAAGGATCGCGCGCTGGTCACGCATGCCTATGATGAATGGGCTGCGGGGGCGGCGATCGGCCGTTTCCCGGACTGGCAGGACGTGCTTCAATTCGGCAACGGGGCGCTCCAGGAGCACGCGCTCGCCGTTCGCATAGACGACAATTTCAGGCAGTCCCCGATCCTACATATCGGCGGTGAACTGACGCGCGAGATGGGCGGCAAGGCGCTTCCGATCGTGATCAAGGAAGTCCCGAGCCTTTCGTTGCTCTCACGGATAACCGAGCATGCGCTGGAGCCCATCGCCAACCTCGCCCCGATCGGGTTCGAAGCCGAATTCGAGGACGATAGCGGGCGGCAGCTCGCCTATCACGCGATCGTGCTGCCGTGCACGGGTGACAGCGGCACCGTCGATACCGTCGTCGGCTTCATCGGCTTCAAGGTCGTGTCGCAGCAGGCTGCCGCGGCCAAGCCCGACGCCCCTCAAAAAGCAACGAACAATCCGAAACTGAAGAAACTGAAAGACACGTTAGGAGCATTTATGGACACTAAACTTGCAGATATCATGGCGATCGACGGCGCGCTTGCCGTTGCCATCGTCGACATCGAAAGTGGCATGCTGGTCGCCAGCAGCGGCAACACCAAGTCGCTCGACCTCGAAGTGGCGGCAGCCGGCAACACCAACGTGATGCGCGCCAAGATGAAGACCATGGCCGATCTTGGCCTGAAGGAAGAGATCGAGGACATCCTCATCACTCTCTCCTCGCAATATCACATGATCCGCCCCCTCTCGAGCGAGACGGGCAAGGGCCTTTTCATCTATCTCGCTCTCGACAAGTCGAAGGCGAACCTCGCGATGGCGCGCCACAAGCTCAAGATTGCCGAAAAGAGCCTCGAAGTCTGATTTCGGCCTTTCTGGTTATTCGAAGGGGCGGCCGTTTCGGCTGCCCCTTTTTTATGGAAAGCCGACGAAACGCGCGGCTTCGTCCACGCTCTTGCGTTCGCTGACCACGGCATTGGCCGGGAAGCTTTCGTCGGGCCACCCCATGGCCACAGCCTTCATGATTATCTGATCGTCCGGAATGCCGGCATGCTCGCGCACCACCGGGCTCTGCATTATGCCTTGGGAATTGATGACGCAGCCGAGGCCGCGGCTCCATGCCGCATTGACCAGCGCCGTGGTCACCGCACCGCAATCGAAGGCGGTATCGTCGCTGCCCGATAATTCGCGGTCGTAGCTGACGATGACGCAGACCGGTGCATCGAACTGGCGAAAGCCGCGCAACACCCATTCCTGCCGTGCATCCTTGTCATCGCGCTCGATACCCATCGCCCCGAACAACTGTTTGGCCACCCCGATCTGCCGTTCGCGATGAACACCCGCGAACGGTTCGCCGCGGCGGAACTCGCGGCTGTCCGGTTCACCGGCCAGAATGCGTTCGGTATTGCCCTTGCGGATACGGTCGAGCGGTTCGCTGGTGATGACGTGGAAATGCCACGGCTGGGTGTTCATCGAGGTCGGCGAACGCATGGCGAGCGCCAGGATCTCCTCGATCAGGCTGCGCGGCACGGGCTTGTCGAGATAGCCGCGAATGCTGCGGCGCGACCGCACGATCTCATCATAGGGAAGGCTGGGATTTCCGCTCATCTGAATTCCTCTCTCGAGGAAGCCCTAGCGCAGGGCGGCAGAGCGGCAAAATCCCTTACGGATCAGGCAGCCTGCGCCAGTTCCAGTTCCATCCGGTCCCAGATTTCCACCAGCGCGCTGACCAGATCGTCCATCATTTCCGGCGAATGGGCAGGACCCGGGGTAAAGCGCAAACGCTCGGTCCCGCGGGGTACGGTGGGGAAATTGATCGGCTGCACATAAACGCCGTATTCGGCCAGCAGGATGTCGCTGATCTTCTTGGCATGGACCGGATCGCCCACCATCAGCGGGACGATATGCGTGGTCGACGGCATGACCGGGAGGCCGGCCTGGCGCATCTTTTCCTTCAGCAGCGCGGCGGCGGCCTGCTGGCCGTCCCGTTCCTCGCTCGAGGATTTGAGATGCTTCACCGCGGCCAGAACGCCCGCGACCAGCACCGGGCTGAGCGAGGTGGTGAAGATGAACCCGGGTGCATAGCTGCGAATGCAGTCGATCACGCGGGTATCGGCAGCGATATAGCCGCCCATCACGCCGAACGCCTTGCCCAGCGTGCCTTCGATGATGTCGATGCGGTGGGCGGCTTCGTCGCGTTCGGAAATGCCGCCGCCGCGCCTGCCGTACATGCCGACCGCGTGGACTTCGTCGATATAGGTCAGCGCGTTGTATTTTTCGGCAAGGTCGCAGATGTCGTGGATGGGAGCGACATCGCCGTCCATCGAATAGACGCTCTCGAAAGCGATCAGCTTGGGCGTATCGGCATCTTCGGCGGCAAGCAGCTGTTCGAGATGGTCGAGATCGTTGTGGCGGAAGACGCGCTTCTCGCAGCCGGAATTGCGGATGCCTGCGATCATGCTGGCGTGGTTCAGTTCGTCGGAGAAGATGATGCAGCCGGGCAGCAGCTTGGCCAGCGTCGACAGCGTGGCGTCGTTCGAGACATAGCCGCTGGTGAAGAGCAGCGCGCCGTCCTTGCCGTGAAGATCGGCGAGTTCGCTCTCCAGCTCTACGTGGAAATGCGTATTCCCGCCGATATTGCGAGTCCCGCCCGATCCCGCGCCGACATCGTGCAGCGCATTTTCCATCGCTTCGATGACCTTGGGATGCTGGCCCATGGCGAGGTAGTCGTTCGAGCACCAGACCGTGATCGGCTTGGGGCCGTTATGGCCATGAAAACAGCGCGCATTGGGGAATGCGCCCTTATTGCGCATGATGTCGATGAACACCCGATAGCGGCCTTCCGTATGGAGGCGTCCAATGGCTTCATCGAAAATCTGGTCGTAATTCACGAGGCACCGGCCCGTTCTGCGCCGCCCTTTGCGCGGCTGGATACAGGGGCGCACATAGGGAAACCACGCAGCTTTTGCTACCGCGATCTTTGCGATCCATTCGCAACAAATTCAGAACTTTTCGAGCACCTCAATGCCGTAGTTGGCGAAGGCCCGATCGAGCTTTTCGAAATCGGCCAGTTCACCGGTCGTGACGGCAAAGTCGGGCCCTTCGCGTTCGAAGCTGTGATCGCTGGTGAGGTAGGCGATGCGGCTGGCAATGCCTTCCGCGCCGTGAACGAAGGTAATGTCCGCGCCCATCGCTTCGCGCAGTTCAGGCTCCAGCAGTGGGAAATGGGTGCAGGCGAGCACCACGGTATCGAGGTCACGCCCGCCGGGCTGGAGGACCAGCGCCTTCACCTCGTCCGCCACTGCGCCCACGCTGACTTTTTCCCCGCGTAGCTTGGCCTCCGCCAGCGGCACCAGTCCGTTCGCGCCGTGGCGAAGCAGCGTCTTTCCGACAGCGAACTCCCGTTCCAGATTGTCGACATAGGTTTGCCGCATGGTCGCCTCGGTGCCGAGCAGACCCATAGTGCCGCTGCGGGTCAGGGCCGCGGCGGGCTTGATCGCGGGGACAGTGCCCACGATCGGGATTTCCAGCACGTCGCGGACCATGCCCAGAGCGATAGTCGACGCGGTGTTGCAGGCGATGCAGATCAGCCGCGGTCGGTACCGCTCCGCCATGCGGCCCAGCAGGCCCGACACTCGCGCGGCGATTTCCGCTTCGCTCTTCGCGCCATAGGGCAGACCGGCCATATCGGCGGCGTAGATCACCGGCGCATCGGGCAGCGCCTTGCGCAGTTCACCGAGCACGGTGAGCCCGCCGACGCCGGAGTCGAAAATCAGGATCGGGGAATTGGCGTTCAAGGCTGACAATCCGTTATGGGCGGGCCGTTGGAGGCGGGCATCTCGACGCCCTGCTTTTTTCTTCCAAATCGGTCTTAAAAGGAAGTACGGCCCTTCGACAAGCTCGGGGCGAACGGTTAGGGAAAAGTAATGGATATCGGCATCGATTTGACAGTCAACGCGCTTTGGGCTGCGCTGCTGGGCTATGCGCTGGGTTCGATCCCCTTCGGTCTCATCCTTGCCAAGCTGGCGGGCAAGGGCGACATCCGCCAGCAGGGCAGCGGCAATATCGGTGCCACCAATGTCCTTCGCACCGGCAGCAAATGGCTGGCGGCGGCGACCTTGCTGCTCGATCTTGCCAAGGGCTTGCTGCCCGTGCTGCTGGCAAAGCAGTTCTTCCCCGAAGTGGTGGGCTGGGCGGCGCTGTTCGCAGTCATCGGCCACTGCTTTCCCGTCTGGCTCGGCTTCAAGGGCGGCAAGGGCGTCGCGACCAATGCGGGAGTGTGCTTTGGCTTGGCCTGGCAGCTGGGGGTCGTCTACGCCGTCGTCTGGCTCGGCTTGCTGGCGATTACCCGCATCAGCTCGCTCGCCGGAATGTCCGCCGTGGTGGCCGCTGCCATCGCGGCGTTCCTCTTCGGCTGGCCGGCTTACACCGTGGTACTGTCGTTGATCGCGCTGCTGGTCATCTGGCTCCATCGCGAAAATATCCGCAGGCTGATGGCAGGGACCGAGCCGAAAGTCGGCTCCTCCAAGTGAACGAGGCGGTGCATCCGGCCCCGGCTAGCCTGACGCAGGCCGAGGCGTTTGCCCGTATCCGCCTGCTCCGGTCCCCGCATATCGGCCCGGTGAGCTATGCCATGCTGCTCGCCCGCTTCGGTACGGCGGTCGACGCACTCGACGCCCTGCCGGAAATGGGCGGGAAATCGGGTCGGCAATATCGCGCCGCTTCGGTCGACAAGATCGAGCGAGAAGTCGACGGCGTCCGCAAGGCAGGCGCGAAATATCTTTTTCACGACCAGTCCGATTACCCGGATCTGCTGGCACAGATCGACAGCGCACCGCCGATCCTGACATGCCGGGGTAATCTTTCCCTGGCGGCCAAGCCATGTGTGGCGATGGTCGGTGCACGCAATGCGAGCGCGGCGGCGGTCAAGCTTGCCCGCGATTTCGCCGCGGGTCTTGCAGAAGCGGGGTTAACCGTGGTGTCTGGCCTGGCGCGCGGGATCGACGGGGCCGCCCATGAAGGGGCCATGCCTGCCACCATCGGAGTGATCGCCAGCGGTATCGACATTGCCTATCCTCCGCAGCACAGCGACTTGCAGGAGCGTATCGCGCAAGAAGGCTTGCTGATCGCCGAACAGCCGCCTGGCACAGAGCCACGCGGAAGCCATTTCCCGAGCCGGAACCGGATCATTGCCGGACTGGCGGGCGGCACGCTGGTGGTGGAAGCCGCCGTCAAATCGGGCAGCCTGATCACGGCACGGCTGGCCGGGGAGGCGGGCCGTGAAGTGATGGCCATTCCCGGCAGCCCGCTCGAACCGCGCAGCCATGGCTGCAACCATCTGATTCGAGAAGGCGCGGTGCTGGTCCAGTCGCCCGAGGATGTGGTGGAATTGCTTTCGTCCTTCGATGGTGCGCCGCGTTCGAGTTTTCGCGAGCCGGCGGTACAGTTCGATTTCGAGCCGGAAGAACTGGCTGAAGCCGATCCAGCGGATATCGCAAGCCTGCTGACCACGGCGCCGGTCAGTGTCGATGAACTGGTTCGCCAATCGGGGCAGGGCGCTGCATCGGTCCAGCTCGCGCTGCTGGAACTGGAAATCGCCGGAAGGCTGGAGCGGCATGCCGCCGGCAAGATCAGCCTCAAATGACCGACGCAAAGATGCGGCAGGGGCAATGCCTGTGCGGCCGCATCTCGGTGACTATCTCTGCTTTGAAAGTGGAGGTCGGGGTCTGCCATTGCGATACCTGCCGGCATTGGTGCAGCGGCCCGTGGATGGCGGTCCAGGCGCCCGAAGCCACGGTGGAAGGCGACACTCTGGAGGTCTTCAGATCTTCCCCCTTCGCGGAGCGCGGTTTCTGCGCGAGATGCGGATCGGCGATCTTCCACCGGCCGCAGGATGGGCCTGAACTGGCCGTGTCCGCGGGATTGTTCAAGCCGGATGATTTTTCTTTGAGCTTCCAGATCTGCATCGATCGAAAACCTGCGTTTTACAGCATATCGGAAAAACCGCGGTGATGACATCGCGCCAACTTGCGCTTCGATGGGCGCCAAAGCTGCTGGCGCGTCGCTTGCTGAAAATCGCGCGTCTGCGGGATTGAAGCAAACGTCTCTCAACGCACCGATGACAAGTCAGGAGCGGTTAATCCCTGTTCGCGGATTTATGTGATACAGTTTCATCGCATCAGAGATTGGGGGAGTATCTTGATGAGGAAAATCCTGGCCACCGCGTGTTCGGTATCATTGCTGGTTCCTGGCCCCATGGCGCTACAGGCGCAGACCGAAACTGCGGCCCGCAGCGGCAATTCAGTTGCCGAAAGGGGATATTGCCGGACGCCTGAAGCTCTACCCGACCTTGGCCGTGAAGCGGTTGTCAATCAGCAGCAATCTGTCCGATCCGTGCCGCCCCCGGTTGCCATGGCTGTCGCATCGCCCCCGCCTCCGGCGGCGCCACCTGGACCTCCACCTCCGCCGCCACCTCCGCCGCCTTCTGCCGATGGAGACGAGCGGATCGTGGTCACTGGTGCGCGTGTGAGCCGTAGTGGCGAAAGTTCTGCATCGGAAGAATCGACCATGGATGTCGCGGAAGCCGAGGGCAGGGCCCCCGCCAGCGCCATGCCAGGATATACGCGACCGGTCATGCCGCGCCCGCCTCAGCCCAATCCGCAGAGCGGACTCCTCACCGCTGGCGAGCATGACGATCTGCTCAATCCCGAACTCTATGCCGCTTACGTACGGCAGTCTGACCTCGGTCAGCGCATCGCGGCTCTGCCGCTGCTGGACACTTCGCGGGTCCTGCGGGTCGAGGCTAAGGATTCGCGGGGACGGGCGGTTCCGTTCCTTCCCATCGAGTTGCGGTGCGAAGACGGCAATTCGATCGTGCTCAATTCGGTTGCCGACGGCAGCGCGGTTTTCTTCCCCGGCCTTGATCGGCTGAGCGAGACGGTATGGGTGCGCGCTGGCGCCGGAGAGTGGCGTTCGATGCGGCTTGCGGCAGATGCCGGGGCGCAGAGCATCACCATCCAGACCGACCAAAATGCCGGGCCGGTGCGCAAGCTGGACATCGCGCTTGTCGTGGATGTGACCGGATCGATGAGTGACGAATTGCGGTTCCTGCAGGCGGAACTGCGCTCGATCCTCGATTCGCTGGAGGCGCGCCACGAGGATATCGATATTCGCGTGGCCTTCAGTTTCTATCGCGACGAGGGTGACGATTTCATCACCAAGACGTTCGGCTTCGATAGCGATGTGGCCCGTGCCCAGACCCGTCTTGCTGCGCAATATGCCGGTGGCGGGGGAGATTACGAAGAAGCGATGCAGGACGCGCTGGTTCGCGCGGCCGGGCTGAACTGGCGCGACGATGCGGTAAAGTCGCTGTTGCTGGTCGGCGACGCACCGCCGCATGATCGCGACATTCCGCGCACGTGGCTTGCTGCCGAGCATCTGCGGGCCGAGCGTGTCCATGTAATTCCGGTGGGCGCATCGGGCGTCGCCGATGTGGCGGAATATATAATGCGCGCCATGGCGGCGGCCACCCAGTCCCGTTACACCTTCCTCACCGATGACAGCGGGATCGGCAATCCGCATGCCAAGCCTGCGATCGACTGCTATCTCGTGACCCGGCTCGATCAATTGCTCCGCCGCGTGATCGACAGCCAGCTTTCCGGTCGCCGCATCGAACCGGAGAAGAACGAGGTAATTCGAGCGGTCGGGCAATATGATGCCGGAAAGTGTATCCTCCCTCCGGATTTTGCGGAAAGGACGGGACAGCAGAAAGACGCTTGACGCTATGTGAGGCCGATCCCCATTTTCGCGCGTATACGCACGTACACACGTAAGGGACTGCCCAGACCACAATGCAACTCGTTATCGTAGAATCGCCCGCCAAGGCGAAAACCATCGAGAAATACCTCGGCAAGGACTTCAAGGTTCTCGCCAGTTATGGCCATGTCCGCGACCTGCCGCCCAAGGACGGCAGCGTGCGCCCGGACGAGGATTTCGCGATGGACTGGGAACTCTATCGGGACAAGCAGAGCCGCTTCAAGGAAATCGCCGACAACGCCAAGAAGGCGGACCGCCTCGTTCTCGCGACCGACCCTGATCGAGAAGGCGAAGCCATCAGCTGGCATGTTCGTGAACTGCTGCAGAAACGAAAGGCGCTGCCGGACAAGGTTGATCGCGTTACCTTCAACGCCATCACCAAGCAGGCCGTGACCGATGCGATGAAGGCGCCCCGCGCGCTGGATCAGGATCTGATCGATGCCTATCTCGCGCGCCGTGCGCTGGATTATCTGTATGGCTTTACCCTGTCGCCGGTGCTGTGGCGCCGTTTGCCGGGGGCAAAGAGTGCGGGCCGCGTGCAGTCGGTCGCGCTCCGCCTGATCGTAGACCGGGAAACGGAGATAGAGCAGTTCAGGGCCGATGAATACTGGTCGGTCCTCGCCAAGCTGGAGCAGGACGGAACCGCTTTCGACGCGCGGCTCGTCAAATTCGACGGGCAGAAGCTGCAGAAGCTGACGCTGGGCGATGAGGGTAGTGCCAAGGCGGCGCAAAAGGCTGTCGAGGAAGCGCGATTCACGGTCGAGGATATCGAGACCAAACCGCTCAAGCGCAGCCCCGCGCCGCCATTCACCACCTCGACCCTGCAGCAGGAAGCCGCCCGCAAGCTGGGCTTTTCGGCCAGCCACACCATGCGGCTGGCGCAGTCGCTGTATGAGGCGGGTGCGATCACCTACATGCGTACCGACGGTGTGCAGATGGACCCGAGCGCGATCGATGCCTGCCGCAAGGCGATCGCCGACCGCTACGACGCCTATTACCTGCCCGACAAGCCGCGGTTCTATTCGACCAAGGCCAAGAACGCACAGGAGGCCCACGAGGCAATCCGCCCGACCGATTTCAAGAAAGATCGTGCCGGCAGCGGCGATGAGGCGAAGCTTTACGATCTCATCTTCAAGCGCGCGATGGCCAGCCAGATGGCGTCGGCCAATCTCGAGCGGACGACGATCACGCTGCGCGACGGCACCGGCAAGCACGAGTTGCGTGCGACGGGCCAAGTGGTCAAGTTTCCGGGCTATTTCGCCGTCTATCAGGAAGGCCGCGACGAGCCTTCGGACGATGACGAGGACGGCCTGCTCCCGAACATGAGCAAGGGTGACAGCCCGCTCAAGAAGGCTGTCGAAGCGAACCAGCACTTCACCCAGCCACCGCCGCGTTTCAGCGAAGCGAGCCTGGTGAAACGCCTGGAAGAACTCGGCATCGGCCGGCCTTCGACCTATGCCTCGACCATCCAGACCCTGCGCGACCGAGCCTATGTCCGGATGGAGAAGAACCGGTTCTTTGCCGAGGAATCCGGGCGGCTGCTGACGGCCTTCCTCGAACGGTTCTTCGAACGCTATGTCGCTTTCGATTTCACCGCCGGAATGGAAGATGAGCTCGACACGGTCTCCGACGGGCGCGAGGAATGGAAAAAGCTCCTCGCCGAGTTCTGGAAGGACTTCAAACCCAAGACCGAAGAGGTCATGGAAAAGAAGCCTTCCGAAGTGACCGAGGTGCTGGACGGCTTCCTGTCCGACTATCTCTTCCCGGAACGCGCGGATGGCAAGGATCCGCGGCATTGCCCGCTGTGCGAGGCCGAAGGCCGCGACGGTGGCAGGCTGGCACTGCGCGGTGGCCGCTATGGGGCGTTCGTCGCCTGCGCGAACTATCCCGAATGCAAGTTCACCCGCCAATTCGCCAAGCCCGGCAGCGATGGCGACGATGGGGCGAATGACGGCGTCCTGGGCGAGGATCCGGACACCGGCCTCCCGGTCGAGCGCAAGACCGGGCGCTTCGGCCCCTATGTCCAGCTGGGCGAGGGCAAGGAAGCCAAGCGCGCCAGCATCCCGAAGGACATCGACGATTTCGGCCTCGAATGGGCGCTCAAGCTCTTGAGCCTGCCGCGCATCATCGGGCAGCATCCGGAAACCGGCAAGGATATCGAGGCCGGCCTATGGCGCTATGGGCCGGCGGTCCGGCACGAAGGAACCTATGGGAAGCTGCAGAACACGGCGGAAATCTTCGACATCGGCATGAACCGTGCCGTCGATCTCCTCGCGCAGTCGGCTGCCCAGAAGGGTGGCCGCGGAAGGGGCAAGGCAGAGCCGATCAAGACGCTGGGCGAACATCCGACCAGCGGCGGCGAGATGAAGGTCATGCCGGGTCGTTATGGCCCCTATGTCACCGACGGGACGACCAATGCGACGATCCCGAAGGACATGAAGCTTGAGGATCTGAGCGAGGCTCAGGCGGTCGAACTGATCGACGCGCGGGCGGCCAAGGGGCCGGCGAAGAAGAAGGCCAAGAAAGCACCGGCCAAGAAGAAGGCGGCGCCGAAGAAAAAGCCTGCCGCGAAGAAGGCGCCAGCGAAGAAGGCTCCGGCAAAGAAGGCTGCGGCCAAGAAGCAGGACGACTGATGAGCAAGGAACACTTCGAGCGGCACAAGCAACCCTGGACCGGCGAGGAGGCGGGGCAACTCCGCACCCTCGCGGCCAAGGGTCAAGGGCTCAAGCAGATCGCCAAGGCGCTGGGCCGCAGCGAGGAATCCACCAAGGATTTCGCCAAGAAGAACAAGATCAAGGTCGCGAAAAAGCGGTAGCTAGTTTTTCCACTCCAGCCCCATTTCCTCGAACATTTCCTTGTCCTCGCTCCAGCGTTCGTCGGTCTTGACATGCAGAAACAGGTGGACCTTCTGGCCTAGCAGTTCGCTCAGTTCTTCGCGCGCGGCCTGGCCGATGGCCTTGATGCGGCTGCCGCCCTTGCCGAGCACTATGGCGCGCTGGTTGTCGCGCATGACCACGATCTGCTGGTGGATTTCCACGCTGCCATCATGGCGCTGGACGTATTTCTCGGGCCGCACGGCGCTGTCGTAGGGCAGTTCTTCGTGGAGCTGCTTATAGAGCTGTTCGCGCGTGATCTCGGTAGCGAGCAGGCGCTCGGAGGCGTCCGAGACCTGGTCTTCGGGATACATCCACGGGCCTTCGGGCATCAGCTTGGCGAGCGCGTCTTTCAGTTCGGGCACGCCGTCTCCGGTGAGCGCGGAGACGAAATAGACAGTTTCGAATTCGACCTTCTCGCCCAGTTCCTGCGCCAGCGCCAGCAGGGGCTCCTTCTTCGCCGCATCGACCTTGTTGAGCACGAGGATCTTGCGCTCCGGGCGGTCCTTCAGCGCCTCGATCAGCGGTTCGAGTTCGTGGCGGCGCTGCTTGATCGGATCGACCATCAGCAACACGGCATCGGCGCTTTCCGCGCCTTCCCACGCCGCGCTGACCATCGCCCGGTCGAGCCGCCGCTTGGGCGCGAAGATTCCCGGCGTATCGACCAGGATCATCTGGGTATCATCGTGCAGCGCAATGCCGAGCATGCGCGCCCGCGTGGTCTGGGCCTTGGCGCTGGTGATCGCGACCTTCTGGCCGACCAGCTGGTTCACCAGCGTGGACTTGCCCGCATTGGGCGCGCCGATAACTGCGACGAGGCCGCATTTCGTGGTGGCGTCGCTCATCCGTATTTCTCCATGAATTTCTTGGCGGCGGCCTTTTCGGCCTCGCCCTTGCTGCCGGCCGTGGCCGTGGCTTCGCCGACCTTGTGCACGCTGACGCGGACAGTGAACTTGGCGGCGTGATCGGGCCCCGATCGGTCGACGACTTCGTATTCGGGCGGCTTGCGGCGGTTGCCGGCCGCCCATTCCTGCAGCGCGCTCTTGGGATGCTTGCTTTCGCCGGCACCGCTTTCGAGCGCAGGCCGCCAGAGCTGATGCACCAGTTCGCGCGAAGCCTCGAACCCGTTTTCCAGAAACTGCGCGCCGAGCAGGGCTTCCATCACATCGCCGAGGATATTCTCGCTGTCCCTGCCGCCGTCCGCGCGGGCCTGTTTCGAAATGCGCATGTGATCGCCAAGCCCGATCCCGCGCGCCACGGTGGCGCACATCTCGCGGCTGACGATCGCGTTGAGGCGCTGGGCAAGTTTGCCCTCGGGCGCATTGCTTTCGCCGTAAAGCCAGTGGGCGATGGACAGGCCGAGCACGCGGTCACCGAGGAATTCGAGCCGTTCGTAATCCTGTTTTTCGCCCATGCTGCCGTGGGTCAGCGCGGCCTGCCACAGGCTTTCGTCACCGACGGTAAAGCCATTGGCATCGAGCCATTCGCGGGCTGCCGGATCGAGCGTACTCACAGCGTGCTTCCGATGCGGTCCCAGCGCGCGGCCGTGAACCATGTCCAGGGCAGCAGCCATTCGGCGCTGCCGTCGGTCGACCACAGCACCATCGTTGCGCGCGCCACCAAAAGATCCGCGTCGACCAGACCTACGCCGCCGCCGGATTGCGGCGGGAAACGGCTGTCGAGCGAATTGTCGCGATTGTCGCCCATGACGAAGATCTTGCCGGAAGGGACCACGATCGGTTCGAAATCATCCTGCATCGACCGACCGAAATCGATCGTGCGGTAGCTCTTGCCCGAGGGCAGCGTCTCGATCACCTGGCGGTATCGGCACAGATTGCCGTCGACGACAGTGCCGCCATCGGACCGGCAGCTGGTATTCGCGCTCATCGGGATGTCGACGAAGCTGCCCCGTTCCTGCGGCAGGGGATCGCCATTGAGATAGACGGTGCCGCCGCGCATGGCGATGGTGTCACCCGGCAGGCCGATCGCGCGCTTGACGTAATCCGTGCCGTCGACCGGATGCTTGAAGATTACCACATCGCCGCGCTCGGGCAGGCTGGCGAAGATGCGGCCCGGGATCAGCGGCACTTCCAGCGGCAGCGAGAGGCGCGAATAGCCATAGGGCCATTTGGCGGCGACCAGATAATCGCCGTTCCTCAGGCCCGGCAGCATGCTTTCGCTGGGGATGGTGAAGGGCGAGAAGATGAAGCTGCGGAAGATCAGCACGATCACCACCAGCTTGAGCAGGAACTTCAGGAAATCGCCCCAGCTTTCCTGCTCTTCGGCGCGTGTTTGGGCTTGGGTGACTTCGCCCGGATCGGTATCGGCGTCGGGCGTTGCAAGGCGGGGGTTCTCATTCATCGCCGAATTCCCTAGTCGCAGCAGCGCGACCATCAAAGGATTTTTGCCCGCCATGACCAAATCTGCCGCCGATCTCTGGAGCGACCTTGCTAACCTTCCGCAGCCGACACTGCTCGAACTGTTCAGCACGAAACGCGATGGTGGCGAAGGGGCGGACGAGCCGGGCGGGGCCGACCGGGTGGCGATGCTGTCCGGCCGCATCGAACTGGCGGGCGATGATGCTGGCGATCCGCTGGCTCCCGGCGGCATCCTGTTCGACTGGTCGAAAACCCATCTCGACCGAGCGGTGCTGGCGCGCTTTGGCGAACTGGCCGAGGCGATGGACTTTGCCGGCATGCGCGACAAGCTGTTCGCGGGCGAGATCGTCAACCCAACCGAAGGGCGCGCCGCCGATCACGCCACGCTGCGCGGTGTGGGCGATGCCGCCAAGGTCGAGGAAGCGGGCGCGCTGATCGACCGGATGGGCATGCTGGTCGAAGCGATCCACCAAGGCGCGCTGGGCGAGATCGACCATCTCATCCACATCGGCATCGGCGGAAGCGCGCTGGGTCCGGCGCTGGGCGTGGATGCGCTGTCCCGCGATTTCGCGCGCTGCGACGTCCATGTCGTCTCCAATATCGATGGCGTGGCGCTGGAAGCGGCCTTTGCCAAATGCGATCCGGCGAAGACGCTGATCGCGGTTGCCAGCAAGACCTTCACCACCATCGAGACCATGACCAATGCCGAAAGCGCGCTCAAGTGGCTGCGCGACAACGGCGTGACCGATCCCGGAGGGCGCGTGATCGCGCTGACCGCCAATCCCGAAGGGGCGGTGGAATGGGGCGTCGACGAGACGCGCGTGCTGCCCTTCCAGGAAAGCGTGGGCGGGCGGTATTCCATCTGGTCTTCCATCGGTTTTCCCATCGCCATGGCGGTTGGCATGGACGATTTCCGCGAGATGCTGGCCGGTGCCGCGGCGGTGGACGCGCATTTCCGCGACACCGCGCCCGAGGACAATTTGGTCCTGCGGGCGGCCTTCGCCGACCTTTATTACACCCGCGTGCGCGGCTGCCAGACCCGCGCCGTCTTCGCCTATGACGAGCGTCTGGGCCTGTTTCCCGACTATCTCCAGCAGCTGGAGATGGAGAGCAACGGCAAGCGCGTCACCGCGGATATGCAGCCGGTCGACGGACCCACCGCACCCATCACCTGGGGCGGGGTGGGGACCGATGCGCAGCATGCCGTGTTCCAGCTGCTCCATCAGGGCACGCACCTCATTCCGGTCGATTTCATCGCCAGCATTGCGCCGGGCGACGAGCTGGACCCGGCGCATCACCGCATCCTGCTGATGAACTGCTTTGCCCAGGGCGCCGCGCTGATGGCGGGCAAGAAGGGCGACGATCCGGCCCGCAACTATCCCGGCGACCGGCCATCTGCCACGATCCTTGCCGACGATCTGGACGCGGCCACGCTGGGCGCTCTGATCGCGTTTCACGAACACCGCACCTTTGCCAACGCCGTGCTGATGGGCATCAACCCCTTCGACCAGTTCGGCGTCGAACTGGGCAAGCAGATGGCCAAGGCGATCGAGCAGGGCGGCGAGGAATTCGACGCGAGCACCGAGCGCCTGCTGGAAGCCGCCGGGCTGAACTGAGGGATGGCGGCGGCTGAAACGGGGGTGCGAGTGACACCGGTACCCCCGTTTTAGAAAATAGCTGCCTCCCGCCTTCTCGCCTTAAAACAGTGCCTTATCCGCGATTTTGCGCAATTCGCTGTCAACTTCCGTTTTCCTTTGTCCAACCGCTGGTGAGCGGCGACTGCCGCCACTCACCCGGCCTGCAATCGACACTAGGCAGAGCGCTTGCATGTAGGAAAGCGGATTGTCGTGACGCTCAGGGTAACCTGTGGTAAACCATAGCGATGAAAGCATGGTTCGCGCGCCGGTATCTCGATCTTCTGGGATCAATCTACATCTATAACGAGCATCGCGGCTACACCGCGCTCGACCGCGTGCTGGAGGCGGTGAAGGCCAAGCATCCCGAAGCCACCGAGCTGATCGCGGCGGTGGAGAAGCACCGTGCCGACGAACGCAAGCATTACACCATGTTCAAGCGCTGGTTCCAGCTGCGCGGCACCATGCCCATCGCGGTGGACCGGACCTTCGGCCATATCGACCGTTTCATCGAAATCAGTTTCGGCACCTCGATCGACAATCTCGACACGGATGCCATCATCGCCAGCGACGATCTGTTCGAACGGCTGTGCCGGGTGATCTCACTGACCGAAAAGCGGGGGCTGAAGCAGGTAGAAATCCTGCTGAACCACCCGATCGTCAAACAGGACAAGGCGCTCCACAAGATCTTCGAGGTCGTCCATGTCGACGAGCCCGATCATTTCCTGCCCTATGACAAATGGCTGGCCGCGAACCAGCGCCGCGTCCCCAATGTCTGGGAGCGCGGCATCGACCGCCTGATCCATTCCGAACTGCTGTTCATCAAGCTGCCGCTGCTGTTCCTGTGGTTCGGCGCGCCGCGGCGGACCGAATGGCGCGATGCGGGCGAAAACAATCCCCGGCCCCTTCCGCGCAGCGTGGCCGCCGCCTGAGACCCCTTTCATGCTGAACCGTTTCCTGACGCGCCGCGCCGGCGGCATGCTGTGGCGCAACACCGTGGTCAGCACCGGCGTCTTCCTCGTCGGGCTGGGCGTGCTGTGGGTGCTGGTCGAACTGGCGGGCGTGGATCCCGTGATCGCCACCGGCATCAGCTTCCTGATCGCCAATTCCATCCATTACGTCTTCGGCCGCACCTGGATATTCGCCGGATCGGATCGCAGCGTGTCGACCGGCTACCTGCTGTTCCTGGGCAATGCCGTGGTCGGTCTTGCGGTGACGGTCGGGCTGTTCTGGGTGCTCACCCACTGGACGCCGATGAACTATCTCGTCGCGCGCGTCGTGGTTTCGGTCTTTGCCGGGCTGGCGGTGTTCGTGCTCAACGCCGCGTTCAATTTCCGGCAGGTGTGACTGCACGCTTCCCTTCGGGCGATGGCAGCATTGATAATCCGGGCCGTGTTGGTAGCGTGGCGGCATGACGATGTCTCGACGCGATGTCTTTGCTGCCGGAGCGCTTGTCGCTGCCTTAGGCGCTGGCGCTACCTCGGCTTGCAGTCCGGCCAGTATCCCGTTTGATTTGCCTAACAAGTTCTTTGTGGCGATTGCCAAGGGTGCGCTGGTCGAAGCCCGAAAATCCGCGCATCCATCAATCAGCCTTGCCTTGGTAAGCACGGTGGGAACGCAGATGTTTGAAGGCCCGGAAGATGTCACCGAGGCGCTTTATCGGCTCATGACGGTGGAGGGCTTCTCCATGATCGGCGACAGTCCGCTGGCCGAGGACATTTTCGGCGGAATGTACTGGCGCGGCATAGGTCCGTGGCGCTGTAGCGACATGCTTAAGGGAGACGCCATCGAACTCGACACGTGCGGTGGAGGATCGCATGAAAGCGTCTTCAATGTCTTCGTGAACATCGATGGCGCGAGCGAAAGCGTGCACACGATCCTCTTGCTCCAAAACCGTAATCTTATCGCGCAATTGGGCGATTGGTCGGACAACCGCAGCTTCGGTAAGTGACCGCCGCGAAATACCGACGCATAGCTAATTAATGTTATGGCGCGAAGTTTTGACAAGCGCACAATAAAACCCACGCGAGTCGTGATCGGGAAAGTCACTATTTCGCCTTCAGATTGTGGGGGATATTATGCCGACTTATTCACTTCGCTTTTCAGCCCAGGGTTCGTCTGCCGAGAAGATCGTGCAGTTCGAAGCCAAGTCTTCGTCCGAAGCGCTGACGCTGGCCGATGGGGAAGCGCAGGGCCGCTGCGCCGAACTGTTCGAAGACGGCCATCCGCTTTGCAAACTGGTCAAGATCGGACCGAGCAATCTCTGGCTGGTGGACAGGATGCCCAACAATATTCCGGCAAGCTAGCGCCGATCCTTCAGCCGGATATCGACCGTGAAGAGGATATTGCCCTCGGTATCGCGGGCATCGATCTGCAGCGTACCCACTTCCAGTATTTCAGGCTCGTTCTTCAGGACCTCGCCCGCGAACTGAACGGCGGCAATCCGCGCTGCCGGATCGTCGAGCAATTCGGTGCCGAGGTCATCGGTCTCGGTAAAGTTGTCGTGAAGGTCGAAGAAGTACCGTGGCATTGAGGTGTCCATAAAGCGTTCCTCTATCAAACGGCTGACGATCGGGTTCGGGTGAAGCGTGGTGCAAGATTGCGACGAATTGCCTCAACATCGCTTCATGTGGAGGTATTCGCTGTTGAATTGGGCGATTTCCTTGAGTTTTTCGATGTCGCAGATTTTCAGGCGCTTGTTATCCAGCTCCACCAGTCCTTCGTTGCGCATGCGTTGCAGCGTGCGATTGACGTGGACGGGCGTCAGCCCGATCGTGTCGCCAAGCTGGTTCTGAGTAAGAGGCAGGTGAAATTCGTCATCGGCAGCCAGGCCGACGACTTTCATCCGTAGCCACAATTCGCAGAAGATGTGGGCCATCCGTTCATAGGCGAAGCGCTGGCCCATGTTGGTGAGCCATTGGCGCAGGATGGATTCGTCGACCAGTGTCGACCACCACAGCGCCTTGGCGATGCGCGGATGGCTGTCGAAAATATCGATGATCTTCTGCTTGGACACGGCCGCATAGGTAATATCGCTGAGGGCCCCGATGCCGTGATCCATGTGTTCGAGAATGAACACGAAGACATCGCACATATCGCCCGGCAGAAGATAACCGGTGATCTGGCGATTGCCGTCGGGAAGTATCTTGTAACGGCAGGCCCAGCCTTCGAGCTGGATGAAAACTTCTTCGGGTTTTTCCCTTTCGCCGATCAGGTCTTCGCCTACCTTCACGGTCCTGACGTCTTCGCAGAGCCTGTCCAGATGGGCGAGATCGCTCTCGTCAAGTTCGGTGAAGCATGACAATCGTTTGTGTAATGCGTTGGTCATGCCCAACTTTGCTCCTGATCTTCCTGTTAAACGGCGCACCGCGCCATGAAGCAGGGCGAGATTGGCTCTCGATAACATAAGATAGGCATCGTTGGCCAATCCGGGGCAAATGCAGGCCTTTTACCGGCATGCCCATCCTTTATCCTCCCCGCGCAGGATTAGACATTTGTTAATCCCGCTGGCAAAATGCCTTGCTACGCCGCCTGAAAGGAGCGGCGCCCAGCGCAGGCGTTTTCGGGATCAGACGAGGGGGCATCCGGTGGCAGACGGTATTGGTTTGGCAGGGGCAGCTATCGAGCCGGCTTTACCGGAAGAAACGGTCGCAAAATTCATCCGCACTCTGCGACAGCGCTTCTCCTTTTCCGATGAGGAGCAGCAGCAGCTCATCTCGCGCATGGGGGGGAGGCGTTCTTCCACAAGGGAGACACGCTGGTGGATGAAGGAGAGTGGATCGAATATTCCTCGCTCCTGTTTTCGGGATACGCGTGCCGCGAGAAGATCGATCGCGAAGGCAATCGGCAACTAGTGGAGATCCAGATTCCGGGCGATTTCGTGGATCTTCATTCCTATCCGATGGAACAGCTGGATCATGCGATCACCGCTCTGACGGATTGCCGGATCGTGAAGCTTTACCACAAGGAAATTGACGATCTGATCGACAAGCACCCGCGTTTCGCGCGCCTTTTGTGGTTCAGCACGATCGTCGATACGTCCATCCACCGCGAATGGATACTCAATCTCGGCTCGCGTGCGGGAAGCCAGCGAATGGGCCATTTCCTGTGCGAAATGTACTGCTGGATGGAGGTCGTCGGCCTGGTCGATGACGGTCGCTACGATCTGCCGCTGACGCAGAAGGATCTGGGCGAAGCACTGGGATTCACTCCCATTCACGTGAACCGGACTCTGAAGAAGCTGCGCGGCCTCGGTCTTGCCGATTTCCGCAATCAGAAAGTGACGATCGACGATTTCGATGCGCTGGCCGATCATTGTGGTTTCGATGCCAGCTATCTCTACCTGACGCCGCGCAAGAAATAGCTGCCGGGGTGGGGGCAGGCGGCTTTGGGCGCTGCAAACACGCTGGCGCGCGGATGCATTTGCCCGGTCGCCGCGCGGTTGGCCACCAGCGCCCTTTGCCGCTGCGGATTGACTTTTTGCGCTGCAGCATCCACATGACCGCCATCGAAGCGCGCTAGCCAGCGTGAAGCGGCGATGCGGATACATCCATCGCCCCGGCCGCGCCTCGGTCTTTTCCCAAGGACTTCCCTTTTCACGCGGGTCGTTTGACACCCGCGCCGCGCGACCCTTGCGTCTGCGCGCCGCATATTTTGCGAGTTTTCATGACACAATTCACCGATCTCGGTCTTTCGCAGCCCGTGCTCCAGGCCCTTGATCTCAAGGGCTACAAAGAACCCACGCCGATCCAGGCACAGGCGATCCCGCCCGTGCTGGAAGGCCGCGATCTCATGGGCATCGCCCAGACGGGTACCGGCAAGACCGCCGCTTTCATGCTGCCCAGCATCGACCGGCTGCGCGACGCCGACAAGCAGACCCCGTTCAAATCCT
The DNA here is from genome assembly GCF_044901345.1 of Qipengyuania sp. NPDC077563. Taxonomy (NCBI): domain Bacteria; kingdom Pseudomonadati; phylum Pseudomonadota; class Alphaproteobacteria; order Sphingomonadales; family Erythrobacteraceae; genus Qipengyuania; species Qipengyuania sp. NPDC077563. The sequence goes on along the minus strand of NZ_JBJDPC010000001.1, from coordinate 323,785 downwards.
GCCGCATGCTGGTGCTGGCACCGACGCGCGAACTGGCGGGCCAGATTGCCGACAGCGCCAAGGATTACGGCGCACTTGCAGGCCTGAAGGTCCACAGCATCGTGGGCGGCACCTCGGTCAACAAGGACCGTAACAAGCTGCACCGGGGCACCGACATCCTCGTCGCCACGCCGGGCCGTCTGCTCGACCTGATAGACCAGAAGGCCTTCAAGCTGGACGGGGTGGAAATCCTCGTGCTCGACGAAGCGGACCAGATGCTGGACCTCGGCTTCATCCATGCGCTGCGCCGCATCAGCGAACTGGTGCCGGCCGATCGCCAGACGCTGTTCTTCAGCGCCACCATGCCCAAGCAGATCCAGGAACTGGTGGGCAAATATTGCCGCAATCCGGCCAAGGTCAGCGTCACCCCGGAAAGCACCACGGCAGAGCGCATCGACCAGTATCTCTTCATGGTTCAGCAGGACGAGAAGCAGACGCTGCTCGAAATGATCCTGTCCGAACGCCACGACGTGCCCGGCAAGTTCGAGCGCGTGCTGATCTTCGCCCGGACCAAGCATGGCTGCGACCGGATCGTGAAGAAGCTGGGGCAGAGCGGCATTCCCGCCAACGCCATCCATGGCAACAAAAGCCAGCCCCAGCGCGAACGGGCGCTGGACGAATTCAAGCGCGCCAAGACGCCCATCCTCGTCGCCACCGATGTGGCCGCACGCGGGATCGACATTCCCGGCGTCAGCCATGTGCTGAATTACGAGCTGCCCAATGTGCCCGAACAATACGTCCACCGTATCGGCCGGACCGCGCGTGCAGGCCGTGACGGGGTGGCGATCGCCTTCTGTGCCGAGGACGAGCGCGATTATCTCAAGGATATCCGCAAGAAGACCGATGCGGAGTTCGAGCGCCTGCCGCTGCCCGACAATTTCCGCGCGGTGGTGGAAGGCGTCGGCCCGACCAAACGCGAACAGAAGCCCAAGCTGGCGCGGCCCAAGGTGCGCCCGACCGGCGGCGGTTCCGCGGGCAAGGACAAGCCCAAGCAGAAGCATCCCGCGCGCAAGGGCAAGCCTTCGGGCGCCGGGCAGGGCGGTCAGGGCCGTCCCGGCGGCGGTCGCCCCGGCGGCAATCGCAATCGCAGCCGCAACCGGTCGCGCGCCGCCAACTAATTCGGAACTTGCCAGCGGCGGTCAGGTTGGCAAGGGACACTATTCCCAAGCCTGACAGGAGCGCCGCATGGCCGCCAAGAGCGAACCGACCGAATACGATTACGACCTTTTCACCATCGGCGGGGGATCTGGCGGCGTCCGCGCGAGCCGGGTTTCCGCGGCCCATGGTGCGAAGGTCGCCATTGCGGAGGAACACCGGGTCGGCGGCACCTGCGTGATCCGCGGCTGCGTGCCGAAGAAAATGCTCGTCTACGGCGCCCATTTCGCCGAGGATCTGGAAGACTGCCAGAAGTTCGGCTGGGAGATCGGCGAGAAGAAGTTCGACTGGCAGGTGCTGCGCGACAATGTGCTGGCCGATGTCGACCGGCTGGAGGGCGCCTATACCAACACGCTCGAAAGCCATGACGTCACGATCTTCAAGGAACGGGCCGAAATCACCGGCCCGCACGAGATCACGCTGGCGAGCGGGCAAAAGGTCACTGCGGAGCACATCCTGATCGCCACCGGCGCGCGCCCGCGCATGCCCGAATGCCAGGGCGCCGAACATGCGATCAGTTCGAACGACGCCTTCCATCTCGACGAATTGCCCAAGAAGATCATCATCGCGGGCGGCGGCTATATCGCCAATGAATTCGCCGGGATCTTCAACGAATTCGGCTGCGATGTGCATATCGTCAATCGCGGCGACCGTCTGCTGCGCAGCTATGACGAGGCGGTGCGCGACCGCCTGCTGCAGATCAGCACGATGAAGGGCATCAAGTTCCGCTTCAACACCACATTCGAATATATCAAGCCCTGCGACGATGGCGGCTATTTCGTGAAAATGTCGGATTGCGACGAGGAGAAGGCCGATCTGGTCCTCTTCGCCGTGGGCCGTATTCCCAACACCGAAGGCCTGGGGCTCGACAAGGTGGGCGTGGAACTGGGCGACAATGGCGAGGTCAAGGTCGACCGCTTCAGCAAGACCAATGTCGACCACATCTATGCCGTGGGCGATGTGACCGATCGCGTGCAATTGACTCCCGTGGCGATCCGCGAAGGTCAGGCCTTTGCAGATACCGTGTTCGGCAAGGGCGATCCGGTCGCGGTTGACCACGGCTGCATTCCCAGCGCCGTATTCAGCCACCCCCCGATCGCGGCGGTCGGCATGACCGAGGGCGAGGCGAAGAACCAGCTGGGCAGCGTGAAGGTCTATCTGTCCGATTTCCGGCCGATGAAGAATGTGCTGGCGGGACGCAACGAACGCAGCCTGTTCAAGATGGTCTGCGACGGCGAGACCGGCAAGATCGTAGGCATCCACATGATCGCGCCCGAGGCGCCGGAAATGATGCAGGCCGCTGCCATTGCGGTGAAGGTCGGGCTGACCAAGGCCGATTTCGATGCGACCACGGCCATCCACCCGACGATGGCGGAAGAACTCGTGCTGATGCGGTGAGGGTTTCGCTGCGCCTCGCCGCGATCGCCTTGGGGCTGGCCGTATCCGCCTGCGCCGATAGCGGGGCGGACGAGAGCGCTGCGGCCGACTCCTCGCCCGATTTCGCAACCCAGTTCGACGCGCCTGTACCCGATTATGCGGCCCTGCTGGCCGGCGAGACATTGCCCGCCCGGTTGGAGAATACTTCGATCGAGGCGAGCGCGCCGCCGCCGCCCGACGCCGCCCAAATCGGCGAGGTGTGGCGCCGGCGGCTCGACGCGCGCAATGCGCTGGGCGAGCTGGGCTATAGCGGGAACGGGCCGGGAAATGGCGCCGTGCGTCTGCTCGACACCCTGCTTTCGCGCGAGGACTTCAACGCGATGGTGCGCGAGAACGGCTGGACCGTGCCGCGCCATATCGATTTCAATTTCGTGGAAAGGCTTTCCTACCCCGCCGTTGCGGATGAAGTCGCCAATCGCATACGCTATTGGCCGCAGCGGAGGCAGCGCACCGGTGCGCAAAATATGGCTGCCCTTTACGGGAAGGTGTATCTCAAGGACGGCTGCTTGTTCGTGGATGGCCTGGATGGAAAGACCTCGCTCGCCTGGTTCCTCGCCGAGACCGGCATCGACTTGGACGAAGAAGGCTATTTCATCCTCATCGACCGCCGGACCGGCTGGACGATGGGGAGGCTGGGAGAGACGATGAGCTGGGCCGGGCCGAACGGAGAACCCACAGCAGAGGAGACCGCATCCTTGCGGGCCAGCTGCGGAGATTACCCGGTCGCCGATGTGGGCAATCCGCACTCCGAGGTCAGGTTCGAGGCCGAACTGGAAAGGGCGCGGCAGGATCGCAGATAGGATGGGCGCCGGGGCAGGTGCCCGACATTGTGTAGCAGGGGAAAGCGAATGAAAGGTCGGGTGCTCGTCACAGGCGGTACGGGCTATATCGGGGGCGCGGTCATCGATCGGCTGCTGGCGCATGGCTATCGCGTCAACACCACCGTCCGCGATGCCGTGACAAGCGAGCCGAGATTACGGGCGCGCTGGCCCGAGGCCGGGGACAGGCTGAAGGTTTTTTCCGCCGATCTCCTGTCCGACGAAGGCTGGACCGAGGCGAATGCGGGCTGCGATGCGGTGGCGCATGTCGCGTCGCCATTCCCTCTCGATGTTCCCAAGAACGCCGACGATCTCATTATCCCGGCGCGCGACGGCACGCTGCGTGCGCTGGAGTTTGCGCATAAGGCAGGCGTGAAGCGGTTCGTGCAGACCAGTTCGGCTGCGGCCATCGCCTATGGCCATCCGCACCGCGACCATTTCGATTACACCGACTGGACCGACCTCACCACCAATCCCGCGCCCTATATCCAGTCCAAGACCGTGGCCGAGCGCGCCGCGCGCGACTGGGTGGCGATCAATGCGCCGGGCATGGTGTTCTGCAGCATCAATCCGGTCGCGGTTTTCGGGCCGGTCCACGACGGCGATCTGTCAACCAGTGTGGAGCTGGTGAAGAAGCTCGTCGACGGGTCGATCCCGCTTCTCCCGAACATGGGCGTATGCGTGACCGATGTGCGCGATGTCGCCGATGCCCATGTGCGCGCGATCGAAGCTCCGGTGGAGGCGGTACGGGGCGAACGCTTCCCGGTGTCGGAGCGGTTCATGTGGCTCGACCAGATGGCGGAATCGCTGCGGCAGAGCGCCCCGGACCTTGCCGGGAAGGTGCCGCACCGCCGTATGCCGGACTGGCTGGTAAAGCTGCTCGCCCTGTTCATGCCCGAAATGCGCCAGATCAGGGATGAGCTTGGCAATATGCGCGATGTGTCCGGCCGCCACACCGAGAAGAGGCTGGGCATGACCTTCATTCCGGCTCAGCAGACGCTGGAAGATACAGTGCGCAGTCTTGTGCAAAAAGGCATAGTCAAACTATGAAAGGGACCGCATCCGCCGCGGTGGATCGGATTGCATTGCGCCGGATTGCCGACGATCGAGGATAAGCCCATGAACATGTTGGCATCGCATGCCCAGCTTCGCGCAAGCTTCCTGCGCTGGTCCCTGTTCCTCGTCCCGCTCTGCGTCCTGCTGGGCTTCGTGTCGGGGCAGATCGGCCCCGGTGCCGACAGTGCATGGTTCCAGGCGCTCGAAAAGCCGCCCATCTTCCCCGAACCCAAGTGGTTCGCCATCGTGTGGAGCATTCTCTTCGTGATGATCGGCCTGTCTGTCGCTCTGGTGGCAGCGGCGTGGGGCGCGCGCGGGCGTAAGGCGGCCCTGTGGGTCTTCGCAGTGCATTTCGCGCTTACGCTCGCCTGGACGCCGACCTTCTTCGCCGCGCAGCAGATCACTGCGGCGCTGGTGGTCATCGGCCTGATCGTTCTTACGCTGCTGGCGGTCATCGCGCTGTTCTGGAAGGTGCGCCGGGCGGCTGCCTTGCTGCTGCTACCGTATCTGGCATGGGTATGCTTCGCCGCGCTGCTCAATTACCAGTTCCTGCGCCTCAACCCGGAAGCCGACGGGGCAGGCGGGGGCGATGCGATCGAGCGCGTGCGCATCGGCAATTGAACTGGAGCGCCGCGACGCTTAGATAGCGTTCATGCAAAGCCAGAACCCCATGATCGCCGATTTCGTCAAACTCGCCAATTCCGCGGCCGGCACGCTTGCCGGAATGACCCGCGAAGCGCGCGAGACCGCGCGCGAAAAGGCCAAGGAAGCCTTTGGCGGCATGGACTTCGTCACGCGCGAGGAATTCGACGCGGTCAAGCAGATGGCCGCCAAGGCGCGCGAACAGGCCGAAGATCTGGCCGCGCGCGTTTCGGCACTGGAAGCCAAGCACAAGTGATCCGCGCCGCTGCCGCAAGGCAGGGGCTTTAGGTAGGGTCTGGCCATGCAGCTGCGCGCGCCTGCCATATTGATTGCGGCCCGCCCGCATGGCGAGACGGCAGTAATTGCGCGCATGCTGACGCAGGCGCATGGCGTCGTGGCGGCCTATATCGCGGGCGGTCGGGGGCGGCAGCTGCGGCCTGTAGTCATTCCCGGCAATCTCGTTCAGGCTGACATTCGCGCCAAGTCCGACAGCCAGCTGCCCTTTGCCCGGCTGGAACTCACGCAGAGCCGGGGACCATGGCTGAGCGAGCCGCTCCCCGCTTCGGCCATCTCATGGATCTGCGCGATCACGGCCAGCGCTCTGCCCGAACGCAATCCCTACCCGCGGCTCTATGAGGCGCTTTCGGCTCTGCTCGACGCGGTATGCAATGCCCCATCGGCCAGGGGCTGGGCACCGGCTCTGGCATCCTACGAAGTCCTGCTTCTGCGCGAGCTGGGCTATGGCGGGACCAAGCCCGACATAGGCAGCCTTGGCGATGCTCTGGAAATTCTGCGTGCTAACGAGGGGCCGATTGCCCGCTATCTCCTTGCCGACACCCGCGCCGACGTTCTAGCCGCTAGACAACTTCTGATGCAGCGGCTCGAACGGATGGTCTGACATGAAAATCGCAATCTTCCCCGGTGACGGTATCGGACCCGAAGTCGTCGCAGAGGCGAAGCGGGTGCTCGATGCGCTGACGCTGCCCGGACTGACGCTGTGGGAAGGGGACGTGGGCGGTATCGCCTACAAGCGCCACGGCCACCCGCTGCCGCAGGAGACGGTCGAGATGGCCCTCGCCGCGGATGCCGTGTTGTTCGGTGCGGTGGGCGATCCGGAATGCGATGATCTGCCGCGCGAACACCGGCCCGAACAGGCCATTCTCGGCCTGCGCAGCGAACTGGGCCTGTTTGCCAATCTGCGCCCCGCGGCGGGTTTCCCCGGGCTGGAAGACCTGTCTTCCCTTCGCCCGGAAATCGCCCGCGGGATCGATCTGCTGGTGGTGCGCGAACTCAACGGCGATGTCTACTTCGGCGACAAGGGCGAACGCGAGAGCGACGGAGGCCGCGAAGGCTGGGACGCGATGTCCTATAACGAGGCGGAAGTCCGCCGCATTGCGCATATCGGCTTCCAGGCCGCACAGAAGCGCCGCAAGCGCCTCACCAGCGTGGACAAGGCCAATGTGCTCGAAACGAGCCGGATCTGGCGCGAAACGGTAGTCGAAGTGGCAAAGGAATATCCCGATGTCGCGCTCGATCACATGTATGTCGATAACGCGGCCATGCAGATGGTGCGCAGCCCGGGCCAGTTCGACGTGGTGCTGACGGGCAATCTGTTCGGCGATATCCTGTCCGACCAGGCGAGTGCCTGCGTCGGTTCGATCGGCCTGCTCGCCAGCGCGAGCCTGGGAGAACGGACGACCGAGTGCGGCATTTTCGGCCTGTACGAACCGATCCACGGCAGCGCGCCGGACATTGCCGGGCAGGGCAAGGCCAATCCCGTGGCCACCATCCTCAGCCTGGCGATGCTGCTGCGTCATTCGCTTGGCCGCGAAACGGAAGCCGGGCGGATCGAACGCGCGGTCGCCAAGGTAGTCGCCAGCGATACGCGCGGCGCGGATTTGGGCGGCACGGCCTCGACCAGCGAAATCGGTGACGCGGTACTGCGGGCTTTGACCGCGCTGGCTTGAAAATCCCTGCGAAGCGCGTCAGGCGGCAATTCACATGACGCTTGACCTCGCCATCATCCTGCCGACGCTGAACGAGCGGGAAAACCTCGCGCCGCTGATCGAGCGGATCGCAGCGGCGCTGGGGCCGGATGGGTGGGAAGTGATCGTGGTGGACGACAATTCCGCCGACGGTACGGCGGCCGAGGCGCGCCGCCTGGCCCGCGGTGACAGCCGCATTCGCGTGATCCAGCGGATCGGGCGGCGCGGTCTCGCCAGCGCGGCTATCGAAGGGTTCTGTGCCACCGCCGCGCCGTTCGTTGCCGTGATTGATGCCGATCACCAGCACGATCCCCTCCTGCTGCCCCTCATGCTCGACAGCGTCAGGGCCGGAGAAGCCGACATCGCGGTGGCGAGCCGCTTCACGCTGGGGGCGAGCACGGCCGACTGGCACAACCCCGGACGGGAAAGGCTGTCGGGCATCGCAAACCGTCTGGCCCGCAAACTGACCGGCGTCGAGCTGACCGATCCGATGAGCGGCTATTTCCTGCTGCGGACGGAAAAGGCACTGGCGCTCGTACCGCGATTGTCGGGAGTCGGTTTCAAGATATTGCTCGACCTCCTTGCCACGTCGCCGGACCCGCTGAAAGTGCGCGAATTCCCCCTGAACTTTGCGGCGCGAAGGTCGGGCGAGAGTAAACTCGACAGGGCGATTGCCGCCGATTTTCTCGCCGGCCTATACGACAAGGCGTTCGGCAAGTTCATCCCGACGCGGTTTGCGCTGTTCGGGACTGTCGGCGCTCTCGGCGTGGGCGTCCATCTCGCGCTGCTTTACGCCTGCATGCTGGTTCCCGGCACGCAGTTCGTGTGGAGCCAGGCGATCGCCACGCTGGGCGCGATGACGTTCAACTTCTGGCTCAACAATTTCCTCACCTATCGCGACCGGCGGCTGGAGACACCCAGAGCGATGCTGCGCGGCTGGGCGGGGTTCGTGCTGGCGTGCTCGATCGGCGCACTTGCCAATGTCGCCATCGCGGCTGCACTGTTCGAGCGCGGGGTGCCTGCGCTGTTAGCGGCGCTTGCCGGTATCGCCATCGGATCGGTCTGGAATTATGCCCTTTCCAGCCGCTTCGTCTGGGGCCGTTTCTGAGCGGTCAGATCCAGCTTTGCAGCCAGGTCCAGCGGTGGAAACTGTCAGGCCCGGCCAGTGGCTCTGCGGCCAGCACTACATAATAAAACGCAAAAAGCGCGAGGCTGGCTGCCAGAACCAGATTGGCGGTCCATTTCCAACCTGCCTGCCGCAGATCGTCGAGCGCTAGCGCCAGCGAGACCAGCAGGAAGGTGCTGGGCAGAAAGTAGTGATAATAGAACTGCACCGGCTTAGCGGCAAAAATCCAGAAGCCCAGGCTGATCGCATAAAGCAGGGCTACGGCTCCGTGCGCGGGGGCTTTACGCGTCACCCCCTGCCATGTCGACCAAGCAAGAGCGCCAAGGCCCAGAACCATGGTGAGCGGATTGCCGATCAGGATGACCCCGCGCTGCGCCCCGTCCACCGGTTCATAAAGATACCAGATGGCGCGCCAGTTCAGCACCCAGTCGGGCCAGTTCGACTGATAGGGATGGGTGCGCAGAACCTGCGTCTGCAGGTCCAGCATCAGGCGGTGGTGCTGGACGATGCCGTCGCTGATCGGGTTCACCGCGAAGAAATAGCCAGGCAGGAATGTGAGCCAGTAGATGGCGAGCGGCAGGAGGCCCAGCCATAAGAACGCTTCCAGCAAGGTCACTCCCGGTACCGGCATTCCGCGGCGGCTGAGGAGCAGGCGGCGACGCCCGGCAAACCATCGCAGCACGAGAAAGCCGAGGCCGGGTACTGCGGCCAGCACCGCGGCATTCCATTTCGCCCCCATCGCGAGGCCCAGCGCGACGCCCGCAGCGATCAGCCTGCGCCTGCCGGTCTCCGGCTCGCGCATGGCCGCAGCCACCTGCCAGAAAGCAACCGCCAGTGCCGAGACCATGAACACGTCGAGCATGGCGATGCGCGAATGGACGAAGAGGTGAAACCCGCTCGCCACCAGCAGGCCAGCTGCAATCGTGGCGTAGCGGCTGCACGTCCCGAACCAGACGGCCCGCATGATGGCGAACAGCGCGAGCGCGCCAGCCAGCGAAGACATGAAACGCCAGCCCCATGGAGTGTCGCCGAACAGGCCGATGCCCAGGGCGATGAGTTCCTTGCCCACCAGCGGATGTTCGCGATTGGAGAATTCGCCGAGGACCAGCAGGTCCCTTGCCGCGGGCAGATAATGGACCTCGTCGAAAAAGGGCTGGCTTGGAATGGCGATGTTCCAGAGCACCAGCGCCCAGAAGGCTAAAGGCACCGCCATGCACCAGCGGATCGGATCAATCGGTTGCTCGGGTGCGCGGTTCATGCGCCCCGTCGATTAAGCGAGCGTTTCGGCGCTGACAACAGCCTTTGCTTGCCGCGCACTCGCGCCGTGCTATCGCGCGCAGCATGAAGAAGACCACCGGAACCGACCGCTCGATCACCCGCAACTGGCGCCCCGCAACGCAGGCCGTGCGCGGCGGCACCTGGCGGAGCGAGCATGGAGAGACCAGCGAAGCGCTGTTCCTCACCTCCGGTTACACCTATGACGATGCCCAGACGGTGGCGGACCGGTTTGCCGGTGAAGCTCAGGGCATGACCTATTCGCGTCTGCAGAACCCCACCGTGGCCATGCTCGAAGAACGCATCGCGCTCATGGAAGGGGCTGAGGCATGCCGCGCGCAGGCAAGCGGAATGGCGGCCATGACCACCGCTTTGTTGTGCCAGCTATCTGCCGGCGATCACGTGGTCGGGGCGCGGGCTGCATTCGGATCCTGCCGCTGGTTGCTTGACCATCTTCTCCCACGTTTCGGCATCGAGACGACGGTCGTCGACAGCGCGGACAATGATGCGTGGGAGGCCGCAATCCGGCCCAACACCAAGGTGTTCTTCTTCGAAACACCGGCCAATCCGACACTCGATGTGGTCGATCTCAAGCACGTTTGCTCCTTGGCGAAATCGCGCGGCATCGTCACCGTGGTCGACAATGCATTCGCGACCAGCGCCCTTCAGCGACCGATGGACTTCGGTGCCGATGTGGTGGCCTATTCGGCGACCAAGCTGATGGACGGGCAGGGCAGGGTTCTGGCAGGCGCGATTTGCGGATCGCAGCAATGGGTGGACGAAGTGCTGCTGCCGTTCCAGCGCAATACCGGACCGAATATCTCGCCGTTCAATGCCTGGGTGGTGCACAAGGGGCTGGAGACGCTTGGCCTGCGCGCGCATCGCCAGAGCGAAAATGCCGTGGCGCTGGGCAAATTCATCGAGCCGCGCGTTCCGCGCATGTTGCATCCCGGGCTAGAGAGCCATCCGCGCCACAGCCTGGCGATGGAGCAGATGACGGCTACCGGTCCGGTCTTTGCGTTCGACGTCGAGAGCCGCGAGAAAGCATTCGCCATCCTCGACGCGCTGGAGCTCGCCGATATCTCCAACAACATCGGTGATGCCCGGACCCTGATGTGCCATCCGGCCAGCACCACCCACGCCGGGATGACGGATGAAGAACGCGCAGCGATGGGCGTCACGCAGGGTCTGATCCGCATCAATGTCGGGCTGGAAGACATTGAGGATCTGAAGGAAGATCTTGGACAGGCGTTAGAAGCCGCCGGCTTCTAGTGGCGCCAGCCATTGCGGCGCGCGACCTGATCCAGTTCTTCGCCATAGGCATGGGCGGTTGTGAGCCCGGCGGCGCAGCTCGCGTCGTCGGTCAGCGCCGCATAGACATCCAGTCCGCCGCCCTTGATCAATTCCATGAGCAAGCCTTCGTCACGCGTCATTCCGGTGGCGCAGCACGGCGCGAGCACGATGCGCCTGCGCGAGGCGCGCGCCAGATCGACCACCAGCGCACGCGACAAGATGAGCATACGGCGGAAATTCTGGCCGCCGGCATCCAGCGCGAGCATGGTCGCGCGGGCATCGTGAAGACCGTGGGCAGCCATGCGGCGAAAGATCACCAGACCTAAAGTCTCATGCCGGCGCGCGGGCAAGGGGATCTCCAGGGAAGCCGAATCATTGCTGTGTGCCATGCTATCTCCTCACTCGGATGTGGTGCTATTGAGAATGAGTTGCAAAAGAAGCGTGTGATGTCTACCCCTGCAGCGATTTATCCTGCATGAAACAGGAGGCGGGCGACCGATGTCATGGCACTTGCTGCGATAATACGGGGGAATGCGTTGATGCGCAGCGATCAAGACACGCGCTGCTGCGATCAAGCCTCTCTACGAAGCGAGCCTAGGATTGCTGGGGGTTGCGCTTGGGCCTGCGCAAACCGAAACCGCGCAGATTGAGCCTATCTGAAGATAGGGCTGATCGCGTGGAAATTTAGGGAGGCGCTGGGGGTTTTACCCGCTGCGCCGGCGGCCTGAATTCAGAACGCCAAGGCGGCAATTACGACTTGTGCAGCGAGCATCAACTCGATTCGGCCTTCACCGTCTTGATCGGCTATCATTCTGTTGATAAACGCGAAAATCATCTAAAGAGCCCTTTTGTTGACACAAAGTCGCATGTGGCACTTAGAATTGTCTGACATAGATTGGTTAACGAAGTTTAATTGCGCCGAATAAACGCACTGCCCTTGCGCGGACGACCTGACCCATTAGGTTGAGGATGTGATCAAGGAACTCTTTCAACACAGTGCCATGACCGACGGTATCACCGTTCGCGTCGCGGTGAATTTCCTGCCCGAACAGAGCCAGCCCGAGGCGGAGAAATGGTTCTGGGTTTATCACATCCGCATCGAAAACGCCTCGCATGAGCGGGTGCAGCTGATTACCCGTCACTGGCGCATCACGGACGGCGACGGGATGGTCACGCATGTCGATGGCGAAGGGGTGGTGGGCGAACAGCCCATGCTGGAGCCCGGCGGAAGCCACGATTACGTGTCCGGCTGCCCGCTCGATACGCCGCGCGGTTCGATGGAAGGCTTTTACACCTTCCACCGCGAAGACGGTGCGCCTTTCGAAGTGCGCATTCCCTTCTTCCCGCTGGCAGCTCCTGCCACTGCGCCCTGAGGACTATTCTTCTTCCTCTTCCTCGATCGTGTCGGTGAAGTTGAATTCGCCGATCTTGATCTTGGCGGTACGGCCCAGCCATTCTGCGAGAATGTCGAGATCGCGGGTTAGAGGATAGGTTGCCAGTGCAGCCCGGCTTTCGTCGAGATAGAGGACAAGCGACTTCTTCTTGAGCCGGAGTTTGCTGAAACTGAGTGCGGTGCGCGCCCCCGCGCCGAGCCTGCGTGCGAGCCGAAATCCGAGGCCCCAGGTCAGACCTTCGCGCAAGTCGTCGCCATCGGCCAGCAATTCCAGCTTGCCGGGCAATTCGGTTCGACCAAGGCTGCCGAACAAAGCAGCGCACATCATTGCGCGATCGCGCGGCGAACAATCGATCCACCTCTTGTCGAGCGACCATTCGGTCGCGTGCGTGAGCCTCAAATTGGGTTCCACCCTCTGAAGGGCGGCGGCGAGCTGGGCTGCTGCGAGCCTGAGGCGTTCGTTGCGCTTGCCCTTTCCATTGGCGAGATCGACCGTCCAGCCCACGACGCGGGCGGCATCAACCACCGGTGCATCACGCGGTTCCGCAAAGGCGTGGACGCCGGCGAGAAGCGGGTCGAGCGCACATTGAAGGTCCGAAAGGCGCGAATAGAGCAGCCCTTCGCGTATCCCCCAGCTGGAGAAAACGAGGTGGTCCGGTTCAATGACATCCAGCAGGGGGAGGAGCATGGCAGCAGCGTCCGGAAGATATTCGGCGCGCATCTGACTGATGCCCGATATCTTCACCAGTTCGTCGGCATCAGCGTCGACGAGAGTGCGTGCGTGCTGTCGGGCTTCACTGACTGAAAGCATAAAGCCGTGCGGATCGGTGAGAGGATAGTCTGCTTCGACCATCGCGTAATGAGCAAGCGCGCGCCACGTGCCGCCGATCATGTAAAGCGGCCCGGACTGTCTCTTCACCCAGGGAATTTGATCCAGACGGTCGTGAATGGTGCTGTCGAGGCTGGGATCGGCCGTGCGCAAGGCGGGGAGGCGGAGGGTCCCGAACGGCAGGCTCACCGCTTCGTGACACCTCCCGTCACCGAGCGACACCAGCTCGAGACTGCCGCCGCCAAGGTCTGCGCTTATTCCTTCGGCACCGGGAAAGGCCCCGATTACGCCATAGGCTGATGCGAATGCTTCCTCTTCCTCGCTAAGAAGGCGAGGTTCGAGGCCGAGTGCGGCGACCTTGTCGAGAAACTCCCTGCCATTCTCGGCATCGCGGGCAGCCGCCGTAGCGACCGTCTGGATGTCGACAATTCCGCGGTCCCTCACGAGCAACTCATAACGCGCTAGGGCTGCCAGTGCTTCCTCGGCGGCTTCGCCGGGAATGCGGCCGCTGTCCGAAAGATCGCGCCCCAGCCGCGCCGAGACCTTCTCGTTCCAGACAGTCTCTGGCGCTCTGCCCGTTCCGGCGTAAATGACCAGGCGCACCGTGTTCGACCCGATGTCGATGACCGCCCTTGGAGGATGGATCAGCCGCCGTTGCCACTGCGGGTTGCGTGTCTTGGAGCGGTTCACGCATCTTCTCCCGGTAGGCTGAGGTCCGGCACATCATGCTTTTCAAGAGCCGAACCCCGCCCGGAGAGGGAGGGATTGGACATGAAATATTCGTGGCAGTTGAAGCCATTCTCGCCGCTGGCCGTCCGCCTGTATTGGCCATCGGAATCGAGGCACCAGCTGCGTTCGGTATCAAGGATGTTGGCCAGCATGACCTGCTTTAGCATTTGGTCGTGCACCGTCTTGTTCGTCACCGGCACCATGACTTCGACCCGGCGGTCCAGATTGCGGCCCATCGCATCGGCGCTGGTAATATAGACTTTGGCCTGCCGGCTGGGCAGTTCCTTGCCATCGGCGAAGACCCACATGCGGCCATGTTCCAGAAACCGGCCGATAATGGATTTGACGCTGATATTCTCGCTCAGGCCGGGGATTCCTGCCCGTAGCGAACAGATACCGCGCACTACCATGCGGATTTGCACACCGGCTGCGCTGGCCTCATACAATTTGTCGATGACCGCGCGATTAGTGATCGAGTTGAGCTTGACCCAGATGCCGGAGGGTTTGCCCGCTTTCGCATTGGCAATTTCCGCGTCGATAAGTTCATAAAGCTTTTCGCGCATCCCCAGCGGAGAAATTGCGATCCGCTCCAGCTCGTCCGGTTCGATATAGCCGGTGATGAAGTTGAACATCTTGGCCGCATCACGGCCAAGCGCCTGATCGGCCGTAAAATAGCTGAGATCGGTGTAGATCTTGGCATTCACCGGATGATAATTGCCCGTGCCAAAATGGCAGTAGGTGCGGTAGCCGTCTTCCTCGCGACGCACGACGAGGCTGACCTTGGCGTGGGTCTTCCACTCGGTGAAACCATAGATGACCTGGACCCCGGCACGCTCAAGCTCGTTCGCCCAGCGGATGTTCCGCTCTTCGTCGAAGCGGGCTTTCAACTCGACCACCGCAGTGACTGCCTTGCCGTTCTGTGCTGCCTCGATCAGTGCGGCGATCACGGGCGACTGGTCGCCTGCGCGGTAGAGGGTTTGCTTGATCGAGACCACGGCCGGATCGACTGCGGCCTGATGCAGGAAATCCACCACCACCTCGAAGCTTTCGTAGGGATGATGGATGACCATGTCCTTCTCGCGGATAGCCGTGAACACATCTCCGTCATGCGCCAGCACGCGTTCTGGATAGCGGGGAGAGAAGGGCGGGAATTTCAGGTCCGGTCGCGGTTCGGCGCAAATCGCATCCAGATCTCGCAGCCCCAGCATGCCGCCCGTCTTCACGATCATCGCGGCATCGACGTCGAACTGGTCACGCAGCAATGCTTCGGCCACTTCGTCGCATTCGTCGTCCAGCTCGAGCAGAACGGCACGGCCGCGGCGGCGGCGCTGGATGGCGGTGCGGAAGAAGCGGACAAGATCTTCGGCCTCGTCCTCGACTTCCATATCGCTGTCGCGCAGCACCCGGAACACCCCGTCTCCAAGGATTTTGAAACCCGGGAAGATCTGGTCGGCGAAGCGGGCCACAAGCTGTTCGATCGCGACGTAGATTGCCTGTTCGCCGGGCACGCGAACGAAGCGCGGAACACCGCTGGGGATCAGCACCATCTCGATCAATTCGCCCTTGCGCTTGCCGCGCTTCAGGCGAAACAGCGCGCCCATTCCTCCCGTCGCGACAAAGGGAAAGGGATGCGAGGGATCGATTGCTTGTGGCGTGATGAGCGGCAGAATGTCGGTTTCGAAATATTCTGCGAGCCAGGTTTGCTTGTCCTTCGGCAGCTCGTCGACCAAGGCTACGATAATACCCTCCTCCGCGAGAAGGCTGCGCAGTGATTCGAGGCTTTCCTGCTGGCGATCTTCCAGCTGCAATACCTGTTCGCGAATGGCGTCGAGCTGCTGGCGCGGGCTGCGTCCGTCGATCGCCGTGGTCTCGATGCCCCGCTGGACCTGACCTTCCAGCCCGGCGATGCGGACCATGGTGAATTCATCGAGATTGCTGCCCGAAATCGACAGGAAGCGCAGCCGTTCGAGCAGAGGGTAATCGGTATTTTCGCTTTCGGCGAGAACCCGGCGATTAAAGCTTAGCCAGCTCAATTCGCGATTGACGTAACGTTCTTCGGGTGCCTCTGGCGGTCCGGGGTTGTCACGGTCCTCTTCCATCCGGGGATGGTCGTCAGAGCTTGAGGAGGGCGCATTTCCAAGTGTCACGAGCGAACCTCTCTGGTCGGGGCAAGGCAGGGTAGGACGACGGCTCGCTATTGGAAAGCGTTTCGGATCACCACCGGACGCACGCACCTGTCAGTTCAGGGTCACAATTCGGCGTAGAGATCAGCCAGATCCTCCCACAGCTGGGGCGATGAAGCGCCGAGCAGGCCTTTGCGATCCCATTCATCGACACGATAAGGTGCGCCGTCACGCCGGGCCACTTTGCCACCTGCTTCTTCCAGCCACAGGGCCCCTGCCGCATGGTCCCATGAAAGGGTCCGCACATCATTCTGACCGAGGCCGAGGCGGGGATATTGCTCGGCGGCGCAGAACGGGATGTCGACCAGTTCGTAATTGGGAGAAATATGGCGTCTGGTCGCTTCCCGCTGCGCCTCGTCCATGAAAAGCAGCGAGATGGCCGCCACCGGAGGCATTTTACCGGTGGGCTGGGCGACGATCTTTTCGTCATCGACGAATGCCCCGGCCCCGCGGTGAGCGCAGCAGAAACGACCGGTCAGACAATCGTAAAGCCAGCCGGATTGGGTCAGCCCGCCTTCGGCGCGGGCGATGATAATCCCGAATGGCGGTTTGCCGGCGGCGAAGTTGCGCGTGCCATCGATCGGATCGACGATCCAGCAGGCGCCCTCAAGCTGCTCCAGTACCGAAGGGTCCTCATGTGCGGCCTCTTCACCGACAAAGCCGATGGTCCCGTCGATGCTAACGAGCCCTTCGCGCAGCAGCTTTTCCGAGTCCCTGTCTGCGATCGTAACCGGATCGTTGCCGCCCTTATCCTCGACATCACCTTCGGCCAGGTTCCGGAACCGCGGCAGGATCGCGGCCTCGGTCACCCTTTGCATCAGAGCGAGGATTTCCCGATCAAGTGCGTTCACGCGCCTACTCAAGATAAACGTTCTTAGCGAGTTCAAAGATAAGCGAGATCGCTGTTGAAAGTAATGCCATTTAACTTTTTCCGTCAAATCGAAAGCCATGCGGGGCAGAGAATCATTCGGCAACGAGCGGACAGCGATGACATGACTTGCGGTCGCGCAGCCTTCGCAGAATGCCAAAAGCTCGATGATATAAAATTAGGTTAAAGCGGCGGCTGCTTATCCTTGCGCGACACTCACATAAATCTATAGCCCGTTCGAAACAACTTCTCCTTCCGATTTTAGTCGTCACCGATCTTGACCGGAAAAGCCGATGCGCTTCGGCCCATCCAACTTCGCTGTCGATGAGCGCAAGACAATGCTCGGAGGCTCGAACAATGGGGGCGGCGACGCGCAAGTGGGAGGGGGTAGACAACTGGCCGAGATTACTGAATCAGAACCAGCTGCGTCCGAAAAATTTTTAAAGCCGGAAGCTGTTAGCGCTAGCCGAAATGAGGCCGTTGTTTTGACACCGTTGATCTATCGGTAATAGATAATAAAGGTTTAACAAACGATTCTTCGGGTTTGTATACCTAATATTTCTGCTTAAAGTTATCTAGAAAATAAGTTTATTTAGCGAAATTAATTTTCCCAGCCAATCTATATCGCTCGGCCACTCTCTTTTTTTCCAGTGATATCTGCCCGGATATTGGGAGAAGCGCGTTAATAACTTTATCAAATTACTTAGCTGACGACAATGGAAATTCGTCGCCTGCGTACTAGTGGAGAATTGTTATGCGGCGCTTCTTGCTATAATTACAACTTATTGAAAAAATGCGATTTTACAACCTACCTTCTTCAGGGATCAAAGCCTGCTGACAATATAGTAGGAAGTTCCAATTATTGCTGTTCCTCCAGATCGCGTAGGCAAGCCAGGGCTATGCGCGCGTCCTGCCCGGGGTCGATTTCGGCTTCCCTTAAGTCATCCTCTCCATCTCCGGCAGCGCCCTCCGACCTTTGGATATCCGAACCCTTCGGTATTTGTCGCTGGTAGAAAGCGCGCGCCTGTTCGATCGCGTTGCGTTGAATATCTGTTAGCGCATTGGACTCGCTAAGAATCTGCGTCAGAGTGCCGATGCTTCGACTGCATATTGATGCCTTGGTCGTAGGGTCTCTCATCGTATCGATGGTTTGGCTAACTCCAATTGAGAGCGTCTTGGCGGCAGCTTTTTTAGCATCGCTAAAGACTCGGGTTTCAGGGGCAGCATTTGTGTCGTTTGATAGCGTGCTCGAATCGCATGCAGGCAAAACGGAGAGCGCAAAAAGCGCCAAGATGTGATTTGGGAGGCGTGGATTTATCATGTTCGTCGTCATAATAAGGAAAACGATTTGCTCCAAGCTTGGCGTTGGCTAAGGCGCCCAGTGATGTCTCCACATTCTTATAAAACCACACACCGGTTCCCGAGAGCAGCCTTTATCCTTTTGGCAGCATTTATGCTGATCGTTTGGATTGCGGGAGGAGCTTCGCGTGCGGATGTGCTTGGGCAGGTCGTCGTTCGTATCGCAGCTTGGTTGATTCTAATCGTCACAGTGCTCGTCCTTCCGAGGCCCGACTGGCGAGCGACCGCCCCAGTAACTGTTCTGCTTGCTGCTTCAATTGGATTGGTAGTCCTGCAACTTGTTCCATTACCTTCTTCGCTATGGGCAAATTTGCCTGGACGCGAGGTGCTCGCCCAGACCGCGATTGTCATCGCGCAGCCACAACCTTGGCGGCCAATTTCGATCTCGCCGGGAGCAACTGTCAACGCTCTGTCCTCATTGGTTGTCCCTGCAGTTGTTCTTCTTTTGCTCGCACAGTTTACTGCTCGAGATCACAAACGCCTCGTAGTTCTCATGCTCGGGCTCATCGTCGCGTCCGGCCTGATCGGTGTTTTGCAATTTGCGGGATCTTCATTCCAAAATCCGTTCGTCAACAATGTGGCCAATTCTGTCAGCGGAACTTTCGCAAATCGAAATCACTTCGCTTTGTTTATCGCAGTTGGGTGCATTTTAGCCCCCGTATGGGCATTTGGCGATCGGGATGCCTCATTGTGGAAGATGTTTTGTGCTATCGGCCTGATCACTGTATTTGCGCTCGTTATTCTTGCGACAGGTTCTCGTGCCGGAATGTTGATAGGGCTTGCGGCGATCGTGCTAGGTCTATTGTCGGTGGGGTCGCATTTCAGAAAAGCTATCAAGGTTTTGCCCCAACGGGTCTGGCTACCTGTGGTTGCGGTATTTATTGTTTTGCTGGTGCTGGCCATCGTTTTATCGATTTCCCTCGACCGGGCGGTGTCTGTAGATCGAGCGTTTTCCCTGAATGCCGCTGAGGATGGACGCACGGCGGCATTGCCGACAGTTTGGCAGCTGACTTGGCTCGTCTTCCCGATCGGCGCGGGCTTTGGAACATTTGATCCTTTATTCCGCATTTACGAGCCTGACTATCTCCTTGGTCCGAGTTACTGGAATCAGGCACATAACGACTGGCTTGCAATTGTGTTGGATGGAGGTCTGGTCGCGCTGATTTTACTGTGCACAGCCTGGATATGGTGGGCCAGACGAAGTATTCGCGTATGGTTGATGTCAGTAGATGAGCAAGCGCTGAGGGCGCGTGCTGGAGCCAATATCATCTTGCTGATCGGATTGGCCAGTTTCGTCGACTATCCAGCTAGGACGCCGATAATCATGTCGGTACTAGTTGTGGCGGCAGTGTGGCTCGCGACAGGAGGAGAAGGGGACCGCAAACGATCAGGATCGCCGCGCTGACCCAAGATCTCTTACGTTGCTCTGGACACGTTCAGTATCGAATGGCAATGCCACAGTGATCTCGGGCGCCGAATGATGCAAATTTACCGATGTTCGTTTGATTCCCAACTATGTCGCCCATGTATTTCATCTGGAGAAAGTTCATCCGTATGCGGGATGGTTTGAAAAAGGTTCTCTTCGCTGGTTTAACGATTATGGCTCTATCCGGCTGCGCGGGGCGCGAACCTTTGCGGTCTACAGCCCAACTGACCGTTGTTGATGGTGCAAGTGAATTGCCCGCTCCAGCGCGGGCTGACTTAGTAGCGCCGGAACGGCCAGCGCTTATCGGTCCTTTGGATTCAATCGTCGTCGAAGTTTTCAATGTGGAGAATTTAAGTCGAGAAATGCAGGTTGATGCAGGGGGCCGAATTTCAATGCCTCTAATTGGCACGATCGAAGCGGGGGGGAAGTCGGCCGGTGAACTTGCTCGCGACATCGAAGTTGCCCTTGGGGCTAAATACATACGTGACCCTGAGGTAACGGTTAACATTCTCAGTTCAGTGAGTCAGGTCGTCACGGTCGATGGTGAGGTCACTGCGCCGGGTCTCTATCCTGTCACTAATCAGACGACTCTTCTTCGCGCAATTGCATCTGCAAAAGGCATGACGGAATTTGCTCGTGTCGACGACGTTGTTGTTTTGCGGACCGTCGAGGGGCAGCGTATGGCTGCACTTTATAACGTAGCGGCCATCCGTCGTGGTGTTTATCGAGATCCCGCTTTGTACGCTAACGATCTAGTCGTGGTAGGTGACTCGCCTCAACGACGCCTATTCCGTGACGTTGTCTCGATTGCGCCCTTGGCGATTTCGCCATTAGTCGCGATCCTTCGCCGATAAGTCAGGTTGATATAATGAATATTCTTTCGTCTCGGATCGACGAGCCGGTGTTGACATCCGAGGAATCGGCGTATGCCGAAAATGGTGGCGACGCCTATAATTCACGAGGACCCTCGCCCCTCCGTCAAATCATGCGGATGGTTTTGCGCTGGAAATGGCTTGTTGTAGGGTCCGTAGCGGCCTGCTTGCTGCTGGGTGTGATCGTTACTCTTTTGATGACACCACAATACTCTGCCTTCGCGACGATCGAAATTTCTCGCGAAGGTGATCAAGTGACGGAGTTCGAAGGAGTTGAGCGCGAAGTCGCGGGCACAGATCAAGAATTTTACGAAACACAGTACGGCCTGCTTCGGGCACGGTCATTGGCAGAGCGTGTTGCTACGCAACTGAGGCTCGTAGATGACCCTGCTTTCTTCGAGATGTTTGGTGGACCAACAAGCGGGCCTGAATTTGAGCTGCGCAATGGTCGTTACGTAGCATCCGGTCGGCAAAAGCGCCTTCGTGAAGCGGCTAAAATTCTGCTCGACCACGTTTCTATTGAGCCAGCCAGTCTTTCCCGGCTGGTGAATGTCGGCTTTACAAGTCCGGATGCAGGTTTCTCTGCAAAGGTAGCGAACTCTTGGGCGGAGAGTTTCATCGAGATTAATCTCGAGCGAAAAAGTCAGTCGACGTCTTATGGTCGTGAACAACTCCAAGAGCAGCTTGCGGAGTATAAAGATCGGTTGGATGAATCGCAAAGGCAGCTGGTTGCCTATGCCTCGAACGAAGAGATAATCAATCTTCCCGCTCAATCCGGAGGTGACGGCACCACTACGCAAGAGCGTTCAATACTCGTTGATGACCTTGCCAATTTAAATGCTGAACTTTCCCGAGCTACCGCTGATCGGATTGCGGCCGAGGCCCGTTTCGAACAAGCGGGGCGGCGTGGTGCATTAATCGAAGCCCTCCAAAATCAGGCCATAAACAATTTACGCCAACGAAGAGCTGAACTTTCAGCGCAATACGAGCAACTGATGGTTCAATTCCAACCCGAGTATCCCGCCGCTCGTGCCATTCAGTCGCAAATTGCCGAACTGGATGCAGCCATTTCGAGAGAAGAGGGCAGAGTTTCAGGGTCACTTCAATCAAATTATCGAGCGGCCCTTCACAGAGAACAAGCGTTAAAAAACCAGGTTGAAGGTCTTAAATCTGACTTTCTCGACCTACGTCGCAGGAGTATACAGTACAATATCTTTCAGCAAGAGGTTGATACAAATCGAGCGCTGTATGACGGTCTTCTTCAACGTTTTAAAGAAATCGGCGTTGCAGGTGGTGTGGGAGTAAATAATATTTCCATCGTTGACTTGGCGAACGTACCCGAAGGGCCGTCTAGCCCTAACCTTGTTTTCAACATTCTCATTTCAATAATTGCAGGTCTGGCGTTAGGTGGCGCTCTAGCACTAGTGTTTGAGCAATTAGACGAGGCAATAGACGATCCAGAAGAGTTGGAGAAGCGACTGGGGTTACCCCTATTGGGGGCTGTGCCAAACGCTGCAGATGAAACGCCGACTGAGGCGTTGGGCAATCCGAAATCAGAATTGTTCGACGCCTATTTAGCGGTTCAGACTAATTTGGCATTCACGACAGATCATGGCGTGCCTCGATCCTTTGCGGTTACTTCCACAAGGCCTACCGAGGGTAAATCCACCACCTCTTTGGCGTTGGCCACTACTTTGGCGAGATCAGGTCGCAAGGTTATTTTGGTGGATGGAGATTTGCGCTCTCCATCCGTCCATCAACTTGGTGGGGTAAGTCACGACCGAGGTCTGAGCAATTTTCTCACCGGTGACGATGACATCTCTTCGATGACGTTCGACATGCCGAATTTAGGGTTTGTCGCTATGTCGTCAGGCCCCATACCCCCTAATGCTGCGCAATTGCTTATGGGCAATCGACTTGCCCTATTGGTCGAGCGTTTACTCGAGCAGTTTGATCATGTTGTTATAGATTCCCCTCCGGTACTTGGCTTAGCCGATGCGCCCCTGATCGCTAATCAGGTTCATGGCATAATCTATGCAGTTGAATCGCATGGAACGAAATTCAGCACCATAGCGACCGCCCTTAACCGCTTGGAAATAGTCAGGGCTCGTATCTTGGGTGGAGTGCTGACCAAATTCGAGCCACGCAAAGCTCACGGTTACGATTACGATTATGGGTACAGCTATGGCCGCGATGGCGCCGACGTGACGCCTGCATGACCAAATCCCGCAAAAAGGTTAGGATGCGCCGAACATTCAATGGTCTGGGACTGAGACTTGCGGCGATCGTACCTTTGTGTGCAATTGGCGCAGTGAGTATTTCGGATACGCTGGCAAATGTAGTGGTTAAAAGTGATCCTGAGGCGGCAAAAGCGCTCGCGCCGTGGGATGGGGTCGTAGTTGCGAGCGCGGCGAAGATTAAGATGACCGCTCAGCCAGAGTCAGGAGAGCAATCAGAGCCTGCTATGCTCGCGACTCGTGCTTTGCAGAGCGATCCAACGGCCGTCGAAGCTCTCAATGTCCTCGGATCACAAGCTCAGCTTCGCGGAGAGACGGAGCGCGCTCAGCGATTGTTTACTCAATCCCTTGCTCTTTCACGACGGGAGTTGCGCGCCCACCTCTGGGCAATTGAAGAGGCGGTTTCTCGAGGCGATATTGCAGGTGCACTCAAGCATTACGATTTTGCCCTTCGGACATCCAAGCGGGCACCCGATCTTCTGTTGCCAACGCTTTCATCTGCCATTGAAGAACCACTAGTTCGGTCAGACCTCCTCAGAATACTTAACACCAATCCTGTCTGGCTTGAGCAATTTTTGGATTACATTAGTCAAGGCGAAATCAATCCTTTAGCTTCCGTAGAGTTGTTAACGGATGAGAAAGCGCGACAACTTCCGGTGGAGGATAACCACCGCACGGCCTTGGTGGATGCGATTGCAAAATCCCAAAGGCTAGAGGATGCGTGGCAGTATTATTCGTCTTTCCGATCGGCAAGTCGCCGTCAGTCGCGCGATGCTCGGTTTAGCGCCGAGCTCGAGCGCCCCTCTATTTTTGATTGGAATATCGAAAGTTTGTCGGGTATTTCAGCTGGCGTGCTGAAGGCCGGTGACCGACGCATACTCGAATTTTCCGCTTCACCCAGTGTGGGGGGGGCTGTTTTGGCGCAGCAGCAGGCTCTCTTGCCAGGCCAGTACACATTTCGGGCAGTGATGACGATTGCGAGATCGGCGAGAAGTAAAAGTCCTTATTGGACACTTAAGTGTGAAGGCGGGGCGGAAGTCTGGAGAATGCCCGTAGCACGTAATGGGGAAAATTTAACCGAGATTCGCAGTGAGTTTACAGTTTCGGCTGACTGTCCATCTCAGATCCTGCTATTTGTTATTCGTTCGACAGACGACATCTCTGGGATATCTGGCCAAATCATGAGCGCCGAAATTGTTCCTTCCCATAATTTAGCAAGGATTGAGTAAAATGACCCTTTGGTGACGTCAAGTTGTCATATGTTCGAACGCCAACTTTGTCCTGTGTTTGTCTTCCGTGCAACTTTGTTGGTATTGATGTTCGACGATACGAAGTTTTTTTGCGTTTCTAAGCTTGCCAAAAAAGATTGCTCTTATCGTGCTGGCTTTAGCAGCGTCAATTGCGGCTCCGCGCTACGCACAATGGACCTGATGCTCTGCCGGGTTTAACACGGATTGGATTAGTACGTCTCTGGGCTGCGCGTTGATGAAATTACGGACGC
This sequence comes from Qipengyuania sp. NPDC077563, assembly GCF_044901345.1. Taxonomy (NCBI): domain Bacteria; kingdom Pseudomonadati; phylum Pseudomonadota; class Alphaproteobacteria; order Sphingomonadales; family Erythrobacteraceae; genus Qipengyuania; species Qipengyuania sp. NPDC077563. The sequence goes on along the minus strand of NZ_JBJDPC010000001.1, from coordinate 299,562 downwards.
TCTGGCTTAGTCCCCACAATTATCATCGCTAGGCTTCTGGGTCTTGAAAAACTGCTCAGTAGCATAAAGCTGTCTCGGGCAGTGCGAATGACGTGTCTTATTTTTAGAGAATGGATGGATATTTTCGCGACTACTTAGAAGTTACATTTTCCCTTGTGGCTAATTCAAACTTTTCATGCCTATAACCGGGACTGCGCGTGGCGAATGACCGCATAGTTCAAAAAAGTCAGGGGTCAGGGGTCGACCAAATCGACTTATCTCTTTATTGAGCGGTCGACCGCGAAAAATTCAGTAATGTCATGATCCTAAGCATTTCATACCTTGAATTTTAGCGAGATGCGGAGCTGAATCTACGAGGGAATCTGTGTTGCTCTCCAGAATGCCGACTGTCGCAAAAGGGCGCAGCTTTTTTCATAAATTTAGGTTCGAGCTGCTCGTCGTCGTTGTGATGGGTGTCGCATTGCCGAGCCTGATAGCGGTGAGCTTGGACGCTGATGCGTTGCTCGTCTCTTTCGATTTGGTCGAGAGTATTCCGCTTGCTACCCGTAGCACTGCTTCTAACTCTATCCTCGGCGCGGCCTTCTGCGCACTCGCTTCGTTGTTGGTGCTTCGGCGTTTCCGACAATATCCAGGAACGCAGATCGCACAATCCATTTTTCCCGTCTTAGCGGCATTTTACGCGGGCTTTCTTGGGCTAATTATTTTCTGGCGCCTTGAATATTCGAATGCGATACTTCTATTTTGCTTTTTAGGCACATTGATAGCTCATTTTGCTATTGAAACGCTCTGGCGCGACAAAGGTTTTTTCTATTGTCTTGTCCCTGGAGGTGAGGTCGAGCGTATTAGAAGGCTTACGCACGTTCCCATCATGGAATTGAATGAGCCGCGCATAGATGTTTTGCCACACGGGCCAATTATTGCTGACCTGCACGCCGATCTTCAACCTGAATGGGAGAGGTTGATCGCAGAGGCGGCTATTTCAGGTCGGCCCGTCTATCATTACCGGCAGGTGTGGGAGACGGAGACGGGCATGGTTCAGATAAATCACCTTTCTGAAAACAGTTTCGGTGCACTTGTCCCGAGCTTCGTCTATCAGAAGCTAAAGCGCAGCGTCGATTTGGTTTTTTCGCTTCTTGTCCTACCGATCATTGTGCCCCTGATGATCGTAACAGCAGTACTAATCAAGTTCGATAGCGCTGGGTCGATATTCTTCCTGCAGCGTCGAATGGGTTTTCGCGGCCAAGTCTTCAAAGTATTTAAATTTCGCACGATGACCGAAGCAAATGATGGAGAAGACCGCCAAAAATCGGTCACTCTCGCTGAGGACCAACGGATTACTCGGATTGGTCGATTTTTGCGCAAGGTGCGTCTCGACGAGCTTCCGCAGATCATTAACATCTTGCGCGGCGAGATGAGCTGGATTGGCCCGCGCCCCGAAGCCGTAAGCCTGTCGACTTGGTATGAGGCGGAATTGCCGTTTTACCGTTATCGCCACATCGTGCGGCCGGGTATCACCGGTTGGGCGCAGGTCAATCAGGGCCATGTGGCCTCCCTCGACGAGGTGGACGACAAGCTACAGTATGACTTTTACTACATTAAAAATCTTTCCTATTGGCTCGACATCATTATTGCGTTGCGAACATTGCGCGTGGTCTTTTCCGGTTTTGGAGCCAAATAATTTTCTAGCCGGCTTGAGTCTGGTTGCTGCCTGAATGAGATACCGAATGTTTTTGACCCATCCACGATATGACGGCCGGCGCCACATGCTGCTACCTTATGGTGGCCCCGTTTTAGCAGTGGTCACTTGGTCACTGTTTCTAGAGTAGCTTATCGGGGGGCGTCGCGTAGCTGCGACATCGCGGAGCTCGCGTTATGGACGATATCTTTCGGCTCATGGCGAGAGTCGCCGAGTCTGCAACCCTTCCGATCGAATGCTGAGCACGAATTCGTTCAGGTTTCACGGTGAGCTGGCTTAGGTCACGTCGTTTGTTGTAGGGGTGATGGCATGATGGAGGTTAAACTTCAGAAGACTTGGTCTATCCGCGTCAGCCTTGTTGCGGTAGAGTGAAAATATGGATAAAGACTTTGATTAACCTCAAGATTTCGACGGTGGTTTTGCCTTGCCGACGAAGTTTGGAAACAAACACATGCTGGGCGGACGCATCGTTTGGGGGGCAAGACGCGCGATTTGGGAATGCAGTTGGGGCGTCGGACTCTGACGAGAGGGGTACTTCTTTCGTAGTGATCAAAGCTCCCGTTTTTCTCTCAATAACCCGCTGGTTCCTAACTTATAAAATTGGAGAGGTGCGAAGAAGGCGGAAAGCATCACGATCCAAGAGAGTAAATGATTGGTCACCTGCCAATATTTATGCCATTTTACGTAAAACCGTTTGAATAGCTCGCATGAAATTTATTCTTACAGTCAACTCCGCTTGGAACGTCTGGAACTTTCGGCGTCCTGTAGTAGATGATTTAATTGCCCGTGGTCATGAAGTGATCATATTGGCACCTTACGACAAAAGCATAGCTAGACTAGAGAATCTGGGTTGTAGATATATACCACTTGTTATTAGCCCGAAGGGGCTCAATCCAGCAGATGGTGTGATGCTCTTTCGCCAGATGCGCGCTGTATTTCGTGAAATCAGACCCGATGCTGTTTTAAGTTTTACAATAAAGAATAACATTCTTGGTGCCTTCGTAGCGAAGTCTTTGGGTATTCCGTTTCTGCCTAACGTGACGGGATTAGGGACAGCTTTTTTGTCAGATCGTATACTCGAATTCGTTGCGGTGACACTTTATCGGCAAGCTTTTCGCAAGCTGCCCGTGGTATTTTTTCAGAATGAGGACGACCGAAACCTTTTCGTTGATCGAAAGATCACACTAATTTCTCAATGCAGGCTCTTGCCGGGATCTGGGATTGATCTCAAGCGCTTCGAGGCCGCTCCGTTCCCTAGATCGGATGCTGAGCCGGTCTTTCTCATGATCGGTCGGCTTCTCAGTGACAAAGGTGTCTTCGAGTATGTCGAAGCGGCGCGTATCGTTAGGTCGGTGATCCCACACGCACGCTTCCAAATATTAGGTGCTACCGATGCCGCCAATCGGACGGCAATAGGGACTGACACTGTGTCTGACTGGGAAGCTGAAGGTGTGATCGAATATCTCGGAACCACAGATGATGTGCGTTCTCAAATCAGGGCCGCCTGTTGCGTAATTCTTCCGTCCTATCGTGAAGGCGCTCCGCGAACGCTAATTGAGGCGGCGGCAATGGCGCGACCTATTATCACGACCGACGTTCCGGGATGCCGGGCGGTAGTCGAGGATGGTATCACAGGGTTTATCTGCGAGGCACGCAGCGGCACTAGCCTTGCTGAAGCTTGCCTAAAGTTTCTTAAACTTGGTGTGAATGCTCAGAAACGAATGGGGGAAGCTGGGAGGGCGAAGATGGAACGCGAATATGACGATCATTTTGTAGTGGAAGCTTATCGTAAAGCAATAAACGAAATTGTGACAGCACCCTCTAAAAGCACTACAATTTCTTTTGAAAAGTTGGATCATAATAAGTGAAAAAAGTATTTATAACCGGAACTGCGGGATTCATAGGCTTTCACTTGGCTAAGCTTCTCATCTCGGAAGGTTTCCTTGTGTGCGGCTTTGACGGAATGACTGATTACTACGACGTCAATCTGAAGCGACGTCGTCATCAGATGTTACTTCAGAATGCAAATTTTACCGCGGTCGAGGGGATGCTCGAAGACCAGGAAGTGCTGGACCGTGTCGTTGACAATTTTGATCCCGAGGTGATTGTACATCTCGCAGCGCAAGCGGGTGTGCGTTACAGCCTTGAGAATCCTAGAGCCTATCTCGATGCAAATGTGATTGGGACTTTCAATGTCATGGAGGCGGCAAGGCGCCTCGAAGTCCAACACCTCCTTATGGCATCGACGTCATCGGTTTACGGTGCGAACGAAGAAATGCCTTTTTCAGAAACCGAGAAGGCCGATACGCAGCTTACTATTTATGCGGCGACCAAGAAAGCCAACGAGAGTATGGCGCATGCATACGCTCACCTCTGGAATCTCCCCACGACCATGTTCCGTTTTTTCACGGTCTACGGGCCATGGGGGAGGCCTGACCTTGCGCTTTACAAGTTTGTCGATGCCATTCTCGACGGACGTCCGATCGACATCTACAACCACGGGGACATGTATCGAGATTTCACATACGTAGACGATCTTGTGCGTGCGATCCGTCTGCTAATTGACGTTGCTCCAATTCGCCCACAAGACTGCCAGATTACTGAAGGAGATAGCCTGTCTCCGGTGGCCCCTTACCGCGTGGTAAATATCGGGAACTCGGACAAGGTCCGCCTCTTGGATTTTGTGGATGCGATCGAGCAATGTCTCGGCAAAAAAGCCGAGCGAAATTACATGGGTATGCAGACGGGTGACGTGCCAGCGACATGGGCAAATGCTGACTTGCTTAGAGATTTAACCGGCTATCGACCGAAGACTGACTTTCGGGACGGCATTGCCAAATTTGTTGAATGGTATCGGGAGTACGCTGGTAAATGAGCGACCAAATGAAGAAAATCGGCGTAATTGGACTGGGGTACGTAGGGCTGCCTCTTGCAGTCGAGTTTGGAAAAACTCGACCCGTTATCGGTTTCGATGTAAACCCTCATCGGATAGAGGCTCTAAAGCAGGGTGAAGACTCGACATTAGAGGTCGCGGGCGATGAACTTGCCGAGGCGAAGAACCTGAGTTTTACATCGGACCCCACTGACCTCGGTTCGGCGTCAATTTACATCGTTACAGTGCCGACTCCCATAAACATTCACAAGCAGCCTGACTTGACTCCTCTAATTAAGGCTTCCGAGACTATCGGGAAGGTACTGAAAAAGGGTGATATCGTTGTTTACGAAAGTACGGTTTATCCCGGTGCAACTGAAGACGATTGCGTTCCCGTATTAGAACGGGTTTCTGAGCTTAAGTTCAACCAAGATTTCTTCGCTGGGTACTCGCCCGAACGGATCAACCCTGGTGACAAAGAACATCGGCTTCCCGACATCAAAAAGGTCACCTCTGGTTCCACGCCAGAAGTGGCAGACGAGATCGACAGTCTTTATTCTAGCATCATAAGAGCAGGGACGCACAAGGCGGAAAACATAAAGGTCGCCGAAGCGGCTAAAGTCATCGAAAACACCCAGCGCGATTTGAACATCGCTTTGGTAAACGAACTCGCCATCATCTTTAACCGAATGGGTATCGATACCGAAGCGGTATTGGAAGCGGCGGGGACCAAATGGAATTTCCTTCCCTTCCGCCCGGGTCTGGTAGGAGGCCACTGCATCGGCGTAGATCCATATTATCTTACCCATAAAGCTGAAGAAATCGGTTACCATCCGCAAGTCATTTTGTCGGGACGCCGTATCAATGACGGTATGGGATCATACGTGGCAGGCCAACTCATCAAGTCCATGCTCGCGCAATATATTCAAATCCGCGACGCGAAGGTGTTGATCTGTGGTTTAACCTTTAAGGAGAACTGCCCCGATCTCAGGAACACGCGGATCATAGACGTGATTAGCGAACTGAAGGAATATGGCATCGCTGTCGATGTGATGGATCCTTGGGCTAGTCCAAAGGCCGCGAAATCAGAATATGGCATAGACCTCGCCGCCACCCCGCAACGGAACAGTTATGACGCTGTTATTCTGGCGGTTCCTCATGCGGAATTCATCGCTGACGGCGCGGCGCAGCTTAAAGCTTATGCCAAGGAAAACTCGGTGTTTTACGATCTGAAATCGGTATTCGAAAAAGCGGAATCGGATCTAAGGCTGTAGGTTGATGGGGTCGCCGGTAAGCACAGTCGGCCGAGTTGGGTCGATTAGACCGAAAATGCTCGGGAGACATTCGGCCAGGCCGGTTCGCGTGAAGCGGCCGGCCTCCGGCTTCTGGCTGATTGGCCCGATTTTGTACGCATCGCTCATCGGGCTGTTTCCATGGAGCATCCTGCGAGTAGGCGATTTCAGCGATCTGGAAAATTATTCAGCCAGGCTTCGTGCAATTTCGAGATACGGGTCCGGCTACTATGATTTGGGATCGGGTATTCTCGATTACTTTTCAAACGAGTTTGTCTGGTATTGGATACTTGTAAAGTCGATAGATTTTGGCGTCAGTAGCCAGGCTTTTTTTGTCGGTATCAGTGTAATTTCCGCATTCGTTTCGGCACTTTTTCTATGCCGAAAATCTGGAAAGCTGCTTCTCCTTTTATTTTTAATAAATCCTGTTTCCATTGATCTATACCTATCACAAATCAGAAGCGCTCTTGCTTTTTCGGTTGTGCTTATCGGGATCCTGTGTTGGCAACGATGGGCTCGAGCCAATTGGTCGAAACAAAGAATTATGAGTGTAAGCGCGTTTCTGGTCGCGCCATTCATCCATTCGTCAATGATTCTGGTTATTGCCGCTTTCTTCTTTGCCAAATTTCTCGAGGCAAGGGGCGCCCGATCGCGCTGGCCAGTGGGGCTGCTCGCGGTTGTCGTGGGATTGGGCTTGGCGATTGCGATCATCGTCTTTGGCAATCTGATGTTGTCCGAACTGGGCGATCGGCGGGATCTAAGCACAACCGCTACCCGCTCGGCATTGTATATTTTCCCGTGGTTTGCTTTCATCGGGTTGATTTACTTTGGAGCTTCCGGCCGCGAAAAAAACAGCTGGAATCATGCCTTTTCGCTGACCATCCTCGCCGTCACGGTTGTCTGCGAAATGTTGGGAGTTGCAATGTTCCGAATGGTGGCTTTCTCGCTGCCCGTTTTGATATTGAGCCTCTCGAAATTGATCCCGGCAGCACGCCATTTTTCGTATCTTTTTTTCGCTGCATATAGCTGCGTTCTGTTCGTATATTGGGTCGGAATATAAAGGTGCCCGCGCAGATTCCTTCGAGTTGGGAATGACACATAGACATGCTTAGGAAGTTTGGCGCTATCCTGGGTGGGGGGGGCAATCGCACAGGGAATCACTTTTCTGGCCCTCCCATTCTTGGCTCGTATCTATGGGCCAGTCGGGTTTGGCATACTCGCGTCGGTGGTCTCGGCCGCCTCGCTTCTTTTGCCCATTCTTCATGGCAGATACCATTTGGCCATTCCTTTGTGGGCTTTGGCCAGCAGAAAGCATTGTTGAGACTTGCCTTGGGGCTTAGCTTTTTAACAAGCATTTTTCTGGCTGGGCCGCTCGGCGCCTTGTCTGCAGGATCGGACTTGGGGTATGGACTGGCGGCTGTTATCACGGCGCTATACGCCCTCACGGCGTCGTGGATTGAAGTGCTCAATTATTGGCGAACCACGGCGGGCCGCTGGCGCGAAGCTTCGCTGCTTATCGGTGTTCGCGGGGCCGTCGTAGCCGGCGCTCAATTCGCTTTGGGCGCATTATCCCAACTCGGCATGGTGTTCGGAGCAATTGCCGGTCAGTTGCTGATCGTCATTGCTTCATTGGCTGACAGGGAAGTTCGTGCGGTTTTCGCGCCTCGCAAATATAATTGGCGCAAGAAACTTCTGCTCGTTGCGAAACGTCATCGTGGCCTTCCCCTCTACAATGCGCCCCAAGGCCTTATTGCTAGTGCCGCCTGGAACTTCTCGCCCATCATCCTTGTCCAATTTGGATCTGCCAATCTGGCTGGGCAGTACTGGGCGGCTTACAGATTGTTTATGGCTCCACTAGTCCTGTTCAACAGTTCCTATCGGCAAAGTGCTCTTAACACCTTCGGTCAGTTGGACCAAAAACAACGCGGAATTGCGTTCCGCAATCACACATTGATCTTGTTTGCGTGTAGTCTCCTTTGCTATGTCGCTGTTTATCTTCTTTCATCCAGACTGGTTCCGTTGCTGCTTGGTCCAGGATGGGAAACCGCGGCTGAGTTACTCCCCATTCTTTGGGTCGGTTTATTGGGAGAGCTGGTTAAACTGCCGCTAATCTGCATGTGTCAGGCAATGCGAAAGGAAGCGCTGCTGCTTAAGTGGGAAGTGGGAATAACCATTATAAAATTTTCTGGTGCGGCTGCAGCATGGTTCTTTTTTGGCGATTTGGTTAACGCCCTGCAGGCTTATTTTATGCTGGCGGCTTTCTGTTGGCTTTGCCTTTCATTCTATCATGTGCGGGGTAAGAAATTTGGCCTCTGACCCATCAAGTTTCATTCGCCTTGGGGCCTTCATACTTCCATCTGACAGGCTTGGAGGTGCGGAACGCGTAACCTGCACCTTGGTGCGAACTCTTCTCGATGAAGGAATTCTCACCGAAGCAATCATCTTCATCATGGCCAAGAGATCAGAAGATGCCCAGCACTTGATCGAATTTCTGGAAGATGACCGGGTAAGAATTTTTTACGGAGGGCGGCGAGAGCTTTTCGGGATTTTGCCGCTTCTGCTCTTTTTTATCGGGCGGCGTTTCTGTCTCGTTTTTTCCTCTTTCACGCACGTTAATGCACTCGTGAGTTTTGCGAGAAAGATGGGTATTCTGCGCACCAAACGGCTCGTAACAAGAGAATCGACACTGATCTTCGAGCGTAAATTTGCCGGTTGGAAGCATAAAGTTTTTCCGTGGCTCTATCGGTTTTACGGGGGGCAGGATTTGCTTATTATGCAGACTGAACACATGCGCGCTAGCTTGATCGCGCACCGGCCGAACTTGAAGGCGTTGCCAATAAAGGTTGTACCCAACCCGGTCACTCTTCCAACTGACTTTCGGGATAGTTCTATTCGCCAAAAAGATCACTTGGTTTGGTGTGGTCGGCTGGTCGAAATAAAGCGACCCGATCTCGCGATCAGACTTATACAGCGCTTACCGCAAAATTTCGTGCTGCATATTGTGGGAGATGGTCCTTTGCGTGGACAACTGCAGGAGATGGTCCGGCGTTTCCATCTTGAAGGCCGGGTAAAATTTCATGGTTTCGCGGATCACCCCGGTTCGGTCTTCAAAGAAATGGAATACGGTCTGCTGACCTCTTCTGTAGAAGGTTTTCCCAATGTGGTTTTGGAGATGCTCGCATATGGCGTCAAAGGCGTTGCTGTCACTCCTTGCACGACTGGACTGAACGAGCTTGCTGGAGTTTTTGTCGCGAAATCGCATCGGGTCGAAGATCTCGAATCTGTCTTTTACGACATGCTGGCAGCGCGCCACTCTCCGGAGAGGGTTTCAAGATTGTTGAACGAACGATCACCTCAGTCTTTCGCCAGTGTGGTGGCGGGAGAAATGAAAAAATGACAAGACTATGGAAGCTTTTCCTAACAGGATATTATCTTCTTTTTTACGGTTATGTCGCGAACGCCCGCCGTTTAGGCGTGACGATTGGCAAAGACTGCAGAATTTACACGACGAATTTCGGTACGGAGCCTTTTTTGATCACTATGGGAGATAGGGTAACCATCACCCCTGGCGTGAGACTGATTACGCACGACGGCTCGACAATCCTTGTCCACGATGAGCATGGACAGCGATATCAACATTACGCGCCAATCCAAATTGGAAACGATGTGTTTGTCGGAGTTAACAGCATCGTCCTTCCCGGCGTCTCTATTGGCTCGAAAGTGATTGTGGCTGCCGGTTCCGTTGTAGCGAGTGATATCCCTGATAACACGGTCGTGGCGGGGGTGCCCGCTAAACCGATAGGTAAATTCAGTAATTATGCAGATCGGGTGCGGGCGGAATTTGCTAGTGAGAGCGACCTCAGCGGTTTCGAGAATTACGAAAAGAAGGTTGCGGCTGCTATCGAAATAGAGACTAGGAAGAAATCTGGATAAGGTCGTTTGGTAGCTCCGTCTTGTGACTGAGATTACCTTGTAGTCCCCAAAGCTTATCAAGGATCACGACCATCGTCGGCCAAACCCCTCACACCTCCGACCCCTTCGCCTTGCCCCATTGGCGGGCGGCGGTGTAGCCGAGGTAGCCGGTGCCGAAGAGGGCGTAGAGTTCTTCCGGCAGGCCGCTCAGATAGCTGGTGATGCCTGCGCTCACGCCCTGGGCGGCGGCGGGGGAGAAGGCGCTCAGCACGCCCATCGGCAGGGCGAAGAGGATCATCGCGTACATCACGTAGAGGAAGCTGGGGCGCGCGCGGCTGGTCCAGGGGTCGGGGCTGCGCGCCTCGGCGACGATGGCGGACAGGCGCGCCTCGATCTGGCGCAGCTCGTGCGTGCCTTCGAGCTTGAGCAGTTCGAGCTCGGCCTCGGCGCGGGCCTGTTTGTCGGGGATGATCTTGTCGATGATCGAGGCGAGCGGGCCGATAAGCGATTCGATGAGTGCCATGTGGTTTCTCCTTGGGTAAAGATCTAACCATATGGGTTCGTGTAGGAAAGAGGGTTCTCGTTCCGGAGTTCCCAAGGCAGCGCGAAAAAAGTGATCCGGGGAGGGATCGCGAAAGGGCGAATCCTATTTCGCGCCCTTTTGTGCGGTATCGCCCGTGTGTTCGGCGCGCGGGCCGCCGATCAAGACGGTGTTCGGGGCGATTTCCGGAACATTGCGGGCAACACTGTGGGCAGCGCCGCGGATGTGGGAGAGAAGGGGGGTAAACCACTGGTCGGGATGACTGGATTCGAACCAGCGACCCCCACACCCCCAGTATGGTCCGCTACCAGGCTGCGCTACATCCCGAAACCAGTGGAGGCGGCCCTATAAGCCCGGCTCGGATAAAAAGAGGTCGACCGTTGTGGTCCAGCCCTACCTCACCGTAGAACTACTTATACTAAATCTGAATTTAATTTCAAGCGACAAGATAAGTTCGTTGCCAAGGGACGAGAGTCTTGCCCCGAAAAAAATTGTAACAGGAAAGAAAGTAACTGAGTGGCAACATAATGTGTACCTGAGACATTAGCGTATGTGAGTTTGACCCAGCATATCCAGAATCCTGTGCAATCGGATGTCCGAATGTTTTTCAAAATTTACGACGGAATATTGTGTTGGGCAACTTTTGTCTTGATTTAATCGCAAACTATAGATGACTTTTCCCAGATATGCGTAGCGCCTATTTGGCTGTTCTCAGCGTGATCGAGGTCCACGACCGCTTTGCGCCCCAATCTCGTTCGCTAAGTGCGAGGCGCAAACAGTCTAAGAGCAGAAATGAACATGACCAGGCGGTGGTCGCTAGCTGCGCCGGACGGTAGATAGCTAAACAGCAAGCGGCCAAAGGAAGCGCGCCATGCTCCGCTGCCCGGTTGGCTAAGTCGTTAGGGCTTCGAGCATGAGTTCGACCGCATACTGAGCCTACGGTCCAGCGAGTTGGCTTAGCGCTTGCGTTATGGTTCTCACTTCACCTGATAGCGTCTCTATTAACCTCTGTATCACAAAGCGCACGTATTTCGCTTACCTTGTTCTCATAGCCGTCACAATAGTACAGAAAGCTTTCCGACCTTTTGAGAGTGTCACCTTCATTTCGTAGAGTGACCCAGCGGGGAACTCGCCTTCCAACTTTGCTGATCTGTATGGCTTGGTAATTTCGATCAGCGGACCATCAAAGTAACATCAGAAAATGGCGGTTGCGAATTTCTCCTGTACTGTTGGCTCGGAGCCAGCGCATCATACTCGTTTGGCGAATTTGATCATGGAAATCGGCCAGGAAGGAAACCGCGAGAGGAGCCTTCAAGTCATGAGATTCATCAGGTTTTTTTTGGGACTCAGTCAACGGGTTCTGCAGGCGATGTAAATCGAACGCTGAATGTGGGCGCAGTTACAGTATTTGCGCGCCTAAATTACAAATTATGCGCTAAGGTACAAATCTTATTTGGGGTGGACGACAAGCATTGATGTCATTACAGTTCATGAGCGATAATCCGCGTTGATCGCGATGTATCCATGCGTGAGGTCGCAGGTCCAGACGGTGGCGCGACCATCTCCCAAGCCGAGATCTACGTCGATGCGGATTTCCTGTTCTTCGAGATGTTTGGCAACCGGAGCTTCATCGTAATTGGGGAGAGGCTGGCCGTCCCGTGCCGCCCAGGTGCCGCCAAAACCGATCGATAGCCTGTCGCGATCGGCCGGTTCCCCCGCTTTGCCCACAGCCATGACCACGCGGCCCCAATTGGCATCACCGCCGGCAATGGCCGTTTTCACCAAGGGGGAATTCGCGATGGCGAGGCCGACCCTGCGGGCACTCTCATCGCTTTCGGCACCGGTAACTGCCACCTCGATGAATTTCTGCGCACCTTCACCGTCGCGCACCACCAGATGCGCGAGGTCGCGGCAGACGGATAGGAGGGCGGCGTAAAATGCGTCTGCCCCAGTGTCCTCCCAGGCGGCGATAGGCGGATTTCCGGCCTTGCCGGTGGCGAAAGCCAAGACGGTGTCGCTGGTCGACGTGTCGCCATCGACCGTGATGCACGAAAAGGTGCTTTCATTGGCCTTGGTGAGCATTTCCTGCAGGAAAGCAGGTTCGACAGCGGCGTCGGTGAAGATGTAGCCCAGCAGGGTGGCCATATCGGGCGCGATCATGCCGCTGCCCTTGATGATGCCCGCCAGTTCAACGCGCTGCCCCGAAATCATGGCCGAAGAGGACGCTCCCTTCGTAAAGGTATCGGTCGTACCGATGGCGCTCGCTGCCTCTTCCCAATCGCAGGGTAACGCCTGCAATGCGGCGGCAACACCTTCGCGCGCCTTGTCTTTCGGCAGCGGAACTCCGATCACGCCGGTGGAGGAGACAAAGACTTCACTCGGTTCGCAGGCAAGCGCTTCCGCCACCTGCGCCATGATCTGCTCCACTGCTTCGCGGCCCCGCATGCCGGTGAAGGCATTGGAATTGCCGGCGTTGACGATCAGTGCGCGCGCTTGGCCAAGCCGGACCTGTTCTCGGCCCAGTTCGACCTCGCTCGATGCGCAGGCGGATTTGGTGAAAACGCCCGCCACGCTGGTTCCCTCGTCCAGTTCGGCGAAGGTCAGATCGGCACGGTCCCACTTTTTGTAATGCGCCTGGGCGACACGCAGCGTCACGCCCTCGACATGAGGTAGTTCCGGGAAGGGGCGGGCGAGGGGAGAAGGTTCAAGATCCATGGATCGCGCGCTATACCTGACCGGAGCATGTCGCAATATCCGTGCGCAGGCGCAAAAAAATATCACTGCGTCTTCAAACCGTGCACCTTTTGCGCTATCTCGTCCTCCAACCATGGTACGACAGTTCCTCGCCTTCCTTGCACTCCTGACGGGTCTTGCCGCTCTCGGCACACCTGCGCAGGCGGCCATGGAAAGCGCAGTCGGGTCGATCGTGGAACAGGCCAGCGGCCAGGAAAGCGACAAGGACGACTCGCAAGTCACCTGCGCGCAGAAGCAGCTCCGGCAGAAGCTTCGTGGTGAAAAGGTTACGCCCTGCAAGAAGCAGGAAACCGTCACCGTCTACATTCCTGCAGTCATGTTCGGCCCTGATCGCGCGTTCGAATAACGCCGCCCGGCATATTCTGTAATCTCTCGCCCTGCGCTCACGATCCGCGCGGGGCTTTCCCACATAATCACATCCTATTGAGGCCTCAGCCTACCCATGCTCAATTCGCTCATGAAAGCCGTCTTCGGCTCGTCAAACGATCGCTACGTCACTTCCATCCGCAAGATCGTCGATCAGATCAACGCGCTCGAGCCGCAGTTGCAGGCACTCAGCGATGATGAACTTCGCGCCCAGACCGACAAGTTTCGCCAGCAGCTGGCCGATGGCAAGACGCTGGACGACATCCTGCCGGAAGCCTTCGCGACGGTAAGGGAAGCATCGGTTCGCGTGCTCGGCATGCGTCACTTCGATGTCCAGATGATCGGCGGTATCGTGCTGCATCGCGGCGAGATCGCAGAGATGCGCACGGGTGAAGGCAAGACCCTCGTCGCCACGCTTGCCACCTATCTCAATGCCATCGAAGGCAAGGGCGTTCACGTTGTAACTGTGAACGACTATCTCGCCAGCCGTGACGCGGAATGGATGGGCCAGTTGCATCAGTTCCTCGGCCTAACGATCGGCGTGATCGTTCCGAACCTGGGCGAAATGCAGCGCCGCGATGCCTATGGCGCGGACATCACCTACGGCACGAACAATGAATTCGGCTTCGATTACCTGCGCGACAATATGAAGCACGAGCGCGGCCAGATGGTCCAGCGCCCCTTCAACTTCGCCGTCGTCGACGAAGTGGACTCCATTCTGATCGACGAGGCCCGTACCCCGCTGATCATTTCGGGCCCCACCGAAGACAAGTCCGAACTGTATGTCACGGTCGATGCGATCGTGAAAAAGATCGAACCGGACTGGTACGAAGCGGACGAAAAAACCAAGAACATCACCTGGACCGAGGACGGCAACGACAAGATCGAGGAGATGCTCAAGGAAGCAGGTCTTCTCGAAACCGACAACCTCTACGACGTCGAGAATACCCAGGTCGTCCACCACCTCGACCAAGCGCTCAAAGCAAACATCATGTTCAAGCGCGATACCGACTATATCGTCAAATACGAAAAGAAGATGCAGCCCGACGGGTCGATGGGCGAAGAAGGCAAGGTCGTCATCATCGACGAATTTACCGGCCGCATGATGGACGGACGGCGCTGGTCCAACGGCTTGCACCAGGCGGTGGAAGCCAAGGAAGGCGTTAAGATCGAGCCTGAGAACCAGACGCTCGCATCGATCACTTTCCAGAACTATTTCCGCATGTATCCCAAGCTTTCCGGCATGACCGGTACGGCGGCTACCGAAGCGGCTGAATTCTGGGACATCTACAAGATGAACGTGGTCGAGATCCCGACCAATGTTCCCGTCCAGCGCATCGACGAAGAAGACGAATTCTACAAGAACACGGCTGACAAATTCAAAGCCATCGCAAAGGCGATCAAGGAAAAGAACGAGATCGGCCAGCCGGTGCTGGTCGGTACGGTATCGATTGAAAAGAGCGAATTGCTCTCCAGCTTCCTCGACAAGGAAGGTGTGAAGCACGAAATCCTGAACGCCCGCCAGCACGAGCGCGAAGCGCATATCGTGGCGCAGGCAGGCCGTATCGGAGCAGTCACGATTGCTACCAACATGGCTGGTCGCGGCACCGACATTCAGCTTGGCGGCAACGTTGAATTCCGCGTGGAGGATGAGCTTTCGGAAATGCCCGAAGGCCCCGAACGCGACGCTGCCATTGCCCGGATCAAGGAAGATGTCGCTGCGGAGAAACAGCGTGTGCTTGAAGCGGGTGGCTTGTTTGTCCTCGCAACCGAACGCCATGAAAGCCGCCGGATTGACAACCAGCTACGCGGACGCTCGGGGCGCCAGGGTGACCCCGGTCTGAGCCGCTTCTACCTCTGTCTCGAAGACGATCTTCTGCGGATCTTCGGGCCCGACACGCTTTTTGCCCGCATGATGAATTCGAACCTCGAGGACGGAGAAGCCATCGGCTCCAAATGGCTTTCGAAGGCTATCGAGACGGCGCAGAAGAAGGTTGAGGCTCGGAACTACGAAATCCGTAAGCAGGTCGTCCAATACGATGATGTCATGAACGACCAGCGCAAGGTCATCTACGAACAGCGCGCCGAAATCATGGATAGCGAGGCAGTCGACGATGTCGTGGTCGACATGCGGCACGATGCCATCAACGGCATGGTCTCCGAACATTGCCCGCCCGGTTCCTATCCCGAGCAATGGGACCTCGACGGCCTCAAGACGAAGGTCGAGGAAGTGTTTGGCATGTCTTTCCCGATGGAAGAATGGCTTCAGGAAGAAGCGATCGAGCCGGAACTTGTCGAAGAACGCATTCGCGAAGAAGCCGATCGCCGCATGGACGAGAAGATCGCGCAGGCGGATCCGTCCATCTGGCGCCGGGTCGAAAAGAGCCTGCTGCTGCAGGAACTCGATCACCAGTGGAAGGATCACCTATCCACGCTCGACGCACTTCGCCAGGTGGTTGGATTGCGCGCCCATGCGCAGAAGCAGCCGCTCAACGAATACAAGCAGGAAGCTTTCGCGCTGTTCGAAAGCATGCTCGACAAGCTGCGCGAGGATGTGACGGCCAAATTGCTGCGTATCCAGCTCGCTGAGCCGGCACCGCTCCCCGCCGTCGACCTTCCCGATCTTCCGGATTTCCTGACCGGACACATCGATCCGCTGACCGGTCTGGATAACTCCAACGATGGTGACGGATCAGAGAGGCGAGCAGCCCTTTTCGGTGCATTAGCGGGCAGCGCGCGCGCAGCTGTCGGGCCGGGCGGATCGGAGACCGAAAATCCCTATGCCGACATGGAGATCAGCCGCAACGATCCTTGCCCCTGCGGTTCGGGCAACAAATACAAGCATTGTCACGGGGCGATCCGCGCCAAGGCTTGATCAACCTCGCTTGACGTGGATAAGATAACGATGGAGGCGGCGAGAGCATGATTTGGCTCATCGCCGCCTTTTTCCTGACAGCGCTGCTTTACGCCAGCGTCGGTTTCGGCGGGGGATCGACCTATAACGCCCTTCTGGCGCTTTCGGGCGTGGACTATCGCATTCTCCCGCTCATTGCGCTTTCCTGCAACATCGTGGTCGTCGCGGGCAGTACGGTGCGGTTTGCCCGAGCAGGAGTGTTGCCTTGGCGCGGAGCGCTTCTTCTCACGGCTCTCGCCGCGCCTGCAGCGTTTCTGGGCGGGTTCACCCCGGTCGGCGAGAAGATATTTCTGACGCTGCTGGGTGCGAGCCTGGTCGTCACCGCGCTAACGATGCTGCTGCCTTTGGGCGTTGGCGAGGGTAAACCCGGACACGCCGCCAAGTTTATGCCCGTGGTGGCTGTCCCGCTGGGCTATCTGGCTGGCGTGGTGGGAATTGGCGGCGGGATATTCCTTGCTCCCTTCCTGCATCTCACGCGCTGGAACGAAGCACGTGCCATCGCTGCGACGGCCAGCCTATTCATTCTCGTGAATTCGCTCTTCGGCCTCGCGGGCCAGATCATGAAGGGCGGAGAAGGGCGCTTTCTCGCCGCCTTCGACGTGGGCCTGCCTCTGATCGTGGCAGTCGCAGTCGCGGGACAGATCGGCAGCCTGCTGGCGCTCAAAGTTCTTCCGCAGCGCTGGATACGCTGGGGTACCGCAGCCCTCACCGCATGGGTGGGAGCAAGGCTACTCTTCGCTATGTAAGAAAGTGGCTCCCCGAGTTGGATTCGAACCAACGACCAAGTGATTAACAGTCACCTACTCTACCGCTGAGCTATCGGGGAGCAGCCCGTCAGGCAGGCCGCGCGTATATGGGGGGCGTTCAGGTTTGGCAAGCGGGCTTTTCGATTTTTTTTGGCATTCCGGCAATTCGTCTTTGCAGTCAGAAGACGAACTGTTCCGACACGATCCGCTCGTCCAGCGCATGACCGGGATCGAACAGCAGGGTCAGCTCGTTTTCGCGCGCGATTTCCAGTTTAACTTCCACGACATGGCGGATTTCGCGCTGGTCAGCGACCGCCGATACCGGACGCTTTTCGGCCTCCATCACCTTGATGGCGACGCGGCTGCGATCGGGTAAAATCGCGCCCTTCCAGCGGCGCGGGCGAAAGGCAGATATCGGTGTGAGCGCCAGCAGTTGCGAATCCAGTGGTAGGATCGGCCCATCGGCAGAGAGATTGTACGCAGTCGAACCGGCGGGTGTTGCCAGCAAGACGCCGTCACAGACCAGCTCTTTGATCCTCACCTTGTCATCGACCATGACTTCGAGCTTTGCTGTCTGCCGCGTTTCACGAAGCAGAGACACTTCATTGATCGCGCAAAAACGGTGGGTCTCTCCGGTTTCGGTGACGGCCTGCATCGAAAGTGGCGCGATTTTGTGCGCCTTGGACCGCGCGATACGAGAAAGCAGTTTTTCGGGTTGGCGGTTCTTGTTCATCAGAAAGCCGACCGTACCCAGATTCACGCCATAGGCGGGCAGAATGCGGCCCTCGTCGAGCATGGCATGCAGGCTTTGCAGCATGAACCCGTCTCCGCCGATCACGACGACGGCCTCTGCATCTTCGATAGGCACCCATTCAGTCAGGTTTTCGAAGATGCCCTCTGCTGCTTCGCGTGCGCGATCGGAGTCGGAAACGAGAAGCGCGAGTTTCTGAAATTCCGGCATGGCCGCCCTGTTCTGTGCTTGTCGCCCCGAACGGCGATACAGGCCCACCCCTATGGACCGGTGTATCGTTTGGCAACAAGACGCATTTTCTTTGGAGTGGGTCCCTGTGCGATGCTACCGGAACCAAAATGGCGACGACCCCCTACAAGGCAGACCGCGAAACGGCGGATGAACTAACCGGTCTTGGCGGCTTGGTGCATCTGCGTGAAACCATTGCTGGCTGGCGCAAGGATTGGCGGGCATCTGCGCGACCGTGTCCGATCAATGCCATGCTCGTCTCGCTCGGCCGCATCGATACGGTGAATGTGGCGTTCGGTGAAACTGCAGGCGACCTCGCCTTGGTTGAGGTCGCGCGGCGCATACGGCATTTTGCAGGGGATGAGCTGGAAAGTGACACCTGGCTGGCCACACGTCTGGTCGGCGGGAACTTCCTCCTTATCGCTCGGGCTGAGATGAGCGTGGACAGGTGGCAGTGGCTGGCCGAAGCATTGGCCGATGCGCTGGCGGCGCCGATAGCAAATCCGACTGGTGAAAGCAGCTTGCGCCTGTGGCCGCGGATCTCCCTCATGAAGTGGGGTGAGAGCGATGATGTCGACATCATGCTGGATCGGCTATCAGAGGTTTCGGCGCGTCTCCGCATGAGCAGCGGGAGGCGTATTGCCTGGTCCGACGGAGCGATGGATTCCGTCGCCCGCACTCATATCGAGCTCGAAGCCGATCTCCTTGCAGCAATCGATCGAGATGAAATCGAGATCCTTTTCCAACCGCAGTTTTCCTTGGCCGACGACAGGGTAGTCGGTGCCGAGGCGCTGGCGCGGTGGCAGCACTCGATTGTCGGCGAGATCGGCGCAGACATGCTCTTCCAGATTGCGGAGCGTGCTGATCATGTTGCGCAGCTGTCGCGGCACGTCGCGGAGCGAGCCTTGGAGAAGGCCAGGGACTGGCCGGCCGACCTCCAGCTTTCCATCAACATTACGCCATCTGATCTGGCTGCCGACAATTTCGCGTCGGATTTCACCCGCATGGCAGAGCGCAGCGGTTTTGCGCTCTCCCGGATCACCCTTGAGATAACCGAGCATGTTCTCGTTGCGGAGACGGAGCGTGTCGACCGGATGCTGCAGAGGCTGAAGCAACTGGGGGTTTCAATCGCGCTTGATGATTTCGGGGCCGGCTTCTGCAATTTTCATTATCTGAAAGTGCTTCCCATCGACTCGCTCAAACTCGATCGTTCCATGCTTGCAGGAGTGATCGAGAACGGGCGGGACCGGGCTGTGTTTCGCGCGATCATCGGAATGGCGAAGGCACTCGACCTGAAGGTCCTGGTTGAAGGTGTGGAGACGGAAGAACAACGCGCCTTCATCGCGGCAGAAGGGTGCAGCTATTATCAGGGCTTCCTGCGCGCTGCCGCTGTCCAGAAATCCCAATTCGCCGAGCTTGTCGCTCACCAGTAATTCACACAGGCGCTTTCTTCTGTTTACCCGATTTCCTCACGATCGAACATAGGCCCTTCGTAAGCTGGAAGAGCCCATTGAGCCTGCTCTCGGGCGAATTCCATGCCCGGCTGATGACCAGTTTCATATCCGGCCGCAGTTTCGCAGTACCCTTCAGCCGATCGACATAGGCGATCAAGCCGGGCCCATCGGCGAAATCGTCATTGTGGAAGGTCACCAGAGTGCCCGCCGCGCCGACGTCAATCTTGGAAATGTTGGCTTCCATCGCCTGAAGCTTGATCTGGATCAGCCGCACGAGATTTTCAGTGGCGGAGGGCAGCGGCCCGAAGCGGTCGATCATCTCGGCGGCCAACGCTTCGATTTCGCCTTGGTTCTCTGCATCGTTCAGGCGGCGATAGAGCGCCATGCGGACTGCGAGATCGGGAACGTAGTCTTCCGGAATCATGATCGGCGCATCGACAGTGATTTGCGGGCTGACCGTTTCCTTCTTGGCTTCCAGCCCCAATTCGCCAGCCTTCGCGGCCAGGATCGCGTCTTCCAGCATCGACTGGTAGAGTTCGAAGCCGACCTCCCGGATATGGCCTGACTGCTCGTCACCGAGCAGATTGCCGGCGCCGCGAATATCGAGATCGTGGCTGGCAAGCTGGAAACCTGCACCGAGGCTGTCGAGATCGCCGAGTACCTTGAGACGCTTTTCTGCCACTTCCGACAGAGCAACGTCTTTCTCGTAAGTGAGATAGGCATAAGCACGCAGTTTGGAGCGCCCCACACGTCCGCGCAGCTGATAGAGCTGGGCGAGGCCGAAAATATCGGCGCGGTGTATGATGATGGTGTTCGCGCTTGGCAAATCCAGGCCGCTTTCCACGATCGTGGTGGCGAGAAGGACATCGTATTTGCCCTCGTAGAAAGCGCTCATGCGCTCCTCGATTTCTCCCGCACTCATCTGGCCGTGGGCGGAAACGAATTTTACTTCGGGCACGTTCTCATGCAACCAGTCGGAAATCTGCTCCATGTCGGAGATGCGCGGCACGACGATGAAGCTCTGACCGCCGCGGTGATGTTCACGAAGCAGCGCTTCGCGCATCACCATATCGTCCCACTCCATGACATAGGTACGCACGGCGAGGCGGTCGACTGGCGGGGTCTGGATGGTGGATAGTTCGCGCAGACCAGTCATCGCCATCTGCAGAGTGCGGGGGATGGGCGTTGCGGTGAGAGTGAGCATATGCACGTCGGCGCGAAGCTGCTTGAGCTTCTCCTTGTGCGTCACGCCAAAGCGCTGTTCCTCGTCCACGATGACAAGACCCAGATCCTTGAACTTGGTCTGTTTCGAAAGGATCGCATGGGTGCCGACGACGATATCGACATCTCCGCTGGCAAGACCCTCGCGGGTTTCTTTCGTTTCCTTCGCCGACACCAGGCGGGACAGGCGGCCGACCTTCAGCGGAAAGCCGGAGAAACGCTGGCTGAAATTCTCGTAGTGCTGCCGAGCGAGGAGAGTTGTGGGCGCGACCACGGCGACCTGCTGGCCGTTCATCGCCGCGACGAAAGCGGCGCGTAGGGCGACCTCGGTCTTGCCGAAGCCCACATCGCCGCAGACCAGTCGGTCCATCGGTTTGCCGCTTTCGAGATCGGACAGGACATCCGAAATCGCGCGGTCCTGATCGTCCGTCTCCTCGTATTGAAAACGGTCGAGGAACTGGTTGTAGGTAGGCTCGTCCACTTCCAGCACCGGCGCTTTCCTGAGCGCGCGCTGGGCCGCCACCTGCATGAGCTCGCCAGCTATTTCCTGGATGCGCTCTTTCAGGCGCGCTCGGCGCTTCTGCCATGCCTCGCCGCCCAGCCGATCGAGCATCACCGCTTCTTCGGAAGAGCCGTAGCGGCTCAGAACATCGATATTCTCGACCGGAATGAAAAGCTTGTCGCCGCCCTTATATTCGAGCTGGACGCAATCGTGCTTCGACTTGCCGACGCTGACCGGTTCAAGGCCGAGATACTTGCCGATGCCATGCTCTGTATGGACGATGAGATCGCCGACGGCGAGTGCCTGCAATTCGGCGAGAAAGGCGTCGGCGTCCTTGCGCTTCTTCTTGCGGCGGACCAGCCGGTCCCCGAGGATGTCCTGCTCGGTGAGCAGCTCCATCTCGTCATTAGCAAAACTGGCTTCCAGCGGCAGCACCATGGCGGCCGGCTTGCCCTTCGCGGAGAGCCCGAGCGCCTCCTGCCAGCTATCGGCCAGCTGCACCGGCGCACCGGCTTCCGAAAGTATCGATGCGATACGCGCGCGGCTGCCGGTGGAATAGGCGGCCAGCAGCGGTCTCTTGCCGGCCTTGCCCAGCGCTTTCAGGTGATCGGCGAGAATGGGATAGACATTGTCCCCGCGCGCACGTTCAGGCGCGAAATCGCGGCCCGAACGGAAGCCGAAATCGATGACCGTGTCACTCTCCGGCTCGTCAAAAGTGGTCGCGCGATGGGCAGGGGCGTCAGCCAGACCGGATTTGAATTCCTCGTCCGTCAAATACAGCGCGTCGGGTTTGAGCGGGCGGTAGCTGCCCTTGGCCTGACCGCTCGCTGCCTTGCGCTGGTCGTAATAGTCGGCGACGTCCTTGATGCGCTCGTCCGCAGCAGCAAGGCTGGCATTATCGATGACCACCACGTCGCCATCGTCGAGATGGTCGAACAGCGTGACAAGCCGGTCTTCGAACAGTGGCAGCCAGTGCTCCATCCCTGCAAGACGGCGTCCTTCGCTGACCGCTTCGTAGAGCGGATCCTGCGTCGCATTCGCGCCGAACATCTCGCGATACCGACTGCGAAAACGCTTGATGCTGTCCTCGTCGAGGAGAGCTTCGCTGGCAGGCAGGAGCAGATGATTGTCGAGCCGTCCGGTGCTCATCTGGGTGTTCGGATCAAAGCTGCGCAGGCTTTCCAGTTCGTCTCCGAAAAAATCGAGCCGTAGCGCCTCGTCGAGACCGCTGGGGAAGACATCCACGATCGAGCCGCGAATGGCGTATTCGCCCTTGTCGATTACCGTATCGGTGCGGCTGTACCCCTGCTTCTGCAACAGCAGCGAGAGGCTGTCGCGCCCGATCTCCGTTCCCGGCTTGAATTCGCGCACGCTTTCGCGAATGCGGAAAGGCGTCAGGACGCGCTGGAGCACCGCGTTGGCCGTTGTGACGACAAGTTGCGCCTTGGCTTTGCCGGTCTGCAGGCGATGCAAGGCCGCGAGGCGTTTGGCGCTGACGCTCAGCGCCGGGCTCGCGCGGTCGTAGGGCAGCGAATCCCATGCCGGGAATTCGATCACCTCGAGCTCGGGCGCAAAGAAATTCGCAGCATCGGCCACGCTCCGCATCGCCGCATCGTCGGGCGCGATGAAGACTGCTCGCCCTTTTCCGGCGCGCGCAAGATCGGCCATGACGAGCGGCTGCGCGCCGCGCGCGACCTGCGCGAGAGTGAGTTGCTTTTCGGCTTTCAGGATTCGGGAGAGATCGGGCATTACAGCGTCAGCGCCGTAAGCCCTGCGCCGTTCCCGTCAATGCGTCTTGTTCTTCCTCAGCGAGGAATATCGACGTAATCGAGTTCCTGCATCTTCTCGATCAGTTCGCCCTGGAAACGCGGCGGCGTGGCCTGTGTCTTCAATGCCCAGGCCATGATGTCGACATCGTCTTCTTCCAGCAGCGCCTCGAACCATGCGAGTTCTTCGGTGCCCCATTCCTTGTGATAACGGTCGAAGAAGCCGCCGATCATATAGTCGGCTTCGCGCGTGCCGCGGTGCCAGCTGCGGAATTTGCAACGGGCGAGGCGACCTTCGGGGGTAAGCATTTCAGGCATGAGGGACGGGTAGGGCACTCGCCAAACCCGCGCAAGCCGCTATAGGGTCTCGAGCATGCGGCCCGAAGTCCTCAACCCCCTGTTCGCCGAAGCCGAGACGCTGGATGGCGTCGGCCCGAAACTGAAGAAGCCCCTTGCGCGGCTGGGCCTGCTGCGGATCAAGGACGTGGCCTATCACCTGCCCGAAAGGTTCGTTTCGCGCCGTGCCGTCGAAAAGGTTGACGATGCGGGAGAGGGTGAAAACATCGTCCTCAAGCTGAACGTGACCGAGCATCGCGGCAGCCGTAACCCACGCGCGCCCTACCGTGTTCTGGCGCAGGACAGCGTGGGCAATGTCCTCGCGCTCAGCTATTTCGGCAGGGCATCCTACACCGCGAAGAAGCAGCTGCCTGTCGGCGAAACCCGCTGGGTGGCGGGGAAGCTGGAACGCTATGGCGACATGCTCCAAATCGTCCATCCGGATCATGTGGTCGAGGAAGGCGGCGATACGCTCCAGCGGCTGTGCGAACCGGTCTACAGATTGTCCGAAGGGCTGACGCAGCCGCGCCTTTCCGGTCTTGTCGAGCAGGCCTTGTCCAAGCTGCCGAAACTGGCAGAGTGGATCGAACCTGCTCAGCTTGCGAAAGCCGACTGGCCCCAATGGCATGCCGCGTTGAAAGCGGCGCACAAGGGCGAGGACAAGTCCGCCCGCGACCGCCTGGCCTATGACGAGCTGCTGGCGAACAGCCTGGCGCTGCTGCTGGTGCGGGCCGACAATCGCAGGCGCCGCGGCCAGGCCCTGCAAGGGGACGGGAGCTATCGCGGCAAGCTGGATCTACCATTTCCGCTGACAGGCGCGCAGAAGCGTTCGATCGCCGAAATCGAAGGCGATATGGCGCAGGAAGCCCCCATGCTTCGCCTGCTTCAGGGCGATGTCGGTGCGGGCAAGACCGTTGTCGCACTGGAAGCGATGCTCATTGCAGTGGAGGCAGGGGCGCAGGCCGCGCTCCTCGCGCCAACCGAAATCCTCGCTCGCCAGCATTACGAAAGCCTGCGCAGGATGGCCGAACCGACCGGAGCGCAGGTCGCGCTGTTGACCGGGCGGGACAAGGGCAAAGCGCGCGAGGGCACGCTGATGGGATTGCTCGACGGCAGCATCGACATCGTGGTGGGTACGCACGCCATATTTCAGGACAAGGTTGCCTATCGCAATCTTGCCATGGTCGTGATCGACGAGCAGCATCGCTTCGGCGTCGGCCAGCGGCTGATGCTGGCGAGCAAGGGCAGGCGCGCACCTCATGTGCTCGCGATGACCGCGACGCCTATCCCGCGCACGCTGACGCTCGCCCAATATGGCGAGCTCGATGTCAGCAAGCTGGATGAACTTCCCCCTGGCAGGCAGGCGATCGATACGGTGGTGATGGGTCAGGACCGCATTCCTGCCCTGGTCGAGCGGCTTGCCGCGCAATTTGCCGAGGGCCGCCAGGCTTTCTGGGTTTGCCCCATGGTCCGAGAGATCGATGGACCCGAAGAGATCGCTGCCGCAGAAGCGCGCTATGCTTCCTTGAAAGAGCGGTTCGGCGACGATGTTGTGATGGTGCATGGCCAGCTCGCACCCGAGCAGAAGGACGCTGCGATGGAGCGTTTCGCGCGCGGCGAGGCGCGGCTGCTGGTGGCGACAACGGTAATCGAGGTCGGGGTCGACGTGCCCAATGCCACGCTCATGGTAATCGAGCAGGCAGAGCGCTTCGGCCTTGCCCAGCTGCACCAGTTACGGGGCCGTGTCGGTCGTGGCAGCGAAAAGAGCTTTTGCGTCCTGCTGCATGGAGAAACCCTCTCCGAGACTGCTCAGAAAAGACTGGCGCTGATGCGGGAAAGCCAGGACGGATTCCTGCTCGCCGAGGAAGATCTGAAATTGCGGGGAGGCGGTGAACTGCTCGGCACGCGTCAGTCGGGTGATACACCCTTTTCTATCGCCACCTTCGAGCAGATCACGGAGTTGCTGCCCAAGGCGCATGACGATGCCCGACTTCTCATGGAGCGCGATGGCGGACTGGAAGGCAAGCGCGGCGAGGCGGCGCGCACGCTGCTCTATCTGTTTGAGCGTGATTTCGGTGTGAAAACCCTGCGTGGGGGCTAGAAGCCGAGCGCTTCGAGTTCTCTCTCCACAGCGGAAAGGTAACCACCCCCGAAAAGGCGGACGTGAAGCAGCCAGGTCCATAGCCGGTAGACCGGCTGGCGATCTTCCCATCCCGCTTCGAAAGCCATCTGCTCGAAAAACGCCGGTGGCGGATTGTCGAACACTGTCAGCGTGGCGGCATCGACCTCCGCATGGCCGAAATAGGCACACGGATCGATAAGTCCGCTGATGTGGCTCCCGGAAACAAGCACGTTTCCGCCCCACATGTCGCCGTGAAGCAGCGCGGGACGGGGTCTCGCAGGAAGCATGTCGCCCAAATTCGATGACAAAGCTTCCAACCTCTTGCCCGTTGCAGCATCCAGGTGGGGCGCATGGCACAGCAGGCGGTTATGCGCCCAGAAGGATGGCCAGTCATCCGACCTGTTGTTCGCGACCGTGACATGCCGAAGCGCGTAATCTTCCGGCCAGCCATAGCTTTCGCCCGTTATCTCATGCAGGGAGGTGAGGGCATGGGCTAGCGCTGTCCAGGCTTCACCGGAGAGCGATCCGTCAGAGGGCAGGCATTCGATGAGTAGAACGTCATCCTCGCAGTCCAGAACTTCGGGAACCGGGGCAGAGCTTTCGCTCATCGCCTGAAGCATCCGGCCCTCCATATCGACTACGGGACCGTGTTTGGCGACCAGCATTCGGCCGTCTGCCAGGCGAATTTCGCTCGCTCCGGAAATGTCGCCGCCGGGATATCGCCGCAGTGCGGTTACCTCGGCGCCGGTAAGGCGATGCACCACTTTGTGGATCGCATCGCTCACCGCGTCTTTTCCAATACGCGCTGGACGATCCCGCGCACGTCTACCCGGGCCTTCAGCCTTGCGCCTAGCAGCGCCGTCCCGCTGACCTTGCGCTGCACGAAAAGCGTTTCTGCAGGAGGGAGGTGCCAGCTTTCGCGATCGCGGGCGATCGGCATGACCGTTTCGCGGATCTCTGGCACGAAGGCCCGGTCACCGAAGTCCAGCGGCTCGGGCCGGGCCATTTGGGTCACCGCGATGTCGACCGCTTTCCGCATGGCTTGCGGATGGCGGTCTAGCGCCTTGGGATTGACGAAGGCCGCGTCGATAGCGGCGTCGAGCACCGCTTCGCGATCCTCCGCCAATCCTGCTGTCAGCAGGCGTCGATAGTCTTGCGAGATGGTGTCGGATACTTCGCGTGCGGCGCCAAAATCGAGGAGGACGATACGGCCCGTGGATGCTTGCCAGCGATAATTGGCGAAATTCGGGTCGGTCTGCATCAGTTGGGCTTCGAACAGTTCGCGCGCCACCAGTTCCACGAGATGCGCAAAGACTTCGTCCCGGATACCCTGTTCGGCATCTGCAAGCGCCTCGATCGGAGAGCCTTCTTCGTAACTCATTGCCAAAATGCGCGGCGTGGTAAGATCGGTGTCGAGCGCGGGAACGACGAATTGCGGCTGGTCGGCCAGCAACTCTCCGAAACGGGTCATCATCTGCCCCTCGCGCTCGTAATCGGCTTCTTCGTGCAGCTGTTCTTTCGCCGCCACGAGAAGAGGCGCGATATCCAGTTCGGGAGGGAGCAATCCCGTCAGCTTCAAGAGAGTAGCGACATTGTCGACATCGGAACCGATGCTTTGCGCAACGCCGGGATATTGGACCTTGATGGCGAGTGTCCGGCCATCAGGCGTCAGGGCGCGATGAACCTGACCGATGGAAGCGGCGGCGATGGGGCGGGGTTCGAACCGGCGGAACTTGCGTCTCCAGTCCTTGCCCCACTCCTGTTGCAAAACCTTGTCCAGCTGGCGCGGGGGCATGAAATCGGCGCGGTCGCGCAAGCGGGAAAGGATGTCGGAAAGCTCGGGAGGCAGGACGTCCCCGGCGTCCATGGAAATCATCTGGCCCAGTTTCATGGCCGCCCCGCGCAAATGGGCGAGCCGGTCGGTGAGCCGCCGTACGTTACCGGGCGTCAGCAGTAGCTGGTCCATGCTGGGGCGTTCGCCACTCGCCAAGCGGCGCGCCCCTTCGCTAAGCATTCCGCCTGCAACGCCTCCTGCGAGAAGCGTGAAGCCGCCCAGCCTTCCGATACGCGAAGACGGGACCGAACGATGGCGCGAAGGCTTGTCGTCGTCACTCATCCTCGGTCAGTTATTCTCATTAATCAGGACCGCTACAAGAGCGTCTGCTCCGGCCTTCACCTCGTTCCACGTTGTGGTGAAGCCTTCCGGGCCACCGTACCAGGGGTCGGCGACCTCTCGACCCTGCTGGCCCGGGACAAGGTCGAGCAGCATCGCCACATGAGCCTTGCCATCGCCCGGATCGACCGCGGCAATATTGGTCATGTTGGACGCGTCCATACCCAGAATATAGTCGAATTCGTGAAAATCGGCGGCCTGCAATTGGCGGCCTCGGTAACCGGAGATGTCGATGTCGTGCTTGCGCGCTTCGGCGATGCTGCGCGGATCGGGCCTCTCCCCCACGTGATAGTTCGCCGTCCCGGCGCTCTCGACCTCTACATCCAGCCCGGCATCCTGCGCAGCGGCACGGAAAGCGGCCTCCGCCAACGGTGAACGGCAAATGTTGCCGAGGCAAACGAACAGCACCTTAATTTTGCTCATGGAGCGAGCCTAACAGCTTGGGTCGGGCCGCGCCAAGCGTTTGCCGCCGCAAGGCCGAGAAACCTCGAATGGTTAATTTAGGGTTTTCATAATAGGTGACCGAAAAGTAACCTTGCATGAAACGGATTGTTAAGCGTTTCGGCGTAGATATGACCCTATGGTTAACTATCATCGCGCCTTCGCCAGCAGTCTGGCCCTTTCGGTTTTCCTCGCTGCACCAGCTGCTTATGCCGCCGGTGTCGAGGCAGGTACTCTCATCGAGAACACTGCAACGGCGACCTACGACGATGGTACGGGGTCCGTCTCGGTCCCGTCGAACACCGTCACTCTACGGGTCGACGAAGTGCTGGATGTTACCGTCACCTCGCTGAATTCCGGGCCTGTATCCGCGTCCTCGGGCACGGCGGTGCTGACTTTCGAAGTTACCAATATCGGCAACGGCCCCGAAGCTTTCCGGCTAACGGCCAATCCCAGCATTTCGGGCAACGACTTCGATACCGATATCGATGACATTGCGGTCGATACCAACGATAACGGGACCTACGATCCCGGCGTGGATCAGATATTGACCGCGCCCGAAACCACGAAGGTTCTCGCTGCCGGTGAAGCCATCAAGGTCTTCGTCATCACGAGCATCCCCGGAATGGTCCTCGACGGGCAGAAAAGCACTGTCGATCTGCTGGCCGAAGCCGTCACCGGTACCGGCACGCCGGGCACGGTTTTCGCCGGGCAGGGCGTCGATGGCGGGGATGCGATCGTCGGCGGTAACGGTGCCGACGACAATGCCACCGGGTCGATCATCATCGGCATCACCAAGGTCGATCTGGTGAAGTCCGCCACGGTCAGCGATCCTTGGGGCGGCACGAGCGCGGTGCCTGGCGCAGTCGTTTCCTACACCATCACGGCAAATGTCACTGGTCGCGGAACGGTCAGCGACCTTGTGGTGGCCGACATTTTCCCGGCCGGCACGACCTATACCGCCGGGACGCTGGCGCTTGATGCTGCCGGCCTCACCGATGCTACCGACGCCGATGCAGGCGAAAGCTCTGCCACCGGGATTTCCGTAAAACTAGGCACGGTCGCGGGCGGCACCAGCCATTCCGTCACTTTCGACGTCACCATCGACTGAACTGATTGATCACATGGAATTCGGAAAAATGAAGAAATTCGCCAGCACCTTCGCCATCGCCCTGCTCATGGCCGGCACGCTGGGTGTGACCGCAGCGCCCGCCCAAGCGCAGCAGAAGGACATCGACCTCAAGGGTGACGTAAAGCTCGAGAAGGTCGTGACGGGCGAGAACGGCGAAGACACGGTCGAACTGGTCACGCCGGACACGATTGTGCCCGGCGACAAGCTCATCTTCGGCACCGATTATTCCAACAAGGGCACGCAGGCTGTTGCCAATTTCGTGGTGACGAACCCGGTTCCCAAGGCTGTCCGCCTGGCGCCCGACGCTAGCGACGAGCTGATCGTCTCGGTCGATGGCGGCGAGAGCTGGGGCAGGCTTTCGGCGCTGACAGTGACCGGCGAAGACGGCGCCCAGCGCGCGGCCGCGCCGGAAGATGTGACTCACATTCGCTGGACGCTGGCCTCGGTTGCGCCGGGCGCGAGCGGACGGCTCGAATACCCAGCTATCATCCGCTGAAGGGCGGACGGTAACCGCCAAGTTCTGCGGGCGGTAAGCGAAGCGCGGACACATACTAAGGAAGTGTAAGATGAAACGCACCAAGCAAATGCTGGGTGCGACGAGTGCGATTGCACTTGTCGCCCTCAGTTCCAGCCCTGCGCTGGCGGCGGGCACTTCGGCTGGTGACAAGATTACCAACAACGTCTCGGTAAGCTTCGACGTTGGTAATATCACCCAGACCGCAGTTACTGCTTCTGACGAGTTCACGGTCGACCGCAAGGTCAATGTGACCGTCACAGTCGACCAGGCATCCGTGTCGGTAACACCGGGCCAGAACAGAGCCGTTCTGGCATTCGAGGTCACCAACCTCTCGAACGACGCCGTCGATTACCAGCTCAGCGCCCTTGCCGACACTGGCAATCCGGCAGGTCTGAATAACGTCCGCATTTATCTCGATACGAATAAGGACGGCATTCTCGACCAGACCGAAATCGACGCCGGTCCGATTACCTATCTCGACAACATGACCGCAGACGAGATGCGTCAGGTCCTCGTTGTGGGCGACATCGGTCTGAATGCTGCGAATAGCAGCGAATTCGACGTCGTTCTGACGGCCGACGCACGCGCCCTGTCGGGCACACCCGCATCGCCGGGTGCCGCATTGGTCAACAGCACTGGTGCGAACACTGCGGGCGTGGACACGGTTCTGGCCGATGGTGCCGGTGACAGCGATAACGCCGGCGAGGGCGATTTCTCGGCCCGCGGTACCTATGCTGTTTCGGCTGCCGATGTGACTGTCTCGAAGACCAGCCGCATCATCAGCGATCCGCTCAACAACACGACCAATCCGAAAGCAATTCCGGGTGCCGTGGTCGAATACTGCATCGTAGTGTCGAATGCTTCGGGCGGCGCGACCGCAACCGGCATCGACGTGACCGACGCCCTGCCGGCCGACGTCACTTACGACAGCAGCTTCGGCATCTTCGTGAATGGCGATGCGACCTGCGCAAATGGCACGAACGGTCTGACCGCGACGCCGCCGACCGCGGCTTTCGCAGATCCCAATGTCACTGCCGATCTCAGCGACATCGGTTCGGCTCAGAGCCGTTCCGTCTACTTCCGCGTGACCATCAACTGATCACCTGAAGCAGAACGTGCGTTTCCGTTCCTCCTTCCGGCTTTTGGCAGCAGTGCTCCTCGGAGTGCTGCTGCCATTTGTCGTGTTGGGAGGAACGGCGCGCGCGCAGTCGATCGACAATATCGCGGAAGCGCGCTGGACGTTCGACGGCGAGAATTTCCAGACCAAATCGAATCTCTATTCGATCAAGGTCGAAACGAACAACGCATCGATCGCCCTGTATCGCCCGGTCGTGAAGCCCGGCATCCAGCTGGATTTCTCCGCCTCGCTTTGTCTGGCGACCAATTCCACCGAGACGTCCGCCACGCGGGCAGACACGACAAGCACCAATGGCAAATCGGCCAATGTAGAGCCGACTTCTTTGATCTCGGCTGGTACGGCTCTGTATATTCAGGTCACCGCGGCTCAGGCGAACCGCAATCCCGGCGTTATCGACCAGGTCGATCTCGCTATCGCCAGCAGCACCGGCGACCGCGAGAACATTACCGTCTATGAAACGGGCGTCGATACCGGCGTCTTCATCGGCTCGATCGAAACCCATCCGACGCCGCCTGCCTTCGTATCAGGCGATTGCCGTCTTGGCGTGATCGACAAGGGCATTGTCGAAATCGACGTATCGCTCGGCGCAGGATCGGTATCGATCATCAGCCGCTCGGTGGATGTGATCGCCCCTTCCTATAATACCGTCTTTGACAGCGAAACCGGAGCTCCGGTCTCGGGAGCGCGCGTAACACTTGTCGACGCCCTTACCGGTGCACCGGCACAGGTCTTTGCGGGCGACGGAGTCACTCCCTGGCCGTCGACCGTAACGTCCGGCGAAGCGATTTTCGACGTATCGGGCGTCTCCTATTCGATGGGGCCCGGGCAGTTCTGGTTTCCCCGTGTCGCAGCGGGTCAATATCGCCTGCGCATGGAACCTCCGGCTCCATACACCGCGCCGTCGGTGGTTTCAGCCGAACAGCTGAAGGTCTTCGTCGGCGCAAATGGCCAGCCTTTCACGATCGGCGATGGATCTTTTGGCGGCGAAGTCTCGCCCAGCATCGACGATTCGCGCCTGGTAGACATTCCTCTCGATCGTCCCGGTGTCGGAGTGAAACTGACCAAGACGGCATCGCGTCCCGGCGCGCAGCCGGGCGACCTGATCCTCTATTCGATCGTCGTAACCAATGATGATCCTTCGCGACCGAAACGGGCCGTGAAGGTTACCGAT
Organism: Qipengyuania sp. NPDC077563; assembly: GCF_044901345.1. Taxonomy (NCBI): domain Bacteria; kingdom Pseudomonadati; phylum Pseudomonadota; class Alphaproteobacteria; order Sphingomonadales; family Erythrobacteraceae; genus Qipengyuania; species Qipengyuania sp. NPDC077563. The sequence goes on along the minus strand of NZ_JBJDPC010000001.1, from coordinate 267,517 downwards.
ACTCCTTCGCGCTGGCTTCGCTTCCGCAAGGATTCCGTCCAGATCGACGGCCAGCCGGCTGGCGAAGCGGCAGAAATCGCTCCTGATGGCAGCAAGATCGTCTTCAACCTGGAAGACATCCCGGCTGGCGGAAGCAGGCGGATTACCTATGCCATGACGATCCGCGCCGATGCGCCCCCGGGGCCGGCCGAAAATCGTGCAACCGCCGAAGATTCGCTTGGTCGGCAAACCGGGACCGGAGCCACGATCGAGGTCGAACGCGAAACGATCGCTGGCCGGATGACCATCATCGGCCGGGTTTCGGCGGGCACCTGTGATGTGAAGGGCAATCGTCAGGGTATTCCCGGCATCCGCGTCATGATGGAAGACGGCAGCTTCGCAGTGACCGATCGCGATGGCCGTTATCACTTCGACGGCGTGGTCCCCGGCACCCATGTCGTGCAGGTATCGCGCATGACCCTGCCGGAAGGCGGCGAATTCATCGACTGCAACCGCGACACGCGCGGCGCAGGCAGCGCGATCTCGCGCTTCGCCATCGGCGGCGGCGGCTCTCTGGTTACGGCCGATTTCTACGCGACCGTGCCTGAAGGAAGCCTGCCGGCAGCCGGCGCAGCGGAAGAAACCGCCCAAGCCCTCGGTGACGGCGAAGTTGCTGCGAAGCCCGCGGTCGAGGCCGAGGCCGAAGCGCAGAGCGAAGCTGCGGTCGACTGGATCGCGCTTGGCGATGGACCCGATGGCTGGCTTTCGCCGGAAGTCGATCACAATCCGCGTGCGCCTGCCATCAAGGTGGCGATCCGCCATCGCAAGGGACAGAAGATCAATTTGCGCATCGACGGCAAGCCGGTCGATGCACTGCTATTTGAAGGCGTCCGCAATGCCGAAGAGGGCCGCTACGCGGTCAGCATGTGGCGCGGTGTGCCGCTGCGCGGGGAACGCTCGGTCCTCAGCGCCGACATCATCAACAGCTTCGGCGAAATCAACCAGACGATCGAGCGTGAAGTCTTCTTCACCACCACGCCGGCCAAGGCCGAGCTGGTCGAGGCGCAGTCTAAGCTGATTGCCGATGGCCGCACCAATCCGGTGGTGGCGATCCGCATTCTCGATCGCAACCGCCGTCCTCTGCGTGCCGGGATTTCGGGCGAACTGACGATCAGCGCGCCATATCAGAGCGCCGAGCAGCTCGAGCGCCAGCAGCTGAACCAGTTGACGGGCCTTGCCGCAGGATCGGCCCGCTGGACGGTGGAAGGATCCGACGGGATCGCGCTTGTCGAACTTGCGCCGACCATGGTCAGCGGCTTGCTGCAGCTCGCCTTCCGCTTCGACGACGGCGAAATCTCGCGTGAGGAGGTTCTGGAAACCTGGATCGAGCCGGGCGATATCGAATGGACCGTGATCGGTCTTGCCGAAGGTTCTGTCGGCGCGCGCACCGTGGCCGAGAATATGGAACGCTCGGGCCGCTTCGACAGCGATCTGGGCGATGAAGCCCGCGTGGCGCTTTATGCCAAGGGCAGGGTGCTTGGAAAATACCTCGTCACGCTCGCCTATGACAGCGCCAAGCAGGAAGAGGATCAGCGCCTGCTCGGCACGATCGACCCCGATGCCTATTATACGGTGTTCGGCGATGGTTCGAGCCGTCAGTTCGACGCCGCGTCACGCGAAAAACTGTATCTGCGTATCGAGACCGCCAGCTTCTACGCGCTCTACGGCGATTTCGTGACCGGCTTCGATCAGACGCGGCTTTCGCGCTACAATCGCACCGCGACCGGCTTCAAAGGCGAGGCGCGCTTCGGCGAATTCAAGGCGGAAGCCTTCGCTGCGGATATCTCCAGCGGTTTCCGCCGCGACGAGATCCAGGGGCAGGGCATCACCGGGCCTTACAGCCTGTCGAGCCGCGGCATCATTGCCAATAGCGAACGCGTCACTCTGGAAGTGCGCGATCGCTTCCGTAGCGAACTGATCGTGACCTCCCGGCAGCTGACCCGCTTCATCGATTACGATATCGATCTGCTGACCGGCACGATCACCTTCAAGGAACCGGTTCTCAGCCGCGATTTCGATCTCAACCCGCAGTTCATCGTTGTCGACTATGAAACCGATGGCCGCTCGGGCGGTGAAACCAATGCCGGGGTGCGTGTGGAATGGACCGATCGCACCGACACGGTTCGCATCGGCGCGACGGCCATCAGCGACAAGGGCACAGGCGCCCGCACCAATATGGCCGGTCTGGATATGCATGCCGAACTGGACGAAGCGACACAGCTTCGTGCGGAGGTCGCGATAAGCGACAATGGCGGCGATCTGGATCAGGCATGGCTGGTGGAAATGCAGCACCAGACGGGTAATCTCGATCTTCTAGCGTATGCGCGCACGGTCGATTCCGAATTCGGCGTGGGCCATCAGAACGGGGCCGAACTGGGGCGCACCAAGGTCGGTGCCGATGCCCGTCTCAAGATCGATGACCGGTTCGCCGTGCTTGGCAGCATCTGGCAGGACGAAAGCCTCGACAGCGATGCCCGCCGCCGTGCCGCCCAGATCGAACTGGGCTACATCAACCTCCAGAACGAATATCGCCTCGGCATCGCACGGTTCGAAGACCGCCTGCCCGATGGCTCGCAAAATATCTCGACCGTGCTCGAAGGCGGCGCGACCCGGCGCCTGTTCGACAACCGGCTGGAACTCAGCGCTTCGACCAGCATCGCTCTGGACCAGGGCGAGTCGATCGATCTGCCAACCCGTCACCGGATCGGGGCACGCTACGCGCTGACCGAAGATGTCCGTTTCGTCGGGCTGTACGAGATCGCGGATGGCGAAAATATCGGTGCCCATACCATCAAGGGCGGGTTCGAGGTGACGCCCTGGAACGGCGCGCAGGCGGTCACGTCGCTCGGGAAGCAGCGGATCGACGAATTCGGCAACCGGACCTTCGCCGCCTTCGGCCTGTCGCAGAGCCTGCAAGTGACGCCCAGCCTGACGATCGATGCCACACTCGATGGCAATCGCACGCTCGGGAAGGATCCGGCGCTGGGCGATATCATCAATCCCGATCACCCCGTCAGCAGCGGCGGACAGTTGGGGCAGGCGGGCAGCCTGTTCGAAGACTTCGGTGCGGCAACGCTCGGCGTGGCCTATCGCAAGGACCGCTGGAGTGCGACTGCGCGCGCCGAATATCGCGACGGCCAGTGGGCCACGCGCAAGGGCCTGACCGCCGGTGCGATCCGCCAGCTGGGCGAGGGCTCGATCGTCGGTTCGGGCCTCACCTGGACCAATGCTTCGGGCAAGGACGGCTCGGAAAGCGAGATCCTCGATGCGGCCATCGCGCTCGCACACCGTCCGGACAATTCGGAATTTTCCTTCCTCAGCAAGCTGGAATATCGCAGCGATCAGGTCTGGAACGTGGTCGCCGGAGAGGTCGGACCGGTTGGACGCAGCGCCTTTGCCGTAACCGGCGATGCCCGTTCGCGGCGGCTGATCGCCAGCGTTTCGGGCAATTGGTCTCCTTACGGCGAAAGCGCGGACGGCAGTTTCTTCCAGCGCGATGAATACGGCCTGTTCCTCGGCGCGCGGTACAATCTCGACGAGGTCGAAGGCTATTCGCTCGAAGGGACCACGCTGCTCGCCGGGTCCGAAGTGCGCTTCGGCCTGGGCGAACGGTTCGAGATCGGGGGCAGGGGCACGATCCGCGCGGCGTTGCGTGATGGAACGACCAGCTTTGCCTTCGGGCCCAATGTCGGCTTCGTTCCGGTCGACGGGGCCTTGCTCACGCTCGGTTATAACATCACCGGCTTCCGCGACGAGGACTTCTCGGCCGCGCGCCAGACCGACGCCGGCGTCTACGCCACCGCCCGCATGAAGCTCGACGCCGACAGCCTTTTAGCCCTGGGATTGAGCCGATGAGAGCTGCCACCGTCCATCAGCTCCTGACCAAGGCAGCCGCCGTCATATGGGTGATCTTGCTGAGCTTCGGCCTCACCTCGCCCGCCGCCGCGCAAACCGCGACCATCGACTGGGAAACAGGCAACTTCCCCAATCTGAACGGCGTGCCCAACCCCAGCACCGTCACCGGCTCTGACGGTACTACTGCGACCATTTCATATAATACTGTCAGAAGCGGTCGGGGCTCCTTCAATCCCGCCTTCGGTGACTTTCTCAGCTACTACGACGGTACTTTGGGTAGCGCATTCCGCCCTCTTCGGCTCAATTTCGACAATTCAAGCTACGATCCCAACGACAAGATCACGACAGATTTCGTGCTCAGTCGCTCGGTCAGAAACTTGAGCTTCTCCATCACCGATATCGATAATGGACAGTTCGTCGACGCCATCGAAGTCTACTACGACAACGGATCTGGATCATTCGTCAACGCTGCGACCAATGCTGCTTTCTGGTCGGCCGGTAATGCTGCAAGACGAACTGACGACGCCGTCGTAAATGGCTGGCGCGGAGTGGATAATGCCGACAGTTCATCAACGGCTGGGGACATCCGGTTCACCTTCGCCGACACCAGCGTTAAGCGTATTCGGATAGTGTATTTCAGCTACATCGGCGGGACGTGGTGGTCTAGCAATCCAAGCGAGCAATTCGCGGGCATTTCAGACTTCACCTATACGGTTGTCGGCGCGGATCTATCACTGAAAAAGACGGTAATTGGTTCGGTTCCGCCGCAAGGAGGTGCTGTCACATACCGTCTGACCCTTGAGAACAACTCCACTTCGGTAGAAACCGCGAACAACATTGCCGTGCGGGAAAACTTCCCCGGCCAGTTTGCTTTCTCCGCCGCCTCAGGAAGCGGCAGTTTCAATTCTTCGACCCGGATTTGGTCGGTCGCCAGTCTCGCTCCGGGCACGTCTGTATCTCTGACCATCACCGGAACCGTATCGGGCAGTTCGGGCACGACCATCACGAATACGGCCGAGGTGATCGCCAGCAGCGCGGTTGATCCCGATTCCACCCCCAACAACGGTGTCGCATCCGAGGACGACTATGCAAGTGCAAGCTTCGTCGTCGCCAGCGGGCGCGTGGCCGGCGTCGCGCCAACTCTGAACTGCCCGAACGGCTCGATGTTCTTCGACTGGGATGCCAGCTCGGTCAGCTGGGTTGCCGGTTCTACCAACAACAGTTACGCACTTGGGACTTTCGGCCAAATCGGGTTCGCTGTCTCAAACCCCGGGGTTTATATGGACTTGGCGGAATTCGAAGGACGGTCCCCCACACTTCAACGCTCTTTCACGGGGGGATTGAATCCTGCAGAACGCAATCTCGCTGTCGTTGTGAACCAAACGTCCCGTTCCAATTCGGCTACGATCGACATCACGCTGCCTAGAGGTTTCGAAGGCGTTCAATTTACGCTGTTCGATGTCGATTTCGCACCGAACCAATTTGCGGACCGCGTTACCGTTACGGGTAGTTTGTCGGGAACCTCGGTGACGCCCACATTGACCAATGGAAACGCAAACTATGTGAACGGAAACACAGCCATTGGCGATTTCGCCTCTGACAGTGACTCTGGAATGGGGAATGTCGTCGTCACTTTTGCCGGGAAAATAGACAGAATAACGATAAGCTATGGCAACCATTCCACCGCCCCGAACGATCCGGGGCAACAAGGAATCGGGCTCCACGATATCCAGTTCTGCAGGCCTCATACCACCTTGAATGTAACGAAGGTAAGCCGCGTGGTCGCCGATCCAGTGAATGGCGCCACAAACCCGAAGGCTATCCCAGGCGCCTTGGTCGAATACCTGATTTCCGTTACCAACACAGGCAGCGAGCCCGCCGATGCCAATAGCGTCATAGTGAGGGACGATGCGCCAGCAGATGCGAAAATGTGTCTGGCCAATTTCGGCGGGAGTAGCGGCCCCATCCTATTCAATGCTGGCTCACCTTCGTCTGGCTTGAGTTATGCCTTCACTTCGCTGAATGATCCGTCAGATCGATTGGACTTTTCATCCGATGGGGGAGCTACCTGGACCTACACGCCGTCTCCCGACGCGAACGGCTGCGATGTGTCAATTACCGACTTCAGACTGCGCCCTACAGGAGCATTCGCTGCCTCCACGACTTTCACTGTGAAAGTCAGATTTGTCGTTCGATGATTTGCAGAGGATAGCATACCATTTATTCAATGGCGGCCGCGAAATACCGGCCGTTCGCTTAATTCAGAACTCGATTAACAGATAATCGCGAAATTTAGGCCAGATGGTTTCGCAACATCAGCTCAATCCGGCAGATGTTCCAAGCATCAGCATAAAAATTAGCTGAAAATGGTGCAGAAGAGGGATCACAAAAAATCAGTAAGGTGGTGTTTAATAGTTGATAGATACGACACTCAGTAAAGACGAACCCCAATTCGAACCCCTTGGGGCTAATTTAAGGGCATTCGGACGTGAGTTGTCCGCCCCGATGGATGGCAGAAACCATCGGAACTGCGCCTGTTTGGCTCCATCCTGGTGGCATGGACCGGCAATATCTAGGACTTCCATAAATCTCTGCATACGCAAACGCGGCCGAGGCTTTCGGCCTCCCAGCTTGCATGCCGAGCTGCCCATTTATCACGTTTTACGCTACCCACATGAACCGCAAGCACGGTTTCACCAAGTTCGTGATCGTTGTCCCGTCAGTCGCCATCCGCGAAGGCGCGAAGAAGTCGATCGAGCAGACACGCGAGCACTTCGCTAGCCATTTCGACGGGGTGCGGGTCAATGACTTCGTCTACGATCGCACCAAGCTCGGCCGCGTGCGCGAATTTGCCACGGCTGCTGACATCCAGGTGATGATTTTCACCATCCAGTCGATCAACAGCGCCAACAATGTGTTCTACGACCCCAACCAGGAGGCGCTGGGCGATCAAGCGGCTGCCGAATGGGTTGCCAAAACGCGACCGATCCTGCTCGTGGACGAACCGCAATCGGTCGAAGGCGGGTTGAGGGGAGCGGGGCGAAAGGCGCTAGAAGCCATGCAGCCGCTGGTCCAATTCAAATACACCGCCACGCCGGTGAACCCGGTCCATACCCTCTATCGCCTCGACGCCTTCGACGCCTTCCAGCTCGGCCTCGTCAAGCGCATTTGGGTGGACGGGGCCAGCGTGCGTGATGCAGCGAATGGCCCGTATGTTCAACTGATCGATACCGAGGCGAAGAAGGGCCAGGCGCCGCGGGCGAAGATCGAGATCCACAAGCAGTTCGCCAGCGGCCCCAAGCCCGAGCAGGTCTGGGCCTATGATGTGACAGCCTCCAAGACTTGTCAGGCGGCCGCGCAATCTACGCCGGGCTAGAAATTGGCAATATCGAATCCCAGACCGCCAAGTTCATGTTCCGAGGCATCGTCGCACGATTCAAGAAAGCTGGCGATGATGGTTTTGGCTGCAATATACCGACGCAGGCCGCGATGGCCTTTATGGATGCTGAAACTCCTCTTCCGGGTTTTCCCGCAAAAACTGCGAAGATCGAATTGATCTGGGAACCGAACGAAATCTGGACTCAGGTCGAAAGGGTGCTTGTCGTTGCGCGCGATGGCGATCGTCTGCTCTGGGAATACGAAGTCTCTGGTGAGCCGATGGACGATACCGCGTTCACTATCAATCCGACTGGTCACGATGATGGCTCGGATGAAATGGACGATACGGACCTCATCCGTCCGAAGGCGAAGCCGCAAGCAGAACCGAAAGCAAGGTAGGCCCTTATGTCTACGGTCGGGGATATGCTGCGCTTGGCGCGGCAGCGATTGGGATTCACCCAGAAATCTACCGCTTCAAAGCTGGGCATCACACAGCCCATCCTGTCGCGCTTCGAGAATGGCCCATCCGAGCCCGACGGAGAGTTTCTGGGTAAGGCAGCATCTGTATATAACCTGCCAAAGCGTTCTTTGAATTACGGGAACCCGTATATGGTCCGCCAGTGAGCGTTCATCCGATGTTGCGGGCCAAGGCAGATGTCTCGGCCCGCGATCTAGACATGGTAACCTCGGAGATGAACCTGCGAGCTATGCAAGTACGCCGGTTCTTAGATGCGGTGGAATATTCGCCACGTGTTGAACTCCCGGCACTTGAAGTGGAACAATACGGATCGCCTACGAAGATCGCGGGAGTGATCCGTGCTCATTGGGGTGTTCCGTCTGGTCCGATAAAGAACCTGACAAAGCTCGTGGAGCGATCTGGCGTGATTGTTCGCACTTCGGATTTCAGCGGCGCTTCAATAAGTGGCATGACTTTCCGGATTCCGGGCCAACCGCCGTTGGTGCTGCTCAACAGAAACCACCCGGCAGATCGATTGCGATTCACGCTCGCGCATGAGCTTGGCCACCTTGTCATGCATCGGTTCCCAACGATCGAGATGGAAGACGAGGCGAACGAGTTCGCTTCGGCTCTATTGCTCCCTGAGCGCGAAATGCGTGAAGCTTTTTCGGGCAGACGCATCACTCTCGAATTGCTAGCCGCGTTAAAACCGGAGTGGCGAGTTGCCATGCAGGCGTTGTTGATGCGGGCTAAAGCGTTGGGGTTCGTGACCGACAATCAGAACCGCTATCTGTGGCAGCAAATTAGCTCGCGGGGTTGGCGTTTGAGGGAGCCACCTGAGCTTGATTTCGAACCAGAGAAGCCCTCGGTTCTCAATTCCATGATCAAGGCCCACCTAAATGATCTCGGTTTCACACTGAGTGATTTACCAACCTCGTTCCAATGCACGAAGATGAGTTTCAGCGGCTATACGATCTCGATGATGGTAGCGCTTCTAAGCCTCGGTTACGCCTCGTCGTTTGATCAAGCTTTCAGCTGAAATACTGCTGTCGCGCTGGTGGCGATCGCGAATGCCGATTGGAGATTATCGCGAGAGCAGAGAATGAACTCGCCACCAAGGCTTTCTCCGACCCGCGCAAGATGCGCCTTCCAGCCGTCTTCGGCATCCTTGGCAGCTTGCCCAGATGCAAATGCGCGAGAGACCCACTCTGACTTCCATCCGGTCTTCATTGCAGGTGGTATGCCTGCGTTGTGCTCAGTTGCCCTCCGGATCGGATCGTTAGAGTAGCCGATCTTGACGATAATTTTATCGCCGACTTCATACTTCTGCCGACGCAACAGATAGGCGGCATCCCCTTCAAGGCAGAGGGCGTAGAGGAAATGCTCACCATCCGTCCGGTTCGCTACCTGCTGGCCGAAGGTAGGATTGATGCCTCGCGACGGTGTGAACTCTTGTTGCAGCAATTCCTCTGCGAGCGGCGGCGCGCCGTAGACATTGAGTGCCCGCCCCATGGATCGAAGCCCCAGAACGATGTGACCCTTACCCGGAGCGTATCTGATTTTTCATTCACCCATGACAACTCAGTCGGTATCAGATTATTGCCCGTGCTAGGGTTCAAAGAATGAGCTTGTGTCCACCAAAATGTCTGCGATGGCGACTTCTTTGTTCTCGGAAATGGTTCCGTAAACAGTTGCTGGATATGAATCGGAGATCGAGACACCATCTCGACTGCCTCCGTAATTCAACTCCACATAAACCGTGCATGCAGCCTCGAACTTGTCTGTATCCGTTACACGGAACACCCCTTCGGAGTTGACTTCGATACCCTCGAAGATGGTGCCCGATGAAAGCTCATATAGCGCGTCGGCTGCATCCCCCCCCATGACATCATCGGCAGTTAAAGCGGAAACTGCATCCCATATCTTTTCGAGCAAGGTATCGTCATCGATTGGAACAAGATTGCGGGAGCTTAAGGGCTCAGACATCATACCATTCCCATCCCGGTTTTCCTCACATACTGCCAAGTCAAACGCTGCCCGAGACCATCGAGCCCGCCCATGATTCTTTGGGCATCGACATCAAGGTAGAACAGTCTCTTCTGAAAGAACGCTCTCATTTCGCCCGGTATGTCGAAAACATTTTTCTCGCTCCTTAGGGCTTCATCCCAAGATTTGTCGGGCTCAGGATGGACGCTGAAAAGGCCTCCTTGGGTCGCGATCCTGCCAGTTACCGTTCGCGGCCAACAGAAGCTCACCTGCTTTACCGAAAACGGATCGTCGTTCGGGCTAAGTTTTCGCCCGGCTTTGATCGGATAAGCGACAATTCGCGCTGGCACGCTTTGCGGATCAGGATACACCTTAGTGACCTTTGATGACGCGCGTCCAGATGGAAGCAAAACCTTAGCTTCCCGTTGACCGGGAGGAGAGCTAACGGCGAAGTATGCTGCGATTAAGGGGTTACTAGTCCAATCGAGAAGCCGCGTAGGGGCACCATGATGTTGCGCGATTCCCAGAAAATCTATGTCAGTTAAACCTTCTCTCTGAATGAACTCCGGACAGCGACGCTTGAACAGTTCGAGGGCATTTCTTTCCTGAACATACTCAAATGATGACACTCGACCGATCGATGGGAGCAGACCGAATTGATCATCTCCCAAACCCCGAAAAACCCATCGGGAATCGCTATGGCTATCAGTCCATCTTAAGAATGCTCGCCACCGTTTGATCCATGCGGCTTTCGGAGCAGGCTTCCGCAACCTTTTCGACATATCGGTTCAGAACTCCTTCGAAGCGAATTTCTTTTTTACACGTGACTGTGACAAGTCTTGTTTAGCTTGAGGTGGTCGAGATCAACATCTGCGAACCAAAGTCTGCAAATAGCATCGTGTAATACGGACACTTTGTGACCGCTCCCGTAATTGTCAGATACGGCACGAGAACCACCGCTCATAGTCCATCCTCCGAGTTCCATGGCGATATCGTGGTCGATCCGAGCAGCGCGCAACTCATCGCGAAAGTTATGCCGAAACGAATGGAAGCTGGTCCGAGGCTGATAGGCACCGCACCTACGGGAAAACTGGGTAAACCATTTTGAAAATGCGATGGCGCGTTTTCCTCGGGGACCGGGATCAATCTCATGAAAGAGCTTGGTCTGATTCTCAACCCGCCGTTTGCTCACAAACAATAAAAGGCCACACGTGAGTAGTGTCGGATGGATGGGAATCAATCGCTCACTTGCCGCAGTCTTTAACACTTTGTCGGGCAATCCATCCTGCGATTGCTAGCTCACCGCTATGCAATGTTTGCCCTCAACTTCTCGGATGTCAGCGGTGTCCAACTGACAAATCTCGTTCAATCGCATGCCTGTATGCAAAGCGATTAACGGCACCCAGAAGCGAGCGTTGCGGGGGCGCTTATGACCCGGCTTCGCATACCCTCGTTCACCATCAAGGCAGCCGCGATACAATGGAGCGTTGAAGATCGTCTGCAGCTGCTTCTCACTGAACGGATGGCGCTTGTCGCGCTTCGCCACCTCATCAGGGAGACGAAGACCGCGCATGGGGTTTCGCGCCAAGAGTTCCTCATTGACGGCCCAGTTGAGAAAGCTGGAGAAGTTAGCGAGGTGCGCATTAGCATTTGCCGCACTGACCAACTCAATGTCGCCTCGTTCTCTGGCGAGATCAGATGCTGCTCGCAGACTCAGCTTCGGGAAGCGCTTTGCTGCATGGCTAGGCATGTGTCGCAGTACCTCCAAGTAATCACGACAATGTGACCGTGCGAGAGCGGCGACAGTGACATCCTCCCCGAGCACACTAACAGCGAACCTCCGCGTGGTCTCGTAGGCTTGACGGGGGCTCGGTGACCATCGGTTTGTCGGATCGTCCATGTAACGTGAATAGGCGTGCGCAAGAGTGAGCGGTTCGCTTGCTTCAGAATCGACTGTTATCGCTTCGCCGTCGGTCGCACTGGCCAGATCGTCTTCGTACGGCCTAAGCAGCGCCTCATCAACCGATAAACCCGCATCGTAACGGATCCGCTCGAATTCGGATTCCAGAACCGAAGTAACGAGCGGGAGGCGGCGCAGCGCTGTTTGGAGGCTATCGGTCTTGAGTGAGCGCCACACTTCTGATCGGCCTACGATCGGCTGAATGTCGGAAGGGATGTGGCGACGCAGATAATAGCGACCACCGCGAAGTGTCATAGTTCTGGGCATCGACCCGTGATTGAAACCGTAACAGCCGCGCGGCCCATTTCTGACTGTTTTTTTGATGCTTAAGTCGGAACTATGGGCACCAAACCGTAACAGTGAATCGTAGCAAACACGCTTCGAAGACTGGGCTTGAGACGATTTACCTAATGATTTCAAGTAGTTGGTGCCCAGAAGAGGACTCGAACCTCCACGCCCTTGCGAGCGCCGCCACCTGAAGACGGTGCGTCTACCAATTCCGCCATCTGGGCACGCGACCGATCAAGAAAGTGTCTTGAAGGGCAGGTAGGAGCGGGCCGATAGCGGCGTGTTGGATGCCTTGTCAACAAGAATGAAGTGCGTCTTGAAATTATCTCTCGACGTTAGGGAGTTGGAAGGAAGCGTCTCGCCAACCAGCCGCGATGATCTTCTGAGCAGATTTGGAATCGAGTCCCCCAAAGGTCACCTCAGGCTCTGGGATCCACGATCTTTTCAGTCTGTATTCGGCTGCAGCGCAAAAGAAACAGGACACTCTTTCAACTGAACGGAAGGTAGTTGAACTCTTCGCTCAATTTGTAGGTCAATCTCGCGATGTCTCCTCGGTAACGAAATTTGAATTTCGCGAGTTCCGAAACGCCTTGCAGAAAGTGCCGGTAAATTGGCAACTCCGAAGCGACTTAAAAGATCTCTCATTGAGGCAGGTAGCGAAACAATGGCATGCAACTGGCGGGCAAGGCCGAAACGTAAAAACCATTGCGAAAGAATGGTCTGGGCTTTAGCTCATTCTTCAAATGGCTCGTGAGTGAAGACTATTGCGACGAAAATTTGACGGTGGGATTGGCTCCTAAGGTAGATAAGCGTTCAGGTAGGATGCCTGTCTACTCGGCTGAGAAGCTGAAGCTTGTTTTCGATAGCGCTTTATTTGGTAGCTGCGTGGGCGACGGCAAAGAGCATTTGCTGGGCAGGCAGAAGATACGGGATTGGCGCTACTGGATACCTCTCTGTGCTGCATATAGCGGGGCGCGCACCGGCGAAATAGCTCAGCTCCACTGCTCAGATTTGAAAGAGGTGGATGGTATTTGGGTTTTTGACGTTGTCGAGGGCGGGGATGATGAATCTGGGTCCAAGTCACTCAAGACTGCCTCCTCGCCTCGCAAGGCCCCAATTCACCGAGTGCTGATCGAGCTTGGTCTGCTGAACCATTGCTTTGCGCAGCGGGCAAAAGGGAGTGCGAGACTCTTTCCAGAGATAATACCTTGTGAACGCGGAATGCTGGGCCTCCGGTGTCAAAGTTCTGGCAGCGCTATTTGAAACGCCTCGACATCAAGGAACGAGGGCTGGCATTGCACAGCTTTCGCCACACGTTCGCCGATGAGGTGAGGAGAAGGGGAGGTTTGGACGCAATTCTCGGATCAATTTTGGATCCTGTGAAAGGCACGATGACCAGCCGCTACGGTGCCGATACCGAAGGAAACCTAGCGCAAAGGAAGGCTCTCATTGATCTGGTTGATTACGGTCTGATCCACACAAAGTGATGCATTCTTTAGCGTAGAATTGATTATGCTTCGGCCAGCACCTTGTTTTGTGGAGTGGCACCAAGAGTGACGCCAAACGCACTTGTGACCTTTACAACTGTATCGAGCGTTGGATTGCCGCCTTCTTTGAGCGCCGCATACAACGTGGCTCTATTTAAACCAGTTTCCTGAGCTAATTTGCTCATTCCATAGGCGCGCGCCACTGTGCCAAGAGCCGCGGAAATATAACCAGGGTGGCCCGTAGCGAGAGCATCATTGACTAGGTCCGCGAAATCCTCGGCGGATTCTAGATATTTTGCCGCATCAAATGGTTTCGTTTTCATCATGACCTCCGTGTCATTCATCACGAGTGAAACTCACTCGCTCCCGTCCTCGCCATCACACTCTTCGCGCCAGCGCTTTGCCAACTGGACGGCTGTCTCAATATCAGCATCCTGTTTCTTTTTGGCCCCGCCTCCCAACATTAGATAGATCGTAGAGCCGATCTTTGTGTAGTAGAGGCGATAGCCCGGACCGTAGTGGATGCGAGCTTCGGCTACCTTATCTCTCAGCGACTTGCGGTCACCGAAAAGGCCACCTTGCATCTTCAGGATTTCGCGAGCGATTACCTTTTGAGCTTGGGTATCCTTCAAATTATCAAGCCATTCCTCGAATTCCTCGGTCTGCTCGATCGCGTTCATGTCGATTAAGATAGACAGAGGAAATTAACTGTCAATTAAAATCGACAGCAGCAAAGTGGATGGCGGAAAACTCCCAGCCCAGGCTTTTTGGCTTCACCCGGGTGAGAAGGTCGCAGAGGTCCTAGGAATTCGCACTAAGCAGGCTTCAGTGCACGATAGACGCCGATCCCCATCTCCTTCGCAATCTCAGTAGGCGTGACTCCAGCGTTCCGAAGGCGACGGACTTCTGGAGCATCAACCGTAGGATTTCTGCCTTTATACTTGCCGGACGCCTTTGCCTTTTCGATCCCCTCGCGCTGACGCTCCTTACGAATGTCGGTCTCAAAATCCGCTACGGCTCCGAGGATTCCCAGAACCAATTTGCCCATATTTATTGTGGTATCGACCGCTCCTTGTTGGGGGCAATAAAAACGTACTTCCTTCTTGGCAAGCTGAGCAATGATGTCGTGTAAGTCACGACCCGATCGGGCCAGACCATCTAATCTTGTGACAATGAGCGTGTCGCCTTTCCTGAGCCATTCTAAGCACTCATGGAGCGCTTGGCGCTGCTGAAGGGAAGTTCCAGTAACCTTCTCAGCAAATACCCTCTCGCAGCCCGCGTCTCTCAGATGCTGCATCTGAATCTCAAGATTCTGTGAGTAGCTGCTTACTCGCGCGTATTCGACCTTCGTCATACCCCACCTTCGTGTCTCAATTGGTTCTAGAGCTTGTGAAAGTTAGGGTCTCAAAAGACGGGTCGAAGTCTTTTGAGACGCTATGTGGACGCCGTGAGGCGCCTCGGATGGGTATACTCAAACTAGGATAACTAATTCAGCTGGATTGCATTTTTCCATGGCTGTGGAAATCCACTGGCGAAGAACATGTGAGATAGGAGAAGAAAGATTCCGGAAGCGCCAACACCCTACGAGTTGATGAAAGCACGCAGAGAATATCTCTTTTCCGATAGTGTGAACTCTCCTGAAACGGTGCTGTCGCGTGATCTCTTGGATTCATTGGGAAGTCGAAGGCAAGAATATGAGCTTGAGCACTTCGCTTGCTTGCAGAGGCTGAACTTTGCCCAAATCTCGTTCCACAAACCGGACCTACAACTGGGGTGATGGGAAGGTGGACACGGATACCTATCCCGTTGCCGAAGAGATTGCTGAGCGATGGTTCGTGGGTAAGACCGGATCGGAGAAAAAGCGTTGGGCTCCTGCTTTCAGCACACAAAAAACGCGGAAGCCGAAATTTCGGGGGGACGTCAAGAGTATTCACGGAACTGGAAGAAAATATAATCAAATATATTTTATTTCAAATCAGTATTATTCATCGAAATATAGTCATAAGGAGCAGAATGATTTATCAAAGAAGTATGGAATAAATGTCACGATATTAGATCGAACATGGAGTCTCGATTATATCTATAAAAACAACCACGTTGAGCTGGCGGCCCGCGCTTTGCAAATCGAAAGCGCGCAAACGACAATTTAGTGCCAGATTGGCCCCGCCGACCTAGGTCGCGAAAAGGAGCTGGCCGAGCTTGACGCGCAAATCCAAGACCCAAATCGCTACGCCGGTAGCCGGTAGCCGGTAGCCGGTAGCCGGTATGCCTTGGCTGAGGATTGTTTGGAGAATGCGCTCATTGCGCGAGACCTGGAGCGGCCTCGTCTTGAAACTGAGGCTCGCTCTGATCACGCGATCAAATTCGCTCGCGAAGCCGGTATGTCGAAGCAAATTCTGCGAATGCTCTACAACAAAGCTTGGTCCTTGCACTGGTGGCACAACGATGTGGCATACGTCGCGGATGCCTATGATGAGATCGAAAGCCTTACATTCGCAACTGACGATGCCACTGGTGCTGAGCTAGTTCACAACCTTTGGATGCTTATTCTGCCTAGTGTAGGATTAGGTAGATTGACAGCCGAGAAAGCTCAGATCATGGAGCGATTGGCGCGCCTCAAGGACATTTGTCCTCGATCATCGGCAACACAGAGCGGCCAAATAATGCGCTCAACGCCCGCTCTTGTTTACAGTTGCTCAAAATTTCGGAGCTCCAACTGTCAGGTGACATCGACAACTTGGATGAAGTTTGGTCTGAATTCCGCCAAATTATCGCAGCTAGTAAGTCACACCCCGGTTATTCCCTCTCAAGGCTAAGCGATTTTCTCGATGAGATCGGCAAAATCGCGCCTCAGAGCCCCAAATTTGACCGTCTCACAGATGATTTGGCCGAAGCGTTCTCCGCTCAGGTGAGCAATGAAGAGGACGGAAAAGTCTATTTGCAGCGCGGGTTGCAGAAACTCGAAAAGGATTTGCATTTTGATGTAATCGTAATGCTTGGCAAAGCGGAGCCGCTTCTGGCTGCACTAGACCATCGGGAAGACCTGATTCGGGCGCAGCTCGCAATCTCTCAAGCCTATCAGCAGTCGGGATTGCTTCGGGCGGCACGCAACAAAGCACTTTTTGTTCAATTCAAAACGACCGCTCCTCAATCTGTCTCGCAGAGATGGTTCTGGGAGCAATGGAGAGCTTTCTGGCGACCAGTTTGGGGACAAGATCGATCCCGTATCGTGAAAAGATAGAACTGAGATTTGAACGCGGTGATTTAAAGGCAAACTCAACCCCCATCTATACGATCTCGGACTCTTGAATGCAGGTCACGATCAGCGACAATTTTGATGTGATGCTAGGCGCCGCGTCGGCTTGGGGGACGCTGGTCGAATGGCTGCAGGAATTAGTGGTAGCGCTGTCTGCCCATATTTTGGTGATTTCTGACCATAGGGCTTGGATTGAGCGCATCGCTGGAAAGGAAGACGGATTTAACCGGGCAATTGCACTCGATCAGGTCGCTATCGCAACCGACAATGTTTTTGGCCCACCGCCGAGCCTGTATCAAGAAAGCTATATAGAGGAGACCGATACTGATTATCCTTTATTGCGAGGAATTGGATGGAACGCAGAGCGGACGGCGCAGGAAGCGGGGGGCCGGAAGTCGCAAGGCATGCGGCCAGGTGAAGGAAGTCCTCCTGAGGGAATGTTCGATCGGGCCAACTCCCGGCATGACGAGCATCGAGTCATTTCGGTCATCGACCTACCGCAGTGGGATCGCGCCAAATGGTGTGCGACCGGTTTCGCTATGTCTCCCGATTACCCGCTTCCATTCGTTTGTCTCGCATTCGATAATCTCGATGCTGGGAGAAAGATTTTCCAAGGGTAGCAAGAGCGGTTTGGAGAGCTGGATGCCAGCGAGGCAATTCGCGTCTCTATCTTGCGCGGCATCGATCGACACTTTCCACACCACTATCGAGTGGTGGTTTCTGCAAATGTTGAAGCTGCGGAGTTGGAAGACACTCAGACGATGTTTTTCACCAACGCACGCATCAACACAATGACACCTGATAGCTCGGACAACCTCGAAAATATTATCCGGCTCTATGGGGAAGCGGGACAATATGTTTTGGCGCCCATGAGTTCGCCAAAGGATGGACCACCCGAACTCATATCTGAATTAGGGATTATCAAGAGCGAACTATTCATTCGAGATGCCTATGAGGTTGGATTGAATGAGCCGGAGGCTGTCGCAATTCGGGGAGACGACGATCCAATCATTCCTGAAGGTTTGTCAGCCGCTCCAATCCAAGGAGTAATTGAACGTGCGAAGGAAATGATGCGTCGCGAGCGGGGCGGCGCTCAGTGAAATTCTTCATCGCCGGAAATTTGTGCGAAAACCTAAGTTGATGGAATCAACCATGGGCAATTTCTGGATTGTCGTAAAAAACGCAGAAATCCGCTAATTTTTAATGCGCTAGGTGAATGGCGAAACCTTAAAAATCGGTCAACTATTTTACAACAAAATTCAACTTAGCTCTGGTCTCGCAACATCGTTCCAGAACATTTTGGCTGCTTGCGTCATCTCTTGTGACATTACCAGCCGTCTCTCGTCGAGACGCGGATCCCGACGCCTCGCGAATTTGAAGAGATAGTTTGCATATGCGGCCCGTATGACGGTGAACCATTGAGAGTGCACAGCGCGCGGTATTCGTTTTCGTTTCCCGATGTCATGACCAGCCGCTCTCGCCAATGCAGCCATGAGAATTTTCACGCTATCTCCAGCGCGGATAGCGATAGTTCCATGCATGTTTAAATGGGTTTTCGCTCCGGTCAGCTTCGCATGCCCCTCAAGAACGGAGTAGTATTCTCGCCTGAATCCGATGGATCGTCCCACATGCTTTCTGACCCGCTCAGCCAGCTTCTTCCTTACGTTGCCTTGTCGCGTCAGTTCGGTTTCTAGCTCTGGATGCAGGTTGATGTTGAAGGTCAGCAGTTCCCACTCAAACCCCACGATGACTGCAACATTCACCTTCATCCACTGAGACAGGTCCTCCCATTGAGGCATAGGTCTTCCGTTGGCCTGCTTACCCATGGGGAAGGGAGAAAGCTCCCATGAGGCCGGTCTGCTCTGCTTCCCATAATATACTGATAGCGGTTCAATCGGCTCATCAAACCGGGCGTGACGCTGCTCTCCCTCCGCTGCAAGAAGGCGAAGTTTTGCGTAGATTTTCCGATCGCGGAGGAGGCGCTTTGCTTCACGTTCCGGCCGCCGGCTCCTCACCTTCGTCGAAAATTGTAGGACAGCACAAATTACCGCAGCCATGCCAAGCGCAAGTAATCCAGCGGGCGAGGGATTTGTTAGAATGCAAAGGGCAAAAAAGGCCGCGAGATAAGGCAGCGCGGGTCTGATTTTCAGACGAAGTTCACGGTATAAATAAATCACTATGACACTGCAGCAGGCAAGAAGTATCGCCGCGTGATTGCGATTGGCGAACAGCCCTACAGGGCCATTGCTCGTGATATCGTAGAAAAACAGCCCACTACGTGGATCGGCTAATAGCTGCAGCAATCCAAGAGAGGCAGAATCACGCCATTCCCGACCAATGTCAGAAGGGCGGTCGTGCGACTTTGCGAGATGGCAAGCCACATTAAAACTGCCACGGGCACCAGCAGTGAACCAAGCGCATTCACCGTGGCGCTTGGGGAAAGAGTCATAGGGCGCCATAAAAAGTCGCCGAGTAGTTGACCCATTTCAAGGATTGTTTCCCGCGGCCCACCCTGTGGTAAAAAAGCGGGTGGAACCGGAAGGAGTTGAATTAAGCAAAGAGCGCCGATTGCGCCTAACAATGCCAAGGGCCATTTTATCGTCGCCAGCTGTCTTTGTGTGAGGATCAAACAACCCGCAGCAATTGCTACTGCTGCAATTGCCCGTAGATACGAGAGAGAAGCGATATCTGCGCGCGATCCTCCACCGAGCAGGCTGGCGACGCAAATTAAAAAGATAAGTACGTACGGGGCATATTTGTGCAGTGTTTCACGCATGAGTTCGATTGACCTGTCTCCTCGCAGTGCGGCTTTCGGCCCGCCGCGAGAATGCCCGGCATGTTTTTTTGTTTGGAAGCCAAGATCTATCCTCATGCTTTGACTCTAAGGGGTTAGGGCTAAGCCTTCATTATATCAACGCGCAGCGGTGCATTTGAAGATCAACTCGACCGCGGTTCATTGATGCGCCTGTCGTGCCGCACGGTAAGCGACTGGATAGTCTTTACATCATACCGTTCCGTTAGAACACAGATTTGCAAAGAGACGTCCGGGCGCTTGATCGTTAGGTATGAATTCGTTAACGGCATGCGAGCCTTCGGGCTATACATGCTCTTTGCATCAATGGTTTGGTCGCTTAATTTCTGAAACTGCCTACAACTCGTAAATGTGAAGGGCACCCGCCTTGGCCGGGGGCTCGTTATCATCCAATCTATTGGTTGAAATGCGTGCGGCCTGATCTGGCCTTTGGTTTGCATTGAGAGTCGCGCGTGTTACAAAAAAGAACGCCCGGTAATATCGGCGAGGTAAGCTTTGTTCATCGATTGCGATTTGAACTGCTATTCGTCGTCACTCTTGGTGTTCTTTTGCCAGTTTGTGTCGGCCTTTTAGCCGCGTCCGCCATTTTTCTTGGAGGTGTACTTTTGAATCATGTCGGAGTTAGGCGAATTATTCAAGATCGGGATGCGAGGTCTATGCTCTATACAATGTTCTGGCTTTATATAGGAGGGATATTTGTAATCGAAGCTTGGCCCGCTGATAGAGTGACTTGGCCGACATATTTAGCGATAATTGGATTGGTGTTCCCAACGATTCCTGAAATTTTGGGTTACCAATGTTTCGCTTCATTGCGCTCTCACTGCCTCTAGTTATAATAAACATTTCAAATATGAAGAAGATATTCAGACAATTTTCAATAATTGCTCTTGTCCCCTATTGGGGGTTCTTTTTGTTTATTGGTTTAACCTCTAGGTCGATTGAGGGGTATTAAATGGCTAGGAAATTCGCTTTTGGCGGCAGATTTCGTGCCATCACTTCGTCTCGTATTCTCGGCGATATTTTTGCGATGGCGGGAGGGGCGGCGGGTGGCCAAGCAGTCACGTTTTTGTTTTCGCCACTCATTACGAGAATTTACGACCCTGCTACATTCGGGCTACAGGGAGTTTTCTTGGCGTTGGTTAGTGTTCTCGCTCCGCTCATTGCGCTCCGCCTTCCTATGGCGATGGTTATAGCAAAGAATGAACGCATGGCCGAGAATTTAGCCTCGTTATCGCTTGCCGTATCCTTGCTGATTGCTGGTGCACTCTGCGCAGTGCTCGCTTTGGTTCCGAGCGGATTTATCAAATGGGCGGGTGCCGACCAATTAGGCAATTTGATTTGGTTCTTGCCTTTGGCTCTTTTATGTACGGCTTTGCAGGACGTTGCGACGCTACGAGCTTCGCGCCGACGGCAATTCCGCATTATAGGTAGAATTACAATTAGCCAGGCAATATTCACAAACTTTGTGCGTGTTGTTGGAGGTATTTTTGCTCCTGTTGGTGGAATTCTGGTGGCAGTGACGACGTTTGCTCCCGCGCTTCAAGCCGCTTTGCTAACGAGGCAATCTCCGTCGCTTACTCAATCAAAGCCAGTGATGCGCCCCAAACTGGCGTTCCTTCTGCTAAAGAGGTTTAAGGACTTTCCGCTATATCGCATGCCGAATGATGTCTTAAATTCGGCCTCTCAATCCGTACCGGTCATTATGTTAGGCGCGCTGTATGGGCCTGCAGTAGCGGGGCTCTACGTTCTGACTCGAAGTGTCCTCAATCTTCCTGCCAACGTAATTGGAACAGCTTCCGGAAACGTCCTGTATGTTAAATTCGCGGAATCGGGACGGGGCGCTGGAACTTTAATATCCGCATTTAAAAAATCCACTCTAGTGTTGCTGTCGTTTAGTCCTGCCATCATAGGCGCTGCCTGGTTTTCGCCTACAATCTTCGCGTTTTTCTTTGGAGAAGAGTGGCGTGAAGCTGGCGCGTACGCTCAATGGATGTCGATCTGGATTGCCATGATGATTGCAAATATCCCTAGTGCCAAGGTTGCTGCGGTGATCGGTAGGCAAGGTTTAGCGATGACATTCAATATTGGCCTGTTCATATTCCGAGTATTTAGTGTCTGGGTAGTCTGGTATTTATCTGGTAGTGCGCTCATGGCCATTGCAAGTTACTCAATTTGCAGCGCTATAATGATAGCTCTTAACATAGTTACCTTTTTTTACGTTACGAAAAAATTTGATCGCAAATTGAATGTGTAGTTAGGTGAGCAGAATGAACTCGATTGAGCTTTTATTTGGAGGCGATTTTGCCCCGAACGAAAGGTATATTTCGCTAATCAAATCGAAAAAACGTTCGATATTTGGCTCAGCGGAGGAACTGTTGAGGTCAGCCGATCTCGCCATCTGTAATCTTGAGGCCCCAATTTGTAAGGGTTATGTCCCTATTTTGAAGTCGGGCCCCAGCATGCGATCTGATATACTTGCTATCGACGCGCTGGTCGGAGCTAACATAGGCGCCGTATCTCTCGCCAATAATCATATTTTCGATTACGGATCGCCGGGTTTGTCCTCAACGATGAGCCTTCTCGATCAGAGGCAGATAGCGCACGTCGGAGCTGGATTAAACCGCGAAGAGGCGGAGCTTCCATTGCGGTTGGTTGTGAAAGGAAAAAATGTCTCGCTGATTTCAGCTGCTGAGAAAGAGTTTAATGTTGATGAAGGTCAGTGCGCCGGGGCCGCGATTCTAGATCCAATCCAAACGAGTTTGATTGTGCGAAAGGAAAAAGAGACGGCAGACGCCGTAATCGTATATTTCCACGGCGGAAATGAGTTCTTCCCTTTCCCACGACCCGGTTTAAGAAGAATGTGCCAGTTCTTCATAGAAATGGGTGCTGATGCGGTGATTGGTCACCATTCGCATGTTCCCGGTGGATATGAGATTTTTAACGGCCGACCGATAGTGTACGGTTTAGGAAACCTCATATTTGATCACGTTCGGCCGCCGCCGGGGTGGAATGAGGGCTACTTTGCTAAGGTTATTTTAAATTTCGATAATGACGAGCGCTTGCGGGCCGAACTCGAGATCGTACCTTATACTCAGTCGGTAGGGGCCGGCGGCCTTAACCTTCTTACCGGCCAAGAACGGTTGTCATTCATCGCTCGAATTGAAGCGATGCGCGACGAACTCGAAAATCTGCCACAGAAATGGCTCGCACACTGGCATGAGTTCGTTAGCGAAAGGCAGGTGCCTATGCTCCTAAATCTAATTTCGCCCATTCGCTTTCCAGGTTTGCGCCGGTTGCTAAGGCTCAAGTTCCTACGAAAATTATTATTCCCAGAATCAAGGCGTTTGAACCGCCTTAATTTGCTGCGATGTGATTCCCACAGGGAAGTTATAATCGACGCTCTTTCGAGACAGCTTAATTAGATCGTAATTGTTTATCAATGAGGTAATATTAAATTGCTGGCGATACATACAAAAACTGGACCTTTTGCCGCGGGATGGGTGGCATACTGTCTTGAAAAGGGAATACCATTTAAAGAAGTTGATTGCTTCTCTCCCAATATTGTCGAGGAGGTAAGCGATTGTAAGGCGTTACTATGGCATTGGTCCCATAATGACTTTGCGGCAACGATCTTTGCCCGTCAATTAATAGCTTCCGTTCAAGCGATGGGGCTCGTGGTTTTTCCAAGCATAGAAACTTGCTGGCACTTTGATGACAAAGTCGGTCAGAAGTATTTGCTGGAAGCCGTTCACGCACCCTTTATCCCGACGTCAGTCTTCTACGACCCAAGCACTGCCCTAGATTGGTTAAAGACAGCTAAAATGCCTCTGGTTTGGAAGCTCAGGGGCGGCGCGGGCTCGCGAAATGTGCATTTGGTCAAAACCAAGCGCAGGGCGCGTAAAATCATCCAAAAGTCTTTTCAGAGCGGCTGGCATACTTCAAGATTATTCACGCTGTCGGAGAAGTTGAGATTAGCAAGGGCAAAGCCGTCTGTCAAAAATATAGCCGGTATCATGCGAGGAATTGGACGTGTGATTGTTCCCCATCAGGCTTATAGATATCAGTTGCCGGAGAAGGGCTATGTTTACTTCCAAGATTATATTCCTGATAACTATTACGACATTCGAATAATAGTGATTGGTCAGAGGGCCTTCGGAATTAAGCGGATGGTTAGAGATGGCGATTTCAGAGCGTCAGGCAGCGGAAAAATCATTTACGATAAAAACCAGATACCTAAACAATGTATAGAACTGGCATTCGAAACAGCCTCGCAAATTTCATCACAATCTTGCGCTTTCGATTTCGTGCAAATTGGAGGTACTTGGAAGATTGTAGAACTTAGTTACGGATTTTCGCTGCAAGGATACCTCCTGTGTCCAGGCTACTGGCGATCGGATCTTTCATGGGTTCCCGGAAAATTTCGGCCAGAAGAGTTTATAATCCGAGACTTGTTAGAAGAATGCGACTATAATACCTAAAATTCTCACCAACTATACCAGAGGCTTGGTTAGAATTAAAACGGAAGGTTGAGTTAAACTTGAGCGCTCGTAGACATGCCGCATTTTTGTTTCCCTCGGATCGTCAGGGGGCGGAGCGAGTCACGCTGAATTTGATCGAAGAAACCGAAAAGAGAAGGTGATGGTCCATTTCGTCGAGATCATCAATCGCTTTACCGTTCCCCCCAGCAAAACATGCTGCGGCACTAAAATCTATTACATGCGCCCACCAATGAAGCGTTGGCTTGGGACCATGTCATCCTTCAGGCTACGGACGGGTGAGCCAATTTGATCAGTCCCCACGTTTTTCGAACACAATCGCATGTCTGCTCTTATCGGAGACAAAGGATGCATTCTCGTTATCGTGCAGTTGAAAAAGCTAAGCATTTCTACGTGTTATGCTCGCTGCTTTCGTAAGATCGGCACGATTTGACGCTCGGGCAGCGTGCTGAGCGTTCTAGCTTATCAACCGAGCTGCCTGAGATCCTTGCGGCGACTAGCGAGAACAGCCGGGTCGGATGTTGCGACAGGGTAATCAACGCGGTACGAGGGCTTCGACTGTCTGCTTAAATCCCTGCCTTAAACACGTTCGAGAAAGTAGTCGGGCCAGCGGAGAACGCCCTGACTGTACAACCAAAATCGTTGGCTCGTCTGAGTGTTTAACTGCTCGTGCGCTGGTTTGGCGGGTATGGACTCAGCGCACGTTCTTTGGAACGCCAAGATCAGATCTAATGCGCCGATGACGGCCTGAACCTACCCTCGAGCGCTCTTCAATCGGAAGCAGGCGAATGGGGGAAGGGGCGAGATGCGATGTGATCGTCGGGACATATCTACCAATGAATTCCAGGTGTTCGCGTAGCACGACCTCAAGACCCTCGGTCTTGATCCGCTTCGAATAGTGCTTCGCATTGGTACCGGACCGGGCATGTCCCATGATGTCGGCGCGCATTATTTCGTTGACCCCGTCGACTTCATAGAACGATGAGCTGAGGGCGCGAATGGAATGGATATCGGGCCCTTTCCCCTTTTCATTCACCTCGACGTCCATCCGGTCGGTAATCCATTGAACCATGTGCCGCCAGGCGCGATCATAGAATTGAGTGCCGCCGCGTTTGCTGTCGAACAGGTCAAGTTCGGGGAAGAGCGCGATGTGGCCTTCAGCTTTGATTGCGGCCACGTATTCAAGGAAACCGAGCCGAATGATTTCGCCGTGAAGAGGTAATTTGCGCCGACGCACGATCCGTTTTTCGCCGGCCTTCTCGCCATCCCTCCCGCGGGGGAAATTTTCGCGGATGAAGATGTGGGGAACGGGGTGGTCGACGAAGACGTCAGCCACTTCGAGACTGCAAATCTCTCCCCGGCACGCATGGGTGTAATACCAGATCAGCGGAGCCCAGTAAGCCGCATCGTGCCAAACTTTCGGTGTGACGCTGCCAGCCTTCAACCGGTTCTTGCCGGCTCCTCCCCCTTGATAGAGCGGCGAGCGGAACAGGCATTCCAACTCCTCCTTTTTCCACGGGGGCGTAGCTCAGTATTTTTGTCTTCTTGTATTGTGACAGTCGCACCAGCGAAATCCATGGTCAGGGTGTTATGGATACGCGGCTTCCACGAAGTGAGTGCCAGATGCTTGGCGACCGTGCTCATGGTGCTGAGGTCGCTATTGACCGTCTTCAGGTTTCTTGCGGTGGCCGGAGTTATGGGATCGATTTCATCGATCACTTCCGCGAAGGGCCTAGACACGGCCCCCTTGGCCGGATTTCCGAACCGAAATGTGGCAGCCAGGCGCTTGAGCCCGTTTTTGAAGTGAGCGACGTCGCGATGATCATAGGAGCCGAGCTCGCGGTCGCTGGTAATCCAGGCGAAGGACTGCATGATCCGGCGCTGCTGTTTAAGGTTACCTTTCCAGACCCTGTCCTGGTTGAGCTCAATCAGGACGTCTTCGATAATCTCGCTGAACCGGCGGTTGTCGTAGATCGCGAACGGGCATTCCTATTTCGAGGCAGGCGAGGGCGGGTTTGTTGGTGCGCCCGGAAGATCAATGCCCTCGTCCCTGGCTAACAACGCCGTCACTGCCGGAGAAATTTCGCCAAGATCCGCCGTCATCGCCCGCATGGGATCGGCAGCATCGAGAACATCGTCGTCGAAGACACGTTGCGCTCGCGCGCAGGCCGACGCGCCGGCCCGGATCAAATGTGTTCGTGCGGCGGCGATGTTGGGCTCGCTTGGCGTCGCGCCAATCGCTTTCAAGGCATCGCTCACATATTCGTCGGATAAAGCCTCGCGAATCTGATCGACCACAGGGCGCGCCCATTCAGGAGTCAGGCCGTTTTCGCCTCTCGTCGAGCGGGCGGCATCGAGCCTCGCGACTTCGAATGGATCCATATCGTAACGCGGGTCAGGCAAGCGGAGCTTTCGGTACGCCTCGCCGTGGCGTGCGGCTTCCTCTGTAACCGAGGATGACCAAGGAGCGTCTTCGTAGGCGGCTGACAGCCATGAGCCGAGCTGTTGTTCGAGCTCCCGGCGGAAGATCGCCTCGGTTTCGGGCCCGGTCAGATTGCGCTGGGCTTCCAGCATGGTTTTTATATCCGCCTTCACAATTACGAACCGCTCCGACAGGAGCGCTGCGCGCTGACGCGCGGCGCCCGGGTCGGCAGTCTGCAATGCCCAGCTTAGCGGCATGGAGATAATATTTCGGAAATGAACCCGGCGGCGAAACGCATAGCGACCCTTGATACGGATCGTGAAAGGGATGCGGCACATGGATAATACCTTCCCGCATGTGCATCCGCTATGTGTATTGGTTGTGTGTCCAACACGGTGCGGATACGCATGCTAAAAGGCGGAAATCTGCGGCTTTGCGCGATAAAGTGGTCGGGGAGAGAGGATTCGAACCTCCGGCCCCTGCCTCCCGAAGACAGTGCTCTACCAGGCTGAGCTACTCCCCGACCGGATGCGTGCGGGAACCGGTGGTCCCCGCGAGGCAGGCGCGCCCTATAGGTGTGGATTGTGCAACACGCAAGCGCGCTTTTGCAGGTTTTTATGCCTATGGCTCCAACGCGTAAAGCGAGTGCCCCATGTCCAATACCAAATCCCATTTCGAACAGCAGTATCTCGACCTCATGCGCCAGGTATGGCTCGAGGGAGACGAGCGCGTTGATCGTACGGGCATCGGTACCCGGTCTGTTTTCGGCGCGACATTGCGATTTGACCTCTGCGACGGGGCGATGCCTTTGATAACGACGAAGCGGGTCTACTGGAAAACGGCGACGCGGGAATTGTTATGGTTTCTGACCGGCAACACCAACATTCGCCCTCTCGTGTTGCAGGGAGTGAAAATCTGGAACGAGTGGCCGCACGCGCGCTATGTCGAGCAGTCTGGCGAGGCCATTTCTCTTGAACAGTTTGTCGCCCGTATAGCAGATGATGAGGCCTTTGCAGAGGAGTGGGGCGACCTTGGGCCCGTTTACGGAAAGCAGTGGGTCGATTGGCCAACCTATCAGCCGGTAAAGGGCGGGTTGTTTCGCAAGGGCTGCGGCATCAACCAAGTTGCCGAGGTGATCGAGAGCCTTCGCTCCAACCCCGGTAGCCGTCGTCATATTATCGAGGGATGGAATGTAGCAGAGGTTCGGCAAATGGCGCTGCCACCCTGCCATAAGACCTATCAATACCATGTTTCCACCTGTCCCGATGGCAAGCCGTATCTGAACGGCATTCTTTACCAGCGTAGCTGCGATGTTGCGCTTGGTCTGCCGTTCAACCTCTGGTCTGGCGCGCTTCTGCTGAAAATGATTGCTCAGCAGGTCGACATGCAGCCCGGCGAATTTGTCTGGATGGGTGGCGACACACATCTTTATCTCAATCACGAGAAGCTTGTCAGCGAGCAGCTTTCAAGGGAGCCTCAAGGGGTTCCATTGCTCGAGATTACGCGGCGTCCGGCCACGATTTTCGATTACAAAATAGAGGATTTTGTAGTGAAGGATTACAATCCTCACGACCCTATCAAGGCTCCGGTCGCCGTTTAGGATTGGGTGCTAGAAGGCATCTCTTGACCCTTCCTTGGTTGTGAAATAAAATAACGCCGAAGAGTAAGATTGCGTCTGGGAGACGATTCTATGGCCGATAGGCCCCAAGACGGAGTGGCTGGTGCCG
This sequence comes from Qipengyuania sp. NPDC077563, assembly GCF_044901345.1. NCBI lineage: Bacteria > Pseudomonadati > Pseudomonadota > Alphaproteobacteria > Sphingomonadales > Erythrobacteraceae > Qipengyuania > Qipengyuania sp. NPDC077563. Next base: position 239,354 of record NZ_JBJDPC010000001.1, on the reverse strand, counting down.
GAGATAATCGGCCCCGACTTTCGCTCCATGTACCTGAGCCGAAGTTCCGACCTGGCGATGCGGTCGATTTCTCGCATATTGAAGTACCGGAAGCGGGCGCTCAACCGCGTCCAGATGAAATCACTGACCCCAAGGACATGCTCGATTTTGCGCATGGCCTGATCCGTGTGCTGGGCGAAGATAACAAGGCGCATGGTCCTTGGGATCCGAAGCTTGATCCGGAAACGCTGCGCTCCATGCTCGGCCACATGGCCATGACGCGCGCATTCGACGAGCGCATGTTCCGCGGGCAGCGGCAGGGTAAGACCAGCTTTTACATGAAGTGTACCGGGGAAGAGGCGACCAGTGTGTCAGCGTCCATGGCATTGGCGGCAGATGATATGGTGTTTCCCAGCTATCGCCAGCAGGGCATCTTGATCCAGCGCGGCTATCCGATGATCGAGATGATCAACCAGATCTACTCAAACCGGGGTGACAAGCTCAAAGGCCGCCAGCTGCCGATCATGTACTCCAGCAAGGAGCACAGCTTCTTCACCATCTCGGGCAACCTCGCCACACAGACCCCGCAGGCGGTGGGCTGGGCGATGGCGAGCGCGATCAAGGGCGATAGTCGGATCGCGGCGACCTGGGTGGGCGAGGGCAGCACTGCGGAAGGCGACTTCCACTCAGCCTGCCTGTTCGCCACAGTTTATAACGCGCCAGTCATCCTCAACGTGGTGAACAACCAGTGGGCGATTTCCAGCTTCAGCGGTTTTGCGGGGGCTGAGCGTGCCACCTTCGCCGCGCGTGGTGTGGGTTACGGGATCGCATCGCTGCGCGTCGATGGCAACGATCCGCTTGCCTGTTATGCGGCAGAGCAGTGGGCCGCCAACCGCGCCCGCGCGAATGCGGGGCCGACACTGATTGAATTCTTCAGCTACCGCGCCGAGGGGCATTCGACTTCGGACGATCCGAGCGGCTATCGTAGTGCGCAGGAGCGTGACGAATGGCCGTTGGGCGATCCCGTCATGCGTCTCAAGAACCATCTTATCGAGATCGGCGAATGGGATGAGGAGCGGCAAGAAAAGATGGACCTCGAAGCCGCTGAGCACGTCAAGAAGACCACCAAGGAAGCCGAAGCCAACGGCATCTTGGGCCATGGCCTACATCATCCGTTCCGCACGATGTTTGAAGACGTATTCGAAGAGTTGCCTTGGCATCTCAGAGAGCAAGCCGACCAAGCGATCCATGAACGCGAAACCAAGTTTCCGGAAGGCTTGCCGAACGAAGGGAAGGGCGCATGAGCGAGACCCAGACCAAGATTGCGCCGGATAGCGAAGCGCCAGCAGAACGCCGCCTCAACATGATTGAGGCGATTAATGATGCACTCGACGTGTCGATGAACCGTGACGAAAATATCGTCATCATGGGTGAGGATGTGGGCTATTTCGGCGGCGTCTTCCGCTGCACCGCCGGCCTGCAGGAAAAATACGGCAAGACGCGTGTGTTCGACACGCCCATTTCCGAATGCGGTATCATCGCAGCTGCCGTGGGGATGGGGGCCTATGGCCTACGTCCGGTTCCGGAAATCCAGTTCGCCGATTATATCTATCCTGGTCTCGACCAGCTCATTTCGGAAGCTGCGCGGCTGCGTTATCGTTCGGCCGCGGAATACACCGCGCCGATCACCGTGCGTAGCCCCTTCGGTGGAGGCATCTTCGGCGGCCAGACGCACAGCCAGAGCCCTGAAGCGATCTTCGCTCACGTCTCGGGCTTGAAGACGGTCATTCCGGCAACGCCTTATGACGCCAAAGGCTTGCTGATCAGCGCCATCGAGGACAATGACCCCGTTATTTTCTTCGAGCCGAAGCGGATCTATAATGGGCCGTTTTCCGGCTATTATGATAAGCCGGTGGAGCCGTGGAAGCGCTTCGACGAAAGTCTGGTGCCCGAAGGCCATTATGAAATCCCGCTCGGCAAGGCACGTTATGCGACAACGGGCGACCAGCTGACTATCTTAGCCTATGGCACAATGGTCCATGTGGTCGAAGCGGTCTGCCGAGAGAAGGGCGTTGAGGCCGACATCGTCGACCTGCGTACCATCGTGCCGGTCGACATCGAGACGATCGAAGAGTCAGTCAAGAAAACCGGCCGTTGCCTGATCGTACACGAAGCCACGCGGACTGCAGGTTTTGGCGCGGAACTGTCCGCGCTTGTCACCGAACGCTGCTTCTATCATCTCGAAGCCCCGGTCGAACGCGTGACCGGCTTCGACACACCCTATCCTCATAGTCTCGAATGGGCCTATTTCCCTGGCCCGATCCGCATCGGCGAGGCTCTCGACAAAATCCTCAAGGACTGATTCCCATGGCGAAATTTGTATTCAACATGCCGGATATCGGCGAAGGCATCGCCGAGGCGGAAATCGTCCAGTGGCACAAGAAGGTCGGCGACATGGTCAAGGAAGACGAAGAATTCGTCGACATGATGACCGACAAGGCCACCGTGCCAATGGAAAGCCCGGTCGATGGCAAGATTCTCGAGATCGCCGGCGAAGAAGGTGATATGGTCTCGATCGGTTCGATGCTGGTCGTGATCGAGGTCGAGGGCGAAGTGCCCGAGGATGTGGCCGAGGAAAATGACGCTGCTGCTGAAGCGGCCCCAGCACCATCACCAAAAGCAGATGAAGTCGAAGAGCGCATCGAAGTCGAGAACTCGGACGCCAGCGATGCAGACGATGCGATGGCTGCTGACCCAAGTCCACCTCCTGCACCTGCGCCGACTCCAGCTCCCGAGCCAGAACCTGCTCCTGCGCCTTCGTCCAAGGTTCTCGCCACACCCGCGGTGCGCAAGCGCGCCAAGGACCTTGGGGTCGATCTTGCGCAGGTCAAGCCATCCGAGGAAGGCCGCATCCGCCACGGTGATCTCGATCAGTTCCTCTCCTACAATTCGGGCTATGGCGCGGCTGCAAAAACCCGTGAGGACGAGGAGAAGAAGGTCATCGGCATGCGTCGCCGCATTGCCGAAAACATGGCCGCTTCGAAGCGCAACATCCCACATTTCTCATACGTCGAGGAATGCGATGTCACCGATCTCGAAATCCTTCGGGCGCAACTGAATGACGCGCGCGGGGAGAAGCCTAAGCTTACCATTCTACCATTACTGATCACCGCGATCTGCAAAACCTTGCCCGATTTCCCGATGATCAACGCACGCTACGACGACGAGGCCGGAGTGGTCACGCGTCATGGTGCAGTAAACATGGGTATGGCAGCGCAGACCGATGCCGGATTGATGGTGCCGGTCATAAAGAACGCACACGCAAAGAACCTTTGGCAGCTCGCTAACGAGATAGCGCGGCTGGCGGATGCAGCGCGAAACGGTACGGCCAAGAAGGATGATATGGAAGGCGGCACACTGACGGTCACTTCTCTCGGTCCGCTTGGAGGCGTTGCCACCACGCCTGTGATCAACCGTCCGGAGGTCGCGATCATCGGGCCTAACCGGATCATCGAGCGTCCCATGTATGTGACAGGGCCGGATGGCGTCGAGCGTATCGAGAAGCGCAAGCTCATGAATATTTCGATCAGCTGCGATCACAGAGTCGTCGATGGCTGGGACGCGGCGAGCTTCGTCCAGGCGCTTAAAAAGCTCTTGGAGAAGCCAGCGCTGATCTTGGTCGATTGATCATCCCATCGGATTGTGAAACTCCCGCTTCGGCGGGAGTTTTTTTTATCGTCCGGGGGGGGGGGCACGCGGAACGATTGAATTGGCCCATGTAGGCCGGTTGAACTGCCTGTCGAGAAAAGAGCGCCCGCTTTTCGTTGCACGACCTGAAACAGCGTACGCGAGCGTCAAAAGCACACCATTCAGCTTTGGCCTCTCCGTCGCCATTTGGGCTCCCAAAATGGTAAAAAAGGATAGGAAAACAGATGCTTAAGGTGCCGTTGAAAAAAGTGCGAAATATTGGTCGGAAATAGCGTTGACAGGAATCAGAGGCTCCCCTAGATGCGCGTCTCCCAAGGGGCGCTGCAGCGTAGAATGCGCGGGTGTAGCTCAGTTGGTTAGAGTATCGGCCTGTCACGCCGAGGGTCGCGGGTTCGAGTCCCGTCACTCGCGCCACCTTGGGATATTTTCTTACTTTTGATGTTTTTCGCAGAAGTAGGCGGTTCTTCCGCCTACCTTCTTTTTTCGTATTGTACCTTCACAGCGTGGGCAGTCCGCATCTTCTGAACGATGCCGGATGAGCCATTTCTCATCCAGTTGTTTGTAGTCGGCTTCGACCTTCACCACGGCTTGGAGAACGCTGCGCATGATGGTGAAGATTTTCACTAATTTTTCCTCGCCCAATTCATCGGTCCGGGCCTCCGGATGGATTCCAGCCTGAAATAGAGTTTCGTCGGACCACAAATTGCCGACCCCAGCCATTTTCTGCTGTTTCATGAGCGCAGACTTGACGGCGCTTCGTGTGCTCCCGAATACTTCCAGAAATTCATCCTTATCGATCGACAACGCATCGCTGCCCAATTCTTCCTGAGCGATGTAACCTTCTGGGCTTTCGATGACCCGCACATGGCCCAATTTGCGTGGACAGCGGAAGGCGAGCCTGCGGTCTCCTTCGAAGCTGATCAGCAGCTTGGTGTGATCAGGTGGATCTTCGGGAGCATTGAAAGGTACAAGTCGACCAGTCATGCCGAGATGCACTGTCATCCACCGACCGGTTTTCGATCCTGCGAAGATATTTTTGCCATGCCTTCGGGTCTCGGTAAACTGGTGCCCGATGAGCTTCGCTCGCTCATTGTCTCCGGGGAGCTCGATATAGGACGTGTCGTCGCCAAGCTCGATCGCCTCGATCGTGCGGTTGAGGCACTCGCGCTCAAGTTCAAGGCGTTGGGCTTCGTTTTCGGGTAACTCGGGCATGATGCCGAAACGGTACCGATGCGCCAGCGGTTCCGATTACCGCCAGTTGCCGGTCTCCATCCATTTCAGGAAGCGGCCAAGCGGCAGCAACCAGACCAGTCCAAGCGCAAGATAAACGATGGTCTGAGCCAAGGCGGGCCATGTCCCGATCAGTGCGGGAAGGTACCGTGCAATGACTATACCGTAGACGATGAGAGCCAAAAGAAGAGCGAGCAGCCCCACCGGGATGCGCCAAGTCGGTTCGGTTCTCATGCGAAGGGACCGAAGAGGCGGGTGGGCGTGACTACGGCCTTTAAAGGCTGATCATGTGCTTGAGTCGGAAGATTTTCAGTCAGCTGACAATCCCACGCCATGCCGATTGGTCTGGTGCCGGTGTGCGCGGCAAGCCACCGATCGTAATGACCGCCACCTTGGCCAAGGCGGTCGCCGGATTCGGTGAAGCCCAAAAGAGGCACGAAGAGAATATCAGGTATCAAGGCCGGCGCATCGGCAAAAGGTTGCAGCAAGCCAAACGGTCCTACTTCGAGATCCTCCTCATCAAAGGGATCGGAATGCCGTGCGAATTCCATGGTGGAATTCTGCTCGCAAAAACGGGGCAAGGCAATCTCGTGGCCGCGTTCCAGGAAAAACTTCGCGTAAGACGTAGCCGGTGCTTCGAACGGGTTTGCGCGATACAGACCGATCACGGCGCCTTCTGCGATGTGGTCAAGCAGAGGACCCGGCGGCCGGTGAAAGACTAGTGCACGAACGGCGTCTGGCAGTGCAACCACATGGTCGCGGCGGATCTGGCGTAGCCGCTTGCGAAGTTCGTCCTTGGTCAAATGGAGCCTCTATGGAACGGGAAGATCGCTGCCCCTAGGATACCCCGCTAGGGGCTACGGGGGTGTTTCGTTAATGAGTGACGGGACCACCATGGGTCGGTGCCGGAAAATCCTCTGACGCCTTCACGTCAGGTGGGCGCCGTATATCCAGAATGCCAGGACGAACCCGCCAGTCCGGTAGGGACAGCTCCCTAGGATTGCTTATAGCCTCAGGGATGTTCATGCGGCTCGTGCCGGGCAGCCCCGCCAACGCCTATTTAGGGTTGCTGTGATCAGCCCTCAAGTCTCGATGCTGCATTTTCCAATGTGGCGGCCAAGCTTTCCAGTTTTTCGGCGACCAAAGAAATGTCGATTTCCACTTTGGGTGGCGGGGCAGGGGCCGCAACTCGCTTGTTGGCTTCGTCCAGTTCATCGGCAAGGAGAATGGCCGCGAAAAGTAGATTTTTGGCTTCGTTATTTGAAAGGTTGGTGCCCATTTGAGCCAATTTGGCATCAACCATGCTGGCCAGATGGCGGACGCTGTCTTCCTGGCCGTCAGCACAGGCGATCGTGTAACGACGCCCTCCGACTTCGAGCCTGACGTCGCTCATTTCTCGAGGCTTTCGATCAAGCCATCGAGCTGTGCAAGACTGGCAGCAACACGCGATTTCAACTTCTCGTGATTTTCCAAGAGTTCTTCCGAGGCGCGTGCCCGACTTGCTTGTACTTCGATCCTGATGAGCGCTCTCTCGATCCTGTCGATAGCGCCGTTGATGCGTTGCTCGCTCATGGTGGGCCCGAATTAACGATATTCATGGGCTATGGCAAAGGCTTGGTGGCTCCTGTTGATAACTCTTCCAAGCCATCATGGCGTATCGTCCTTAATGGCCTTCGGGTTGACCTGCCGCGACCCTTTCGCGATGGGTGCGCGCGCGTCGAATCGCCCACATATTTGCCGGAGAACCTACCCTATGAGTCTCGACACCGCTCGCATGGTCCAGATGGCCAATGCCATCAGGGCACTTTCCATGGATGCGGTACAGGCTGCAAATTCGGGGCACCCAGGAATGCCTATGGGTATGGCCGATGTGGCTACCGTGCTTTGGAGCGAATTTCTCAAGCATGATCCTGCCGATCCAGCTTGGGCCGACCGTGACCGCTTTGTCTTGTCCGCCGGCCACGGCTCGATGCTCATCTACAGTCTGCTTCACCTTTCAGGCTATGCCCATCCGACCATGGAAGATATTCGTAACTTCCGTCAGCTTGGCAGCCCTTGCGCCGGGCATCCGGAAAACTTCCTTATCGATGGGATCGAATGCACCACAGGTCCCTTGGGACAGGGGCTCGCTATGGCAGTCGGCATGGCCATAGCCGAGCGCAAGCTCAACGCCGATTTCGGCGACGAACTCGTCGATCACCGTACCTGGGTTATCGCTGGTGACGGCTGCCTAATGGAAGGCATCAATCACGAAGCTATCGGCCTCGCCGGGCATTTGAAGCTGGGTCGGATGAACGTCCTGTGGGACGACAACCAGATTACCATCGACGGTTCCACCGGCCTTTCGACCAGCGAGGACATTAAGTCTCGCTATGAAGCGACGGGTTGGCATGTCGTAAGTTGCAACGGGCACGATTTCGACGATGTTCGCCGTGCCCTGAGCGAAGCGCAGGCCGAAGAGCGTCCATCGCTGGTCGCCTGCCGAACCGTCATCGGGAAAGGTGCGCCCAACAAGCAGGGGACCAGCGCAACGCACGGCGCCCCGCTTGGCGATGATGAGATATCCGCAGCGCGCGACGAACTCGGTTGGAATTATAAGCCGTTCGAGATCCCTGAGGCGGTCCTGTCCGACTGGCGTGACACGGCGGCCCGCTGCGAGACCGATCACACCGAATGGAAGAGCCGTCTTTCAGAACACGGAAAGCGGCACGAATTCGAACGCCGGATGGCGGGCGATTTACCAACGAACTTCAACCTCGACGATTATATCCAGTCGTTGATGAGTGAGCCGGTGAAGGTCGCGACCCGCAAGGCAAGCGAAATGGCGTTAGAACAGATCAATGGTCGCCTGAGTGAGACCATGGGCGGAAGCGCCGATCTCACCGGCTCGAACAACACCAAAGCGGGAGGGATCGGGCCCTTCACTGCAGACGATTATTCGGGTCGCTATATCTATTACGGCATCCGTGAATTCGGGATGGCGGCGGCCATGAACGGCATGGCGCTTCACGGAGGCGTAATCCCATACGGCGGTACTTTCCTCGTCTTCACCGATTATTGTCGCGGAGCAATCAGGCTTTCCGCGCTGCAGCAGGCGCGGGCGATATATGTGATGACGCACGACAGTATCGGACTGGGGGAAGACGGACCGACCCATCAACCGATCGAGCATGTCCAAAGCTTGCGGATGATTCCAAACCTTTTGGTCATGCGCCCTGCCGATGCAGTCGAGACGGCCGAATGCTGGGAAATTGCGTTGCGCAACAAGGATCGCCCGACAGTGCTGGCGCTGAGCCGCCAGAACCTTCCCCAAGTACGCAACGCGCCGGACGAAACGGACATGGCGTCGAAGGGCGCGTATCGTCTCAAGAAGGCGGGGAACAAGCGCCGGGTAATCCTCATCGCTACTGGCTCCGAAGTGCATGTCGCGCTTGAGTGTGCCGAAGTCTTGGAAAAGCAGGGCGTGGGCACCGACGTGGTGTCGATGGTCTGCACACAGCTTTTCGACGAGCAGGATGATGCGTATAAGGGCGACATTCTCCCTAACGTTGATCCCGCCGAAATCCTGCGCGTTAGCATCGAGGCCGGGACTACCTTTGGCTGGGAACGCTATACGATGGCAAATGGTCTCAACATTGGCATCGACAGGTTTGGGGCTTCTGCTCCCGCAGAGGATCTTTTCGAGAAATTCGGTATCACGGCGGACGCGATCGTGCCGCAAATCATGAACAAACTGAACGCTTAAGCAGGAGCTTTTCGCATGGCTACCAAGGTTGCAATCAACGGTTTTGGACGTATCGGACGCCTCGTGGCACGCGCCATTCTGGAGCGTGACGATCATGATCTCGATTTGGTCTCGATCAACGATCTTGCCGATACCAAGTCGAACGCCTTGCTGTTCCAATATGACAGTACGCATGGCCGCTTCCCGGGCACGGTCGAGGTGGATGGCGATGCGATTGTCGTCAACGGCAAGTCGATCAAGGTCACCAGCGAACGCGATCCGGGCAATCTGCCGCACGGAGAAATGGGCATCGATATCGTGCTTGAATGCACGGGCTTCTTCCAGAGTCATGAACAGGCCGAACCGCATCTCAAGGCAGGCGCGAAGCGCGTGCTGATCTCCGCACCTGCAAAGAACGTCTCGGCCACGATCGTCTATGGCGTGAACCATGAAACGCTGACTGCCGATGACGTCATCGTTTCGAATGCCAGCTGCACGACCAACTGCCTTTCGCCCATGGCCAAGGTCCTTCACGACACGGTCGGGATCGAGCGCGGCTTCATGACCACGATCCACAGCTACACCAACGACCAGCGGATGCTCGACCAGATGCATGGCGACATGCGCCGGGCGCGCGGTGGTGCGCAGAACATGATCCCAACCACAACCGGCGCTGCTCGTGCAGTCGGCCTTGTCCTGCCTGAACTGGCAGGTAAGCTCGACGGTTCTTCGGTCCGCGTCCCTACACCCAATGTGAGCCTGGTCGACCTCGTCTTCACGCCCGGCCGCGATACCAGCGCCGAGGAACTGAACGCGGCACTGAAGGAAGCTGCAGAAGGCAAGATGAAGGGCGTGCTGGACTATACGGATCAGCCGCTCGTGAGCAGCGACTTCAACCACTATCCGGCTAGCTCGACCATCGACAGCCTCGAAACCAGCGTGATGGAAGGCAAGCTTGCCCGCGTCGTCAGCTGGTACGACAACGAATGGGGTTTCTCCAATCGCATGATCGACACCGCCGGCGTCATGGCCAAGTTCCTCTAAGGAAAGCCCAGGAAATGAGCAGCTTCAAGACTCTGGATGACCTCGGCGAGGTAACCGGCAAGGTTGCGCTCGTGCGCGTCGATTTGAACCTTCCGATGCAGGAAGGGCGCGCCAGCGATGTCACACGGGTCGAAGCTGCGATGCCGACCATACTTGAACTTGCTGACAAGGGCGCGAAAGTCCTTCTTCTCGCTCATTTCGGTCGTCCGAAAGGCCAGCGCCATTCGACCATGAGCACAAGCATGGTGCAGGGCGATATCGAGCGGGTGCTGGACCGCGAGATCATGTTCATTCCCGAGGTCATGGGGCCTGTCGTCGAACAGAGCGTCGGTATCCTGTCCAACGGTGATATCGGCCTGCTCGACAATATTCGTTTCTGGCCCGGCGAGGAAGCCAACGATCCAGAATTTGCCAAGGGCATTGCGGCCCATGGTGACTTCTACGTGAACGATGCTTTCTCCGCTGCGCACCGCGCGCATGCATCAACAGAGGGATTGGCGCGTCTTCTTCCAGCTTATGCCGGCCGCGCAATGGAGGCGGAACTCAAGGCTCTGGATGCTGCGCTCGGCAGTCCGGAGCAGCCGGTCGCATCTGTTGTCGGCGGGGCCAAGGTGTCGACCAAGCTGGACGTGCTCGAGAATCTGGTTGGCAAGGTACAGCACCTGATCATCGGGGGAGGGATGGCCAACACATTCCTCGCTGCGCGCGGCGTGAATGTTGGCAAGTCGCTTTGCGAGCACGACCTCACAGGCACGGCAAACCGCATCATGGATCACGCAGATCATGCCGGTTGCACTGTGCACCTGCCTTACGATGTCGTTGTCGCAAAGGAATTTGCTGCCAATCCAGCCTCCCTGCGGACATGCAACGTCCACGAAGTAGCCGAGGATGAGATGATCCTCGATGTCGGCCCTTTGGCAGTTCAAGCTTTGGGCGATGTTCTCAAGACCTGCCGCACTCTCGTTTGGAACGGCCCGATGGGCGCTTTTGAAACAGAGCCCTTTGATACGGCCACAGTCGCTCTGGCTAAGACCGCTGCTGCGCTGACTCAGGACGGTTCGCTCATCTCGGTCGCAGGCGGCGGGGACACGGTTGCTGCTTTGGCGCATGCCGGCGTAAAGGATGACTTCACTTTCGTCTCCACTGCGGGTGGCGCCTTTCTAGAATGGATGGAAGGCAAGGAGCTTCCGGGCGTGGCAGCACTGACCAAATGAGCGAAAACGAAGCGGTTGGCTCCGGTGGTGGAATGACGCCGGTCACGGAGGGCGAATTCGCGGGTTGGTCAGCGTGGAGCGGAGATGCGTTCGAACAGCGCGCGGGCCCGTTCTACGAGCGCCGTGACGCGGACGGATCGTATATTTCTGCTTTCCGGGCTGAAGAGCGCCATATGAATGGGGCCGGTTTCATGCATGGTGGCTGCCTGATGACATTCGCTGACAGTGCGCTGTTCACCATCGCGACCGATGCTCTGGCAGGCTCGCACGGCGTTACCATGCATCTGGCGGGTGACTTTCTCGATCCGGCGCGCTGCGGCCAGCTTATCGAAGCGCGAGGCGAAGTCGTTCGCGCCGGCGGAAAAACAATTTACGTCGTCGGTAAAATTACTGCGGACGACAGACCTGTACTCAGCTTCAATGGAATTATCCGGAAGATTAATCGCCGGGAATGATCAGCGATATTCCGGATTGGGTGCATCGAAACGGCGGCCTTCCTGCCATAAATCGACCGAATTACCCCACGCGGGGATTCCACCGGCATCCTTCAGCATGCGCGCCATGTGCATGAGATTCCAAGTCATGAAAGTGGTATTCCGCCGCGTGAAATCGTTGTCGAAACCAACATAGCCCGCTTTGCCTTCCTGTGAATCGCCGTAGCTTGGGCCAGGCCCGGCTTCTCCTATCCAGCCTGCATCTGCTTGGGGAGGAATGGTATAACCCACGTGCTGAAGGGAATAGAGCACCCCCATTCCAACATGCTTTATCCCATCCTCGTTGCCGGTCACGATGCAGCCGCCCACCTTGCCATAAAACACATATTGGCCCTGACCGTTCGTCTGTCCTGAATGGCCATAAAGGCGCTCTATCAGGCGTTGGCAGACACTCGATTTTTCGCCGAGCCAGATCGGCGTTCCAATGACTAGGATGTCGGCTGCTTCAACCTTCCGCCAGATATCCGGCCACTGGTCGCTTTTAACCCCGTGTTCGGTCATGTCCGGATAGACGCCTGGCGCGACGTCGTGGTCGACCAGCCTGATTTGCTCCAACGACACTCTATTTTCGACTAGGATCGTTTCAACGACGCCCAGGAGGTTGGCAGTGTGCGAGCCCTGCGGTGCTGGCTTGAGTGTGCAATTGATCGTCAGCGCTCTAAGGTCGGAGAAATCGGTTGCATTCTCGTCGCAGAGCTTTTGCTGGGTTTTATCTAACATACGTCTTTCCTCGTTCTCAGTTAGGATACGATGCAGGAAGCGATAAGTTACCAACGGCCTGTTGCAGCTGCGAAGGCGGTTTTGTATGAGCGGCGCATACGAATGCACACTTAGTTTCATGCTATAGGGATTCTCACATGACTTTCGATGAAATGCGCGAGCGTATTGCGTCCGGCCAAGGCTTCATCGCGGCGCTCGATCAGTCCGGCGGGTCAACCCCGAAGGCGCTGCGCGGCTACGGCGTAGAGGAAGGCGCCTGGAACGGCGACGATGAGATGTTCGGCCTGATCCACGAGATGCGTCAGCGCATCATTGAGAGCCCTTGTTTCGGAAATGGGAAGGTAATCGGTGCAATCCTGTTCGAAAAAACCATGGACGGCGAGAGCGGCGGCAAGAGCGTCCCCGCTCGGTTGAAGGAACGCGGGATCGTGCCCTTTCTTAAAGTCGACAAGGGACTTGAGGATGAGCGCGATGGGGCGCAGTTGATGAAGGCCAATCCAAATCTGGAAGACTTGTGCAAGCGCGCAAAAGATCTTGGCGTCTTCGGCACCAAAATGCGTAGCGTCATCAAATCTGCGAACCCTGTCGGAATCAAGGAAGCAGTGCGTCAGCAATTTGCCGAGGGCGCGCGCATTTTGGCCAGTGGCCTGGTTCCCATGCTGGAGCCGGAATACGATATTACCGCAACGGATCGGGCCAAAGGCGAAAAGATCATGCTGGATGCCATTCTCGAAGGCTTGGACGCGCTTCCCGATGATCAGCAGGTCATGCTCAAACTTTCCATTCCAAAGGATGCGGGGCTCTATGCCGATCTGGTGAAGCACCCGAAAGTCTTGCGTGTGGTTGCGCTCTCCGGTGGCTATTCGACCGAGGAAGCTTGTGAGAAGCTGGCCGAAAATCCCGGCATGATTGCCAGTTTCAGCCGCGGGCTTCTTCAGGATCTCCGCAAGCAGCAAAGCGATGCTGAATTCGACGGAACGCTTTCAGGCGCAATCGACCAAATTCATGCTGCCAGCGTAGCTTGACCTCAATACGAGCGGCGTCATCGCCGCTCGTATACGAAGCTATAGTCGCCTGCATCGGTCTCGCGCTCGGCCTGCTTTTCCGGCAGACCGGACACGAGCGTATAGGTGCGACCCAAAATCTCATGGGGTTTGCCCAAGGTCATCTCGGCCGTCTGGGCCCAGTGAGTTGACGTGATGCGCGTCGAAACTTTGAGTTCGCCCGCGCGGACACACCGGGCATTCTGCGGGCAGCGACTGTCCTCGGTCACGGCGAGCGGGGTCAGGATCGCGTCGCCCGCCCATACTGATTGTCCTATTTTTACTGGCGTGCCCTGCGCCGCTGCCTCTTGGCCGACGCGCGGTGTGTCAGGAATGATCGCGCAGGAAGCGAGGGGGAGAGCGAAAACCGCGAGGGCTAAAGGTCTGATCATGCCAGTCTCTTAGGCCTGCCTTCTATTGCGCAAATCTGAATGTCGACGAAGTCGTCATCGGAGGGTACGAGGCGGCGCGATGACACAGAAAATTTCGACACAGCTTTATCTTATCTCTCCGTTGGATGTCTCGGGGGGCTTTCCCGAACGTCTCGAACGCGCCCTTGATGAAGGAGAAGGATTGATCACCGCCTTCCAGTTCAGGGTAAAGGGAATGGATCAGCACGAGGCTGCGGCGTCGGCCGAGCCCCTTCAGCAAATATGCGCCGACCGCGAGGTCGCATTCATCGTCAATGATTCGATACCGCTCGCTAAGCGTCTCGGCGCGGACGGAGTGCATCTGGGACAGAGCGATGGCGATCTGACGGAGGCACGGGAAGAACTCGGCAAGGATGCACAGATCGGTGTCACCTGTCACGCCTCCCGCCACTTGGCCATCGAAGCCGGCGAGGCAGGGGCAGACTATGTGGCATTCGGCGCTTTCTTCGACAGCGCGACCAAGCAAACTGAGCATCGGGCAGATCTCGACCTGCTTGAATGGTGGAGCGCGATGGTCGAGATACCATGCGTGGCCATAGGCGGTATCACCCCGTCGAACTGCAGGCCGCTGGTCGATGCTGGCGCAGACTTCCTAGCCGTGTCCGGAGCAGTGTGGTCGGGAGACGAAGTTGCTGCGGTAAAAGCCTTCAAGGAGCAAATCTCGGGGAAGTGAGTTGTGTCTTCTGAAACGGGGCGGGTCGCCTCCCCGAACCCTTCAGGAGAGGACTCCATGCGTAATTTGCTTTTCGTCGCTGTATCGTCGCTCGCGCTCGTCGCCTGCGGATCAAACGGCGCAGACGAGGACACCGATACTCAGGCCACCGCCCAGACGCAGCCAAGTCAAGACTATGGCTACGAGACCTATGACGAAAACAACCTCGCTGACAGCATGGCCTCGAACGACGATGCTTACGGCATGGGCGACTCTGTCGCTTCGGAAGATCAGGACATTCCCGACAGCGAGGAACGGCCGATCATGCAGGCGCAGGTCGTCCTCGACCGTGTTGGCTTCGGCCCGGGCGTAATCGACGGCAAAATGGGCATGAGCACTGAAAACGCGCTCAACGGCTTCCAGGAGGCCAACGACCTAGAGGTGACCGGACAGCTTGATGAGGCGACAAAAACGGCGCTATCCGACTGGGACTCCATCCCAGCGACCCGCGTCGTCACCATTCCCGAGAGTTGGGGCCAAACCGAATATGTCGACATACCGGAGGATCCGGAAGGCAAATCCAAGCTTGATCGGATGGGCTATAAATCCCTCGATGAAAGACTGGCGGAACGTTTTCATACGACTGTAGACGTGCTCAAGATGCTCAATCCCGGTGGCAAGCCCGCCGGGATGAGCGGGGCGTCGGCATCCGAGGGCTCATCGCCGACTTCGAAAAATTCCACCTCTTCTTCTTCAGCCGAAAAGACCGACTTTTTCACGGCCGGACAGCAGATCCGCGTGCCCAATATCGGAAACGATCGGATCGAAAAGGGACAGATTGAAGATCGCAACTGGCAACAGACGCTTGCCAGCCTGGGCGTTGGCACGGATCAGCCCGAGGTCGATAAAATCGTTGTGAGCAAGGCAGGCAAAACGCTGAAAGCTTACAAGGGCGAAAAGCTGGTGGCTCTCTTCACCGTCAGTTCGGGCTCAAGCCAATTCCCGCTACCCATCGGAGAGTGGGATATCGTCGGGGAAGCCTATAACCCTCCCTACAGCTATGATCCCGAAGTGCTTTCGGGCGGCAAGGAAGATGGCAAAACCTTCAAGCTGCCGCCAGGCCCCAATAGCCCTGTCGGTGTCGTCTGGATCGACCTCTCGAAGGAGCATTACGGTATTCACGGTACGCCCGACCCCGAAACCATCGGCCGTGCGCAGTCGAGCGGTTGTGTTCGGCTAACCAACTGGGATGCCGCAAGGCTCGCAGGGATGGTGTCGCAATCGACGCAGGTGATTTTCGAGGCATGAGCAGCTAGGGAGGGCTCATGAACATAATCGACCGCCTTCTGACCATCGTTGTCACCGCCACGATTACCAGCGCGATCTGGATCGTGGCGGGCGGCAGTCTGATTGAAAACGCAACGGGAGAGGGGCAACTCGAAACGACGCGTCCGGCCGACGCTGCTCCAAGTCCGTCCCCCACGAGCAGCGGTGCGGCGGAAGAAGGCACGCAGACCCCGGTTTCCGAACAGGCCCGCAACGCCGCGCCGCTTAACACCGATTTCGCTCAGCCGGTGGACGAGCGCGCGGCTCGCGAATTGATGATCCCGGTCCTGAATGTCCGCCCGTCAGAATTATCGGACACTTTCACCGACTCGCGGGGCGGCGGTGAGCGGCTGCACGAGGCGATCGACATCATGGCACCTACGGGTACCAGCGTTGTCGCCGCCGCGCCTGGCGTGGTGGAGAAATTGTTTGAGTCCGATGCCGGAGGTCTGACGATTTACGTCCGCTCGAATGACGGGCGCACAATCCATTATTACGCTCACCTCGACAAGTATGCCGAGGGATTGAAGGAGGGGCAGAAGGTGCGCCGGGGCCAGCGTCTGGGCGAGGTAGGTTCGAGCGGGAACGCTTCGGCAGATGCGCCGCATCTTCATTTTGCGATCTTGCAAACTACCAAGGATGCTGCGTGGTGGGAACCGGCCAACGCCGTCAACCCTTATCCCTTGCTGAGTCGAAGCAATTGATTGCTCTACCGCGTGAGCGGGCCCGCGCGATGACACCGCATGCGGCCGAGTTTGCCCGCCTTGTTTACTTCCTGCAGCATGCCGCTGGAGATACGCATCATCCTCATGCCCTTCATCGGGCCGCGTGTGAACGTGAGCCTGCGGCCTTCGAGAAGGTAGGTGCCAGCGCCGTGACGCGCCTTGTAGCTTGATGCGCCAGTGATCGAGAAATTCGCGTGCTCGACCTCATTCCAGGCGGAGCCGTCGGCTGAACCGGGCAGCGCACAGACATAATCGCCCTGCGGCAATAACCCCAGGCGCCCCTGCGCTAGCGTCGGCGAAGCGGTCAGAGCCGCGACGGTCATCAAAGCGATGGACAGTTTTTTCATCTCATGGCCTCCGTGAGCGACATAGGAACAAGAAGGCAAAATTTCCACCGCCTTGCCGAGCGTGTCACCAGGCTGTAAGGCGCGCACCACATGGCTGACCGTCGAAGCGGCAGCGCTCTTTCACATCGAGGCATTTCTCATGAAGATCAGCGGCGTGGACATCCGTCCGGGCAACATCATCGAATACGAAGGCGGCATCTGGAAGGTCGCCAAGATTCAGCACACCCAGCCCGGCAAGGGCGGCGCCTATATGCAGGTCGAAATGAAGAACCTGCAGGATGGCCGCAAGACCAATGTGCGCTTCCGCAGCGCAGATACGGTCGAGAAAGTGCGTCTCGACACCGCTGAGTACCAGTTCCTTTATGAAGATGGCGATATGCTCGTCTTCATGGATCAGAGCACATACGAGCAGATCAATCTGCCTTCGGATCTGCTTGGCGATGCTCGCCCGTTCCTGCAGGACGGTATGCAGGTGAAGCTGGAACTGTGGGAAGAAAAGCCGATTTCGGTCGAGCTGCCGCAGCAGGTCGAAGCCGAAATCGTCGAGGCCGATGCCGTGGTCAAGGGGCAGACAGCTTCTTCCAGCTATAAGCCCGCCGTCCTCGATAACGGCGTACGCATCATGGTCCCGCCGCATATTGAAAGCGGAACCCGGATCATCGTCGACGTTTACGAGCAGAGCTACGTAGGCAAGGCGAACTGAGGGTCAGGCAAGGAGTCGCTCCCATGGGCAAATCGATCGCAAGTCGGTTCGACAATATCGATATCGAGAAAAGCACCCTGCGCGCTGTCATCATCAATGATGACGAGTTGACGTTGGAGATGGATTTCTGCCTTGACCCGGCGCATCCCGACTACGAAGAACCGGGCGAGGGGGAGGAGTGCTGTTTCCATCCTGGCCTTCTCAAATTCGCCGGGATCAGTAAGCTCCAGCTTGATCGCCGGACCAGTGCGGGCGACGGCATGCAGCGCCGGTTTGCTATCGAGACCTTTCATATCGAGGGCACGAAATTCGACATGGCCTGCGAGTGGGGCGACATCCATCTCCAGGCACGCTCGATCCGCGTCCTCACCGAATAAGAGATAAAAATGGCCGCAATTTCCGGACTGATCCGCGTGATGGAGAAAGCCGCGCGCAAGGCGGGTGCCCGTCTGCGCCGCGACTTCGGTGAAATCGAACATCTCCAGGTAAGCCGCAAGGGTCCTGCAGACTTCGTGTCGAAGGCCGACATGCGTGCTGAACGCGCAATCTATGACGAACTGATTCAGGCGCGCCCTGACTGGGGCTTCGAAATGGAAGAGGCAGGAACAATCGAGGGGGCGGACGGCATGCCCCGCTGGATCGTCGATCCGCTTGATGGGACGAGCAACTTCCTGCACGGCATTCCGCATTTCGCGATCAGCATCGCGGTTCAGGAACGCAAGCTGGGTAGCGACGATTGGGGCGATGTGACCGCTGCAGTGGTTTACAACCCCGTGACCGACGAGACCTTTTGGGCGGAAAAGAGTCGCGGCGCCTGGTTGCACGACGCTCGTCTTCGCGTTTCGTCGCGCCGACATCCATCGGAAGCCCTTATCGCAACCGGCATTCCCTTTGCGGGGCACGGTGACTTCGGAGAATGGTCGAAGATTTTCAATGCGATCGGTCCGAACGTAGCCGGTATTCGCCGCTTCGGTGCCGCCTCGCTCGATCTCGCATGGCTCGCTGCCGGGCGCTATGACGGTTTTTGGGAAAGCGGGCTGAATGATTGGGACACCGCGGCAGGGTGCCTCATCGTAAGGGAAGCGGGTGGTTTCGTCTCCGATTACCGCGGGCGCTCGCAACCGATCCATTCGAAGCAGGTTCTGGCAGCCAATGACCAGCTGCACTCGAAACTGCATAAAATGCTCGTCAATGCTTTGAAGGCTTGATGCCGCTCCGGAGCGCGGCTAATCCCCGCGCTCCAACACGTGCCTCCGTGGCGGAATTGGTAGACGCGCTCGACTCAAAATCGAGTTTCTTACGAAGTGCCGGTTCGAGTCCGGCCGGGGGTACCACGATCTTCCGAAGGTCATCTCGCTCGCCGGACAGCGGCGCGCGGCGAATCCCATCTTGTGCTAGACAATTATAATGAGGGTCTCACGCCTCCCGCAATGACACGGCGTTGGATTCGAGCCTGATTAAAGTAAACATTTGCTTGCATTCGCTTCGGCGGTTTGGGACTTCGGATATCGAATGATCGGAATGCCATCATACCACGCTCTGGCCGCAATGGGCGTGACTGTCGCGATGTTCATCGCCTTTGCTCGCGGACGCATGTCGATCGAGATTATCTCGCTGCTGACAATCGCCGTTATCGCGGTCGGACTGTACTTTTTCCCGCTTGATGGACAATCGCCCACGGATGGTCTTGCCATCGCTTTCGGCGGTTTCGGCCATTACGCGCTAATCACGATCTGCGCCCTGATGATCTTGGGCCGAGGGCTGATCGTGACCGGCGCACTCGATCCGGCCGCTCGCTTTTTGGAACGAGTGTTCAAGTTCAACGTGCACGCCGGGCTGCTGCTGTCCCTATTTCTCGCCTTCTTTCTTTCGATGTTCGTCAACAATACGCCTGTGCTGGTGCTGTTGATCCCCATCTTCGTTACGCTTGCGGCGCGCGGAGCCATGCCGGCTTCGAAAACCCTTATGCCTCTCAATGCCGCGTCGCTGATCGGCGGACTGGCCACGACCATCGGGACCTCCACCAATATTCTGGTCGTCTCGATCGCCGTGGACCTGGGGATGCCGATGATGAGCGTCTTCCATTACACCCCGATCGTCTTGGGAGCGGCGGTGGTGGCGCTGCCGTATTTGTGGCTGGTCATGCCCCGAATGTTGGGAGATAATCGTGTCGAACAGACGCTGGAGCAGCGGCGGTTCCACACGCGCCTCCGCGTCACTGAAGACAGCCTCCTGAACGGACGAGAGCTTTCGCAAATCACGTCGCGCCTTCCGGCAGGTATCGAATTTCACGATTTGAAGCCCGGGCTTTTCCGACCGGGGCAAAGGCTGCGGGTCTCGGGCACCCATGTCGCCATTGAAGAAGCCATCGACGTCTTGCGCGGTGAAGCTGCGCCCGGCTGGGTGCTGGAGCGTATCCAGCGGCAGCACGGTGAAACTGGCGACGATATTCAAGTCGTCGAGATGACGGTGACGGCGGATAGCCGTCTCTCCGGTCGCACGCTTCCCACATCGGGCATTGCCGATCTTTATGGGGTCGCGGTGGTCGGCATTCATCGGCCCGATACGCTGATCGGCCAGAAGGATGAATTCAGCGACGTCGGGGACATGCGCATCCGCGAGGGCGATGTCCTGTTGGTGATGGGGCTTCAGCAAGATTTAGAAGCCTTTGCCAATGGCGACAGCTTGCTGCAGCTCGAGGGTAAGCGTGAATTGCCGCGGCGCTCCAAGGCCTGGCTTGCGGCGGGTATTATGGCCGGTTCGGTCGCTCTTGCGTCCTTCGGTTTTCTGCCCATCGCTATCGCCGCGCTGGGCGGGGCAATTCTGATGTTCGTGACCGGCTGCGTGAAGTTCGACCGGGTCGGGCGCGCGCTTTCCGCGCAGGTCATCGTGCTGGTAGCCGCCAGTATCGCCATCGGCCGCATAATCGATGAGAGTGGCGCGGCAGCTTGGCTGGGAGAAGCCTTGTCCTATGGCCTTCAGTATCTGCAGCCCGCCTTCGTGCTTGCAGCCATCATGATCTTCGTCACTTTCCTAACCAATTTTGCCTCCAATGCCACGGCTGCAACGGTGGGGACGCCGATCGCCTTTGCCATTGCTTCGCAGCTGGGCCTCCCGGCCGAACCGCTGGTGCTGGCCGTCCTGTTCGGCTGCAATCTCTCCTACGCCACTCCGATTGCCTATCAGACGAACATGCTGATCATGGCGGAAGGAAGCTATCAGTTCGGGGATTACGTTAAGACCGGGGTGCCGCTCGTAATAATTATGGTGGCAGCGCTCTCAATCGGTCTGGTCCTGAGTTACAGCCTCTAGCGCGCTTTCCTAATCGCTTTGGCTCTGCCAGTCTTCGGGATCGAGAGGTGGCGGTTTTGGGCGGGACGATTCCTTCTTCAGGACCGTGCTCCATGTGTTCCATCCTGTAGGAGTTTCCCAGGGCATGTCCTATTTACGTACCTCATTGCTCGCGGCCGCCTGTGCCACGATTGCTGTCACTTCTCCTGCCGCCGCGCAGGACCTCCGCGCCTCTCTGAATGACGACATGCCGGAATTGATGGAGCTATACCGCGATCTCCATGCCAATCCGGAGCTGAGTTTCGAAGAGCATGAGACTGCGGCGAAGCTCGCCAAACGGATGCGTGCTCTCGGCTTCGAGGTTACCGAGGGTGTGGGGCAGACTGGCGTCGTTTCGGTCATGAAGAACGGAGACGGCCCGACCGTCCTTTTGCGCGCCGATATGGACGGACTGCCGGTGGTCGAGCAAACCGGGCTGCCCTATGCGAGTACGGTCACCGCCACTCCGGCAAGCGGTGTCACGACCGGCGTTATGCATGCCTGCGGCCATGATACGCATATGGCGGGCTTCATCGGAGCGGCCCAGCTTCTGGCCGAACGCAAGGACGACTGGCAGGGTACGCTGGTCATGGTACTCCAGCCTGCAGAGGAACTTGGACTAGGCGCGCTAGCCATGCTTGAAGACGGGCTCTACACCCGTTTTCCCAAACCCGATTATGCGCTTGCCTTTCACGACGCAGCCGCTCCTCTTCCGGCAGGGACGATCGGCTACACCTCCGGCTATGCGTTGGCGAATGTCGATAGCGTCGACATTCACGTGAAGGGCGTTGGTGGTCATGGCGCCTATCCTCACACGACCCGCGATCCTATCGTACTCGCAAGCGCAATCGTGATGAAGCTGCAAACGGTGGTAAGCCGCAATTCATCGCCATTGGACCCCGCCGTCATCACCGTCGGTAGCTTCCATTCGGGCGCGAAGCACAACATCATCTCGGACGAAGCCAAACTTCAGCTTACCGTGCGCAGCTATTCGGACGAGAGCCGGAAGCTGCTGCTGGACGGGATCCGCCGCGTCGCCAGAGGTGAGGCG
This sequence comes from Qipengyuania sp. NPDC077563, assembly GCF_044901345.1. NCBI lineage: Bacteria > Pseudomonadati > Pseudomonadota > Alphaproteobacteria > Sphingomonadales > Erythrobacteraceae > Qipengyuania > Qipengyuania sp. NPDC077563. Next base: position 217,633 of record NZ_JBJDPC010000001.1, on the reverse strand, counting down.
ATAACTGCAGGGCTGCCGGAAGAACTTTACCCCGTGGTCACGGTAGAAGATCCCTATACGCCCTCGACCTTCAATGATCCTGATTTCACCGAACGAATGGCGGCAAGTTTCCGCGAAAGGTTCGGTGAAGAAGCGGTCGTTTCGACACCAGCCGTCATGGGCGGCGAGGACTTCAGTCAATTCCGGCGTGCTGCCCCGGAAGATGTGAAAAGCATGATCTTCTGGATCAGCGGTACGCCGGCTGAAATGCTGACTGCCCTGAAGGATGACGGGCAGGCCTTGCCGTCGTTGCATTCGCCATTCTGGGCTCCCGATGCGGAATCCGTGGTGCGCACCGGCGCCGAGGCTCTCGCTAGCGCTGCACTCGACCTGATGCCGGCACAGGGCGGCTAAGACTTGCGAAAATGACGGCCGCCGGAGCGTTTGGGGGTAGCTCCGGCGGCCGCTTCTCCTCCCCAGGAGAACTTGTTCTGGGCTTTCGTTAAATCAGCCGTCCGAGGGGACGTAGGTGCCGAGGCGGTGATGCAAGGCGTTGATTTTCGCCAGCTCCTCGCGGTCTTCGGTCTGGCGGGCGTAGCTGGTCAGAGCGGTGCGCAGCAGGCGGAAGTCGGCGGTCGAGAACAGGGCGCGTGCACGGCCGGGCTCAGTCTTTGGGGTGTCTTCGGTCATCGTAGTCATCCTCTTCTCTCCGTTAGGCTGCAGCGAACTGATTCATTGTATTGTCCTTGCCGCCGGCCTTGAGGGCCGCTTCGCCGGCAAAGTATTCCTTATGGTCATCGCCGATATCGCTGCCAGCCATGTTCTGGTGCTTGACGCACGCGATACCCTGGCGGATTTCTTCACGCTGCACATTCTTGACGTAGCCAAGCATGCCCGCATCACCGAAGTATTCCTTCGCGAGATTGTCCGTGCTCAGCGCCGCCGTGTGGTAGGTCGGCAGGGTGATCAGATGGTGGAAAATGCCAGCTTCCCGCGCTGCATCCTTCTGAAAGGTGCGGATCCGCTCGTCCGCTTCCTGAGCCAGCTCGGTACCGTCGTAATCCACGCTCATCAGCTTCGCGCGGTCGAAGCCCGACACGTCCTTGCCTTCTGCTTCCCAGGCATCGAACACTTGCTGGCGGAAATTGAGAGTCCAGTTGAAGCTGGGCGAGTTGTTGTAGACCAGCTTGGCATTGGGGATCACTTCGCGGATGCGGTTCACCATGCCGCCGATCTGGCCGATGTGCGGCTTCTCGGTCTCGATCCACAGCAGGTCTGCGCCGTTTTGGAGCGCAGTGATGCAGTCGAGCACGCAGCGGTCCTCGCCCGTTCCGGCGCGGAACTGGTAGAGATTGCTGGGCAGGCGCTTGGGCGCCAGTAGCTTGCCGTCGCGGCTGATGAAGACTTGGCCGTTCGTCACGTTTGCCGGATCGACCTCGTCGCAATCGAGGAAGGCATTGTACTGGTCGCCCAGGTCGCCCGGCTCGTTCGAGAAGGCGATCTGCTTGGTCAGACCAGCGCCGAGGCTGTCGGTGCGGGCCACAATGATGCCATCGGGCACGCCAAGTTCAAGAAAGGCATAGCGGATCGCGCGGATCTTCTGCAGGAAGTCTTCATGCGGGACGGTAACCTTACCATCCTGATGGCCACACTGCTTCTCGTCCGAGACCTGGTTTTCAATCTGCAGCGCGCAGGCGCCAGCCTCGATCATTTTTTTGGCGAGCAAATAGGTTGCCTCGGCATTTCCGAACCCCGCATCGATATCGGCGATGACCGGCACAACATGGGTCTGGTGCTCGTCGATCTCCTTGAGCAGGCGATGGGTCGCAACCGCATCGCCCTTTTCCTTGGCGTCATCAAGTTCGCGGAACAGTCCGCCCAGCTCACGTGCGTCGGCTTGCTTCAAGAAGGTATAGAGTTCTTCGATCAATGCGGGAACGCTGGTCTTCTCGTGCATCGACTGATCGGGCAGGGGCCCGAATTCGCTGCGCAACGCGGCAACCATCCAACCCGAAAGATAGAGATAGCGGCGCTTGGTACTGCCGAAATGCTTCTTGATCGATATCATCTTCTGCTGAGCGATAAAGCCGTGCCAGCAGCCGAGCGACTGGGTGTAGTTCGCCGGATCGGCGTCATAAGCCTCCATGTCCTCACGCATGATTTTCGCCGTGTAGCGCGCGATATCGAGGCCAGTGGGGAAACGGTTCTGGACAGCCATCCGCGCTGCGCTGGCAGCATCGATGGCAGCCCAGCTGTCGCCATTCTGGGCGATGGTCTCGTTCATCTTCGCAATGTGGCTCTGGTAGGTCATGGTCATCTCCTGTCCGTAAGGCCCGGATGGTGCGGGCTGTTGCAGCGGTAATGGACCTAGCCAGGAGGTTTGTGCAGAGAAATTTACAAAATATCTTGTGAGATAATGCGCTTTCCGTCTATTTGACCTGTAAATATGTAAAGGAATTTACAAATGGCTGATGATGCCGTGCGCGCCGGCCCCGCCATCAAGCGGCTGCGAAAACGAGATAATCTGACTCAGGCGGCAATGGCCGCGCGTCTGTCCATCTCCGCCAGCTATCTTAATCTGATCGAGCGCAACCAGCGCCCCATAAGCGCGCGCGTCGTCATGGCTCTCGTCGAGCAGTTCGATTTCGACCCGCGCTCGATGCGCGAGGACGAGGCTATTGGCGGGCTCGAAGGCCTTGCCAGGCGGTTCGCCGACGAACGCTTCGCCGATCTCCACATCGACCGCGAGGAACTGGACGAGTTTCTGTCCGCCTCCCCACAGGTCGCGGCGGCCTTTGCGCGGCTTTATGATAAGGCGGGACCGGCAGCGGACACGCCCGACGACCCGCTGGACGCTTCGCGCCGCGAGATCGAAAGGTGGCGCAACCACTTCGCGGATCTCGATCACGCTGCAGAGGGCTTAGCCGATGAAATGCGGCTGTCGCGAGGCGATATCGGTCTTGCGCTTACGGAGCGCCTGCGCGAGCGGCATCAGTTGTCGGTCCGTATTCTTCCACGCGAAGTTCTGCCTGAAAGCCTCAGCCGTCTCGATCTACATGCCCGGCAGGTACAGCTTTCGGAGATGCTGGGGCCGGCTTCACGTAACTTTCAGTTGGCTCTTAAAATCGCACAATTGGAAAAACAGGACGAAATCGTCTCCGTGGCTCAAGGGGCTTCATTCGAGAACGAAGCTGCTCGTGCCTTTTTTAAACGACACCTCGACGGTTACTTCGCGGCTGCCTTGTTAATGCCCTACGGTCGCTTCCTGCGCGCCTGCGAGGGAACGGGATACGACCTTCCCGTGATTGAGCGTCGGTTTTCAGTTAGCTTCGAGCAACTGGCCCACCGTCTCACAACGTTGCAGCGAGTGGGACAGAGAGGATTGCCGTTCTTCATGATCCGGCTGGACCGGGCAGGGCAGTTTTCCAAGAGCTTCATGGGGGCCAGCACCGCTCGCTTTGCCGCAGAGGAAGTATCTTGTCCATTATGGGATGCCCACCGCGCATTCGAGCGTGGCGGCGAATTGCTTACCCAGTATGTCAGCCTTGATGATACGGTAGAAGGCCAAGGCGGCTGGCTTACTATGATGCGCAGTGTGGAGGGGAGCGGGGCTCCTGGCCAGGCGCGCTTCGTCGTGGCCGTGGGCGTCGAGGCCGTTCTTGCAACCGAATTGGCGCAGGCCAGAGGCCTTTCGCTGCGCTCCGCCGATGCCCAGCCGATAGGGCCAGGTTGCGCGCGATGCTATCGACTGGGCTGTCCCCAGCGATCGTTGCCGCCTCGGGGGCGCAAGCTGCACTTCGACCGGATGCGGCGAGGCACCACGCCGTTCGAATTCGGTGAGCGCTGATAATCGCGTTAACCCTCTTTGTCCGGAACCGGCTGAACGATTGCCGCGTTTTCGTCATAATTCAGATTCGAGGAAGGCAATGCAATGACTGAAGAACGGATTACTGAGACGACTGACAGAGCCGGCAATACTCATACTACACACACGGTCGTGACCGATGGGGAAGGCCGCAAAAGCAGCGGGACTTCCTGGGGTTTGCTGATCATCCTTGCAGTAGTCGCAATTGCAGCAGTGCTTATTTTTTCGCAGATGAGTGGGGCTGAAGTTGCCAAGGATAACGCTGTCGCAGGTGCGGCAGATCAGGTCGGCGAGGCAGCAGGACAGGTCGGAGATGCCGCACAAAACGCCGGTAATGCTGTGCAGGACGCAGTTGAAAACTAAAACATTCACTCCAGCGAATTGAGGAGATGTGACGCCTGCGCAGTTGGGCGTCACTTTTTACTTAGAACAAAGTGTAAAGTTTACCGACAATTCAGAATTTATCAGCCATAACCCGTTCTGTCGTTGAGAAAGACAAATGGGATATGCCGGTCAAATGTCCGTAGCCAAAATGATTGAGCCGAAAGCTCTTTCCTGATGGATTGGCTGGGGTATATATCCTTTTTTTCTTACTGCGTGGGGTCACTAACGGCCGGAATCTGTGCGGTCTGGATTGCCCGGTTTGGCCAGCCCAGACGATCCGATAGGTTTTCTGCAGTTATCGCGCTTGTTTTGACGGCGATCTGGTGCGCCGCTTCTGCCAGCGTGGATCCGTACCATCCCGTAACAAAGATTGCGGAAATTGGCGTCAATCTGGCGTGGATTTTCACGCTTCTGCAGCATTTCAGAATTGATGGACGCGATGAAAGTGTCCACATGGTTCGGCCAGTCGCCGTGGCGCTCGCATTCTCCGAGATTTTACAGGTAATCTTCGTTTCGCTCGATTATCATATCGCGGCTGTTTCGGGGATGGCGCCGATCTCTTCGGAGACGCCGGCATTGCTTCGAATGCTGACTGCCGTGGGCGCCTTGGTCTTGGTGCATAATCTCTGCGTCGGTGCATCGCCGCAATCACGCCAGGCCTTGCGCTGGAATGCGGCAGCAATGGCGGGATTCTGGATCTTCACCCTGAATTTGCATAATTTGGCTTGGCTCAGCGGTTCTTTTCCTCCCGAACTCATGGCGGTCCGCGGTATAGCAGTTGCATTTGTCGCCCTGCTTCTCGTTGCTGGGTACAGTCGGAAAGATGTAGGGCTGACTTTCAGTCCATCTCGCACTGCTACCTTCCGCTTTCTCTCCTTGGTTGCGATCGGTTTTTATTTAGGGGTCATGCTCCTTCTTGCGAGCTGGCTAAATCTTCTCGAGGGCAACGGCCGAAATTTAACGAAGCTTGGCTTACTTGTTGCCGCAGGCGCTTTGGCACTTATCTGGCTGCCGTCCGAGAAACTGCGCGGCTGGGTAAAAGTCACTGCGCTCAAGCATCTTTTCAAATATCGCTACGATTATCGCAGCGAATGGATTCGTTTTACCCACACGATCGGCCGCGCAACGCCCGGCGAGAGGCCTCTGCAAGAACGGGCAGTGAAAGCACTTGCCGAAATTACGGAAAGTCCTTCCGGCGTTTTGCTTTTGAGTAACGATGACGGCTGCTTGCAGAATGGGGGGCATTGGCGATGGGGTGATCTGGATATTCCACCCAAACCAATTTCCCCCGAGCTTGCGCGGATTTTTGAGCAAACCGGTTTAATTCTCGATCTCGATGAGATTCGTGAAGGTATTCAGCATCACGGAGAGCTCCCTTATCTTCCCGGGTGGATGCTAGATGATCTCAAGATTTGGGCCGTTGTCCCGCTCCTGCATTTTGAGCGTCTCGTCGGGGCCGTGGTCCTTTCGCGTCCCTTGGTCGACCGAAAGCTTGACTGGGAAGATTTCGACTTGCTTGGCGTGGTAGGGCAGCAATTGGCGAGCTATCTCTCCGAGCAAGCGGGCCAAGAAGCATTGTCGGAAGCGAACAGATTCGATGAATTCAATCGGCGAATGGCGTTCGTCATGCATGACATAAAGAATTTGTCGAGCCAGATGTCCCTCCTGCTGCGAAATGCGGAGAAACATGCTGACAAGCCGGAATTTCGGAAGGATATGCTTGTTACTCTGCGCAACAGCGCTGACAAGCTGAATACCATGCTTGCACGTCTTGGGCGTTACGGTACCGGCGGACAGGAAAAAATTCGTGCCTTTGATATCACAGGTCATGCCGGTGCGTTAGTTGAACGCTATTCGAACCTTCACAATGTCTCCTTGCTGCGATCGGAAGCCGTGCAGGTGAGCGGACGTCCCGAGAGTTTTGAGCAGGCTTTGGCCCATATCATCCAGAACGCCATCGATGCCAGCGATCCAGAATGTGCTGTAACGTTGGAGATTTTCAGTGATGGTCTATTCGGTGTAGTTCAGGTGGCCGATAGCGGGGAGGGTATGAGCCCAAGCTTCGTGCGCAATGGACTTTTTACGCCGTTCGTATCCTCCAAGGAGGGAGGCTTTGGCATCGGTGCTTACGAGGCTCGCGAAATGATCCGTTCCATGGGTGGGCGACTCGATGTTGAATCGCGGGAAGGCCTCGGCACACGGTTCACCATCAGCCTGCCGCTCGTATCTGCACACACTCTTTTAAGTACAACGACCATGAAGCGAAAGGAGGCCGCGTGATGGCAGGAGGCAAGCCGAGACTCCTCATCGTTGAAGATGATGAAGGCCTCCAGGCTCAGCTGAAATGGGCCTATGACGATTACGAGGTAATTATAGCCGGTAATAGGGATCAGGCGCTGGCTGCTCTGCGTAGCGAAGAGCCTGCCGTTGTTACGCTGGATCTCGGCCTGCCACCTGATCCGGACGGGACGAGCGAGGGCCTAGCTGTTCTTGATGCGATTATGGCGATGAAGCCCGATACAAAGGTGGTAGTCGCTTCTGGCCACGGTGCGCGTGAAAGTGCGTTGCAGGCAATCGAGCGGGGAGCCTACGATTTCTATCAGAAGCCCGTGGACATTGAGAAACTAGGTTTGATTGTCGGTCGGGCGGTGAAGCTCGGCCAGATCGAGAAAGAGAACCGGCGCCTTTCCGCAAAGGTTGGCGAAGAAAAGACGGTTCTCGGTAATATGATTACCGCGGCACCCGAAATGGCCAAGGTCGCTCGTACGATTGAACGAGTGGCTTCGACCAACATCTCAGTCATGCTGCTAGGAGCAAGCGGCACAGGAAAGGAATTGCTCGCCAGAGGATTGCATGAGGCGAGCGACCGCCGAAGCGGTGCGTTCATTGCAATCAACTGCGCTGCAATTCCTGAAAACCTGCTTGAAAGCGAACTTTTCGGCCATGAGAAGGGGGCATTTACAGGCGCGGTAAAGACCACCGAGGGCAAAATTGAGATGGCCAACGGCGGCACTCTCTTCCTAGACGAAGTCGGTGACATTCCACTGACGCTTCAAGTGAAATTGCTGAGGTTTCTCCAAGAAAGGGTCATAGAGCGGATTGGCGGCCGCAAAGAGATCGCGGTCAACACCCGGATAGTCTGCGCGACCCACCAAAATCTGGAAGAAATGATTGGTGTAGGGGCTTTCCGCGAGGACCTGTTTTACCGGTTGGCTGAGGTGGTGATCAGAGTGCCTTCTTTGGCAGAACGCCCGGGTGATAGCATTCTTTTGGCGAAACATTTTCTTACCCGCTTCGCACGGGATATGAATCCGCAAGTAAAAGGTTTTGCTCCCGACGCGCTGGCAGCAATCGATAATTGGCAGTGGCCAGGCAATGTGCGCGAGCTGGAAAACAGAGTGAAGCGTGCTGTCATTATGGCTGAGAGTAAACTCGTTGGCGCAGGAGATCTGGATCTTGCAGAGGAAAGCGAGAATGAAAGTCTTGCTCTGAATCTCAAGCACGCACGAGAGGCGGCTGATCGGCGGATGATCCGCCAAGCGATGGCTCGTAGCCAAGGCAATATATCCATGACGGCCAAGCTATTGGGTATAAGCAGGCCAACTCTCTACGACTTGTTGAAACAGTACGATTTGCAGGACTGACAGGATAAAGGATCGCGGCTAGGCGCTAACCATGGCGCTGCGCACACTCATATCCGATCCGATGCTTCGTATGTTAGCGGCCGCGGTCGCGCTGGCCGCTTTAGTGCCGGCTGCCGGGCACGCGCGGGAATTTGTGCAGTGGTCCGCAAACGGCGGCATATTCCTTCTTTTCCTGCTTAATGGGATGCGGATCACCCGCAGCGAAGTTCTGGCTGGGGCAGCCAATTTTAGGTTTCTTGGCCCGCTAGTGCTTTGGAGTTTCGGGGCCATGGCACTCCTTGGGCTAGGCTTTTCCATAGCAGCCCCGTCAAGCGTTCCACCCTTGGTAGCAATCGGCTTTCTCTACCTAGGTGTCCTTCCGACAACGGTACAGTCGTCCACATCCTACAGTTCGCTTGCTGAGGGAAATGTGGCGCTCTCTGTCATTGCTGCGGCAATCTTGAGCATCCTCGGAGTTTTTATCAGCGTTCCCCTCTTCGTCGCTCTGGGTGGCACGGGCGAAGGTGCAATCGGAAGCGATGCCATCATCAAGATTATGCTGATCCTTATCGTCCCTTTCGCCATCGGCCAGATCGTGCAAAATCGTACAGACGCGTTCATCGCGACCCACAAAGCGAAGATTATTTGGCTCGACCGCGGTGTGATCGCGCTGGCTGTTTATGTGGCGTTTTCCGGTGCGGTCGTGCAAGGCATCTGGACGCGTATTGACCCGCAAGGCTGGCTCTGGACGATAGGCATGGTTCTGGCGCTAATCCTTGTTGCGCATTTGGGTGCATGGCTCGCTGCACGAAGCCTCGGCCTGCAGGTAAAAGATAGTATTTCGTTTCTTTTCGCAGGTGGACAAAAATCCGCCGCCATCGGTGCCCCGTTGGCAACCATTCTTTTTAAGCCATCGACGGCAGGATTCATCGTCCTCCCGCTATTGCTCTATCACCTCTTCCAACTCGTACTCGCAGCTCCGCTTGCTAGTCGGCTGAAGTCGTTGCCTCGTCCGGATAGCGGCGATTATATCTGACCGACCACAGGAAGCTGAGACCAATCAAAACCGCTCCCAATAGGCCGGTGACCGTCTCAGGAATGTGATAGCGCGCCGACAGTAACATGATCATGCCCAGTACGATGATCGCCCAGAATGCGCCGTGCTCGAGGTAGCGATACTGGGCGAGAGTTCCCGTTTTCACGAGGTGGATGGTCATGGAGCGCACGAACATGGCCCCGACCGACAATCCCAAAGCGATGATTATCATATTGTTGGAGAGAGCAAATGCGCCGATTACGCCATCGAAGCTAAAGCTCGCATCAAGCACCTCAAGATAGAGAAAACCGCCCAGGCCAGATTTAACGATCTCTCCAACAGCCTTCTTCCTGGCCTCTCGCTCCTCGATTATCGCTGCTATCGCATGGACTGCTATGAACGTCACTAAACCAAGAATTGCCGCAGTGAGGAATGTCACATCGTCAGCTGCGGGTAGGAGAGTCGATACAAAATAGACCAGCAGCAGGACCAAGCCGATTTCGACGGCGGGAACATTTGAGAACTTGTTGATCGTTTGCTCAACGATACGGATCCAGTGTACTTCCTTTTCATTGTCGAAAAAGAAAGTCAGACCAACCATCGCGAGAAATGCGCCGCCGAATCCGGCGATGCCAACGTGAGCATCGGACACAATTCTTTCGTACTCAGCGGGATTGTTCAGAGACAGGTCGATCGCTTCTAGCGGCCCGACTTGGGCTGCGATAGCAACAATAGCGATCGGGAATACAATCCTCATTCCGAATACCGCAATCAGGATGCCAATTGTAAGAAAACGTTTTTGCCAGACCGGATCCATGTCTCGCAGCACGGTCGCATTCACTACAGCATTATCGAAGCTTAGTGAGACTTCGAGGATGGAAAGAACAAGCACAATCCACAAAATCCCGAGCGTGGCAGTGAGTGAGCCGGTGCTAGACCAACCGTACCACGCAGCCAGCGCGAAGCAGATCGCGGTGAACACAAAGGAAAAGGTGTAATATTCACGGATTGTTTTCATGTGAGGGATTCCTCAGCCCTTCGGCTGGTAAGTCTGGTCAGATGACGGGAAAGCGCGTCCACGCACTTCTTCGGCGTATTGCGCCACCGTCTTTTCAATTACGTCGGCTATATTTTCGTATTTCTTGACGAACCGGGGCACGCGATCGAACATTCCGAGCATGTCCTCGGTCACGAGGACCTGTCCGTCGCACTGCGCGGAGGCGCCGATGCCGATTGTCGGACAAGCGACAGCTTTCGTCGCCTCTACTGCGATTGGTTCAAGCACCCCTTCCAGAACGATCGCGAACGCCCCCGCTTCATCCAGCGCCTTCGCATCGCCGATGATCTTTTGAGCTTCCGCCTCATCACGGCCACGAGCCATGTAACCACCAAGGACATTCACTGCCTGAGGTGTCAGGCCGACGTGTCCCATGACTGGTATGCCTCTTTGATTGAGGAATGCGACGGTCTCGGCCATCTGCTCGCCGCCCTCTAGCTTAACCGCTGCAGCGCCGCTTTCCTTCAACAGACGAGCTGCGCTGTCGAAAGCTTTCTCTTTCGAGCCTTCGTAAGAACCGAAGGGCATATCGACGACTACCACTGCATGGTAACTCCCGCGCACCACAGCCGCAGCGTGATTGACCATCATATCCATGGTCACAGGCACGGTTGAAGGTAGCCCATATATCACCTGCCCCAGGGAATCACCTACCAGCAACATATCACAATGTGCGTCGAGCAGTTGTGCCTGTCTCGCTGTATATGCGGTGAGCATGACAAGAGGTTCGCGGCTATCGCCATCGCTCTTTCGGGCACGAATCTTTGGTACTGTCAGCCGCTTCATGGGCTGCGGTGTGGGATTGGCGCGGCTTGTGCTGGTGTCGAGCTGGAAGGTCGTTGACATATGGCACGCCCTAGCAAGCGTTGTCGACAGTTGGAAGCGAGGCTTGGACAGGGGCGGGATTACGTGCTTAAAGCCCGCGCATGTGAGCGGTGCGGGAGGCACTGCCTGATGGAGAGGGAATTAGTCGAGAATGGTCGCTGCCGGAAAAACTACGGGTGAGGGTTGGTCCTCACGCTCTGCTTTCATTCTTGCTGCGGTCGGCGCTGCGGTCGGTCTTGGAAATATCTGGCGTTTTCCGACACTCGCAGGTGAGAGCGGGGGCGGTGCGTTCGTCATATTCTACATCGCCTGCGTTTTCCTGCTCGGCCTTCCTCTGGTTCTTTCCGAGGTCTTCATCGGCCGCGTCGGTCAGACCGATGCTGTCGGCTCTATCCGTAAAGTGGCTCAGGCATCAAAAGCATCGCCAAGCTGGTCCATCTTCGGTGGTATCGGCGCGGTTGCCGCCTTTCTGATCGTGTCCTTCTATTCGGTCGTGGCTGGCTGGGTCCTCTACTACGCGGGAGTGATGGGATGGGATTTGGTGCAGGCGATTGCCTCAGGCGATTTTTTCCGTGGCGCACTTGCAGGCGAGAATGAAGCTCAGATCCAGCAGAGGCTGGGGGATATGTTCGCTTCGTGGCCGCTCCTGCTCGTCATGCACTTGGGTTTCATGGGGCTTACGCTTTATATTGTGGCGCGAGGAGTAAGTTCCGGCATCGAAAAGGCGGCGACTTACCTTATGCCTGCGTTTTTCGTTCTGCTCATCGGACTGGTCCTTTATGGGGCAATAGAAGGGGACATCGGTGAAGCGGCCGCTTTCCTGTTCACCCCCGACTGGTCAAAGCTTACACCTGAAGTTATGAATTCTGCGCTCGGCCAAGCTCTTTTTTCTCTGTCGCTCGGCGTTGCAGGCCTCATTACCTACGGCTCCTACATCAAGGAGAAAAGCAATCTGGGCGCAACAGCTGCTATGATTGCCATCGCGGATACCAGTGTCGCGTTGCTGGCGGGCCTTATGATCTTCCCGATCGTGTTTGCTGTGGGCCTCGATCCCGCAGCGGGGCCGACGCTGGTGTTCCAGACGCTGCCCTTCGCATTCCAGACTATGCCTGGGGGCGCGTTGTTCGGCTTTCTTTTCTTCTTGCTCATCCTCGTAGCTGCAATCACCAGTTCGATCTCGCTGTTGGAAGTGCCCACGGCTTGGGGGATCGGTGAACTGGGCTGGAGCCGTCCTAAATCCGCTTTGGTCTTTGGGGTTGGGGCCTTCCTGATCGGCATTTTCTGCCTGCTAGGTTACAACGTTCTTTCGGATGTAAGGCCGCTCGGATTCTGGTCGCTTTTTGCAGAGACGGACATTCTCGACACCATCGATGGGTTTACCGGAAAAATCATGTTGCCGCTCGGAGCGCTGCTTACGTCACTCTTCATCGGGTGGAAAGCAGACGGCAATCTGCTTCGCACGACCACGGGCCTTTCGCCGATTGCCTTTGGAGTGTGGCGGTTTCTGATCGCTTGGCTGTGTCCGCTTGCAGTGACGATCATTCTCGTGACGGGCCTTTTTCCGAGCATCTTGGGAGGCTGAGCAAAATCCTCTTTTCCGTCCGGAAGTTCGCGCGTAAATGATGAGCTTCCGGTTGGCGGAGCGGGGTTGTCTCGCGGCGGGCCGGTGGAGGCCTCTGGCCGTATATGATCTTCGACAGGGTGAAGCCGCTCGATGCCATTCTGGCTGCGGCGCAAAGGAAGTCGTTGCACCGTTCATTGGGCGCGCTGCAATTAATGCTGTTTGGCATCGGTTGTATCATCGGTACCGGAATTTTCGTTTTGACGGCTGCGGGCGCTCAAAAGGCAGGTCCGGGCCTAATGCTGGCATTTGTCATCGCGGGGGCCGTCTGCGTGGTAGCGGCGCTCTGTTACGCCGAGATCGCTTCAATGATCCCGGTAGCCGGTTCGGCTTACACTTATAGTTATGCCACCGTCGGGGAATTGGTCGCTTGGACCGTAGGCTGGGCGCTTATCCTCGAATACGCAATTGCCGCGTCGGCAGTTTCGGTGGGATGGTCCGGCTATTTCAGCGGCACCATTCTGAATGAATTTCTCGGCATTGAATTGCCGCGCTGGTTATCTGCAGGCCCACTCGTTTTGGGTGGCGAGGCAGGCGGATTGATCAATCTACCTGCTATGGTCATCGCCTTGCTGATCACATGGTTGTTGATGATTGGCACGAGCGAGAGCGCCAAGGTCAATGCCTTCCTCGTCGCTATCAAAGTGACAGCGCTGACGGCATTTATCGGACTTACTCTGACCAGTGCCTATTTCGATCCGGACAAATTCAATCCGTTTCTTCCGGCCGGTCTGTTCGGCGGGTTCGGCTCTGGGGTAGGTGCTGTAGGTGCTGCCGCGACTATCTTCTTCGCCTATGTGGGGTTCGATGCCGTATCTACAGCTGCTGAAGAAACCAAGAACCCGCAGCGCAATGTTCCAATAGGTCTGGTCGGCTCTCTCATATTCTGCACTGTATTTTATATACTCGTGGCGGCGGGAGCGATCGGGACTATCGGTGGGCAGCCTATCATGGGGCCCGGCAATATTCCCTTTCCTGCAGGTTCCGAGGAGTTAGCCCGGCAATGCGCTCTTCCGGAGCACGTCGAGGCGTTGGTCTGCTCCAATGAAGCCTTGGCGCATGTGCTGCGTCAGATCGGATTTTCAGGGATTGGGAATGTTCTTGGCGTGGCTGCTTTTCTCGCCTTGCCATCGGTCATTCTTGTCCTGCTTTTTGCTCAGACCAGAATATTTTTCGTGATGAGCCGCGATGGCTTGCTGCCGGATGGTCTTTCGAAAGTGCATCCTCGGTGGAAGACGCCCTATGTCGTAACTGCCATTACCGGGGTGATCGTCGCCATCGGGGCCGCATTCTTTCCTGTTGGACAATTGGCCGACATTGCCAATGCGGGAACGCTCTATGCGTTCTTGATGGTGGCAGTGGCGGTCATGGTGCTGCGGCGGACTGCGCCAGAACGGAAGCGAGATTTCCGAACGCCTATTTTGTGGGTGGTAGGCCCGGCAACTATTTTCGGTTGTGCTTTTTTGTTTCTCAATCTGCCAAGTGCGGCAATGCTGGTATTGCCTGTCTGGAGTTTGATCGGTCTGCTGGTTTATTTCGGCTATAGTAGAAGCCATAGCCGCTTGGGACAGGGCATCGTTGAAGTAGTCGATGATGTGCTTGGGGAAGAAACCGCTGTTCCGATCCATTCGGATCGGTAAGAATCGAAAAGGGCCGCCCTATCGAGGCGGCCCTTTCTTTGATCTTGTCAAAGGTCAGCTGATTTGACGTGCTTTTCTTCAGCCTCTTCGTGGACACTCATCCCCAAGGCCATCTTTGCCGTGTTGAGGAGTCCCAGATCGCCGCTCCAGATTTCGGCATCGCCTAGATCCATGCGCATGAAGAAAATGTCAGGGTCGTTCTTGCCACCGTCGTACCAGGCTTCAACGAAATTGTTCCAGAATTGATCGAAGCGCTCCTGACTGGTTTCTTTTATCAGGTTTCCGTTGAAGCGGGCGAACATCTCGTGGCCCTTGCCGGCGAATGTCGCAGTCACAGGGCCGAGTTTGCAAAAGTCGCTTTTTGTGTGCGTGAAAAACCAGATCGAGCTGTTGGCATCCTTGTCGAGTTGCGGGCTCATCGGGACTGCGCTGGAGCTGTCGTTGTCTAGCTGCAGGAAAAGGAACGGGCTGTCGGCCAGCGCCTTCCAGAATTTGGTCTTCAGTTCGTCGGGATTGCCTTCGGCGTGTTTCATTGTGGTCTCCGAGATTGGTTCATCTGGTCAATGAGCGAACGGCAGGTTTGGTCCCGAGACAGATGAGGGAAAAGATGGAGCAGGAATTGCTAATGGATGGCTTTTGGAACATAATAGGAACACAGAGTCGATTCCCTGATGACCCAAACAGCCATTTCACCTTTACCTGCGACGGTTTCAGATGATGTCGCCACACTGCCTGTCTGGCATAGTGAGCGCTGGCGCCCTGGATTGGCTGCTGTGCAAGGCAAGGCGTTGCACAGCGAAGTTTTCACTTCTTCGAGAGAGGCAACCGGCATCGGGGCCGCATTGGCGCTGGCGCTAGATGACTGGCGTAGCGCCTTATGCAATGATGACAAAGCGGTGCAAGATCAGCGAAATGTATTGTGGGTTCAAACCCGTGAGGCGGCGCGACTGGGTGGTAAGCCGTACCGGCCAGGATTGCCGCCAGATTTGCAGTCGCGTGTAGTTCACGTTCTCACCGACAGACCTGAAGATGCGCTTTTCGCACTGGAGGAAGGGCTGCGCTGTCGCGAACTGTGCTTCGTTATAGGAGAAATTGCAGGCAATCCGAAGGGGCTGGACTTCACTGCTTCACGACGTTTGACGCTGACTGCGCAAAAATACGAAGTGCCTCTATTCCTGCTGAGGATAGATGCGGAGCGTGAACTGTCCTCGGCTCGAATGCGATGGGAAGTGACTGCTGCTCCGTCCGCTGAGCCCAGATGGAACGCGCAGGCCCCTGGCGATCCGTCGTGGCGCGGGGAACTGTTTCGCGCTCGTGCGCATCCGCCCGGTGAATGGATTTTCGAAGAGATCGGAACGCTACTGGAGGCTCGTCGCGACCTACCGAATGATTCTTCGCGGCAGAGTGACAAGACATTTTCAGTCGCTCGGCATATGCAGCCATATTCAGCGCATACCAATGTTGTCGAAAGGCTGTCTTTTAGGCCGAAAGAGACTGCAGTTGAGAGTGCGAACACTGCGCTTTCGGAGCAGCTTCACTTTCGACAGGTCCAAGGCAATCGGCGCTAGTTTGGTGATTTGCCGTGAATGGGCCACGCCGCATCCTCTCTATCTGGCTACCTGCCATGGCCATGGATCGTTGGCGGCTGGGCGCGGTCGAGAGGCGGAAATTCGAAGAAAAGCCCTTTGTTCTGACCGCTGATACAGCGCACGGTCCACGGATCGCTGCCACCAACCGCCCAGGCGCTGCTGCGGGGGCAAGGCCGGGCATGATGCTTGCCGATGCGCGTACGCTTTGTCCTGAAATCATAACGGCAGTTGCCGACCCGGCGGGCGATCTTGTTTTCCTGGAAAAGCTAGCCGTCTGGGCGCGGCGTTGGGGGCCGTGGTCGGCAATAGATGGAACCGATGGCCTGCTGGTCGATGTTACTGCAGTGGCGCATCTTTTCGGAGGCGAAGACAAATTACTTGTCGATGTGGCCGCCGCCTTCACACAGCGCGAGGTTGATATGCGCTGCGCCATAGCTCCGACTGCCGGCGCAGCCTGGGCGCTGGCTCACCACGCTGCATCTGCCACGATCTTGCAACAACATGAGGATATGAAAGCAAGGCTGGGCGAACTTCCTGTAGAAGCGCTAAGGTTGGATCAGGATATCGTTACCGTTCTTCGCCGGCTTGGGCTCAAGAAATTGGGCGAACTTTCCAGGATTGACAGCGATGCGATCAATCGACGGTTTCGCAACCGCAAATCTCCCTCAGCCAATCCGCTCACCCGGCTTGACCAGTTGCTTGGCCGGATACCGGAGCCTTTATTGCCGGTCATTCCCCAAAAAGTACCCATGGTGCAGCGCCGCCTGCTTGAGCCTATCCGTCACCGTCAGCTGCTTGATCAGGTGGTCAGGGATTTGGCTGGTGACATGGCACGCGAACTGGAGGGCAGAGGGGAGGGCGCCCGGGGACTTGAACTCGGCTTATGGCGCGTTGACGGAGAGGTGGTGACGCGCCACATCGAGCTTGCTGCAGCCACACGGGAGGCGGCCCATATTGTGCGCCTTTTTGCCAGAAAGCTTGACGATGTGGATGCCGGATTCGGAATCGAAATGTTGCGACTGCGAGCCATTTGGACCGAAAAGCTGGCGTTGGATCAAAGCGATATCGAGACGGCTTCGCAAAATCACGGCATTGCGCTGTCCACCTTGGTCGATCGGCTTGCGGTACGTCTTGGCCCGGGTGCCATCACGCGGCTCGTGCCCTTTCCCAGCCATATTCCCGAACGTGCGCAGCGCGGCCAATCGCCACTAGAACCGGAACCTACTAGTCAGGGGCAGCTAGCTTTCCATAAACGTCCTTTGAAACTGCTCGACAAAGCCGAGCGTATTGCCGTGCTCTATGCGACCCCCGACGGCTATCCGAAGCGATTTCGCTGGCGCGGCGAGGTGCATGATATCAAACGTGTTGAGGGTCCGGAGCGTATTGCTCCCGAATGGTGGCGCGAGCGGGGCAGCACACGGTTACGCGATTATTACCAGATCGAGGACCAGCGGGGAAGGCGCTACTGGATCTATCGCCTCGGCATTATAGGAGATGGGCGCGGCGATATGCCGGACTGGTACCTGCAGGGCTTATTCGCCTGAGCATCGCCTTTCGCAAGCTCAGCTGTCACGCGAAACTAGCGAAGCCCGGCGTCCTCGTTTGGCTACGGGAATATTATCGAATTTCGCTACCGGACCGGATTCCACTTCAACCACATCACAGGTTTCCTCGACAACCGCTGGAGGTATGGGGCGCTCGAAAAGAAATCCGCAACTGCTGTCACGAGTCCATACGATCTTACCGAAGAACTCGTGCTCTCCCCATGTCAGCAAGCCTGAAACATCTTTTTGCGGCGGATTGGGTGTCTCGAAGCGAGCTCCGGACTGTGAAAGATCTGACAAGCGTCCATCCCGATTACCGCCAGGCATCTTCAACCTTGCACTACAATCTACGGAATAGCGCTGTACCGTTCTGCGCTCGTCGGTCTTCTCACCGGATTTTTTCTGGAAAAGTGCCACTCGGCGAGCCTCTCTTATTCATCTCTTCTTACAAGGTAATGGTTAATTTCGAGTTATCACGAGCCTCAAGTTGCCGTGACAAATGATTGGAAAAGGGGCGCGTAATAGCGCCCCTTATTTGGTATGGTGAGATCCAGGTTCAGTGCTTAGCTTGACCGAGAAACTGGAGGATGTCGTCACTCAGTCGCTCAGTTTGTGTGGCGAAGACGGCATGTGGCTCACCTTCATACTCAATTAGCGATGCGCTTTTGACTTGGTCGGCTACGGCACGGCCAGTGGCGTCAATCGGTACGGTCACATCCTTGGTGCCATGTATGACCAGCGTTGGAACGCGAAAGCTAGCAAGCTCTTCCCGAAAATCGGTCGTTGCGAAAGCATTGGCCGACTGAAGCGTAGCATATTGGCTTGCATGCATGGTCGTTTGCCAAGCCCAGTGGCGTTCTTCGTCGCTTACATCGTTGCCGTAAAAATCTTTGAAGAAACCGGTAAAAAAGGCTCGAAAATCTTTCTTCATGCCCTCTGTCATTTCATCAAAAGTGCTTTGAGGAACGCCGTTGGGATTGTCTTCGGTTTTCAACATGTAGGGCACGACAGAGCTCACAAGCACTGTCTGCGTTACGCCTCGGCCTTCATGGCGCGACATGTAACGAGCGATCTCTCCTCCACCCATCGAAAAGCCGACTAGAGCAACGTTATCGGTCGCTCCGATTTCTTTCATCACATCAGCCAGATCGTCGGCAAAGGTATCATAATCATAGCCTGACTTAGCGTGGTCCGAATGGCCAAAACCGCGACGATCATATGCGATCGCGCGATAGCCGTTTTCTGCCAGTTTCATCATGATCGGATCCCAGCTGTCCGCAGAAAGCGGCCAACCATGAATGAGGATCACAGGCCGTCCTTCGCCCAATTCCTTGTAACGCAGATGCGTGCCATCTCGGGTAGTAATATTTGCCATCAGCACATCCCTTCCGTTCGTTTGCTTTTCAAACAAATCGGGATGGCTGTGAGTTCCGTATGCGCTGCGGAGTCGGCGAAATGAGAAGGGGCACGTCACGAATTTGCGGTATGAAGCACAAGTCTATCATTTGTTCTTGGTAAATTCTAATTTAGAACATATAGAGAACGAATGGCTGTGCAAACCGTCCTTCAGAAGCTCGAGATTCTCGCCGATGCCGCCAAGTACGATGCATCCTGCGCATCCTCCGGCACGGCGAACAAGAACAGTCTCGGAGGCAAGGGCATCGGATCGACGGAAGGCATGGGCATTTGTCACGCATATGCCCCCGATGGACGCTGCATCTCGCTGCTCAAGATATTGCTGACCAATCACTGCGTGTTTGACTGCCATTACTGCGTCAATCGGAAGAGTTCGAACGTGATAAGGGCGCGCTTCACACCGCAAGAAGTGGTCGATCTCACTCTCGCTTTTTACCGGCGCAATTATATCGAAGGTTTGTTTCTCTCCTCCGGCATCGTGAAGAACTCCAACCATACGATGGAGCAGATCGTCGAAGTTGCCCGTATCCTACGCGAAGAGCATGATTTTCGCGGCTATATTCATCTTAAGACCATTCCCGAGGCGGATCCGGAGATCGTCCATCAGGCCGGGCTTTATGCTGATCGCGTCTCAATCAATGTCGAATTGCCGACTGACAGCGGGCTGACCCGCCTCGCTCCCGATAAGGATGCGCGGCAGATTGAAGGTGCAATGGGCAAGGTGAAGGCCGATTTAGTCGAGGCGAAAGATGCAAAGAAGCGGTTTCGCCACGCACCGCGTTTCGCCCCTGCCGGCCAGTCCACGCAGATGATCGTCGGCGCCGATGCCGCGACCGATGCCGATATTGTGGGCAAGGCGAGCCGGCTCTACGATAATTTTCGCCTGCGCCGTGTTTATTACAGTGCCTTTTCGCCGATACCAGATGCCAGCGCTGTGCTGCCGCTCAAGCGCCCTCCCTTGATCCGCGAGCATAGGCTCTATCAATCCGACTGGTTGATGCGCTTCTATGGCTACAAGCCGAGCGACGTAATGCAGGCGACAGAGGCAGACGGGAATCTGCCGCTCGATATTGATCCCAAACTCGCTTGGGCATTGAAGTTTCGCGAAGCTTTTCCGGTGGATGTAAACAGGGCGAGCAAAGAGCAGTTGCTGCGCGTGCCGGGGCTAGGGGTGAAGGCGGTGCACAAAATCCTTGTTAGCCGCCGTCATCGTACACTGCGGCTCGACGACGTAGCACTGCTTACGCAGTCGATCGCCAAGGTGCGGCCTTTTATCTGCACCGTGGACTGGCGGCCAATCACACTGACCGATCGTGCCGACCTGCGCAGTTTGCTCGCACCAAAAACTGAACAGCTTGAACTGTTTGCCGCATGACCGCGCTCCAGCATGTCAAGCTCGGCATCTATTATGTGGTGCACTTGCCCGAGCCGGATGATTTCGATTTCTGGCGTGAACGGGCGCGGGCACTGGTACAATGCGATGTTCCGCCCGATCGCGTCGCCTGGGTCGAACCTGGCGGAAGCGGCGACCTGTTCGCGCATGGTGAATGCCGTGCGCCTGTGCCTCCGGTCGATACCAGTCCCGTACGCGCCAACCGGCGTTTTGTAAGCTTGGCGAAGAATGCGATCCTTCATTCCGATGCAGAACGCTTTGCGCTGCTCTACCGCTTGCTGTGGCGGCTGCAGAACAATCCACGGATCATGGAAGACAAGGCCGATCCCGACGTGCGCCGGATCGAGGAACTGGACAAGAATGTCCGGCGCGACAGCCACAAGATGCATGCCTTCGTGCGCTTCCGGCTCGTAGAGAGTCCAAGTGTTTCAGAGGGGCCGGAATTGGGCGAGCATTACGTCGCCTGGTTCGAGCCCGAGCATCACATCTTGCGCGCGAATGCTGGCTTTTTCATGCGGCGCTTTTCCAACATGCGCTGGTCGATCCTGACCCCGCAGGGCAGCCTGCATTGGGACACTGAGACCATGTCCGAAGGTCCCCCTGCCCAGCGCAGCGATGCGCCCGGCGGGGATCCAATGGAGGATTTGTGGCGCAGCTATTATGCGTCGATCTTCAACCCCGCGCGTCTCAAAGTCGGCGCCATGTTGAAGGAAATGCCCAAGAAATACTGGAAGAATATGCCGGAAGCCGCGCTTATACCCGAGTTGGTGGCGGGAGCGCAGAAACGGGAGAGCACCATGGTCGAGAAAGGTACGCTCGAATTCGAGGAGCGGCCCGAGACGCTGGAAGCGATCGATAAAGCCATCCATGCCTGCCGCAAATGTCCGATTGGTCTGCTCGACAGCCATGCTGTCATGGGGGAAGGGCCGCAAGATGCTGCATTCATGATCGTTGGCGAGCAGCCAGGCGATCAGGAAGATCAGCAGGGCCGTCCGTTCGTCGGTCCGGCAGGCCAGCTGCTTGACGTGCATCTGGAAAAGGTCGGGATTGATCGGCGCGTGGCTTATGTCACCAATACGGTCAAGCATTTCAAATATGTGCAGCGCGGCAAGCGGCGGCTGCACCAGAATCCGGGGGCAAAAGAGATCGATACCTGCCGTTGGTGGATCGAGAGTGAGCGCGCAATTGTGCAGCCCAAGCTGGTTTTGGCCATGGGCGCCAGTGCGGCGCGTGGCATACTGGGAAAAACGGTAAGTATCTCCAAGGTCCGCAGTACCCCGATTCCGCTGGAAGACGGCAGTGAGTTATGGGTCACCGCACATCCTTCCTATCTGCTGCGTCTCGATGGCCGCGCACGCGAGGAGCAAGAGCGATTATTTGATGCCGATCTCGCCGCCGTGAAGGTGAGGCTCGAGGAGCTGACACAATGATTTTCCGGGATCGGTGCGATGCCCGAGAATGACCAGCAGATACCAAAGCGAACCATTGATCTTGATCCCGAGGACGTAAATGCACCAGCGCGCGCACCATTCGTAGAACTGGGTCTTGTTTCCTGTTTCAGTTTCCTGCGTGGAGCCAGCGATGCAGTCGACCTCGCGCTGCAGGCGCAAAAGCTGGGATATGATGCTATCGGGATAGCCGATGCCAATAGCATGGCAGGCGTGGTGCGCATGCATACCGAGGCAAAGAAGCTCAAGCTCAAGCCGTGCATCGGCTGTAGAATAGAGACTGCCGAAGGTTTGGCCTTTCTTGCGTATCCACGAGATCGCCAAGCCTATGGTCGCTTGTGCAGCCTGATTTCTGCAGGTCGGATGAGGACATTCGATGGCCGATGGCAGGAGAAGGGCGCCTGCGACATCTCGCTAGATATGCTTGCTGAGCACAGTGAAGGCGTGCAGTTGATTCTCATCCCGCCGTCGGATCTGGCAAGCGAGTTTACCATTCCCGGCGGTGCTGCTGATGACCATGCCTCGGATGGTGAGAAGGGAAGGGCGCTATACACGGCGAAGTTTCAAGAAATCGTTCCGCTCCTTGCCGCCCGGTTTCCAACGCTGTGTCATATGGCAGCCAGTTTCCTTTATACTGGCGATGATCTTGCCCGGATTGCGCGGATCGACGCGCTTGCAAAGGCTAACGGTCTTTCGATCCTGGCCTCCAATGACGTTCATTATCACACACCCGAACGTCGTCCGCTGCAGGACGTGATGACTGCAATTCGCCACAAGACCACTGTGGCGCGTGCCGCATACTTGCTCCACGGCAATGCCGAGCGATATCTGAAGCCGCCCGAGACGATGTGCCGTTTGTTCGAACCATGGCCGCATGCAATCGAGGCGGCGCGCGCAGTTGCTGACGCCTGCGATTTCAGCCTTGATCAGTTGCGATATGAATACCCCGAGGAATTCTATCCCGAGGGGACCCATCCACAGGCTTATCTTGAAACTGAGACTTGGAAGGGGGCCGACTGGCGCTATCCCGAAGGTGTCCCCAAAAGCGTGGCAGCGACGCTAAGCAAGGAATTGGCGCTGATTGGGAAGATGGATCTTGCCCGCTATTTCCTGACAATCAAGGACATCGTCGACTTCGCTCGAAAGGAGGTTGATCCACCTATTTTGTGCCAAGGGCGCGGCAGTGCGGCCAATTCGGCTGTTTGCTACTGTCTTGGTATCACCAATGTCGACCCGTCGAAACACCAGCTCCTGTTCGATCGCTTCATCTCCGAAGATCGGCGAGAGCCACCTGATATCGACGTGGATTTCGAGCATGAGCGGCGCGAGGAAGTCATCCAGTACCTCTACCGCAAATACGGCCGCAGGCGAGCTGGGTTATGCGCCACGGTGATCCACTATCGTCCGCGAATGGCGATCCGCGAAGTAGGTAAGGCGATGGGTCTGAGCGAGGATGTCACTGCGGCGCTCGCAAAAACCGTATGGGGTGGATGGGGCCGTGAAATCAGTGATAAGCACGCCGCAGAAACCGGCATGGATGTAACCGATCCGCATTTAAAACGCGTTCTCAAATTGACCGAACAGATGATTGGTATGCCACGCCATTTGTCCCAACATGTCGGCGGTTTCATCCTCACCGACGGCGCGCTTACGGAAACGGTTCCGGTTGGTAACGGGGCTATGCCCGATCGCAGCTTTATCGAGTGGGATAAGGACGATATCGATGCGCTCGGTATTCTAAAGGTCGACGTCCTGGCCCTGGGAATGCTTACTTGCATCAGGAAATGCCTCGACCTTCTGGACGATCATCACGGACAACAGCTAAGCCTTGCCACGGTCCCGGGCGAGGATCCGGAAACATATGCCATGCTGCGCAAGGGCGACTCGCTGGGCGTGTTTCAGGTGGAAAGTCGCGCACAGATGAACATGCTGCCTCGTCTGCGGCCGCGCGAGTTTTACGATCTCGTTATTCAGGTTGCGATCGTCCGCCCTGGGCCGATCCAGGGCGACATGGTGCATCCGTACCTCAAGCGTCGCCGCGGAGCAGAGGAGGTGGTTATCCCCGCGCCATCGCCTCAGTGCGGCCCTTCAGACGAGCTATCGAGCATTCTTGAGCGCACGCTTGGCGTACCAATCTTTCAGGAACAGGCGATGAAGATCGCGCTAGATGCGGCCAAGTTTTCGTCCGAGGAAGCGAACCGGTTACGCAAGGCCATGGCGACTTTCCGCAGCCGCGGCATGGTGGACGAATTGCAGGACCTGATGGTCGAACGCATGGTCGATCGTGGCTACGAACGAGATTTCGCCCAGCGCTGCTTCAACCAGATACGCGGTTTCGGCGAATACGGTTTCCCCGAAAGCCATGCGGCGAGCTTCGCCCATCTGGTCTATGTGTCCAGCTGGCTCAAGTGCCACTTTCCAGCGGCGTTCGCCTGCGCGCTGCTCAATTCGCAGCCGATGGGATTTTATGCCCCGGCGCAGATCGTGCGCGACGCGGCGGAACATGGGGTGCAAGTCCTGCCTGCCGATGTGAACCACTCTCACTGGGACTGCACGCTGGAAAAGCTGCAGCCGCCGGATGCTCCCACAGATGGTCGCGTCGGCAATTGCGTGGCGCTGCGGCTGGGCTTGAGGCAGGTCGATGGCCTGTCGGAAGCTGTCGCTGCGCAATTGGTAGCGGAACGAGAAGAAAGGGGCATCTATGCGGATGTGCAAGCCTTGCGCGATCGAGCGCGGATCGGTCCTGCCCATGTCGAACGGCTGGCCAGTGCAGATGCCTTCGGCTCGATGAACCTATCTCGCAGACAGGCACTATGGGATGCGAGGAGCCTAATCGCGGGACCTGACTTGCCGCTGTTCATGGCCGCTGCTGCCCGTGACGAAGGTGCGGAAAAGCAAGTTACGCGGCTGCCGCAAATGCCGCTGTCCGAGGAAGTCGTCGCGGATTACCAGACTACTCGCCTCAGCCTCAAGGCGCATCCCATGACTTTCCTGCGGGCAAGCTTGAACGATCGCGGGTTCGTGCGTGCCTGCGATCTTCGAGAGAAGAAATTTCGCAGCATGGTCCATGTCGCCGGCGTGGTGCTGATCCGCCAGCGACCTGGCAGTGCCAAAGGTGTGTGCTTCATCACTTTGGAAGACGAAACCGGCGTCATCAATCTCGTGATCTGGCCGGATCTGAAGGAGAAGCAGCGGCGGGTGGTGATGGGCGCGCGATTGATGGAAGTACGCGGACGTGTCGAATATGACGACGAAGTGATCCATGTGATCGCACAACACATGACCGATGCGACGGCGGATCTCCACAAGCTCTCCGACGACATGCTCAACGCCCCGCTTGCGCGCGCCGATCATGTCTCCTCACCTTTACCCGACAAGTTCAACCCACGTGACAATCTGCGTGAGGGTCAGAATGATCCTTACCGGCCAGTCGAACCATGGCAGGAGCCACAGCCCGGCAATCGCGAGTGCGGATGGCACCAAGGGCATCCGCGAAATGTTCGCATTATTCCGAAATCGCGCGACTTCCATTGAACCTCGCGTTAGGCGCCGATCGCATGTTTGACGCCGAGCGATTACTGGCTTTTGCTCTTGTCACCGCTGCGACAAGTATCGTGCCCGGACCGTCAATGATGTTTGTCATGGGGCAGGCAATCTGGCGCGGTCCGCGGTCTGGCTGGACAGCGCTGGTGGGTATGCAGATCGGCTACATTATCTGGTGGATCGCTGCGGCATTCGGACTTGGTACGCTGGCTAAGGCCTACCCCCTGGCCTTTCGTCTTCTGGCGCTCTTCGGAATAGCCTATCTCGCGTGGCTAGGGGTAAAAGCCATCTGGCATTCCTTTCATGCCGACGACGCAGATAATGCCGAGCCTTCCCGCAAACCATCGTCCCATGCATTTCGTGATGGAATTGCAGTGGCCATCGGCAACCCCAAGTCACTGGTCTACATGGTGGCGGTCATTCCCCCGTTCGTTGATCCGGAACTGCCGGTGGGATGGCAGATCGTTACGCTCGCGCTGATCGCGCTTGTACTCGATATGATCGTTGGCTCGCTGTATATCTTTGCCGGAAAGCGTTTGGCTGGCGCTATGGAAAAGACCGCAACGCGACGCTGGATCGATCGAGCGATTGGCTGCGTGTTCATTTTGATAGCCTTGGCTGTTGCAGTCGATCTCTATGGAACTGAGCTGTGAAATTCACCTTGTCACGCCATATCGGTAAGTTTGTATTGGACCGACGAGTTCTCGCCCTGCTCGTGCTGGCAAGTCTGCTCATCGCGGCCCGCGCGTGGTTGGCTGCACATCCCGAACACAATCCATGGGCGCCGCTCTCGCTCGACGACCCGCAAGGCTGGGCGACCCAGCAGAAACTTCTCGCCTTACGGGATGACGTGCCCGCCTGCCGCGCAGTGTTGGAGCGCAGCGGTGTGGCATTCAATGTGCTGGATCCGGCGGGAGAGGGAGAGTGCCGCCGAACGGACCGTACTCAATTATCAACCTTTCCGCTAAGTCCCGGCGTGCCCGCAACGACTTGCCCGGTCGCCATCGCTATGGAGCTATGGAAAAAGGATACACTCGAACCCAAGGCTGAAGAAATTTTCGGCAGTAGCATCACGCGAATCGAGCACTTGGGTGCATATTCTTGCCGGCGGATTTATGGCCGCGATGAAGGCGCGTGGAGCGAGCATGCGACTGCAAATGCGCTTGATATTGCAGGTTTCGTGCTCGAAGACGGCAGACGGATTAGCGTGCTTGGCGATTGGGACGGCGAGGCCGATAAGGCGCTATTTCTACGCGAGGTACGTGACGGGGCGTGCACTGCATTCTCGACAGTGCTGTCACCGGATTACAACGCCGCCCACGCCGATCACTTTCATCTGGACATGGATAGCCGCTGGACCAGCGTCTGCCGCTGATCAGGCCGCTTCCAGCGAATATCCCGCGCTACGGACGGTGCGGACCGGATCCTTTGCCCCGTCGATCTCCAATGCTTTGCGGAGCCTACGGATATGCACATCTACGGTCCGCAGTTCGATATCGCTTTCGGTACCCCACACACCATCTAACAATTGGTTGCGGCTGAACACCCGCCCAGGGCTTTCCATGAAGAATTTTAGCAATCGGTATTCGGTCGGGCCCAACTTCAGGGGAGTACCGCGCCGCAAAACTTTATGGGCGACCGGATCCAGCGTCAAATCGCCTACTTCAATGGACTCCCCTGCCAAAACGGGGCGGATCCGGCGCATGACTGCTGCAACCCGGGCCAAGAGTTCGCGCGGGGAAAACGGCTTGGTCAGATAATCGTCTGCGCCCGTCTCAAGGCCGCGGATACGGTCGTCCTCTGCCTCTCGCGCGGTCAGCATGATAATCGGAACATGCGCTGTGGTCTTGTCGCGGCGGAGCCGACGGCAGACTTCGATCCCGCTGGTGCCCTCGATCATCCAATCCAGGATGACGAGATCGGGTACGTCTTCCGATGCCAGCAGCAAAGCATCGTCACCGTCCGCAGTAGTACGGACATCGTACCCTTCATTAGAAAATCTGTATTCAAGAAGTTCCGAGAGGGCGGGATCGTCCTCTACCAACA
Organism: Qipengyuania sp. NPDC077563; assembly: GCF_044901345.1. Lineage (NCBI taxonomy): Bacteria > Pseudomonadati > Pseudomonadota > Alphaproteobacteria > Sphingomonadales > Erythrobacteraceae > Qipengyuania > Qipengyuania sp. NPDC077563. Next base: position 190,624 of record NZ_JBJDPC010000001.1, on the reverse strand, counting down.
ATAACTTACCTGCCTTCACCTTGGCGCCTTCCTGCGGTTTCTTTGACACGGCAGTATGACCCTCAAGCTACAGAATTGTGTCAACCATCCTCGTCAACGGGATAAGTGCCCGTAGCGGCAAAGTGGACCATTTCGGCCACGTTCGTTGCATGGTCGCCGATCCGTTCGAGATTCCGGGCAACAAACAACAACTGCGCCGCGCTGGAGATCGTCGCGGGATTTTCTACCATGTGGCTGACGAGGTTGCGGAAGATAGAATTGTAAAAGGCATCAACCTTCTCATCGGCGGCGATGACTTCGCGCGCCAGTTCCGCGTCGCGCGCAGCATAGGCCGTCAGCACGTCGTGCACCATCTCGCTTGCAACTTCGGCCATGGCCGGAAGCAGGGTGAGTGGTTCGAACTGCTTGCGATGGTCGCCGATCTCGCGGCTCGCCTTGGCGATGTTCTTCGAATAATCGCCAATACGCTCTACCACGCCGGCAATCTTCAAGGCGGCGATCACCTCGCGGAGATCGTCCGCCATCGGCGCCCGCAAGGCGATTATTCGGACGGAAAGCTTGTCGATTTCGCTTTCAAGCGCATCGATCTTCTTGTCGCCCTTTACCACCTTCTTGGCCAGCTCGTCGTCACCCTGCACCAGTGCGTCGAGCGCCTCCTGGATCGCGACTTCGGCAAGACCACCCATCTCCGCAATCAGACCGCGCAGGCGGGTAATGTCTTCGTCAAAGGCCTTTACTGTGTGTTCTTGCATTCTGTTGGAGCCTTATCCGTAGCGGCCGGTGATGTAGTCCTGCGTGCGCTGTTCGATCGGGTTGGTAAATATATCGGAAGTCCGCCCATATTCCACCATTTTACCGAGGTGGAAAAAAGCGGTCCGCTGGCTGACGCGCGCGGCCTGCTGCATGGAATGAGTTACGATGACGATGGCATAACGACCATTGAGATCGTCGATCAGTTCCTCAATTTTTGCGGTCGCGATGGGATCGAGCGCTGAACAGGGTTCGTCCATCAGGATTACCTCGGGATCTACCGCGATGGCGCGGGCAATACACAGGCGTTGCTGTTGGCCGCCAGAGAGGGCTGTTCCGCTGTCCTGCAGGCGGTCCTTGACCTCTTCCCAAAGGCCGGCTCGGCGAAGCGATTTCTCAACCACCGCATCGAGCTCGTCCTTACCCTCGGCGAGGCCGTGGATCTTGGGGCCGTAGGCGATATTCTCGTATATCGATTTGGGGAAAGGGTTGGGCTTCTGGAACACCATGCCAACACGTGCCCGTAATTGGACAACATCGAGTTTTGGCGAATAGATATTCTCGCCGTCGAGCGTGATCTCACCTTCGACACGCGCCGAAGGGATGGTGTCGTTCATGCGGTTCAGCGATCGCAGAAAAGTCGATTTCCCGCAGCCCGAGGGGCCGATGAATGCGGTGACATATTCTGTCGGAATATCGATCGACACGTCGTCGATAGCTTTTTTCTGACCGTAGAACACGGACACGTCGCGTGCACTCATCTTGGCGTCGACGTTCTCTAGATTTTCGTGAACTACAGTCACCATTTTTTCTCGAACTTATTGCGCAGGTAGATGGCGAGGCCGTTCATCAAAAGGAGGAACAGCAAGAGGACGATGATAGCAGCGCTGGTGCGCTCCACAAAGCCGCGGTCGATTTCGTCCGACCAAAGAAAGATCTGCATGGGAAGCACTGTCGCCGGCGCGGTGAAGCTATCGGGCGGACTTGCAACGAAAGCGCGCATACCGATCATCAACAACGGCGCAGTCTCACCCAATGCTCGGGCCATCCCGATGATGGTCCCTGTAAGAATGCCGGGAAGGGCGAGTGGCAGAACGTGATGGAAGACCACTTGGACCGGCGAAGCGCCAACTGCCAGAGCGCCATCCCGAATGCTTGGAGGCACTGCCTTGATCGCGTTGCGCCCGGCGATGACGATGACCGGCATGGTCATCAACGCTAAGGTCATCCCTCCAATCAATGGGGCGGAGCGGTAGCTGGGGAAGAGCGTCAGGAAAACGGCGAGCCCGAGCAAGCCGAAGATGATAGATGGAACGGCAGCCAAATTGTTGATCGAGAGTTCGATCAAATCCGTCCACCGGTTCTTGGGTGCGTATTCTTCAAGATACAGCGCAGCAAGCACACCGATCGGGAAAGCCAGAGCCAGAGTGACGATCATCGTCAAAATGGAGCCCTTCAGAGCGCCCCAAATGCCGACCTGCTGTGGATTGGTAGCGTCAGCGCGGGTGAAGAACCCGATGTCGAAATTTTTCTCGAGTTTGCCCGCATCGGCAAGTTCAGCGGCCAGTTGACGTACGTCCTGCGAACCTTCGCCATCAAGACCGGAGGCCAGATCGGCGCTGGCGGGAATCCAGAACACTGTTTCTCGCTGAAGAATAGCCGGATTGGCAACTATTGCCGCAGCGACATCTCTCCATGCCTGTCCGCCTATTTCAGCTGCTCCTTCGTCGCCAAGAGATTGCTGGGCGAAATAGTCAACGACCTGCGGTAAACCTTGGGATTCGAGCGACTGGACGGCGTTGCCTGTCTCGAGCGAAGACGCATCGATGGAAATGCCTGCCTCGGCGAAATCTATCGGCACTTCAACTTCGGCGCGCTGAAAGCCGCCAATGCCGTTAATGGTCATCGTGCCCAGAAGATAAAGCAGCACCAGAATCGAAAAGACGATCGCGCCGAGGCCCATGGCCTTAAACCGTTTTTCCGCAGCATAGCGCTTTTTAAGCCGCGCTTCGAAAGCTGGCGTGCGTGTTGGGGCGATCTGCTCACTCATAAGCTTCGCGGAACCTTTTAACGACGCGCAGGGCGATAAAGTTTAAAGCAAGCGTAACCAGGAACAGCACGAAGCCGAGTGCAAATGCGCTGAGCGTGGCCGGATGGTCGAAACTCCCCTCTCCGGTCAGCATGGCAACGATCTGGACAGTGACCGTCGTCATGGATTCCAACGGATTGGCGCTGAGATTGGCCGCAGTAGAGGCTGCCATGACAACGATCATGGTTTCGCCGATTGCACGGCTCACGGCAAGCATCACGCCGGCCACAATGCCGGGCAGTGCAGCGGGCACGAGTACCCGCCGAATGGTCTCGTTCTTGGTCGCTCCCATCGCAAGACTGCCATCCCGCATGGCCTGGGGCACGGCGGCAATGCTGTCGTCGGCCATCGAGGATACGAAGGGTATGATCATCACACCCATGACAAGGCCTGCGGCAAGGGCGCTTTCGCTGGATGCAGAAGTGGCACCAAGCGAAATGGCGAAATCCCGGATGGCCGGTGCGATGGTTAGTGCGGCGAAATAGCCGTAAACGACGGTTGGAACGCCCGCGAGGATTTCCAGAGCGGGCTTGACCCATGTCCGGAGCCTCGGGTCCGCATATTGAGTGAGATAGATAGCGCTCATCAGGCCGAGAGGAATGGCCACGATCATTGCAATGATAGCACCGATGAACAAAGTGCCCCAGAATAGAGGGATGGCGCCGTAGCGGCTCGCATCGGGATTGGCTGCATTGGCCATCGGGTCGGGCCCCCAATGCGCACCGAATAGGAAATCGATTGGGTTAACCATCCCGAAAAACCGAACGGTTTCGAACACCAAGCTGACAAATATCCCTAGCGTGGTGAGGATCGCCACCAGCGACGCACCGAGCAGGATCGCCATAACGATCTTCTCGACCCGGTTGCGCGCAGCAAAGTCTGGCTTGAGGCGCAAGAATGCATACGCTCCGCCAAGAAACGCTACCAGCAAGGTGACGATAATTCCAATCCAGTTGTAGCGCGACAACGCCTCGCGATACGGCTCGACGAACTCACGTGCCAGAGGGTTGAAAACGGCCTGAGAAGCGCCCGTCGCTACTGCGCGGGCCTCGTTGAGGATCGTTTGCCTTTGGAAGCCGAATGCGGGAAGCTGATCGGCCGCGGGGCTCGCCAGCACCGACTGCGTAATCAGCCCCGGGGCGACAGCGCTCCAGATGCCGATAAAAATCAGCACCGGAAGCACGATCCAGAGCGCCACGTACCACGCATGGTAATTGGGCAGGCTGGCGATCCGCCCATGTGAACTGGCGCGCCGGAAGGTCCACGCCCGAGCACGGGCCGCCAACCACCCGGCGAGCCCGAGCCCGAGGGCCAGGAGGAGCAGGATAGTCAGCGACATCGTGAGTACATTTGAACCTTACTTGAGCTCGGAGCCATCGAGCGTGTCAAAGTTTGTGGCGGCCGACATCGAGCGGTCCATCACGTCATCGGGATTGGCCACGAGGCCGATCTTGGCAAGCGGCCCGCCGCGATTCCACATCTGCGACCACTGGCCCAGGAATTCCTTCAGGCCCGGGATGGCATCAAGGTGCGCCTTCTTTACGTAAATGTAGAGCGGACGCGCGCCGGGATATTCGAAGCTGGCGATGTTTTCGTAGGTCGGGGCAACGCCGTTCATGTTGAGGCCCTGCACCTTGTCTGCATTTTCCTCAAGATACGAATAGCCGAAAATCCCCACGGCATTCGGATTGCCTTCGATCTTCTGGACGATGAGGTTATCCTGTTCTCCCTGATCGACGTACTTGCCGTCGCTGCGGACTTCGGTGCACAGCTGGGCGTGACGATCCTCGTCGCTATCCTTCAGGGCTTCCATCTCAGCATTAGTGTCGCAGCCCGGTTCGAGGATGAGTTCCTTGAGCGCATCGCGCGTTCCCGAAGTGCTCGGCGGTCCATAAACCAGGATCTGCGTGTCCGGGAGTGACGGATCGACATCCGACCAGGTCTGATTGGTCTGTTCTTCGCCGTACGGCCGAGCTGCAAGTGCTTCGTAGACCATTTTTGGCGTTAGATTCATCGTGATGCCGCCCTTGGCCGAAGCAAGCGCGATACCGTCAAGTCCAACCTGGACTTCGATGATGTCGGTAACACCATTCTGCTGACATGTTTCGAACTCGCTGGCCTTCATGCGGCGCGAGGCGTTCGCAATGTCGGGCGTAGCAGCGCCGACGCCTTGGCAGAACAGTTTCATGCCGCCGCCCGTACCGGTCGATTCGATAATCGGCGATTTGAAGTCGGGATTGGAGCGGGTGAAGGTTTCCGACACGGCCTTGGCGAAGGGATAAACGGTCGAGGATCCGACCGCCTTGATCTGATCGCGCGATGCACCGCCGCCGACATCGTTGCCGCCGCAAGCTGCGAGAGTGAGGGCCGAAGCGGCCGCGAGAGCGAATTTGAAAGTCTTTGTCATTGGTAGAAACCCCATTGGTGTCCAACTAGCCGCGCAAAAGCGCGGAATTGTTACGTGTTGACGACAAGAGTGTGACTTTCGCTATCGGGTCGCCGAATCTGCTAGGCGGCCCATAACGACATCGGGATCAGAAATCGACCTGCGCCCGGACCCCGACCGCGTCGACGCCGTAATCCCGGTCGCCATCGGCAGTCGGAAGGGCGGCATCATCATATTCCAGCCGGCCGTAATTGACGCTGAAAAGCGTATAGTCGGTCGGTTTCCAGATCAGTGAAGCCTGATACCCGTTCTGTATCCCGCCGACTATGCGACCGTCGTTGAGGTCCAGATAGTCGTACCGCAGGTTTACCTGAAGCGAGCCGAAACCGCCTTCTCCGACCGGGTTGGCCGGCTTGACGCGATCGAACTTACCGCCCTTGTATCCGCGCGTATCGCCTGCGGTGAGGAAATAGCCTGCTTCTGCATACCCACCGAAGAAAGCGGGGTTCGAGCCTGCTATCGGCATATCGACTTTCTGTCTGTACCCTTCTGCTACAGCATGGAAGGGGCCAGCGATCGCGGCAGCTTCCAATCCGATGCCGAATTCATTGTCGGCAGCCAGCTTACCGCTATCGACGAACCGGGTGGACGTGAAATGGACCAGAGGGCGCTGGCGATAACGGACGCTAGCATCCTCGTCCCCGAGATCGTTGTAATGTAGCGAGCCGGCGAAATGCAGTTGGGTGGCGCCGATCTCGGGCATGACGACTATCCTTCCGTCGATCCCGCGATTATCGGTTCCTGTATCTGCAAAATTGTCTGTAAACACTCCGAGCTGTGCGAGAAAAATGCCGGTTCCATAGGACGCCGATGCGCCAATCCGCCTTTCGAAGCCGAAAGCATCGGTAAAGGCTGCCCGCTCCATGAAGCTCGTGTGTAGCGAACTGGTCAGCTCTTCCAGAGACTGAAAGTTGTTATGCTGCCCGATTGCAATCTCGAGAGGTCCGTCGTCATAGGTTAGGATCGCGTCAGCGACTGCCACCTCATCGCCGGCAAAATCGACCTCGAACTTGTATCCGAAGCCTCCTGGAAGGTCGCCCGACGCCCCGATGCGCGCGCGGCGGACTTCATTGCCAAAGCCATCGTCAGCCGAAACTGACTCGGGAACAGAAACAGTGCCGGCATCAAACATGAGGCGACCGCGCGGCGTGAAACTCCATCCATCAGATTTGACCAGCGTGTTAACCGGTGCGCTGGCGGAAGGCGCCGATACCTCTTTGGTGCTCTCAACGACCGCGGCGGCCTGAGTGGCATTTGCGGATTTTGCCGCGGCCAAATCGGATTCAAGTTCGTCGATCCGGGACGTCAAAACACGAAGCTGCGCACGCATGGTTGCCAGCTCCTGTTCGGTCGAAACCTCTTGGTCTTTGGCGAAAACGGGCGTGGCAATAGTGCAGCTAAGAGCTGCGGCTATGATGGAGGGCCGAAAAGCGATCTTCATGTGACGAATCTCTTACAACATGACGTTTCGGCGTCGCATCTATGACCGGTACATTACGTCTTTGTGACATAAGTCTGACACAAAGATTCGGGCCGTAAACGACCTGCGCAAGAAGTTGCTTTTCTGGTCTTATCTATTCGGCGAGGGGCAGGGTTATTTTAACCCTGGTGCCTTCTCCGAGAGTGCTATCGATAGCGAGCTTGCCGCGATGACGTTCGACGATGTGCTTGACGATCGCCAGCCCCAGTCCCGTACCGCCGGAGGCCCGGCTGCGGCCAGGATCGGTACGATAAAAGCGGCGCGTAAGGTGAGGCAGGTGTTCCGGCGCAATGCCGTCGCCGCGATCCTGCACCGACAAAACAACACGCTTGTCGCCCTGCGGCTGCAGGCGAACCGTGACGGGCTGGTCTTCGGAGCCATATTTCAACGCATTGTCGACAAGGTTGCGGACCATCTGTTCCAGCTGCTGCTCATCACCGCCGACGCTGAAGTCGCCATGTGAATCCATATTTAGTCGAACCGCGCGATCTCCCGCTGCATCACGAGCGGCGCGATCGACCAGCTTGCCGAAATCGAGAATATCATCGGGCAGATCATGCTTTTCAGCTTCGATCCGCGAAAGCGACATGAGGTCGCTAATCAATTGCTGGAGGCGAAGCCCTTCACGCTGAATGGTAGCAAGAAACTTGTCGCCCATCTTGGGATCGAGGTCGTCGATATCTTCGCGTAACGTTTCGACATAACCGAGAATGGAGGCGAGAGGGGTCCGCAACTCGTGGCTGGCATTGGCCACGAAATCTGTGTGCGCTCTACTGATATCCGCCTCGGCGGTCTTGTTCACGAATTCAATGATGGCCAGCCCGCCCTCCAGGCTCTGGCGATTGATCCGCCAGATATCCTTTCGCCGAGCGAGGCCGCGCACGATCGCAACTCCGTCCTCACCGCTTTCCAGCAGGCTGACAGCCTCGGGCTGCCGCAGCGCCATACGGGCGTCCTGTCCAAGGATGTGCGATCCGAGAAGGCGGCGCGAGGCCAGATTGGCGATCACGACCCGGCCATTCTCGATTACGATGACAGGGCTCTCGGAATGCTCAAGCAGATCGCCGATGTTCTCGCGGGAGATCCCGCCATTCTTGCGCTTTTCCACCGGGGGCGGCGGAGGTCCGCCGACAAGCCAGAGCGAGCCAGCCCAGACCAAAAGCATGAGCAGAATCGGGAGGGTGGGGAGGCCGAGAATGATCAGGCCCGTGGCCGTGGCGAGTGCCAGCGCAAAACCGGACCAGGGAAAGGGACGGGAAGTCATTATGACCAGGCGCTTAGCGGGCCGGGGCGGTGGGCGCCAGCCCGGCAAACCGATTGTCATGGAAGAGGTGGTGACCCGTACGGGAATCGAACCCGTGTTTCAGCCGTGAAAGGGCCGCGTCCTAACCGCTAGACGAACGGGCCACATGTGTGGCGCTTTGCGCGGATTGCGTATGCAATAACGCCACCGATGGTGACCCGTACGGGAATCGAACCCGTGTTTCAGCCGTGAAAGGGCCGCGTCCTAACCGCTAGACGAACGGGCCACACCCCTTGCGGGGTCGGTGGCGTGGCGGCGCAATTAGGCGCGCCTGTCAAAACCGTCAACCCACAATCGGGTGTCTTTTCCATCAATCTGCAAAAGCTGCGTCTTCCAGATGGAGTTCCGCTTGTGGGCGGCTACCCCAGTCGTCGATTTTCACGCGCCCGGCGAGCCACAGACGCCGCCCCTTCGAGGCATGAAGCAAAGCTTGGCCCATGTCGCTTTCCGCAGCGCGAAACGCGATTCCCTTGAAGCTCTTGCCGTCATCACCGCTGGCGATAAGTCGAACGTGGTCTGTCCCGACGACATCGCATTTGACCAAGCGGACGGGACCAACCGCGACGCGAGGTCCGGGCCAGCCGACACCATAGGGGCCGCCAGCTTCGAGCGCTTCGACCAATTCGGGAGTGAGTCCACCGGGAGCGACGGCGAGATCGACGAGCATCTCGCGATTCTCGCCAGCGCGGGACACAGGGCCTTCGAGATGAGCGTCGATCCAGTCGGAGAATGCTTCAAGCCTGTCTTCTGCCACCGTCAGCCCGGCGGCCATCGCATGGCCACCGCCTTTCACCAGCAAGCCTTCCTCACGCGCCCGGATGATTGCGGCACCGAGGTCAACGCCGGGAATCGAACGCCCTGAGCCCTTACCTTGGCGGTTTTCGTCAAGCGCGATCACGAGAGACGGCTTGCCAGTCTTCTCCTTTATCCTGCCGGCCACGATCCCGATCACGCCGGGATGCCATCCTCGGGCGAAAACGACGTGCACGGCGCGGTTGTGCTGGCTTGCAAGCTGGTCTTCGGCTTGCTGCTGCACGTCGGCCTCGATGGTCCGGCGATCCTCGTTCAACGAAGAGAGCTGGGCGGCGATCTGGCGCGCTTCTTCGCTGTCCTGCGTGGTCAGTAGCCGCACGCCAAGGGTCGATTCGCCGACCCTTCCGCCTGCGTTGATGCGGGGGCCGAGCGCAAAACCCAGGTCGGAGCAGGCCGGCGCGCGCTTCAGCCGGCTTGCGTCTATCAAGGCGGCCATGCCGATATTGTCGCGCCGAGCCATGATTTTGAGGCCCTGCGCGACGAAGGCGCGATTGAGTCCGTGCAGCGCCGCTACGTCCGCGACCGTGCCGAGGGCCACCACGTCGAGCAATGCCATGAGGTCAGGCTCCTTGCGGGCGGCAAAATAGCCCTGATTGCGGAGGGTTCGCACCAAGGCGATGGCCAGCAGAAATGCGACGCCGACTGCCGCGAGATGGCCGTGTGATGCGGCAAGGTCGTTCTCGTCCAGCCGATTGGGGTTCACTAGCGCTGCGGCAAGGGGAAGATCGGGCGAACACTTGTGATGATCGACCACAATGACGTCGACCCCTGCCTCGCTCGCCATGGCGAGGGCTTCATGAGCCATCGCGCCGCAATCGACGGTCACGATCAGGCTGAAGCCGCCTTCGGCAAGCTTTACCAAGGCTTCCCCGGAAGGACCGTATCCTTCCAGCAACCGGTCGGGGATGTAGTACTCGGCCTCGACGCCAAGGTCGCGTAGCAAGCGGATCAGCAGCGCTGAACTTGTGGCTCCATCGACGTCGTAATCGCCGTAAATGGTTATGCGTTCTTTGCCGAGGACCGCTTGGGCGATCCGGTCAGCGGCGACGTCCATATCCCTGAACTCCGAAGGGTCGGGCAGGAATTCGCGCAGAGTGGGTGTCAGATGGCGCCGAAGATCCTCGGGCGCGACGCCTCGGGCCAGCAGTATCTGGCGCACGATGGCCTCTCCGTCTCCGAAGTGGCCCTGGCCCAGATCCATATTGCCGCCGCGCCAGCGCCAGGCGCGGCCGGTGAGGGATTGGGAAACGCCGAAAACCTTGGGGAGGGCAGTGGTAGCCATGGCGTGGTTTATACTCTCTTGCGTGCTGGCACGGCAACCGTGCCTGCGTTGACAATCGACAGCGGTGCCCCGAATTTGTGTCCATGAAAGACGGACATCTGCTGATCGCATGGCATGGGCGCACTGGCACCAGCGAGGCGCTTGCCACGAGCGCTGCCGAAGGTGCTGCCGCCAATGGCTCTCTGCTCCCCGCCGCAGATGTCTCGCCCGATGACCTGCTGGCAGCGGCGGGCTATCTGTTTGTCTGCCCCGAGAACCTCGCCAGCATGAGCGGCGAGATGAAGGAGATGTTCGACCGCTGCTATTACCCGGTGCTGGGCAAGCTGAACGGCCGCCCCTTCGCCACCATCATCGCCGCTGGAAGCGACGGCGAGGGCGCCCAGCGACAGATCGACCGCATCGCCAAGGGCTGGCGGTTGAAGCGCGTGGCCGAGCCCTGGATCGTCAACACCGAGGCGCAATCTCCGGAGGCGATCCTTGCGGCCAAGACGCTAGAACCCTCCACCCTGCAAACCGCCCGCGAGATGGGCGAAGGGCTGGCCGAAGGGATCGCGTCAGGGATGTTCTGACCCGGCGCGATCCGCATCAGCCGGTCTTTTGCGTCAGCGCGGCCTTGGCTGCTTCGTATTCGCGTTCCAGCCGCGCGACCATGTCCGACACCGGGCCGATGGTCTTGACCGTGCCGATGCCCTGACCCGAACCCCAGATGTCCTTCCACGCCTTGACCTTGGTATTGCCGCCGCTGCCGAAGTTCATCTTGCTGGGGTCGCTTTCGGGCAGGTTCTCAGGGTCCAGACCGGCATTCTCGATGCTCGAGCGCAGGTAGTTGCCATGCACGCCGGTGAAGAGGTTCGAATAGACGATCCCGTCCGCGCTGCCTTCCACGATGCCCTGCTTGTAGCCATCGACGGCATTGGCTTCCTCGGTCGCGATCCAGGGGGAGCCGATATAGGCGAAATCCGCTCCCAGCGCCTGCGCGGCGAGGATCGAGCGGCCGTGGGCGATCGAGCCGGACAGCGCCACCAATCCATCGAACCATTCGCGGATTTCCTGCATCAGGGCGAAGGGGCTGAGCGTGCCGGCATGTCCGCCCGCACCGGCGGCGACGGGGATGAGACCGTCCGCGCCTTTCTCGATCGCCTTATGGGCAAAGCGGTTGTTGATCACGTCATGCAGCGTGATCCCGCCCCAGCCACGCACGGCCTGGAAGATCTCTTCCCGCGCGCCGAGCGAGGTGATGATCAGCGGTACCTGCCATTTGGCACAGGTCGCCATGTCGGCTTCGATCCGGTCGTTCGAGCGATGGACGATCTGGTTGACGGCGAAGGGTGCTGCCAGCCGATCGGGATTGTCGCGATTATGGGCGGACAGTTCTTCGGTGATCTGGTGCAGCCATTCGTCGAGCTGGCTCTGCGGCCGCGCATTCAGCGCCGGGAAGCTGCCGACGATACCCGCCTTGCACTGCGCGATCACCAGTTCCGGTCCGGAGACGATGAACAGCGGCGAGCCGATCACGGGGATACGCAGTTTGTCGAAGGGGGCCGGTAGGGTCATTCGCTAGGGTTCCTCTTCCAGTTGGCGCAGTGCGTATTGCGTGCCATCGCACTTGTCGAGCGTGACGTTACGTAAACGTCAAGCAGCCTCGGAGAAGGGCTGGTCACGAAAGGCGAATCCTACAGGATGGAGCACATGGAGCACGGTCCAGATCAAAAACAAATGACCCCGCCAGACCCCCTGATTTCTGCGGCCTGGAAGGGGAAATAGAGCGGGCATGGGGCAGCGCTATCAGCCAGGCTGAATGTAGGAAAGGGAGTTCTCGCCGCTTGCCGGCGAGGGCTGGGTGAGGCCCCGGATCAGCCCGTCCCGAGCGCCCGCCGACGATGCCGCAAGGCTCCGCATCGGCCCCCTTGAGAGGTCCCGCAATCAGGCCGGGGACTTGCGCATGACAGCAGAATTGGCCGCCGAGAGAACGGCGCGTACGCTGGCTGTGGCGACGTCTTCATCGATCCCCACGCCCCAGATAGTCTGACCATCGGGCGTCCGGCATTCCAGAAAAGCGGCAGCGCGGCTGTCACGCCCCGTGGTCAGCGCATGCTCCGTATAGTCGACCACCTCGAGGCTCAGCCCGAATGCATCCTCGATCGTGGCGAGGACGGAGGAAATCAGGCCGTTGCCGCGACCGGATACGGTCTGCTCCTGGCCCTCGACCTCGATTGTTCCGCTGAACAGCCGCGTGCCGTCCGTGGCGCGGCGTTCCTCGTAATCGACCAGCTGGAAATGCTTGGGCGCGGTCTGCACGTGATAGGCCTGCTTGAAGCTTTCCCAGATGTCGTCTGCCGTCAGCTCGCGGCTCAGTTCGTCCGCCACGCGCTGGACATGCGGGCTGAAATTGGCCTGCATCTTCTTGGGCAGCTTGAGGCCCTGCGTCTGCTCCAGGATCCAGGCGAAACCGCCCTTGCCGGACTGCGAATTGACGCGAATGACTGCTTCGTAGCTGCGGCCCAGATCGGCCGGGTCGATGGGGAGGTAAGGCACGCGCCAGTGCGGATCGTTCTGCACCTGATGCGCCGCGAACCCCTTCTTGATCGCATCCTGATGGCTGCCGGAAAAGGCGGTGTAGACCAGTTCGCCGCCATAGGGATGGCGCTGGTGCACGGGCAGTTCGTTGCAATATTCGACCGTCTCGATCACCCGGTCGATGTCCGAAAAGTCCAGCTGCGGATCGACGCCTTGCGTGTACATGTTGAGCGCCATGGTCACGAGGCAGCAATTGCCCGTGCGCTCCCCATTGCCGAACAGGCACCCTTCCACGCGGTCGGCACCGGCCATCAGTGCCAGTTCCGCCGCCGCGACGCCGGTACCGCGGTCGTTATGCGTATGCAGGCTGATGACCGCGCTTTCGCGGTTGGGCAGGTTGCGAATGAAATATTCGACCTGATCGGCATAGATATTGGGTGTGGCCGCTTCCACCGTGGCGGGCAGGTTGAGGATGATCGGGTGTTCGGGCGTGGGGGCGAGCACACCCATCACCGCTTCGCAAACCTCGAGGCTGAAATCGAGTTCGGCGGTGGAGAAGGTTTCCGGGCTGTACTGGAAGTGCCAGTCCGTTTCGGGCTGCTTTGCCGCTTCATCGCGCATGATCTTGGCACCGTGGACCGCGATGTCACGCACCTGGTCTTTCGTCATGCCGAAGACCACTTCGCGCCAGGCGGGGCTGACGGCATTGTAGAGATGGACGATCGCCGCGCGCGCGCCCGTCAGGCTGGCGAAGCTGGTGCGGATCAGATCCTCGCGGCTTTGCGTGAGAACCTGCACCAGCACGTCGTCAGGGATGCGGCCCGACTGGACGAGCCCCGAGATGAAATCGAATTCGGTTGCGCCAGCGCTGGGAAAGCCGACTTCGATTTCTTTCACGCCTACATCAACCAGAAGATCGAAGAAACGGTTCTTCTTATGCGCGTCCATCGGATCCACGATGGCCTGATTGCCGTCACGAAGATCGGTCGACAGCCAGCGTGGCGGCGCGGTGATGGTGCGCGAGGGCCATTGCCGATCCGCCAGCGGGACCTGCGGAAAGGGCGAATATTTGACGCTCGGGTCGGTGAGCATGGGCATTGGGGAGTACTCGTGTCGGTTAAAGCTGCGGTCTGATCTGCCCTTGGGTGCGCGGCGCACCTACAGGGCACGCACGGATCACGCCCAAGGGCGGCTAAGTCGCAGAATAAGTCCGATACGGTTCATCGGCTGGTGCATTGCGTATTATTGCCTTCAGTTCAACCGTTACTTTGCATATTCATCGCAGCCTTACCCTCTCGCGGCTCAATTGTTGCACGCTGACGACGCCCATCAGGCGCATGGCCCGCTCGATCTCTTCCTTCAGGATTTGCAGCGCGCGCTCCACGCCTTCCTGCCCCGCAGCGGCGAGGGCATAGAGATAGAGGCGTCCGCCCGATGCCGCAGTGGCGCCCATGACAAGGCTTTTCAGCACATGCGTTCCGCGCCTTACCCCGCCATCGAGGATGATCTCGATCTCGCCCCCGACCGCGTCGACGATTTCCTCGAGCTGGTCGAAGGGCGCGCGGCTGCCGTCGAGCTGGCGGCCGCCGTGGTTGGAAATCCAGATGGCATCCGCCCCGATTTCGACCGCGCGGCGGGCGTCCGCCACGCTCATGATTCCCTTGAGCGCGAAAGTCCCGCCCCAGTCCTCCCGGATGCGGGCGGCGGTGTCCCAATCCATGCCGGTGTCGAGCATGGTGTTGAAGTAATCCTGGATGCTCACCGCCTTGCCGCTGCCTTCGCTCACGTACCCGTCGAGATTGGGCAGGCGGAACTTCGGCCCGAAGACATAATCCAGCGTCCAGCGCGGGCGGGTGGCATAGCTCCACAGCGAACTGGCGGAAAAGCGGGGCGGGGTGGTGAAGCCCGACCGCAGGCAGCGTTCGCGCTTGCCCGATACGATGGTGTCCACGGTCAGCGCCAGCGCATCGAAACCGGCACCCTTGCAGCGTTCGATCATGCTGGCATTGAGACCCTTGTCCTTGTGGACATACAGCTGGAACAGCTTGGGCCCGTCGGTCAGCGCGGCGACCTCCTCGATCGAATGGGTGGCGAGGCTGGAGATGCCGAACCAGACGCCGAATTTCGATGCGGCCCGGGCCACGGCGCGTTCGCCATCCCGGTGGAAGGCGCGTTGCAGGGCCGTGGGGCTGAGCATCAGCGGCAATTCGCTGCGGCGACCCATGATCGTGCAGCCCGTGTCGATCCTTTTCACCCCGGCCAGCACATCGGGAACGAGATCGACTTCGTCGAAAGCGGCGGTGTTGCGGCCCTTAGTCAGCTCGTCATCCGCTGCGCCGTCGATATAGTCGAAGACCGGCCACGGCAGTCGCCGTTTCGCCAATTGGCGAAAATCGTGGATGTTATGGCAGTCGGACAGTCTCACTCCGGCTGGGTGCCGTAGGCCCCGCGTGCTTGCAAGTCAGCGATAGTGAAGGTGAGGGCAAGGTCTTCTTTCGGCGCCGCGACATAGCGCCGGTCCTGCGCCAGGCAGCCTTCGCCGCACAGCTGCGTGGAGGCGCCTTCCTGCCAGTCATTATACCACAGGCGCCCGCCAGGAGTGGACACGAAGCCGTCGATCCGCGCATCCACATCGCTGGCGAGATCTTCCACCGAAGGCACTTCGCTGTCGTAATCGAAATCGTATCCGCCGTGGGTGTGGAAGCTGGCGACGACATGGTTGCCGAGCGGCAGGCCCCAGTCAAATTCGCATTCGGCCCGTTCGCCTTCGTAGATTTCGGAAGTGTTCAGCGCACCGGCTTCGTCTTCATAGATGACGCCGCAATATTCCTGATTTCGCGCGATGGACTGCTCCTGCAGTCCGGCCAGCGTGTCACGGGCGTAGCGCTGTATCTCGGGGAGGCTGGATTGCGGCTGAAAGGCAGGCGAACGGTCGCGGGCAAGCAGGCTGAACACGACGACCGTGAAGGCCACCGCACACAGAATATAGATCAGCCTGGTTCGATACTCGTCCCCCATCGGCACGGCAGATGCCGCCATGCCGATGGGAAGTCGAGATTAAAGTGGCTTACTGCTGGCGTTCGAACGCCGCGCTGATTTCCAGGTCGACATCGCTGCCGACCATCGGAGCGGCATAGTCGACACCCCATTGCGTGCGGTCGATCGTGGTGCGGGCCTGGAAACCGACCGTGGGCGCCTTGCTCATCGGGTTTTCGCCCGCGCCGGTGAAGTCGACGAGCATGGTGACCGGACCGGTTTTGCCGTTCATGGTCAGCTGTCCGGAAACGACTGCGCTGGTGTCGCCGGTGCGGCGGACCGAGGTGGAGACGAACCGTGCAGGCGCGGGATTGGCGCCGAAGAAGTCGGGATCGCCGCCGTCCTTGCCGGGACGCAGCAAGTGATCGCGCAGGCCTTCGCTGGCCACCGAAACGCTGGTAATCGGCACGGTGATGTCGAACTCGGTGGCGGAAATATTCGCCGGATCGAGCGTCATGGTGCCTTCGATGTCTCCGAACAGGCCGAAGTAATCGTTGAAGCCGAAGTGATTGACCTGCCAGCTCACCAGCGTGTGCGACGGATCGAGCTGATAGGTGCCTCCGGCAACGCGCGAGGGATCCATCTGACCCGGGATGCTGGCGTTCTGGGCCGACAGGAAGGCGGCGGGGGCGGCCAGCGTGCAGGCAGCGGCGGCGATTACGAGTTTTTTCATTGCGTCTTCTCCTCAGGAGAGTCGGTTGGTGTCTGATCCCGGCCGCAATAGCCTGGGACGATTATCCTTGCCCCGGTCCGCCGCAATGCTGCGACGGTCCATCCTGCGGCCCCTTGTGGCGATGACGGGCGGATAAATCCAGCTATCGGTTCGCGCCGAAGACAAATTCGCATCAAACCCGCTCGGCAAAGAAGACGTGGTGGTCGCGCCCGGTTTGCATCCTTTCCCTAAGGAGAGCGATGGGGCGCGACCAAGGGATCAGTTCTTGTCCTTGTCGACCAGCTTGTTGGCGCCGATCCAGGGCATCATGGCGCGAAGCTGGGCGCCGGTCTTCTCGATCGGATGCGCCGCGGCGGCCTTGCGGCTGGCCTTCAGCTCGGGCTGGCCTGCCTGGTTGTCCAGCACGAAATCCTTCACGAAGCGGCCCGACTGGATGTCTTTAAGGACGCGGCCCATTTCGGCCTTGGTTTCTTCGGTGATGATGCGCGGGCCGGTCTTGATGTCGCCGTATTCAGCCGTGTTCGAGATCGAATAGCGCATGTTGGCGATCCCGCCTTCATAGAGCAGATCGACGATCAGCTTGGTTTCGTGAAGGCACTCGAAATAGGCCATTTCGGGCGCGTATCCGGCGTCGACCAGCGTCTCGAACCCGGCCTGGATAAGGTGGGTGATCCCGCCGCACAGCACCGCTTGTTCGCCGAAAAGGTCGGTTTCGCACTCTTCCTTGAAATCGGTTTCGATGATGCCGCTGCGCCCGCCGCCGACAGCGCTGGCATAGGAGAGAGCGAGCTGCTTGGCGAAGCCGTTGCCGCCCGACTGGCTCGATTCCTGATGGACCGCGATGAGGCAGGGCACGCCGCCGCCCTTGATGTATTCGCCGCGCACCGTGTGGCCTGGGCCCTTGGGCGCGATCATGATGACGTCGACATCGGCGGGCGGGTCGATCAGGCCGAAGTGGATGTTGAGGCCATGCGCGAAGGCCAGCGCGCTGCCGGGCTTCATCTTGCCCGCGACTTCATCGGCATAGATTGCCGCCTGATGCTCGTCGGGCGCGAGGATCATGAGCACGTCCGCCCACTCTGCCGCTTCGGCAACGGTCTTGACGGTGAAACCGGCCCCTTCGGCTTTCTTCACCGTGGCCGAGCCATCGCGCAGCGCGATGACGACCTCGCCAACCCCGCTGTCGCGCAGGTTCTGGGCATGGGCGTGGCCCTGGCTGCCATAACCGACGATGGCGACCTTCTTGTCCTTGATCAGCTGCTGGTCGCAATCGGCATCATAATAGACTTGCATTGTATTCCTCACTTGTTCCGCGGCCACTATTCAGCAGATGGCCCGCGCATCATTCCCACGATCCCCGAGCGGCCGACCTCGACCAGGCCGAGTTCGCGCATCAGGGTGATGAAACTGTCCACCTTGTCGGGCGAGCCGGTCAGCTCGAACACGAAGCTTTGGGTGGTGGTGTCGACGACATTGGCGCGGAACAGTTCGGCAATCCGCAGCGCCTCGACACGCGCGTCCCCCTTTCCGGCGACTTTCACCAGCGCCAGCTCGCGTTCGACATGTGCGCCGCTTTCGGTGAGGTCGATCACGCGATGCACTGGCACCAACCGTTCGAGCTGGGCGCGGATCTGGTCGATCACCGGCTCCGGCCCGCGGGTTACCACGGTGATGCGGCTGATGGCGTGGTCTTCAGAGATGTCGGCCACGGTCAGGCTGTCGATATTGTAGCCGCGCGCGGTGAAGAGGCCGGATATCTTCGCCAGGATACCCGCCTCGTTATCGACGATCACGTTCAGCACGTGCCGTTCGGAGGACTGCTCGGCGATTCTCATTCGCCGCGGTCCTGCCACACAGGCGCGAACATGCGGCCGGAGCCGTCATATTCGGCGATGAACTGGCGGCCGCGGCGGACGGCCTCGAAATTCTCCGTCTGGCGGCTGAGGTCCAGCCCCTCGTCGATCAGCAGCCAGCTGCCGTCGGACTGCTCCTGCGCCACATCGACGCCGAGAAAGCGCTGGCCGGTCTCTTCGATCCAGTCGAGCAGCTGTTCGGCATTTTCGCGCGTGTACCAATTACGCCGCTGCGCCTTGGCGGCCAGCGCCGCCGGAAGTTCTTTCGAGATAACCATTATACGAGTGCCTTCGCTTCGTCGTCCATCGTGCCGCCGACCTTGTCGCCGTAGAGCAGCATGTCGGTATGCGCCGCGCCGCTGGGGATCATCGGGAAGCAATTGGCTTCCTTGGCCACCATGCAATCGGCAATAACCGGACCGTCATGCGCCAGCATCGCCTCGATACCTGCGTCGAGTTCGCTTTCATCCTCGATGCGGATGCCTTTCCAGCCATAGGCTTCGGCAAGTTTCACGAAATCGGGCAGGCTGTCCGAATAGCTGTTTGAATAGCGGCTTTCATAGGTCAGCTCCTGCCACTGGCGGACCATGCCCATATATTCGTTGTTGAGGATGAAGATCTTCACCGGCAAGCGGAACTGGCTCGCGGTGCCCAATTCCTGGATATTCATCTGGATGCTGGCCTCTCCGGCAATGTCGATCACCAGCGCATCAGGGTTGCCGAGCTGGGCGCCGATGGCTGCGGGCAGGCCGTAGCCCATCGTGCCGAGACCGCCGCTGGTGAGCCATTTATTCGGTCCCATGAAGCCGAAATACTGGGCTGCCCACATCTGGTGCTGCCCGACCTCGGTAGTGATGATCGGATCGCGATGCTTCGTCAGGGCGAAAAGCCGTTCGATGCTCTTCTGCGGCATAATGAGGTCAGATTTTTCCGGATAGGCGAGACAATCGCGTGCCTTCCAGCCCAGAACACGCGCCTTCCATTCGGACAGGTCCCGACCTTTGCGGTTGCCCCAGCCATCCAGCAACTGTTCGAGCACGTGCCCACAGTCACCCACGATGCCGAGGTCCACCGGCACGATCTTGTTGATTTGAGCGCGGTCGATATCGATGTGGATTTTTTTGGCCTCGGGCGCGAAGGCATCCAGCCGGCCGGTGACGCGATCATCGAAGCGCGAGCCGACCGCGATGATGAGATCGGCGCGATTCATCGCCATATTGGCTTCGTAAGTGCCATGCATGCCAAGCATGCCAAGCCAGTCCGGATGGTCGGCCGGGAAGGCCCCCAAACCCATCAGCGTGCTGGTAACCGGCGCGCCTGTCTTGTGCTGCAATTGCCGCAGCAGTTCGGAGGCGCGTGGCCCTGCGTTGATAACGCCGCCACCGGTATAGAAGATCGGGCGTTCAGCCGCCGCCAGCATATCGACCGCCTCGGCGATTTCGTCCGCTGCGCCAACCATCCGCGGCTGATACCGATGCGAGGGAAGGGGCTCGGAATCCTGCTCTCCCCATTCGGCGAGCGCGATCTGCACGTCCTTGGGAATGTCGACCACCACCGGCCCCGGCCGCCCGGTCGTCGCGATCCGAAAGGCTTCCTCAATCGTGGAGCGGAGCTTGGCCGGATCCTTCACGAGATAATTATGCTTGGAGCAGTGGCGGGTCAGACCGACTGTATCGGCTTCCTGGAAAGCGTCGGTCCCGATCAGACCTGTCGGAACCTGCCCGGTGATCACGACCATGGGAATGGAATCCATATAGGCATCGGCAATGCCGGTCACCGCATTGGTGGCACCCGGACCGCTGGTCACCAGAACCACGCCAGGCTTTCCGGTCGAGCGGGCATAGCCTTCGGCCGCATGAGCCGCGCCGGCTTCGTGCCGGACGAGGATGTGGCGAATGCCGCCGTCTGCTTCGCCTTCTGCAAAGAGTTCGTCGTAGATCGGCAGTACCGCGCCGCCAGGATAGCCGAACACGAATTCGACACCTTGCCGCTTGAGGCACTCGATCAATATGGCAGCTCCGCTGCGCTCGTCAGACACGTTTTCCTCCGCTCAAATCGCAAGTCGGCCCGGCGCTTGGGGTCGTAGCGCCGGGCCAACAGGATCTCTCGTATGGGAAACGAAAGTACTGCTGTCAACTCAGCTGACGCAACAATGATACAAAAATATCGTATTCTTCGATAGATTTGTTATCAGCGCGCATCCACGATCCCGGCGGCTGATGCCTGAACCACGTATATTGCCGCTTGGCGTACTGTCGTGTGGCGCGCTGGCCAGAGACGATGGCTTGATCCCGCGATAGATCGCCTTGCACCAGCCCCGCTATTTCCGGGACACCGATGGCCCGCATGACGGGCAGCGAAGGGTCGAGCCTTCGTGCCAGCAGCGCTTCGACCTCTCCGATCGCACCGCCTTCCAGCATTAAAATGAAACGGCGATCGCAGCGCTCGTACAACCACTCGCGTTCCGGCAGGAGGAGCAGGGGATACACAGAGACCTGGTCGCCGATTCCGCCGGTCTTGCGATCTTGCCATGCCCTGAGCGTTCGACCGCTGGATCGCACGACCTCCAGAGCGCGCATGGTTCGCGCGACGTCTGCCGGAGCGAGCCGGGCCGCCGCCTCTGGGTCCTCGATTTCAAGTGCCGCGCGGGCCTCGGCCTGATCCAGCGCGCGGACATCGGCACGGATCCGCGGATCGATTTCGGGGACCGGGGCAATCCCTTCGAGCAGTGTACGCATGTAAAGACCGGTCCCGCCGCACAGGATCGGTACTGCGCCTTCGGACTGAAGCCGGGCGATCTCGTGTTTGGCCGCTGCGGCCCAATCCGCCGCGGAGCAGGGCGTGGCCCCGTCCCATGCTCCGAAAAGACGATGTTCGATCCCGCCCATGTCTTCTGCGCTCGGGCGCGCCGAAAGCACATGCAGGTCGCAATAGACCTGGGCGCTGTCGGCATTGATCACGACCGCCCGCTTTCCCTGCGCTTCGATCCGCTTTCCCAACCTTACCGCCAGATCGCTCTTGCCGCTGGCGGTCGGCCCTGCAATGAGCGCAAGTGGAGGCAAAACAGGGGAATTCTCTATGCTCATCGCCCGGCTGATAGCAGAGGCGACCAGTCTGGAAACCCGGCTCGATGCAGCGAGCGAAGCGCTGGCGTCTGCAGGCATGCCGGTGGCCGAAGCGTCGATGCTCGATTTCTGCGGCGATGTATTGCAGATCGCGCTTCCCCATGGTGATACGAAGCGGGTTGCCGCCACGCTGGAAGAGCATTTCGGCGAATGCGACATGCTGGTGGCCGATCACGCAATCGAGATTCCGCGCCTGTTTGTTTCCGACATGGATTCGACCATGATCGGGCAAGAATGCATCGACGAATTGGCCGATTTCGCCGGTATCAAGGACAAGGTGGCCGACATTACCGAGCGGGCGATGCGGGGAGAGCTCGAATTCGAGACCGCGCTACGCGAGCGTGTAGGACTGCTCGAGGGGCTCGGCGAAAGGGCGATCGACAATTGCCTGGCAGAACGGATCACTCCCGTGCCCGGCGCTCGCACGCTGGTTCAGACCCTTGCTTCGAAGGGCTGCCGCAGTGTGCTGGTAACCGGGGGTTTCCATCATTTCGCCGACAGGATCGGCCAGCAGCTCGGTTTCGAACGGGTCGTCGGCAACCGCCTCGCGGTTCACGCGGGCGTGTTGACCGGCAAGCTGGCGGGGCCGATCAGCGATGCCTCGACCAAGCTGGCGACGCTTGAGGAAGAGCGCGAGGCTTTGGGTGAGGGGGCGCGTGTTCTTGCCACGGGAGACGGTGCGAACGACATCCCGATGATCGAAGCGGCCGATTACGGCATTGCCTATCGGGCCAAGCCGAAGGCACGCGAAGCGGCGAACGGCAGGATTTCAAGCGAGAACCTGACAGTAATCCTCAAGCTCTTTGGCATTCCAGAGAGCGAGTGGGTGCAGGGCTAACCCAAATTCGAAATCGGCCGAGCGATCGCTGTTCCCCGATGTTACAGACAGCAGGGAACAGCGTTTCGATCAGGCATCCATCCATTCGTCGAAGAACGAACGATGTGCGGCGCGCATCTCGTCTATCGATTTGCCGAACAGGGTGGTGCCGCCTGTCTTGCCGATGCGGCGGAAGCCGATGGATGCGGTTTCATCGTTCTCCGTCCCGCTGGCGAGCGCTTCGTTAAGCGCCTGCGCATCGGGAACAGTTACGATGTAGCGGCCCTGGTCTTCGCCGAACCACCACTGCGCCTGCGTGTAATCTTCGTGCCATTCGACATCGGCACCGATCCCGCCAGTCATCGCCATTTCCGCCAGCGCGACTGCCAGGCCGCCATCGGACACGTCGTGAACCGCGCTTACGAGGCCATCGGCAATAAGCTGCAGCACGATCTTGCCGGCATTCTTTTCCACCGTGAGATCGGTGGGCGGCGTGCGCCCTTCGTCGCGGCCGTGGATTTCGCTCAGCCATAGCGACTTGCCGAGATGGGAGCGTTCCGGGTCCGGAGTGGCCCAATGTTCGGCGCGGATCAGATAGATCGCCTCGCCCTCTGCCTTGAACGGCATGGTCATCATGCGGTCGTAGTCGTCGATGATCCCGACACCGCCGATAGCCGGGGTGGGCAGGATCGCGCTGCCGCCGCCGGTCGCCTTGCTTTCATTGTAAAGGCTGACGTTGCCGCTCACGATCGGGAAGTCGAGGACGCGGCAGGCGCGGCCCATGCCTTCCAGCGCATGGACAAACTGGCTCATGATTTCGGGTCGCTGCGGATTGCCGAAGTTGAGGCAATTGGTCACCGCGAGCGGACGTGCGCCTACTGCGCAAAGGTTGCGATAGGCTTCGGCAATCGCCTGCTTGCCGCCTTCATACGGATCGGCATGGACATAGCGCGGCGTGCAGTCGGTGCTGATTGCCAGCGCTTTCTTCGTCCCGTGAACGCGGACCACGCCCGCGTCGCCGCCGGTCTGCAGCGTGTCCGCGCCAACCTGGCTGTCATACTGCTCGGAAATCCACCGCCGCGAGGACAGGTTCGGCGATGCGAGCAGCTTCATCAGATCGCCGCCGACATCATTGGTGTCGGGACGCTCAGCCATCGGCTTGATGCCGGCCCAGGCGGTGTATTCTTCCTTCGAGAGATAGGGACGATCGTATTCCGGAGCATCTGCGGCAAGGGGCCCCAGAGGAATGTCGCAGACCACTTCGCCGCCGAATTCCAGCACCATGTGCTGCGTGTCGGTAACTTCGCCGATGACGGCGAAATCCAGTTCCCACTTCTCGAAAATGGCCGCGGCCATCTCTTCCTTGCCGGGCTTGAGCACCATGAGCATGCGCTCCTGGCTTTCGCTTAGCATCATTTCATAGGGCGTCATGCCTTCTTCGCGGCATGGGACTTTATTCATGTCGAGGCGGATGCCGGCCTTGCCGTTGGTGGCCATCTCGACACTCGAGGAGGTGAGCCCCGCCGCGCCCATGTCCTGGATCGCGACGATGGCGTCGGTCGCCATCAGTTCGAGGCAGGCTTCGATCAGCAGCTTTTCGGTGAAAGGGTCGCCGACCTGCACCGTCGGGCGCTTGGCCTCCGCGTCTTCCTCGAAATCGGCACTGGCCATTGTCGCGCCGTGGATCCCGTCGCGCCCGGTCTTGGAGCCGACATAGACGATCGGGTTTCCGACGCCTGTTGCCGCGCTGTAGAAAATCTTGTCCGCATCGGCGACGCCGACCGTCATCGCGTTAACGAGGATGTTTCCGTCATAGGCCGGATGGAAATTGGTCTCGCCAGCCACTGTCGGTACGCCGACGCAATTGCCATAGCCGCCGATTCCCGCGACCACACCCTGCACGAGGTGCTTCATCTTCGGATGATCGGGGCGGCCGAACCGCAGCGCATTGGCATTAGCCACCGGCCGCGCGCCCATGGTGAACACGTCGCGCAGGATGCCGCCAACACCGGTAGCCGCGCCCTGATAGGGCTCGATGTAGGAGGGGTGGTTGTGGCTCTCCATCTTGAAGATCGCCGCCTGGCCGTCACCGATATCGATCACGCCGGCATTCTCGCCGGGGCCGCAGATCACCCAGGGCGCCTCGGTCGGCAGCTTCTTCAGATGGAGGCGGGAAGATTTGTAGGAGCAATGTTCGCTCCACATCACCGAAAAGATGCCCAGTTCAACCAGATTGGGCTCACGGCCCAGCGCGTTCAGCACGCGCTCGTATTCGTCTTCGGAGAGGCCATGCTGGGCAACGATGTCGGGAGTGATTTCGCTCATGGATCGCGCCTTTAAAGGGGCAGGCGCGAAGGCGCAATAACCATGCGGGTCAGAGTGGCGGGCTGGCGACGCCGAGGCCGATTTCGCTTTTATGCCAGCGCGTCGAATCAGTCCAATAGGCGATCGCGGTGAGTATCGCGAAAGCCGCCATGGCTGTCAGCGGCAGCGCAACCGAATATTCGGTGGGTTGCGGTGCGAGCCAATTGAGCAGCTGAAACCCCAGCATGCTTCCTATCAGGATGAGCGGTGGTACCGGCGGACCCTTTGTTGCCCGGACGTACCAGACGAAGGCGGCCAGTGTTATGCCCAGTTCCCGCGGAACCTCGATCCAGGGGTAATTCCAGAGGCCGAAGCCGAACTTTTCCTGTCCGCCAAACAAGGTCAAATCGGGGCGATGCACAAGCAGGTCGAGAAACCAGTGGCTCAGGACGACTATCGCGGCCCAGGTACCTGCCACCAGATTGCGCGACCATCTGCCGACCAGTAGACCAAGGGCAAGCGCGAAAGCGGCGGTGCCGAGCAGGCTGTGCGTATATGGCATGGTGTGCAGGTCCAGCGGGCTCATCACGGTGATCCCAGGCACGATCTCGCCATCTTCCAGTCCGATCATGAACAGGGCCATAAACGCCCAGTCGGTAAGTTGGGCGGCGACGAACAGAGTTCCGAGTTTCGGCGCTTCACCGGTGATGGCGCGTGCGGCGAAAGCCGGGGCAAAATGACCGATGAACATTATCGGCCGCTCCTATGCCAGTTTCGATGCGGCGAGGGTCGCGGCGGTCGCCGCAAATGCTGTGGCCGCGGCGCCCCAGCAGATGTCCACGACCGTGACTGTGGTGGACCAGTGGCGCATGGTCGCCTGATTGGTCAGATCGTAAGTCGCATAGCAAATTGCACCCAGCAGAGCGCCGTTGAGTGCCGCCGAACCCAAGCCACTCGCCAGCCCTGGGCGAACTGCGAACCATACGATAGCCACGATATAGGCAAGGTAGAAGACAAGCGCCGGCACGATGCGGAAATTCTCTGCGAGAATGTCGCGCAACCGCGCCCGGTAGAAATTCGGGCCTGCCCATTTCAGCCAGACGGCGTCCAGCGTGCCGAACGCCACGGCGGCCGCTATGATAGCGACAATCCACGTCATATCCGCTCCCCGTGTTTTGACCTTCTTGACCGCGCGCCTGCGTCCCGTCAATGCTCGCCCATGATGACAGAAGGCCAAGACAAACCGATTGCGGATATGAGCTTCGAAGAGGCACTCCGCGCGCTCGAAATCACCGTGCGTGGCCTCGAAAGCGGCGATGTCCCGCTTGATGAAAGCATCGCGCTTTACGAACGCGGCGAGGAGTTGCGCAAGGCATGCCAGAAGCGGCTCGATGCGGCGCAAGCGAAGATCGACAAGATCGTGCAGGGCAGCGATGGCAAACCTTCCGGCACCGTGCCCTTCGATGCGGAAAGCTGAGGCGTGAGTGCGGTGACCACGATGCCGGATCTGCTCGCTGAAGCTTTCGAAGAGGTTCAGCGCGACGTCGATGCCGCCTTCGATGCCTTTCTTCCCGTGCCGCAGGATACCCGTGCCCAGCTAGTAGAGGCGATGCGGTATGCTGCGATCGGTGGCGGGAAGCGTGTTCGTCCACTGCTGGTATGCGCCACCGCCAGGCTCTTCGGAGTAGATCGCGATGCGGCCGTCGCAGCAGGCTGCGCGGTCGAAGCCATTCATGCCTACTCGCTCATTCATGACGATCTGCCCTGCATGGATGACGACGATCTGCGCCACGGCAAGCCAACGCTGCACAATGTCTATGACGAGGCAACCGCTGTCCTAGCGGGCGATTGTCTCCATGCGCTGGCATTCGATATTCTCACCATGCCAGGGACAAGCAGCGACCCTTTCGTGCGCAGCGAACTGGTGACCACACTTGCCAAGGCAAGCGGCCATGAAGGGATGGCAGGCGGCCAGATGATGGATATCGTATCTGACGAGCAGTCTTACGATCTGCGGCAAGTCACTCGCCTGCAGCAGCTGAAAACCGGCGCCCTGCTCGCCGCAAGCGTGGAGATGGGAGCGATCCTGGGCAGGGTGCCGCCAGAAGGCCGAACCCATCTGCGTGCTTATGCCCGCGATATCGGGCTTGCATTCCAGATCGCGGATGACCTGCTCGATGTGGAAGGCGACGAGGCAAAGGCAGGTAAAGCGCTGCGGAAGGATGAAGAGCAGGGCAAACAGACTTTCGTGACGCTGATGGGGCGTGACAAGGCCCGTGCGCAGGCGGAGATGCTGGTCGATCAGGCGGGCGACCATCTGGCTGGCTATGGTGATGAGGCGCGGGTCCTCATCGATCTGGCACATTTCGTCGTGAAGAGAGATCACTGATGACTGAACGGATCGGCATTTACCCGGGAACATTCGACCCGATCACACTTGGTCATGCCGATATCATTAGGCGTGGCAGCAAACTTGTCGACAGACTCATAATTGGTGTGACAACCAATCCCTCCAAGGATCCCATGTTCTCCACCGAAGAACGTTTCGACATGGTCGAGCGAGAGATAGCGGCCATGGGTCTTGGCAATGTCGAGGTGGTCGGTTTTAACGCACTGCTGGTTAAATTCGCCCAGAAAATGGGAGCATCCGTCCTGATCCGGGGGCTGCGCGCCGTCGCCGATTTCGAATATGAATATCAGATGGCGGGGATGAACCAGCAGATCGACGACGACATCGAAACTGTTTTCCTCATGGCGGATGTGTCGCTTCAGCCAATCGCATCCCGGCTGGTAAAGGAAATCGCTTTATTGGGCGGTGATATCACCCCGTTCGTCAGCCAGGACGTGTGCGAAGATGTCATCGCGAGGGTGCAGGAAATGGGACAGCTGGGGGACTACTGATAGTGTGCGCCAAACCATTCATTGAATGGACAGCGCCCGCCCGCTAGGGCGTCCTCCACATAGGACAATTCGACGGAAATATGATGCTCAAGTCTTCGTTCGCTCTTGCTGCTGCCGCGCTTGTGGCAATGGCCCCGATCGCTGCCACCGCTCAGGAGGCCGAAACCGCTGCGCCAGCTCGCAAGGTCTACGATCCGATCAATTACAATCTGAACGAAGATCTGGAAAACATCCTGTTTCTGGATCTCTCGAATGGCGAGCGTGTGGGCGTGCGGCTCATGCCAAGCTGGGCGCCCAATCACGTCGAGCGGATCAAGACCCTGGCGCGTCAGGGTTTCTATGACGGTGTCATTTTCCACCGTGTGATCGATGGCTTCATGGCCCAGACCGGCGATCCGACGGGAACAGGGCAGGGCGGCAGCGAGCTTCCCGACCTTGAAGAAGAGTTCAACCCGATGCCGCATGTGCGCGGTACCGTTTCCATGGCCCGCGCCGCGAGCGAGGACAGTGCGAACAGCCAGTTCTTCCTCGTATTCTATCCGCGTTTCAGCCTCGACAAGAAATATACCAATTTCGGCCGCGTGATTTCCAACATGGACGCTGTTGATGCCATCAATCGCGGAGAACCGCCCGCAAATCCGACGCGTATACTGCAGGCTTCGCTGGCATCGGAAAACAAGATCAAGCCGGCCGCAGCGCCTGCCATCATGTCCGATGCGCCAGTAACGGCTGATGATTTGAACGCGCCGATCGAAAACTGAGTTTCCTAGTGCGCAGCCAGCGTTTAGAGGCGCTGGCATGCGTGTCGACCTCTTCGATTTCGATCTTCCGAATGAACGGATAGCTCTTCGTCCAGCGCGGCCGCGCGATGCGGCGCGAATGCTGGTGGTCCGGGGTGATGATCCTTTCGCGGACGCCCATGTACGCGACCTTCCCGGCATGCTCGAGCCGGGGGATGTCCTCGTGTTCAACGATACGCGGGTAATTCCCGCGCAGCTCGAAGGCCGTCGGGGCGAAGCGAAGATCGGAGCGACGCTGCACAAGCGCGTGGACCTGAGGCGCTGGCAGGCATTCATCCGCAACGCCAAGCGCCTGCGCGTGGGCGAAGTCGCCGAATTCGGCGGCGGAGTGACGGCAATCGCGGAAGAGCGGCTGGCTGATGGCAGCTTCATTCTGTTTTTCGAAGGCGAGGAGCCGGTCGAAGTTCTGCTTGAGCGGGCGGGGACCATGCCCTTGCCGCCGTACATCGCAGGCAAGCGGCCCACCGATGCGCAGGACCGCGAAGATTATCAGACGATGTTCGCGAAAGAGGATGGCGCCGTAGCGGCGCCTACAGCAGCGCTGCATTTCACCGATCGGCTGATGGGGGCATTGGCAGATCGCGGCATCGCAACCGAGACACTGACCCTGCATGTCGGCGCGGGGACTTTCCTTCCCGTGAAGGCCGAGGATACCGAAGATCACCAGATGCATTCGGAATGGGGCCGGATCGAGCAAGACACCGCCGACCGCCTCAACGAGGCTCGCGGACGCGGAAATCGTGTCATCGCAGTCGGGACGACCAGCCTGCGTCTGCTCGAAAGCGCGACGGGCGAAGACCGCGTCATCCGTCCTTTCGCGGGCGACACGGACATCTTCATTACCCCAGGTTACACATTTCGCGCCATCGACGGCCTCATGACCAATTTCCATCTTCCCAAATCGACGCTTTTCATGCTGGTCAGCGCACTGATGGGACGTGAGCGCATGCAGGGAACCTACGCACACGCCATTGCGGAAGAATATCGCTTCTATTCCTATGGTGACTCCTCGCTCCTGCTGCCGTAACTGAGCGCGAATGCATGAACCCATCCTCGAGCTCGACGGTCTTTCCAAAACCTATCCCGGCGGGCTGAAAGCGCTGGACGATGTGAACCTCACAATCCGCAAAGGCGAGATTTTCGCGCTTCTTGGCCCGAACGGCGCCGGCAAGACGACGCTGATCGGCGCGGTTTGCGGGCTGGTACGGCCGACCGATGGCACTATTCGGGCTTTCGACAACGATCTGGCGACGGACTGGCGCAAGGCGAGGGCGAGGATCGGTCTCGTGCCGCAGGAACTGTCGACCGACATGTTCGAGCCGGTCAAACACGCTGTGGCTTATTCGCGCGGGCTTTTCGGTCTCGCACCCGACCCGGCGCGAATCGAGGAAATCCTACGCAGCCTCAGCCTGTGGGACAAGCGCGATACGCGCATCATGGCTCTATCGGGCGGGATGAAGCGCCGCGTTCTCATCGCCAAGGCGCTGGCGCACGAGCCCGACCTGCTTTTCCTCGACGAACCGACCGCCGGCGTCGATGTCGAACTGCGCAAGGGGATGTGGGCCATCATCGACCAGATGCGCGACAAGGGGGTCACCGTCATTCTGACCACGCATTATATCGAAGAGGCGGAGCAAATGGCCGACCGTGTGGGCATCATCCGGAAGGGCCAGCTGATCATGGTCGATGAGAAGGATGCGATGATGGCGCGGCTTGGCCGGACCGAGGCGCATATCACACTGGCAGCGCCGCTGAAGGAACTGCCGCCTTCACTGGCGCAATATCCACTCGAACTGGAGCAGGATGGAATGGCACTCTGCTATCGTGGCGGCGACGGGACCGGGCGCGGGAAGGGCGAGGTGGCGGATATCACGAAGGCGCTGATCGCCAGCGGTATCGACTATAACGGGATCGATGTGCGCGAAAGCAGCCTGGAGGATATTTTCGTCTCCCTGCTGGGCGAGAAAGAGGAGCAGGCGGCATGATCGGCTGGCGCTCCACCTGGTCGATCTACACCCGCGAACTTTTTCGTTTCCTGCGCACCGCGTTTCAGTCGGTGCTGGCGCCCGTGCTGACGACTTCGCTCTATTTCATCGTTTTCGGTGCGGCTATCGGCGGGCGGATGCCCGATCTGGGCGGAGTCGATTATGGCGCCTTCATTATCCCCGGCCTGCTCATGCTGACGCTGCTCGGCGAGACGACCAGTAATTCCAGCTTCGGCATCTACATGCCGCGTTTTACAGGCACGATATACGAGTTGCTCAGTGCACCGATCGGAGTAGCCGAGACCTTAATCGGTTTCGTGGGGGCAGCGATGACGAAGAGCCTGATACTTGCCGCAATCATCCTGCTGACAGCGTGTCTGTTCGTCGATTATTCAATCGCACACCCATTTCTCGCAGTGCTCTACATCATGTTGGTGGCTGCATCGTTCAGCCTGTTTGGTTTCATCCTTGGCATCTGGGCCGACAGTTTCGAAAAGCTCGGTATCATTCCGTTGCTTTTTCTCACGCCGCTCACGTTCCTCGGTGGCACATTCTACTCAATCAATATGCTACCGAAGCCGTGGGATACGATCGCGCTGGCCAACCCGATCGTCTATCTCGTCAGCGGTTTGCGGTGGACCTTTTACGGCAACAGCGACGTCAATATCTGGGTGAGCTTCGGCATCACTGTGGCATTTTTGGCGGCATGCATCGCGGTGATAGCCTATATTTTCAAAACCGGATGGCGCTTGCGAGCGTAACCTTTGACATAGGTTCGCACGCAGTTCATGGTTATGTAGTCAAAATGCAACAGTGTTGCACAAATGATTTCTGACCCTTGAATGACCCCACCTGAGATTTCTATCTGCGCCGCGCTCGGATATCCGGGCGTGAATACAGGATAGAAATAATGAAAAAGATTGCACTCTTCGCAGGAATGGCTGCTGCAGCCGTCGCTCTTCCGACCGCCGCTCAGGCTCAGCAGGCTGAACCTTTCGTCGGCGTATCCGGCGGCTACCACGACCTCGGCGCAGACGACGTCGACGAAGAATTCGACATCGATGTCGAAGATTCCAGCGCAATTCTCGGTATCTTTGCTGGCGCAGACTTTGCTGCCGGATCGAACGTTTTCGTTGGTGTCGAAGGTAACTACCACTTCGGCTTCAGCGCGATCGACAGCGAATACGGCGCATCTGCACGTCTCGGCTTCCGCGATGCCGGCGGTGCGAAGTATTACGTGCGCGGTGGCTACCAGTGGGTCGACCTCGACGTTGCTGAACTGACGGGCGTTGACGAAGATATCATAGACGATCTCGACATCGACGACACCGGTGGCGACTACCTCGTTGGCCTCGGCGCAGAATTCCCCATCGGTGGCGCATCGCTCCGCGTGAACCTCGACACCATCGCGTTCGACACCATTCGCGCGACTACGGGTGTTGCTTTCAACTTCTGATTGCACGACTTGCCAATCGGGGCGGGCCTCTCACGAGGTCCGCCCTTTGTCGTGAAGGGCTGGCGATTCCCTGGCTTACTCGCTATTCGCTCGCCCATGCCTCGCCTCCGTTTCCTCACACTTCCCATAGCGCTTGCATTTCTGTCTACTCCCGCCGCAGCGGAATTGCCCGAGGGCGTGCGCGCGATGATCGACGCGGCGATCGCCACTGGCGATACCAACAAGCTTTCGACCGTCCTTGAACTGGCGCGCAGCACCTATCCCGATGAAGGCGAGACAATCGACGCCATCCAGGCAGAGTGGGCCGCTTCGCAGGCAAAGAAGCTGGCGGAAGCCCAGGCCCAAAAGGAAGAAGCGATTCGTCAGGCGGGTATCTTCGATCGCTGGAGCGGTGAAGGTGAGCTTGGAGGTTTCCATTCTTCCGGCAATACCGATAGCGTCGGTATCGCGGCATCTCTCAAGCTCGAACGTAAGGGTCTGGAATGGACCCACCTCTTGCGCGCTCGCGGGGATTATCAGCGCCAGAATGGCAGCACCAGCAGAGAGCAGTTCCTCGCCGCCTATGAACCGCGATGGCAGTTCAGCGACGACATGTTTATTTACGGACTGGCTCAATATGAAGGCGATCGACTTCAGGGTTTTGATGGCCGCTACGCTGTTTCAGGGGGGCTGGGTTACAAGCTTCTCGATCGTGAAGGGCTCAAGCTCTCCATCAAGGCTGGACCGGCCTGGCGGTTGACCGACTTCAGTGATGGAGGGAGTGCGAGCCGGATAGCAGGGTTGTTCGGTGCGGATTTCGACTGGCAAATCGTCGATGGGCTGACGTTTACCCAAGATGCCAATGCGGTTGCCGAGGGAGGGGGAGAGGTCCAGGTACTTGTCGATGGCAACAACACCAGCGTGAACCTCGTCACCGGTCTCGACTATCGGATAAGCTCGCACCTGCGATCACGCCTATCCTATGCGCTGGATTACAACAGCAATCCGCCCGCAAATTCGGTGTCTACCGATACCGCGACCCGTTTTACCGTTGTTTACGGCTTCTGATCATGCAGCGATTTACTTTCGACATTCACGCGCGCGATGGTGCGTCTCGCACCGGTACCATCCGGATGATGCGCGGTGATATCCGCACACCGGCATTCATGCCTGTAGGAACCGCAGCCACCGTCAAGGCCCTGAAACCTGAGACTGTCCGCAAGACCGGCGCAGACATCATATTGGGCAATACCTATCACCTCATGCTTCGCCCCGGAGCTGAACGGGTGGCCCGGTTGGGCGGCCTGCATAAGTTCATGAACTGGCATCGCCCGATCCTCACCGATAGCGGAGGGTATCAGGTGATGAGCCTGTCGGACCTCCGGAAGCTGACAGAGAAAGGTGTCGAGTTTCGTAGCCATATCGATGGTTCGAAGCATATGCTGACGCCTGAACGCAGTATGGAAATTCAGCGTTTGCTCGGAAGCGATATCGTCATGGCCTTCGATGAATGCCCGCGGGCAGATCGCCCCCCTGACGAGATTGCCGCGAGCATGGAAATGAGCATGCGCTGGGCGAAACGTAGCCGCGAAGGTTTCGACAGCGGCGTCGAGCATGCAGAGCGCGCGGCCCTGTTCGGAATTCAACAGGGAGCGCTCGATCAGGAATTGAGGAAGATCAGCGCGGAAAAACTCAGCGAGATCGGATTTGACGGCTATGCGATCGGCGGCCTTGCCGTGGGCGAGGGGCAGGAGGCGATGTTCGCCACGCTCGATTTCGCGCCGGGGCAATTGCCGGATGAAAGCCCCCGTTATCTGATGGGTGTTGGCAAGCCCGACGATCTGGTCGGCGCTGTCGAGCGCGGTGTCGACATGTTCGATTGCGTATTACCCAGTCGATCCGGCCGAAATGGGCAGGCGTTTACGTGGAATGGCCCCATCAATTTGCGCAATGCGCGGTTTGCTGAGGACCAGGAGCCGCTCGATGCCCGCTGCAAGTGTGATACCTGTTCGACCTATACCCGTGCCTATTTGCACCATCTGGTCAAATCGCAGGAAATCTTGGGTGCGATGCTCATGACGGAGCATAATATCGCATTCTATCAGCAACTGATGCAGACAATGCGCGATGCTATCGCGCAAGGGCGTTTCGCTGATTTTGCGAGTGATTTTCGAAGCGATTATTTGCGAGATCGGTCGGCGTGAGTTGGACCCGTGCAGCGGTGATTGGCGCATCGGGCGGCATTGGCGCGGCGCTTGCCGATGCTCTTGAGGGCTGCGGCACCGAAGTAGTCCGCTTTTCCAGGGTCTCTGCCGGGCAAAATCATTTGGACCTTACCGATGAGAGCAGCATTGCAGATGCTGCAAAACTAGCTGCTGGAGACGGACCGCTGGATCTCGTCCTTGTCGCGACTGGTTATCTTCACGGCGAAGCCGGTGGCCCAGAAAAGGACTGGCGCCAGATTACTGGCGATGAATTATCCCGCAACTTCGCCATCAATGCGACTGGCCCTGCATTGGTGGCCAAGCATTTCCTTCCCTTGCTGGCTGAAGATCGGCGAGCTGGTTTTGCTGCATTGAGTGCACGAGTTGGAAGTATTTCCGATAATGGCCTGGGGGGGTGGTATTCCTACAGGGCGAGCAAGGCTGCTCTGAACATGCTTGTTCGCACGCTATCTGTTGAATTAGCACGCAAAAAACCCGAGGCGTTCTGCGTCGGTCTGCATCCGGGCACTGTCGATACCCGTCTGAGCGAGCCGTTTCAAAGAGGGGTGCCTGATGGCAAGCTCTTCACGCCGGATCGTGCTGCGCACTATCTGCTCGGTGTGCTGGGTGAGCTGACTCATGAAGATAGCGGCCGATGCTTTGCTTGGGACGGCAAGGAGATTACGCCATGAGCCGGGGCCGGTCAGCCTTTCGGACCGAGGCCGATCGGCGGGAGGTTACTCTGCTGATCATGATCGGAGTAATCACGATCTTGCTTTGGCACTCGCCCTATGGCGCTTACCTGCTCTATCCCTTCAGTATACTGGCGACATGGTTCCACGAAATGGGGCACGGTCTGGCAGCGATGGCCTTCGGCAGCCAGTTCGAGCGACTGGTCATCTTTTCCGATGGATCAGGCTACGCTCTCTACTACTCTGCCGAGCAGCAATCGCGTGTCGCCATGGCGAGCATAGCAGCAGCAGGCTTGCTCGGGCCGACGGTCGCTGGTTGCCTGCTCATTCTTGCATCGCGCAACCACCGGACAACACAGATTGCTCTCTTGGCGCTCGGTGCGGCGCTGCTCGCATCGACCTTGATCTGGGTTCGCTCGACGACGGGATGGGTAATCCTGCCTTCGATCGGCGCGGCGCTGCTCATCATCGCGCTTAAAGGCCGCCCATCGCATAAACGTCTGGCGGTGCAGTTCCTCGGTGTTCAAGGATGCATTTCAATATACCGGGACTTCGGATATCTTTTCAGCGAAGGCGGCAACTTGGGCGGGCGGCAACAGCTTTCCGATACCGGTCATATCGAGAGAGCGCTTTTTCTTCCTTACTGGTTCTGGGGTATCGTTATCACCGCGCTCATAGCGATCATGGTCTTCTACGCCCTGAAACGCGCGCATCTGCGTTGACGATCAGCCCGAAGCCTGTTCCCGCATCTCGAGGACAGTGCCGCGATAGGCAATGAACTGTCCCAGAGCGTCGGTAAAACCGGCACCGATGCGATTGGCTTGGCGCTGGGCCTCGGCGAGCGAACTGTACCATTTTCCCGTTCGGGAACGAGTGACAAATCGATACTGTGTCATAGCGTTATACAAACGCTGCCAGAGGCGCGGAGTTTCCTCCAAGTGCCTGAAAATACGACGAACCGTTCGATAATGCGCCAAACAAAAAGGGCGGCCCCGAAGGACCGCCCCTGATGTTCGATTTTCGGCAGTCTTAGCGCGAATAGAACTCGACCACGAGGTTCGGTTCCATGGTGACCGGATAAGGAACTTCGTCGAGCTTCGGCACGCGAGTGAAGGTTACCTTGTCGGTGCCATCGGGCGCCACGTAGTCAGGAATTTCACGCTCGGGCAGGCTCTGTGCTTCGATCACAAGCGCCATATCCTTCGCCTTGCTGCCGAGGCTGACAACATCCCCGACCTTTACGCGGGCCGAAGCGATGTTGGTCTTCACGCCGTTGAGATAGATGTGGCCATGGCTCACGATCTGGCGCGCAGCGAAGATGGTCGGTGCGAACTTGGCGCGGTACACGACCATGTCGAGACGCTGTTCAAGTAGGCCGATCAGGTTCTGACTGGTGTCGCCTTTCATGGCCGACGCCTCCTTGTAGGTGCGCTTGAACTGCTTTTCGGTCACGTCGCCGTAGTAGCCTTTGAGCTTCTGCTTGGCGCGCAGCTGCAGGCCGAAGTCGGACATCTTGCCCTTGCGGCGCTGGCCGTGCTGGCCGGGGCCATACGAACGCTTGTTGACCGGAGAATTCGGACGACCCCAGATGTTTTCGCCCATCCGGCGGTCGAGTTTGTACTTGGCGCTCTTGCGCTTCGACATAAGTCTTTCCTTCAATTTGCTGAGCCATCCCCCCGATCTCGACATGAAATCGGCGGTGGCCATCCAACCCGGTTTCGCACCGACACACTCATTAAAGAGTGCGGCGCGGCCACCGCTTCACCGGGGTGCGGGGCCAATTAGCGAAGGCGCGCGAATAGCAGGAAATTCGGCAGCGTCAAGCTTTGCGCACCGCTTCGCAGAACGCAGATATCCGGGTAGGATCCTTCAATCCTGGGCCAGTCTCTACGCCGCTCGACGTGTCGACCAGCGGAGCTCCGGTTTCCGAAAGCGCACGGCCGACATTTTCCGGTGTCAGCCCGCCGGCCAACCCCCAACCGGGCCGACCTCGCCAGGTTTCAAGCAGGGACCAATCGAACCGTAAGCCCATGCCGCCGGGAAGTGCAGCGTCTTTTGGTGTTTTTGCGTCAAAGAGAATGAGGTCAGCCGCATCGTTAAATGTTCCGGCCCCCGTGATGTCGCCCGCGCTCGCGACCGAGATCGCTTTCCAGACAGGCAGATTAAACCGTCTTCTGATCTGTGCCGCGCGGGCCGGGCTTTCCGATCCGTGAAGCTGTATCGCGTCAAGCCGAGCGGCCTTTACCGCATCCGCAATTGTTGCATCGTCCGCATCGACGAACAGACCGACCCGGCCGATCCGTGAACCCCCACGCATCGCCAGAGATCTCGCTGCATAACTGTCGACATGACGAGGGGAGGGCGGGAAGAAAACCATCCCGAAGAAGTCCGCGCGCGCCTCGATGCATGCGTCGAGCGCTTCAACGCTCGAAATACCGCAGATCTTTATCAAGGTCTGCACAGTTGAACCTTCAGAGTGTCGCTTCGATCGCACGAGCGGCTTCGGCAGGGTTATCGGCCCGGCTGATCGGACGCCCTATGACAAGCA
Organism: Qipengyuania sp. NPDC077563; assembly: GCF_044901345.1. Lineage (NCBI taxonomy): Bacteria > Pseudomonadati > Pseudomonadota > Alphaproteobacteria > Sphingomonadales > Erythrobacteraceae > Qipengyuania > Qipengyuania sp. NPDC077563. The sequence continues at coordinate 153,571 of NZ_JBJDPC010000001.1, read as the reverse complement.
CGCTTGCGCCATCATCACGGGCCTGTCGCGGCGTCACGACACGCTTCTGATCCCCGACAACACTTCCTTCGGGACGCAGACCGGGCACAACGAAAAATCCATCTTTCCACTGCTCGTGCACCGCCTTGATTTCGTGGCCTGAACACACGACCCCGTCCAGGCCTGCTGAGTGAGCCGCATCGCTCAAGCGCATGACATAGTCATACGGGGTTCCGGGAACTCCCATCGCTTTCAAGTCCCGTTCGTCAAGGCTGGTAAGCATGGTAACGCCAACGACCTTCGTATTTTCCCCAGCCGCAGCCTTGGCATCTTCCATCATGGCAACTCCGCCACAGGCATGGACGGTAACAATCGATGGTTCCAAAACGTGAATGGCTTGCATCGCCCCGGCGACAGTATTCGGAATGTCGTGCAACTTGAGGTCGAGGAAGATCGGAAGCCCAAGCTGGGTGAGCATGTGCACACCGTGGGCCCCATGAGCATTGAAAAATTCCAGCCCGAGCTTCACGCCGCCGATATGCGCTTTGGCTTTCTCCGCAAGTGAAACCGCATCATGCAGACGCGGCATATCGAGAGCGAGATAGATGGGGTTGCTCATGATTTCGGGGTCGGTTCAGGTTCTACAGGGTTTGAAGGTTCGGGCGGGCGATTCCGCTCGGAGTTTTCTGGCCGGACCGGTGCCGCCGGTCTTGCTTCGGTTTTGGGTGAGGTCATCTTTGTCGTTGCCGTTTCCAGGGCAGAAATTCGGCGCGATTGTCTCCAGTGAACCCCGCGATGATAAAGCCACATGGGAACGAGGCCGAACAGGAACGAGACGACTACAAGCGCGGGCACACGGGTGTCCCAGACGATGCCAGGCCATATCCGCACATCGATCTGCTTATCCCAATTGCCGAATGAAAATGCCAGGATTCCCACGAGAAGCAGAACCCAGAGTATCGTGCGTACAAATTGCATGATCGCAAGTCTCCCCGATCTTATTGGCAAGCGATGCTAGGCGCGGAAATCGGCGGCGTCTAGCCGAACACCCGATCGAAAATCGTGTCTACCTGCTTGAAGTGATAATCGAGGTCGAAGCGTTCCTCGAGCTGCTTTTCCGTTAGCACTGCGCTCACTTCCTGGTCGGCTTTGAGCAGGTCTAACAGCATGAGCTTTCCGTCGGATTCCCATACCTTCATCGCATTGCGTTGCACCAGACGATAGGCATCCTCACGGCTGACGCCATTTTGGGTCAGCGCGAGCAGAACGCGCTGGGAATGAATCAAGCCGCCCATGCGGTCCATGTTCGCCTGCATCCGCTCGGGGTAGATCAGCAGTTTGTCTACTACGCCCGTAAGCCGTGCGAGCGCAAAATCGAGTGTGATCGTCGCGTCCGGACCGATAAAGCGTTCGACCGAAGAGTGCGAGATGTCGCGTTCGTGCCAGAGCGCGACATTTTCCAGCGCTGGCAGTGCATAGGCGCGGATCATCCGAGCCTGACCCGTCAAATTCTCGGTAAGGATCGGATTGCGTTTGTGCGGCATCGCGCTCGAACCCTTCTGCCCCTTCGAGAAAAACTCTTCGGCTTCCAGGACTTCGGTACGCTGGAGGTGGCGAACCTCCACCGCCAGGCGCTCGATGCTTCCCGCAATGACTGCAAGAGTGGCGAAGTACATGGCATGCCTATCGCGTGGGATCACTTGCGTTGAAACCGGTTCCGCTTTGAGTCCGAGCTTTTCGGCCACATATTCTTCGACGCTGGGATCGATGTTGGCGAATGTCCCCACTGCACCCGATATCGCGCAGGTAGCGATTTCCTCCCGCGCCGTCAGCAAGCGAATCTTGCAGCGATCGAACTCTGCGTAAGCCAGCGCGAGTTTGAGACCGAATGTGACGGGTTCAGCGTGGATGCCGTGGCTGCGACCGATTGTCGGCGTGTATTTGTGCTCACGTGCGCGCCGTTCGATGGCAGCGAGCAGCTCATCGAGATCTTCGAGCAACAGATCTGTTGATCGAGTTAGCTGAACGGCGAGCGTGGTGTCGAGAACGTCTGAACTGGTCATGCCCTGATGCATGAACCGCGCTTCGTCGCCGACGTTTTCCGCTACCCAGGTCAAGAATGCGATGACGTCGTGTTTGGTTACCGCTTCGATTGCGTCGATCGCTTCGACGTCGATCTTCGGGTTGGTTTCCCACCAGTCCCAAAGCGCCTTGGCCGCGCTTTTCGGCACTACGCCCAAGTCGCCGAGCTTTTCAGTGGCGTGGGCTTCAATCTCAAACCAGATGCGATATTTCGCCTCCGGCTCCCAGATGGCGGTCATGGCAGGGCGGGCGTAGCGGGGGACCATAGCGGACTCCGAAATAGAGCGGGGATCTGTCGCGACCCGCTAGAGAGGAGGCGGCTCCATGACAAGGCTGCCTGTTCTTTTATAGCTTCATCTTTGCGGGGCTAGGACAGCAAGCCTTTCGCTCTCAGCGACACATGACTTCCACGTCCGATTATGACGTGGTCGTGCACGGTAATGTTCACTAATCGACCAGCTTCGGCGATGCGATTGGTGATCTCAATGTCTGCGCGGCTCGGTTCCGGGTCGCCGCTGGGATGATTATGGACGAGGATCAATGCGCTTGCGCCGACATCGAAGGCGCGGCGGATGACTTCGCGCGGATGGATCGCAGCCTCATCGATCGATCCTTCTGAGGCGAGATGATCGTCGATCAGCCGATTGCGGGTATCGAGATAGAGAACCCTGACGCGTTCGTGTTTCAGTTCACCCATGTCGATCGACAGATAATCGAGCAATGCCTGCCAACTTCCGAGAACCGGCTTCTGCTGTATGGTCCCCCGGGCCATCCGGCGAGCCGCCAGAGATACCGCATGGAGGCACGCCGCGCTCGCTTCGCCCATTCCTTGCACCTGGGCAAGCGCGCCTGGAGATGCGTTCAGCACAGCTGAAAAAGACCCGAATTGACCGATGAGCCGTTTTGCCACCGGCTTGGTATCACCCTGACGAATGGCTGCGAACAAGAGAAACTCGAGCAATTCATAGTCGGCCAGCGCTTCCGCCCCGCCATTCAAAAGTCGTTGCCGCAGCCGTTCGCGATGTCCGGCGCCCGAATGGCTGGTCGATTCCTTCGCCCCTTCCGGCAACTCTTTACTCCACAAGTCCTTTGAATATCTTGCATTGCCTCCGCGGAATAAAGCGCGCAAGTGCTCGCTCTAATGGACGGCTCTGAGGGTCAATTCGTAAGTCAAAGGCCGCGCTGGCGCAAAAAGCGCTGGTTCGTGCCCGCGCTCGCTCTTGCGGCGCTGGTGGTGGCGGCGATTCTGGCGTGGTCGAATCGCATTGCCATAGCCGACGACTTTATTGCGGATCAGCTGGAATCCAACGATTTGCCAGCGACATATACAATCGATCGGATCGGCGGCCGCAACCAGATCATCTCCGATCTCGTGATCGGTGATCCAGGCTCGCCCGATTTTACCGCGACGCGCGTAATTGTGCAGCTACGCCACCGTTTGGGGTTGCCGGTAATAGATAAAATCACGCTGGTTGAGCCACGTCTTTACGGCCGATTTGTGGATGGCACGCTGAGTTTCGGTGCGCTGGACACATTGCTTTTCGGCGAGAGCCAAAAAGACCCGGGACTTCCGGATATCGATTTGGCCATTCGCGACGGACGCGGTCTTATCGAATCTCAATTTGGGCCTGTGGGGATCAAGTTGGCAGGTTCCGGAAACGTCGCGGATGGTTTTGCAGGTACATTGGCTGCCGCCGCGCCAGACCTATCCGTGTCCGATTGCCGGGGAGACGGTGTCACACTTTATGGAAAGCTGACGACCGCTTCCGGTAAACCGACCTTTCGTGGCCCTCTGCGGATGACCAGTCTGGCCTGTAAAAAGGCTGAAGTCTTAGCAGCCAATCTGGTTGCGGAAGTTAAGCTGACTACCAACGACACGCTGGCGGATCCTGCCGTGGAAGCTCGGATTGCCTCCGACCTCACGCAATCCGGACAATACAGTGCCCAATCGATCGCTGGCACGGTTCGGGCTCAAATGCGGGGTGAGGATATCACGGCTCGATATTCTTTAGCTTCCAGAGGGGTCGAAACCCCTCAAGCGATAGCGGCTCTCCTCACGGCGGAGGGGAGGGTGCTGGCTCGCCAAAATTTCGAAATGCTCGATATCGAAGCGGACGTCGAAGGTAATGGTCTGCGGCTGGGTCGCGAACTTGACGGGGCTTTTTCCCAACTTGCCACCTTCGGGGGCGGTACTCTGCTCGAGCCAATCGTCAGGCGCGTCAGCGCAGCGCTTCAGGCTCAGACCCGTGGCAGCGCGCTCGAGTTGGGACTGAGGCTGCGCTCGGATAAGCGCGGGCTTGTGCTCTCGGTCCCGCAAGGGGAATTGCGCGGGGGTGGCGGTACGCGCCTGGTTTCGTTGTCTCGTCTCGAATATTCTGCAGCACAGGGGCGACCGACGCGGCTGTCCGGAAACATCTCGACTGGTGGTCCGGCATTGCCGCGGATCAGGGGCCGGATGGAGCGGTCCGGTTGGGGAGATGCGCTGTTTTCGCTCAGCATGGCGCAATATGAAGCTGGTGGATCAAGCCTTGCAATCCCGAGGCTTTCCCTGACGCGGGGAGAAAGCGGCGCGCTAGTCTTTTCCGGGAATGTGGAAGCGACCGGCGAGCTGCCGGGCGGGGCTGTCGACCGGCTTGCCCTTCCGATCGACGGTCGATGGACACCTGATTCAAGCCTCGCGCTATGGCGCGACTGCACCAAAGTGTCCTTCCGCCGCCTTCGGTTTGCGCAGCTGAATATCGCGGGGCCCGGGATGACACTCTGCCCGCCGCCCGGCAAGCCGATGCTGCAATATGGTGCTGGGGGAATGAAGTTTGCGGCGGGTGCACCTTCTCTGGATCTGGCCGGTTCGCTGGGGACGACGCCCATAAGGCTGTCGAGCGGACCTGTCGGCTTTGCTTACCCCGGTGTGCTGAAAGCGCGAAACGTCGATGTATCCTTTGGTCCGGTCGCGACCGCGAGCAGGTTCGCTGTCTCGGATATCGATGCTCGGATCGGCGAGAACATTGCAGGCACCTTCGCCGGTGCGGAAATTGCTCTTTCCTCCGTCCCCATGAATTTGGAAGAGACTGCCGGTTCCTGGGACTATACCGATGGGCGGGTCTCCATTGCGGACGCGTCTTTCCGGCTGGTGGACCGGCAAAGCCCCGCACGCTTCGAGCCACTTGTGGCCCGCGGCGCATCGCTGACGCTGGTCGACAATATTATCGATGCGGTGGCTGAACTTAGAAACCCGCAATCGGACCGCATCGTGACCACTGCCGATATCAGGCACAATCTCGGCACTGGCGACGGCCAGGCGGATTTGCGAGTGGCCGGGCTGCAATTCGACGACCAGCTTCAGCCGGAAGATATCAGTAAGCTGGCGCGAGGGGTTGTCGCCAACGCGCTTGGCATCATCGATGGCACGGGCCGTATTCGATGGACCTCCGGCGGGGAAGTTAAGAGTACGGGCAGCTTCTCATCCGACGATCTCGATTTCGCCGCGGCATTCGGACCTGTCAAAGGCGCCAGCGGAACCGTGGTCTTCACGGATCTCCTCGGCCTGACCACTGCGCCGGGCCAGACGATCCGCGTGGCTTCGGTAAATCCGGGCATCGAGGTGACGGACGGGGAGGTGCAGTTCAGGCTTGAGCGCGGTGAACTGCTCGCCGTCCGGGGCGGACAGTGGCCCTTCATGGGTGGAACGCTCATCTTGCGGGACGTCGATCTCAATCTCGGCATCAGCGAGGAGCGACGCTATGTGTTCGAGATCGTGGGACTGGATGCGGCCCAGTTCATCGCTCAGATGGGGCTGGACAACATTTCGGCGACCGGAATTTTCGACGGCACTCTGCCCATAGTCTTCGACGCGGACGGCAATGGACGGATCGAAGAGGGCATTCTCGTCTCTCGGGACCCGGGCGGCAACATCTCCTATGTGGGGGAGCTGACGTATGAAGACCTGTCGGCAATCGCGAATTTCGCTTTCGACGCGCTGCGCAGCCTCGACTATTCTCAGATGCGCGTCGTGATGAACGGCCCGCTGACAGGCGAAATCGTGACGCAGGTACGCTTCGATGGGGTGCGCCAGGGCGAAGATGCAAAGACCAATTCCATCACGAAACAACTCGCCAAGCTACCGCTTCAGTTCCGGATCAACATTCGCGCACAGTTCTATCAGCTGATCAATTCCGTCAAAGCCATGTATGATCCTGCGTCGGTCCGCGACCCGCGCGAGCTTGGCCTTTTGAGCGATGACGGGACGCGTCTGCTGCGCCGATCGATAACGGGAGAAGAAGCCGCGTCCGAGGTCGATCCGGAGGATATCGTGCCCGAAGCTCCCGCCATTCAGGATCAGGAAAGCGAGTGAACGCTATGAGGATACCAAAATTGACCGGTGCAATCCGGCATGCGAATAGCTTCGCCATGCAGGAAAGAGAAACAGGCATGGGTCACAGAATTCTGGCGGTGAGCATCGGTTCACTTGTTCTGGGGGGCTGTGTCACGGTGGAAGCACCGACCGAGCCGATCGTGATCGAGCTTAACGTGAACATCCGCCAGGAGGTCATTTATCGTCTCGCGGAAGACGCGGGCAACACGATCGAAGAGAATGCAGATATTTTCTGATGGGGAACGCAATGAACAGATATGTCATCAAGGCCGCACTTGCGGGATCGGCTTTCGCTGTGGCGCTGGGCGGTGTCGCAGCGCCGGCCTATGCCCAGCGTGATCCTGCCTATGCTGCGGCCCGTTCTTCCGGCCAGGTTGGCGAGAAGATGGACGGCTATCTGGGGATAGTCGGCAGCGAGAGCGTCGAACTGCGGCGCATCGTCAACGACATCAACATCAAACGCCGCGCAGTCTATTCGGAGCGTGCCCAGGCGACTAATGCCACGCTCGAGGAGTATGCCCTTACGGCTGGCTGCCAGGCCATTCTCGCCACCAAACCCGGCGAAAAGTATCAGGCGCCGGATGGGAGCTGGCAAACACGCACCAACGCAGCTCCGATGCGCGATTCGCGCTGCCCCTGAGCTGCGCTCCGATAATTTCAAAAGCCTCCTCCGGCGACGCGCCGGGTGGAGGCTTTTTTGTTCTATCGAGAGGCCTCGGCGGGGCTGCCTGTGTTGACTCAGGTATAGCCCCCATCTAAGGGGGCCGCGCCCTTGGCGGGCAAGTCCCTGCGCGTGCCGCGCAAACCCCTTGAAGGAGTAAGGCATGAGCGACGACGAGCCCGCACGGAAATCCATCGAGGAGGATGCGCGGATCGATGCGCTGGAAAAGCGGCTTAGTGCCGCCCAGCAGCGCGAAGAACAGCGTAACCGCAGGGCTGGTTCCGGGGCCGATGCGAATTACCGCAGCGGCAACCGCGTACTGGCCGATTTGCTTGGTGGACTTCTGGGAGGTTCGGTTATCGGCTATGCCATTGGCTATTTCACCGATACCAACCCTTGGGGTCTGTTGGTCGGCTTGTTCCTCGGGATAATCGTCGCCTTCAGGAATGTTATCCGCGCGGCAAACCAGGGCCCCGACAAGTAATCCCAAAATGGGGTTGGCGGGGCTTTCGTTACAGGATTTAAGGACTAGAGAGACGTGGCAGCCGAACAGGCCAAAGTCGATCCGATGTACCAGTTCACCATCCAGCCGCTTGGCGGCTCGGAAGGCTGGGAGCTGGCCGGATACAATATCGCCTTCACCAACTCAGCAATGTGGATGCTGATCACCACCGTGGCGTTGTTTGCGTTCATGATCGGCGGCATGCGGCGCGAACTCGTTCCGGGCCGCTGGCAGATGATGGTGGAAAGCTTCACCGGCTTCATCGACAATATGCTCGAAGCCAACATCGGCAAGGCAGGGCGCAAGTATGTCCCCTACGTCTTCAGCCTGTTCATGTTCATCCTTTTCGCCAACCTTCTCGGTCTGCTGCCGCTGGGTGTTTTCGGTGTCCATCCGTTCACCTTCACCAGCCATTTCACCGTGACTGGCGTTCTCGCGATCATCAGCTTCTCGATCGTGCTGCTCGTGGGCTTTTACAAGCACGGGCTGCATTTCTTCTCGCTGTTCGTGCCCGAGGGTACGCCGTTGCCGATGATCCCCATCCTCGCGCCGATCGAATTCATTTCCTTCATGGTTCGCCCTTTCAGCCTCGGCCTGCGTCTTTTCGTGGCAATGATGGCTGGTCACGTGTTGCTCGAAGTCCTGTCGAGCTTTGTCATCGACGGAACGAATGCTGGCGCAACCTTCGGCCTTGTCGTCGGATTGCCTGCCTTCCTGCTGATGATCGGCATTTGCGCGCTGGAACTGCTCGTTGCAGGCATCCAGGCCTATGTTTTCGCTCTTTTGACGTCGCTGTACATCAACGACGCCGAGAACCTTCACTAAGTCTTTAACTATACACGTTTTTCCAAAGGAGTTTATCATGGAAGTAGAAGCTGCAAAGCTGCTCGGTGCTGGTCTTGCTGCAATCGGTGCAGGCCTTGCGTCGCTCGGTGTCGGCAACGTCTTCGCCAAGTATCTCGAAGGCGCGCTCCGCAACCCGGGCGCTGCTGACGGTCAGCAGGGTCGTCTGTTCATCGGCTTCGCCGCTGCCGAACTTCTCGGCCTGCTGTCGTTCGTCGTTGCCATGATCCTGATCTTCGTCGCCTAACAGCGCGAAATCACGTTTTGAGCCGGTCGGGTTTGCCCGACCGGCCTTGCATATTCTGTCACCCGCTTTTCGAGAGCTGCAATGCCCCAGATAGCACAGCTTGCCGAAACATGGTCCAGTCAGGTTTTCTGGCTTCTGGTCTTTTTCGGCATCACTTTTTTCGTCATCGGCAAGGGTATGGTGCCCAAGGTGATGGACACCGTTGCCCAGCGTGACGGCCAGATTGCCGCCGACCTCGCCGCTGCCAAGGCTGCGCGCGATGCTGCCGACGAGCAGGAAGAAGCCTGGCGGGTGAAGGAAAACGAAAATCGTGCCGCCGCGCAGGCCATCGTCGCCAAGGCGAAGGACGATGCGGCAGCCAAATCCGCAACCAAACTCAAGGCCGCTCAGACACGCCTCGACAAGAAGCTGGCAGAAGCCGAGGCACGGATTGCCGAGGCTCGCACCGCAGCGCTGACCGAGGTCGAGGCAGTGGCTGTCGAAGCGGCTCAGGACATCGTCAAGACGCTTGCGGGCGTCAAGGTGACCAAGCCTGTCGCAACCAAGGCGGTGAAGGAGCAGATGGCACATGGCTAATTCGACGACGGCCCAGGCGCCCGAAGTCTTCGCGACGGATGCGCCCAAAGTGTTTACCGAGGCTGGCCACGGTGGTGCGGGTGTCCATGCCGAGCCGGAATTGTGGGGTCTTGCACCCTTTCAGATCGTCTCGGTATCGATGCTGGTGCTGTTTGCGATCGCCCTGTTCGTCGGCAAGGCCCACAAGGGCATTGCGGGCGGTCTCGACAGCAAGATCGCTGCGATCAAGGAACAGCTTGAAGAAGCTAAAGAGCTTCGCGCTGAAGCAGAGGCCTTGCGCAAGGAGTATGCCGACAAGATTGCGAGCGCCGAGAAGGATGCTGAAGCCATGCTCGTGAAGGCACAGGCTGAGGCTGACAGTCTTTTTGAAAAGGCGGAAGCCGATACCAAGGACATGGTCGAACGCCGTAAGCGCATGGCGGAAGACAAGATCGCGGCAGCCGAGCGTGAAGCGGTTCAGGACGTCCGCAATCGTGCCGCTTCTGCCGCAACCGGCGCAAGCCGCAAGCTGATCGCCGAGAAGCACGATGCGGAAGCCGACAAGGCGCTTACTGACACCGTCATAGCGGGTATCTGAGCTCTTCCTGTAACGGAATGAAGAGGGCGGCCTGAAGGTCGCCCTTTTTGTGCCTATGACGAAGCGCTTTTCAGAAACTATCTTTTGCCGCTCGTAGTGCAGCAAAGGTCTCTGCTGGCTTTTCTCCGCCCCAGCGCGCCTGCATCTCAGGGCTGTCGGCGCGCAGGAAAGGATTTGTTTTCAATTCTCGCTCCAAGCTGGTCGGGATTGTGGGTTCTCCCCGAGCACGCTTTGCATCGATCTCACCTGCGTAAGCGGCGAGTTCTGGATTCTCTGGATCCGCATGGAGCGCAAACTTCGCGTTCGCTTGGGTATACTCATGTGCGCAATACAGGGTCGTCTGAGGTGGAAGCTGTCTGATACGATCGAGGCTGTTCCAGAACTGCGTCGGCTCTCCTTCGAACATTCTGCCGCAGCCCAGCGCGAACACGCTGTCGCCGACAAAAGCAATGTCATCTGCGGGCAAATGGAAAGCGACGTGGCCGTTTGTATGGCCCGACACATCAATCACACGGGCTTCGTGCTGGCCGAGCTTTACGACGTCACCATGGCTGACAAGGGTGTCGATGGGCGAGAGCTTTTCGACCTCCTGCGGTGCGATTACCTTGGCCCCCGTCGCCTCGATTATGGCTTTGTTCCCGCCTGCATGATCGGGATGCCAGTGCGTGTTCCAGATATGGCTGATGGTCCACCCCTTAGCCTTGGCTTGGCGGAGGTACTCGGCACCATCGGGGGTGTCGATGGCGGCTGTCTCGCCGCTGTCGGGATCGTGCAGCAGATATCCGTAATTATCGGACAGGCAGGGGAACTGGTGGATTTCGAGCATGGGTTTTCAGCCGTCCTATCGCATCAAGGCTTGAGGACCGAAGCTAGGCATCCTTCACGCAATAGGAAAGGCCCGCCTGCTCAGATGAGCAAGCGGGCCTCGCCTGTTTCCCAGAAGGGAAGGGGAAGAGCTTAGTCTTCCTTCTTCTTCAGCGCTTCGCCGAGGATGTCGCCGAGCGATGCGCCCGAATCGGACGAACCGAACTGTGCAACTGCTTCCTTCTCTTCGGCGATCTGACGCGCCTTGATGGAGAAGGTAGGCTTCTTCGAACGATCGAAACCGGTGACCATAGCATCGACCTTGGCGCCGGGCTGGAAGCGATCCGAACGCTGCTCGTCACGATCACGGCCGAGATCCGAACGCTTGATGAAGCCGGTCGCGCCATCTTCGCCGACCTGAACTTCGAGACCGCCATCGCGGACTTCGAGAACGGTGACGGTGACGACCTGGTTCTTGCGAACGTCGCTCGAAGCACCGGCTTCGCTCGGAGCACCCTTTTCGAGCTGCTTCATGCCGAGGCTGATGCGTTCCTTGTCGATATCGACGTCGAGAACCACGGCTTCGACTTCTTCACCCTTGCGGTGCAGGGCAAGGGCGTCTTCGCCCGAGATGCCCCATGCGATGTCGGACATGTGAACCATGCCGTCGACGTCGCCCGGAAGGCCGATGAACAGACCGAATTCGGTGGCGTTCTTGACTTCGCCGGTGACCTTGGCGCCAACGGGGTGCGCTTCGGCGAATTCTTCCCACGGATTGCGCTGAGCCTGCTTGAGGCCGAGCGAAATGCGGCGCTTTTCGCTGTCCACTTCGAGGACCATGACTTCGACTTCCTGCGAGGTCGAGACGATCTTGCCGGGGTGGACGTTCTTCTTGGTCCAGCTCATTTCCGAAACGTGGACCAAGCCTTCGATGCCCGGCTCGATTTCGACGAATGCGCCGTATTCGGTGATGTTGGTGACGGTGCCCGTCATTTTCATGCCGACCGGATACTTGGCAGCAACGCCATCCCACGGATCCGATTCCAGCTGCTTCATGCCGAGGCTGATGCGCTGGGTGTCTTCGTTGATGCGGATGATCTGGACAGTCACGGTCTGGCCGATTTCGATCATCTCGCTGGGGTGGTTGACGCGCTTGTAGCTCATGTCGGTGACATGCAGCAGGCCGTCGATACCGCCGAGATCGACGAATGCGCCGTAATCGGTGATGTTCTTGACCACGCCGTCGATGACCTGACCTTCGGCCAGCTTGTCGATCAGTTCGCTGCGCTGTTCTGCACGGGTCTCTTCGAGAACCGCACGGCGCGAAACAACGATGTTACCGCGGCGGCGGTCCATCTTGAGGATCTGGAAGGGCTGGGCCATGTCCATCAGCGGAGCGACATCGCGCACGGGGCGGATGTCGACCTGTGAACCGGGCAGGAAGGCCACGGCGCCGTCGAGGTCAACGGTGAAACCGCCCTTGACGCGGCCGAAGATGCGGCCTTCGACGCGCTTGCCTTCGCCGAATTCGCTTTCAAGCTTGTCCCAGGCGGCTTCGCGGCGGGCGCGGTCGCGCGACAGCATGGCTTCGCCGTCGGCGTTTTCGATGCGGTCGACGAACACTTCGACTTCCGAACCGACTTCGAGGCCGTGCTCGTCTTCGCCGCGCATGAATTCCTTGAGGTCGACGCGGCCTTCGCTCTTCAGGCCGACATCGATGTGGGCCATGCCATTTTCGATGGAAGTGACGGTGCCTTTGACGACGCGGCCTTCGAAGCCGCCGTCATCTGCGCCGCCGAGCTGCTCGTCGAGCATTGCCGCGAAATCGTCGCGGCTCGGATTGGCTGATGTTGCCATGTGTTGTGTAGTCCTAACTTACGTTTGCTACCGGCCACCGGTTGTCCGGGGTCTTTACCCGTCTCCGCCGCACCATCGCGGTGGCTAACGGGGCAAGAGGGCCGTGATCTCCGCGAGGCCGGGTGCCAGCGCGAAGGTTCCTGCGAATCCGATCGGTTTTGCGAGAACGGCCGCGCGCCTAGTCCAAAGTCGGCCGAAAAGCAAGGGAATTGCCGGGGCGAATCCTACAGGATGGAGCACATGGAGCACGGTCCAGAGCAGAAAAATCCGGTCCCCCCAAGGTGTCGAAATGCCCAGGATTTTCGCGGGTTTGAGAGGGGCTGGGGCGAGCATGGGACCTCTGCTTGCACACATGCCCCAAAGTAGGAAAGGGGAAAGGAGTGACCACCAAAAGAAAAGACCGGGAAGCCGCCTGGCCCCCGGTCTCATCTCACGGTAACGATTTGACGATCAGCTGTCGGTATTGGCCGTCATACCAGTTTCCATGTTCTCATCCGAAGCCGAATCCTCGTCCTTCCAAATGCGCATAGCGTCCACGCTGACATCGGCCATCAGGCCTTCTGCGTTGAACACATAGAGGACCGTCTGGTCGCCAGCGGTCTCGGTCGCTGCATTGGCGTCGGCATTGGCGATGACCAGCGCGCTTTCGGCACCGATGCTCCATTCGCCGTCATCTTCGAATTCGTCCAGTGCTTCCTGGTTCGGCATCTTGAAGACGTATGACGCTGCCGAAATACCGGCCTGAAGGCCAATGCTGGCTTCACCCATATTGTAGTAATCGACGACCTGGCCGTTGCGGATCAGCGCGCCTTCGCCGCCTTCGCCGCCTACACCCAGCGCAACGGACGTGACATCGGGGAAGACGAGGTAGCTTTCACCGTCCTGGCCGCAGGTCGGCTCGACCTGCTCGCACTGCTGGAGGGCGGCGAGGGCCTTATCGTCGAGAGTGGCCTCCTCGGTCATCTGGCCCTGTTCTTCAGGTGTCGTTTCCGCTTCGTCCGACGGGTTCGAACCACACGCTGCAAGTGCACCCGCAAGGGCTACGATCGATAGAAATCTCATTGGTTTTCCCTTTCCCATTTAAGGCACAGCCCCAGCTGCCCCAGGGAAGAAAACCTATCGCTGCAATGCATGTTCCGGAAAGTTTCGCTAGGTGGAGGCGGCAGCGCTTTCCACCGCGTGGATCGCGGCGGCGATAGCCTCTTCTTTGCCCAGCGCACTGGTGTCGATCACCATCGCATCGGGCGCAGGGACCAGCGGGGCCACATCCCGATTGCGGTCACGTTCGTCACGGCGCTCGAGATCATCCTCGATTGCGGCCAGCGTGACCTCCACGCCTCGCTCCCGCATTTCCAGAAAGCGCCGCCGGGCCCGCGCCTCGACGCTGGCGGTGACGAACAGCTTGGCCTGTGCCTCGGGCGCGATGACCGTACCGATATCGCGCCCGTCCAGCACGGCACCACCAGCCTGCGTCGCGAAACTGCGCTGGCGATCATACAGCGCCTGGCGGACGGGCGGGTGGATCGAAACCCGGCTTGCAAGTCCGCCGGTTTCTTCATTCCTGAGATGGGGATCGCCTAGCAGACTGTCGGGAAAGCTGACCGCGGCCAGCGCATCGCCCGCGTCATCGGGATCGCCGCCGTCGAGGAAGACCTGCCGCCCGACCGCGCGGTAGAGCAGGCCGGTGTCCAGATGTGGCAGCCCGAAGTGGGCGGCCAGCGCCTTGGCAATAGTGCCCTTGCCGGAGGCGGTGGGGCCATCGACGGCGATGATCATGCTTCGCGCTCCTGTCCCTTGCGCCCGGTGCGAACGGCTTTTGCAATTCCGAAGATGGCTATGGCGGCCCAGAAACCTTCCAGCACCAGGCTGGGCCAGTTCGTATGGACGATCAGCGATACCGTCAGCAGAGCTGCCCCGGAAAGGTTCGTGCCGTGGAGGATGAAGGGATTGGGTTCATCCTTGAACGTGAGATAGGCATAGGCGCCGATGATGCAGGCGGTGCCGACGAAGCCGACGAGACTGGCCCAGTCCAGATTGATCACGAGGTCGCGTCTTTCAGAAGTTCGTTGAAATTAGGGAAGCTGGTGGCGATCGGTTCCGCGCTGTCGATTTCGACGCCGTCCCGGCTCGCATGGCCCGCGATCGCCATGCTCATGGCAATACGGTGATCGAGATGGGTGGCAACCGGGCCGCCGCCAGGCAGGGCGGTCCCGCCGGATCCGTGAATGACGAGGCCGTCTTCCCGTTCCTCTATATCCGCGCCCACCAGCGAAAGGCCTGCCGCCATGGCCGCGAGGCGATCGCTTTCCTTGACGCGCAATTCCTCAAGCCCGCTGGTGACGGTGGTGCCGTCCGCCACAGCTGCGGCCACGAACAGGACGGGAAATTCGTCGATCATGCGCGGAGCGATTGCGGGATGAACTTCCACACCCTTGAGCGGTGCGTGGCGCACGCGCAGATCGGCCACCGGCTCACCGCCAACTTCGCGCGCGTCTCGATACTCGATGCTGGCACCCATCTGGCCGAGTACCTCGAAGATACCGTTCCGGGTGGGATTGAGGCCGACATTCTCGATGATGAGATCGCTGCCCGCCACGATACTGGCCGCAACGGCGAAGAACGCCGCCGAGGAAGGGTCGCCCGGCACGGTGATATCGCAGGGGGTGAGATCGGATGGGCCGGTGATGCTGATGACGCGCTCGCCATCGCGCTCAACGACCTGCACATCGACGCCGAAGCCGCGCAGCATCCTTTCGGTGTGATCGCGGGTAGGGACGGGTTCGATGACAGTGGTGGTGCCGGGCGTGTTGAGGCCGGCAAGCAGGACCGCGCTCTTCACCTGGGCGCTGGCCACGGGCAGGCGATAGGTGATCGGCACGGCAGGCTGCATCCCTTCCATCATCAGCGGCAGGCGGCCGCCGGGGGAGGGGGTGAAGCCGGCACCCATCATCGACAGCGGATCGATCACCCGGCCCATCGGGCGTTTCGACAGGCTCTCGTCTCCAACGAAACTGGTGGTTATGCCATGGCTGGCGACAAGGCCCATGAGGAGCCGGGTCGACGTGCCGGAATTTCCCATGTCCAGCGCCTGTACAGGCTGGAGCAGCGTGCCGACCCCGACACCGTCGACGATCCACTCGTCGCCATCCTTTTCGATCACGGCGCCCATCGCCCGCAGGGCGGCGGCTGTGGCCAGCACATCCTCGCCCTCGAGCAGGCCCGAGATGCGGCTGCGGCCCACGGCCAGCGCGCCGAACATCAGCGAACGAT
Source organism: Qipengyuania sp. NPDC077563 (assembly GCF_044901345.1). Lineage (NCBI taxonomy): Bacteria > Pseudomonadati > Pseudomonadota > Alphaproteobacteria > Sphingomonadales > Erythrobacteraceae > Qipengyuania > Qipengyuania sp. NPDC077563. The sequence goes on along the minus strand of NZ_JBJDPC010000001.1, from coordinate 137,801 downwards.
GGCTGATGGATTTGTCGCCCGGCACGCGAATGCGTCCTGTGAGCGGGCCCTGGGCCGAGAAGCGGTGCGAAGTCACGAAAGCGTATCCATATCTTCGCCGCGCTTTGACAGCGCGCACCCACTCTGGCAAGGCGCGCGCGCTATCGATTCCTCCCCCTTTACTTTAGGGCGACGGAGTCCATCTTTATTCGAGAATTCCCGCCTCGCCTGCTCGGCGGGGCCAGCATCCAAGGATTACACATGGTCAAACCTGAATGGGGCACCAAGCGCACCTGCCCGAACTGCGGCACCCGCTTCTACGATCTGAACAAGGACGATCCTGTCACCTGCATCGAATGCGGTGAAGAGTGGTCGCCCGAACCCGTGCTCAAGTCCAAGCAGCCCATCCTCGCCGAGGAAGAGAAGAAGGACAAGAAGGGCGAAGCCGATTCCGATCTGGGCGGCGATGACGATGACGATCTGGATATCGACATCGACGAAGACGATGATTCGCCGGACAATGAAGTCGATCTTGGCGGCGACGACGACCTTGGCGTGGAAACGAAATCCAAGGGCGACGACGACGACGCGGACGAAAGCTGATTTAGCTTGAAATTAGCTGTTGCATTGCGGGAGGGCTGCTTATATTGGGCGCCTCCCGCAAGGGTGATGCACCTCCCAGGATGCATCGGTTGAAAATGGTTCGGGGCCTTAGCTCAGCTGGGAGAGCGCTACAATGGCATTGTAGAGGTCAGCGGTTCGATCCCGCTAGGCTCCACCATTTCACAAATGGCACTTCGGGTGCGATGGTAGCAGGTCGTGGCGACGGCCGCGGCTTGCTTCCACCACACCTGGATATACGTTCGGGTTTCACAGGGGTCTGACCCCACGCTGGCTGACGAGTTTTCGTCCGCCGGCGTTTTTCGCGTTTAATCCGGCATGTCGTGTCGGCAAGGAGTAGAACACACATGTTCGACAATCTGTCCGACCGGCTCGGTACTGTCTTCGACAAGCTCAAGGGCCGTGGCTCGCTGTCGGAGAACGACGTTCGCGAAGCCATGCGCGAAGTGCGCATCGCGCTGCTCGAAGCCGACGTCGCGCTGCCCGTCGTGCGCCGCTTCATCGATGCGGTCACCGAAAAGGCGATCGGGTCCGAAGTCCTCAAGTCGGTCACGCCCGGCCAGCAGGTCGTCAAGATCGTCAATGACGAGCTGGTCGAAATGCTCGGCGGCGACGGCGAGGATGCCGAACCGCGCGAACTGAACCTCAACGCCAAGCCACCGGTCGTCGTCATGATGGTCGGTCTGCAGGGTTCGGGTAAGACGACCACGACGGCCAAGCTCGGCAAGCTGCTGCGCGAAAAGCACGGCAAGAAGGCCATGATGGCCTCGCTCGACGTCAATCGTCCGGCCGCACAGGAACAGCTCAAGGTACTGGGCGAGCAGGTCGATGTGGCGACGCTGCCAATCGTTGCGGGCCAGCAACCGGTCGACATCGCGCGCCGTGCAATGGAAAGCGCCAGGCTCCAGGCTGCCGACGTGCTGCTGCTCGATACTGCGGGCCGCCTGCATGTCGATGAAGCGCTGATGGCCGAGATGAAGGCGATCAATGCCGTCTCGTCGCCCACCGAAGTGCTGCTGGTGGTCGACAGTCTGACCGGTCAGGACGCGGTCAACGTCGCGCAGAGCTTTACCGGCGAAGTGCTGCTGACCGGCGTGGTTCTCACCCGTATGGACGGCGATGCCCGCGGCGGTGCGGCTCTGTCGATGCGCTATGTCACCGGCAAGCCGGTCAAGTTTGCCGGTACCGGCGAAAAGCTCGATGCGATCGAGGCATTCGATCCCAAAAGGGTCGCCGGCCGCATTCTCGGCATGGGCGACGTCGTCTCGCTGGTCGAGCGGGCAGCAACCGCGATCAAGGAAGAAGAGGCCGAAGCGCTCGCCAAGAAAATGGCGAAGGGCGAATTCGACCTCGACGATTTGCGCATGCAGCTGAAGCAGATGCAGAGCATGGGCGGCCTCGGCGCTCTGGCCGGCATGATGCCGGGCATGAAGAAAGCCAAGGCGGCGATGGCGTCGAGCGGGATGGACGACAAGGTCCTCGTGCACATGGATGCGATCATCGGTTCGATGACGCCGAAGGAACGCAAGCTGCCCAAGCTGCTGAATGCCAAGCGCAAGAAGCGCGTGGCGGCAGGTTCGGGCACGCAGGTCCAGGATGTGAACAAGGTGCTCAAGATGCACCAGGAAATGTCCAAGGCCATGAAGCAGATCAAGAAGATGGGCGGGCTCAAGGGCCTCGGCGCGCTGTTCGGCAAGGGCGGCCTTGGTGCCGCCATGCCGGGCCTCGGCGGTCCGGGCGGCCCGGGCCCCATGGGCGGCCTTCCGGGTCTCGGCAGCGGCGGGAAAGGGTCTTCGGTCGATCCCGATACGCTGCCGCCTGAGCTGCGCGATATGTTGAACAAGAAATAACCGAATTACCGATATTTACATTCGAAAGGTGAAGTAAAATGGCAGTTGCAATTCGTCTGTCGCGCGGTGGCGCGAAGAAGCGTCCTTACTACCGCATCGTCGTGTCGGACTCGCGCAGCCCGCGTGACGGCAAGTATCTCGAGCAGATCGGCACCTACAACCCGATGCTGCCGAAGGATTCGGGCGAGCGCGTGAAGCTCAACGAAGACCGCGCGCGTCACTGGCTGAGCGTCGGCGCGGTGCCTTCCGATCGTGTTCATCGTTTCTTCGACGCTGCCGGCATTCTCGAGCGAGCACCGAAGAACAACCCCAAGAAGGGCGAACCGGGCGAAGCTGCCAAGGAACGCGCTGAAGAAAAGGCTGCCAAGGCTGCTGAGGCTGAAGAAGCCGCCAAGGCTGCTGCCGAAGCACCGGCTGAAGAAGCTGCTGCTGAAGAAGCACCTGCCGAAGAAGCCACCGAAGAGCAGGCCGAAGGCTGAGCATTTCGATGCAGGACAAGCCCGTCACCCTTGCTGCCGTCACCGGTGCGCATGGCGTGGCGGGCGAAGTCCGTCTGAAGCTGCTGGGAGAGGGCTTCGAGGCCCTGAAACCGCACAAGAGCTTCAACGAGGGGGCATTGACCGTCTCCAAATTGCGGAGCGACAACAAGGGCGGCGCCATCGCGCGCTTCGCCGAGGTTGCCGACCGCACCGCCGCCGAGAAACTGCGCGGCACCGTCCTCACCGTTTCGCGTGATGCACTTCCCGAGCTGGAAGAGGGCGAATTCTATTATTCGGACCTGCTTGGACTGCCTGTCATGACCGACAAGGGCGAAGCGATCGGGCGCGTGTGCGCGGTCGAGAATTTCGGCGCGACCGAGATCATCGAGATTGAGCAGCCCGACGGCAAGAAATTCATGGTCCCTTTGACCAAGCAGGCCGTGCCTGTCTGGGACGATCGGTCTTTGACCGTCAACTACGATTTCGTGGAATAGGAACTTCCGGTTTTCGCGCCTCGTTGGTCGTACATGACCCTAACGAGAGAATATCTTATCCTTCCGCTCGCCATGGCGCTCTCCGCTTGCGGTGATGGCGCCGACCAGCATGGACAGATAACTACCGGCCAGACCGAGTCTCAGAGCGTAGAGCCTGAGCCCGACGAAGGTCCAAGAACACTGACAGTTGAAGGTCGGGTTTCCTCAGGCATCGAGTGCCCTGTGGTGCAAACTCCAGGAGGCGATGTCTGGGCTTTGTCGGTTGGGGAAGCGGACGTCCGACCGTCAGATTATGTCACGATCACCGGCACCATTGCCAGGATGAGCATTTGCCAGCAGGGGCGTGGAACTATCGAAGTGGATCGGATCAGTCCTGCCGAGCTGCCCGCGCGGGACCGCGACCCCGCAAGAGCGGGTGGAGCAAAGCCGACCGCCGCTTATCTCTCGGGACAGTGGGTTGCCAAGGGGCTTTCAGGCACTTGCCGGACGCCGGATTTTTCCATTCGGCGAACGAGTGGAGGTCTTGTCCTGGAAGGGGATATTTCCAATCACGACGACAATGCGCTGGTTGTATTGGGTAACTATCCGCGTGTCGATCTGGATGAGCCGAGGCAGGATCTTCCCCTGGAAGGCCGAGGGCCGGATGGATTGGCAATACTACGGCCAGCAACCGACGCCGCTTACGAGCCTATTTCGATCGGAAGCGCGCGGATCGACGGGGACGGAGTGGTCTTCATCAAATGCCCTGCTTAGCGCCTGAGCGGCATTTTCTCGGCCAGCCGATTACGGATCGCGGTCGAGGCAACGCCTGCCTGCCCCATGGCGTGGCTGATCTGATCGAGGCCCAGGACCACATCTCCTGCGGCAAAGAGGCCATTTACGCTGGTTTCCAGATGGTCGCCGACCAGGACGCATCCTTCGTCGCCTAACTTCGCGCCGCAGTTTTTGGCCAGTCCTGACCTGATGACCGAGCCGAGCGCGGGGTAGAAGGTATCGAACACCATTCTCCCTTCCGCCGTCGCGAAGCCGATCTGGCCGTTCTCGATCGCAAATTCGCCGCACGGCCCGGCGACACGTTTAATCCCGGCATCGTCCAGCGCCTTGCTGCAGCCGTCGGACAGATCGTGATCTCCGTGCGGAGAAACCAGAGTGATGTCCTTGGTATATCCGCGCAGGAACTGCGCCTCGGCCGTGCCGTGATCTCCGGTGCCGATCACGGCGACTTTCTTGTCCGTCACTTCATAGCCATCGCAGACCGGGCAATAACGGATCAGGCCGCGCGACAGGGCTTCGTCATGCAACTGCTCTTCGATGCCCTCGGGCCGATTGTTGACGACGCCCGTCGCCAGCAGCACCGTGTGGGCGCGGTACGTCTCATCGTCGCAAGTAACGGTAAAACAATCGTCGGGCTTGGTCAGATCGGTCACGCGCTTGGGTTCGCGCAGCGCACCGTATTTCGCAGCCTGTTCGCGCATTCTGTCGAGCAGTTCGGCGCCATTGATACCATCGGGAAAACCGGCATGGTTGTGGCTGGTCGGGATCCAGCTCGCCCGGCTCGTGCCGCAATCGAACATGCGGATGTCTAAGTGATATCGGGCGAGGTAGATTGCCGCCGTAAGGCCCGCAGGCCCCGCGCCAATGATGATGCAGTCGTCGACGTGTTCGCTCATGCTGCGGTGAACGTCCGGTATGGCAATATGGTCCCTAGTTCGATAGCGCGAAACAAATGACCTATTTCGTTCTCCTCCTTGGCGCGGCGTTGCTGTTGTCCGGGCTATTGCTCAGTATCGCCCGCAGTCTAAGTCTACACCGTAAGCATACCTTCTTTCTGACTTGTGCGATGGTTCCTATCGTCTTTCTGGGAATCGGCTTGTGTTTTCTCTTGCCTGACGCCGCGCCGACGGCTGCCGAAGAGGTCGCAATTTCAGAGGGGATGATGGCTGATCCGGGTCCTGATAGTTTCCTGAGAAGTCTGGTATTTGGCATCGTCCCAGGCTTCATTTATTTCATCGTATCGACAATGATGTTTTTTGCTCTTCGGAGCTTGAAATCGAAATGACCTTCACCGCCACTATCCTGACCCTCTATCCCGAGATGTTCCCCGGACCTTTGGGCATATCCCTGGCGGGAAAGGCGCTGGAGCGGGGAGACTGGTCTTGCGAGACGGTCCAGATCCGCGATTTCGCGCATGACAAGCATCGCACGGTCGATGATACGCCTGCCGGGGGCGGGGCGGGGATGGTGCTCAAGGCGGACGTCCTTGACCCCGCGATTAAAAGCGTAGGTACCGGAAGACCAATTCTCGCAATGACGCCGCGCGGGAAACCCATCACGCAAGCGCGCATTCGCGAGATTGCGGCCGGCCCCGGGATCGCCTTCCTGTGCGGACGGTTCGAGGGCTTCGACGAGCGGATTTTCGACCATTACCCTAAGATCGAGCAGATCAGCCTTGCCGATATCGTCCTGTCGGGCGGCGAGACTGCGGCCCTCGCCATCCTCGACGCTTGCATTCGCCTGCTTCCCGGAGTAATGGGCGCGCCCGATAGCGGAGTCGAAGAGAGCTACGAAAACGGCCTCATCGAATATCCGCAATACACCCGACCTCAGGAATGGGAAGGGCGCACGATCCCTGAAGTGCTGCGATCGGGGGATCATGCGAAAATCGCTGCCTGGCGCAAGGCCAGGAGCGAGGAAGATACTCGGTTACGCAGGCCGGACCTTTGGGAACGCTATTGTGGTGTTCGGGACCAGTCTGCCTCTGGCGCGCGGCAAAAGAAGTAGGAAGACCAGGACAATGAACCTGATCCAGCAGCTCGAAGCCGAAGCAATCGAAAACCTCGGCAAGGACATTCCCGAATTCCGCGCAGGCGACACCGTCCGCGTTGGTGTGAAGGTTGTCGAAGGCACCCGCGAGCGTGTCCAGAATTTCGAAGGCGTTGTCATTGCCCGCTCGAACCGCGGCATGGGCAGCAACTTCACCGTTCGCAAGCTTTCGTTCGGTGAAGGCGTGGAACGTGTGTTCCCGCTGTATTCGCCGATCGTCGACAGCGTCACCGTGGTCCGCCGCGGTATCGTGCGTCGTGCTAAGCTGTACTATCTGCGCGGCCGCACCGGCAAGCGCGCGCGTATCGCGGAACGCCGCGAAAACGCGCCGAAGGCATAATGTATCGGGCGTAGAGCCCGCACACGAAAAATATGGGAGGGCGGTCCTGCGGGGCCGCCCTTTCTTTTTGAGAACCGGAAAAGCCCAAACGAGTGAGGGCGGCGCTCCAAGGAAGCGCCGCCCTCATGACGTGGGGATCATAGCGAGCCATCGCTGGCCCAAATAGATGTCACCGGGAAGCTTGTGAGCCGGGAAGCGCCGCCCGGTGACAAGACCAGCTTCTGGCACCTGTGCCTTAAGCAAGTTTAAGGAAGCGCGCTTAACTTCAAATTAGGCATGAAAAGACTGCCGACCTCCTGCGCGCTTGCTTTCGGCTTTCGTGCTTGCGAGGAGGGCCCGGAAGATATTCCGGGAGAAACCATGAAGTCGCTTCGCCTTGCCACAGCTCTCGCGCTGGGCACCTGTCTTGCCACCCCGGCACTGGCCGATCACCACACTACCTCGCAGGAGACTGCCGCAATGGACCTCACCTTCGAGCGTGTTTTCGCTTCCCCTTCGCTCGATGGTCCCGCACCGCGGCAGGCGAAGCTCTCTCCCGACGGGCGCTATCTCACCGTATTGCGTAACCGCTCCGACGATCTCTCCCGCTACGACCTGTGGGCGTTCGACCGGAAAGCGGGCGAATGGTCGATGCTGGTCGACAGCGAAAAGGTGGGGTCGGGCCGCGAACTGTCCGAGGATGAGAAGATGCAGCGCGAACGTGCGCGCGTCGGCAATCTCAGCGGCATCATCAGCTATGAGTGGACATCGAACGGCAAGGCGATCCTCGTCCCCCTCGATGGCGACCTTTACCTCGCCAACCTCGATGGCGAGGTGGCGCAAGTCACCGACACCGAAGAAAGCGAGCTCAACCCGGCGCTGAGCCCGCACGGGAATTACATCAGCTTCGTGCGCGATCGCCAGCTCTGGGTGGGCGAGGTCATGGGCGAAGCGGCGCCGATCACGCCGAAGGAAGGCGCCGACATTCGTTGGGGCGAAGCGGAATTCGTCGCGCAGGAAGAGATGGACCGGATCGAGGGGTACTGGTGGAGCCCGGACGAAAACCGCATCGCCGTCGAGCGTTTCGATGAAAGTGGGGTCGGTATCGTCACGCGTGCAGCCATCGGCGCGACGGGGACGAAAGTGTTCGACCAGCGCTATCCGGTTGCGGGCAGCGACAACGCCGTCGTCGAACTATACGTAATGGACCCGGACGGCCAGAACCGGGTGAAGGTCGATCTGGGGGATAATCAGGACATATATCTGGCCCGCGTCGATTGGGCGGGAAAAGATCTCTACGTCCAGCGTGAAAATCGCGAGCAGACGAAACTCGATATGCTGCGGGTCGACCCTGCGACTGGAAAGAGCACGGTTCTCTTTACCGAGAATTCGGCTGTGGATGAGTACTGGATCAACCTGTCGAACAATTACAAATGGCTGGATGACGGCAATCTGATCTGGTGGTCGGAGCGGGACGGCTTTGGCCATCTCTATCTGCTCGACACGTCCGGTTCGCCGGATTGGCAGCAGCTGACCAGCGGCGATTGGGTGGTGACCAAGCTCGTCGGTGTCGATCAGCAGGCCGGGCGGGTCTTTTTCCTCGGCACTAAGGATGATGTGCTGGAGCAGCATCTTTATGCGGTCGACCTCGCCAATCCGGGCAGGGTAACCCGCCTGACCGAGCGCGGGTTCACCCATTCCGCCAGCATGGACAGAAACGGTCAGACACTTCTCGTCACGCGCTCGAACGATGATACGCCGCCTCAAAGCTACATTGCCGATGCGACCGGCCAGCGTCTTGCCTGGATCGAGGAGAACAGGCTCAATGGCGACCACCCCTATGCGCCGTATCTGGCAAGCCATCGGCCCACGCAATACGGCACCATTCCGGCAGAAGACGGCACGCCTCTCTACTGGGAAATGGTGACTCCCGAGATGGAGGCGGGCAAGCGCTACCCGGTTTATTTCTATCATTATGGCGGGCCGGGGCCGCAGACGGTCAATCGTGGTTGGAATGGCGCCCTGCGTCAGGCGATCGTGGACAAGGGCTATATCTGGTTCGCGCTCGACAATCGCGGCAGTGCCAATCGCGGCGTTGCTTTCGAGCAGCCCATCTACCGGTCGATGGGTACGGTCGAAGTGCGCGACCAGAAGGCGGGGGCCGCCTATCTCAAGACGCTGGATTTCGTCGATCCCCACAAGATTGCCATCGATGGCTGGTCTTACGGCGGTTACATGACGCTGAAGCAGCTACAGGCCGATCCGGGCCTCTATGCAGCGGGTATTTCAGGCGCGCCCGTCACCCGCTGGGAGCTTTACGATACGCATTATACCGAGCGCTTCATGGGTACACCGCAGGCTGACGCCGCAGCTTACGAGGCGGCCTCCGCCATTCCGAATGCCACCAAGATCGTCGATCCGCTGCTGCTCATTCACGGTATGGCCGACGACAACGTGGTCTTCGAGAATGCTACCGAGATGATCTCGGCGATGCAGGAGGCCAACGTGCCGTTCGAAATGATGCTTTACCCAGGCTACACGCACCGCGTTTCGGGCGAGCAGATCTCGCCCCACCGTTACAACACCGTCTTCCGCTTTCTGGAACATTACGGCGTCACGCCACCGGAGGACGCTGGGGAGTAACGGTTTAGCGCCCGCAAACGAATGTGCGCTTGCGGGTGCATGGCTAATCGCTATCTCGGCTGCGAAAGAATTGGAGAAATACTTTGGGTTATCGTGTTGCCATAGTCGGCGCGACCGGAAACGTCGGTCGTGAAATGATGCAGGTTCTTGCCGAACGCGAGTTTCCCTGTGACGAGGTGGCCGCGGTGGCCAGCAGCCGTTCGCATGGCACCGAGGTCGAATTCGGTGACACCGGCAAGATGCTCAAGTGCAAGAACATCGAGCATTTCGACTGGTCCGGTTGGGACATAGCCTTGTTCGCTGCGGGTAGCGGCCCGGCCAAGGAATACGCGCCCAAGGCAGCGGCCGCGGGATGCGTGGTGATTGACAATTCCTCGCTCTACCGCATGGATCCCGACGTACCGTTGATCGTGCCTGAGGTGAATCCCGATGCGATCCACGAGTACAAGAAGCGCAACATCATCGCGAACCCCAACTGCTCGACCGCGCAGCTCGTGGTAGCTCTCAAGCCGCTTCACGATGCGGCTACGATCAAGCGCGTCGTGGTTTCCACCTATCAGTCGGTTTCCGGCGCTGGCAAGGCAGGCATGGACGAATTGTTCCAGCAGAGCCGCGCCATTTTCGTGGGCGATCCGGTCGAGCCGGTGAAATTCACCAAGCAGATCGCTTTCAACGTCATTCCGCACATCGACGTCTTCATGGATGATGGCTCGACCAAGGAAGAATGGAAGATGGTGGTCGAGACCAAGAAGATCCTCGACCCCAAGATCAAGCTGAATGCGACCTGCGTCCGGGTGCCGGTTTTTGTCGGCCATTCGGAAAGCGTGAACATCGAATTCGAGAATGAACTGTCGGCCGAGCAGGCGCAGGAAATCCTGCGCGAGGCGCCCGGCATCATGCTGATCGACAAGCGCGAAGACGAAGGATACATCACTCCGGTGGAAAGCGCCGGCGACAGTGCGACCTACATCAGCCGCGTGCGCGACGATCCGACGGTCGACAACGGCATTGCGCTGTGGTGCGTGTCGGACAACCTCAGGAAAGGCGCGGCTCTCAACGCAGTTCAGATCGCAGAATTGCTCGGCCGCGAGTGCCTGAAAAAGGGATGATCCGCGCCAGCCTCCCGTTCGCCCTGATGCTCGCTCTCGCAGCCTGCGGAAGCGGGACGGACGCGCCGTCTGACAAGAGAGAGCAGTCCGCGGCTCAAGTGCCGGAAAGCAGGCTGGCGGATGCAAAGGTCGTTGTGGATTCTAATGGTCTTGCCGTGCGGAAAGGCGGCGCACGAGAAGCTCCGCGTTTCGGCACCCCGCGGGGTGAGGTGGACGCTCTTCTGACCGTCGCGTTTGGAGACCAGCCGCAGAAATCCTCGAATGCGGAATGCGGTATCGGTCCGGCGGATTTTTCGCAGAGCGGACCGCTCCAGATCGCCTATCAGGACGGAAAGTTCGTCGGGTGGTTCCTGGGCGAGGGCGAAGGCGTGGTAACCGGAGACGGTATCCGTCCGGGGGCCCCAATGGCCGCCTTGCGCGATGAGCGACCGGTGCAAATTATCGCCGACAGTACGCTGGAAGGCGAATTCCAGTACGAAAGCGCCGATTACGGCATGATAACGGGCTTCTTCTCCGGCAGCCCGACCGAAGGCAAGATTACAGGACTGGCGTCAGGGATGACCTGTTTCTTCAGGTGATCATTCCCCCGGTGGTGGAAGGTTGGCTGTGGGGGCCGTGTTCTTCTTCATGAGAAATGCGAGCGGAACGGCTGCAAAGCTCATCCACATCATCAGGTAGTAATCGTCTATATAGGCAATCATTGCTGCCTGCCGGGTTACCTCCCCGTCCATCGCTCTCAGTACAGCGTCACCAAGACTCTGGAACCGGTCGACGGTCGACACATCCACGGAATTGACCACGCTGCTGGTGACATGTCCCGCCAGGTCGGAATGGCTGGTCTGCGTGTTACGGGCCAGCATGACCGTCATCAGCGAGATGCCGGCCGAGGCACCCAGCGACCGAAGCAGGTTGAGGAGGCTGGAGCCGTCAGTACGCAGGCGAGGCGCGAGGGTGGCGAAGGCGCTGACATTCAAGGGGATGAAGACGAGACCGATGCCGAGGCCCTGCACCAGTCCGGAAAAGACTATGTTGTAGCGGTCGACCGCCAAGGACCAGTGGCTCATTTCGAACAGTGAGACACCGCAAATGAGGAAACCAAGCGCAACGACGGGCCGCGCGTCGAAACCTTTGCGCATCAGGAAACCCGCCACCTGCATGGACAGGAGCACCCCGATGCCGCGCGGCATCAGGACAAGGCCGGTGTCGATCACGTCGTAGCCGAACAGGCCCTGCAACATCGGCGGCATGAGAGCCATGACCGAGAACAGGACAGCGCCGATTACCAGCATGAAGAACAGCGCGATGACGAAATTGCGATCGGCAAAAAGCAGGCGGTCGAACAGGCCGTTCTTCGCCGTGCCGAGGTGGATCACCGCCATCCAGGTGGCCGAGATACACAGGAACGCGTAGGCCCAGATTTCGTAGCTGTCGAACCAGTCCGCCTGCTGCCCCCGGTCGAGCAGGAGCTGGAAGGAGCCGAGAGCGATTGCCAAGAGGGCGAAACCGAAAATATCGAAGCGCCTGGTCAGCTGTTCGCGATGGGGAAGGTTCGCCATCAGAATCGCAAGACTGAGAATGCCGATGGGAAGGTTCACGTAGAATACCCACCGCCAATTCCAGTTCTCGGTCAGCCAACCGCCCAGTACCGGGCCGAGGATAGGACCGATCATGATCCCCATACCCCAGATCGCCATCATCTGCGGGTGGCGGCTGGGCTTGGTGGTGTCCAGCATGAAGCTCTGGCTCAGCGGAGCGATGAAGGCGCCTGCGATACCCTGAAGGGCCCGAAACAGAACCATCTCGCCCAGATTCTGCGCAATTCCGCAGAGCATCGAAGTGGCTACGAAGCCCGCCACCGAAAGAATGAACAGTCGCCGCGCTCCAATCCTGTCGGCCAGCCAGCCCGTGATCGGCAGAGCTACTGCCGAAGCGATGATGTAGCTGGTCAGCACCCAGGTGACGCTTTCCGCAGTCGCACCCAGCGCGCTTTGCATGTGCGGGATAGCGACATTGGCAATGGTCGTATCGAGGACCTGGAGTAATGAGGCACCCATGATGCCGACGATCAGCAGCATGTGATTGGCAACCGGGAGTTGGGCCTCGTCCAGTGCAGGTGAGGCCGACCCGGCGGGAAGGGCAGCGCTTGCCATGCGCTTACTTCGTGTCGTCGGTTGTGACGGTAACTTCGGCAGAAAGGCCGGCGATCAACTGGCGTTGGCTGTTTCCATCGATGGCAATGCGGACCGGCACGCGCTGCGTGACCTTGACCCAGTTACCGGTAGCGTTCTGCGCCGGAAGAACCGAAAACTCGCTGCCGGTACCTGCGCCGATGGATTCGACGTGGCCTTTGAGAACGAGGTCGGGATAGGCATCGAAGCGCACCTCTGCAGCTTGACCTACGCGCATATCGTCAAGGTCGGTTTCCTTGAAATTCGCTTCCACATAGGAGCTGCCTTCGGACACCAGTGTCACGGCTGGCAGGCCCTGAACCAATTGCTGGCCCACTTGCAGACGATCGGCTTGGGCGACGCGGCCCGCAGAAGGCGCGCGGACTTCGGTCCGGCTTAGGGCCAGCTGCGCCACTTCTTTCTGCGCTTTCGCGGCGGCTATCTGGGGATTCTCGCCCGGTACGGCAGACCCAATGGCCAGCTTCGCCTTTGCTGCCTGCGCCCGAGCCTGTGCTTGCCGCAATTGCTCCCGTGCCTGATTGACCGCGTGTTCGGCAGCATCATGTTCGGTCTTTGTCAGAAATCCGCGTTCGTAAAGGGCATCCTTGCGTGCAAAATTGGCTTGCGCGAAACTGATGTTTTCACGGGCGGCGGAGATGTCCGCGCCCGACAGGTCGGAAGAATTGGAAAGCGCAGTCACATTGGCCTGTGCCGAAGCGATGGCCGCGTTAGCCTGCGCAATCTGGAGCCTGTAGGGTTCAGGATCGATCCGGAAGAGGAGCTGGCCCTTTTCGACCTGCTCGCCGTCCTTGACGAACACTTCCACGATCTCACCGCCGACTTGTGCGCTGACAGCGACCTTATCCTGTTGCAGATAGGCATTGTCGGTCGAGATGGTCCCCTGAAGGGACAGCCAGTAAAAGAGACCCCCTGCCAACAGAGCCAGTGGCAGAGCGAGCATCAGGGCGAGCTTGCCCCAGCGACGTTTGGGCCGTTGGCCCGTCTTTTCATCTAGGGGGACGGAGCTTGTGATTGCGGGGGCGGCATCAGCCATGGGTGATCTCCGGCGTTTCGCGCTGAGCTGTCATATTGTTGCCGACAACTTCCAAAAGGCGGGCAAGCCGCTCACGCTCCTCGGCATCGATACCTTCCAAGATGTCTTCGACCAACTGGTCCACGATTGCACGCAGCGGCTTGACGATATCATGGGCCTTTTCCGTGATCGCAAGAATGCGAGCGCGACGATCCTGGGGGGCAGGGCGGCGTTCGATCCAGCCTGCTTCTTCCATCCGATCGGCTAGCCTGGTCAAGGTAATCGGTTCCACTTCAATCCGGTCTGCATAAAAGGCCTGATTCTGCTCTGGAAACTTTTCGAGTGCGAGAAGCAGTCGCGCCTGGACGGCAGTCAGCCCCAGATCGCTGACGCGCTGATCGAAGAGCCGCCTGAGCAGGCGAGAATTGTCCGAGAGAAGATAACCGATATTAGGAATCATGCCCACTACATAATGAGCATGCTTATTATATCAAATAGCAAAAATGCGTATGCGGCTGTTGGTTTTTGCAACTTTGGAATTGTCGGCACGGCCGATAAGGCCGGGACGGATGGGTGTGTTTCGCTGCGTTTCCGCATAAAAGTGGAAAGCCATCTGGTACTTCTCGACGTACTTGCCGCGCGCGAGCAGAGGCGTTCGAAGACGCAAGAAACGAGTCGAAGGGGCTATGCCTGCTATGAAACTTGAGATGTTCGACAGCTTCGATGGGACGCGATTGGCCTTGCACAGGACCGGTCAAGGCCAGCCCCTGGTGCTTTTGCACGGTCTGTTTTCCAGCGCGGAAATGAATTGGATAAAATGGGGGCATGCTCAACTGCTCGCCGATCACGGGTTCGAAGTGTTCATGCTCGATTTTCGCGTGCACGGCGAAAGCGAAGCACCCCAGGAGGCCGAGGCCTATCCCAGGAATGTTCTCGTCCGTGACGTCGCCGCGCTCATCGATCATCTCTCGCTCGACGACTATGATCTTGCCGGATTCTCGCTCGGTGCCCGCACCGCGCTTCACGCCGCGGCGCAAGGCGTTCTCCACCCAGCGAGGCTGATTGCAGGCGGAATGGGGACGGCAGGGCTCGGCGAATGGGCCAGACGAAGTGCGTTTTTCAAGCGCGTGATAGACGAATTCGAATTCATTCCGCGCGGCGATCCCGCTTATTTCTCGATGCAATTCCTCAAATCGCAGGGCGTGGACCGGGTTGCCGCACGCCACCTTCTCGATACGATGCCGGACCTCGATCTTGCCATGCTGTCGAATATCACCATGCCGACGCTGGTCGTGTGTGGGGATGAAGACCAGGACAATGGTTCGGCTGAAGACCTGGCCGCGCTTTTGCCAGATGCGACCTACAGGGAAATTCCCGGGACGCACATGGGTAGCGTTACCAAGCCGGAGTTGGGCCAGGCTATGGTGGAATGGCTCGGCGATCGCGCTTGATTAAGCAGGATCGGCGGTGCAATCCGGTCACCAAAGATATCAGATTCATTCCCCTTGGGAGAAAACCACAATGAAGTTCGCCCCCGTCGCCCTGTCAGCCCTAGCAATCTCGCTTGCTGCCTGCACGACCGCTAATGCGGAACCCATCGCCTCAAGCCCTGCAGCTGTTGCGGATGCATATCCGATGACCCCGGAAGGTGCGGCGAACTGGGTAGCGATGGTGGAGAAAGACCTGTTCGATTTCGGGGTGGAGTTCGCTCAGGTTTCGTGGGTCAATTCGACCTACATCACCCACGATACCGATGCGCTTGCGGCAAAATATGGTGCAGTATCGACGGAAAAGTCGGTCGCATATGCCGCAAAGGCAGCCGAATATGCCCGCGTTCCCGGTCTCGACCCTGAAGTGGCGCGCAAGCTCGATATGCTGCGCAACGGTATCGTCATGCCTGCGCCGGTGCGTGATGGTGCCGCGACCGAATTGAACGAGATCGCGACGAGCCTCAACAGCCAGTATGGCAAGGGCCGCGGTACGTTGAACGGCGAGGAGATCTCGGGCTCGGATATCGAGGCCGAGATGGGCAATCTGGAGCGTACCCCTGCAGAATATGCCGAGATGTGGGAGAGCTGGCACAATAACGTCGGCGCACCCATGCGCGGCGATTATCAGCGCATGATCTCTATCGCCAATGAAGGCTCCAAGGAACTCGGTTTCTCCGATTTGGGGGCCATGTGGCGCTCGAACTATGACATGGATCCGGACGCCTTCGCTGCCGATACAGAGCGCATGTGGCAAGAAGTGAAGCCGCTTTACATGGCACTCCACACATACGTTCGCACCAAGCTCAACGAGAAGTATGGCGATGCGATCCAGCCTGCCACCGGGCCGATCCGTGCAGATCTGCTCGGCAATATGTGGGCCCAGGAATGGGGCAATATCTATCCGCTCGTCGCGCCCGAAGGTGCAGGCGATCTGGGCTACGATCTGACCGATCTGATCGAGAAAAAGGGCTACACCGAGAAGGAGATGGTGAGCGTTGGTGAGGATTTCTTTTCGTCGCTCGGGTTTGCTCCACTACCCGAGACATTCTGGGAGCGTAGCCAATTCGTGAAACCGCAAGACCGCGAGGTCGTCTGCCATGCCAGCGCGTGGGATGTGGATAATGTCGATGATCTGCGCATCAAGATGTGCATCAAGCGCAATGCCGACGATTTCATCACGATCCACCACGAACTCGGCCACAATTATTACCAGCGTGCCTATAACCAGCAGGACTATTTGCACCTGAACGGCGCAAACGACGGTTTCCACGAAGCGATCGGCGATATGATCGCCCTCTCGATTACGCCAGAATATCTCGTCCAGATCGACATGCTGAACCCTTCGGAAGTGCCGAGTGCGGAGAAAGACATCGGGCTTCTTCTTCGTCAGGCCATGGACAAGATCGCGTTTCTTCCTTTCGGCCTGATGGTCGACCGCTATCGCTGGGGGCTCTTCAGTGGCGATATTCCTGCTGATCAGCTCAATGCAGGCTGGAACGACCTGCGTCTGGAGTATCAAGGCATTACGCCGCCGGTGGCACGTGATGAAAGCCAGTTCGATGCCGGGGCGAAGTATCACGTACCTGGCAACGTTCCCTACACGCGTTACTTCCTCGCACGCATACTTCAGTTCCAGTTCTACAAGGCTGCCTGCGATCAGGCTGGTTGGGAAGGGCCGCTTCATCGCTGTTCGTTCTACGGCAATAAGGAAGTCGGCAAGAATCTCGATGCGATGCTAGAAATGGGCGCCAGCAAACCTTGGCCCGATGCGCTCGAAGCGTTCACTGGCGAGCGCCAGATGAGCGGTAAGGCAATGGTGGAATACTTCGCTCCGCTAAAGGCATGGCTCGACGAGCAGAACGCCGGAAAGGAGCAGGGCTGGTAATCCATTCAAAAAAGGGGGACTGCAACGATGAGTGATCGTAAATTTCTGCCACCAGTAGGATGGCGAGAGCTCGTGCATTTGCCCGATCTGGGCCTCCACGCAGTCCCCGCGAAGATCGATACCGGCGCGCGCACCTCTTCGCTACACGGCGAGGTGCTGGAGGAGTTCGAGCGTGACGGGCAGAAGCTCGTCCGCTTTGCAGTCGATTTCAGCCAGCAGCATGTCCGACAGGTCTGCGAGGCAGTGCATGTGGACGTGCGCGGTATCACGAGTTCCAATGGCGAGACTCAGTATCGCTATGTCATCAAGACCCCGCTGAAGATCGGCGATGTCGAATTCCGCGCCGAAATCAGCCTCGCCAACCGTAGCGACATGAAATTTCCGATGCTTATTGGCCGGTCGTCGCTCCGCCGTCGATTTGTAGTAGACTCTGGGTATTCGTGGTTGCAGACGCCGGAAATGAAGGTCCAGAAAGGCCATAAGCCATGAAAATCGCGATGCTGGCACGCAATCCGAACCTCTATTCGCATAAGCGGTTGAAAGAGGCTGCGGAGGAGCGCGGGCACGAATTCGACATCCTCAATACCACGCGCTGCACTGTTCACATCGCGAGCCATCGGCCGGAAGTTTATTACGAAGGCAAACCGGCTAGCGGTTACGACGCGGTCATTCCCCGCATCGGCGCATCGATCACGCAATACGGGCTCTCAATCCTCCGCCAGTTCGAAATGCGTGGCTGCTGGCCGTTGAATGAAAGCGTCGCAATCGGGCGAAGCCGGGACAAGCTGCGAAGTATGCAGATCCTAGCCAAGCATGGGCTCGGCCTTCCTCTGACGGCTTATGCCAACGACCCCAAGCAGGCTGAGGAGATCATCAAAGCTGTAAACGGGCCTCCGGTTGTCATAAAACTGCTTGAGGGGACTCAGGGTATCGGCGTGGTGTTGGCCGAGACGATGAGCAGTGCCAAATCGGTAATCGAGGCATTCCGCGGCGCGAATGTAAACATTCTTGTCCAAGAGTTCATCAAGGAAGCCGGGGGGACCGATATCCGCGCGTTTGTTGTCGGCGGCAAGGTGGTCGCCACCATGAAGCGCACAGGTGCACCAGACGATTTCAGGAGCAATTTGCATCGCGGCGGAAGTGCCGAATTGATCAAGATTACCCCTGCCGAGAGGTCAACAGCAGTGGCGGCCGCAAAGCGCATGGGGCTGAATGTCTGCGGCGTCGATATGCTCCGCAGCAATCATGGGCCGGTGATCATGGAGGTCAACTCCTCGCCCGGCTTGGAAGGTATCGAACAAGCGACCGGAATGGATATCGCCGGTAAGATCATCGGCTTCATGGAAGCCAATGCGAAGGTAGGAAAGACCAAGACCAAGGGCCAGGGTTAAGAGACTCTCAGTCTACTCTGCAGCCATCCGGAGCAGTTCGATCTCTTCTCGCAAGCGGGCCAGTTCCATTTCGTAGAGGCGAGTGCAGTCAATCCGATCGGGCCGATCTCCGAGGGCGATTGTCACCCGTACATATACGATGTCACGTTGATCGCGCTCGGAATTATAGAACCGCAGGGTATCGGTTTCATCTGGTAAAGGGCTTGCTGCAGCGCCTGCCGCACCCGAGGGAAAAATGCAGGCGGGCAGGTTTTTAGCGAAACGGTCTATCTGAACGGCGGCTCGTTGAAAGCTCGCAGCTTGCGGCTGTGCAGCTTGGGGCCTTCCTGCCGCAACAAATCGCACGCGGTCACGCCTATCTGCAGATGCGCAGCAATCGCTTCTTCGTAGAACTTGTTTGCCTGTCCCGGCAGCTTGATTTCGCCGTGCAGGGGCTTGTCCGAGACACACAGAAGAGTGCCGTAAGGCACACGGAAGCGATATCCTTGGGCGGCGATTGTCGCACTTTCCATGTCGATGCCAACTGCCCTGCTGAGCGACAGGCGACGCGCCGATTGCGTATAACGTAGCTCCCAGTTGCGATCGTCGGTCGTAACCACGGTGCCAGTCCGCATGCGTTTTTTGAGGTCGCTGCCATGCTCGCCCGAAACGGCCTCGGCTGCGCCCGCAAGCGCTTGCTGCACCTCGGCAATGGCGGGCAACGGGATTTCCGGCGGAAGCACCGGATCGAGGACGTGGTCGTCGCGCAGATAGGCATGCGCGAGCACATAATCGCCGATCTTCTGACTTGGACGTAATCCACCACAGTGGCCGATCATAAGCCATGCCTCGGGGCGCAACACTGCCAAATGATCGCAGATCGTCTTGGCATTCGACGGACCGACTCCGATATTGACCAGCGTGATGCCGGTGCGACCTTCGCCCACCAGGTGATAGGCTGGCATTTGGTGGCGGCGCCATGCAGTGTCAGACAGCTGCGCGCGGGCATTTTCGGTCTTTTCGGTCAACAGGAGCCCGCCAGCGCCCGCCAGGGCGGTGTATCCATTCTCTCCTAGTTGCGCCCCCGCCCAATCAACGAACTCGTCGACGTAGCGGTGATAGTTCGTAAAAAGAATGAACCGCTGAAAGTGCTGGACGTCGGTTCCCGTATAATGGGCGAGACGTGCAAGGCTGAAATCGGTGCGAAGGCCGTCGAACAGCGAAAGGGGGATGGGGTCACCGGATGCGTCGAGTTCGATCCCGTCCGCAAGTTCGTCGCCGATGTCGGCAAGGTCGGTAGAGGGGAAATGGCGTGCAAGTTCGTTCGGATCGATGCCAGCGAGTTCTGCACCCGCCTGTCCGTCGAGAACGTATGGAAACGGTATTTCCTGCCGCGAGGAACCGACTTCGATCTCGACCTCATAATTGCTTTCGATCAGTTCGATCTGCTCTCGGAGATACTCCCGAAATAGGTGCGGCTTAGTAACGGTCGTGGCATAAAGACCCGGTGTGTTCAGCCGACCGAATGCGCGGCTCGCTCCTTCGGGTAGTTCTCCGCCGCGAAACAGCACGCGCAATTCGGGATAGGCATAGCTGCCATCCTTGCGACGTTCGGCAGGCGGTATCTCCCGCTCGCGCCCGAAGGCAATGACATCGTCACGCAAACGGGTGACTGCGGCGTCATACACACTCTGCAATTTGTCGAGGATCTGATCGATCGTATCCATGCGGGCCTTTTTCTCCTGGCTCTTTTCGTTTTCGTGACGCTCTGTGCCACAGGATCGCGTCTGTTACAAAAAGGGCGCAGAAGCCGAAGCTGCCGCGCCCTTTTCAATTGCCTGAAGCGAGAGATTAGCCTTCGGTAGTCTCTTCGCTGTCCGTGCCTTCTGCACTGTCGCCATCTTCGAGCATATCGGCCGGAATTTCACCCGGCTCGAGCGTCGGATCAGTGGTGTTGGCTGCAGCCATTTCCTCGATCTCGCGCTGCTCGTCTTCGAACATCTGTGCAAGCACGTCGACGCCCTGGCTCTGCAGTTCGGCTTCGTCGTCAGAACGAGCAACGTTTGCCTTGACCGTGATCGACACTTCGGGGTGAAGGTCGACCCGGACGTCATGCATGCCGATCGTCTTGATCGGGTTGCCCATGATGACCTGCTTCTTGTCGATCTCGTGACCCTTGGCTTCGAGTCCATTCACGATGTCGCGGACATTGACCGAACCGTAAAGCTGACCAGTGTTCGACGCTGCGCGGATCAGAACGATCTCGACGCCGTCAACCTTTTCACCGGCCTTTTCAGCTTCGCTGCGGCGTTCCGCATTTTCTTTTTCAAGACGGTCGCGGTTGGCTTCGAATACCTTTTTATTGGCTTCGTTAGCGCGCAGGGCCTTCTTCTGCGGGAGAAGGAAGTTGCGTGCGTAGCCATCCTTCACGGTGACGACGTCACCGATCGTGCCGAGCTTTTCGATGCGCTGGAGGAGAATGATATCCATGAGGTCTTCTCCTTACTTCACGATGTAGGGCAGCAGGCCGATGTGGCGAGCGCGCTTGATGGCCTTGGCCAACTCACGCTGCTTTTTCGCACTTACGGCTGTGATGCGGCTAGGGACGATCTTGCCACGCTCGGACATGAAGCCCTGCAGCAAGCGAACGTCTTTGTAATCGATTGCCGGCGCGTTCTTCGCGGAGAACGGGCAGGTCTTGCGGCGGCGGAAAAACGGGCGGGCCATCAGTCACGCTCCTCACGGTCACGGCGCTTCTTGGAGTCACGCTCGTTCTTGCGCATCATTACGCTGGGACCTTCTTCGTGTTCATCAACACGGATGGTCATGTAACGAATGACATCTTCGTTGATGCGCGTCTGGCGCTCGAGCTCGGCTACGACGGCACCAGGGCCTTCGATGTTGAGCATAACGAAGTGTGCCTTGCGGTTACGGTCGATCTTGTAGGCGAGGTTCTTGAGACCCCAGGTCTCGGTCTTGGTGACCTTGCCTTCGTTTGCCTCGACAATTTCGGTCGCCGTGGCTGCGAGCTGGTCCACCTGAGCCTGGCTCAGGTCCTGTCGCGCCAGGAAAACATGCTCGTAAAGAGCCATGTCCTTGTCCTTTCACTTGCTGGCCGATCGCTGGCTGATCCGCGGGATTGCGGGGCCCCTCCGGCTTTCTTCTTTTCTCTGCTGCGATTCTTTCGTCGGCGAGAGATGCGCGCACATAGCGTGTTTCATCAAATGTGCAAGCGGGAGGAAGTCCTTGTGAGACCGGAACGCACAGGGCAGGGCGTCGTTGGCTTGCCAACTCAAGGAGATAATTTGTGCCCGGCGGACTTGTAGCTCTATTAGATGATGTGGCGGTTATCGCGCGTACCGCCGCGGCGTCTGTCGATGATATTGGCATCGCCGCAAGCCGGGCCGGCAGCAAGACAGCTGGCGTCGTCATCGACGACGCAGCGGTAACTCCTAGCTACGTGACCGGTCTTGACCCAAGCAGAGAACTACCGATCATCGGACGAATTACGTTGGGAAGCCTGAAGAACAAGCTTCTCATTCTTCTTCCTGGAGCGTTGTTGCTCAGCTGGTTCCTGCCCCAGGCAATTATATTCATTCTGATGATGGGCGGATGCTATCTTTCTTTCGAAGGAGCTGAAAAGGTCATCGAAAAACTGGGAGGTGAGAAGCACGGTAAGACTCTTGATGACAAGATCGAGGACCCAGCCGCGTTCGAAAAGCAGCGGACCTCCAGCGCGATCCGGACCGATCTTATTCTTTCTGCAGAAATCATGGCGATCACGCTTAACGAAGTCGCAGATGAGAGCTTCATCGTCCGGGCTGGCGTTCTTGCGATCGTGGGCATTGCCGTCACCTTGTTCGTGTACGGTGCAGTTGCGCTCATCGTGAAAATGGATGACGTGGGCCTGCATCTTGCGAAGAAGAGTTCCGACTTTGCGCAGACGATAGGACGTTTGCTCCTGAAAGCGATGCCGTGGCTGCTGAAGGCGCTTTCATTCATCGGTACCATTGCCATGCTCTGGGTGGGTGGCGGAATCCTCCTCCACGGATTTCACGAAATTGGTTTCCATGGCCCCTCGGATTGGGCTCATCACGTACAAGTCGCAGTTGAAAATGTCAGCGGATCTTTTTCGGGAATATTTGGCTGGCTAAGTTATGCATCCATTTCGGCTTTAGTTGGTCTTGCAGTTGGCGTGGTCTTGACTTTAGTAATTCATAAAGTCTTTATGCGTGGTGGTGCAGCTCATTGATTTGTTTCTGAGCGTCTCAATCTGGGACGCTCCTTGTTACGCTCATTGTGAGAACGCTGTACCATCGATAGCTTTTCGCTTGCCGGTAGGTCTGTGAAAGTTCGGGGGGTGCATGAGCCAGAGGGGGTTGGCTGCGTTAGTTTACGCCTTGAGCGTGATTTGGCTAGCTATAGCCACGCCCGTCGCTGCGCGTGTAACCTCTCTGGCACCGGATATTTGCGTCGGGGGCGCCAATTCTGCGAGCGAGGCCCTCGCTCTGCCTCGAACTGCTCTGGACTGCGGGCCCGGCCGCTTCAAAAATTCCGATGCCGTCCTCCGCTCATCCATCGAACTGTCTGATTCTAGCCTTCCGACTACCGGGGCGTTTCTCTGGCAGACTGATCCTGCTCTTTTCGAGTCTATGTTGCTGCAATTCACTTATGCAGACGGGGAAACTAAGCTGGTCGACGTAGATCGCCAAATGGCAGTCAGAAACTGGTTTGTAAGAGCCCGTTTTAGCGTCCCTGTGCCAGACAGTTCTTCCAAACTCGAAGCGATAGATGTTGTCGTGGAGCGGCCTCGGACCCGGTCAATATTAAGTGCAGCCAGATTAATCGATCGCGACGATGCTATCGACGAGCATTATGTGAAATCCCTTGTTTATGGAATTGCATGTGGGCTGTTGTTGGTGCCAATATTTTTCGATCTGATGTTTTTCGGATTGCTCCGTTTCAGATTCATTCTTTGGCATGCAGCGATGTCTGCTTCTTTTCTAATTTTCATTTTTTCGCATTCTGGGCTTATCTTTAATTTTTTCCCAGACACGAATTTGGCGCTCCGCTTTCATCTCAATTCTCTTTCGCTCGCTGCCTCGGTCGTTTTTGCTGTCTTATTCACCTTGGACATTCTGGAAGAAAGGACGGTGCCGAGAAAACTCGTGCGAGGTATTCTTGCTTTGACCGGACTAATGGTGACATTGAAACTGGTCACCTTGCTGGATCTCGAAGTTTTCAGGCTGGAAGGTCACAGAGCCTTTATCTTGAGCATGCTTCCGATTGTCGCACTCAATTTGGTCATAGCGATGCAGGCTTTCAGGCGTGGAAGCCGCGCGGCCACGTACTTGCTGATTGCTTTTGCCGGCGCCGTGTTCAGCGGATTGGCAAAGCTGATTATAGAGCTTGGTCTTCTCTCACCGCTCTCTCCCCTCGACGATTTGGTATGCGTTTCGATGATCCTGCTCGTCCTGAGCACATCCGCCGCGGTCGGCGACCGGTTCCTGATCTTGCGGATGGAGCGCGACAGAGCTTGTTTCAGAGCCTTGAAACTGGGCAAGATGGCGCTCAGCGATCCCTTGACAAAGGTGGGAAATCGGCGAGCTTTCAACGCAATTAGCATCGTGGAAGAAGGTGCGGCATTGCTGGTCATCGATATTGATCACTTCAAGTCGATCAATGACGCGTTTGGGCATGCTACGGGCGACATGGTGCTGTCTCGCCTCTCCCGCATGCTTCGGCGTTTTTTCAATGAGCGAGGTGCGGCAGTTTTCAGGCTTGGCGGTGAAGAATTTGCAATTGTACTCCAGGCGCAAAACGAAACAGCCTTGCGGCATTGCGCGGAGCTATTGCGAGAAGCGGTCGCGAGAGAGATAGGTGATCCTTCTCTCTCCATCCCATCCATCACTATCAGTCTGGGTGGGGCGTTGGGAGTTGGAAGAAGCCGAGATCATGTCTTCTCGGAAGCCGATAAGGCACTTTATCGCGCGAAAAAATCCGGCAGAAACTGTAGTGTCATATGTAGCTGCGTCGCCTCAAAAATTGCCGTCGAGCCTGCCTTCGCCAGTTTTTAGGATAAGCTGTCAAACAACGACAAAGCGAACTCGGACAAGGTGTCGTCGCGGGCCCCCATCACGACGATGCGATCTTCTGGCCTTGCAATCTCAAGCAATCGAACACGGACTGCCGATCGATCGGGAATATACTCCGCTTGCCCTCCGGCAGACTTAACCAAGCTTACGATTCTTTCGCTACCCTCGCTACGGTCGACAGTACCGCCGAAGTAGACCGGATCGGACAACATCAGAACATCATCACCACTCAGTTCGTCCGCAAAGGTCTGGGCGAGCTCTTCCCCCATCTGTCGTAAAGGACCGTAACCATGTGGCTGGAAGAAAGCTAGTACGCGGCCAGGATGCGCGCGCAACGTTCGCAGCGTCGCGCCGCACTTTTCAGGATTGTGGCCGAAGTCATCAATGACGGTAATGCCCTTTGCCGTTGTCCCCACCACGTCGAACCTGCGTGCAAGGCCATGGAAACCGGCAAGAGCATCAACTGCCGTTGCAACGGGAATACCTGAGGCAACTGCTCCAGCGATCGCCGCGAGGGCATTCGCTAGATTATGTCTTCCCGGCATATTCAGCCGAAGCGCATGCTTGGAACTGTCATGGCGGTCGACGATCATGGCGGCTTGTCGGATCGGTCCTTCGGCAATGCTGCCGGGCACCACGCCGATTTGCGCCTTCTGTTGCTCGATCCCGAAAGTAATGACTTCCTGGGCATGCGGCAGCAGAGCGATGGCTTCTTCATCATCGGCATTGATGACCGATATACGACTGCGCGAGAGATAGTCGCCGAAGAGCTGGCGCAATTCCTCCATGCTCTTGTGGTCGAGGCTGACATTCAACAGTACGCCGACCGCGGGACGATAAAGAGCAATCGACCCGTCGCTTTCATCCACTTCACTGATGTACAGACTTTGCCCGCCCACAACGGCGCTCGCATAGGGGCGTTCTGGTGAGACGAAATTTTTCATCACGGCGCCATTCATGATGGTCGGCTCACGTCCAGTGGCCTGCATTATCCAGCCGAGCATCCCGGTCACAGTAGATTTGCCGCTCGTCCCTGCCACGGCCACGCCCGCCCCGCTGGTATTGAAGAGAATGGAATTGAGCTCCGCCCGCGTAAGGCGAAGGCATCCCAATTTGGTCGCCCGGTTGATGTCCGGGACGCTCTCTTCAATCGCAGCAGAAGCCACCACAATCTGGTCGCCCGACACAATGCCGCTTCCGTCCTGCGGGTGCAGTTCAAAGCCCTGCTGTTCAAGCGCGGCGAATTTGTCCGGCGTGCGCCCCTGATCAAAACTCCGGTCCGATCCGCCGACCTTGGCGCCGCGCCCTTTCAGAATCTGCGCAAGCGGAAGCATCCCCGATCCGCCGATCCCGACGAAAAAGAATGGGCGTGCGAAAAGTTCGTCGGGGCTGGGGAAGTCACTCATTTTGAACGCGCTATGCAGTTGTAAGCGCAATGACAAGCGGGCATGGTCCCAAGTGTGCACCGACCTATCCGAAAAGTCGCCATTTGCGCCCCGGCAACGCCACTGAAGCGCAACTATGCGGACGCTGTTCTGAAGCTGGCGGAAACTGAGTTTCCCGACATTGCGCTTACCTTTCACCCACAATGTTTCGTGGTTGAAGGACATTTTGCGGGGAGAGATGAGGTAAGGCTAGAAGCGCTGCTGGAGTGCGCGAACGACCCGCAGTTCGATGCGGTGTGGTTTGCTAAAGGCGGTTATGGTTCAAATCGCATTGCAGCCGAGTTTATCCATAGCGCTGGAATTGCGGCACGAAACAAGGCCTATCTTGGATATTCCGATCTGGGCTTCATACTGGGGAGCTTGTACCGCGCCGGCATCGGGAAGTCGGTTCACGCGCCAATGCCCGTAGATGTCAAGCGAGAGGGGGGCGTCGCTGCCGTCAGGCGCACGCTTTCATGGATGTCTGGTGACGATAGCGGGCTCGATCCCTCGCTTTCCGGCAAGCCTGCCGTCGCCTTCAACTTATATACACTTGCCATGCTTGTCGGCACTCGTTTCATGCCGGATCTTTCCGGCCATGAAATTCTCATCGAAGAGGTTGGCGAGTATGAATACGCCATCGACCGCCTGCTTTTCCATGTATTCGAAAACCTCGAAGGCGTGGCCGGCATACGGCTCGGCGAAGTCACTGCGGTACCGGAAAATGATAGGCCTTTCGGTGCTTCGCCCGAAGAGATTGTGCGTTATTGGTGCGATCGATACGATATCGAATATCTGGGGCGAGCCGCGATCGGCCACACGCCTGACAACAGGATAGTCCCCTTCGGCCTTGAGGGATAAGCGACACGCGCCTAAGCGCAGCCCCGACAAGGAGAGTTACATGACTGCATTCATCTTCCCCGGTCAGGGGAGCCAGAAGGTCGGCATGGGCGTAGAGCTCGCCGATGCAAGCGCCCATGCCCGTGAAGTCTTTGAAGAAGTGGACGAGGCGCTAAATCAGAAGCTTTCTGCGCTGATGAAGGACGGTCCGGAAAGCGAACTCACGCTGACTAGCAATGCTCAGCCCGCGATCATGGCGAACTCGATTGCCACCCTTCGCGTGCTTGAGAAAGAATTCGGCGTGTCGCTCGCCGACAAAGCCGATTGCGTAGCGGGGCACTCGCTAGGAGAATATTCTGCCTTGTGCGCTGCAGGGGCGTTTGGGCTTGCGGAGACCGCCAAACTGTTGCGTCTGCGCGGCATTGCCATGCAGGACGCCGTCCCAATCGGTGTCGGTGCCATGGCAGCGTTGCTTGGCGCAGATATCGAGAAGGCCGGCGCGCTTGCTGAAGCGGCCGCAGAAGGTCAGGTATGTGAGGTCGCCAACGACAATGACCCGACACAGGTTGTAATCTCCGGTCACGCCGAAGCAATCGACAGAGCCATTGAAATGGCCAAGGATCATGGCATCAAGCGTGGGATCAAATTGCCAGTCTCAGCGCCGTTTCATTGCTCGCTGATGCAGCCCGCAGCCCAGCGAATGAAACTGGCCCTTGCCGATACGTCACCGAGCGGTTTCATCGTTCCGCTATATGCCAACGTCACCGCAGCTCGTGTCAGTGATCCTGCCGAAGAACAGGCTTTGCTGGTCGATCAGATTACCGGTCGCGTGCGCTGGCGGGAAAGCGTGCTCGCAATGCGCGAAGCAGGCGTCGAGCGGTTCGTTGAACTGGGCGGCAAGGTACTCGGACCGATGGTTGGCCGTATAGACAAGCAGGCCGGCACCGTCAGCCTCGTCACCATGGAAGACCTTGAGAATTTCGCGAAGGAAAACGGCTGATGTTCAATCTCGAAGGAAAAACCGCGCTCGTGACCGGTGCAAGCGGCGGCATCGGCAGTTCCATCGCTTATGCGCTCGCCCGTCAGGGCGCGCGCCTCGCCCTCTCCGGCTCGAATGGCGAGAAGCTGCGCGCTTTTCGCGATCAGCTCAATGCCGACACCGGCGGAGACCATGTCGAGATCACTTGCAACCTGTCAGAGACCAAGCAAGTTGAGGAACTCATCCCCGCCACCGTCGATACGCTCGGCAGCATGAACATTCTCGTGAATAATGCCGGAATCACGAGGGACAATCTCGCGATGCGCATGAAAGACGAAGAGTGGGATGAGGTCATCCGCATCAACCTTGAAGCGAGCTTCCGTCTGATGCGCGCGAGCGCCCGCCCAATGATGAAAGCCAAGGGTGGGCGCATCATCTCCATAACCAGCGTTGTCGGCCACACCGGCAATCCCGGCCAGATGAACTACGTTGCTGCGAAGGCAGGCCTCACCGGGATGACCAAAAGCCTCGCGCAGGAACTTGCGAGTAGGAAGATCACCGTAAACTGTGTCGCTCCGGGCTTCATTCGGACCGCAATGACCGACGCTCTGAACGATGAGCAAAAGGCAGCTATCAACAGCCGCATCCCGATGGGCCGAATGGGAGAGGGCGAAGAAATAGCGGCTGCCGTGGCCTATTTGGCTAGCGATGAAGCAGCTTATGTCACTGGTCAGACCATCCATGTGAACGGTGGTATGGCAATGATGGGCTGATTCCTCGGGTTTATCCCCAAGGGAAGTCTGTCCTCTGGCGTCCGACGCTTGCGGGGCGTGGCAGCCCCGCTAAGGTCATTGTCCGTATTCCGGCGCTGGTGGGGCGATTCCGGCCTTCACCGCGCCAAAAAGGGACGAAAGAAGGACCATGAAGGCCACAATCGAACGCGCGACCCTGCTGCGCTGTCTCTCCCACGTCCAGTCGGTGGTCGAGCGTCGCAATACCATTCCTATCCTGTCGAATGTCTTGATCGAGGCCGAAGGTAACGGTCTTAGGGTCATGGCCACCGACCTCGATTTGCAGGTGGTCGAGCACATCGAAGCTGCCAGTGTGGAAAGCGATGGTGCGATTACCGTCTCTGCACACCTTCTGTTCGACATCGCCCGCAAGCTGCCCGAGGGGAGCCAGGTCAGTCTCGAAACTGCGGAAAACCGGATGGACGTGAAGGCCGGACGCAGCCGCTTCAAGCTGCCGACGCTCCCGCGGGACGATTTTCCGGTGATCGTTGAGGGGGACCTGCCGACCAGCTTTTCCTTGCCAGCTAAAACCCTGGCCGAGATGATCGATCGGACGCGGTTTGCGATTTCGACCGAAGAGACTCGGTATTACCTCAACGGTATTTTCCTCCATGTGTCGGATGAGGATCAGCCGGTTCTCAAAGCGGCCGCCACTGACGGCCATAGGCTGGCGCGCTTCACTCTTGCGCGTCCTGAGGGAGCGGAAGGCATGCCCGATGTCATCGTGCCCAGGAAAGCCGTGGCAGAATTGCGCAAGTTGCTGGACGAGAAAATGGATGGCGATGTCCAGATCGACCTGTCCGCCAGCAAAATCCGCTTCACGCTCGGCGGTGAAGGTGGGGTAGTGCTCACCAGTAAACTTATCGATGGCACATTCCCGGATTATTCGCGCGTCATCCCCACCGGGAATGACAAGCTGCTAAAAATCGATCCGAAAAGCTTCTTCGCCGGTGTTGACCGCGTGGCCACCATCGCCACCGAAAAGACCCGTGCTGTCAAGATGGGGCTCGACAAAGATCGTGTTACGCTGACCGTGACTTCGCCCGACAACGGGACCGCCTCCGAAGAATTGGCTGCGGAATACGGAGCGGACGGGTTCGAGATTGGCTTCAACGCAGGCTATCTGAAAGATATTCTCAGCCAAATCGATAGCGACGAAGTGGAAATTCACCTCGCGGATGCCGGCGCGCCTACCTTGATCCGCAAAAACGATGACAGTCCTGCGCTCTACGTATTGATGCCAATGCGTGTTTAAGATCGGAAAAGGGGAGGCAGTCTGATCGCTGCCTCCCCTTCTGGTTTGGGCGCTTGAGAGGTTGTGGTCCGTCAGTGATTTAGCTTTTTGCGGCGATCATGCTGGCTATGTCCACGAATTTTTCCCGCGGCGCGCCGGAACGCGCGGCGGCGACTTCGGCGCCTTCGATTTTCTGCCAATCGCTGAAAGTGACGATCTCGAGACCTCTTTCCGAGGCGAGCTCATCGAACCCCTCACGACCTCGCTTATGGCTACCCGAGGTCATATCTTCGGCCACAAGCTCCATCACATTATAGCCATCGGGACGGTTGGTACCGATCGTACCCGTGGGGCCGCGTTTTGCCCAACCGACACAGTACAGGCCGGGGGATATCCGCCCATCCACGCTATCAAAACGCCCGGCGCGCTGGTCGAAAGGCACGTCGCCCAAAGGCGAAGCTCGATACCCGATGCATGAAATGACCAGATCGGCAGGGAGGCGAAACAATTCACCCGTTCCCACCGGACGCCCGTCCACGACATTCATACGTTCGCATTCGACCTGCGTCACTCTGCCATCTTTTCCGTAAAAGGCTTTCGGACCGGCAAAGAACCGGAAGTCGATTGTGATTGCTGTTTTTGCGTGACTTTCCTCTGGCAAGTCCGCGAACTTCCGCAACAGCTCAACTGATTTACGCAAGCCCGGCTCGAGATTTGTGTCATCGGCAGGAGGCGGTAGATCAGCATGGTCCACCGATGGCGCCGCCCGCTGCAACTGCAGGAGTTCGCCCAATTCCTTCGGTGTCATCATTATCTGATGGGGCCCGCGGCGGCCAAGAATAGTGATAGTTTCCAGATTAGATGTGTGCAGCGCTTCGAAAGCGTGCGCTACGATATCAGACCCCCGCATCTCCGCAGAGGTTTTCGCCAAGATACGAGCCACATCCAGAGCGACATTGCCCATCCCGATGACGACAGCATGCTTGCCTGAAAGATCGGGGTTAAGATCCGCGAATTTGGGATGTCCGTTATACCAACCAACGAACTCGGCGCTGCCAAAGACGTTGTCAAGCTGATCGCCTTCAAGCTGAAGTTGGCGATCATTTGGTGCACCGGTCGCCAGGATGACCGCATCGTAAAGTTCTTGCAACTCTCTGACGGTGATGTCGTCTCCAACAGAAACGTTGCCGACGAAGCGGACATTGCTGGAAAGCGCAGTCTTTTCGTAACGAAGTGCGACTTTCTTGATGGACTGATGGTCCGGAGCAACCCCGCTGCGGATGAGCCCGTAAGGGACTGGAAGGGCATCGAAAACGTCTACGCGAACGTCATCACCCCATTTCTTGTTGGCTGCTTCCGCGGTGTAGTAACCGGCCGGGCCTGAGCCCACGATCGCGATCTGGCGCATAAAGCCTCTCTATATCCTGGAATGCCAGCATGGCGTCGCATTTTCGCTGTGGCAAGTTTCGCCAGCGCGTGGTTATCGGTTCATTAAGCAGTTTGAGATACAGTGCATATAGATCGGGATGACGGTATATTCGAACGGGAGCGGGATCTGATTGCGATGCCGGGGTTATTTTCGAAAGGCTCCAAGGGTGTACCAGACCTGACGGATGACGCGTCGGTTATTCCTATTGCCGAGACCGACTACATTCGGCGGGTCGAATTGCTGGATAGTTTCGAGGATGCGGGTCTGGGCTGGTTCTGGGCAACCGATCATCTGGGCCGGGTTATTTATCTTTCGAAAAATGCGAAAGAAAAATTCGGCCTCCCTGATGCAATGGTGATTGGAAAACCGCTCACCGGTCTTTTTATTACCGACGATGCGTCAATGTTGGATGAGGATGACGTTTCTACGCGCCCGCTCGCCTATTATTTAGGTGCACGAAATTCGATAACCGAAATGCCGGTAAAGCTTGCATCTCGACGCGAAGAAATCTTTCTGGAAATTGCCGGCAAGCCGCAGTTCGATGCTCGTCATCGTTTTCTCGGGTACAGAGGCAGTGCCAGAGATATAACTCGAAGCCGGGAAACCCGGCGCGATGCACAAAGGCTTTCGCTCTATGATTCCCTGACAGGGCTCTCAAACCGTTTGCGAATGGGCAGGCGGTTGGAAACGATGCTCAAACAGTATCGCAATGCGAAACGCGTCTGTGCGCTTATCATGCTCGATCTGGACCGCTTCAAACAAGTTAACGACACCTTGGGCCATCCTGCCGGAGATGAATTGCTCAAACAGGTTGCGGCGCGACTGAAGCAGATTTGTGATACGAAAGGCGAGATTGGGCGCCTGGGAGGCGACGAATTCCAGATTATTCTGCCAGATATTGATGATCGCGGTGAGTTAGGAGAATTAGCTGCTCGCCTGATCCAGATGCTTGCCCAGCCTTACTCGGTAAACGGTTCGCGGGCGACCATCGGAGCTTCTGCGGGAATAGCAATTGCACCATATGACGGGGTGAACTCCGAGGACCTCGTCAAAGCAGCCGATCTGGCCCTTTATGCAGCCAAAGGTGGCGGTCGAGCGCAATACCGTTTCTATTCCAGCGATCTCCAAGAGGATGCCCAATCGCGCAGATATCTCGAAGAAGATCTTCGCGATGCCATCGAGCGCGGGGAAATGCTCATGCATTACCAACCGATCGTGAAGGCGAGGGATTACAAGCTTTCCGGCTTCGAAGCGTTGATGCGCTGGGACCATCCGGATCGCGGATTTGTATCACCGGAGATATTTATCTCATGCGCCGAGGATATCGGGATAATCGACAAACTCGGAAAGTGGGCGCTGCGAAAGGTCTGCGAGCAAGCGCAGCAATGGCCCATGGAACTGCGGGTTGCCGTCAACGTATCTCCTACCCAGCTCAACACCGGCGACTTCGTACAGTCGGTCCAGATGGCTCTCCAGCAGTCAGGCCTCGATCCCAACCGTCTTGAACTTGAAATAACCGAGAGCGTGTTCGCAGGAGACGATGAGCAGACCCTCAAAATCTTTCACGAATTGAAAGAACTCGGTGTGCGTCTCGCCCTTGACGATTTCGGCACCGGCTATTCCTCCATGAGCTATCTGCGGCACGCTCCCTTCGACAAGATAAAGATCGATCAGAGTTTCGTGCGTGGCTCTACTGAAAAGGGGAACAAAAATTCCGCCATTGTCAGTGCGATCGTGAGCTTGGCCGAAGCGCTCGATATGGAGACTGTCGCGGAGGGTACGGAGACACACGACGAACTCGAACTTGTTAAAGCTCGCGGTGCAAGCCACATTCAGGGCTACATATTTTCGCGTCCGATTTCCCAGCAAGAGGCTCTGGGCAGGCTTGAGAAGGGAGATCTCGCCTATGAACCCAGGGGGCCGGAAAGGCACCGCGCTGAACGGCAGACGGTCTTTCGCAAGATTGGCTTAATTCATGATGATCACCGCTACAGGGTAACCCTTCGCAACATTTCGAAGACCGGCGCACGCATTGAAGGTCTTATTGACGTGCCGGTCGGGACCAAGTTCGTCCTGGATCTGGGTGATGGGCAGCTTGCAGTAGCTACAGTGCGAAGGTCGAAGAAACACACCCAAGGCGTGGAATTCGAGACGTCTTTAATCAGTGATGGCGCGGATGGCCTATGCACGCGTCATAGGGTTTCTCCTTATGAGATAGAAGCTGCCGGTAAGCCTTTGACCGCATTGACAAGGGATGCCTACGGTCAGCTGTCCGGCCTCGGGCCGGGAATGAGTATTCCTCGGTTCGCGGAAAAAAGCGACTGACCTGAACTGCAGTCGGAATTTTTTACACTGCCATTGCTGTTGTTAGGTCAATCCTAACCATTTCTTCCTAGTCAGACGGCACGCAATTCGTTGGCAGGGTAAGACCAAATGGGCGCGACGCCCTTCTCCGATTTCTTCAAAGCCCGCAAAACTCCCGCGTCTTCGGAGGTAGAAGAGCGTGTGGATGTAGAAACGCCGCAATTTTCTGCCTCTGACAAACTCGCAATCGTCGAGCAGCTCGAGAATTCGGGCGTCGCATGTTTCTGGGCGACCGATCAAACCGGTATCCTCACCTACCTGAGCCCAGCGATCCATGGCCAGCTCGGCATGAAAGGCGCCACTGCTTTTGAATCGCCTCTTCAACAGGTTTTCGAACCCTTGGAGGGAGATGGAGACAGTCGATCTCTCGGCCTGAAGCTGGGCACGCGAAAAAGCTTTTCGAATCTGTTGGTCGTCGCCGGAGATAAGAGTTCGGACTGCGTTCTTCGAATTAGCGGCAAACCACTTTTCAATGATGAGCAGGTGTTTCTTGGTTTCCGGGGCACGGCGACGGATGTCACCGAAGCATACCGCAGTGAAGAGGAGGCAAGTCGGCTTGCCAAATTCGATTCGCTCACCGGTCTCGCCAATCGTCATCGGATGGAGCAGCGCATCGATTCAACCCTGCAAACCTTTCGCAATGCAAAACGGGCGGCCGCGCT
Source organism: Qipengyuania sp. NPDC077563 (assembly GCF_044901345.1). NCBI lineage: Bacteria > Pseudomonadati > Pseudomonadota > Alphaproteobacteria > Sphingomonadales > Erythrobacteraceae > Qipengyuania > Qipengyuania sp. NPDC077563. Next base: position 103,720 of record NZ_JBJDPC010000001.1, on the reverse strand, counting down.
ACTCATGCTCGACCTCGATCGGTTTAAGCAAGTCAATGACACGCTTGGGCACGCGGCGGGTGATCAGCTGTTGCAGCAAGTCGCAGAGCGGCTCAATCAGGCCATCGCCGGGCGTGGTGAAATCGGTCGGCTTGGTGGGGACGAGTTTCAGATACTCATTCCCGACATGGACGACCGCGGTGAGCTTGGCGAGATTGCGAAAAAAATCATTCAGATGCTTTCGCAGCCCTACTCGGTGGAGGAGGGACGCTGCGCCATTGGCTGCTCGGTAGGAATTGCGATCGCTCCCTATGACGGGCTCGAACGGGAAGATCTGACCCGGGCTGCAGATCTGGCTCTTTACGCCTCGAAGAACGGCGGGCGTGGTCAATTCCGTTTTTATGCGGCGGATCTCGAGCACGAAGCCCATCTGCGCAGACGGATGGAGGATGATCTGTCCGCTGCAATCGAGGCTGGGAACTTTACCCTGGAATACCAGCCTTGTGTCGACCTCGCTACCAATGCCGTGGTGGCACTGGAAGCACAATACTGCTGGGAGGACGAAGAACGCGGTCGGGTTTCGCAAGAAACCTTCATCCCCGTGGCCGAGGGTAGCCGGCTGATCGTTCCAATCGGGGAATGGGCGCTGCGCAAAGCGTGCGAAGAGGCATGTCAGTGGCCATCGCATTTGCGGCTGTCGATGAACATTTCTCCGGTGCAGTTCGAAGCATCTGGCTTTGTCGAGATGGTCGCCGAGATCTTAGATGAAACTGGCCTGGATCCGGCACGACTGGACCTCGAACTGAATGAGTCTGTCTTGCTCGGTGACAGTAGCAAGGTCGCAGCCGCGCTTGGAGCCTTGTTCAAACTCGGCGTGCGTCTCACGCTCGACCAGTTCGGGACGGGCCTCTCCTCTTTGTCTTACCTTCGCCGAGCGCCTTTCAACTCTCTCAAGCTGGGTGCCAATTTCTTTGAGCCGGTCATGGGCAACGATCTGGGCGACATGGAACTGGTCAAAGCAGTCGTTGCTCTGGCTGGGGCGATGGGCATGGAGACTGTAGCTACCGGCGTCCATGCAATAGAGCTCATGACCGAACTAAGGCGGATCGGTGTCGGCCATGTGCAGGGTTTTGTGTTTTCCGAAGCGGTACCGCAGCAGACTGTTCTGGAGGAGATTGCGCAAGGCGTATGGATCCTCGAACCGACCGATCAGGGCAGCCAGCGCGCAAGCCGGCGAACGGTGTTCCGCAAGGTCGGCTTGATCCACGAGGACCATTACTACGACGTGACGCTTCGCAATCTCTCCCGCTCTGGGGCGATGATCCAGGGGCTTGAGGACGTTCCCACAGGGACGCAGTTCGTGCTCGACTTCGGGCAAGGCCAGCTGGCCGTATGCACGGTGCGGCGGACGATGGGAGATACGCAAGGGGTCGAGTTCGAGCAGGAGATGGTCGACGACGGGGCGGGGGGACTGTGTACGCGCAGCCGAGTAAGCCCCTATGCACTGGCGGCGGCGGGGGCTCCGCTCACCGCGCTTCCGGCTGGCAAGTACAGTCAGGCACCGGAGGCTGCGCCGGGCAGCTATGCGCAGTTCAAGCTTTCGCCCAACGCCCCGAAACAGGGCGGCGGTCCGCAACAGGACTGATCGCGCGCTTTGCTGCTGACAGGGCGATGCGGCGCGGCTAAAGGGCGCGGGCAATGACCGACCTTTCCAAGATCCGCAACTTCTCCATCATCGCCCATATCGACCATGGCAAGTCGACCTTGGCGGACCGGCTGATTCAGTTTTGCGGGGGGCTTACGGATCGCGAGATGTCGGAGCAAGTCCTTGATAACATGGACATCGAGAAGGAGCGCGGCATCACCATCAAGGCGCAGACCGTGCGCCTCAACTACACCGCCAAGGATGGCGAGACCTATGAGCTCAACCTCATGGACACGCCCGGCCATGTCGACTTCGCCTATGAAGTCAGCCGCAGCCTCGCCGCCTGCGAGGGCGCGCTGCTGGTCGTCGACGCCGCGCAAGGCGTCGAGGCGCAGACGCTCGCCAATGTCTACCAGTCGATCGAACACGATCACGAAATCGTCCCGGTCATCAACAAAATCGACCTGCCCGCGGCCGAACCCGACAAGGTAAAGGCCGAAATCGAGGACATTATCGGCCTCGATGCGTCCGACGCCGTACTCACTTCCGCCAAGTCCGGCATCGGGATCGAGGAAACGCTCGAGGCGCTGGTCCAGCGCATTCCCGCCCCCACGGGCGACCGGGACGCGCCGCTGAAGGCCATGCTCGTCGATTCGTGGTACGATCCCTATCTCGGCGTGGTCATCCTCGTGCGGGTCATGGACGGGGTCATCAAGAAGGGCCTCAACGTCAAGTTCATGCAGGGCGGCACCCAGCACCTGATCGACCGCGTCGGCTGCTTCACCCCCAAGCGCACCGATCTGCCCGAACTGGGCCCTGGCGAAATCGGCTTCATCACCGCGCAGATCAAGGAAGTCGAACAGGCCAAGGTCGGCGACACGATCACCACGGTGAAGGGCGGTTCGCAAACCGCGCTGCCGGGCTACAAGGAAGTGCAGCCCGTGGTCTTCTGCGGCCTCTTCCCGGTCGACGCGGCGGATTTCGAAAAGCTGCGCGAAAGCATCGGCAAGCTGCGCCTCAACGATGCCAGCTTCACCTTCGAGGCCGAGAGCAGCGCCGCGCTGGGCTTCGGCTTCCGCGCCGGCTTCCTCGGCCTGCTGCATCTGGAGATCATCCAGGAACGCCTGACCCGCGAATATGATCTGGACCTGATCACCACCGCTCCCTCGGTGGTCTATCGCATCCAGCTGAATAAATCGCGGACCGACCCGGCGCAGGAAATCATGCTGCACAATCCGGCCGACTATCCCGATCCCAGCCGGATCGAACAGATCGACGAACCGTGGATCAAGGCTGTGATCTACACGCCAGACGAATATCTCGGCTCCATCCTGAAGCTGTGCCAGGACCGGCGCGGCATCCAGATCGACCTGACCTATGTCGGCGGCCGCGCACAGGTGACGTATGAGCTGCCGCTTAACGAAGTGGTGTTCGATTTCTACGACCGCCTGAAATCGATCAGCCGCGGCTATGCCAGTTTCGATTACGAACAGATCGGCCTGCGCGAAGGCGATCTGGTGAAGATGAGCATCCTGGTGAACAACGAACCGGTCGATGCGCTGTCGATGATCGTCCACCGCGACGTGGCCGAAAGCCGTGGCCGCGGCATGTGCGAACGATTGAAGGACCTCATCCCGCGCCACCTGTTCAAGGTGCCGATCCAGGCCGCGATCGGCGGGAAGGTCATCGCCCGCGAAACCATCGCCGCCATGCGCAAGGATGTGACCGCCAAATGTTACGGCGGCGACATCAGCCGCAAGAAGAAGCTGCTGGAGAAGCAGAAGAAGGGCAAGGCCCGGATGCGCGAGTACGGCAACGTCTCGATCCCGCAGGAAGCCTTCATCGCAGCGCTGCGCATGGGCGAAGAATAACCCGCATTCCGAAGGTGCGAGAGCATCTTCGGCCACGCCCTTTCCCCGCTTAGGAGGGAGAGGAATTCAAGCATTCCGCAAACAGGCAGGCCGCCTCCTTGCGGATCGACAACAGGCGGGCCGCGCTGCCCGCTTCGGCAAAACCTGCCTTTCCCGCCGGGTAAGACCCGGCCAATCAGAAGAGATAACGCCCCATAATGGCTGGATATAAAGACCCTACGTTCGAAGACCGCGCCGCTCTGGCCCAGAAGGCCCGCGAAAAAGCGCTGAAGAAGCTGGCCAACAAGCCCAGGGTGGATGACGAGACCGTGGCCAAGCGCAAGGCCGCGCAGGAAGCCCGCGAAGCCGAGGCCGCCGAAAAGAGCGCCGCCAAGCGCGCCGCGCGCGAGCAGGCCAAGGCCGAGAAGCTGGCCGCCGACAAAGCCGCCGCTGAGGCCGCTGCCGTGCCGGAGCCGACCGAGGAAGAGCTGAAGGCCGCGCGCGATGCTAAGTATGCGGCACGGAAGGCGCGTAAGAAGCGGTGAGGTTGGGGGAGGGCGAGGGTGTAGCCGTCGGTTGGTGCGGCTGCACCACGTAGTGACCAAGTTTCAAACGTTATAAAAAACAACGGTCTTAAGCGCGCTAGTGCGGCAAAAAAGAGTTCTTACCTATTACGTTAGGTGTAGCTTTTTCTCGTCTTCCTATTCTGGAAGAGGTAAAATTCCAGCTACTATAACTCGAATTGGCTCGCGTGCTCGATCTCTAACCATGTATACTTGCAGATAAACTTGTTCTCTTCCCATTTGCGATAGAAGCATGTCTTGTAGGGATGATTTTTATCTGAGGGAACACTAAAACTAAGAGGCTGCTCAAAATTCCCTAGTCTCACTTTCCCCCAACCAGTCTCTTTGTTGTATTGAATAATATTACCTAGAATAGGAGTTATTTGATCATCCACTTTCGATGAAAGGATCCCCTGCGCCATCGGTTGGTTTAGATAAAGAACATTCGACGGTGTGCCGCTTGAGCGACCATGTATCTTCAAGGTGTCAGCGCTCCGTCGCAAAGCTGTGGCCATTTCAGAAATAAGTGGAGCGGCCATGGAGATGAGCTTCTGCTCTCTCGGTCCGTCAATTTTGGCAACCTGGCCGCTTGCTATTGCCAAGCTGTCCTGTCTTGTTACTTCGCTTATTCGACGTTCTATCAACTCTGATGCTTCTGGAAAAATCGTCCCACGAAGCTCTGGATCGACGATCAAAAGTCTGACGATCTCCTCCAGTCGCTTGCTGTCGTCTGGTGATAGCCGACCAAACCGGTCAGTTATCTCTGGGATAGCATTAAAAAGCGAAATTAAATCATCATCATTAGTCTTCTCAATCACCCGCTCAATTACGTAGGCTAACAAGCTAGACAAACTCATATTCAAAAATGCGTTTTCAGTTTGGCTTTCTACTCTAGAGTTTGGATCGGGCGCGTCGGTATTTATTCGAAAGCTACCTTCAGACTGACTTTCTAAGATTATCCCAAGATTTGAAACGTCGGTAATTTTTTGACGGAAACGCCCTGTACTTCTGAATTGAGCTAACTTCACCAGTAGTCTTGCCGCAGCGTATTGAAATCTGGCTGCTTCATAAAAGTTCATCTGGTGTTGATCAGCAAGAGCGCCGTTGAATTCAAAAACTATTTTCTCGCTCAATTTACGATTTCCCTCTGTTCCCCTGCTCTAGAATTGACACCAAGGATGGCGAAAGCATAGGAAAATCGAAGGAGGCTAATGGGGCAAAAAAGATGGGTGGTCTAACTTTTGGAGCAATTGGCGCGGCACTGATTGCAGCAGTAGTTTCTCTGATCGGCCTCATTCTCGGGAAAGAGCAAAAAACATCAGAATTCCGGCAGGAATGGATAAACAAGCTACGAGAAGAGATAGCAACCTATGTAACAAATGTAAGTGTTATAGCTGATCATCTGAAGTTAGAATTCAAAGATGATACCGAAAAACTTAAGACTTTAGCGCCCTATTATTCGCAAATTAATTCGGCAGCAAACTCGATCAAGCTTCGGCTTAATCCTGAAGAAGACCGTTCTTCGATCGTTCTCAATTTGATGGCTGAGGTCGAGAGTGCTTCTCATGTAGATGCTGATTTCTCCTCTGCGAGAGTTCTAAATCTTGAAGAGAAGTTAATCAGTGAATCACAGATTCTTCTAAAAGAAGAATGGGTTCGCGTAAAAAAGGGCGAAAGAGCGTTTAAATGGGCTAAGTACTCTGCCCTTACTTCAGCAGTGATGCTATTTGGATTTTTAGTATTTGTCGCATTTAAAAATCTTGAGGCATCAGAGGAGGGGAAGGAGCTACAGGCTAGCCATACTGAGCAGGCCGAGTTTACGGATAGTCATCTTCCTTCTCCAAATCCTGATAGCTCGTTGGTTCCGTCGGCAACCACTCCATCGAGAGAAATGGCGCAAGATCAATGACCTTCGGACTTTTTATGCACAAAGATGGGTCGATCTATGACGACATTCCGGAGGTGCATTTCTAGTTTGCCAAAAGCTATATCAGCCGTGCACAGAAAATGGTCGACGATTGGATTGTTTATCGTGCACCGCAAGGTCAATGACCGCGAAAGTGTCGAGGCGATCATTAGCACCACGGGCAAGCTTAAGGTGCCGGAGATCCAGTCCTACGGGCCGCATCCCAAGTCCTTGTCTTGGCATCGAAAGTTTCACGGCTTCGACACATAGCTGAAGCACTCTTTTGGTAGCTTTATCGAGGGCTCGGTTTTTTGTTATGGGCCCTCAGACGCCGGGCGCGACGCGTCCGCGTCGCTTGGCTTCCTCGCATAAGCTCGGACGGCCGGTCGGCCTTGCGGCCCGCTGGTCGCGGGCCGGGTTAGCGCCATTCTGCAAGGCCGATTAGTGGCTGGTCCTCACCCCAAATCCTTCCAGTAGTCCTCGTCCTCGTTCCACTGTTCCAGCTCCTCCTCGACCGAATAGAGGTCTTCCAGCTCGCCGGCGGCCTTCCAGTCGGTGGTGACCAGGTGGGCGAAATGCGTGTCGGCATCGTTTTCCGGCGGGCCGTCCTCGTCGGCGCGCTTGCGGCGGGCGATTTCGGCCAGCTGGGCCTGCATCGCCTCGATCTCCTCCAGGGTCATCTCCACCGGATCGAAATGTTCCACCATGGCGGCGTTCATGTCGTCCTTCTCCGCGCGGCTGAGGGCGGGGGTGGTCATGCTTGCGGGGTGGGAAGAGTTTGACGACCCTGCGTTAAAATAACTCGCGGCAAGGCGTTTGCCGCGTCCGTCGCGCGCGTTCATCCTCAGGCAGAACATCAGCAGGCGATCGTTGCGGATGCGGCGGAAGCCTTTCAGCTTGCCGGCGACGAAGACGGGGCTGAGCTGGCCGTCGATCGCGCGTTCATAGGCGATGTCCTTCAGGCGCTGCACGCCGAGATCGAGCGCGGCCTCCCATGCGCGGCGGAAGCTTTCGGACCCGGGGCGGCGGCGCAGGTAATAGGCGCCCTCGGTGCTCATGTTGACATAGCGCGCGGCGCGGCTGACGCAGCCGGTATCGGCCAGCGCGCCGATGAAGGCCTTCTGGCGCGCGGGCGTCCAGCCATCGTGGCGGAACTTGACCGGCACGGTGTCGAAGGCGGGAATGTCCTCTGCGGGGACGGGGGTGCGGGTTTCGGAAGGGTCCTTGCTGCGGGTCATGCGTGCGTCTCCTGGGCTTGAAAAGCACGGGGCATGGAACGGCAAGGGGCGTGTAGGAAAGCAAATAGGATTCCCTCTGGGGCAATCCTACATCCGAGGAGCTGGTGGGCAGCCGCGGCGGGGGAAATGCGGCGGCTCGGCCCGGCTTAGAGAGGTAAAAAACTCAGGCGGGACGGGGGGATAGCGGGCCGGCGGGCGATTCGCCCCGGGGCAGCGCGCTGCGGTAGGAAATCTCCAGCTCGTCGGCCTGGCAGGACTGGTCGCGGCCGCGGCGCTTGGCTTCGTAAAGCGCATCGTCGGCCCGGCGGTAGAGATTGCGCCAGGCGGGATCGTCTTCCAGCGTGCCCTCGGCAATGCCGATGCTGACCGTCACCCGTTCGCCGTGCGGCATGGTGGCCGCGCGGATCTCGTCCAGCAGGACCTCGGCGGTGGAGCAGGGCAGCGCCTCGCGCGTGCCGAGCAGGGCGAATTCCTCGCCTCCCAGCCGCGCGGCGCTGACATTGTTGCCCGCATGCGCATCGATGATCTGGGCGATTTCCTGCAGCACACTGTCGCCCACGTCATGGCCATGCGTGTCGTTGACTGCCTTGAACCGGTCGATATCGATCAGCAGCAGGCGGGAAGGCCCGTCGTCATCCCCCAGCGCCTCGGCGAAATCGAGCAGGGCGCGGCGGTTGAGCAGGCCGGTTAGCGGATCGGTGAGGGCTAGCGTGTGGTTCTTGCGCTGGAGCAGCAGCAGCTCGACCACCTGCTGGTGATGCATGTTGATCATCCGCCACTGGAACATGCCCGCCAGCGCCAGACTGACCGCCGCCGCCCGGTCGAGCGTGGAGCCGAAGATCAGCAGCAGCGCGGCGATGGGGACGATGTCGATCAGCAGATGCATCGCCGCCGCCGCGCGAATGCTCGCCACGCAATAGGCGGTGGCCAGCGCGCCCATCACGAGGATGACGGGGAAATGCAGCCGCTCCGCCCCGTCTGCGCTCAGCCAGCTGGCGATTGCCCAGGTGGTGCTGATCAACGCGCCGATGAGCGAGGAGAACCAGCTCTCGACGATGAATTTCTCGGCGCGCCAAGGCCGGCCTTCGAAGGATTTTCCGCGCAGGAGAGTGATCAGGCCGGAGATGCAGTAGATCGACATGCCGAGCGGTAATACCCAGCGCACGACCCAGCCGGTGCTTTCCGGCGTTACGAAAATGGCGAGCGGGCACGTGAGCAGCAGCGCGACAAACAGCCAGCGCGCCTACTTGTTCACCTGCTGCGCCGCCGCGATCACGTAATCCGCGCGCACATCCTGCGGCAGATCCGGAATCGCTATTGCGCGGACAATCTTGCCGAGCTTCCCCATAAGCAGACGTTAAACCCCCCGAGGCCCTAACATCTCCCAACGGGCCTACCCTCGTATAACTACGTAGTTGCTAATCTTTGCGTTAACGTTTGTCGAGTACGCATTTCCGCACTTCAGCAAGACAGATGGACCGATAATGCCACAGCAAGCTCCACTTTCTCCATCACTGCCCCAAAATGACACAGCGGCAGAGCAGCAGGCCCGGAAGGAACAACTAGCTGAAAGTCAGGCGCAATATGAATGGACCGATACCGTGCCCGCCGTAGACGGTGTTCCGGTGGTCAAGGTTTTGCCCGAGGCGGAAAAGCCCTCGGTGGAATGGTGGCTGAAGCTGCTGGGTATCGTGATCGAGATGGCAAAAAATGTCGTCGCGGTGGAAACGTCTCTGGTTGAGCAGGGTCTGTCCTCGCTCGATACAGCATTACTCGATGCCGATCGCGCGGTGATTGCGGCGATCGAGAGGGACATTGCGGGACTTGAGGTGAAGCTGGCCGGTGACCTGATCGGGCACAAGGGACTGGCGGCGCTGGCAGGTGATTGCCTGCACATGGTCGAGGCGGAAGTCGTTACTGTGGATCTGCAGAACCACGCGACCAAGCTGAAAGGCATTCTCGAGCTACGCGGTGCAACGATTGCTGCGCTCGGCAAGGAGCGACCGCGGACGCTGGAAAACTATCTCGACCTGTTCAAGACGATCCCGGTTCCTGCAATCGCCTATACTTTCCAGGACGATCTCGAATTCGCGCATCTGCGCGTGGGCGGACCCAACAGCGTACTGATAGAGGCGGTAAGCGCCATTCCGTCAGGCTGCGCCATTACGGCGGAGCAATATGCCGCTGTCGTGGCAGGCGATACGCTGGATGCGGCGCTGGAGGATGGCCGGCTTTTCCAGTGCGATTACGCACCTCTGTCAATCATCGAGCCTGGCCTATGGAATGGCATCGCGAAATATCTGACCTGCCCGGTTGCCCTGTTCGCGGTGCCACCCGGCGGAGACAGTCTGGTGCCTATTGCCATCAACTGCGATCCTTCCAATGCGGCCAGTCCGGTTATGACACCGGCCATGGACAGCGCCCATGAATGGGGTTGGGAAATGGCCAAGCTGGTGGTGCAGGTTGCGGACGGGAATTACCATGAACTCTTCGCGCATCTTGCGCGCACGCATCTGGTGATCGAGGCAATCGCCGTGGCCACCCAGCGCCATCTTGCGCAGCAGCATCCGCTCAACGCATTGCTGGTGCGCCACTTCGAAGGCACGATGTTCATCAACGAGGCGGCTGCAACCAGCCTGATCACGCCCGGTGGCCCGATCGATCATATTTTTGCAGGCACCATTCAGAGCAGCCAGAAGGCGGCTGTGGAGGCCCGGCTCTCCTTCGATTTCGCCAAGGGTATGCTTCCGCTCGACATCGAGGCGCGAGGCGTCGGCGCCGGAACGCCCCTGGCCGTCTATCCCTATCGCGACGATGCCCTGTTGATCTGGGGAGCGATCGAGACTTGGGTGCGCGAATACATCGAGACGTATTATGCCGAGGACGCCGATGTCGTCGGCGACGCGGAGGTCCAGGCGTGGGCAGCAGCGATCGCGGGCAGTGGCAAACTGACAGGCTTTAGCGCACCGCAGACCGTCCAGAGCCTGATCGATCTGTGCACGATGACCATCTTCACTGCGAGCGCGCAGCATGCCGCGGTCAATTTTCCGCAGAAAGACATCATGGAATACGCCCCGGCCGTGACCGGGGCCCTGTGGCAGAGCGTGCCCGATACTCAGGATGGCAATACCAAGCCCCAATGGCTTTCCATGATGCCGCCTGAGGCGCTGGCGCTAGAACAGCTCAAAACGCTCTATCTGCTCGGCTCGCTCTATTATCGTCCGCTGGGAACTTACCGCTCGCCGCAATTTCCCTATCCGCAGTGGTTCCGCGATCCGAAGATCAGCGGTGCGAGCGGGCCGCTGGCCCGCTTTCAGTCGGCGCTGGAACAGGTTGAGGAGCAGATCGTGGCGCGCAACGCGCAGCGGCGGCGACCGTATACCTATCTCCAGCCAAGCCTGATTCCGAGCAGCACCAATATCTGACACGAAAAAGCCGCCGGGCGCGAAGGCTCCGGCGGCTTCTTTGATCGGTTTTGACGGTTCGCCTTACGGGCGTGTCTGCCCGTCGCCGTGGACGAGGTATTTGAAGCTGCAGAGCTGTTCGAGGCCGACAGGGCCGCGAGCATGCATCTTGCCGGTGGCGATGCCGATTTCCGCGCCCATGCCGAATTCGCCGCCATCAGCGAACTGCGTGCTGGCATTGCGCATGACGATCGCGCTGTCGATGCTGGTCATGAATTTCTTCGCCGCAGCGTCGTCTTCCGTCATGATCGCATCGGTGTGATGCGAGGAATGTTCGGACACCCACTCGATCGCTTGGTCGAGGCCATCGACGACTTTAACGCTGGCGATGGGATCAAGGTATTCGGTGTTCCAGTCGGCATCGTCGGCAGGCTTGATGCTATCGTCGATGGCGACCGCTTCCGTGTCACCGCGCAGCTCGCAATCGTTGCCCATGACGGAGGTGAGGCGGGGGATGAAGTCCTTTGCCACGGCCCGATCAACCACGATGCTTTCCGTCGCGCCGCAGACGCCGGTGCGGCGCAGCTTGGCGTTGCGGATGATTTCGGCAGCCTTGTCGAGATCGGCCGCTTCGTGGACGTAGCTATGGCAGTTGCCATCGAGGTGGAGGAGGGTGGGCACGCTTGCCTGGTCGCGGACCAGTTCAACGAGGCCGCGGCCCCCGCGGGGGATCACGAGGTCTACATATTCATCGGCCTTGAGTAGCGCCGCAACGGCTTCACGGTTGGTCGTGCCGACAGTCTGGACTGCATCTTCGGGCAGGCCAGCCGCGTTGAGGCCCTTACGCATGCAATCAACGATTACACGAGTGGAGTGACGGCTTTCGCTGCCACCGCGAAGGATGACGGCGTTGCCGCTCTTCAAACAAAGAGCACTGGCATCTGCGCCGACATTTGGGCGGCTTTCGTAAATCATGCCGATGACACCGATCGGTACGGCAACCCGTTCGATCTTGAGGCCGTTGGGCCGGTCGAAAGTCGCCAGGCTGCGTCCGACGGGATCGGGCAACTCCGCGATTTCTTCGAGTGCAGACGCCATGCCCTCGATGCGATCTTCGGTGAGCCTCAGACGATCGATAAAGCTTTCGGGCTTCTTCCCCTCGACGCTCTTCACGTCCTCGGCATTGGCTTCGAGCAGCTCGGGCGTCTTCTCACGCAGCGCCTTGGCGGCCTCGCGCAATGCAGTGTTCTTTGCGTCGGTGCTCGCGGAAAGCAGGCCTTGGGCGGCTTTGCGGGCGTTCTGGCCCAGCGTGGTGATGTGGATCTGCGTGTCTAGCGTCTGGTCGTTCATAGTCTCTCTCTTCGTCTTGTATCGGAGCGGGAGGCGCTGTCGTCAGCGCAGCTCTACCGCCCGGTCGTAGCAGGCCTGGAGTGTAGCATGCATTCGGTCGGTTAGGCCATTGTCGCCATTAAGGGCGTTGAGGCCGGCGGCTGTGGTACCGCCTTTGCTCGTCACCGAATTGCGTAGGTCTTCGAGGCTTGGGGCGCCTGGTTCGCTGGCCATGGCGATGGCGCCGCCGATAGTGCCGAGGACCATTTCACGGGCCTCTTCTTCGCTGAAGCCTTGTGCCATGGCGGCCTCTGCATAGGCGCGGGCGATCTCGAAGACATAGCCTGGACCCGAGCCTGCCACAGCGGTTACGCGGTCCAGCTTCTCTTCGCTATCGACGGTCACGACCGTGCCGGCCCGTTCCATGAATTCGACAGCGTGGGCCATATGGCCGTCGGCCGTGTGAGGCCCGGCAACGACGCCGCTCACTCCGCGGCCGACCGCCGCAGGAAGGTTGGGCATGACGCGAACCACGGGCTTGTCGCCCATCAATTTCGACAGACGCGCGGCGGAATAGCCTGCGGCAATCGAGATGATGTAACCGTCATCCGCAAGGTTCTCCGCATATCCGGGCATCACATCATCGAACATCTGCGGCTTGACCGCTGCGACAATGCAGTCGAAACGTTCGTCGGCGATTTCGGAACCATCACGCACGAGCGTGACTTTTTCAGGCAGATCGCTGGCCATGGGGTCCACCACGGTTATCGCCTCCGGGCCGGAAACCCATTGCGAAAGTAACGCGGAGCCCATTTTTCCGCAGCCGACAATAAGTATAGAATTGATAATGGTAGAATTCCGTTTCCGCGCTCAAGGCGCTCTGTGTAATTCTTAATTTAGTTCCAAAGTGAAATAACGATCCAATTAAGTCTTCGCTATTTCTTCGAAGAATACTTCCAGCATTTTGCGCATTCGATATTCTTAAAAATCCGGTTGTGCACTGCACCATCCCTATCTACGTTCTGACACAGAAATTTCAAGTTAGAGATATTTTTTAGATATGACCAAGAAACGCAATATTGTTGTCAAGATCGGTTCGGCATTGCTTGCCAATCAGGAACTCCTGACCCCGCGATATGGTTTCCTGCAACGCCTGCTCGAAGATGTCGCCACGCTGCGCGCCGAGGGTAACGATGTCATCATCTGTTCGTCGGGTTCGGTCGCGCTCGGTCTGCGGATCATTGGCGAAACGCCGGAAAGCGCAGGGGTTTCGGACAAGCAGGCGGCTGCCGCTTGCGGCATGCCGCTGCTCCTGAACGCCTATAAGCAGGTTGGCCATGAATTCGGTTTCGAAATCGCGCAGGTCCTTCTGACGCTTGGGGACTTCGAAGATCATCGCCGTTTCCTCAACACCCGCAACACCGTGCATCGGCTGCTGGAATCCGGCGTGATGCCGATCGTCAACGAGAACGATACGATCACGACCGAGGAAATCCGCGTGGGCGACAACGATCGCCTCGCCGCGAAGGTGGCGCAGATGGTCGGTGCGACCGACTTCATTATCCTGACAGGGGTGGACGGTCTGTACGATCGCAACCCGGACGATCCGGATGCCGAGTTCATCCCGGAGGTGAGCGATGTTGGCCCATACATGGCCGCGACCAAGGGTAAGAGCACGCTGGGCACCGGCGGCATGGAAACGAAGCTTCAGGCCGCGAATATGGCGCAGGAAGCCGGCGTGACGACCTGGATCGCGCAGGGCGAGGTGGATCGTCCGCTGTCGACCGTGCTCGACGGCAGCCGCCGGGCGACCAAGGTGCTGCCCAATCCGAACCCGCTGTCGGGCTGGGACAGCTGGATTGCCAATCGCCTACAGATGGCGGGAAGTCTCGTGGTCTCCGAAGCGGTGGCCGATGCGCTGGCGCAGGGAGAGCGGCCGATCCGCCGCGCAGACGTGGTCAGCATGGACGGCGATTTCACACGCGGGGACGTGCTGCACATCTATGACAGCAAGGGGATCGAGCGGGCACGCGGGCTTACCGATTTCACCAGCGAGGAATTGCGTGTGCTGACCCACAATCCCTCCACCGATCCCGAGCAGCTTCTGGGCTACAAGACCCGCGGCGAAATCGTGCGCAGCAACAATCTCGTCATGCTGGAAACCCGCCATTTGCTGTGGGATGCGCCCGACGGGTTTAGTGAAGGCTGAAGCGCAACGAAACACGCCGCGCGCTGGCTGAATCGGCGCGCGGCTTGAATTCCCGTTCAGTTGGGCTATAAGGCTCAACACGGACCGGGCCCCTCTGGCGGGCGCTCTTGCGCACGTGATGTCGGCCGTATCGGACATACCGATGCCAGCTGATAGGCCCGTTTCTTTTTCTTAGCCCGTCCCGCGCCGGTAGTCCGATCGATTTGAAGTTCGATCAGGGAGCGTATGATGACGGCGGAACATTCCATACTGGCATTCGACCGTGGGAGGTCCGTGCGACCGCATCTGCTGTGCGGGTCGGCTGCGCAGTGCAAATCGCTGACGCATGGTGGCTTACCCTTGGGAAAGCCTCCTTGCCTCCTGGCGGGCCGCTGATCGCCCAAGCAAGCTTCACCGCTTCCCTACTATCCGGAGCATATCATGGTCAAAGCCATCACCCCCTTGCTGCGCGACTTCCTGCAAAAGGAAAGCGCCGGCGGCATCGTCCTCATTTTCGCGGCGGCACTTGCGCTTGCGGTGGCCAATTCGCCGCTGGCTGCCAATTATATCGCCCTGCTGGATGTCCCGGTCGTCTTCGCTATCGATAGTTTCGTTATCGACAAGCCCTTGCTGCTGTGGATCAACGACGGTCTCATGGCCGTCTTCTTCTTCCTTGTCGGTCTTGAGGTGAAGCGAGAGGTACTGGAAGGCCAGCTATCCAGCTGGAGCAAAGCCTCGCTACCGCTCGTCGCGGCTCTCGGCGGCATGGCTTTGCCTGCTCTCGTGTTCATCGGTCTCAATCTCGGCACGCCCGACAATATCCAGGGCTGGGCAATCCCGGCCGCGACCGACATCGCCTTCGCGCTTGGCATTCTGTCTTTGCTCGGCCCGCGGGTGCCAGTTGCGTTGAAGGCGCTGCTGCTGGCAATTGCCGTGATCGACGACATCGGCGCCATCGCCATTATCGCCCTGTTTTATTCCGGCGAAATCGACACCGGGATGCTGGCTGCAGCTGCAATGGTCTTCATCGCGATGCTGGCACTGGGCCGCGCGAAGGTCGCCTCGACGATACCCTATGTGTTGCTGGCAATCCTGATGTGGGCATTCGTCCTCAAATCGGGCGTTCACGCGACGTTGGCTGGCGTCGCCGCCGCGCTGACGATACCGCTGGATCGCTCCAGCGATCATGGTCCGCTGGAGCGGATGGAGCATGCGCTTCATCCGTGGGTCGCGTTTCTGGTCATTCCAGTCTTCGGCTTCGCCAATGCCGGCGTTACGCTTGTGGGGCTCGAGCCATCGGCTCTGCTTGATCCTCTGCCGCTCGGCATCGCGCTGGGGCTCCTGATCGGCAAGCAGCTCGGTATCTTCGGGTTCGCCTGGTTGGCCGTAAAAATGAAGCTCGCCAGCCTGCCTAACGATGTGAACTGGCGTCAGATCCACGCTCTATCGCTGCTCGCGGCGATTGGCTTCACGATGAGCCTTTTCATCGGGAATCTCGCATTTACGACTGCGGATCAGATCGATGCCGTGAAACTTGGTGTGCTCGCAGGTTCAACGGTCGCCGCACTGACCGGTTACTTCCTGCTCAAGTCCGCTCTCCCGGCCCTGAACCCAGCTAAGGAGCATCACGCATGACCGACTTCTTCCTTTCAGACTGGCAAGGAACGCCTCTGTGGTTCTGGGCGGCATTCCTTGCGATCGTGATTGTCCTTACCGCGTTCGACCTCGGTGTCCTCCACAAGGAGGACAAGGAGATCGGAATTGCGGAGAGCCTGAAACTATCCGTGTTCTATATCGGGGTCGCCTTGCTGTTCGGTTTCTGGGTCTGGGTCGAGCGTGGGCCTGAAGCGGGCATGCAGTATTATACGGGCTTCTTCATCGAGAAAGCGCTGTCGATCGACAACGTCTTCGTTATTAGTCTGATATTCACCTACTTCTCGATCCCGCCAAAATACCAATACCGCGCGCTTTTGTGGGGTATCATGGCCGTGATCGTGCTGCGCGGCCTCATGATTGCCGGCGGCGCGGCTATTCTGGCGGAAGCTTATTGGGTGCTCTATCTTTTCGCCGCCTTCCTGATCGTGACCGGAATCAAGATGTTCTTTGCCGGGGACGAGCCGATGGATGTGGGCAACAATCCGGCGGTGAAATGGATCAGTCGGCACATGCGCGTCACCCCGGACCTGCACGGGCAGCGCTTCCTCGTGGAGGTAGAGGATGCCAAGACCGGAAAAATGGTGCGTGCCGCTACGCCCCTGCTGCTCGCTCTCGTCGTGATCAATCTCGCTGATCTGGTGTTCGCAGTGGACAGCGTTCCCGCCATTTTCGCGATCACGACGGATACTTTCATTGTGTATACGTCTAATATCTTCGCGATATTGGGATTGCGGGCGCTCTATTTCGCTCTGGCGGCAATGGTCCATCGCTTCCACTATCTGAAATATGCGTTGGCGGCCGTGCTGGTCTTCATCGGTAGCAAGATCTTCGTCTCCGATTTCCTGCTCGACGGTGGCAAGATGCCGCCATGGCTCAGTCTCGGGGTCACGATCGGACTGATCGGCGCAGGGGTGGGCTATTCGCTCTGGAAGACTCGCGGCCAGGAAGAAGCAGACTGGCCCGCCACGCAATGATGCGGCCAGTTGCGGGTGTGTGCGCGGAAGCGGTGAAATCGCCGATAACTTCACTTGGCGTTCAGCGGGGTGCTGGTTATAGGCTCGGCCCTATGAAGACCCAATCGCGCACCACCCGCATGCTCGCCTTCGGCGCACTCGCTGCTGCCACCACACTCACTGCAGCCTGCGGTGGCGGTTCGAACCGGCCCGAAGACACGGCCTATGTCGCGCGCGATGTGGAGACGCTTTACGGTCAGGCCAAGTCGGAACTCGATAGCGGGAAGCCGCAATTGGCCGCTGCGCTGTTCGATGAGGTGGAGCGCCAGCATCCCTATTCGCCTTGGGCCCGCCGTGCCCAGCTGATGAGTGCGTTCAGCTATTATGTCGCTGGCGACTACAACAAGACTGTCGCTTCGGCGCAGCGTTTCCTGTCGATCCACCCGGGTAACAAGGACGCGCCCTATGCCTATTACCTGATCGCGCTCAGCTATTATGAGCAGATCAGCGATGTTCAGCGCGACCAGAAGGTGACCGAGCAGGCGCTGACTGCGCTGCGCGAAGTAAATCGTCGTTTCCCGCAAACTCAGTACGCTGCGGACGCGCGTCTCAAGATCGACCTTGTCCAAGATCATCTGGCCGGCAAGGAAATGGAAATCGGCCGCTATTACCAGCGCTCGGGCCGTTGGATCGCCGCGCAGATCCGGTTCCAGAATGTGGTCGATACCTATCAGACCACAAGCCATGCGCCCGAAGCCCTCTATCGTCTGGTGGAAAGCAGCCTTGCCTTGGGGATCAAGCCGGAGGCGGTAAAATATGCTGCCGTCCTCGGCGCGAATTATCCCGGCAATGAATGGTACGAGAAGGCTTACGAGCTCATTGAGGACAATGCTGCTGGCGTCTCGGCCAGCTGACCGGCGAACGACTATTCACAAGTCGATCATAAGGGGAACAGTGACGCGGCGTTCCGGCTGCGTTACATAGGGTAGCAATGCTGACCCGGCTTTCCATTCGCAATATAGTGCTGATCGAAGCGCTCGATCTCGATTTCGGGCGTGGTCTTGGCGTGCTGACCGGGGAAACCGGGGCGGGCAAGTCCATCCTGCTCGACTCGCTGGGTCTCGTGCTGGGCAACCGCGCCGACAGCGGTCTGGTTCGCGCCGGCGAAGCTAAGGCCAGCGTTTCGGCAAGTTTCGAATTCTCGTCCTTGCCCGAGCAGATCGTCGATGCACTCGACGACGCCGATATCGAGATTGAACCCGGAGAGCCGCTAATCATTCGGCGCCAACTCAAGGCAGATGGCGGCAGCAAGGCCTTCATCAACGATCAGTCGGTCGGCGTGGCCATGCTCCGCGAAATCGCGGGCATCCTCGTCGAACTGCACGGGCAGCATGATGATCGGGGGCTGGTCAATCCGCGCGGTCACCGGGCGCTGCTCGATCGGTTCGCCGGTGCAGGGACCGCGCGGGTGGAACAGGCTTGGGCCAAATGGCGCGAAACCGAGGCCCGGCTTGCGAGCGTGCGCGATGCGCTGGATCAGGCCCGGGAAGATCGTGATCTGCTCCTGTCTCACCTGAGCGAGCTTACGTCCCTTGAACCGCAAGCGGGAGAAGAGGCGCGATTGGCCGAAACGCGTGCCGACATGCAAAAAGGTGAGCGGCTTTCCGGCGATCTGGAAGAGTTGCGTCATCTGTGGGAAGGCTCGGACTCGCCGCTTGCCAGCCTCCGGGTTGCGGCCCGCAAGCTGGACCGGATCGCCGCCGAGCATCCCCTGCTGGCCGAGGCTCTTAGCGCGCTGGATCGTGCTGTGATCGAGGCCGGGGAAGCCGAAGAAAAGCTGGAAGCGGCTGCGGAAGCGCTCGACCATGATCCGGCTGCACTCGAAGCTGCAGAAACGCGATTGTTCGAATTGCGGGCGCTGGCCCGAAAGCACCGCTGCGAGGTCGACGAGCTGCCCGAAGCCATGCGCACGATGCGCAGTCAGCTGGACTCCATCGAAGGAGGTGAAGCTGAGCTGGATGCACTGGAGGCCGCAGCTGTCGAGACCGAGGGCAAATATCGCGCGGAAGCCGAAGCGTTGCACGCAGCGCGCACCGCTGCGGCGCTAAAACTGGATGATGCCGTGGCACGCGAACTGGCGCCGCTCAAGCTCGATGCGGCACGGTTCAAGACTGCGGTAACAGAACTGCCCCAGGACCGCTGGGGACCGCATGGGATGGATAGCGTCGAGTTCCTGATCGCGACCAATCCGGGCGCGGATTTTGCGCCTTTGAACAAGATTGCCAGCGGCGGGGAATTGTCGCGTTTCATCCTTGCCTTGAAGGTTGCCTTGGCGGAGCAGGGCGGGGCGGCCACGGTTATCTTCGACGAGATCGACCGCGGCGTGGGCGGCGCGGTCGCCAGCGCGATCGGCGAACGTCTGGCGCGGCTTGCGTCCGATGGTCAGCTGCTTGCGGTCACGCACAGCCCGCAGGTCGCTGCGCGTGGCCGGACTCACTACATGATCGCCAAGAGTTCGGACGGCACTGTCACCCGGACAAGTGTGGGTCTGCTCGATGAAGCCGGTCGCAAGGAAGAAATCGCTCGAATGCTCTCGGGTGCCGAAGTTACCCCAGAGGCGAGGGCACAGGCGGACCGTCTGCTAGAGGGTGTGTGACACGAATGCTCGGAACTCGCGCGGGCCGAGATGATCCGGGATTAGTGGGCATGTGACCCGCGAGGCTATGGCGAATCTCGCAACGTCTGCTTAGAGCCAAGCCATGGAGATCAGTGAAGCCGAAGCAGCGAACGAGCTGATGCGCCTGGCGCGCTTAATCGCTAAGCACAACAAGCTTTATCATGCAGAGGACGCGCCGCTGATCACGGATCAGGAATATGATGCTCTCGTGCGACGCAATGCCGAGCTGGAAGAGGCGTTTCCCCATCTTGTGCGGGATGATTCCCCATCCCGGGCCGTCGGGCATGAAATAGCTTCTTCTCCGCTATCCAAGGTGACGCACGAGGTTCGCATGATGAGCCTCGACAACGCGTTTTCGCCTGAGGAAGTGGAGGAGTGGATGGCGCGCGTGCGGCGCTTTCTCTCGCTGGACGAGGGTGACGCCATTGCCATTACGGCGGAGGACAAGATCGACGGTCTCTCCTGCTCTCTGCGCTACGAGGGGGGCAAGCTGGTACGCGCTGCCACGCGTGGGGACGGCCAGGTCGGTGAAGATGTCACTCCCAACGTTGCCCACATCGCTGACATCCCACAGGAACTTTCGGGTGCCGATATCCCGGAGGTGTTCGAAATCCGCGGTGAGGTCTACATGGCCAAGTCCGATTTCGAGGCTCTGAATGAGGCGCAGGAAGAAGCGGGCGGCAAGCTCTTTGCCAATCCGCGCAACGCTGCTGCGGGCTCCCTCCGGCAGAAGGATGCCGCCGTAACGGCGAAGCGGCCGCTCAAGTTCTGGGCCCATGGCTGGGGCGCAGCGTCGGCAGTGCCGGGGGCCAGGCAGGAAGAGGTAATACGCAGGATCGAGGGGTGGGGCGTGCCGGTCTCGCCTCTCTTTACATGCGTAAAGGACGTTACGGGAATGCTTGCTCACTATGACAGGATCGCCCGCGATCGTCCTGATCTTCCTTACGAAATCGACGGCGTCGTCTACAAGGTCGATCGGCTCGACTATCAGCAGCGTCTGGGCTTTGTCGCCAAGGCACCGCGCTGGGCCCTGGCGCATAAATTCCCGGCGGAGCGGGCCGAGACGACGTTGGAAGCAATCGATATCCAGGTCGGTCGTACTGGCAAGCTGACCCCCGTAGGTCGCCTTGCGCCAGTGCTGGTGGGCGGCGTCACAGTCACGAATGTCACGCTCCATAACCGCGATGAGATCGAACGGCTCGGAGTCAGGCCGGGCGATCGGGTGGTGGTTCAGCGGGCTGGCGACGTTATTCCACAGGTTGTGGATAATTTGACACGCGACGTCGAGCGCGCGCCATTCGTATTTCCGGACCATTGCCCCGAATGCGGCAGCGAAGCGGTGGCGGAGGAGGGAGAAGTCGATGTGCGTTGCACAGGCGGCCTGATATGTCCGGCGCAACGCACTGAAAGGTTGAAACATTTCGTCAGCCGCGGGGCACTGGATATCGACGGGCTGGGCGAAAAGACCATTGATCAATTCTTCGCCCTGGGATGGCTCGAAAGTCCCGCCGACATCTTTCGTCTCAAGCAACGCCGAGACGCCATTCTCGCGCTTGATGGCTGGCAGGAACGGTCTGTGGAAAAGCTTGTGGACAGTATCGAAGCGAGGCGCTCACCGGATGCGGCAAGCCTGCTTTTCGGTTTGGGCATTCGTCATGTCGGCACCGTGACGGCACGCGATTTGATGAAGCATTTTCACGAGCTTCCTGCCTTGCGCGAGACTGCAGAGAAAGCGCGCGCGGGCGATGAGGGAGCTGCTGCCGCGTTGACTTCGATCGACGGTATAGGCGGTGCTGTCGTCGAAGCCCTCGGCGATTTCTTCCACGAGGACCATAACAAGGCGGTATGGGACGATCTCCTGAGCGAAGTCGATCCGCCCCGCTTCGAAGTTGAGACCCGCGATAGTCCGGTTAACGGCAAAACAGTAGTTTTCACCGGCAAGCTCGAAACCATGAGCAGGGACGAAGCGAAGGCTCAGGCAGAACGGCTTGGGGCTAAGGCCAGCGGATCGGTGAGCGCAAAGACCGACCTGCTGGTGGCGGGGCCGGGGGCTGGCAGCAAGCTGAAAAAAGCGGCCGAGCTGGGCATCGAGGTGATCGATGAGGCAGCTTGGGCCGAAATCGTTGCGAACGCGGGATAATCTTGCGAATTTGGAAACTTACGCCGTGGCCCGTGTTTCTGTGACGTGAACCGTTCTCCCATACTAATCCTCACCGTCCTCATCGTCGGAGCCTTCCTCGTCCTCGCCACAATAGCGAGCACTCCGGGCGAATCCGCCGAGGATTTTCACAAACGCGTGACGCTGGCCGAGCAGAAACCGACGCCGCCTCCGGAACCGGAGCTGACCGAGGCGCAGCTGGCGCTTCAGGAGCAGCTGCGGGATCTGGGCGAGAATTTCAGCGGCGATGTGGGTATCGCCGTGACCGAGGCGGATACGCTCGCAACTATGTCCTATACGGGAAAGAAACGGTTTCCGCAGCAGAGCGTCAGCAAGCTATGGGTGTCTCTGACCGCGCTCGACCTTGCCGACAATGGCGGTCTGGAGCTGAGCGAACCCGTGACACTGCGCGCCGAAGACCTGACGGTTTTCCATCAGCCCATCCGCAATATCGTGCGCGCCCGTGGCTCTTTCGCGACCGATTATGCCGACCTGATAGACCGGGCGATCACACAGAGCGACAATACGGCAAACGACCGTCTGCTGCGCCGTGTCGGAGGTCCGAGTGCAGTGGAAGGCTTCCTGCGGCGCAATCAGCTTGGAGGGGTCCAGTTTGGCACCGACGAGCGGACAAAGCAGAGCGCGATCGCGGGTCTCAAATGGAAACAGGCCTATTCAATCGACAATGCGTTTTACGAAGCGCGCAATCTGGTAGACGAGGAAGACCGGCGACGCGCATTCGAGGCTTACCTCGCCGATCCGATCGATGGTGCCAGCCCCGAAGGCATCACCAGGGCGTTGGCGCGGCTTGCGAGGGGTGACTTGCTGTCGGAAAACTCGACCGATCTCATCATCTCGACGATGCAACGCACGCGCAGCGGGCCGAGGCGACTAAAAGGCGGGGTGCCGGCCGGATGGACCATTGCGCACAAGACTGGCACCGGCCAGTTCTTCGACGGGGTCCAGTCGGGCTACAATGACATCGGGATCCTCACTTCGCCGGACGGCACGAATTATGCGCTTGCAGTGATGATCGGGAGTACCCGGGCCTCCTACGCCGCCCGAATGGAGATGATGCAGAAAGTAACGCGAAGTGTTGCCCGCTATCACGACCGGCGCACGGCTGAGGTCACCGCAGAGACGGATTCTCAATCCACTTCATGACCCCGCCGGGAAAGGGCGTCCAGAGGCCTGTCTTGACGCCTGCCTTTGCCATCATGTCGCTGGTCCACTGATTGCATGTGTTGCCCAGATGATAGGTCCCCGGCGCATCGTAGAAGACATCGTAACGGGCATAGCCGCGCAGCGGCTTGCCATCTCCCGGTCTAGGCGCCTGCCGTTCGATCGCTGCCACCAGTTTCGCATACTGCATTCGCGTGAGGCGTAGAGGGCGGTTCGATGAACCCGGAGCCGGTCGCACGTAATGGGCCACGTGAAGCAGACCATCTCCGCCGAGGGCTGCCCCGACTGCGGTCGACAGGCTGAGATCGGCCCATGTTGGCGTGTTGAGAAAAACTTCCCTTTCGCCCCAGCTCACGGCCACATGAGTATAGGGCTGTGCGCCATCCGGCAGGTCGCTGGATGGGAAAGTGTTTCGCCAGTCCTTCACGTCAGAAACCAGCGGCATGACGATTTCGGTATGGATGCCGTTATCGCCCACCATAATTTCGATGCCTTCGGCAGGCTCGGTCCAAGATCGGTTTCGGGGAATGGAACTGCCGATCCATGCCGCGAAAAGAAACAGCACGATGGCAGAGATGATCGCTCCTATTGCCCAGGCGCCCGCCCGCAGCAGCTTCGCCTTCATTCGATCCGGCTTTTGCGAAGCCACAGGATTGCCCAGTCCCCGTTCGTCACCCTTCGCGCGAGCCGGAAGCCTTGCGCTCTATATGCGGCGCGTACCTCGGCCTCCTGCGTGACGAGGAGACCGGCCAGCAACAGGCTGCCTCCGGGCGTAGTGACACTTGCGAAATCAGGTGCGAGTTCGACCAGCGGACCCGCGAGAATATTGGCGATCAGCAAATCGTAGGGCGCCCGCGCTTGGATCAACTGATCGTGCGTCCCCGGAGCGATCACCATGGTCAGTTCGCCGGGGCCGGGCCCCATCGCGATGCCGTTCGTAGCGCAATTGTCCACGACCACGCCGGCGCAGACCGCGTCGATATCCGAAGCAGTTGCCCGGGCACGAGGCCACAAGTGCATGGCAGCGAAGGCAAGCAGGCCGGTTCCAGTGCCGATGTCTGCATGATTTCGAACCACCAAGCCCTCGCTCTTCATGAGGTCGAGCATGGCAAGACACGCGGCGGTTGTCTTGTGCTGTCCCGTGCCGAATGCCTGGCTGGCTGGAATGATGAAATCGACCAGACTGTCATCGGCGGGATATTCCGGCGTGTGAACATGGAAGCGGCCTGCCCGGATGGGTTCCACGCCTTGCTGGCTAAGAGTTACCCAATCCTGCTCGGCAAGCTTTTCCGCAGACAGTTCGGGGGCGCCCTCAGCGAACAGCGCTTCGACGGCTCTCTTGTCGGAAGCGGTCGGCTTGTGATCGAGCCACACCTCCAAAATCCAGTCATCAGGCCTGTCCTCGGCAATCTCGCGGCCCGAGACGACCAGTTCCTCCGGGAAACCCAAAGCCTCGTCGTGTGCCAGCAGCGCTTCCTGAACGATTTTCTTTCCAGCTTCGCCGGATAGCTTCCACGAGCTCATTCATCAGCCTCCTTAGCCAGACGGGCATCGAGTTTTGCGGACAAGGAGGCAGCGTAAGTCCCGCACTGGCCCGGCGCGCCGAATGTTCCATCCCGAAGGTTTTTCAGCAACTGGCTCGCCGAGGGGTGCGGGGTGACGATGAAATCGCAGGGCAGCAGCCGCACTTTTTCGATGCTGTCGCGAAAGGCGGCAAGATAGGCGGGGTGGTCGCTGAAGCGATAGCCGTCGGAGGAAACCGCCGAGAGGCTGTCGACATAGGCCATTCTGCTACAGGCACGTGGTTCGGAGGCTAGGCTGCAAGAGTTCCACGTCCAGCTCATTGCGCCGGGGGTGTGGCCCGGAGTGGCGTGAGCGGTGAATTCTAGCTCACCCAGCCTGAGAACTTCGCCATCGGAGAGGATTTGTCCCACCTCCACCGGCGTCATGGCCGGGTGATCCATTTCGGCCTGTGGATCATCAGCTGCCGCCAGCCCGCTTTGCAGGACGGCTTCGGCCTGCGGTGAAGAGATGATTTGCGCCCCTGTTGCTTCGGCAAGAGCGGCATGCGCGCCCACGTGATCGAAATGTTCGTGGCTCATCAGGATAAAGCGGACATCGCGTGGATCGAAGCCAAGCCGGCGGATGTTGGCGAGAACCAGCGGTGCAGCTTCGGGCACGCCGGTATCGATCAGGACATGCCCGTCATCGCTGGTGACCAGCACCGCCGAAATGCCGCAGGTGCCGACGTAAAAGCTGTTGCCGATCAGCTGGAACGGCGGGGAAGGCTTGGCCCAATCGTCCCACGCTTCGCATGTGTCGAGAAAGGCCAGGCGCTGTTGCTTCAGATCAACCGGATCTAGAGTGGGTTCTCGGCTGATCGCTGTGGTCATGCCTTCTTCTTCTGCGAGTACAGCGCCCGTGCAGCCAGCCACGCTGATGCCCAGTGCGAGGGAAATGAGATACTTAGCGGACATAGCTCGCCCCGTTAGCATCCAGCGTCGCACCCGTCATGCTCGCTGGCGCGTCGAGTGCGCAGAATTCGATCAGCCGTGCAATCTCTTCCGGCTCGGCCACGCGGCCAAGGGGAATGTCCGCCAGGAGGCCGGGCCCGCCCCGGCTTTCCAGATAATCCCCAGCCATCGCCGTGTCGGTGAAGCCCGGAGTGATCGCGAAGCTCAGAATACCTTGGCCGGCATAGGCCCGCGCGATGCTTTTATGCATCGCCAGCATACCGCCTTTGCTGGCCGCATAATGCCAATGCGCGGGCGAATCGCCGCGGTGTCCTGCGCGACTCGCCACATGGACGATGCGGCCAGTGCAGCCACGTTCCTGCCAGTGGCGGACGGCAAAACGGCTCAGCTGAGCGGATGCGGTGAGATTGATCCGCATCGTATCCTCCCACGCATCGAGCCATTCGATATCTGATCGCTCGATCGGATTGGGATCGAACAGGCCGGCATTGTTCACCAGCACGTCGATCTTGCCGCCAGCCCGGGCGAGGGCGGCGTGCCATAATTCGTGCGGCGCATTTGGTTCGCAGAAATTCGAAGGGACCGTATCTTCGCGGTCGGTACGGGTGGCCTGGCCGATGACCTTGGCGCCGCGCGCTTCGAGTGCCGATTTGGCTGCTGCGCCGATTCCGCGGGAAGAGCCGGTAAGTAGGATGCTTGTCATGCAACCCGCTATTCGGAATTTTGCAGCAGATGTCGAGGCCGTGTGCCTTGCGTGGGCCGTCATCTTCGCTAAGGAGGCCCCACTGAATTCACGTAACGGACAAGGCATCTATGGCAAACCGCCCGCTTTCACCGCATCTGCAAATCTGGAAATGGGGTCCGCACATGCTGGTCTCGATCCTCCACCGCGTGACGGGGGACGGATTGGCACTGGTTGGCCTCGCCGTGCTGCTGTGGTGGCTGGGTGCGATGGCGGGCGGGCCGGAAAGCTACGCCACCTTTGCAGACATCATGGGCTCGCCGATCGGAATCATCGTGCTGGTTGGCCTGAGCTGGGCGTTCTTCACCCACATGATGAGCGGCCTGCGCCATTTCGTCCTCGACATCGGCGCCGGTTACGAACTCGATACGAACAA
Organism: Qipengyuania sp. NPDC077563; assembly: GCF_044901345.1. Lineage (NCBI taxonomy): Bacteria > Pseudomonadati > Pseudomonadota > Alphaproteobacteria > Sphingomonadales > Erythrobacteraceae > Qipengyuania > Qipengyuania sp. NPDC077563. Next base: position 77,400 of record NZ_JBJDPC010000001.1, on the reverse strand, counting down.
GACCTGGTCGATCCTGTCGCCGGTTCTCGGTATTCTCCTCACCGTCGCCTTCTGGGCGGTGATCCTTCTCAAGTGAGCCAAATCATGAGTGACGGAACTCCCATCGGACGCGTGCGCGGGCTGGGCCCGGCGCATGAAGGCGCGCATCACTGGCTGGTGCAGCGTTTCACCGCCATCGGCAATCTCGTGCTGATGCTGTTTCTTGCGATCAGCCTCGCGCTGCTCCCGGCTTACGATTATGCAGCGGTGACGGAATGGGCATCGCAGACGCTCCCGGCGACTGCGCTCGCGCTCCTGATCGTCAGCGTTTTCTGGCACGCGCGCCTCGGCCTGCAGGTGCTGGTCGAAGATTATGTCCACGACGCCGGCTCCAAATTCGCCGCAATCACCCTTCTCAACCTTGCAACTATCGGCGGCGGCGCTTTCGGCCTCATCTCGATCGCCCGCATCGCCCTCGGAGGAGCCGTCTGATGGCCCGTACCGACACATTCGAAATCGGCGGCCGCAGCTACCCGATCATCGACCATGTCTATGACGCAGTGGTGGTGGGCGCCGGCGGTTCTGGTTTGCGCGCCACCATGGGCAGCGCCGAAGCCGGTTTGAAAACGGCCTGCATCACCAAGGTCTTCCCCACCCGCTCGCACACCGTTGCGGCTCAGGGCGGTATCGCCGCCAGCCTCGGCAACAACACGCCCGACCACTGGTCGTGGCATATGTACGATACGGTCAAGGGTTCCGACTGGCTCGGCGACCAGGACGCGATCGAATATATGGTCCGCGAAGCGCCGCAGGCGGTTTACGAGCTGGAGCATGCCGGGGTGCCCTTCAGCCGTAACGACGACGGCACGATCTACCAGCGTCCGTTCGGCGGCCACATGCAGAATATGGGCGAAGGCCCGCCGGTGCAGCGCACCTGCGCCGCGGCCGACCGCACCGGCCACGCCATGCTCCACGCGCTCTACCAGCAGAGCCTGAAGTATGACGCGGACTTCTTCATCGAATATTTCGCGCTCGATCTGATTATGGAAGATGGCCCTGACGGCAAGGTTTGCCGCGGCGTGATCGCTATGTGTCTCGATGACGGGACGATCCATCGCTTCCGCAGTCAGGCCGTGGTCCTCGCGACCGGCGGTTATGGCCGCTGCTACTTCACGGCTACTTCGGCCCATACCTGCACTGGTGACGGCGGCGGCATGGTTCTGCGCGCAGGCCTCCCGCTTCAGGACATGGAATTCGTTCAATTCCACCCGACCGGCATTTACGGAGCAGGCGTGCTGATCACCGAAGGTGCGCGCGGCGAGGGTGGTTATCTGACCAACTCCGAAGGCGAGCGCTTTATGGAGCGTTATGCTCCTTCAGCGAAGGATCTCGCATCACGTGACGTCGTTTCGCGCTCGATGGCACTGGAAATGCGCGAAGGCCGCGGTGTCGGCCCGGATGGCGACCACATTTTCCTGCACCTCGATCACATCGATCCGAAGGTGCTGGGTGAACGCCTGCCGGGTATCACCGAAAGCGGCAAGATCTTTGCCGGTGTCGACCTCACCAAACAGCCTCTGCCTGTCACGCCGACCGTGCATTACAACATGGGCGGCATCCCGACCAACTTCCACGGCGAAGTGCTGGCGGGTGATCCGGGCGATCCGGAGAAGATCGTACCCGGTCTGTTTGCTGCCGGCGAAGCGGGCTGCGTCTCGGTCCACGGTGCGAACCGTCTCGGCTCCAACTCGCTGATCGATCTGGTGGTGTTTGGCCGCGCTATCGGACACCGCCTGCGCGATACGGTGAAGCCCGGCGCGAGCCAGGCGGAACTGCCATCGAGCAGCGCGGACATGGCGCTTGGCCGTCTCGACCATTTCCGTCACGCAGACGGCGGATCGCCAACTGCGGAAGTACGCGCGGAAATGCAGAAGGGTATGCAGAAGCACGCCGCAGTTTTCCGCGACAGCAAGCTGCTGGCCGAAGGCGTCGACGTGTTGAAAAACGTGAACAAGCGGATGGAAGACATCAAGGTTTTCGACCGCTCGCTGATCTGGAACAGCGATCTCGTCGAAACGCTCGAGCTCGACAACCTGATCGCGCAGGCCAATGTCACCATGGCATCCGCCGAAAATCGCAAGGAAAGCCGCGGCGCGCACGCGCATGAGGATTTCCCGGATCGGAACGATGCGGAGTGGATGAAGCACACCATCGCGTGGTTCGAAGGCTGGGGCGGCAGCGGCGGCGGTGTGAAGATCGATTACCGTCCGGTCCACGAATACACGCTCACCGACGACGTGAAGTATATCGAACCGAAGAAACGGGTGTACTAAGGTGGCGCGCGCGCCGGGTCGGCCCCTGCGCGTCGCTGTCATCGGAGGTTACGGCAATTTCGGCGGCTATGTCGCGCGGGCCCTGGCAAGCGATCCGCAGATCGAACTGGTGATCTGCGGGCGGGATGGTGCCAAGGCCCGCCACTTTGCCGCAATGCTGGGTGCCGCCAATCCAGCTATCGGCGAGGCGGTCGATATTACGTCGCCACCGGAGGAGATGCTGCGCGGTATCGACCCAGACCTCGTGATAAACATGGTGGGCCCTTACAATGGGCAGGGTTACGGCGTCGCACGCGCGGCCATCTCGGTCGGAGCGCATTACTGCGACATCGCGGATGCGCGCGACTTCGTTTGCGGCATTACCGAGCTCGAAGCTGACGCCAAGGCGCGCGGCGTGGCCGTACTGGCAGGCGCAAGCTCCGTGCCCGCGCTGACCGCAGCCTATTGCGATGCGGCGCTCGGCGAAATGGCAGAATTACGCCGCGTCGAATATGGCATCAGCGGAGCCGAGCAGGCCAATCGCGGGGCTGGGACCGTGGCGGCGGTGCTGTCCTACGTCGGCGAGCACTTCACACGCTTGCGTCAGGGTAGGATGCAGCGCGAGACAGGGTGGCGGGGGCTGGAATCCGTGACCTATCCTGAATTGGGCACACGCTGGTTTTCCGCTGGTAACGTTCCCGATCTGGAGATTTTCCCTCAGCGTTACCGTGGCCTCACCGACCATCGCTTTCTTGCAGGCCACGAAGTTGCGCCGCTTCACTTCGGTTTGTGGATTGCGGGATTGCTGCGGCGATGGCGGCTGCTACCCAATCTGGCGCGCTTCGCGCCGCTGCTTGTCCAGCTGTCTCGCCCCTTCAATGCCTTGAGCAGGGGGCGCAGCGGGTTTCATATGGTTATCGAAGGCGTGGATCATGCCGGGCAGTCCGTCAGCCGGCGGCACTGGATCATCGCGCGCAGTGGTGACGACCCGAATATCCCGGTCATCCCGGTGATCCTCATCGCCAGGAAACTCGCGCACGGTGCACAGCTGGCGCCGGGTGCGAGGCCTTGCCTGGATGTCATAACGCTCGATGAATATCGGGATGCCTTTGCCGATCTCGACGTAAGCTGGATAGACGATTGACGCGGCGACCCTACAGTTATCGGGAAGATCCCGACGTTCCTTTATTCGATGACAGCCGCCCGCTCTTCGTCTTCGACAATATCTGCCTGCTTTGTTCGGGAGGGGCGAACTTCCTGATGAAGCAGGACCGCAAGGGCGCCATCGCCTTCACCAGCGCTCAGGGTCCGATAGGTAGTGCGCTGTATCGCCATTACGAAATGGCCGTCGATGAAACCTACCTCTTCCTTGCCGATGGCAGGGCTTACGGGATGAGCGAGGGGTATTTTCAGCTGGCCAAGCGGCTTGGCGGGATGTGGAGGCTTACCCTTGTCGCACGGCTTATGCCGCGGCCACTGCGCGATGCGATCTATCGGATGATTGCTCGCAATCGCTACCGCTGGTTCGGCAAGACGCAGGCCTGCGCATTGCTCACGCCGGAACAACGTGCACGTCTGCTATGAAACGTGTCGCTGCCATCCTTGCGCTGCTAGCGACCGGCTGCGTTACCGTGCAGCGCTTGCCGGAAAGTGAAGGGTTTTACCGCAAACAGGTCGTCGCGGACGGAATCCCAATCCAGTCGAGCGAGCGGGTCCCTGACGAAGCGCTGCTCGCCGCGCGCGACATGACCCGGGGTATGCTGAGCAATCGGCCCGAACTGGCCAAGTGGCTTTCTGCCAACGACTACCGGGTGGCAATTATCGCCGAGGAGGAGGCGCTGCTCGATCTGCCGGACAAGGCAAACTGGACCAAGCCCGCGCGGGACGATCCGAGGCTGACGCGCTGCGAACTCAAGCATTATGATACCCGCATCGGTGCCATGAGCGACCGTGCCTATTGGGATGCGCGCGCCCGCGGCATTGGCGGGCCGCGCTCAGTCGGCTCTGAAGAGGATGTGCTGGGTCTGCCGACCACGCGCTACTGGGGCGAAACGATCTTCGTGCACGAAATGGCGCACAATATTCTGTTCGCTATCGATGGTGTGGATCCGAAGCTGTATCGCGAAGTCGAGGCAGCCTACGCCAATGCGCTGGCGAGTGATCTTTGGCTTAACGAATATGCGACCACGACCATCCAGGAATATTGGGCGGAAGGCACCCAGATCTGGTTCAATTCCAACCGCTTGGTTGTGGTCGAAGGGACGCGCATTTTAAACCATTCAGACCTGAAGGATTACGACACTCAGCTCTACGCGGCACTCGCCAAGGCGTATGGGTCAAACCACCGCCTCAAGTCCGATCCCTTCTGGATGAGCGCCGCACGCGTGCCGCCTGGGCCAATCCCGAAGAATACCGCGGAGGAATGTTGAGAGCCTCTTTGAGTTGTAACGGAACTTTTACAGCCAGCTTCTAGCATTAAGTTGCGGATCAAAATCAGAAAGCGGGTGGGGCATGAGTTTCGGACGTAAGGGGCTGGCTCCGGGAGGGTCGCCGGCAAAATTAGACGGCTTGTCCGCGGCACGCAGCGGAGGGTCAAAAGGAAATCCCCTGGCTGATCATGCGGTGCGCAAGTTCGACATAACGCCGAAACCGCTGAGCATGTTTTTGTGCATGATCCTCTTCGGTGCCGGTGCCCTCGTCATGGTCGAAAAGGTCCTCGACCCACGAGGAGTTGTCATTAATGGAATGATCACCTTGGGGCCGCTCGGAGCCGACTTGCTTTTCGGCCTTTTGGCTCTCTTTGCTGTCGCGCTGGCGCTCGCGGGTGGTCTGGAACTCGTGTCAGGCCTGACTTCCAAGACCTTTCTCACACTCGACGGCAGCGCAGTTGAAGGGAGGGGGAGCCCACTCTCGCGCAAATCCAGGCGCCTGTCCTATGCCTCCATCGTTGATGTCTCGCTCAGTAGGTACAAGGGTAATCATTTCGTCAAGATCGTGAGCGATAACGGCGAGAAAATTCGGATCGGGTCGGATAATTTCCGCTCCAAAGACGATTTCGCTGAATTTCTCGATCTACTCGGAGACCGTATTGCGAGCGCGCGTCGTTAGTCTTCCGAAACTCGCCTGACGTCGATTATCGTTACCGGCTGCGCCAGCATCTGACCTTTCATCCAGCCTTCACCAGCGTCCGGATCGCGCGGCGAGGCGTGGATCGCACGGACGACATCCATGCCCTCGACGACATAGCCGAAAACTGCGTAGCCTGCGCGCAGGTTGGCATCTTCGCTGGCAGGCTGGGCGTCCAAGCCGGTCTGATCCTTGATCATGATCGAAAAGTCGCCTGTCGCTGTACCGGGTTCCAGACGCGCCATCGAAAGTGCGCCATCGGTATGGGTTAGACCGGTCTGGTCGGTGGGCTCGTGCGCTATCCCGTCCAGAACACGGTCCGGATCGTTCTGAGTCCCGCCCTGGATCAAACCATTGGGCGGGTCCCCCCAGTCGAGATGCATGGCGCGATAGAACACGGTGCCATCGAAACGATCTTCGTCCGCGTAACGAAGAAAATTGCGCGAGGTTATCGGTGCCCGTTCGGTTTCCAGTGCTACCGTGATATCTCCAGCGGTGGTTTCCAGCACCACCAGCGTGGTTTCGTGGTCCGTTTGGGGATCGGCGTCTTGTGCGGCCAACGGGCTCGCAGCCAAAGCGGCCAGTGAGATGAACGTCCTAATCATTTGGCGATCCTAATCTGACTGAGCCTCAGATGATATCCGAAATCAATCCGCGGCGTTTTGCTTCTTCTGAACCGATATACCAGTTGTCAGGCGCCTTATCCCTTATCTCCTCGAAGTCGACCTCAGATCCATCTGCCAGAGACCTGAAGCCCGCTTCCTCGATGGCGATTGACTGGTCGATTTCGTTCAGCGCGGCTTTGAGCTGCGCGATGCAGCTTCGCAGTGGTCCGGACAGGTTTATGGTTTTGGCGATCTGGCGCTCGTGCACCAGCAATGTGGTGTCGCGCGTCAGGAAGCGGCATTCGACAGGGAAACCCGCCATGAAAGTCGCTCCGGCGGAGTAAACCGCGGCTTTGCCAAGGAAATATATCGTGCGCCCTGCTTCGCGCAGAAGGCGAATATCGTCGGCCATCGCCCGCGCGATTTCCGGGTTGCCGCCAAGAGTGGTTAGCGCAACGACCAGAGGCCCCTCTTTTGGTGCCGCGCTCAACTGATTGCGGAATTCGGCATACATCGCCTCATCCACGCTGCCCATCAGGCGAAGCTGGGGGGCTGTCAGCACAGTCTGACGGTCCTGTTTTTCCATTCTCGTCTTTCCCTTTTGACTGGGGAGATGAACTCATCCAGTGGTTGAGAGACCAGCTTGTTCCGTAGAAATCCCGCCGCCAGCAGAACAGTTCAAGAAATTGTTGGACGAATGACGTTCATTCTTGCTGAAAAAAGGGCGCGGCCAGCTCGGACCACGCACCCTTTTGCTCCATTCCAAGGAGGCACTTAGCCCATATTGGTATACTGGTCGCAAACGCTGTCATCGCCCCCGAGCCCGGCACGCAAGGCCTCGCTGCGCTGGGCGCTGGTGCCGTGGGTGAAGTTCTCGGAGGAAACGCGGCCGCCGGTCAGGCGATCGTCGCCGATGGCTGCTGCTGCCTGCATGCCTTCCTCGATGTCTCCGGGTTCGATGAGATTGCGGTTCTTGCCAGCCCATACGCCGGCATAACAGTCGGCCTGCAACTCCATCCGGACCTGAAGCTGATTGGCCGCGCGCGGGTTCTGTTGTTGCGCACTGGCGATCTGGCCCGATATGCCCGTGATCGTCTGGATGTGATGGCCATATTCATGGGCGACCACATAATAGCGTGCGAAATCGCCGCGGTTGCCGCTCATTTGAGCAAGTTGGTCGTAGAAATTAACGTCAATATAAATACGCTGGTCGGCGGGGCAGTAAAAGGGGCCCATGCCGACGGACCCCGTACCGCATCCGGTCTGGAACTGGTTGGCGGTCGCAAAGCGCAATCCGGGTTGGCGGAAGCGGTCGCCCAAGCCCTGTTCGCGGAAAACCCGCGCCCAGGTGTCGTTGAGCGAGGTTAGCGCGTTACAGGTCTCGGTGGCATAGGCGTTCGAGGAACAGATCGCCTGTTCATCCTCGTTCTGGGGAACTTGCTCCGCCGATCCTTGCTGGACACTTTCGACTGTGGCCGCAGTCTGCATTGGGTCCAATCCGAAGACGAAGTATCCAAGCGCTGCGAGGATGATCGTGCCGCAGCCGATGCCCCCGGCCTTGCCCACGCCGCCCCGACCACCGGTAGTTCCGACGTCGATCTTGCTGGTATCGAATGGATTGAGCCGCATGAATGTCCCCTCTGTATTGGCCGCTTTACAGCGCGCTCCCTGTGCGCGATGGCCGTGACTGATTGTAGCCCCAACGCTCGGAGAGCAAAATGTTTCTCGAAGGTAAGCGCGCACTAGTCACCGGATCGACCAGCGGCATCGGCCTCGCCATCGCCAGAGCCATGGCTGGGGAGGGGGCCAGCATCGTCCTCAATGGCTTCGGCGATGAGAGCGAAATCGCCAAATTATGCGAGGAACTGGGCGCCACGCACTCCGGTGCCGATCTTACCGACGTAGCTCAGATCGAGGAGATGATGGCGGAGGCGGGCGAGGTGGATATTCTCGTAAACAATGCCGGTCTGCAGCATGTATCGCCGGTGGAGGAATTCCCGGTCGAGAAATGGGACACTATCATCGCGCTCAATCTCACGGCTGCCTTCCACACCACGCGCCTTTCCGTCCCGGGAATGAAAGAGAAGGGCTGGGGGCGCATCATCAATACCGCCAGCGCGCATTCGAAAGCGGCCTCGCCCTACAAAAGCGCCTATATTTCGGCCAAACACGGCCTTGCCGGATTCACCAAGACCATCGCGCTCGAACTGGCCGAACACGGCATTACCGCGAACTGCATCAGCCCCGGCTATGTGTGGACGCCGCTGGTGGAGAACCAGATACCGGACACGATGAAGGCCCGCGGGATGACGCGCGAGCAGGTGATAAATGAGGTGCTCCTAGCCAAGCAACCGACGAAGAAGTTCGTCCAGCCCGAGGAACTCGGCGCGCTGGCTGTATTCCTTTGCCGTGACGAGGCGCAGAACGTGAACGGCGCGAACTGGAGCGTCGATGGCGGGTGGACGGCGGAGTGAACACTATACGTCCGCTATTAATTGCATTTATTGCTTTGTTTTGGGAGAGTCCCACTTTCGCTTGTGCAATGGTGAAGCAGCAGGTTATCGAAGATATCAATCAAGCTGATTTCATAGTTTCTGCTAATGTGGAAAAATACGAGCTTGTTCAGCATCCCGAATACAAGAATGCTGAGTTTGCTCTTTTTACAATCAAGATCGATCGCAGATTCAAAGGCAATCTTGCAGGCATACAGCACGTAAGATGGCACAATTCGACTTTCGGCTTGCCTCAAACTCGACCGAATCCCCAGCTCATCCTGCTAGCGGGCAATTTCTCAAGTGATTCAGATGAAGGCTTGCCTCAAATTTATCCTCTGCAGGTTTTTCAAATCAGTTGCTCCTCAGCGTTTATCTTTCCGTACGATCGCCAATACGAAGAACAGGTCTGGCGAGCCGTAAATGGCCTCATTTCATGGGACACGCTTGAGGATGCCCTGTATTGCTGAGCCGGTCTTTAGTCCTGCAATATCAAGTGGTTCGACACCGACTGAATCGGTGATTGGTAGGGAAAACCAAAATGACGACTATGAGAGTAATTTGGGGGATGATTTCTCGATACTTGCAGCAGTAATTTCTTCTGGTTTCTTTGCATATCTCGGTTTCCGTTTGTTTGGTCCGAAGCGAAGGGCCGCCTGAAGTGAGGCACTAGCTAATCCCGGTCACCATCGTTACATGGGCCGCCACATTTCACCCCCGGCAGGCGATTCTTAACAGTGGCACATCTCGACATCCCCCTCGGCCTTACTTTCGACGACGTGCTCCTGCGTCCCGCCGAGAGCGATATTCTGCCATCCATGGCCAATACTACCACGCGCCTCACTCGCGACATCCAGATCAACATTCCGGTCCTGTCGTCTGCCATGGACACTGTGACAGAGGCGGACATGGCCATCGCGATGGCGCAGCTTGGCGGTATCGGTGTGCTCCACCGTAATTTCGAGGTGGACGAACAGGCCGCCGCCGTTCGGGCCGTGAAACGCTATGAGAGCGGTATGGTCGTCAATCCCATTACCATCCTGCCCGACGCCACGCTGGGTGATGCGCAGCAGATCATGACTGCCAACCGCATCAGCGGCATTCCCGTTACCGATCGCAGCGGGAAGCTGGTCGGCATTCTTACCAATCGCGATGTGCGCTTCGCTGAAAACCCCCGCCAGCCGGTCAGCGAACTGATGACCACCGAAAACCTCGCCACCGTGCCTTTGGGTACCGGCCAGGAAGAAGCACGCCGCCTCCTTCATCAGCGGCGGATCGAGAAGCTGTTGGTTGTGGACGACGGTGGGCGCTGCGTCGGGCTGATTACGGTGAAGGATATCGAAAAGGCGGTCGCTTATCCGCATGCCACCAAGGACGAGCAGGGCCGCCTGCGCGTTGCTGCTGCCACCACTGTGGGCGATAAGGGGTTCGAGCGTACCGAAGCGCTGATCGATGCGGGCGTCGATGTGGTCGTCATCGACACGGCGCATGGCCACAACAAGGAAGTGTCCAAATCGGTCGAGCGCGTAAAGAAACTCTCCAATGCTGTGCAGGTCATTGCAGGCAACGTCGCCACGGGCGAAGCGACCAAGGCGCTGTGCGGTGCAGGGGCGGATGCGGTGAAGGTCGGTATCGGTCCGGGTTCGATCTGCACCACGCGCGTGGTTGCCGGTGTCGGTGTGCCGCAGCTGACCGCGATCATGGATAGTGTCGAGGAAGCCGACAAGCAGGGCGTGCCGGTGATCGGCGACGGCGGACTTCGTACCAGCGGCGATGCGGCGAAGGCTCTGGCAGGTGGCGCCAGCTCCATCATGGTGGGGTCCATGCTCGCCGGCACCGAGGAAGCGCCTGGAGAAACGTTCATCTATCAGGGCCGCAGCTACAAGAGCTATCGCGGCATGGGCAGCGTGGGCGCAATGGCACGCGGCAGCGCGGACCGTTATTTCCAGGCGGACGTGTCGCAGCAGAAACTCGTGCCTGAAGGCATCGAAGGCCAAGTGCCGTACAAGGGGCCAGCAAGCGCGGTCGTTCACCAGCTCGTCGGCGGGATCAAGGCGGCGATGGGCTATACCGGCAGCGCCACCATCGAGGACTTGCGCAAGAACGCGAACTTCGTGCGCATTACCAATGCGGGCCTGACCGAGAGCCATGTCCACGATGTGTCTATCACTCGCGAAGCGCCAAATTATCCGACGCGCTGATCTGGGAGGGGACGCATGACCCCCGCTGCCCGTGTCCAGACCTCGATAGAGCTGCTCGACACGATCATAGACGCCGCGCGCTCGAAAGGTGCGCCTGCCGACCGGATTCTGGCCGATTGGTTTCGTGGCAATCGCTTTGCAGGATCCAAGGACCGGCGCGCCATCCGCGAACTGGTGTATTCGGCCATCCGCGCCTGCGGGCCTGTTCCGGACAGTGGCCGTGCAGCGATGCTGCGGCTGGCCCAGACGGACGACAGCCTGGCGCCGCTTTTCGACGGGTCCAATTACGGCCCGGCGCCCCTTGCTGAAGGCGAAGTCGCTGCGCAGGGCGGTGTTGCCCCGGATTGGCTTACCCGCCGCCTTGCGGCGTCAGACATTGCGGCTGACGAAGCCGAAGCCTTACTTGAGCGCGCACCGCTCGATCTGCGGGTCAACACTCTCAAGGCAGAGCGCGCCACGCTTTCGCTCCCGCTATCGGGCGAGCAGACAGCTGCTCCCCACGGCCTGCGCATCGAAGCGGGTACGCAGGTAGAGCAATGGCCTGAATGGCGCGATGGCAAGCTGGAGGTTCAGGACACAGGCTCGCAGCTCGCCTGTCTTGCGGTTGGAGCACAGCCCGGCGAAACCATCATCGATCTCTGCGCCGGGGGAGGGGGCAAGACCCTCGCGCTGGCAGCGGCGATGGACAACCTTGGCCACCTGATCGGGTCGGACACCGACCGCGGGCGTCTTTCACGTTTGCAGCCCCGCGCCGAGCGGGCAGGGGCCAGCATCATCGAGACGCGGCTACTCGACCCCAAGCGCGAGTTCGAAGCCTTGGGGGACCTCGAAGGCCAGGCGGATGCGGTCATGGTGGATGCGCCATGTTCCGGCACCGGCACATGGCGGCGCAATCCGGAGGCGCGGTGGCGGTTGGACGAGCAGGAGCTTGCGCGGCTGACGGCCCTGCAGGCCGACCTGCTCGACCTCGCCGCCCGTCTGGTGAAGCCTGGTGGCCGGTTGATTTATGTCACCTGCTCCCTGCTCGATGAAGAGGGTGCGGACCAGTTTGCAGCCTTCCTCCAGAGGGCGCAGCGCTTCAGACAGCACGAGCTTTCGCTCCCCGCTGGCCGAGCACGCGGGAACGGCATCCGGTTATCACCGTACCGTGAAGGCACGGATGGATTTTTCATCGCCTGTGCAGCTCGACCATGATAGTTCCGGGATTATGGTTAGCACCATTCCCCCCGCGCACAGATCGCTGACGGAGACCATAATGCGTTTTGCCCCCGCCGCCGCCGCCCTGTCACTGGCCTTCGCCATGACTGCCAGCGTTAGCTACGGGCAAATGCGCGACCCAGACCCGCGGGCCGGAATGCTTATCGCTCAGGGTGAAGCAGCTCTTAACGCCGGTGACACGCAAGGTGCCATCGATGCCTTCGAAGCCGCGCTTGCCGTGGATCCGGGATATACGCCTATCTTCCTCCATCTGGGCGAAGCGGCGCGGGCGGACGAATTGCAGGGCAAGGCGATCCGTTACTATCGCGAGGCGCTGGACCGCGATCCGGGCAACCTCGCCGCCATTTCGGGCGAAGGTGCGGCGATGGCGGAAAAGGGCGCGCTGGAGAAGGCACGCCTCAACCTGGCGAAAGTCCAGTCTCTCTGTGGTGAAAATTGCCCCCAAACGCGTGAGCTTGCCGCTGCCATTGCCGCCGGTCCGCATACGCAGGTTCTGACTGCAGAGGCGAATATCGAACCTCAGCCGCAGCAGAACTGATCGCTGCTACAACGCGCTAAGCTGAAACCGGTCCTCAGCGTTGCGCATGCGAAGCGGCGCGTGCTTTAATCAGATCAGCGCACGAAACTCTTCCAGAACAGAGCGGTAGACCCGTTTCTTGAAGGGAACTATCAGGTCGGGCAGCTGCTCCGCATCGACCCATTTCCAGTCGCAGAACTCGGCCGGATCGTGTGCCTGAAGGTCGATATCGTCATCGGTGCCGGAGAACCGCGCCAGGAACCAAACCTGCTCCTGTCCGCGATATTTCCCGCCCCACAGCTTGCCGATCAGTTCCTCGGGCAAATCGTACCGAATGGGCTCCTCGGTCTGACGGATCAGCGACACATGCGCTGCCTGCGCCCCGGTTTCCTCGGCCAGTTCACGCAGCGCCGCTTCCTTCAGATCTTCGCCTTCATCGACGCCGCCCTGGGGCATCTGCCACCAATCGCCTTCTTTATTGTCGATCCGGCGGCCGACGAAAACGCGCCCTTCGCTATTTACCAGCATTACGCCGACGCAGGGCCGGTAACCGAGTTCGCTCACTTGTAACGCTCCACCATCAGATGAACGGCATCGAGAAAGGCGTCGAGGTCCTGCTGGCCGCTCGGAATCGCTTTCCGCAATGTCGTGAAACCATGAATTATACCGGGGAATTCGAGATAGACCACCTCTGTCCCCTGCTGCACGAGATGTGCGGCATACTCGCGCCCGGAATCGCGCAAGGGATCGAGGCCCGCCGTACACAGGACAGTCGGCGGCGTGTCGGAGCAATCGCCCACCATCGGGATGTTGCGCGGATCTGCGGGATCGGCCGCATATTGCCGCGTGAACCAGCTCATCGTCGCGCCGGTCAGCAGATAACCCTCGGCGAAATCGGCAAATGACCGGTGGTCCGCGATGTCGCTGGCAACCGGATAGATCGGCGCCTGCACGATGACCGGGACCTTGGCCGGTCGGCGGACCAACTGGTTCGTCGTCACAATGGTGAGATTGCCGCCTGCACTGTCGCCCGTGATGACAAGGCCCGTGATGTCCCGTCCAAGTGCTTCGGGCGAGGAGGCGAGCCAGCGCGCGGCGGCCTCGCAATCGTCGGGGGCGGCGGGGAAGGGGTGTTCGGGCGCCAGACGGTAATCTACCGACACCACCGGCAGGTCGAGCTGGAATGCAATCTCGGTACACAGCGAATTGTAGACTTCCAGATCGCCGATCACGAAGCCGCCGCCGTGAAGGAACAGCACGCAGGGACCGGGATCGCGGCTTTCGCGCGTGTCGTAAAAACGCAGCGGTATGTCGCCTGCCGGCCCGGGGCAGGTCAGATCCTTTATCACCGCAACATCGCGCGGCGGCGCTTCGGCAAGCCCGCCCATGGCGCGCATCTGCTTGCGGCCTTCGACCGCGCCCACGGCTTCCACGCCCTTTGCGTCCATCGCCTGCAGCATGGCGAGGAAGGTGCGAACATCGTCGCGTACGAAATGTTCCGTGTCGGGCATGGGTCTCTCCTTGAGTTGCGAAAAGGGACTTAGCCACTCGGCAAAGCTTTTCCACCTGCCTTTTTCCCGCTAGCAGAGAAACTTCATTGCGAGAGCAGGGCGTGCCTCCTAGGTGGCGCTCCCGATGACATTGCGCCCATCGCGTGGCGCGCGACAAGGAATTTGAACGGATGGCAACAGCCGCCACCGCGCCGCAAGACGGCCTCCCCGCAAGCCCCGATGCCATCGTCGTGCGTTTCGCCGGCGACTCGGGTGACGGCATGCAGCTGACCGGAGGGCAGTTCACGCTGTCGACCGCGCTCGCCGGAAACGATCTCGCGACCTTCCCGGATTTTCCCGCGGAAATTCGCGCGCCGCAGGGCACGCTGTTCGGCGTCTCGGCGTTCCAGATCAATTTCGGGAGCCGCGCCATCAACACTGCAGGTGATGCGCCCGACGTGCTGGTGGCGATGAACCCGGCAGCGCTGAAGGTGAACCTTGCCGCGCTGAAGCCCGGCGGCCTGATCATCGCGGACACCGGCGCCTTCACTAAACGCAACCTCGACAAGGCGCATTATGAAGCCAACCCGCTTGAAGACGGCAGCCTTGCGAAGTTCGACGTGCTGGCTTTCGACATCAGCGAGAAGACGATCGAGGCGGTCAAGCCCTTCGGCCTCGGCAACAAGGATGCGCTCAGGTCCAAGAACATGTGGACGCTGGGCCTCGCGCTGTGGATGTTCGACCGTCCGCGCGAGCCGATCCATGAATGGCTGAAAGCCAAGTTCAAATCAAAGCCCGATATCGCCGACGCCAATATCGCCGCGCTCGATGCAGGGCATGCCTATGGCGAGACGGCGGAGCTGGCCGGCCCGGTCAAGCAGCTGACCATGCCTCCGGTGCAAAGCGAACCGGGTCTCTATCGCACCATTACCGGCGCGGAAGCCGTGTCGCTCGGTCTTGTCGCGGGTGCGCAGCTAGCCGAACTGCCGATGTTCTTCGGTGGCTATCCCATCACCCCCGCCTCGGCCATTCTGCACCACCTCGCGCGGTTGAAGGAATTCGGTGTCACGACCTTCCAGGCGGAAGACGAGATCGCCGCCGTGTGTGCCGCCATCGGCGCAAGCTGGGCCGGGCAACTGGGCGTCACCTCGTCCTCCGGTCCGGGCATCGCGCTCAAGACCGAAGCGATCGGCCTTGGCATCATGACGGAACTGCCGCTGGTGATCGTGAACTCGCAGCGCGGCGGTCCCTCGACCGGCTTGCCGACCAAGACCGAGCAGAGCGACCTCTATCAGGCGGTCTACGGCCGCAACGGCGATGCGCCCATGCCGGTGATTGCCGCGCGCAGCCCCTCCGATGCGTTCGAAGTGGCGATCGAGGCCTGCCGCATCGCGGTCGAATACATGACCCCGGTCATGCTGCTGACCGATGGCTATATCGCCAATGCCGCCGAGCCGTGGAAGGTGCCGGACCCGGCCGGTTTCGAGCCGTTTCCCGCGCAATTCCTCACCGAACCGCGCGGCGAGGAACTGCTGCCCTACAAGCGCGACGAGAAGGGCGCGCGCCCCTGGATCAAACCCGGCACGCCCGGCATGATGCACCGCATCGGCGGCATCGAGAAGCACGAGGAAACGGGCAACATCGACTATTCGCCCGATAACCACCAGCGCATGACCGACCTGCGTAAGGCGAAGGTCGAGAATATCGCCGTGCCCGATCAGGAAGTGGCGCTGGGCGAAGACAGCGGCACGCTCGCCGTCGTGGGCTGGGGCAGCACTTATGGTCCGATCCACCAGGCCGTGCGCCGCAGCATCGCCAAGGGTTGCTCGGTCAGCCACATCCACGTGCGCCACATCTGGCCCATGCCGAAGAATCTGGGCGAGCTGCTCAAGGGCTTCGACAAGGTGCTGGTGCCGGAAATGAACACCGGCCAGTTCAAGACCGTCCTGCGCGACCAGTTCCTCGTCGATGCGCAGCCGCTGACCAAGACCAGCGGCCAGCCATTCCAGATCGCCGAGCTAGAGCGCGAGATCGCGAAATATTTTGACGGCATCGAAGGCAATGAAGGCGGCGAGGTTGCGGTCAATGACCAGCAGCTTCCCAGCCCGATTGCGGAGAACGATTAATGAACGCACCCGTTAAGATCGAAACCACGCTCAAGGACTGGGAAACCGACCAGGAAGTTCGCTGGTGCCCGGGTTGCGGGGACTATGCCATCCTCAAGGCCGTTCAGCGCACGCTGCCGCAACTTGGCTGCGATCCCGCGAAGACCGTCTTCATCAGCGGCATCGGCTGTTCAAGCCGTTTTCCATATTACATGGAAACTTACGGCTTCCACACGATCCACGGCCGCGCGCCGGCCTTTGCGACGGGTGCGAAGCTCGCCAATCCCGAACTCGACGTCTGGCTGGTGACGGGTGACGGCGACGGGCTTTCCATCGGCGGCAACCATTTGATGCATGTGCTGCGCCGCAACGTGAACATGCAGATCATGCTGTTCAACAACGAGATCTACGGCCTCACCAAGGGTCAGGCTTCGCCGACCAGCCGCGAAGGTACCAAATCGCCTTCCACGCCGATCGGTAGTTACGATCACCCGGCCCGCCCGGCAGCTTTTGCGCTGGGCGCAGGCGCGCGCTTCGTCGGCCGCGGTTTCGACGTTTCGAAGAACCTGCCCGAAGTGCTCAAGGCCGCGCATGCCCACAAGGGCGCAGCCTTCATCGAGATTTTCCAGAACTGCATCGTCTACAACAAGGATGTGTTCGACGATTTCGCTGCGCCCAAGGGTGCCGAGGATCGCCAGCTCTGGCTCGAAAACGGCAAGCCGATGCTGTTCGCCAAGGACAGCAAGGGCATCACGCTCAACCGCGACACGCTTAGCCTCGAAGTCGTCGACGTGGTCGATGGCGATTGGGCAGCTGCGGGGGTGATCGTGCACGATGTCACCAATCGCTCGATTGCCCATATGCTGGTGGAAATGCCCTTCGGCCCGTTCCCCATGGCGCTCGGCGTGCTTTACGACGATCCTACTCCGACCTTCGAAGACGCTGTCATCGCAGAGCGCAAGATGGCGAGCGAGGGCAAGGAAGCCAATCTCGCCAAGCTGCTTGGCAAGGGGCAGACCTGGACGGTCAGCGGAACGGCGCAGGATCCGATCTGAGATTGCTGGTTCGCGCCGTACATTGACGGCGCGAACCAAATCGCTTTCCTACATTGCCAGCGCGCGTTACGCCCGTTGACAATGGATCGGCCCACACCTTTTTCTTTCGCAAATGCTCGTCAGAGCAGCGTTTCTGTCGCCCGATCGGGCAGCACGGTTTGCAACCCCAGGACTGTGTCAACTGTGTCAACTTGGGTCAGCAAAACCCTCTCGAATCTGAACGCCGATGGATAATCTGACGCACAGCCTGGTAGGGGCCGTGATCGGTCAGGCGGGACTCAAGAAGAAAACCGGGCTGGCGATGCCCGCGCTGATAATCGGCGCCAATCTACCCGATGTGGATGCGACCTGTTTTTTCTGGCTCGACGGGGTGGAGCACCTCGGCTTCCGCCGGGGTATCACCCATGGCCCACCGGCCATGGCGTTGCTGCCGCTGATCCTCGCCGGGCTGCTGTGGGGTTTCGATCTTTGGCAGGCCCGGCGTGGCAAGCGGCCCGAGACGCGGCGACCGGTCAGTTTCGCGTGGCTCTACGTGCTCAGCCTCATCGGCTGTCTGACGCACCCGGCGTTCGACTGGTTGAATACCTACGGCATTCGCCTGCTCGAACCGTTCAGCCATCGCTGGTTCTATGGCGATACGCTGTTCATCATCGATGTGTGGCTTTGGGCGATCTTGGGCAGCTCAGTGTGGCTATCGCTGCGCCGCGAAAAACGGGGAGGGGCGTGGACACGGCCTGCATGGCTCGGGCTAGGCGCTGCGCTAGCCTACATCGGCGCGAACTGGCTGGTCACGCGAGACGTCGAGCGTATGGATTCCCTCAACATGGCGGTCAGCGAAACCATCGCCGCGCCGGTCGCCTTCGATCCGCGTGCGCGCGATGTCATCTTCGTCGACCGTGACGGGCGGCATGGCATCATCCCCGGATTTCGCAAGCAGGCGACAGGAAAGGTGGAATATCTGGGAGACGCTTTTCTCCCCTCGTGCGATCTGCAGGGAGCGGCGCGGGCCGATCCGCAGGTGAGGGCGTTCCTGTTCTGGTCGCGGGCTCCTTTCGTCGAAAGGCGCGATGGAGGTCAGCTCTGGCTTCGCGACGCGCGCTTCGTCGATCCTCGGGCGGGCGACCGCTTCTCGGTCCGCTTACCACCGCAGACCTGCACCGAGTTCTTCCGCTAGGGTCGATCCGGCTCGGGACTCTTTTTTGCCCCGTGATCGGCAGCAGCCTTTGCGGGTGCATAGACCAGTGCCGCTGCGAGAAAGGCCCAGCCGGCCCCGCCGAGCCAGCCCGCGACAACATCGCTCGGGAAGTGGACGCCAAGCATCACGCGGCTCCAGGCGACCATGGCGGACAGCGCCATGGCGAAGCCGATGACGGTCAGGCGGACCGACTGCCTCCAGGACAGCGCGGCAAAGGCCAGCGCCATGCCGATATAGACGACCGCTGCGGAAAAGCTGTGGCCGGACGGAAAGCTCTCGCCGCCCGCCTCTGTCAGATGCGGCACGATTTGCGGCCGGTCGCGACCTATGAGCAGCTTCATGCCGGTGTTGACGAGCCATCCGCTAACCACCGTTGCCGCATAGAGGATGGCTTCCCGCCGCAGTTTCAGGAACAGGAGCGCCACCACCGCCGCCAGCGCAAAGAGGTTGCGGAGAAAGACGCCGCCCAGCGCGGTGACATCGCGCACGCTTTCGAACAGGATCTCCGGCCCTTTCGGCCCCAGCGCCTCGCCGGTGCGAAAGGACAGGAGGCCCCGGGCATCGAAATCGGCAGTCATTCCGTGGGTCACGGCGTAGACGAGAATAGCGAAGCCGGCCCAGCAGATCGCCGCCGCGGCGATGGCCTTGGAGCGATCGATCGTGAAGCCTCGTTCGGGCAGCACGATATGCTCCGGCGGCAGCGGAGCTTCGGGTGTGGACACGGCCTTGGTCATGCCGTGTGGAACCACCACCCGCGCGCTTCCGTTCCGCTGTCATGAGTTCTCCCCAGATCGTCTGGCTCAGGCGCGATTTGCGCATGGCCGATCACCCCGCTTTGCATGCCGCCGCACAGGCAGGTCCGGTAATCCCCGTGTTCGTTTTCGACGAGGACCGCGGCGGTGATCACGCGATCGGCGCCGCGTCCAAGGTTTGGCTTCATTACTCGCTCGAGAGCCTGGGAAAATCCTTCGGCAGCAGGCACTCGCGCATCATCCTGCGAAAGGGCGATGCGCCGCAGGTGCTCGCTGCCATTGCCGATCAAACCGGGGCGTCCTGTATCCATGCGATGCGCCACTACGAGCCGTGGTGGAAGGAAGCCGAAGACGAACTGCGCGATGCCTTGGGCGCCGAGCGCAAACTGTGTCTCTACGACGGAAACTACCTGCTGCCGCCCGGCTCGGTAACGACCGGCTCGGGCGATCCCTACAAAATTTATACGCCGTTCTCCAAGGCGATGCTGGAAGTGATGCCGCCGCGCGATACGCTGGAGGAACCGGACCACATCTCATCGCCGGAAAGCTGGCCGGAAAGCGATGAACTGGAAGAGTGGGGCCTGCTTCCGACCTCGCCCGACTGGGCGGGCGGCATTCGCGACTTCTGGGATTTCGGCGAGTATGCCGCGCACGAACGGCTCGACTGGTGGGCCGATGAGGTTGCCGATTATGACGACGGGCGAAATTTGCCCTCACAGGACACGACCTCACGCCTGTCGCCGCACCTCCATTGGGGCGAAATCAGCCCGGCGCAGGTCTGGCATAAACTCAAGGACAAGCGCAGCGACGGGTGGAAGACCTTTGCGAAGGAAATCATCTGGCGTGACTACGCGCAGAACGTCATCGACCAGTTCCCGGCCTACCCTCGCGAAAGTTACCGCGACTACGACGAACGCACCTTATGGCGAAATCCCAACGCCGGGCATCTGATAAAGGATGATCTGCGCTGTTGGCAGAAAGGCATGACCGGCTATCCCATTGTCGATGCCGGCATGCGGCAACTGTGGCAGACAGGATGGATCCACAATCGCGTCCGGATGATCTGCGCCAGCTTCCTTGTGAAGCATCTGCTGATCGACTGGCGATTTGGCGAACAGTGGTATTGGGAATGGCTCGTGGATGCCGACTACGCGAACAATGGCGTGAACTGGCAATGGATCTCCGGAACCGGAGTGGACAGCAACATGTTCAGCCGCATCATGGCTCCGCTCTCGCAGAGCGAGAAGTTCGATGCTGCCGACTTTATCAGGCAGTACGTCCCGGAGCTTGCCGAGGTTGAGGACGCCTGCATACACGATCCTCCCGACGACATGCGCGGGGATTATCCGGTCAAGATGATCGCCCACAAGGAAGCCCGGGAGCGTGCATTGCAGGCTTACCGGGAAAGTAAGACGTAGCGGACTTGTCGGCGCGCAGATGGCGCGGCATAGGCTCGGCGCATGGAGACCCTGGCCAGTCAACGCGGACGCACCCTGATCGAAGGCGCCAAGCCCTTCGCACGTAAACCCGGTTGGCTTGCGCGGCTGTTCGCGCCCGGCATTGACAAAATGCTCCAGCGTATAGACGACGCGCTTGTCACGGGGACAATCCACGGAACTCTGCCCGATGGATCTCCGCGAGTACTTGGCGGACGCGCGCCGGGGTTCGAATGCGTGTTCGAACTTCGCAGCTATCGCGCACTCATTCGCATCGCGACCAATGGCTCGGTTGGTCTTTATCAGGCGTGGGAAGCTGGGGAGTGGTGGAGCCCGGACCCGGTTCCGCTCTTCGCGCTTTTCATGCAGCACGCCGAAAGGCTCGGCGACACGGCGCGGGCCAAAGGCCCTTTCCGGCATTCGTTAAAGCTGGCGCATCTCGTTAATCGCAACACCCATGTCGGGGCGCAAAAGAACATCTCCGCTCATTACGACCTCGGCAACGATTTCTACCAGGCCTGGCTTGATCCGACGATGAGCTATTCTTCGGCACTCGAGGTCGGTGATGATGCTCTTGAAACAGGCCAGAAGCGCAAGTGGAAAGCTTTGGCCGAGCGCATCGGCGATGCCGACAAGGTGCTGGAAATCGGTTGTGGCTGGGGCGCTCTGGCGGCGTACTTTCAGCGGGCTGGCAGCCATGTCACTGCAATCAGTCTTTCGGATGAGCAACTGGCGTGGGCGCGTCAGCACCACTCACGCGAAGTCGATTTCCGGAAGCAAGACTACCGCGATACTGCCGGTCAGTACGATGCCATCGTTAGCGTCGAGATGGTCGAGGCGCTCGGCCGCGAGTACTGGCCAACCTACATGGACTGCATAGCGCGGAATTTGAAAGCCGGGGGCAAGGCCGCGATCCAGTACATCTCGATGCGAGATGACCTGTTCGACGAATATGAGAAAAGCGCGGATTTCATCCAGGCCTACATCTTCCCCGGTGGTCTTCTGATTCGAACCAGCGAATTCCGGCGGTTGGCCGAAGAGCGAGGACTAAGCTGGTCTGATCAATGCGACTTCGGGTTGGATTACGCGGAGACGCTTCGGATCTGGCGCGAGAATTTTGATGCTGCAATTGCCGGGGGGAAGTTGCCTTCCGGTTTCGATGCGCGCTTTTGCGACCTCTGGCGATACTATCTGATGTATTGCGAGGGTGGCTTCCGCGGGGGAGGTATCGATGTGCATCAGGTGACGCTGACGAAGGTTTGAAGGCGCGAAGCTGGTTTCTTCAGGACGGTTTCGGTGCGACAGTCCGACCTCACATAGATTCTTAAGACGGGCAAGAAACCGAACGAGAAGGAAGAGCGCCGTGACGATTACAGTCCACCACCTCAACAATAGCAGATCACAGCGCATCTTGTGGCTGCTGGAAGAACTGGGCGCGGATTACGATATCGTGTCCTATCAGCGCGATGCGACGACGAATCTCGCCCCGGCCGAATTGAAGGACGCGCATCCGCTCGGCAAATCGCCGTTAATCGAAGATCGTGGTCGCTGCGTGAGCGAGAGCGGAGCGATCATCGAATACCTTTGCGAGCGACATGGTGGCGAAAACTGGCTGCCGAACCGTTCATCCGATGCCTGGATCGATCATCTGGAATGGATGCAGTTCGGCGAAAGTTCTTTTTTCGTCCCGGTCATGCTCAAAATTTATGCCGGGCGTCTCGGTGAAGCCGCCGCTCCCCTTATGCCGCGGATCGACGAACAATTGTCCGCGCACGTCGCTTACGCCGAGGACAGGATTTCAGATTCGCTTCATTTCGTCGGTGACGAGTGGAGCGCCGCCGATGTAATGATGAGCTTCCCGGCAGAAATCGCCGTTATGCAAGGCTATGGCGAAAAAGCGCCGAAGCTGGCCCGGTTCGTTGAGGCGATCCATGCCCGTCCGGCTTGGCAGCGGGCGCGGGAAAAAGGTGGAGCCTATTTCATCTGGTAGGCGAGCGCTCGCCAGAGTCGGCGCTTTTGCTGCTTGTCGCTTGCCCCCCGATTGCCTAATTGCCCCGGCATGACGTCGACCAATGAAATTCGCCGCTCCTTTCTCGACTACTTTGGCTCGAACGGGCATGAGGAAGTGCAGAGCGCGCCGCTCGTGCCGTTCAGCGATCCCACGCTCATGTTCGTCAATGCGGGCATGGTGCCGTTCAAGAATGCTTTCACCGGTCTAGAAACGCCGCCCGCACCACGCGCCACTAGCGCGCAGAAGTGCGTGCGCGCCGGCGGCAAGCACAATGACCTCGATAATGTGGGTTACACCGCGCGGCATCATACTTTCTTCGAGATGCTCGGCAATTTCAGCTTCGGCGACTATTTCAAGGAACAGGCGATCGACCATGCCTGGACCCTGCTGACAAAGGAATGGGGACTCGACAAGGACCGTTTGCTGGTCACCGTCTACCATACGGACGACGAAGCCTTCGATTTGTGGAAGAAGCGCACGGGCTTTGCTGACGAGCGTATCATTCGCATCCCGACCAAGGACAATTTCTGGGCCATGGGCTCTGACGGCCCGTGCGGCCCCTGCTCGGAAATTTTCTACGACCACGGCGATCACATCTGGGGCGGCCCTCCGGGATCGCCCGAAGAAGACGGCGACCGCTTCGTTGAAATCTGGAACCTCGTCTTCATGCAATTCACGCAGGAAGCGGACGAGATCGTCGGCGACTTGCCCAAGCCGAGCATCGATACCGGTATGGGGATCGAGCGCGTCGCTGCGGTCATGCAGGGTGTGCACGACAATTACGATACCGACACGTTTAAAGCTCTGATTGGAGCAAGTGAAGCGCTGACGGGAGTGAAGGCGGAGGGTGATCAGACCGCCAGTCACCGCGTGATCGCCGACCATCTGCGCTCGACCAGCTTCCTGCTCGCCGACGGTGTCCTTCCGAGCAATGAAGGCCGCGGCTATGTGCTGCGCCGCATCATGCGCCGCGCCATGCGCCATGCGCATTTGCTGGGAGCGAGCGAGCCCCTGATGCATCGCCTCGTGCCCGAACTGGTCAGCGAAATGGGTGCGGCTTATCCCGAACTTGTGCGTGGCCAGCCACTCATACAGGAAGTATTGGAGCGCGAGGAAACGCAATTCCGCCGCACGCTCGATAAGGGTCTGAAGCTTCTCGACGAAGCGACCGGCGAAATGGGCGAGGGCGGTACGCTGGACGGCGAGACAGCGTTCAAGCTCTACGATACCTACGGTTTCCCGTACGACCTCACCGAGGATGCCTTGCGCAACCGCGGCATCGGCGTCGACAAGGCTGGGTTCGATCAGGCGATGGCTCAACAGAAGGCTGCGGCCCGCGCGGCATGGAAGGGATCGGGCCAGGCGGCCAATGAGGAGGTATGGTTCGACATCGCCGAGCGCGCAGGTTCGACCGAGTTCACCGGATATAGCTCGACAACGGGCGAGGCCGAAGTGATTGCCTTGGTAAAGGATGGAAAGGAAGTCGATAGCGCTGGCGAGGGCGATGATGTCATCATTCTGACCAACCAGACGCCCTTCTACGGCGAAAG
Source organism: Qipengyuania sp. NPDC077563 (assembly GCF_044901345.1). Lineage (NCBI taxonomy): Bacteria > Pseudomonadati > Pseudomonadota > Alphaproteobacteria > Sphingomonadales > Erythrobacteraceae > Qipengyuania > Qipengyuania sp. NPDC077563. Next base: position 53,356 of record NZ_JBJDPC010000001.1, on the reverse strand, counting down.
CGGAGGCCAGACAGGCGATGCGGGTCGCATCTGGATTCCCGAGGGTTTGGAAGCCAAGGTTTCCACCACCAACAAGCCTCTCGGCCGCCTGCATACCCATGTGGCGACAATCGTGAGCGGCAGCGTAAAGGTTGGCGACGCAGTCCATCTGGAAATCGATGCCGAGCGCCGCGACCGTATCCGCGCGAACCATTCGGCAACGCATCTGGTGCACGCGGCGCTGCGCGATCGTCTGGGCGAGCATGTAACGCAGAAGGGATCGCTGGTGTCGGACGATCGCTTCCGCTTCGATTTCTCGCATCCCAAGCCGCTTGGCGATGATGATATTGATGCCATCGAGAAAGAAGTGAATGCGGAAATTCGCGCCAACGAGACCGTCGGCACTCGTTTGATGACGCCCGATGACGCAGTTGCAGCCGGTGCGCTGGCCTTGTTTGGCGAAAAATACGGCGACGAAGTTCGCGTGCTTTCGATGGGTCGGAAAAGCGGCGAGGGTAAGAATTACTCGGTAGAATTGTGCGGCGGCACGCACGTAGAGGCCACGGGTGATATCGGGCTGTTCAAAATCGTCAGCGAAAGTGCGGTAAGCTCTGGGGTCCGGCGGATCGAGGCACTGACCGGCGAAGCGGCGCGCCAATGGCTGCTTTCCCGCGACCAGACAGTCCGTGCCATAGCCGGAGCGCTCAAGACTTCTCCTGATGAAGCTGCAGCTCGCGTTTCTGCTCTAGTGGACGAACGCAAGCGTCTCGAAAAAGAACTGGCGGAGACCAAACGCGCACTTGCACTGAGCGGAGGTGGTTCGGGAGATGCAGCCTCGGCCGAAGAGGAGATTGGCGGCGTCAAATTCTCCGGCCAGGTGATAGACGGTTTGAATCCGAAGGAACTACGGCCGCTGCTGGATGAGGCAAAAAACCGCATGGGCTCCGGCATTGCCGCGCTCTGCGCGATAAATGAGGGCAAGGGTGCCTTCGCAGTCGCCGTCACTGACGATCTTACCGACCGCTTCAGTGCAGTGGATTTTGTTCGCATCGGCGTTGAAACGCTGGGCGGCAAAGGCGGTGGCGGTCGTGCCGACATGGCGCAGGGCGGTGGTCCGGACGGGGCGAAGGCAGAAGATGCAATTGCTGCCGTGCGCAAGGCGCTGGCAGAAAAAAACGCCTGACCGGCACGAGGCTGGTCAGGCGTCCGTTTTCATCTCGCAACGATTTACGCGCTGGGCGTACTTTTCGTTACACCGCTTGAGCCCTGCTCGATGTCATAGCCTTCGGTATCACCCGGAGCGCCGCGTTTGTTCGTTGGTGCTTGGTCCTTCAGCGGATCTTGAACATTCTGCGGCTTGAACTTCTCGTCGTTCGGGGTCGGCTTGGTTGGGTCAGGGTTGCTCATGTTTACTCTCCTTTGCGTTATTAACGGGCGAGAAGAGCAATCGTTCAACTGCCTGCCGTGCTGGAGCGTAGCTTGGGCTTGTAACCGAGCGCACCGTCTTCTTCGATCTGCAACCGGAATTCGTCGCGTTTTTCGTGTATCGAAGCGATGACCGGGCCCATCGGTACGCCGATATCTACCAGCACCGCTTCGGATAGTTGCAACGTCGCCTCCAACGCTTCGGGGACGGCATGGCTTGCCCCGGCGCGGTATAGTTCGGCGGCATGAGCGATGTCGCGAGCGCGCGCGACGATCAGCAGTTCAGGGTATTCGGAGCGGAGCTTGCGCACCAGACGCTCCGCCAACACCGGTTCGTCCATGGTGAGCACTACGGCGGTAGCATCTTCCACTCCCAGCCGTTCCAGCGCATCGCCACGTGCCGCATCACCAAAGGTCGCACGGTATCCCTCGCGCTTTGCATACTCGATAAGATCGGCGTCGGAATCTATGGCTATGTAGGCTTTGTCATGCGCCTTAAGCATTTGCGCAACCAGTCGGCCGACACGTCCGACGCCGACGATAATGACCTTGCGCTCGCCTTCGTCCTCGGGTGGCAGTTCGGGCGCTGGCTCGACGCGCCGCGCGACAACGCGACCAAGCCTGGCCAGAAGAGGAGTTATCGTGAGGCCGATCGCCGTTACGATCTGCCAGAATTGCGCCGTACCGGGCTGAATCAGCAGCGCGGAACTGGCTGCTGCCAGTACGATCAGCGTCGTTTCCGAGGGGCTCGCCATCAGAATGCCGGTTTCTGCCGCCGTGCTGCGCCGCGCGCCCATGAGGCGTAGCAGCACGCCAGTCAGTACCGCCTTGAACGTCAGCACGCCCACCACTGCCGTGGCGATCAGCGCGAAATGTTCGGCAATGGTCGCAAGGTCGATGCTCATGCCGACAGTGATAAGGAAGATACCCAGCGCGAGGCCTTTGAACGGCTCCATGATGCTTTCGACTTCGCTGTGATATTCAGTCTCGGCGATGAGCAGGCCAGCAATCAGCGCCCCCACGATGGGCGAGAGGCCGACGGCCGCCGTCGCAAGGCTGGCGCCGATCACCACGAGCATGGCAGCGGCAAGAAACAGTTCGGGACTCTTGGTACGGGCAGCCTGTGCGAACAGACGGGGTAGAGCGAAACGACCGGCGATCATCATTACCGCGATCACCGCCGCACCCTGCCACATCGTGGTAAGCAAGCCCTCCCAGCCTTCGGATGCGGCATTGGGTGCCATCGCGCCAAGAATGAAGACGATCGGCACGATCATGATGTCTTCAAACAGAAGCATCGACAGCGCAGCCCGGCCAACAGGGCTGGTGCTGCCCGAAATCGGCAGGACGATTGCGGTCGAGGAGAACGCTAATGCAAAGCCAAGCGCCAGCGCGCCGATCCAATATTGTCCCATCATTGACAAGATGATGGCAAGGCAAATTCCGCCGATCAGCAGTTCTGCTGCACCAAGGCCAAATACGAGCTTGCGCAATTGCCAGAGCCGCTTGAACGATAATTCCAGCCCGATGGCGAACAGCAGCAGAATGATGCCAAATTCGGCAAATATATCCAGCGCCTCTGGATCGGATATGGTTATGTGCTCAAGCCACGGTCGCTCAAACACCAACTGGCCGAGCCCATATGGTCCGACCAGGATTCCTATGAGGATGAATCCGATCACAGGTGTGATGCGGAATCGCGTGAAGACGGGTATGACCAAGCCCGCTGCGCCAAGGATGACGAGCGCGTCGGAAAGTGCCGGAGATGCCAGTTCGCCCGAAGCCATGGATGTAGCTTTACTCAGCCAACGTCACGAAGTCACGAAGCCTGCCAAATGTTAACCCCCGCCCGGTCCGGCGGGGCCAAGGGGCTCCCTGCGAGGGCGAGGCTTACCAGGATGCGCTCCATCCTCATCCCATTCGATACGATAGAGGTCGAACCGCCTATCTGCGAGGTTGCGCACGGTCCCTTCTGCACGAGCCCACTGCAAGTCGGCGAGATTGATGTCGCTGATAGTAAGTGTCTCGACATTCTCGGTGGCCTCAGCAGCGATCCCGTCACGCGCGAAAGGAAAATCGCAGGGCGTCAGGATGCAGCTTTGGGCATACTGAATGTCCATGTTGCCGACATTGGGCAAATTACCGACATTGCCGGAGAGGACCACAAAGCACTGATTCTCAATGGCCCGTGCCTGACCGCAATATCTGACGCGAAGATAGCCTTGCCGGCTGTCGGTACAGAACGGAACGAAAATGATGCGAGCGCCTTCGTCGGCCAAGCGGCGGGAGAGTTCGGGAAACTCACTATCGTAGCAAATCTGGACCCCAATCGGCCCACAGTCAGTCTGGATGACCTCGACCTTGTCGCCGCCCTTGATGTTCCACCAATAGCGTTCGTTCGGGGTGGGATGGATCTTTTCTTGGGCATGCACCGATCCGTCGCGCAGGCAAACATAGGCGACGTTGTGGATGTCACCATCGTCCATGCGTGTGGGATGGCTACCAGCAATAATATTGATGTTGTAGCGCATTGCCATTTCGGAGATGTCGGCCTGAAGACGCGGCGTATATTCCGAAAGGCGCTCGATTGCTTCGACGGGAGAGAGTTCTTTTTCCTCGAAACTTAAAAGCATGAGCGTGAAGAGTTCGGGAAATACGATGAAGTCTGATTCGTAGTCGCTTGCCACATCTACGAAATAGGTGACGTGGCGCATGAATTCGTCATAGTCTGCGACTTGCCGCGCTTGCAGTTGACAGGTCGCTACGCGTACTGCCTCCACCCCTCGTGGAAGGCGTTTCTTTACTGGCTGATCGCGCTCGACATAGGGGTTGCGCCAGACCATCATCACAGCATTCGCCATGCTTGCTTTATCTTCGGGTAAGTACCCTTCGATCACCCGTTCCGGTTCGAAGCCGTTGGCGAGTTGGAAGCGCAGGACGGGATCATGCAGCTTACCGCCGACCACTTGGTCCAGATAGTCCTGCGGGCCTTCGACCTTCCGGCGCAGTCGGCGATAATTCGGCATACGCCCAGCAAAGACGATCCCGGTCAGGTCCTTTTCTTCGGCCAACGCACGACGTTCTTCATAGAGGCGTCGCCCTATGCGAACACCACGCACCTTGGGATCGACGCACATTTCGTAGCCATATAGCCAGTCGCCGGTGGGATCGTGGCGGCTGCCGTATCCATTGCCGGTAATTTCGTCCCAGTCATGTTCCTGGAATGCCAGCGCTTCGGCAAGCTGCATTGTTGCGCAATAGCCAACCACCTCGTCATCCAGCAGGGCGACGAAGCAGCCTTCTCGGAAGTTGTTGATCTGCCCTCGGATTTCGCCGTGTGTGTAGGCAGGCATATCCTCGTAGACCCGTCGGACCAGATTCGCGATTCCCGGAATGTCCTTGATCTTGGCATTGCGAATGTCGAGCCGCTTCTGGCCGAACTTTTCTGAACCCTTGCGGCGAGTTGTACGCTTTTTAGCTGGCTGCTTTGCCATTCGAACCCCGTCTAAATTTGTGCGATCCCAAACGAAAAGGGGCCGGCTGCGCGCCGACCCCCAATGATCTGGCTTATTCGGATAACGACCCGGAAGCCGCGGAGTTTCAGCCCCAGTTTGCCATTTCCGTTTCCAAGCCTTCGACGATGGCTTCGAAGAACTGCTCGGTCGTCATCCAGCTCTGCTGCGGACCGATGAGAAGGGCGAGATCCTTCGTCATCTTTCCACTTTCGACGGTCTTGATGCAGACCTTTTCCAGTGTTTCCGCGAACTTCACCACGTCCGGCGTATTGTCGAACTTGCCGCGGTACATCAAACCGCGTGTCCAAGCGAAGATACTGGCGATCGGGTTGGTTGAAGTTGCCTTGCCTTCTTGATGCTGGCGATAGTGACGCGTGACAGTACCGTGCGCAGCTTCCGCTTCCACAGTCTTTCCATCTGGGGTCATCAGTACCGAAGTCATCAGGCCGAGGCTGCCGAAGCCCTGCGCAACGATATCCGACTGGACGTCGCCGTCGTAATTCTTACAGGCCCAAACGAATTTTCCGTTCCACTTGAGGGCGGCAGCGACCATATCGTCGATCAGACGGTGCTCGTAAGTGAGACCGTGCTTTTCGAACTGCTCTTTGTATTCGGCGTCGAACACTTCCTGGAACAGGTCCTTGAAGCGGCCATCGTACTTCTTAAGGATGGTGTTCTTGGTCGAAAGATACACCGGCCACTTGCGGTCGAGGCCGTAAGCGAAGCTGGCGCGAGCGAAATCGCGGATACTATCGTCGAGATTGTACATCGCCATGGCGACGCCAGGGCTCTGGAATTCGAACACATCGAGGTCGATGTTCTCGCCATTCTCGCCTTCAAAGACGAGACGCAGCTTGCCAGCGCCAGGAATCAGAGTGTCGGTGGCGCGATACTGGTCACCGAAGGCGTGACGGCCGACGACGATGGGGTCGGTCCAGCCGGGTACAAGACGCGGCACGTTGTCGATCACGATGGGTTCGCGGAAGACCACGCCTCCGAGGATGTTGCGGATGGTGCCGTTGGGCGAACGCCACATCTTCTTGAGGCTGAATTCCTCGACGCGCGCTTCGTCAGGAGTGATCGTCGCGCACTTCACGCCGACCCCGTGTTCCTTGATCGCATTGGCCGCGTCGACTGTGATTTGGTCGTCGGTCTCGTCGCGTTTTTCGATCGAGAGGTCATAATACTTGAGGTCGATGTCGAGATATGGGAGGATCAACCGTTCACGGATCCACTTCCAGATGATCTTCGTCATTTCGTCGCCGTCGAGTTCGACGACCGGGTTGGCTACCTTGATCTTGGCCATTAGTTTCCTGTCTGTTCGAAGTTGGATTGTGCGCGCTTTAGCATAGCTTGCCTTCAGGGCAAGGAGGCGAGACTTACGTCCCCACCTCTCGAATGTTGCGCTGACCCCTGCCGTGTTGTGCTTCGGCTGTAGGTCTTCCTACCAAGGGCCGGAATTAACGTCGAACGCTTTTCACTTACCAGGTCTCGGCAAGCGGTTGTGTTGAGTATTCAAATTTCAAAGTTTTTGCAGGAATAATCTGCTTCTTTTTCTCGTTCGAATATCGGTGTTGATGCAATCATCTGGTGCCATCCTGTCGAGAAAAGAGATGGGTGGTGCAAAAATGCCACGATCTTCCACTAGGTGGTTTCGCTTATCGCGACATTTGGAACTATCCTGTTTTTCGCTGGTTTGCGTATCTGACCAGCTTGGTATCTCCGGTCTGTTAGAAAATTTTCACTACTGGCCAGTTATTTAATGCGCAGTTAGTGAAGCGAAATAGGCGGAATAGGGTTGAACTTATTTGATTGGTCCGATATTCCGCCTCATACCAAATCCAAAGGCCCTCGGGTAAGCAGGGTTCAATTAGGAGTAAGTGTAGATATGAAAAAGTTCATCCTCCCTTTTGCCGCAGTCGCAATGGCTGCAACCCCGGTCGTCGCTACGGCCGCTGACGCACAGCGCAGCTCGCAGCCGGTTGAAGAATCTGCTGAACTTGGTGGTTCGTCTGTGATCATCGCTGTTCTCGCAGCAGCTGCTGTGATCGCTGGCATCATCATCGCTGCAGATGACGATGACGATGATTTCCCGGTAAGCGCATAAGCTTTATCGAAAGATTGATTGAGGCCGGCTCCGCTGTCGCGGAGCCGGCCTTTTTCGTTTGCCAGTGGTGGCGTTACTCTTGTTTAAAAATATAATTTTTGCTCAGCGCAAGTTTTGACACAAATTTTATAAAGAAATTCCATTTGGGTAATGCAATGGCTAACGGCCAAGGTCATCATCGCCGTAGCTGAGGTGCGCCTCCACCAGTAGCGCATAAAGTGCTCGATCAATGTCGAGTTCACTTAACGCTTCAACTCTTGGGAGATTCCGATGGTGGGCGTACCAAGGATTGAACTTGGGACCCCTACGATGTCAACATAGTGCTCTACCACTGAGCTATACGCCCACACATCGAATGAGCCGGCCGGGCCGGTAAGGACGCGCCTTAACGGGAGTGTCACAGGCACGCAAGGCCAATTTCAATATATTTGCGCGCTCATTGGTTCGCTCAGCACACGTCGCACTTCCAGCACCAGATCGCGAAGGTGAAATGGCTTGGATAAGACCTTCGCGTTGGGTTGTTCGCGGCTTGCTTTAAGACTGACCGCGGCGAATCCAGTGATGAACATGATCTTGGTCGAAGGGCTGATCTTATTGCATCGCTGGGCGAGTTCGATGCCGTCCATGCCAGGCATTACGATATCTGAAAGCAACAGGTCGTACATCTTGCCTTCGAGCAAAGTTACCGCTTCAGTTCCCCGGTCCACTGAATCCACTTCGAAACCTGCATTTTCCAACGCGCGTTCCAGATAAAGGCGCATGGCCTCATCATCTTCAGCTAGCAAAATGAGATTCTTGGGATCAGCCATGGCAATCGTCTTAGATCGAACCTTTTAAAAAAACCACTGCTCAGGTGGGTAAGGTGATCCAGCCTGACCCGCCTTCTGATGCAGCACGGTGTCTTGGAAGCGATACGATTCCAATTCCGAGGCCTAAATCTCTATGTGTCATGTTTGACCGCCTCTTTTGGAGCGAAATGCACTATGTTGAACACGAATGCCTTAGAAGCAATCGCGATGGAGGTTGGTGGGCGTATTTCGCAGGTAAACCAACCGGCTTTCCGCTATTCTTCCGTAGGTGCCGCGTTAATTCCGGTCGTTCTGTCTGTCCCTCACGCCGGACGTCTTTATCCTGACTCCCTAATCAAAAAGATGCGCGATCCTGAACCTTCAAGACTTAAGCTGGAAGATAGGATGGTTGATAAGCTCGCGATCGCGATTGCTCAACAAACCGGGGCCGCAATTCTCATAGCCGATGCCCCACGAGCCATGATCGACCTTAACCGGGATGTAGATGACGTCGACTGGGGAATGGTAAGTGGCAAGGCTGAGGAGCCGCGACCTGCGACCCCGGCAAGACGGAGAGCAAGGAATGGGCTAGGTCTTGTCCCCCGCCGCCTGGGCAGGGAAGAGATATGGAATTCCCCACTCGCAATGGATGAACTCTCAACCCGGATAGCAGAAATTCATCGTCCATATCATGACCGATTGAATGAGATGCTCAAAAGCACGCGAGATAGGTTTGGGTGCGCTACGCTGATCGATCTTCATTCAATGCCTCCTTTGCCAAGGATGCATGACAATTTTCCACCTATCGAATTCGTCCTTGGCGATCGGTTCGGAGGCAGTTGCCACGGTGAGATTTCGGATTCGGTTGAGCGGTTCTTCCGACAAGCGCGTCGCCTTCTCGTTCGTAACAGGCCCTACGCAGGCGGTTACGTTCTTGATAGGCACGGGAACCCCAATCGCATGATCGAGGCATTTCAACTGGAAATCTGCCGATCAATCTACCTTGACGCTGAGTTTGCGAATTTGACCGGCCATGCCGATCAGCTTGTAACACTGCTTACCCAAATGGTGCGGGAGGTGGCTGAGCGAACAATCATGCTAGGCTGCCCTCCTGGACTCGAAGCAGCGCAATAAAAAACTACCTCGTGCAGTTGCACGAGGTAGCCAAGGTTCAGGGAGGTGGCGCGAAAAGATCGCGCCGCAACCGGGCCCGTCATGAGGGGAAAACGACCCCGGCTCTTCATAAGTAAGCACTACAAAGCGTGGTTCAATATCAACCGCCCGCACGACATGCGGATTATCGCAAGTAGGGGCCGCTCTGACCGCGTCGATCAGATTTCCTTCAAAAGCGGCTTAAAGTGGATCCGCCAATCGACCCGCGCATCACCGGTGTGCGACCTGATCCGATTCACTGCTTGGACTTGAGTTTGGATCAGAGAAACGCGTTCATCCCAGCCGTCATGGCTACGACTGCGGAAAATGCCTCCCGAATGGCGTGGTCCGTATCTTTGCATCATGCGGGTAGCAGCCCCGGGGTCATACCCGGCATTCGCCAGAAGCCAAGGCATCAAGCGATCGGCATCTCGTTCGGAATTACGGCCACGGTTTCCGGAGCGGCCGTTTTCAACCAAGAATTCAATGTGGTTCAGAACATTGTGCGCCATTTCGTGAGCCAGAACGGCAGCCAATTCATCATCGCTATACGCGAGACCCGGAAATCGGTCTCCCACCAGAATACGAGTGCCATCTGCCAGCGCGCTGTCACTCTTCGATAGCAATTCCACTTGTGACTTGCAGACTTTCGCAACCTCAAGATCGGCACGTTGGACACCCGTATCTGAAGAAGACCATTCTACTGGTACGCTTCCACTGCTGGCGGATGCAGATATTTTGCGTCTAATGTCGAGCGCCCGCCGCCAGGTCTCCTCCGGATCTCGCTGAAAGGAAGCGACTGGCTGTCCGTCAATCGCAATAATCGTATCATTGATTTTAATGCCGGCATCGGATGCAGGAGAATAGGGGGCCACGGCTTGGACGCCGATATCGCCCACCAATCCGAACTCTTCTCTGACCCGATTATCGTCATCGTACGCTCCAGCGTCGTGAATCAAGAAGCCAAGTGTGGGTTCCGTCCGCTCGCAGTAAGGCGCATTCGCGGAAGCCAGGCGGTACCCTATTTCATAAAGCCGGACTTCTTTGTCCTGAAATGTTTTTAGGGGCGATGCCAAGGGGGCGCTCGCTCGACCCGGTCCGCCCATTGCTGGGTTGCAGGCTGCGATCAGAACCAGCGCAGGCAGAATCAATAACCGGTGACCCGAACGCGTCCCTGATAGCCGAAGCAGGCCACGGGGGCGGGAAATCTGACGTCGGGTCACCGGCTCACTTCAATGAATCAGTTGGGCAGGTTCGCTTGTGATGTAGGCTGCGGAGCCGAGCCCTGCTGCATCTGCCTCGCGAAGATGACCCGCATCAGTTCGAGAGAATAGATGTGGGCATGGATCAGCATGAGGAGACCGCTCTTGTTCCAGGTTTCCAGCTTTTCAGCACTGACCTCGCGGAGCTTTTCTTGATCGACCATCTGGAACCCGCGATACACGAACGGCTTGTCAGTGTCCTGGCGCTGAATGGCAACTTCGCCATCCATGAGAAGACCGGCATCCTTGATTTCGGTGAGAAACGCCTGAGTGCGCTGTGCTGCTTGTTCGAAATGTTCGCAGAACTCCAGAACACGTTTGGTGGCATCCGTGGTATTGCCTTCGTCGTCGAACAGGCGCTCTCCATCAGCAAATTCGCCAAGTGCTTCGCTGGTGGGGTCAAACATCAAGGAAAGCTCGGTCGCGTCCTTCTGAAGCTTCGCCAGCATGAACGGGTAGCGGCGGATGTAGGCTGGAAGATAAACCTGTTCGGTCACCTTGCCGCTTTCATCCACGAACGTGTTCACGCCTTCGTTGAGGCCCATGAGCGCGAGGGGAAGCGGGTTCTCGCCGCTGGAAAACACGATCGGGAAATTACGCTGAGCCTGGACAAATTCGTCAACAGTCAACGGAATGGCATGTGCTTTGGAGAGCCACGGAGCGCTGTCGATCATGCGCGAGCGATAGTTCTTATGATCCCGGCTGTTCAACGGCATGAGATCGTTGAAGAACAAAGGCAATTGGGGCTGCTGCGGCGCGCTGGCCATGAATAATCTCCGACAAGTCTTTTAGAATAAAACTGATTTGGCGAACCATACCGATAGCGGCATTACGCGCCGGACCGTGGGCCTTACGTAGTTGCAGCTTGTTTCGCAAGCGGCACCAGTTTTCCGGGATTCATAATGCCTTTGGGATCGAGTGCGGCCTTTATGTTTCGCATGAGTGCAAGCCTTGCGGGGTCGCCCAGCCGTTCCAACTCATCCCGCTTGATCTGGCCGATTCCGTGTTCGGCGCTGATGGAGCCTCCCCATTGCGAAACCTTATCATGTACGAACCGGCTGACTTCCTTCGCGTCGCCTGCCTCCCAGCGTTGCGGGTCGGCTCCCTTCGGCGCGAGGACATGAAAGTGCACGTTGCCGTCGCCGAGGTGGCCAAATGCAACGGTCGTCGTCCCTGGGAAACGGTGTTCGATTTCCGGCGATACTTTCTCAATGAAGTCGGCCATCAGCGCAACCGGAATCGAAATGTCGTGCTGCATGGCAGGACCGATCGCTCTTTCTGCCGGAGCGATCGAATCTCTCAGTAACCAGAATGCCTCTGCTTGCGTTTCATTGCTGGAAATAACGGCATCTTCGATAAGATTTGCCTCGAATGCCGAAACCATCAAGATTTCCGTTTTTTGCGCGAGCGGTTCGTTTTCGCCTTGGATTGCCGTCAGCTCGATCAACGCATGCCAGGGATACTTCTCGGCGACCGGACTACGCGCGTCGGGAAGGTGGGCGAGCACCGCTTCGAGGCTATGACTCGGTAAGACTTCGAATCCTTCCAAGAAGTCGGGGGCTTGGGCCTCGCAATGTAGGAGCAGCTCTCGCGCTTTTTGAAGAGATGCGAGACCTGCCCAGATGACCCGCCGATTGCTGATTTGTGGCAAGAGCTGCAATGTAGCTGCGGTCACGATGCCCAGTGTCCCTTCGGAGCCAATGAGCAATTGCTTCAGGTCGAAACCGCGGTTGTCTTTTTTTAGCGGGGTAAGCGTGTCGAGCACGGAGCCGTCAGCCATGACGGCTTCCAGCCCCAGCACCTGAGCGCGCATCGTCCCGTGCCGCAATACCTGTGTGCCGCCAGCATTGGTCGATATCAGTCCGCCAATAGTGGCGGATCCTTTTCCTCCGAGGGTGAGGGGAAAGCGAAGGCCTTCTTCGGCAACCCGTTCGTGGAGGGTCTGGAGAATGACGCCTGCACCACACGTGATCTGGCGCGCCTTAACGTCAAATGCACCAAATTCATTCATACGGCGAAGAGAGAGGATGAGGCTCTTGCCGGTGGTATCGGGGGTGGCGCCGCCGGACATGCCGCTGTTGCCCCCCTGGGGGACGATCGGCACCTCGTGTTCGGCGCATAGCGTGACCAGCGCGGATACTTCCTGCGTGCTCGCTGGAGAGGCCAGGCCAAGCGCCTTGCCGGTGAACCTGCCGCGCCAGTCGGTCAGCCATGGGTCCAGCAATTCGAGATCGGTCGTGAAGCCGCGCGGACCGAGCAGATCGGCCACAGCGGCAAGGAAAGAGGGTTCGTGGGTCATGTGCCCCCGAATGGCATAAAGCGTTGGGGGAAGTCACCCTATTGCCAACGCCTGCCAATCAATTAAGCCAGTATTCAAGGATGCGGGGGTAGGGCGACAGTCGCGAAGCCATCCTGCTGTCTTCGGTGCTGCCAAGGGATCTCTGACACTTCTACGCATGCCAAGCTTGTCGTTCTTTCTTGCACCTGTCGTGCTGCTGCTGCCCCTGACGGTAGAGACCGGCGCTGATCCCTCCGCCGAGGAGGTCCGTCCGGAGCAGGCGCAGCAGATTCGCGACCGGCGGATGTCGCCGCTGCCTCTGGCCAGGGAAGCGCCGGCCTGGTCGCCGGTGTTCGAGGGTATCGGCCCCTCTACAAACGAGCAGGTCCGGATCGAGCGGCGCATCATCTTGCGCATTTCGCCCGCCCGCGGGCCAGTACGCCAGAATCTTACCGCCAGCTCATCCCAGGCGAGTCCGCGCCGGCGATTGGTCGAACGGCCCTATGCCAAATGCGTGGATAGCGAAGATATCGGCGGCGTTGCCGACCAAGGCGATCGCCTGGCCATGTTTACCCATGACCGCAGGACGCTGCTGGCCAAGCTCGAAAAGGGCTGCAGCCCGCGCGATTTCTACCGCGGCTTTTACATGGAGCGCAGCGACGATGGAAAGATCTGCATCAATCGCGACCGGCTGCTGAGCAGGGCAGGGGCCAAATGCCAGGTGACACGGTTCACGCAACTGGCTCTCGAACCCGTCGACTGAGGCGGTTTTCCTTGACTTGAGGCGATGAATTGGCGATGGGCGCCCTCGCTAGAGGCCGCCTTGGCGCGGCCTTTTCTGGTATTTTCTGATATTTTTCCTGAAAAGGGGCAATCGTTAGCCGCATGAGTTTTGCCGATCTCGGCCTTTCCGCAGACCTGCTCAAAGCCGTCGAAGAGGCCGGCTACACCGAGCCGACTCCGATCCAGGCACAGGCCATCCCGCCGGTACTGATGATGAAAGACATCATCGGCATCGCGCAGACCGGTACTGGCAAGACAGCCAGTTTCGTCCTGCCGATGATCGACATTCTTGCGAGCGGCCGCCGCCGTGCTCTGATGCCCCGCAGCCTCATTCTCGCTCCGACGCGGGAACTGGCCGCCCAGGTCGCCGAAAATTTCGAGAAATACGGCAAGAATCACGATCTCAAGCTCGTGCTGCTGATCGGCGGCGTGCAGATGGGCGATCAGGTCAAGGCGCTTAACGATGGCGTCGATGTCCTGATTGCGACCCCGGGCCGCCTGATGGACCTGTTCGAGCGTGGAAAAATCCTGCTCAATGGCTGCGAGCTGCTCGTCATCGACGAAGCCGACCGGATGCTGGATATGGGGTTCATTCCCGATATCGAGTTTATTTGCGACAAGCTTCCCGAAACACGGCAGACCATGCTGTTTTCGGCGACCATGCCGCCGCCGATCGAAAAGCTGGCCAAGAAGTTCCTCGATAATCCCAAGCGGATCGAAGTGAGCCGGGCAGCCACCACCAACAAGGACATCACCGCCTTCAAGATCCCGGTGGAGCCGCGCAAGAAGCGTGAGACGCTGCGCTGGTTGCTCCGTAATGATCTGGTGGAGACGGCGATCATCTTCGCCAACCGCAAGACCACCGTGCGCGAGCTCAACCAGAGCCTGCAACGTCACGGTTTCGCGAGTAGCGAGATCCACGGCGACATGGATCAGTCCAGCCGGATCCAGGAACTGGAGCGATTCAAGGCGGGCGAGGTCAACATCCTCGTCGCGTCGGATGTCGCGGCGCGCGGACTGGATGTGAAGGGCGTAAGCCACGTCTTCAATTTCGACACGCCCTGGCACCCTGACGATTACGTACATCGGATCGGCCGTACGGGGCGGGCAGGGGCCAAAGGCCGCGCATTCACCTTCGTGACCGGCGAAGACGCCGAAGCGATCCAGAATGTCGAAAAGCTGACCGAGACCCCGATTGCCGTCTTCGGCAAGAAGGACGTCCGCGTCGAACTGGTCGAAGCGCCGAAGGAAAAGCCCGTCAGGGAAAAGCGCGGCGATTCGGAAGAAGCGCCCGCCAGGTCGCGCCGCAGCCGGGATAGCGAACCGGAAAAGAAGGCGAAGCGTTCTTACCGGGACAACGATCGCGATGACGGCCCAACCGCGCCGGGCGAATGGAACGGCCCGCGCCCAAGCTTCCTGGACGTTTCCGCGCTTTAAGGCGCAGAAATTCTGCCTCAGAAATCAATTCAGGAGATCAGGGCAAAAGGCTTGCCGCTTAGTCGGTGGCGAGCGTGACGAAGCTGTCTAGAACCCGCTTCGTGCCGGACTTTTCGAATTCGATTTCCAGCTTGTTGCCTTCCTGATCGGTGACGATGCCGTAGCCGAATTTATCGTGAAACACCCGCGCACCGATGCTGACATCGGTGCGGGGTTTTGCCGCGAAACTCGCCGCGCTTTTCCCCGATTCCGCCAATCTTTTAGGCGCTGTCTCATAGCCACTTGCCAGTGCGCGCTGCCAGCCGGGCCCGCGCGCCGTGCTGCGGTCCGGACGTGCGGTTGAAACGTGGGCGAAGGGATCTTCGGTTTCGGTCCAGTTCGCGCGCCACAGGGAAGCACCTCCGCTCATCGTGGTTTCGCTTTCCACATGTTCATTCGGCAGTTCGCCGATGAACCTGCTGGGTATGGAGCTGGTCCATTGCCCATAGATGCGCCGGTTCGCGGCGTGGAAAATGGTACAGCGGCGCTTGGCGCGAGTGATCGCGACATAGGCAAGCCGTCGTTCTTCCTCGAGACTGGCGAGCCCGCCTTCGTCGATTGCCCGCTGGCTCGGGAAAACGCCTTCTTCCCATCCGGGCAGAAACACGTGATCGAACTCCAGCCCCTTCGCGGCGTGCATGGTCATGATGGTGACCTTTTCGCCATCGTCGGCGCGGTCATTGTCCATCACCAGGCTGACATGTTCGAGGAAATCGGTGAGCGTTTCGTACTCTTCCATCGCCCGCGCAAGCTCGGACAGGTTTTCCAGCCGCCCGGCGCTTTCCGCGCTGCGATCTTTCTGCAGCATTTCTTCGTAACCGCTTTCCACCAGAACCGTGCGCAGCAATTCGGATGGGGTGACCTTTTCTGCCATTTCGCGCCAGTGGACGAACTGGCTCAGCAGGCCGACCAGAGTGTTGCGCGCGCGGGCAGGCAGTTCATCGCTATCGGCGAGATCAAGCGACGCGGCCGCGAGCGGTTGCTGCGTGCGGCGGGCGTGGCGGCGCATCGCTTCGAGCGTCTTGGCGCCGAGCCCGCGCTTAGGCTGGTTGTATATCCTTTCGAACGCCAGATCGTCTGCTGGCTGGGCGATTGTGCGCAGATAGGCGAGGGCGTCGCGAATTTCGGCGCGCTCGTAAAAGCGGAAGCCGCCGACGATGCGGTAATTGAGGCCGATCTGAATGAAGCGGTCTTCGAACTCGCGGGTCTGGTACTGGGCGCGCACCAGAATGGCTACCTGATCGAGCGGAGCGCCTTCGCTTTCCAGCCGTTCTATCGCCTCGCCCACCCGGCGGGCCTCTTCCGGGCCGTCCCAGATGCCGACAACCCGCACCTTTTCTCCGGCGGGCAGTTCGGTCCACAGCGTCTTGCCCAGCCGTTCGCTGTTGGCATCGATCAGGCCGGAAGCCGCCGCCAGGATTTGCGGTGTCGACCGGTAGTTCTGTTCCAGCTTGATGACCGCCGCGCCGGGAAAATCCTTTTCGAACTTCAGGATATTGGCCACTTCGGCCCCGCGCCAGGAATAGATCGACTGATCATCGTCGCCCACCACGCAGATATTCTTGTGCGCCTGTGCCAGCAGGCGCAGCCACAAATACTGCACCTGATTGGTGTCCTGATATTCGTCCACCAGGATGTATTTGAAACGCTGCTGATACTGCGCCAGCACATCGTGATGCTGGCGGAAGATGTTGAGCATATGCAGCAGCAGGTCGCCGAAATCGCAGGCGTTCAGCGCTTTCAGCCGGTCCTGGTAAAGCTTGTAGAACTGCGCCCCGCGCCCGTTGGCATAGGCTTCGTTTTCCACCGCATCGAGATCGCCCGGATTGAGCCCGCGGTTCTTCCAGCGATCGATCAGACCGGCCAGCTGGCGGGCAGGCCAGCGTTTTTCATCCAGATCCTGTTCCTGGATGAGCTGCTTCAGCAGGCGCAGCTGATCATCGGTATCGATGATGGTGTAATTGCTTTGCAGGCCCACGATCTCGGCATGGCGGCGCAGCATCCTTGCACCGATCGAATGGAAGGTGCCGAGCCAGGGCATGCCTTCGACCGCATCGCCGATATGGCGGCCCACGCGTTCGCGCATCTCGCGCGCGGCCTTGTTGGTAAATGTGACGCAGAGAATTTCGCTCGGCCAAGCCCTGCGGGTGGCAATCAGATGCGCCAGCCGGGCGGTGAGCGCGGCGGTCTTGCCAGTGCCAGCCCCCGCCAGCATCAGGACCGGGCCTTCAGTAGTCAGCACAGCCTGTTTCTGCGGCTCGTTCAGGGTAGCGGCATAGGCTGGAACGTCGGCATTTCCGGCGTTTTCGAGCGGGGTCGATAGGTCTGGCATTATGTCAGAACAACTAGGGAACGCAGCCTCGCTGTACAACCCCCGGGGGACGTCTTCGGAACAATCACCTGTCCCGCTGCGTACTAGGCTCAAGGTCAACGTCAGGAGACTAGATTATGAGAAACATTATTTTTGCCAGCGCCGCAGCCCTTGCTTTTGCTGCCGCCCCCGCAATTGCCCAAGATATGGCTGTCACTGCAGATGGTGAGGCCTATGTTCTTACCGACGCCCAGACCACGATGTACGAAGGATGGCCAGTAGACCGCCGTGGCGCTTACGATGCGTGGCCCAGCGACGTTCAGGAATATTACTGGACCCTGGAGCCGACTCAGACCGAAGCGTGGTGGGTGCTCACCGATCCCCAGCGTGTGCGCATCTACGAAATGACTCCGGAACAGCGCACGATGGCTTGGCAGCAGATCAGCGCCCAAATGTCAGGCATGAACAATTCCAGCACCGCCGCGACCGCCAGAACCTCGGCAGCATCTGCCAGTTCCATGTCCCCGCGCTTCGTGAGCAGCGAAGTCGTCCAATCGACGCCGGCGGACGCAGGTCCTCCGACCGGAGACCTCCCGATCTGTTCGGCCGACGAACAGGATAATTGCATTAATGCGTGGGAAGCAGGCAAGCGCGGTGCAGGCGTAAACCGCCCGCTCGAATATTGGCCGGGTCGTCCAGCAAGCGAAATTAACGAGCCGCTTCCGGCAACACGTCCGAACAACTAATCCTACATGTAGGTTCGCAGAATGATCTGCAAAAAAGGAGTAGGCGGGGCTGCATATGCGGTCCCGCCCTTTCTTTGTGGGGGCTAGTCTTTCAGTCGTAACAGCGTGAGCTTTGCCTTGCCGACGACCCGCTCGCTTTCGATCTCCAATGCCTTGACCGCAATGCCTTCGTCTTTGCGGGTTTCCAATGCGATCCAACTGGCGCTGCCGATCCAGCCGAGCCGCGACATGCGGTCGAGAGCGACCTGACCGGCGCCGGTGTCGTAGGGCGGATCGAGCAGGATCAGATCATGCGGCATTTTTGCAGGGGGGAGGGCCATGACCGAGCCTTGCTGGACCTGGGTCCGGGTTCGTGCATCGAAAGTGTCGATATTGGCTCTGATCGCCTTCACCGCCTCGCTTTCCTGCTCGACGAAGAGGCAGGAGGCTGCGCCGCGCGACAGAGCTTCGAGGCCCAGCGCGCCGGATCCGGCGAACAGATCGACCACCGAGATGTCGTCAAAGCTGCCGAGGCGACTGGCCAGCATGCTGAACAGAGTCTCGCGCGTGCGGTCCGATGTCGGGCGCGTGAGGTCTCCCCTGGGCGCGACGATCTTGCGGCCGCGCCAGTCGCCAGCAATGATCCTCACGAACGGCCTCCGCGCGCCAGCTCCCGCTTGAACCCCTCGACATCGCCGCGCTTGATCTCGACCGCCTGCCCGCGGGGCAGATCGCCCAGATGGAATGGGCCGTAGCCGATGCGTAGCAAGCGGTTCACCTCAAGGCCGAGATGCTCAAGAATCCTGCGGACTTCGCGGTTCTTCCCTTCGCGCAAAGTCATTTCGATCCAGCGGTTGCGGCCCGACCCGCGTTCGAGATTGGCCTCGACCTGGCCGTAGCGGATCCCGTCGATCTCGACGCCTTCGATCATTTCGTCCAGCTGCGCTTGGGTTATGTCGCCGAATGCCCGGGCACGGTAGGTGCGCGGTACGCCGGTCGACGGCAGCTCCATCGCGCGCTTCATTTCGCCGTCATTGGTGAGCAGCAGCAGCCCCTCGGTGTTGAAGTCGAGGCGGCCCACCGGCATCACCCTGCCGGCATCCTTTGGCAGGGCATTGCGCAGCGCGGTATAGATTGTCGGCCGTCCCTTGGGATCGTGTTCGGCCGTGATGAGGCCCGACGGTTTGTGAAAGGCGAACAGCCGCGTCGCCTCGGCTTCACCCACGGGCTTGCCGTCGACACTCACGCCGCGAAGGCTCTCCAGCTTGATCGCCGGCGTGTCGAGCACCTTGCCGTTGAGCGAAACACGCCCGTCGGCGATCATCCGCTCGATCTCTCGGCGGCTTGCTACGCCCGCGCGGGCGAGCAGCTTGGCGATCCGGTCGCCGGCTTCGGGAAGTCTGTTTTCGGCCATGACAGCGCGGTTAAGCCTTCCGCTGGAAGCACGCAAGGCTTCCTCGTGCCGCAATACGCAGCGGTCTTCTTCGCTTAGAGTGGATGACCATAACTTGGTCCTGACGGAGCATCGCCCCACAGGCCAAAGCGGCAAGCGCCGGTTCAGCCAGCCGTGAGTATTTTGCCCCCTCTATAACGACATACGTTCATCGCCATCTGGCTGCGGCTAAGGAACTCCCATTGCGCCTGTTCCTTTCTCTATCCAGGCGCTAGTGTCGCAAAAAATACGATAAACGGAAGGACGCTCTTGCATGGCCGAAGCGGCAGAAAAGAAAAAGAAATCCGCGGTCAAAGTTCTCGGCCTTGCGCTTACGAACCGAAAAACGGGCTTCATGCTGCTATTCGGTTTCGCCAGCGGTCTGCCCTTTGCTCTCTTTCTCGGCACCTTGTTCGCGTGGCTTACCGAGGCGGAGGTCGACCTCGAGACGATGGGTATCTTCAGCCTGATCGGTCTGGCCTATGCCTTCCAGTTCCTCTGGTCTCCGTTGATCGACAAGGTCAACATCCCCGTCCTGCGCAAACTGGGGCGCCGCAAGCAGTGGATCGTCCCGATGCAATTGCTGCTGGGCGCGATTCTTGTGACCATGAGCATACTTGAACCACGAACCCAGCTCGGTTGGTTCAGCCTTTTGGCGGGCATTGGCGCTTTTGCCAGTGCCACGCAGGATATTGCGATCAATGCCTGGCGCATCGACGTTGCCGACGAACGCGCGACCATCGACATTCTCTCGACTGTCTATCAGATGGGTTACCGGCTTTCTTCTCTGGTCGGCGGTGCGCTGGGCCTGATCATCGCTGCGCGCATCGGATGGCCGGAAACCTATGCGCTGATGGGGGCGATTCTCCTGTTTGTCGGCTTCATCGGTCTGTGGGCTCCGAACGCGGACGAGGAAGCGTCTGACATCGCCAATGAAAGCGAGCTGCAGGTTCGCGCCTTGCGAAAGGCCGGCGAACTCGCGCCGGCGATCCGCAATCGTGCCCTGGCTCTGGTGGGACTGCTCTGGGCCGGGGCGATCGGCGTGGTGCTCGCCTTCATGATTATGTCGATGACCTATACCCCGGAGGACCGGCCGAACCCGACCGAATTTACTGTAAATATCGGTCCGTGGATCATCGTGGCGACCATTATCCTGCCTGCCCTGATTGCGGGCTGGCTCGCTTCGCAAAAGAAGCAGGGCAAGCATTTGCTCACGGTGGACGAAGCGCCCGCGACCGGAGGCGCGTTTGCCCTCGATCATCTCTATCGCGCGCTGGTTCTGCCTTTGGTCGAATTCGTCGGCCGCATGGGGTGGTCGCTGGTGCTAATTCTCGCCGTGGTTCTGACCTATCGCATCTGCGATGCGATCTGGGGCACGTTTGCCTATCCTTTCTATCTGGGCGAGCTTCAGTACACCAATGACGATGTAGCCTTCGCGTCCAAGTTCTTCGGCGTCGGCGCAATCATTGCAGGCCTCGCTTTGGGCGGGCTGATGCTCACCACGATCGGACGGATGGCGACGCTGCTTATCGGCGGCATTCTCGCCGCGCTTACCAATCTGCTCTATGCGGATATGGCCCTTGGCGGCGCGAACATGCAGGCGTTCAGCGACGCGATCGGCTTCACCTATCTGATCGAGCAGGTGCCCGGCATCGGCGATGCGGCGCTGGCAAGGCTGACGATAACCATCGCCTTCGAAAACCTTGCCATCGGGATTGCGGGTGCGGCCTATATCGCCTGGCTGTCCTCGATCGTGTCCAAGAAGTTCAGCGCTGTCCAGTACGCCCTGTTGTCGTCGCTCACGCTGCTTGTGGGTACGCTCGGGCGCGGCGCTCTGGGCGAGATGATCGAGAATCAGGGCTATTACGACGTCTTCATTCTCACGACCTGGATCGGCCTTGGCGCCGCGGTGCTGGTGTGCCTCGAATGGTACCGCGAGAGCCGCGGCAAGCGGAGCGCCGGGATCGTGGCGCCCGAAGCCGGGGAGAGCGAGGCGGAGACCTCTGCGGCCTGACGATCAGTCGGGCAATTCCGCATTCAGGCGCAGAACCTCTCCGGCGAGATAGAGCGATCCGGCAATCAGCACCGGCAGCCCGTCCTGCGGAAGGGCGGCCAGGGCGGCGGGAACGTCCTCCGCCGCCCGGCTTCCGTCAGCGAAAGCACCGACCGGGTGCCAATCGTGGCCGGGCACCGGGACGACAGTCACGCTGGAAATGGCGCCGCGTAATGGCGCCGTGATCGCAGCGGGATCTTTTGCATCGAGCATGCCGATGACCAGATGGAGCCGCTGGCCTGCGAAATGGCGACCCAGTATCTCTCCAGCTGAGGGGTTGTGCCCACCGTCGAGCCAGATCTCGCGATCGCCGGTCAGCGGCCCAGGCGCGAGGCGCTGAAGCCTGGCCGGCCAGACAGCACTGCGTATGCCTGAGGCGATGGCGCGGGCCGAGACCGGCACGTAATCCTGATGCCTCAGCATCGCGGCCGCCAGCGCGGCATTCTCGGGCTGGTGAGGTCCGGGCAGGGTGGGGAGCGGAAGCGCCAGTTCCCCGTGACGGTCGGCGTAATGCAGTTCGAGATCGGTCGCCGCGGCAGACCATTCCCGGCCGCACATGGCCAGCGGCGCGCCGTGACGTGCTGCGGCGGCTTCGATCTCGCTCGAGGCGATCTCGGGATAGGAGAGCGTGACGAGCGAAGCCCCCGATTTCGCGATACCCGCCTTCTCGAAAGCGATCCGGGCGAGGGGCGCTTCCGGCACGCCCTCTTCGGGTGCCAGCAGGAAGCGTTCGTGGTCGATGCCGAGCGCGGCTATCCCGCACGCAGCCGATTTTTCCAGCACATTGGTCGCATCGAACCGCCCACCCAGGCCCACTTCCACCACGCAGGCATCGGCCGGGACGCGCGCGAATTCGGTGAAGGCTGCGGCGATCGTGACTTCGAAGAAGCTGGGGTTCAGATCCTCGCCCGCGTCCAGCACTTCACCGAGCAATTGGGCGAGGCGTTCGTCACTGATGAGTTCGCCTGCCACCCGGATGCGTTCGTTGTAGCGAACGAGATGCGGGCTCGTGGTCACGTGAACCCGGTAGCCTTCCGCCTCCAGCATGGCGCGCAGGAAGGCGCAGGTCGAACCCTTGCCGTTGGTGCCCGCCACGTGGAAGACCGGGGGCAGCCGCTCGTGCGGATTGCCCAGCCGGTCCAGCAGGGCCCGGATAGTGCCAAGCCCGAGCCGCCCATCGGGTACGCTCAGCTGGGCCAGCCGGTCGAGCTGCGCCTGCACGGCCGTGTTTTCGGAGCGGGCGAAGTCCCGCATCGAAAGGCTCAGGCCGCCTCGGCCGGGGCGAGGTAATCGATCAGCGTCGACAGCGTATCGCGCAGATCGTGGCGGTGGACGACCATGTCGACCATGCCGTGCTTGTGCAGATACTCTGCGCGCTGGAAGCCTTCGGGCAGCTGTTCGCGGATCGTGTCCTGGATCACGCGCTGGCCGGCGAAACCGATCAGGGCGCCCGGTTCCGCGATATGGACATCGCCGAGCATGGCGTAACTCGCCGTCACGCCGCCCGTGGTCGGATCGGTCAGCACGACGATGTAGGGCAGGCCTGCTTCCTTGAGGCGCCGGGTCATCACGGTCGCCTTGGGCATCTGCATCAGGCTGAGAATGCCTTCCTGCATGCGCGCACCGCCCGCGGCGGTCACGACGATATAGGGCGCGCGCAGCGTCAGCGCGCGTTCGGCGCCCTGGCAGAAGGCGGTGCCCACGGCCATGCCCATGCTGCCGCCCATGAAGGTGAAGTCCTGCACGCCGACGACTGCCGGCTTGCCCTCAATGGCTCCTTCACCAACGAGGAAAGCGTCCTTATGCGGGCTTTTGGCGCGGGCCTGTTTCAGGCGGTCGGTGTATTTCTTGGAATCGCGGAACTTGAGCGGATCTTCCTTCACTTCCGGAATGGGAAGCGTCTGGAAGCCTTCATCGAGCACCATCGCGAGCCGCTTGTCCGCACCGATCCGGCCATGGTGGCCGCAGCGCGGGCAGACATCCATATTCTCTTCATACTCCTGACCGAACACCATTTGCTGGCAGTTCGGACATTTGACCCACAGATCCTTGTCGGTGCTGCGCTTGGGTAACCAAGAGATCGAGTTGCGTACGCGTGTGAACCAGTTCATGCCTAACCTTCTTTCGCGGGGGCCTTTGCCGCCGAATGCACCGCCTTGGCAAGGCTTGCCGTCAATTCGCGCAGCTTTTCCGGAGCGTCGGCGCCGTGTTCCCCCACCAGTTCGACGAGTGCGGAGCCGACGACCACACCGTCCGCCACCCTGGCAATGGCGCCTGCCTGCTCCGGCGTGCGCACGCCGAAGCCGACGGCAATAGGGAGGTCGGTGGCCGCTTTCAGCCTGCCGACCGCTTCTTCGATCGAGGTCTGCGCTGCCTGCTGCTTGCCGGTGATCCCCGCGACCGAGACGTAATAGAGGAAGCCGCCCGATCCTTGGAGTACCTGCGGCAGGCGCTTTTCGTCCGTGGTGGGGGTGGCAAGGCGGATGGGGGCGATGCCCTTGTCGCGTAGCTGCGGGCCAAGCGCATCGTCCTCTTCGGGCGGGATGTCCACGCAGATCACGCCGTCCACGCCCGCCTCGCTTGCTGCCTGGGCGAACCAGTCCGGTCCGCGGCGGATCATCGGATTGGCATAACCCATCAGCACCAGCGGCACGTCAGGATGGCGCCCGCGGAACTTGCGCGCGATCTTCAGCACGTCCGCCGTGGTAGTGCCCGCGCCGAGCGAGCGCAGGTTGGCGTTCTGGATCGCCGGGCCATCGGCCATGGGATCGGTAAAGGGCATGCCCAGTTCGATCACATCCGCGCCGCCTTCGACGAGCGCATCGAGATTGGCCGCCGTGTCGCCATCGCCGGCGGTGACGAAGCAGACGAGGGCGGGATGCGGCTTGGCGAAAGCTGCGGCGATTCGGGTCGGGCTGTTCATACTACGCTGCCTGAAGCTGAAGGTTGGAGCACGTGGAGCACGGCCCTGAAGATAAAAACTTAGGGGATGCGAGCGGCTCGATCGAGGGTGGAATAAGAGGTGAGTTGCGGGACTTCATAGCCTGCTGATTGCACAGACGACGGCTTGTAGGACAGTGCCATCTCCTTTTCGTCCCCCCCGGACTTGATCCGGGGTCGTGCTATTCGTGGAGCGGCGATGAAGGCAGCTCGACCCCGGCTCGGAGGCCGGGGTGACGGACACGGACCGTCAGCAAGAGGTCGTCGAGAAAAGACTCGATGCTTTCTCGCCCCGTGGATCGAGCCCGCTCTCGTTTCACATCTCCACTCCCAGCCTTTCGGCCACGGTGAAGATGTCCTTGTCGCCGCGGCCGCAGAGGTTGGCGAGGATCACGCTGTCCTTTGGCATCTCCTTGGCGCGCTTGGCGACCGCCGCGATGGCGTGGCTGGGTTCCAATGCGGGGATGATGCCTTCGGTGCGGCACAGCAGCTGGAAGGCTTCCAGCGCTTCCTCGTCGGTGATGGCGGTGTATTCGACGCGGCCCGTGTCCTTGAGCCACGCGTGTTCGGGGCCGATGCCGGGATAGTCGAGTCCGGCGCTGATCGAATGGCCTTCGGTGATCTGGCCGTCCTCGTCCTGCAGCAGATAGGTCTTGTTGCCGTGGAGCACGCCGGGAAAACCGCCAAGCAGGCTAGCCGCGTGTTCGTCGCCATCGAGCCCGTGGCCCGCCGCCTCCACCCCGAGCATCTTCACGTCCGGATCGTCGAGGAAGGGGTGGAACAGGCCGAGCGCGTTGGATCCACCGCCGATGGCTGCCACCAGCAGATCGGGCAAGCGGCCGATGCGGTCCTGCATCTGCACGCGCGCTTCCTTGCCGATCACGCTCTGGAAATCGCGGACCAGTTCTGGGTAGGGGTGCGGCCCGGCGGCGGTGCCGATGATGTAGAACGTGTCGTGGACATTCGCGACCCAGTCGCGCAGCCCTTCGTTCATCGCATCCTTCAGCGTGCCGCGCCCGCTGGTGACGGGCACGACTTCCGCGCCCAGCAGCTTCATGCGGAAGACATTGGGCGACTGGCGCCGCACGTCTTCTGCGCCCATGTAGATGACGCAGGGCAGGCCAAAGCGCGCGCAGACCGTTGCGGTGGCGACGCCATGCTGGCCCGCGCCGGTTTCGGCGATGATGCGCGTCTTGCCCATGCGGATCGCAAGCAGGATCTGCCCGATGCAATTGTTGATCTTGTGCGCGCCAGTGTGATTGAGCTCGTCACGTTTGAACCAGACCTGCGCTCCGCCGAGCGCGTCGGTCAGCCGTTCTGCAAAATAGAGCGGGGAGGGGCGGCCCACGTAATGTTCCAGCAGGTCGTCGAATTCGGCCTGGAATGCGGGATCGGCCTGCGCGGCGCGATATTCGCGCTCGAGATCGAGGACCAGCGGCATCAGCGTTTCGGCGACATAGCGGCCGCCAAATTCGCCGAAATGTCCGCGCTCGTCAGGTTGGTTGCGATAGGTGTTCGGATTGCTCGCCATGCGGCCCTATTGCCGAGGTGTTGCGGACAAGTCGAGAGAGGGTTTGGTTTGTCCTCGACAAGCCGCAATCTACCCGCCATTCCGCGCGGCCATGAGTGACAGTTTCAAGCTTCCCGAAGATTGCCGGACCATGCCCGAAGTGCGCACCGGAGTGGACAGCACCGATCGCGAATTGGTGGAACTGCTGGACCGGAGGTTCGGTTACATGCGGGCAGCCGCGCGCATCAAGCAGGATCGCAATGTGGTGCGCGACGAAGCGCGCAAGGCAGAAGTGATCGAGAACGCGAAGGCTGACGCTGTGGAGCGGGGGCTTCCGGCAGAAAAGATCGAGCAAATCTGGGAGCTTCTGGTCGAAACCTCGATCGGTTATGAACTGGCCGAATGGGACCGGATCAGGGCCTAGGCCCGCGTTGCAGCGACGACAGCACACCGCGCAGGGTCCGCACCTCGAGGTGATTCCAGCCCGGCTTGGTCAACACGCCGCGCAAGGTGCGCCGCGTGGCATCGGCGCGCGGTTCGGGCAGGAAATAGCCCTTGGGTTCCAGCATCCCTTCGAGATGCGCGATGAGGCCTTCGAGCTCTTCCTGAGGGGCGGGCGGCAGGATGTCTTCCTGCGTCGGCTGCACCAGCTGTTCGTGCTTCGACCATTCATAGGCGCATAGGATCACCGCCTGCGCCAGGTTGAGCGAGCCGAATTCGGGATTGATCGGAACGGTGAGGATCGCGCGCGCGAGGGCGACGTCCTCCGTTTCCAGCCCCGAACGCTCGGGCCCGAACAGGATCGCGCTGCGGCCTTCGGCATGCGCCATCTCCTGGCACGCCTGTTCCGGCGTGAAGACCGGCTTGGTCACTCCGCGCTTGCGCACGGTGGTGGCGTAGACATGCGCGCAATCGGCAACCGCTTCGGCCGTGCTGTCATAGACCTGGGCCTGCTCCAGCACGATATCGGCGCCCGCGGCAGAGGGACCGGCATCGGGATTGGGCCAGCCGTCGCGCGGCGTGACCATCCGCAGCTCGACCAGGCCGAAATTGAGCATCGCCCGGGCAGCCTTGCCGATATTCTCGCCCAGTTGCGGCCGGACAAGCACGATCACGGGTTTGCGATTCTCAGCCACTTTTCTGCTCGCCCTTCGCAGCTTCCTGCACCGTGCTGGCGAATTCCTCGAAGTCGCGGGCTTCGCTGAAATCTCGATAGACCGAGGCGAAGCGGATGTAGGCGACGCTGTCGAGCTGTCGCAGCCCGTCCATGACCAGTTCGCCGATGCGCTTGGACGGGATTTCGGCCTCGCCTGCGGTTTCGACCTGGCGCTGGATTCCGCTGACGAGCTGGTCGATCTGTTCCTGCGCCACGTCGCGCTTGCGGCAGGCGAGGGCGATTGACTGTTCCAGCTTGCTGCGATCGAAAGGCTGGCGCCGCTCGCCGCTCTTGACCACGGTCACCTCGCGCAGTTGTACCCGTTCGAAGGTCGTGAAGCGCGCGCCGCATTTGGAGCACTGGCGGCGCCGGCGGATCGAGGTGGAATCCTCGGTCGGGCGCGAATCCTTTACCTGACTGTCGTCATGGGCACAAAACGGGCAACGCATTTAGGTAGTGTCTCGTCAGGCAATCGCGCTCAGGGGCGCAGGCGTTTGTAAAGCATGAAGCCCGCACCCGCCACGAGCCCGAGCGGCCAGGTGACGACCGGCAGGACGCCGCCGGCAATCGCACCGATGGCGGCACCGGTCAGGACCGGCTTGGTCGACGGGTGATCGAGCCCTTCCTTCGCCATGCCCTTGATTTCAGCGGTGGCATCCGGGACCAGATCGTGGTCGGTGAAGCCATTGCCCTTCTTGGGATCGCGATCGTCGTGCTTGTTTGTCATAAGAAGCTCCTTACCGTCCGGGATAGACGGGGAAAGCTTCGCACAATTCGGTGACGCGGTCACGCACGCTCTGTTCGACCTGGCCATCGCCATCGGGGCCGTTGCTGGCCATGCCGCCAACGACTTCGCAGATGAGCTTGCCGATGGTCTCGAACTCGGCCTCTCCGAAGCCGCGCGTGGTGCCGGCGGGCGTGCCGAGACGGATGCCGCTGGTCACGAAGGGGCTGCGCGTGTCGTATGGGATGCCGTTCTTGTTGCAGGTCAGCCACGCACGGTCGAGCCCCGCTTCCGCGGCCTTGCCCGTCACGTCCTTGGCAGTGAGGTCGACCAGCATGGAGTGATTGTCCGTCCCGCCCGAGACGACGCGTAGGCCATTCGCCTCGATCCCGCGCGCCAGAGCGCGCGCATTGGCGACGACATTGGCGGCATAGGTCTTGAATTCCGGACGCAGCGCCTCGCGGAAGGCGACCGCCTTGGCTGCCACGATATGCATCAGCGGGCCGCCCTGCATGCCGGGGAAGACCGCCATGTTGATCGGCTTGGTGTATTTCTCGTCATTCCACAGGATGATGCCCGAGCGCGGACCGCGCAGGCTCTTGTGCGTGGTGGTGGTGACGACATCGGCATGCGGGAAGGGCGAAGGATGCGCACCGCCCGCGACAAGGCCGGAGATGTGGCTCATGTCGACCATCAGGTAGGCGCCGACCTCGTCAGCCACCTTGCGGAAGGCTTCCCAGTCCCACACGCGGCTGTAGGCGGTGCCACCGGCGATGATGAGCTTGGGCTTGTGTTCCTTCGCGATGGCCATGACCTCATCCATGTCGATGAGCTCATCGTCCTTGCGCACGCCATAGCTGGCGGGGTTGAACCACTTGCCGCTCATATTGACCGGCGAGCCGTGAGTGAGGTGGCCACCCGAATTCAGGTCCAGCCCCATGAAGGTATCGCCCGGCTGCAGCAGGGCGAGGAAGACCGCCTGGTTCATCTGGCTGCCCGAATTGGGCTGGACGTTGGCGAAGTTGCAGCCGAACAGTTCCTTGGCCCGGTCGATCGCCAGCGTTTCCACCACGTCGGCATAATCGCAGCCGCCGTAATAACGCTTGCCGGGATAGCCTTCGGCATATTTGTTGGTGAAGACGCTGCCCGCGGCTTCGAGCACGGCAGTCGAGGCGATGTTCTCGCTCGCGATCAGTTCGATCTTGTCCTGCTGGCGCTTCAGTTCGTTGCGGACTGCGGCATAGACCTCGGGGTCGGCCTGTTCGAGCGTGTCGTTCCAGAAACGGTTGTCGGTCATGTCGGTCCTAGCAACTGGGGTTGGAAAGCTTGTCGACGCGGCGCTGATGCCGGCCGCCGGCGAATTCGGTGTCGAGAAAGGCGGTGACGCAGGCCTTGGCCATGTCCACGCCGGTCAGGCGCGCGCCCATGGCGATGCAGTTCGCGTCATTATGTTCGCGCGCAAGGGCCGCGGAGAGCGGTTCGGAAACCAGCGCGCAGCGCACCGCCGGATTGCGATTGATGCTCATGGAGATGCCGATGCCGCTACCGCACAGGGCGATGCCACGTTCGGCCGTACCGTCGGCAACGACCCCGGCGAGCTTGTAGCCATAGTCGGGATAATCGACGCTGTCGGCAGTGTCGGGACCGAGGTCTGCGACCTCGTGGCCCATTTCGATAAGCCAGTCCCGCAGGGCGGTTTTCAGCTCGAGGGCGGCATGGTCGGAAGCAAGGGCGATACGCATGCGCGCGCCATAGTAAAGCGAGCCGATTCGCGCGACCCCGCCGCGAGACTTTTCGTGAAGCGCTCGCGGCGGGCTCGGCGGACAATCGGATTTCAGACCTCGGTCGCAGGCATCGGCTTGCGATCAGCGTCCTCGATCGACAGCTTCTTGAACCGCGACGTTGCGACGAAGCCGTAAATCACCTTGGCCGTGACATCCATGACGAGGATGAACCAGGCATCGGCCAGCGTGGTGAACATGCCGAGGCCCTGCGGCCCCAGCGCCCATTCGATCGGATAGATGGCCCAGACCACCAGGAGGAAGGTAAGGTTGGCCTTATAGACCGAGGTCATCCTGCCGCCCAGCGTGCGGGCCGCCACCATTACGGGGCCGAGCAAAAGGTAGATGATGCCGAGGAACGCTGCGCTCGACCATGCGAACCAGATCCATTTGGCTGTTTCGTTCTCGGTCATCGCCGCCAGCAGGCCGGTGACGATCATGAGCGCATCGAGCACGACTGCGGGGAGAATGAAGGTCGAGTGGCGCGGATGCTCATGCAGCCCGGCCAGGATCAATCCGGTGAGGAGGATGGGAGTGGTCACCACCCAGTCCGCGTAACGGGCAAGAAACAAGGTCTGGCCGCCTGCCATCTCGAGGCGGCCGATGCCGAGTGCCATGGCCAGATAGGCCGTCGCGGCGATGAATGGCACGACCGAGTGGAACTGTGTGTGATGAAGAAATTCGGTGCGCTTGTCGCCGTGAGCATAAATCGCCAGCGATCCCAGCGACATGATGACGAAACCGATTAACAAGGGGAGGGTGAGAGGTTCCATAACCCGCTGTCCTTTTGTTGCCCGTCAATGGCACAAAGGATCAGCATGCTTCGTGTTCCGTGAGTAAAGCGCATCTTTCGTTGCGCCTGATGGCATGCCCCATTTCGGGACGGCGCATCAATCAGGACGCAACTGGCGCTATTCAGTTTCCTGAGCTTGCTTGTACTCCACGATTTCTTCGACCATTTTCGGCATATCCTCCATGGCGAGCGCCATGGCGTCATCCATATATGCCTGATTTGCGGCCGCAAAATGCGCATTGGACAATACGTCGGTGCTGCGCATCATGAACGTTCTCCCGGAGTCCGTCTCAACGAAAGAGAGAATGTCGCGCAATTCGGTTTCTGAAAACATGTCTGCGTAAGCTTTGACCCATGCGTCCATGAGCAACGGCACATGTTCCTCAAGAAGCTTGTTCTGCTTCTCGCGCACAAGTGCCTGATACCGACGAATGATCTGGCGAGCCCCATCGTCCTCGATCAGTCCTTCGACCGACTGCCGCATTTGCGCTTCCATCTGGTCCCCGACCTTCGAAAACATCTCGAAGCGCTCCGCTTCGGGATAGGCAGTGTCGATGATCTGACGCGAGATTTCGACACGTGTGTCAAGATTACCGGTTTGCGCATGAGCAGCGCCGGGAAGGCCGGAAGTGCCTATTACGAAAAGGGCGATTGTGCCCAGCCATCCCAGCGTTCTCATGTTCAGCCCCCCAAAAAGTCCGATTACTGATCCAGGAACGAGCGCATCTTGCGACTGCGGCTCGGGTGCTTGAGCTTGCGCAGCGCCTTTGCCTCGATCTGGCGGATACGTTCGCGCGTCACCGAGAACTGCTGGCCGACTTCTTCCAGCGTGTGATCGGTGTTCATGCCGATGCCGAAACGCATGCGCAGTACGCGCTCTTCACGCGGTGTCAGGCTGGCAAGGACGCGGGTGACCGTTTCCTTGAGATTCGCCTGGATCGCGGCGTCGACCGGAATGATCGCGTTCTTGTCCTCGATGAAATCGCCCAGATGGCTGTCTTCCTCGTCGCCGATCGGCGTTTCGAGAGAGATCGGCTCCTTGGCGATCTTCATCACCTTGCGCACCTTTTCGAGCGGCATGGAGAGCTTCTCCGCCATCTCTTCGGGTGTCGGTTCGCGGCCCTGGTCGTGCAGGAACTGACGCGAACAGCGGACCAGCTTGTTGATCGTTTCGATCATGTGGACCGGGATGCGGATCGTGCGCGCCTGGTCGGCGATCGAGCGGGTGATCGCCTGCCGGATCCACCAGGTGGCGTAAGTGCTGAACTTGTAGCCACGGCGGTATTCGAACTTGTCGACCGCCTTCATCAGGCCGATGTTTCCTTCCTGGATCAGGTCGAGGAACTGCAGGCCGCGGTTGGTGTATTTCTTCGCAATCGAGATCACGAGGCGAAGGTTCGCCTCGACCATTTCCTTCTTGGCGATACGCGCTTCGCGCTCACCCTTCTGGACCATGTTCACGATGCGGCGGAATTCTTCCAGCGCCATACCGGTGGCGCTGGCGATGTCGCTGATTTCCGTGCGGATGCGATCGATGGCATCGCCTTCCTTCTCTGCGAAGGCGGCCCATTTCTTGTCCTTCTTGACCCGGTCATCCATCCAATGATCGTCGAGCTCGTTGCCGATATAGGCATCGAGGAAGTCGATCCGCTTGACCTTGTGACGCTCCGCAAGGCGCAGCATCTGGCCACCGAGCGCGGTCAGGCGGCGGTTGAAGGCATAGAGATTGTCGACCAAGAATTCGATCTTGGTCGCGTGGAATTGGACGCTTTCGACCTCGGCGGTCAGCTGGTCCGCCAGGTCCTCGTATTTCTTTTCCTTGGCCGGCGGGAATGCTTCGCCGCGGCCGAGGGTGTCCACGCGTTCCTTCTGGAGCTTTTCGAACTTGCCGAACAGATCCTTGATCCGGGCGAAACGCTCGATAGCGTCAGGCTTGAGCGCGGCTTCCATCTGGGCGAGCGACATCGTGTTGTCCTCGTCCTCGTCATCGTCCGACTTGGAAGAGCCTTCTTCGCCGTCCTCGTCCTCGGAATCGGAATCGCTATCCTCATCCTCGTCATCGCGGATGGTCGGACCGGCGGTTTCTTCCGAAATCTCGCCGTCGTCGTCATCGTCTTCGGCCCCTTCGGCGAGCTTGTCCGCCGGGGGTTCCTTGGAAAGCATGGCGTCGAGATCGAGGATCTCGCGCAGCTGCATTTCCTCGTTGTTGAGCGCTTCGGACCACTGGATGATCGCATGGAAGGTGATCGGGCTCTGGCACAGGCCCATGATCATCATGTCGCGGCCGGCTTCGATGCGCTTGGCAATGGCGATCTCGCCTTCGCGGCTGAGCAATTCCACCGCGCCCATTTCGCGCAGGTACATGCGCACCGGATCGTCCGTGCGGCCTTCGGTGGCGGCCTTCTTCGCGGGCGCCTTCTTGGCGTCCTTTTCCTTGGCGGAAGGCGCGGGCGCGATTTCCTCGACCTCGTCTTCCTGCTCGGCATCTTCGTCGTGCTCGACGATCTGCACGCCCATTTCGGACAGGGCCGACTGGATGTCCTCGATCTGATCGGAACTCATCTCACCTTGCGGCAGCGCGTCGTTGAGTTCGTCATAGGTGACGTAACCCTTCTTCTTCGCTTTGGAGATCAGCTTCTTGATCGACGATTCGTTGAGGTCGATCAGGGGAGCGTCGTCTTTTTCGCCCGACTTCGATTTGGTTGCCATAAAGTGCAATCAGTCCATTCTATGCACCGCCAGCAGGAGAGGATCCCTGTGCGGTCTCTGAATCTTTCGTAGCCGCTGATGCGGCCCTTCGACTTGCCATCTGTCCGAGTCGCGCCTCGAATTCCAGTTTCCGCTTCAGCAAACGTTGCTGGTCCGCGAAAGCTCCTTCGGGGTCGATCTCGAAACGCGCGGTCGCTTCAGCAAGCGCGGCTTCGAGTGCCGGCCTTTCGACCAGCAGTGACACGGCTTCAGCCAGATCCTCGCGCGCATCAACCGGGTCGGTGCCTTTATCGAGAAAGGCGAAGCGGGTGTTTGCCGGTGGGGCGGGTAGGCCTTCTGGCAGCGATATGGGCGATTGCGCGCGCGAATCAAGCATTTCCGCAGCGGCGAGCAAGGAATCTATCGCCGGGCCGGCATTCGGGTCACGCGTGGCGAAGCGGGCGAGGGCGCTCTCATGCCTGGGAATTTCGCCTGGATGGAGCAGCAGTCCGTGGATGACCGCGCTGGTCAGCGTATCGCGCGAGCCCCCGGAAATGGCGCGTTTCAGGCGGTCCGCAGTCTCCTGCGACAGGCGCGGGGGCTGTTGTTTGAAACTGCCCTTCTGCCATTCGCCCCGGGGTTTGAACGGGCGCTGCTGGCGGGGCGGAAAGGCAAAGTCGGAAAAGCGGTCCTGCAGCTCGCGCTTGTAGAGCGCGCGGATGTCGGGATGCTGGATCGCCTCGACATGGGCCATCAGCCGTTCCTTTAGGCCCGCCTTGTCCTCGGGCGATTCGAGCGGCACGGCATCGCGTTCGAACTGCCAGAGCGTATCGAGCAGGCCGCTGGCAGAAGCCAGCGCTTCCTCCATCGCAGCAACGCCTTTCTCGCGTATCAGATCGTCGGGATCCATTCCGGCGGGCATGCGAACGATGGCCAGCGAATGTCCGGGTCGCAGCAGCGGCAGCACCCGGCCGATGGCGCGCATTGCGGCCCGCTGCCCGGCATTGTCGCCGTCGAAACACAGGATCGGACGCTCGACCTGGCGCCAGAGCAGTTCTATCTGGTTCTCGGTCAGCGCGGTTCCCAGAGGGGCGACGACTTCGGCGATCCCGGCATTCGCCAGGGCGATGGCATCCATATAGCCTTCGACCACCACGATGCGCCCGTTCTGGCGTGCAGCGGGGGCGGCGCGGTGCATGTTGTAGAGGGTCCGCCCCTTGTCGAAGAGCGGGGTTTCCGGGCTGTTGAGATATTTGGGCCCGTTGGCATCGGCATCCAGAATGCGGCCACCAAAGGCGATGACACGGCCCCGCGCGTCCTGGATCGGGAGCATGAGGCGCCCCCGGAAGCGATCGTAGGGATCCTTGCCCTCGACCTCGATCCGCATCCCTGCTTCGATCAGCATCGCATCTTCGAAGGGCAGCGCGGCTGCGAGCGCCTGACGCTCCACCGGCGCGAAACCGAAGCCGAATTCGCGCACGACTTTTTCGGAAAAACCGCGGCGTTTGAGATAGCTGCGCGCTTCCGCACCTTCGGGCGAGGAAAGCCGATCTACGAACCATTGCTGGGCCGCCGCCGTGACATCGTGCAGGCTGGCGCGTTTTTCCGCACGCTCAGCGGAACGCGGATCGGGGGCAGGGACTTCCATCCCCGCTTCTGCCGCCAGTTCCTTGACCGCATCCATGAACGGCATGCCGCGCTGATCGGTCAGCCAGCGGATGGCATCGCCATGCGCCTCGCAGCCGAAGCAATGGTAAAAGCCCTTCTCGTCATTGACGTAGAAGCTGGGCGTCTTCTCGTTATGGAAGGGGCAGCACGCCTTGAATTCCCGCCCCGCCTTGGTAAGGCGGACCGTGCGCCCGATAACGGCCGACAAGGTCGTCCGCATCCGCAATTCGTCCAGCCATTGGGGGGTGAGCGCCATGCCCACCTACCTAATGGCTGGAAACGAATTCCGCTAGTTCGCGGCGGGCCCGGCTGCCGGTTTTTCTTCGGCCGGGAACGGCCCCTTGGCCTTGGCCTGATTGCCGTCGATTTCCAGCAGATAGGCATCGGCCGGCCCTGCCGGTGGAAGCGTGGATTGCCACCAGAAAGTGATGGTCGACCCCGGTTTCCAGCCTTCCCCTTGCGTGACACGCCAGATCAGGCGTCCGCCGTCGCTGGTGATGGAAATCGCATCCTCGTTTCCGAGCGCCTCCAGCGCCTGCGCGTTGGAATAGCCCACCGCGCGATTGAAGCCGTGCGCTTCCTGCGTCATCCGGAAAAGGGTGGGCGGGCTTTCCAATACCTCCGGCCCTTCTTCGGGTTGCTCCTCGACCTGCGGTGCATCGGCCAGCGTGACCAGATGGACATAGGTGTAGATCGTATCCGCGGGCAAATCCCCGGGCACGCATTCGGTAACGCCTTCGGGGCAGGCTACGAAACTCACCATCTTGCCGATTTCGCGGTTGCCGGCGCTCAGCACGGTTTCCACCTCGTCGCCTTGCGGCCCGACGATCCTAGCACCCAGCGTCGACAGGTCGAGGTCGGCAGGGGCGAGAGCGCGCGGCTGCGCAACCGTGGGGGTGGGCGTAGGCGCAGGCTCGGGTTCCCGGTCGCCGCATGCAGTCAGCGCGAGCGGAGCGAGAAACAGCAGCTTTCTCACGACAGCGCCTCCTTCACCAGGCCGCTGGCCTTGGTCATGTCGAGCGTGGCGCCGTGGCGGGCTTTCAATTCGCCCATCACCTTGCCCATGTCCTTCATGCCGTCGGCACCGGTATCCGCCTTGATCTGCGCAATGGCGGCGCGCATTTCGTCCTCGCTCATCTGCTTCGGCAGGAATTCCTCGATCACGACCAGCTCGCCCTGTTCCTTGTCGGCCAGTTCCTGACGCCCGCCTTCTTCGTACATGGCAATCGATTCGCGGCGCTGCTTGGCCATCTTCATGAGCACGTCGGTGACCAGCTCATCGTCCTCCGGCTTCTTGTCCGCGGTCCGCAGTTCGATATCGCGATCCTTGATCTTCGCGCCGATCAGACGCAGCGTCGCGGTGCGTTCCTTGTCCTTGGCCTTCATGGCGGTGACTGTTTCGGCCTGGATTTTTTCGCGCAGCATTGTGCCTCTATTCATGAATCTGTGGATGGTTGACGCTTCATTTAGAACAAGTGGCCGTAATGCCAAGGGTTCGTCCAATTAGGCGGTTGACGGGACTCGCTCCGATCCTTAGCGGCTGGGACTTAGCACACATCGCTGGAAACCCCTGACACCGGAGCGCCCCCATGGCCCTGTCCGCATTTTCGCACGCGCAACCCAAAGACGCGACGGGAGTCATCGTCCTCGCCGACGGAACCTGTATCTGGGGCAAGGGCTTCGGCGCCTCCGGCACGGCTGTCGGCGAAGTCTGCTTCAACACGGCCATGACCGGCTATCAGGAAGTGATGACCGATCCTTCCTATGACAGCCAGATCGTCACTTTCACCTTCCCGCACATCGGCAATGTCGGCGCGAACGAGGAAGACGTGGAGAGCCGCGGCCTGGGCGCAGTCGGCCTTATCGTGCGGCAGGACGTGACCCGTCATTCGAATTTCCGGGCGCGCGACGAATTCGTCGAATGGTGCGTAAAGCATGGCAAGATCGGCCTGTCGGGTGTCGACACCCGCGCGCTGACCCGCCGTATCCGTGTGCAGGGCGCGCCCAATGCGGTGATCGCGCACAACCCGCGCGGCCAGTTCGACATGAAGGCGCTTAAAAAGCAGGCCGCGGAATGGAGCGGGCTGGAAGGCCTCGATCTCGTCCCCCGCGTGACGCGGGAAGCGCATGAAAACTGGAAGGGAGGGTTCTGGCAGCTCGGCACCGGCTATGCCGAGGCCGACAATCAGAAGCCGCATGTCGTCGCGATCGATTACGGGGCGAAGGACAATATCTTCCGCAATCTGGTGCAGGCGGGCGCGAAAGTGACCGTGGTTCCAGCGCGGACCAGCCTCGAGGATATCCTGGCCCTCGAGCCTGCGGGTGTTTTCCTGTCCAACGGCCCCGGCGATCCGGCAGCGACGGGCGAATATGCCGTGCCTGTGATCAAAGGCCTGCTCGACCGCGATATACCGCTGTTTGGCATCTGCCTTGGCCACCAGATGCTCGGCCTTGCGGCAGGGGCAAAGACTGCCAAGATGTTCCAGGGCCACCGCGGCGCCAATCATCCCGTCCAGCGCGTCGGGGAAGGGTGGGGAGACAGCACGGGCCTCGTCGAGATCACCAGCATGAACCACGGCTTTGCGGTCGATGGCGAAACCTTGCCCGACGGTGTCGAGCAGACCCATGTCTCGCTGTTCGATGGAACCAATTGCGGGATTTCGATCAAGGGCAAGAAAGCGTTCGGCGTGCAGTATCATCCCGAGGCGAGCCCCGGCCCGCAGGACAGTTTCTACTTGTTCGAGAAATTCGTGGGGATGTTGGGGTGAACGGCAAGTATGGCCTATTCGTAGGGGGGGTGGCGTTGTCGATGGGGCTGACCTCCTGTGACCAGACCACACATTCGGTAACCGTTGATCTTCCGACGAAAATCGATTTTTCTGACGGTTTCCAGCAATCCGATGCTGATGCCATTCTCAAGGAATGTAACGCAGAAAACATCGAGTTGAAGATAGGTGATACGGGTGAAATCACCTTCGAGCCGAGTATTAACGCAGACTACGACGCATCGGTGTGTGTCCTCGAATATGTCAAAAAATCAGGCACGACGAAGTTCGGCTTTGTCGGCAATGAAAAACACGTGACGCCGGAAGAAGGCCAATAATGCCCAAAAGAACCGACATTTCCTCGATCCTCGTCATTGGCGCCGGTCCGATCATCATCGGCCAGGCCTGCGAGTTCGACTATTCCGGCACCCAGGCGATCAAGGCGCTGAAGGAAGAGGGTTACCGGGTCATCCTGGTGAACTCCAATCCCGCTACGATCATGACCGATCCGGAAATGGCCGACGCGACCTATATCGAGCCGATCACGCCCGAAATTGTCGCCAAGATCATCGAGAAGGAGCGCCCCGATGCGGTGCTGCCCACGATGGGCGGGCAGACGGCGCTCAACTGTGCGCTGGCGCTCTTCAACGATGGCACGCTGGAGAAATTCGGCGTCCAGATGATCGGAGCGGATGCCGATGCGATCGACAAGGCAGAGAACCGTCAGCGTTTCCGCGAGGCGATGGACAAGATCGGCCTCGAAAGCGCACGCAGCGGCGTCGCCAATACGGTCGATGAAGCCTATGCCGTGCTCGAGCGGACGGGCCTTCCTTCCATCATCCGCCCCAGCTTCACACTCGGCGGAACGGGCGGCGGCATTGCCTATAACAAGGCCGAGTTCGAACGCATCGTGCGCGAAGGCCTGGACGCATCTCCCACCACCGAAGTCCTGATCGAGGAATCTCTCCTCGGCTGGAAGGAATATGAGATGGAGGTGGTGCGTGACCGCAAGGACAATTGCATCATCATCTGTTCGATCGAGAACGTCGATCCGATGGGCGTGCATACGGGCGATTCCATCACCGTCGCGCCGGCGCTGACGCTGACGGATAAAGAATACCAGATCATGCGTACCGCCAGCATCGAGGTGCTGCGGGAAATTGGCGTGGAAACAGGCGGTTCGAACGTACAGTTCGCAGTCAATCCAGCCGATGGCCGCCTGATCGTGATCGAGATGAACCCGCGTGTTTCGCGCTCCTCGGCGCTGGCATCGAAGGCCACCGGCTTCCCCATCGCCCGCGTCGCGGCGAAGCTGGCGGTGGGCTACACGCTCGACGAAATCCAGAACGAGATCACCGGTGCGACCCCGGCTTCGTTCGAACCGACCATCGACTATGTCGTGACCAAGATCCCGCGCTTCGCCTTCGAGAAGTTCAAGGGAGCGAAGAACGAGCTTTCCACGGCGATGAAGTCGGTCGGCGAAGTCATGGCCATCGGCCGCTGTTTCGCGGAATCGATGCAGAAGGCGCTGCGCGGTCTCGAAACCGGGCTCGACGGCTTCAACCGCGTGCCCGAACTGGAAGGCGTGAGCCGCGAGAAGATCACCGCTTCGCTCAGCCAGCGCACGCCCGACCGTATCCTCAAGATCGCCCAAGCGTTCCGCGAGGAATTTACGGTGGAGGAAATCAACCAGATCACCGGCTTCGACCCTTGGTTCCTCCGTCAGATCGAAGCGATCATCTACGAAGAGAAAATGCTCGCGCACAATGGTTTGCCGCGCGATGCCGACGAAATGCGCCGCCTGAAAGCGATGGGCTTTTCGGACAAGCGCCTTGCCACTCTGGCGGTCCGCTCTGTCGGCGTGGCAGGAGGCCTCGCGGAAACGCAGGCGCGCCGGTCCGGTCTTCTACACGATGCCCTGCGCGCCATGGCCGGTGCCACGAGCGAGCAGGAAGTGCGCAAGCTGCGCCATAAGCTGGGCGTCTATCCGGTATTCAAGCGCATCGACAGCTGCGCCGCCGAGTTCGAGGCGATCACGCCCTATATGTATTCGACCTACGAAGCGCCCAGCTTCGGGGAGAGCGAAGACGAGGCGGATCCGAGCGACCGCAAGAAGATCGTCATCCTGGGCGGCGGCCCGAACCGGATCGGGCAGGGCATCGAATTCGATTATTGCTGCGTCCATGCGTGTTTCGCGCTGGCTGAGGCAGGGTTCGAGACCATCATGGTCAACTGCAACCCTGAAACGGTTTCCACCGATTACGATACATCTGACCGGCTCTATTTCGAGCCGCTGACCGAAGAAGACGTCCTGGAAATCATGCGCGTCGAAATGTCGAAAGGCGAAGTGGTCGGCGTGATCGTCCAGTTCGGTGGGCAGACGCCGCTGAAACTGGCCTCTGCGCTCGAGCGTGAGGGTATCCCGATCCTCGGCACCAGCCCCGACGCGATCGATCTTGCGGAAGACCGCGAACGGTTTGCCAAGCTGGTCAACAAGCTGAATCTCAAGCAGCCGCTTAATGGGATCGCCAAGAGCCGCGACGAGGCTGCTGCGGCTGCCGCGCGTATCGGTTATCCGGTTCTGCTGCGCCCAAGCTACGTTCTGGGCGGCCGTGCGATGGAAATCGTCGACAGTGAACCGCAGCTCGACGACTATATCGCCACCGCCGTCAACGTGTCGGGGGACAGCCCCGTGCTGGTCGACCAATATCTGCGCGATGCCGTGGAATGCGATGTCGATGTCGTCTCGGACGGCAGCGAGGTTCGCATTGCTGGCGTCATGCAGCATATCGAGGAAGCCGGCGTGCACTCGGGCGACAGTGCCTGCACCCTGCCGCCCTACAGCCTGCCTGCCGACATCATCGAGGAGATGGAGCGTCAGGCGACGGCCCTGGCCGAGGCGCTGAACGTGCGCGGTCTGATGAATGTGCAGTTCGCAGTGAAGGACGGGGAGGTTTACCTGATCGAGGTCAACCCGCGCGCCAGCCGCACGGTGCCCTTCGTCGCCAAGGCCATCGGCCAGCCGGTGGCCAAAGTTGCCGCGCGCGTCATGGCGGGCGAGCCGCTGTCAAGCTTCGAACCCTTCGATCTCAAGCCCGACCACATGGCGGTGAAGGAAGCCGTGTTCCCCTTTGCCCGGTTCCCCGGGGCCGACCCGGTTCTTTCGCCGGAAATGAAATCCACCGGCGAAGTCATGGGTATCGACCGCAGCTTCCCGGCCGCATTCTACAAGTCGCAGCTCGGCGCGGGTATGAAGCTGCCGACGGAAGGCACGATCTTCGTGTCGGTCAAGGACAGCGACAAGGACGTTATCCTACCGGCGGTCCGCTCGATGATCGAGCAAGGCTTTCGCATCATCGCCACTGGCGGCACGCAGCGCTTCCTGTCCGAGAACGGGCTCGAGGTGGAGCGCGTCAACAAGGTTGCCGAGGGCAGGCCGCATATCGTCGATGCGATCATCGACGGCGAGGTCGCGCTGATCTTCAATTCGACCGAGGGGTGGCAGTCGCTGCTCGACAGCCAGTCGATCCGCGAGGCAGCGCTGGAAAAGAAGCTGCCCTATTACACCACGGCGGCGGCAAGCGCCGCCGCGGCGCGCGCAATTGCGGAGGTTTCGACCGAGCAGCTTGAAGTGCGTTCCCTGCAAGACTATTATAGCTGACAAGAATTAGACGCGTACCCTTCCTTACATTCGGTCCCGACAGGCTCCGCAACCCGCGGTCCGGGGTCCAATTGTCCGGGGAGGGGCGCCAAGCAGGAAGGAATTGGGCGCATGGAAAAGGTGCCGATGCTGCAAGAGGGTTATGAAAAGCTGACTGCAGACCTCAAGGTGCTGCGGGCGGAGCGCCCCAGGATCGTCGACGCGATCGAGGAAGCGCGCGCTCATGGCGATCTTTCGGAAAACGCGGAATATCACGCTGCGAAGGAGCGTCAGGGCCAGGTCGAGGCGATGATCGGCGATCTGGAAGACAAGATCAGCCGGGCGCAGATTATCGACCCCACCACCTTGTCGGGCGACAAGGTGATCTTCGGCGCGACCGTTACGCTTCTCGATGAAGACGACAAGCCGGTGAAGTATCAGATCGTCGGCCAGACCGAGGCTGATGCCGCCAAGGGACGCATCAGCTACACCTCTCCGATCGCGCGCGCGCTGATCGGCAAGCAGGTGGAAGACGAGATCGAGGTCACCGTGCCCAGCGGTGACAAGTTCTACCTCGTCGACAAGATCGAATTCGTTTGAGCTAAAAAGATTACGGGGTGAGGGCAGGGCCCTCATCCCGCTTCGCGCTTGGCATTTCAGGCGTTCGACAAACGCCCGTTTTTAGGAGCGCTTTCATTCGCAAGCTCGATCTCGCGCACCATCGCCCAATTGGTGATTTCAACCCCTTCGATTTCGAAGGTGCGTTTCTTCATCGCCGTATAGCCTGCGCTTTCGAATGCAGGTTTGGCTACCTCGCTCGCCTCGGTGAAGAGGTGCGTAATCCCATGATATTTCGCATAAAGCGCCGCCGTCTCCAGCAGGCTGGAGGCGATGCCTTCTTCCGTATGATCGGGGTGGCAGTAGAGGTGGTCAAGATGCCCGTTCGACTCGAGCATGGCATAAGCGACCGGCTCGTCCTCTTCATCGGTGGCGATGAAAATCTGCGTGCCCGCGTCGGCTTCCGCTTGGTAGACCTCGGGGCCGGCCAGGTTGGACAACCAGGCGTCGACCTGCTCTTCGGTGTAGGCCTCGGGGCCGATGGCGCCGATCGCAGCGCGTCCAAGAAGGGCCAGTGCCTCGGCATCGCCTTCCTCGAATGAGCGGATCGAATAAGCCATCGGGTTTGTTCCTTACGCTTCCGGGTCGAGCAGCTTGTGGAGATGTACGATGACGTATTTCATTTCCGCATCGTCCACGGTGCGCTGGGCATTGCCGCGCCATGCGCTTTCGGCATTCTCGTAAGTCGAGAAAACGCCTGCCACGTGAATGCTCTCGGGATCGGAAAAGGTGACGCTGCGCGGATCGGTCACACGTCCACCCATCACCAGATACAGGGTTTGCTTGCTCTCTTTTTCTTCCATGGTCGGTATACTTTCGCTCTTTCGAGTTTCGGACGAAATCGGTCACGCCCATAAAGAAAGCGGCGCAACAGGCAAGCCTGTCACGCCGCTATACTGGTTTGGTTTAGATTTGGTTAGTTGCTCAGACGCGCGCGCAGATCGCGATAGCTGCGCTTGGATTTGCGGCTTGCGCGGCGACCGCTGGAGCGAATGGTATCGCCCATGGAGTCGAGGCGGTAACCGGCATCGCGCTTAAGGCGCCTCGCCTGAGTTTCAGCTGCATCGCCGAAGTCCTCGAACTTGTCGCCCGCGCCCTCGATCATCGAAAGTCCGTAAGCAATCGCAGCATCGGTGGCATAGGAGGCAAGCGAACCGCCGCGTCGGCCGAGTTCACGGCCGCGGCGAGTCATCGCACCGACTGCCAGACCAACCGCAATCGCGCCAGCAACTGTTGCGACCGGGTGCCTTTTCGCGAAATCTACCGCGCTGTCGGCTACATCTTTTGCCTGATCGAGAAGACCACGCTCTTCCTGACGGCGCTCCCCGGCTTCGATGCGTGCGCGCAACTGATCGCGCTTCTGCTGATCGGTCAGCTTACTGTCGGCACTGATCGGGGTGATGTTATTTTCGGCGGTGTCTGCCATGATATCGGTTCCTCATTGGATGGGTTGTTACCTTACTAACAAAGCGGACACCCTTAGTGTTCCGCCGCCCCGTCACGCAGATCCCACTCCTCGTCTTCTTCGCTTTCCCGAGAGTTATCGAACCCGAAGGCTGAAAGAATCGGATGACGCGCAAACCAGACGGCCACGGCGGCCAAAAGGGCAGTAAGTGCCCCCTTGTTGTCGTCGGCAAGATCTATGGCATCTTCGTAAAGATCGATCGCCCCTTCCTTGGCGCGGTCCAGGATACGCTCTCCAACACCCTTGTGGGCCAGATCCGCCTTCAAATGTTCGATGTCCGCATCGACGAGCGCGCGTGCTGAGTCGCGTAAGTGCTTGTCTGCCAACATTTGAGTTTTGCGATCAATCATCGTCATTGTCCGAAAAAGCAGTGCGAATATCGTCGATCCGCCCCTTCAGCATCCTCAGCAAGACGATGCCGGTTATGATGAGAGCGACGGTGACAATCGCTGTGGCGAGCCACGGGCCTACCAAGGGTGTAAGCGCAATAACAATGCCCACGGTAAGGGCGATGAGGGCGAGATGAAGCACGCCGAAGGCAGCGAAGCCTAATGCCAGTGCCCCCTTGATCCGGTTGGCAGTGTAGCCTGCACGGCTCTTTTGATAAGCCAGCTCCGCTTCTGCATATGTCTTTCCGTCTTCGAAAAGAGCAAGAAGATCATCCGCCAGCGATGGCCGCGCGGAATAATCCCCGTCGCTTTCTTCTTCGGAAATATGATCGTCAGGAACGTCGAGCGGGCCCGCCGGGCCCGCTCGTCCTGTCTGTTCGTTTTCTAGCATCTGGCCCCCGAATTTCGAGGCTATCAGCGACGAAAGATGCGCGAGAGCATGAAGCCTGCCACCGCGGCCAAGCCTACGGCCGTTCCGGGGCTCTTGCGGACGAAGGTGCGGCCATCTTCGACCAGGTCGTCAACACTCTTTTGATCAAGCTTGGCGGCGTAATCGTTGAGTGCACTTGAGGCGCTGCGGGCATAGTCGCCGTACTTCGCACCCAGCTTCTCATCGACCTGATGAGCGTTGTCGCTGATGGAGCGGCTTAGCGACCTCAGACCTTCGCTGGTTTTGACCTTGCCTTCGGTGGCCAATTCCTTGCTCTTCACCTTGGCATCGGCGCCATAAGTCTTCGCTTCAGCCACCCAATCGTC
Source organism: Qipengyuania sp. NPDC077563 (assembly GCF_044901345.1). Lineage (NCBI taxonomy): Bacteria > Pseudomonadati > Pseudomonadota > Alphaproteobacteria > Sphingomonadales > Erythrobacteraceae > Qipengyuania > Qipengyuania sp. NPDC077563. The sequence goes on along the minus strand of NZ_JBJDPC010000001.1, from coordinate 9,177 downwards.
ACCCTTGCCCTTGGCCTGACCACGATAAGCTGCGGCGCGCTCCTTGCCCTCGGCCTTGAGGGCTGCTGCACCGGCCTTCGCTTCTTCGAGCGCAGCGTTGAAGCGGCTTTTCGCTTCCGTGCGGTGTGCGTTGGTCGTGGTGGTTTCGGGTTCAACGGTCGTGGCAGTGTTGGTCACTGGAACTGTCTCCTTGGCTACACCTGTTTTCGCCACGGTCTTGCGCGGCTTCTTTGCGGTGCTGGTTTCTTTAGTGGTTTTCGTGCGCTTTTTCGGCGTTCCGCCTGCGGTTATTTCGGCCATGTCTAAATCCGTTTTCCCTCAATTCGTATTCATCTTCCGGGTAATTCGGAAACCCGGCCTTCGGCATTGCAACGCAGCTTGCGCGGGTGTGTTCCGACGCATAGAGCGCTTGTCCAATATCCCCGCTTTGGGGTGTCTTGTGCTTATACAACAGCTGATAACGAAGAGAGTTCCGAAATGACGGCCATCATCGACATCCATGCCCGTGAAATTCTCGACAGTCGTGGCAACCCGACCGTGGAAGTAGATGTGCTACTTGAAGACGGAAGCTTCGGCCGGGCTGCCGTGCCGTCAGGCGCCTCGACCGGCAAGCACGAGGCGGTCGAATTGCGCGATGGCGACAGTGGCCGTTACATGGGCAAGGGTGTGACGAAGGCGGTCGACGCCGTGAACACCGAAATCCGCGATCTGCTGGTCGGCAATTTCGATGCGGAAGATCAGCGCGATATCGATTTGTCCATGATTGCGCTGGACGATAGCTCCAACAAGGGGCGTCTGGGCGCGAACGGTATGCTCGGCGTCAGCATGGCGACCGCGAAGGCAGCGGCCAACGCACGCGGTTTGCCGCTTTACAGCTACATCGGCGGAGTGTCGGCGCACGTTCTGCCAGTGCCAATGATGAATATCATCAACGGCGGCGAGCATGCCGACAATCCGATCGACATTCAGGAATTCATGGTGATGCCGGTCGGGGCCGACAGCATCGCCGAAGCCGTCCGCTGGGGTGCGGAAATCTTCCATACCCTCAAGAAGAAGCTGGGTGAGAAAGGCCTAGCCACTTCCGTCGGCGACGAAGGTGGCTTCGCCCCAAATCTCAATGGCACCCGCGACGCGCTCGACTTCATTATGAATTCGATCGAACAGGCCGGCTTCACGCCGGGCGACGATGTTGTGCTTGCTCTCGACTGCGCGTCCACGGAATTCTTCCGCGATGGCAAATATGAAATATTGGGCGAGGGCCTTTCACTCGACGGTCACGGTATGGCGGAATATCTGGACAAGCTGTGCCGCGATTATCCCATCCGTTCGATCGAAGATGGAATGGCAGAAGACGATTTCGAAGGTTGGAAAGCCCTGACCGACCGCATTGGCAATACGATCCAGCTCGTCGGAGATGACTTGTTCGTCACCAATCCCGAACGCCTGCGCGATGGTATTGCACAAGGACTGGCAAATTCCCTTCTGGTGAAGGTCAACCAGATCGGCACACTCAGCGAAACCCTTGATGCAGTGAGCATCGCCAACAGGGCACGCTACACTGCCGTAATGTCACATCGCTCGGGCGAAACCGAAGATGCGACGATTGCGGATCTCGCGGTTGCGACGAATTGCGGACAGATCAAGACAGGCAGCCTCGCACGGTCGGACAGACTGGCGAAATACAACCAGCTTATCCGGATCGAGGAAGAACTGGGCGACAGTGCCGTCTACGCTGGGCGCGACTGCTTCGGCGCTATCGGGCTCTGATAAAAGCGAGGCGAGCCGGACTACCGGCTCGCCGCCATTTCAGGATGCGGCCGCGAACCGCATTTGGAGATCCAGAAGGGCGAGGGCGGCCTTGGCGGCTTCCCCGCCCTTGTTCATTTGCGCCGGATCGGCGCGCACAAGAGCCTGGTCGGAATTCTCGACGGTCAGTATCCCGTTGCCGATCGCAATTCCATCCATCGTCAGGGCCATGATGGCGCGGGCGCTTTCTCCGGCCACGATTTCGAAATGATAGGTTTCGCCGCGGATTACGACGCCGATGGCCACGAAACCGTCATATCGGCCGGTTTCGGCAGCCAGAGCAATTGCCCCGGGTATCTCAAGAGCGCCTGGCACCGTGAGAACTTCGACGGAATGGCCCGCTGCCTCGAGGGCCGCCTTGGCACCGGAGATGAGCATGTCGTTGAAGTCTTCATAGAAGCGCGCTTCAACGATGAGAAAATTCGCCATTTAGGTCACTCCGGAATGGAAAGGTGGTCGACGATTTCGAGGCCGTAACCTGCGATCGCCACGACATTGGGTTGTGAATTACTAAGCAGGGTCATGTCTTCCACGCCGAGATCGGCCAGGATTTGCGAGCCTATGCCCACGTTTCTTTCCGCTTCGCTCTGCGAATATCCGGCAGCAGGCTGGCCTGCGATGACCACGATCACCCCAGCGCCATGCTCTCCCATGACCTGCATTGCCCGCTGCAGTGTCCTTTTGCGGGGGCCCGGTTTGCCAAGCACGTCATCGAAGACGGAAATTGGATGCACCCGCGTCAGCGTGGGCTTGCCCTCGACGACCTCGCCCTTCTGCAAGGCATAGCTTTCGCTGCCATCGAGCTTGTTGCGATAGGTGAGCATCCGCCAGGTCCCGCCATAATCGGACTCGAAAGATTCTTCTCCGGTCCGCTCGACGAGATGATCGTAGCGCATCCGATATTCGATCAGGTCACGGATGGTGCCGATCTTCATGTCGTGCTTGCGCGCGAAGGTGACGAGGTCATCCAGTCGCGCCATCGTGCCATCGTCCTTCATGATCTCGCAAATCACACCGGAAGGATTGAGTCCGGCAAGGCGAGAGATGTCGACAGCGGCTTCTGTATGGCCGGCGCGCACCAGAACTCCCCCGTCACGGGCGGTCAGCGGGAACACATGACCTGGCGAGACAATGTCGTCAGGGCCCTTAGTCGGGTCGATCGCAACGGAAACGGTGCGCGACCGGTCGGCGGCGCTGATCCCGGTCGTAACGCCTGTCTTGGCCTCGATAGAGGTCGTGAACGCCGTCTGCATGCTTTCGCGGTTGTCGCGGCTCATGGGCTCAAGACCGAGCGCCTTTACTCGCTTGCTGTCCAGCGAGAGACAGATGAGGCCGCGGCCATGCGTGGCCATGAAGTTGATCGCATTGGGTGTGGCCATTTGAGCAGGAATGACAAGATCGCCTTCGTTCTCGCGATCCTCGTCATCGACCAGGATGAACATCCGACCATTACGTGCTTCGTCGATAATCTCCTCAGCGCCGACGATGACAGGAGTTTCGTCATTAGCTTCCAGAAAGCGCTCTAGTTTGGCGAGTGTATCGGTGGTTGGGTTCCAGCTCTCGTCGGTGCAATCACGGAGCGTATTGGCATGAAGACCCGCACCGCGTGCGAGGCCCGTGCGTGTCATCAAGCCATTGCCAATGATCGCGCGAACTTTTTCAATAGTGTTCATGCGAGCCCGCTATCACATCAAAATGTGATCCGCAATGTCGAGTCACATTAAATGAGAATCGAGATAACTCGGCTGTCGATGGAAGTGCGGGCGATCATTGGATGTAGAGAAAAATGGTGGACGCACTAGGGCTCGAACCTAGGACCCGCTGATTAAGAGTCAGCAGACCATCGTTGTTTTCGTTGAATAATTTTCCCAACTAGAGCAATTTCGATGCCAATAAGATCAATAAGTTAAACTTGAAAATCCAACTACCAGGGTTCGAGCGCGGGGTCGGGAACGCGCTCTTGCATCGATAAGCTACGAGATGTCTTTTCGTGTTCGTGACCAAGCAGCATTGCGTTTGCAATTAGCGCGATCTCTGGATCGATCATTGCTTACCCACCGGGCTCCCTGGACGTTATTGTGCAAACGCTACACGACAACCCGAGCTGCTCGCTGGCGCTAGGTAGCTAGCTAGCATCAAGACCAGTGATGTGTTTTATAGTTTCAAGCGACCGGGTCAGCGGGCGTGCACGATCGAAAAGGAACCTAGCCGAGGAGGGAGCATGGGCCGCGCGAGAGCTGAAGAAAGGTTGCGATTGCTCGCCACTAAGCTCGAGAACTCTCCAGCTCTTTCGTCGACAAAGACGGCTTAATGGTGCGTAAGAGGCACTGCCCATGGAAGGTTGGATAGCGGATCTAGGCATACGATAATCGCGAATTGAATATCTGGTTCACGTCCTAATGTTGGCCATTCAATCCTTCTCTGCGTTACCTGTAGGCGGACGGCCATCGAGGTCTTCCACGACGCTATGGCGCCCCAGGCTTCCGATGATCTGGCATTCACCGATCTTGTCCGCTTGGCAGGACCATAGCATCTGTCCCAGTTCCTCTCTTAGCGCCATTAGATCGGAGATTTTGCGCTCAACCTCGGCCAGTTGCTGTTGAACCAGTCGATCTACATCCTGACAGGGGTTGTCGTCATGGTCGGACAGGGTGAGCAGTTCGCGCACCTGTGCCATGCTGAAGCCGAGCTGCCGCGCGCGGCGAACGAATGTAAGCGCTGCCAAGTGATTGTCCGAATAGTCGCGGTAATTGCTGTCAGTTCGATCCGCAGCCGGCAATATGCCTTCGCGTTCATAATAGCGGATCGTCTCCGCCTTTGTGCCGGTGGCTTTCGCCAGTTCTCCGATACGCATCGCTTGACCTTGTAGTTGCTACAAGGTGCATATGTTCTTGCGACTCGAACGTTGCAAGGAGAGTGGCATGGTGAAATCCTGCTGCCAGACACTGGAGCCTGACACCGCCGCGCATAACGATCCGCGCTGGCGCCGTGTCCTGTGGATCGCACTCATCGTTAATGCCGCCATGTTCGTGGTGGAGATGGCGGCCGGTGTCGCTGCTGATTCCCGTTCGCTCCAGGCCGATGCGCTCGATTTCTTCGGCGATGCCGCAAACTATGCAATCAGTCTTGGCGTCGCCGGGATGGCGCTCGCATGGCGGGCCAGAGCTGCCTTGGTGAAGGCTACGACCATGCTCGCCTTTGGCATCTGGGTGATCGGCTATGCGATCTATGGATTGATGGCTGGTGCCAATCCGGAGCCGGCCACAATGGGAGTGGTCGGCACGCTGGCTCTGACGACTAATGTGATCGTCGCGCTCATGCTCTTCCGTTTCCGAAAAGGCGATGCGAACATGCGATCGGTATGGATTTGCTCTCGCAACGACGCGATCGGAAACGTTGCGGTTCTCGGCGCCGCCCTCGGCGTGTTTGGAACGGGCGACGCGTGGCCCGACCTGCTCGTCGCCTCGATCATGGCCGGACTAGCCCTGTGGGGCAGTGCGGAGGTGTTCGGCCAGGCACGCCGGGAGCTGTCCCATGGATAGCAATACCTCTCCCAGCAGGTATGCATTTCTCGCAGAAGAATACCGGCGCGCAGCGAAGGCTTCGGACGAGCAGAACTTCGAGGAAGCCTGGCACCATCTCGAGCGGGCCCACGTGGTTGCCCAAGATCGCTTGGGACCGCACTGCGTCTCGCATTGGCGTATGCTGGAGCTTGCGTGGAGGACGCGTGATTCGCGCGAACTTGTCGGTCAGATATTCCGGCTTTTCCTTGCCCCCATAGGCAACATCACCGGCCGACTTCCAATCGGAAACAGTGGTCGTTCGAATGTAAGCGCATTCGCTCGGATGGAAATAGAACCGGAGATCAGTCGTGTGCTTGGTCAATCGCCAGCTCAAGATGCTCGCGCGTCGAAGTAGATTGATTGTGTTGTTATGAAATCACATTCCGTTTCGCGCGATAGTTCTTTCGCAGCCAAGCCGCTAATGCTACCGGACAGGCTATGACCCGGCTCTTCGCCCGCTCCCTCTTGCTTCAGCTAATCACGCTGTGCACTGCATTCGGTGTCCTGTGGGCTCCGGTAGCGGAAGCGGCCGAATGCGGGGGAGAGCCTCCGATAGCATCTCAGCTCGAGCAGCACGACGAGCCCGGCGATGATGACCGTGGCCCGGAGAAGCACGGCGCCTGTGCGCATGGCCACTGTCATCATGCTTCGCAGGCCGTCGGACGGTCGCCTGACGCCTTTGCCTTGGGCTCGGTCATGAGTGCCCTGCGCGCTGGCGATCAGCCATCCTTCGCGTCCAATCTGACCGAACTGGCGACACCCCCTCCTCGCGGCTGACGTTCGCCGCGCGTCGGATTTGTTTCCCGACGCCGAACTGAACGTCAGCAGAGGAATACCCATCCATGTTCGCCATATCGTGGCGAGCAGCCCCCGTCTGGGGGCTGATACTCGCCCTGTCCACGGGACCTGCCAGCGCGCAGGACCTGCGTGTCGTCACGCTCGACGACGCCCTTGAACTCAGCGGGGTCGCCGCTGAGGCCGATACCGCCACCACCAACCCCCGCCTCGTGGGGCCCCGTGCTGAAACCGACGCGGCGGTCGCGCTTGTCGATCAGGCTCGCCTGAGCCCGAACCCCGAGATCTCGTTCGACGTCGAGAACATCGCCGGCAGCGGCGCATTCTCGGGTCTCCAGTCTACCGAATATACGCTCTCCGTCGGCCAGCGTCTCGAACTCGGCGGCAAGCGATCCGCGCGGATCGGTGCGGCAGAAGCCCAGGCCGAACTGGCATCTCTCAGGGCCGACCTTACCGCGGTCGAACTGGGACAGCTGGTGCGCGAGCGATATCTCGCAGCTGCTGCAGCGGCTGCGCGGGTCGAACTTGCCGAAGATGTCGTGGCGCGTAACGAGGAACTGGCTCGCATTGCCGGTGTCCTGGTCGAGGTCGGCCGCGAGCCGCCTCTGCGCGCATTGAGGGCGGAGGCGACCCTTGCCGAAGCGCGCGCGAGCCTGGTTGAGGCAGAGGCGGAGAGCCTGTCGGCTCGAACAGCGCTCGCAACTCTATGGGCCGGCGGTGAAGCGCCGCTCATTCCGGCGGAATTTCCGCATATCCTTCCGCCCGCATCGCTTATGTCCGAGGCGCAGGAAAGCCTCACCTATAGGGTCGCGCGAGCCGAGAGCACTGCTGCTGCGGCGGAGATCGAGCGGCAGCGAAGTTTGCGTATTCCCGATCCGACGGTCTCTGCGGGCGTGCGGCGCTTCGGGGAAAGCGGCGACAACGCGTTTCTCGTCGGCGTTTCGATCCCGCTTCCTTTTCGAGACCGGAACCAGGGTAACATCGCCGCTGCCGAGGCTCGGTTGCGTGCAGCGAGCGCTCGCGAAGCGGTGGCTCGCGCGGATTACGAGCAGGCGGTCGCCACTGCCCGGGCAAGGTATCGTGGTGCGGAAGCGCGCGTCGAAACCCTGTCGCAGACATCGCTCCCGCAGGCGGAGGAGGCATTGCGCCTCGTTCGCATCGGATATCGCAACGGACGTTTTCCCCTGATCGAAGTTCTCGCGGCCGCAGAGGCACGTGACACGATCCGCGAGGCGCTCATCGCCGCCCGCGAACAAAGGGGTCTGGCCGCAGCCGAACTGATCGGGCTGGCCGCACAATGAAGGATACATCAATGACACGCAGAAAGCTGGCGATCCTCGTCGGTATCGTGATCGCGATTGGCGCTATGGCGCTGATATTCTGGCCAACCTCCGAGGTCGACGACCATGCAGGTGAGGATGACCATGCGCAGGAGGAACCTGCGGCCGAGACACCGGAAGGGGTGATCACGCTTAGCGACAAGCAGATTAGCGAGGGCGGGATACAGCTGGCCGCCGTCCGGTCTGGGGCCGCTGTCGAGCTCGTCTTCCCAGCGACTGTCGCAGCGAGCCCCACTGCATCCGCTCGTATCGATGCCCGCGCCTCGGGGGTCGTCCGCTCCGTCGGCAAGACGCTGGGCGATTATGTGGCACGCGGCGAGACCGTCGCCCGCATCGAGAGCGCGGATGCCGCTGCTCTCGCCTCCCAGGTGAGCGCAGCAAGCGCGCGGGTGAACGAACTGTCGGCCGCCTATGAACGCGAACGGCGTCTGTTCGAGGAGAATGTCACGGCCCGCCAGGATCTGGAAGCCGCACGGGCCAATCTCAGCGTGGCACGTTCGGAACTTCAGCGGGCGCAGGCCGCGGTAGCGGCAGCTGGCGTCAGCGGCGATGGGCGTTCCCTGGCGGTCACCTCGCCCTTGGCTGGCAGGATTACCGCGGCACCGATTGTGCTCGGGGCCTTCGTCGATGCCGGCGAGGAACTCTACCGCGTGGTCGATCCCAATGGCCTCCAGATCGAGGTGGCTCTGCCTTCGGCCGAAGTCTCTCGTATCCAACCTGGAGACGAGGCCGTGCTGGTGGTCGGCGACGGTCGGGAAATCGGCGCCCGGGTTCGTTCGGTGACGCCTTCGCTCGATCCGGAGAGCCGCAGTGCGACTGCGGTCCTGTCGTTATCGCGCGGCGTTCCGGGGCTTCAGCCGGGTGCCTTTCTCCAGGCGCGCATCAGGCCCTCGGGTGAGATAGACCGCGACCGCATCGCAGTGCCGGAAGACGCTATCCAGGTGGTCGAAGGACGCGACGTGGTCTTCGTGCGGACGAAGACCGGCTTCCAGGCTCGCGACGTGGAGCTCGGGACACGATCCGCTGGTCAAGTGACGATCCTTTCCGGTCTTCAGGAGGGATGGCGGATCGCTGTCGCCAATGCCTTCCTGCTCAAGGCCGAACTCGGGAAGGAGGGCGCTACCCATGGTCACTGAGACTCAGAACGAGCCCGCCGTGGATACCCACACCGATACGGCCAGCCATCGCCACGGTTTGATCGGGGCCATCCTCGACATCGCCGTGCGATTCCGCTGGGCGGTCATCGTCCTCACCGTATTCGCAGCCATCTACGGTGCCATGAACCTTTTGCGCCTTCCGATCGATGCGGTGCCGGACATCACCAACACGCAGGTGCAGATCAATACCAGCGCGTCTGCGCTCTCTCCCTCTCAGGTGGAGACGCAGGTGACCTTCCCTATCGAGACCGGGCTTGCCGGGATTGAGGGGTTGGAGATGACCCGCTCGATCTCGCGTAACGGCTTCAGCCAGGTCACTGCGATCTTCGAAGAAGGCACTGACATCTACTTCGCGCGCAGCCAAGTGAACGAACGGCTAGCCCCGATCGGTGCGTCGCTGCCGGAAGGAGCGGAGCCCACCATGGGACCGATCTCGACCGGCCTGGGCGAAGTGCTCATGTATACGATCGAATACGAGTATCCGGGAGGTCGCGATGCGCCCAAGGGTGGTCGAAC